>JBCCDJ010000019.1:0-98862 GCA_039030855.1 Pseudomonadota bacterium
GGGGGGAGTAAAGGCTCAATCACTGCCCATTCTTCGTCGCTCAGATCAAATCTTGCCATAGTCACCGCCATTTTTGAGGCAGTGAATCAGAGGCTTAGGTTAGCAGCAAGTGCCACACGAATTGGGTTCAGACCCTAATTTTGCGGTCAACCGCAGTGATTATGCCTGTTTTGGTTGTGTGTAGCGTTTTGTTGAAGGAGTTGAGATGCTGAGGCTGTTTTTTGGTCTTCCCTGGTGGATGTTTGTTGTTCTGGGTGCACTGTCTTTGCCGCTGGCTCTGTATTTGTATTTGGAGATGAACAGGCAGGCTGCCGACTATGAGGCCGCCCTCGTGCAGGGGCCGCCGGACCTCGTTACTATCAGTGAGTTTGATCGCGATACGCATGCCGGCTTGCTGGGTGAGGTTGTCATCCGTGCTCAGCTGGATCTCGGCATGCGCTATGAATTGATCCGCAAAAAGAAAGGGAGCGTTCGGGACCGCGCATTCATGATCCCGCTCTATGCGGTTGATGCGAAGGACACGAGCCAGCCACCGATCGGTTTGCTCTGGGAGACCGATGATGCAATCGATCCGGAAGTATTGATCAAGACACTCGTGGGTGAAGGACCTCTTGGCCCGATCATGGATCTCCATGGCAGCCTCGCCCATATGGGATCGCTGTCGTCCAACGCAGAGGACGCCTTCAAGGAGCAATCGCGGGCCTGGAGTTCGGCAGCAAGCAAGATCGTCATTGATCCATTCCAGAAGGACCGGGCCGTGGAGATGGAGCGTCCGGGCGGGTCTGTTGAGCTTTTCCTCGTTCTTTGTGGGATCGGCGCGGTTCTGATCGCGATCGGGTTGTTCAAGAAAGGCTCTTACCGGCGTCAGCTCGCCTGACGACCGGGGATCAGGGCCAGCTCGTCGGCTGGCCCTGACATGCTTCGGACCGGTTTTGAAAACGTCCCGGCAAATCGCTGTCCATATGCCTGATAACCGGTGTTCAGACGCGGCATCTGCGCGGACATTGCCCAGCCGCTTCCCTTATCCCTCTTGCTTTTTGGGCTGCCACCGGATCACCTTCGCCCATAAGGAAAAGACGGGGAGAACGCCATGTCGCTTACGGTGCGTCTGGATCAGGCCGACAATGTCGTGACGGCGATTAAACCTCTGGAAGTGGGCGTGGAGATTACATGCGGGGTGACCGCACAAGCCTTGATCCCGCGCGGTCACAAGGTGGCGACTGAGGCCATCGCGAAGGGCGACGTCGTGCGCAAATATGCGCAGGTGATCGGCTATGCCGCAGAAGACATCGCACCGGGCATGCATGTTCACACTCACAATGTCGAATTCCGCGCGACCGATGTTGAATATGAATTCTCGACTGATCTGCGCCCCGTTGCGCCAGCCGTCCAGCCCGACACCTTCATGGGTTACCGGCGCGCCAGCGGAAAGGTCGGTACCCGCAACTACATCGCCGTCATCACATCCGTGAACTGCTCCGCCACTGCCGCGCGCCAGATCGCGGCGGCCTTCGGGCCGGAGGAGATGGCGCAATATCCGAATGTTGATGGTGTCGTTGCCTTCGTCCACGGCACCGGCTGCGGCATGGCCGACAGCGGCGATGGGTTCGAGGCGTTGCAACGGGTGATGTGGGGCTATGCCAAACACCCGAACCATGGCGGCGTGCTGATGGTTGGACTTGGTTGCGAGATGAACCAGATCGACTGGCTGTTAGAGGCTTATGGCATCCAGAAAGGGCCGCTCTTTCACACCATGAACATTCAGGATGTCGCGGGCCTGCGCCGTACCATTGAGATGGGTGTCGAGAAGGTCCGCGCCATGCTGCCCATCGCGAACGAGGCCCGGCGGGAGCCATGTCCGGCCTCCGAATTGATGGTGGCGTTGCAATGCGGTGGCTCGGATGCCTGGTCGGGCGTCACTGCGAACCCGGCGCTCGGCTATGCCTGCGATCTGCTGGCCGCGCAGGGCGGCACTGGCGTTCTGGCGGAGACGCCTGAGATTTACGGGGCAGAGCATCTGCTGACCCGCCGCGCCAAGGACCGTGCCACCGGTGAGCGGCTGATCGGCCTCATTCGCTGGTGGGAGGACTATACCGCGCGCAACAAGGGCACGATGGACAACAATCCATCCCCCGGCAACAAGAAGGGCGGCCTGACCACGATCCTTGAAAAATCGCTCGGCGCAGCGGCCAAAGGCGGTACGACGCCCCTGATGGGCGTCTACAGATACGCCGAAGCGGTAACAGCGAAAGGGTTCACCTTCATGGACAGTCCCGGCTATGATCCGGCTTCGGTCACAGGACAGATTGCGTCGGGCTGCAACCTTGTGACCTTTACCACGGGGCGAGGGTCGGCGTTCGGTGCGAAGCCGTCGCCATCGCTGAAGATCGCGACCAATTCCGAAATGTACGACCGGATGGTCGAAGATATGGACGTTAACGCCGGGCGCATCGTCTCCGACGGGGCCAGCGTCGAGCAAGTCGGACGCGAGATTTATGAGATGCTGCTGCGCGTTGCCTCGGGTGAACAGACCAAGTCGGAGGCGCAGGGGCTCGGGGACTATGAGTTCGTGCCGTGGCAGATCGGGGCTGTGATGTGAACGCGTCGGACGCAGTTTCGCGCTGCCGCGCGAGGATATTTTCCCGAAGAGAAAGGCTGTCGGTGGCGGCGCGATGAAGATCACGTGCGGGCTGATCGGTGATCATATCGGCGATTCGCGATTTGGTGTGGCACTGGCTCAAGTCGGTGCCGAGCACGGTGTTGAGGTGGCGTTCGAGCATATCGACACGGCAGAACGCCATAGGTTCGATTTCGATGGTACGATCTTGCAGTTGCGCAAGGAAGGCTGGACTGGCGTGACGGTCACTCATCCCTGGAAACTGGATGCGATGGCGCTGGCTGACCTGAAGTGCGGGGTGCCGGAGCGGCTGTTGTCCTCGAACCTCCTGCGGTTCGGCCATGGGATCGAGGCATCGAATACGGATTATACCGGATTTCGGAACATGTGGGCCGAGGCCGGGCTGGGTGCGCCGGGGCGCGTGGCGATGGCCGGCGCGGGGGGCGTGGCGCGGTCGATCGCGGCGGCGCTCGATACGCTTGGGGCCGAGGACATCGCTGTCTGGGACATGCGCGCTGGTGCGGCGGAGGCTTTGGCCAAGGAAATCGGCGGGACGGTGCGTGCGGTTCTGCCCATGGATGCACCTGCGGTGGTCGGTGCGGCGACCGGGGTGGTGAACGCAACCCCGTTGGGCATGGCGGCCCATCCCGGCACGGCCTTTGCGGCGCTGGGGCTCGGGCCGCAATCATGGGCCTTCGATGCGGTCTATGCGCCCGCTCCGACGGTCTTTGCGACCGATGCAGCGGCTGCGGGCCTTGCCCTTCTGAGCGGCCATGACCTTTTTCGCTATATGCTGCTTGGCTCTTTCAAAGTCTATACCGGCATCGAACCGGATGCCGTTGCGATGCTGCCCGTCCTACGGGCGCTGATGGAGGATGGATGGTGAGGTTGATTTGCGTCATGGGCGTCGCGGGTTGCGGCAAGTCGACCATTGGTGCCGACCTCGCTGCCGCACTCTACGTGCCGTTTCTGGAGGCTGACCAGTTTCATCCCGCCACCAACATCGCCAAGATGACCGCCGGTACGCCGCTGACGGATGAGGACCGCTGGCCCTGGCTGGATGCGCTTGGGGCAGGGGTGCCCGCCGCGGGTCGCGCCGTCATCGCCTGCTCGGCGCTTCGCCGGGTTTATCGCGAACGCCTTGCGGCGGCGGCGGGAGATGACGTGTTCTTCATTCACCTTGCCGGGACGCGGGATGTCATCCTTGGCCGGATGGCGACGCGCACCGGGCATTTCATGCCTCCCGCCCTGATTGACAGCCAATTCGCCACGCTTGAGCGGCCGTCCCATGACGAGCCGCATATCGCCCTCGACATCTCAGCGCCGCCTGACATCCTGCTGACCCAGGCGCTTGACGCAGTGAAGGAGACGACATGACCGAATTTCTGATGATCGGACCGATGCACCCGGTGTGCATGGAGCAGATCGCGGCCCTTGGCAATGTGCACCGATATTGGGAGGCAACGGACAAGGACGCCCTTCTGATGGAGGTTGGACCGAACATCGATATCGTTGCGACCGACGGGCATTACGGGTGCCCGCCCGCGATCATGGAGCGCCTGCCGAAGCTGAAGCTTATCTCCTCCTACGGGGTCGGGTATGACAATATCGATGTGCCGGCGGCCAACGCCCATGGCGCGCGTGTCACCAACACCCCCGATGTACTGAACGATGCGATGGCGGAGATCACGCTCGGCCTGATGATCGCACTGGCCCGGCGGATACCAGAGGCTGATGCCTATGTCCGCGCGGGCGACTGGGTAGGGAAAGGCAATTTTTCGCTGACGGGGGAACTGACGGGCAAGACGGCGGGGATCATCGGTCTTGGCCGGATCGGCAAGGAAATAGCCCACCGCCTCGACGTGATGAAAATGAAGGTCGTCTATCACGGGCGGTCGGAACAGCCTGATCAACCCTATCCCTATTTTGCCGATCTTGTCGAAATGGCGAGGGCTTCCGACTGGTTGATCGTGATCACACCTGGCGGTGCGGGCACGCTGAAACTGGTCAATGCGGAGGTGATGGCAGCGCTTGGCCCCGAAGGTGCGCTGGTCAATGTCTCACGCGGCGCGGTGGTGGATGAGGCGGCGCTGGTGGAGGCGCTGACCTCCGGTGCTCTCGGCGGCGCGGCGCTAGACGTGTTCGAGGATGAACCCCGCCCCCATCCTGCGCTGTTGTCAATGCCGAACACGGTGCTGTCCCCCCATCAGGGCAGCGCCACGACCCGGACCCGCGCCGCCATGGGGCAACTCGCCGTGGACAATATCAAGGCCTATCTGGCAGGCGATCCTCTGATCACCGAGGTGATCAGCTGATCACCGGGCTTGGCGATTGATCCGCCGCCATGCCCACCAGCCGAGCATCACCAAGGCGATGCACAGCAGTGAAACCACCGCCATGGTCTCCAGCGACAGGGCACGTAATTGCGCGCCCATGGCGACGACGAGGATCGTCAAGGGCAGGATGCCGATCGCGGTCGTCCAGAGGAATGTGGACCAGCGCACCGGTGTGAGGCCAGCCGCATAGTTGATCAGGTTGAAGGCGATCACCGGCAGCAGGCGTCCGATCAGCAGGGTGATCGCCGCCTGATCGGCGCGCACCGCGTCCAGCCGTGCCCTGTGACGGGCGGGAAGCATCGCCATGACGAAAGGCTGCCCGAGGCGGCGCGCGAGCCAGAAGGACAGCGCCGCCCCGATCATCGCGCCGATCCAGATCAGCGCCACTCCCTGCACTACGCCGAACAGGGCCCCGGCGGCCAAGGCTGGCAGTTCGGCGGGGAAAGGGACAAAGCAATGCAGGATCATCAGGAGGATGATCAGCGCCCCTGCCCAATCGCGGTTTGCGACCAGCAAGGCCTCGATCTCGGTCGGACCTGCCTCCGACAGGACCAGGGCACCGGCGATACCAGCGCCGATAAGGGTGAGAAGCATGCACGCCGCGAAGATCAGTCGCGCGCGGGCGGGTTGGCCGGATGCTTCGTCCTGTTTCACGATGACCCCCTGTCAGGCGGTGACCATAGCAGAGGTGCGCGCGCCTTGCGGCATGTTCAGCGGATCGTGATGGATGGGTGAGAGGCTGGCAGCGACCCGAACAAAACTCGTTGCGGCTGCTTCCTTCCGGACCTGACCGGGTTGGCGAGACGAACGCCCGCGCCAACCTCTCACCCGTGTACATAGTGGATCGGCTGAGGATCGGCAAGATGCGACCCAGCGCCTGACTCTGGGATTTTTGGGCACGGCGGACTCCCCGTGGGGTGGCCAAGCGTTACGGTCTTGGGGGAGGCGGAGGGATCGATTTTCCATGCGGCCGTGTCCCGCCCCGACCTTTTTACTTCAAAGCTTGCAGAAGGTCAGTCCATCATTGCCGATGCCGTACATCTCTCCGTTGGCGATGTCGATCCACGCGCCGTGGAGGGTCAGCAGGCCCTCATCAATGGCCGCTTCGACGAACGGGAACGTGGCGAGATTGGCGAGCGATGTGCGCACTGCCTCATGTTCCAGCGCTACCAGAGGCGACATGTCGTTCGGCGCAGCCTTTTGCACGCGCTCATAACCGGGGCGCAAAATATCCATCCACCGGCCGATGAAACTGGATGCTTCCTCCAGTTCCGGTGCCGCGCCTGAACACATGTCATGGCAGGCCTGCACGCCGCCGCAATTGGAATGACCGACCACGACGATATGTGCCACCTTCAACGTCATCACCGCATATTCGACCGCTGCGGAGGTCCCGTGATGGTCCTGATCGGGGGCATATGGCGGCACAAGGTTGGCCACATTTCGCACGACGAACAGATCGCCCGGCTCCGCCCCGAACATGGAGACCGTGTCAATCCGGCTGTCGCAGCAGGAGATGAGCATGGCCCGCGGCCGCTGCCCGCCCGACATCAGCCGGGCATACCAGGACTTTGAGTCGTTGAAGCGATTGTTGCGCCACGCGCCAAATCGCTCGACCAGGTAGCGGGGGACCGGACTGACCTTCATATGCCGCTGCCTGCTGCTGCAAGACACGGCCCGGGCATCCCGGCACCGATGTGCGTTCCTGGCATTCTGTCACCTCCGGCAGTTTTATCGCCCTGTTATTGGTTCATGTATCGGAAGGCGGTCTGGCGGAGCAATAGCTGATGTCACAGCCGCTTTGGCAGCATGCTTTGGCTTTTGAGGACGCTTGCCCTGTCGGCTGGTTTGGGGTCACTTAACGGTCATGGCCAAGCTTTACTTCAACTATTCGACGATGAACGCGGGCAAATCGACCGTGCTTTTGCAAGCGTCGCATAACTATATCGAGCGGGGCATGAATACGCTCCTGATGACAGCGCAGTTGGACAATCGTGCAGGTGTGGGGACCATCGGCTCGCGCATCGGGCTGGAGCGGCCGGCACTGACCTTCTCTGATCAGGACAATCTGTTCGATCTGATCGAGGCCAGGCATCACAGCGAGCGGGTTCATTGCGTGTTCGTTGACGAGGCGCAGTTTCTGGAGGCTGAGCAAGTGTGGCAGCTGGCCCGCGTGACGGACGATCTGAAGATACCCGTCATGTGCTTTGGCCTGCGCACGGATTTCCGGGGGGAGCTGTTTCCCGGCTCAGCCACGCTTCTGGCCATTGCCGACAACCTGCGTGAAGTGCGAACGATCTGCTGGTGCGGGTCGAAGGCAACGATGGTCGTCCGGCTCGGCGCGCAAGGCGACATACAGGAGGAAGGCGACCAGATCGCCATCGGCGACGACATCTATGTCTCGCTTTGCCGTCGCCACTGGCGGGAACGGCGATTGGGCGAGGGTGCGCAGAACGGGTAGAGCGCCTGCAGGCCGATGATCAGGTCGAAATCATCTTCACCGGAGACAAATCGCGCCGTGAGCGAGATCCGGTCATCCACCCGCACCGCCGCCTGCGCCGTAAGGATGGGCACGAAGTTACAAATGGCCAGACTACCGAAATCATCAGCCTCGGCCTTGAGTTGAGGACATTCGACATAGGCAAGAAAAATGCCGGGCCGTCCTGAAAGTAGATCTGAAAACCGACCACTGGCCGATCGATCCAGCTGCCTGCGGAAAACGCAGGCTCGTCATGGGGTGTCTGAAGGACGCCGCCTTCGATCGCTGTGCCGACTGCCGGCCGTCAGAGTGCGCGGCGCGCGCGCAGCGCCGCCGAAATCGTGCCGTCGTCGAGATAGTCCAGTTCCCCGCCCACAGGCACGCCCTGGGCCAACGACGTCACCGTGACATCGGCACCAGCCAGTTGTTCGGCAATGTAATGCGCGGTTGTCTGCCCATCGATGGTGGCACCCAGCGCAAGGACAACCTCACTCATCTGGGGCTCGGACGCGCGGTCCACCAGCCGGGTGATGCGCAACTGTTCCGGCCCGATCCCGTCGAGCGCGGACAGCAATCCACCAAGAACGTGATACCGCCCGCGAAACACTGCTGCCCGCTCCATCGCCCAGAGGTCGGCGACATCCTCGACGATGCAGAGCGTGCTTTCATCGCGCCGCGCATCGCGGCAGATCCCGCATGTCTCGGTCGTGTCAATGTTACCGCATTCAACGCAGACGCGGGCGCTGGCGGCGACTTCTGCAATCGCACGGCTGAGGGGGGTGAGGAGCAGATCTCGTTTCTTGACCATGGTCAGAACGGCGCGGCGGGCAGAGCGTGGCCCAAGCCCGGGCAGGCGCGCCATGATATCGATCAGGCGTTCGATTTCCTTTCCGGGACCGCCTGTTGATATGTCGTCACCGGCCATGGCTGCCTCTCGCTTCTCGTTGATGCAGGGTTGCGGGAGCGTCGCGTAGGGGTCAAGGGGCGAGGGGCGTATTGTCCTGCCTGAAGGCACCGAAATCCACCCGGAACTGGCCGAGCGCCCGGCGGCAGACCACGA
The DNA here is from genome assembly GCA_039030855.1 of Pseudomonadota bacterium. GTDB lineage: Bacteria > Pseudomonadota > Alphaproteobacteria > Rhodobacterales > Rhodobacteraceae > Pikeienuella. The sequence goes on from JBCCDJ010000019.1 coordinate 8,493, forward strand.
CCGCGATGACCAGTGCCAGCACCAACCCTGTCCAGACCGCCGCGAAGAGGCCAATCCAGATCCCGTCCAGCCCCAGATCGAACCTGTAGGCGAAGAGAGGCGGCAGAACGGCCAGCGCGGCAACCTGCCGGTAGAGGCCAATCACGACGCTCCATATCGGGCGGCGCAGGCCCTGAAAAAGCGCGGTGAGGATGAACATGAACGCATAGGCGGGCATCATCAGCGCGGCGAGGCGCAGGTAACTTGCGCCAGCAGCGATTGTGGCCTCATCGCTTGTGAAAAGGCTCGTCACTGCCACCCCGCCGAGCGCCAGAACGATGGCACCTGCAATCGCGCAGGCAAGCGCGGCGCTGGCAGCCATCGTGACCGCCTGCTGCACGCGGTCATAGTCCTCGGCACCGTAATTCTGGGCCACCATCGGCATAACGGAAAAGGAAATCGACAGGATTGGCAGCAGAATCAGTTGCTCGACCCGGAACGCGATTCCGTATCCGGCGATGGCCGGGGCACCGAAGGGTTGAAGGTGGCTCTGGATGATCAACATGCCGAACATCATCACGATCATCGCAAAACTGGCCGGTGCTCCCTGTCTGGTCAGGGCAGCGATAACCTTGGCGGTCGGCCGCGCATCGTTCGCTGATGCGCCCGACATTGCGTCCGTTGCCAGCGCCCGGCGCGTCAGCCAGAGCGCGACGCAAGTCTGGATCAGGGCAGTGGAGATGGCGATCCCGTCAAAGCCGAGGCCCGGTACACCGGCGATCCCGTAGATCAGCAATGGATTGAGCGCGAGATTGGCGAGAAACGCGGCCAGTTGTGCGTTGCGATTTGATTTCGTATCGCCCTGCGCGGTGAGAATTCCGTTGGCGGTGAAGCCGATCAGAAACCCCGGAAGACCGAGGAACAGAAGGCGCAGATAGCTGTCCGCCGCATCGAAGACGCCGGGGGGGGCTTCCAATAATGTCAACGCTGTACTGGTGATTGCGACGCCCACCATCGCCAGCGTCACGCCGAGGAGGGCCGCGAATACCAGCGCCTGCGCCGCTGTGGCTTTCGCATCGTCAGCCTTGCGCGCGCCGATCGCTCCGCCGATCAGGGCGCTGGCACCCTGGCTGAGGCCAAACCCGATAGAGGTCAGGATCATGAAAACGGAGAATGAGACGGATAGTCCCGCCTGCGCATCGGTGGAGATCCAACCGGCGTAGAACGTGTCGACCACATTGTAGAGGGTGCTGAACACCATGCCGAGCGCCGCCGGCCCGACCATCGCGATCAGGTGAGTGACGAGAGAACCCTGGGTAAGATCGCGTTGCGCCATGCCAAACCCCTTTACGACCCACGCGCGCCCGGCGCAATCGTGGCGCGACATTGTTCACGACAGACCTCTTGCAATTGTGCGCAAACCAGACGACTTTTAACCAGCAGGCTTATCCGACGCCTGCAAGAAGAGTGTACGTTGCGTAAACAAGGAGAGTGCAGCAATTGCGCCGCCATCTCTCCGGCAGTCAGGCGTTATTTTTGGGGCTGTCATTCCCCGCATGATTTTTAACAGGATTTGCGGAGAAGGAGGGTCGGCGCGCTCGTGGAGGGGAGTGTCGGCCTTTTCCGTTCTGCCCTCCTGTGATGGTCCGCACCTGATCGATCATCGACCCCCCGTGACGCATAGAGCTGATTCCTTGACGGCTTAGAAAAGACGTCCTCCAAGCGGCACATCGTGATCCGTTCGCATCAGAACGACCTCTCCGTCTTCATCAGGCACGCCGAGGACCAGCACCTCGCTCATTACTTTGCCGATCTGTCTGGGGGGGAAGTTGACCACCGCGATGACCTGGCGACCGACCAGCGTGTCGGGCGAATAGTGCTTCGTGATCTGGGCAGAGCTTTTCTTGACGCCGATCTCGTCCCCAAACGATACCCAAAGCTTGATGGCGGGTTTGCGGGCCTCCGGGAAAGGTTCCGCGCGGATGATCTCTCCCACGCGGATATCCACCTTCATGAAGTCGTCAAAGCTGATTTCGCCCATGCCTGTCCCCTTTGTCACTGCCCGGCAAACTAGGCAAAGTCGCAGGGCAGGGAAAGGCCGTCGGGCGCACGCGGCGGCGGGCCATTGGCCATGCCGCCGGACGTCACACAGATTACTTGGAGACAGCGCCCTTCAGCTCTTCAATGCTCGCCTCGACGCGGCTGCGCACGATGTTGAACGCTTCTTCATTGGCTTTCTGGGCCGCTTCGGCCAGATCGCGGGCATTTGCCACGGCGGTCTCGAAAGCCTTGGTCGTCAGCTCTGCATGTTTCGCGGCGGAATCGGCACCCATATCAGTCTTGGACAGTTCGGATAGCTGCGACTGTGCGGCCTTCATCGTGTCCTGAAAAATGGCAACCTGCTTCTGGAACAGATCCTGATAGCCGGCTGCTGCGGACTGCTGTGCGGCAACAAGCGCATCCATGTTCTTCTGCTGCGCGTCGAACAGCGCGGACTGGTCAAATCCCTTGTAAGCCGACACGTCGAAAAACTTCGACATGTCCATGGATGTGAACAATTCAGAGAATTTCGCGGGGTCGAAAGGATTGTTGCCGGAACCGAACATGAATTTCACTCCTGTTATTATGGCTGCGACGCGTGACTGCGTCTGCTGCACTATAAATTGTGCGCCGCAGCATAAAAGTCAACCATGTTTTTTGTGCACTGCACAATAAGCCTGGTTCAGGCGCGGCCGACAGCCTCCGACATCGCGATCGACAGTGCCGTTTCGGCGCTGTCGCTGCCCCAGGAGACCAGTTGGAAAGCGGGATAGAACCGCTCCGCCGCCGTTACCGCCCCGCGCAGCATCGCATCGATTTGTTCCGATGTCGGTGCAGCGCCGCCAGCCAGTGTCAGGCCGTATCTGAAAACCATCAGGTCCTGTTCGTCCCAGAGGTTGAAGCAGCCCGTCCAGATCAGGTCATTCGCCTTGTCCATCAGCCGCGCGAGTTCCGCCTTGCGGTCCTCTGGCGGCTTCATCTCGAACGTGCAGATCAGGCGGAGGGTCTCGTCATATCCGCTCCATGCCAGTGACAGGGAGTAGACCTGCCAGTTGCCCTCCACGGCCATGGCGATCTGGTCTTCTGCAATCCGGTCGAATTCCCATTCGCGCCGTTCAGCCAGCGTCTCTACGATATCGATTGGATGCAGGTCTTCGGTGAAAAACTCGTGCTCGACAGCTTCCATGCCTCGCGCCCCTTTAATTGCGCCCTGCGCGGGGAATAGGCCCGCTAGGGCTGGGTGGGATGCCTATGGGTCGTGGATACGCCTGTACGACCCACGAAATATGGTGGACGACGGAATCCCAGCCGTCCAGTTATTTTTCGTTAACTTGGGGAGTTTTCGTGCGCCGCAGCTCGCACCACTGGCAGCACCGGACTAACTGATGTCCGGCACGCAGTTTGACCATCGCTTGCAAGTGCTTGAAGAGCCTATTTTTTCTTTTTTTCAAGTGCGTCGAGCCGCGCGGACAGCGCTTCGTTTTCCTCACGGGCCTTCACGGCCATTTCGCGCACCGCCTCGAAATCCTCGCGGGTGACGAGTTCCATATCGTTCAGGAGCCGCTCAACACGCTGGCGCACGACACCCTCCGCTTCGTCCTTCACGCCTTGCGCCACGCCTGCGGCGTTGGTCATCAGCTGGCTGAGATCGTCGAGAATGCGGTTGCGGCTCTGCATGGATTGGTCCTTTCCTTCTCGCCGCCTATATGGGGCTCACGCCATCGGGAGGCAAGGGTGGCTTGACCTGACATCGCCAGCGCCCCAGAAACCGGTGACGAAGGAGCCGCCATGCCGTTTGTCCTGCCCTATCCGAATATCGACCCGGTTCTGGTCACGATTGAGCTTTTTGGCCTCTCGCTGCCAATCCGCTGGTATGCGTTAGCGTATCTCGCTGCGCTCTTTATCGGCTTGTGGCTGATGAAGCGGCTGATGGACCGCCCCACGCTCTGGCCCGCCAATCAGGCACCGATGACCAAGGATCAGACCGATGCGCTGCTGACCTGGATCGTCATTGGCGTGATCCTTGGGGGGCGGCTGGGGTTTGTGCTCTTCTACCAGATCGGGTTCTACATCGAGAACCCGTCACTAATTCTGCAAATCTGGCAGGGCGGCATGTCGTTTCATGGCGGGTTCGCGGGCGTCATCGTTGCGCTCCTGATCTTTTGCCGTCGCCAGAATATTCCCCTGATGCAGGTGGCTGACGCGATGGCGATTGTGGCCCCGCAAGGGTTGCTGCTCGGTCGGCTCGCCAATTTCATCAATGGGGAGCTTTGGGGCCGCACGACCGATGTGCCCTGGGCCATGGTCTTCCCCGGTGCGGGCGATCTGGCGCGCCATCCGAGCCAGCTTTATCAGGCATTTTTCGAGGGGTTGTTGCTCTTCGTGCTGATATGGGTCCTGGCGACAAGGCGCGGCTGGTTGAAACATCCCGGACGGCTGACGGCGCTGTTCTTCATCGGCTACGGGCTTGGCCGTGCCTTTGCGGAGAATTTCCGCGAACCGGACGCGCAGTTCATCACGCTCGACAACCCTGCCGGCCATGTCATCAGGCTCGGCACCGAATGGGGGCTGACCATGGGGCAATGCCTCTCCTTGCCCATGGTGCTGATCGGGATCGGGTTCTGGATGTGGTCGCGCCGCCAGCCAGCATGACCGCGCTGGAGGCGATCATCCGCCGACAGATCGCGGGCATCGGCCCGATGAGCCTGCATGACTACATGGCGCTCTGCCTCGGGCATCCGGAGCATGGCTACTACATCACCCGCGATCCGCTGGGCCGGGGTGGTGACTTTGTCACTGCGCCGGAGGTCAGCCAGATGTTTGGCGAACTGCTCGGGCTTTCACTGGCGCAAAGCTGGCTGGATCAGGGATCGCCCGCGCGCATTGTGCTGGCGGAGCTTGGCCCCGGGCGTGGCCGGTTGATGGCCGACGTCCTGCGCGCCGCGCGCAATGCGCCGGGGTTCAGGGATGCGGCGGAGGTCTGGCTGGTTGAAACTTCACCTGTCCTGCGCACCGAACAGGCCCGGCATGTCCCCGGCGCGCGATGGGCCGAGCATCTGAATGACCTGCCGGACGCGCCGCTGTTTCTCCTCGCCAACGAGTTTTTCGATGCGCTGCCCATCCGCCAGTATCACCGCCAGCGCGGCGCGTGGTGGGAGCGTGTTGTCGGCATCGAAGAGGACAAGCTGACCTTTGGTCTGCAACGCAGTGCGCTGCCCCTGGGCGTGGCGGAAGATGGCACGGTGCGGGAGCGTTGCCCGGCAGCCAGCGCGATCATCGGCGATGTTGCGACGCGCATCGCCCGGCGGGGCGGGGCGGCGATCATCGTCGACTATGGCTACGACCAGCCTGTGCCGCTCGGCGCGGACACGTTGCAGGCTGTGTGCGGCCATGGTTATGCCGACCCGCTCGACAGTCCCGGTGAGGCAGACCTGACGGCGCATGTGGATTTCGGCGCGCTCGCCGATGCGGCAACCGGTGCCGCGACAAGCGCGCTGATCACCCAGCGCGACCTCCTGATCCGGCTGGGCATCGGTGCGCGCGCCGCGGCATTGGCCGCCAAAGGTGACGCCGCCAAGATCGAAGCAGACTTGCGCCGCCTCACCGATCCCGATCAGATGGGAACACTGTTCAAGGCGCTGGCGATCCATCCGATCGGCGCGCCGCCTCCTGCAGGATTTGACCCGCGATGACCCTCACCCCGATCCGCGCTGACAACCTGATCACACCCCACGGGTTCTTTACCCGGCAGGGCGGCGTCTCGACGGGTATATACGAAGGGCTGAACTGCGGACCGGGGTCGTCGGATGACGCCGGCCATGTGGCGCAAAACCGCGCTCTCGTTGCCGCCGCGCTGTCGGCAGAGAGCTTGAATTCCCTCAATCAGGTCCATTCCCCCGACGTGGTGACCCTGACCGAGCCGATCACAGGCAACCGACCGCGCGCAGATGCGATGGTCACTGATGTACCCGGCATTGCCCTTGGCGTTCTGACTGCCGATTGCGCGCCGGTGCTTTTCGAGGACAGTGCGGCGGGCGTCATCGGCGCTGCCCATGCCGGATGGCGCGGGGCGCTCGCCGGTGTGACCGACGCAACGGTCGCGGCGATGCGGGCCCTTGGCGCAACCAACATCAGCGCCATTATCGGCCCGACCATCAGCCAGCGCGCCTATGAGGTTGGGCCTGAATTCATGGACGAGTTCATGGCTGAAGACCCCGACACATCACGCTTCTTCGCCGGCGGCACGGAGGATCGGATGCAGTTCGATCTACCCTCCTACCTCCTCTCTCGGCTCCGGGCGGCGGGCGCGGAGGCGGATTGGACCGGCCATTGCACCTATTCCGACCCAGCGCGCTTCTATTCCTATCGCCGCTCCTGTCACCGGTCGGAGGCCGATTATGGCCGCCTCGTCGCGGCGATCTGCCTGAAAGGGGTCTGATATGTTGCATTTCGCGCCCGAGGAATATGCCGACCGCCGCGCCCGGCTGCGCGCCGAGATGGCGGCGCGCGATCTCGATGCGATGCTGCTTTTCGCGCCGGAAAGCCAGTATTGGGCGACGGGCTATGACACCTTTGGCTACTGCTTCTTTCAGTGCCTCGTCATCGACCATGAGGGCGAAGCGCTGCTGACCCGCTCCGCCGATCTGCGTCAGGCGCAGCTCACATCGACCCTGACGGATATCAGCATCTGGAAGGACTGTGCCGGGGCCGACCCGACCGCCGATCTGGCGGATCTGCTGGCAGAACGTGGATTGGCCGGCAAACGCCTCGGGATCGAGACCGACACCCAAGGCCTGACCGCCCGCTGGGGCGCGGCGATGACGGTGCGGTTTCAGGGTCTGGTCGAGGCATCCGACATCATCCCGCGCCTGCGCCTCGTCAAATCGGAGGCGGAGATTGCCATGTGCCGCAAGGCGGGCGAGATCGGCGATGCCTGCTATCTGAAGGCACTCGACGTGATCGGGCCGGGGGTGGACGAAGGCAAGGTCCTCGCCGCCATGCAGGGTGAGGTCTTTGCCCGGGGCGGCGATTATGCGGGGAACGAGTTCATCATCGGCTCGGCTGAGCATGCGCTCCTGTGCCGCTACTATTCGGGCCGCCGGGTCATGGACCGCGATGACCAGCTGACACTGGAATGGGCCGGGGTCTGGCGGCATTATCACGCAGCCTTCATGCGCACGGTCGTCATTGGCGAGCCGCGCCCGGAGCATCTTTCCATGCATGCCGCCGCGTCCGATGCGCTGATGGCCTGCGAAGAGGCGTTGAGGCCCGGCCGCGCCATGGGAGAGGTTTTTGCCGCCCATGCCGATGCGCTGGATAAGGCAGGTTTCGGCGCGGCGCGGCTGAATGCCTGCGGCTATGCGCTTGGCGCGCGGTTCTCCCCGTCATGGATGGAGCCGTTCATGTTCTACGAGGACGCACCGCTGGTGATGGAACCTGGGATGGTGTTCTTCCTCCACATGATCCTGATGGACAGCGATACTGGCGCGGCGATGACGCTTGGTCGTTCCTCCCTGATTACCGAGGGCGGGGCGGATCGTCTGTCTGCGCTGCCGCTCGACCTGCCGCGCCGATGACCCGCGCGCTTGGCCTTCTTTTGTGTCTCGCGGGCTGTGGTGGTCAGGGATTTACCAGCCCGCCCGCGAACCCGCCGGTGGCGGAGACACCGGTGGCGGATGAGCGACTGATACTGGAACAGGATCAGCGGACCATCCGCGTGGAGCAGAACCCCTACGCGCGCCGTCCTTCGCGCCGGGCCGACTATGATGTGAACGCGACCCTCATCGCCGAAAATGTGGCGCTGGTCGCGGAACCGGCGGAGGGTGCGCCGATCTACGTCTCCAACTTGCTGGGCGCAGCACTGGCGCGCCGCTTTGCAGGGCAGTTACCCCTGAACGAGGCGATGGGCGCGGCGGAGGTGTTTCTGATCAAACCTGTCGTGTCTGGCGAGACGGCGGCGACCGATGGGATTGTGGTGGTCGACTGGCTGATCCGCTCTGAACGGGGGGAGCAGGTCGGTGCCGTCTTTGCGTCCCGCCGTCTGACGGGTGCCATTGGCAACGCATCCTTCTGGGACGCGTTTACCGTCGATGATGCGGAGTTCATCGCCATTCAGACAGCGGCGCAGATCGCCGGTGTGCAATCGATTCGTGATGCGCTGGCCAATGCGGCGGTCATCTCCGCCGTCGATGCGATCCCGGCACCCTTGGCGCGGCCCGAAGCTGCCCCAGCCGCGCCGACGGGCGGATGGCAGAACCTGACAACGAAGCTGCCGGGGCCGAGCGGGCATCCGTGACGACAATGCCTTGCCTGGCTTAGTCAGTCTCTTCCGCAGCGCGTGCTTCCATGATGTCGAACGGAACACCCGGTTCGGTCTTGGACCCGCGTATGACCAGTGAAGTCTTGACGCTGGCCACATTTTCCGCCGCTGTGAGTTCACCGGTCAGAAATGACTGGAAGGTCGACAGATCAGGCGCGACACATTTCAATAGAAAGTCGATCTCGCCGTTCAGCATGTGGCATTCGCGAACCAGCGGCCATGAACGGGCCTTTGTCTCGAAGGCGACGAGGTCAGCTTCCGCCTGGCTGGAGAGGCCGACCATGGCAAAGACGCCAACCTCGAACCCCAGTTCGCGGGCATTCACGCGGGCATGGTAGCCTTCGATCAGGCCGTCCTCCTCCAGCGCGCGCACCCGGCGCAGGCAGGGCGGGGCTGATATGCCGAGCCGTTTTGACAGCTCCACATTCGTCATCCGGCCATCGGCCTGAAGTTCTGCCAGAATCTGTCGGTCGATTGCGTCGATCTTGCCCGTAGCCATCATCTCTCCTGCCACGGCTGATCGCGTGGCTTGCCGCATCTCGATTACCGAATGCGGGCAGGTCGCGCAATAAAATTACGCGTCCGGGTAAGAAATGGAAATCTGCGCGCCCGGAGGCCCGGATGCACCGGCCTGTGACCGACCGCCCCTTGGCGCTGGCCGCCAGCCGTCATAGTAAGGCGAAAATCGCATCGCAAAGGACGCCCTTCATGGCTGAGACCCGCAAAATCAAGATCCTTATCATCGGCTCCGGCCCCGCCGGATATAGCGCCGGTGTTTATGCGGCGCGGGCGATGCTGGACCCGGTGCTGGTGCAGGGCATCCAGCCCGGCGGCCAATTGACCATCACCACCGAGGTTGAAAACTGGCCCGGCGATACGGAGGTGCAGGGCCCCGACCTGATGGTGCGGATGGAAGCCCATGCCAAGGCGATGGGGACGGAGATTATCTCAGACATCATCATGTCGCTGGACCTCTCCAAGCGGCCCTTCATCGCCAAGGGCGACAGCGGCACGATCTATGAGGCGGAGGCCGTTATCCTCGCCACCGGCGCGCAGGCGAAATGGCTGGGGCTGGAGAGCGAGGAAAAATTCAAGGGCTTTGGCGTCTCCGCCTGCGCCACCTGCGACGGGTTCTTCTATCGCGGCAAGGAGGTCATGGTCATCGGCGGCGGCAACACGGCAGTAGAGGAGGCGCTGTTCCTGACGCGCTTTGCCTCCAAGGTCACGCTGGTTCATCGGCGCGACGCGCTGCGCGCGGAAAAAATCCTCGAACACCGTCTGCTGAACAACGACAAGGTAGAGGTCATCTGGGACAGCCAGTTGGAGGAGGTCCTGGGCGATACCGACCCCCTTGGCGTCACCGGTGCGCGACTGAAGAACGTCAAGACGGGCACGGTCACGGATGTGCCCTGCGCGGGGGTGTTCGTCGCCATCGGCCATGCGCCGTCATCGGAGCTCGTCTCCGACCAACTGACCACGCATATGGGTGGCTATGTCGTGACCAAGCCGGACAGCACCGCCACAGACATCCCAGGTGTGTTTGCAGCCGGTGATGTCACGGACCATATCTACCGTCAGGCGGTGACATCGGCCGGTATGGGCTGCATGGCAGCGCTGGAGGCGGAGCGGTTTTTGTCGGGTGAGGAGTAAGGGGTGATCAAGGTCAAGCCGCTGGCACGCATCTACGCGCTTTCGGCGGTGGCGCTGACGATACTCGTCATCCTGATTTTCGAGATTTTCCGCTGGACGCTGGGGATCGATCCGCCCGGCTCTGCCGGAGTGATCGCCATCATCGTAGCGACGATCTGGCCCGCACAATCCTTCGCCAACACGTATCGCCGTCGCCCGACGGGGCGGGAGGCATGGCGATTATCAGCCGTCTTCACCCTGATCGCCATCGCAGTGAACGCGGCGCTCTCTGTCGTCCTCTTGGCAATCCTGCCGGGGATGGCGGCGGTGTTGGCGCAGCTTGCCTCACCCGCCGGGCTGACGGTGCTGGCGGTGCTCGCCGTTATCATCTTTGTCGCAATCCGCTTTGCCTTTGGCTATTTCGCGCGCACCCAGTTGCGCGCGCTGGAGGCGCGGGAATGATCCTGCGCGCGCTTCTGCTGGTCATGGCGCTGACCGCCCCCGCCGCGGCAGAGGACCGCCCGATGACGGGCGAGGAGTTTCGCGCCTTCGCCGAAGGGCATACGCTGCATTTTCGCGACGGGGCCGGCAATTACTTCGGGACCGAGCAGTATCTGTCGTCGAACCGCACGGTCTGGCTGCCGCGGGGCGGCCAATGCCTTCCCGGTATCTGGGCTGAGGAGGGGGAGAATATCTGCTTTCTCTACCATTCCGGCACAAGCTGCTGGACCCTGTTCGCCGATGGTGAAGAGGGTATCTATGCGCGCAATGCCGACAATGACGGCGGCCCGGTGACGGAGCTGTGGCTTCTGAAAAAGGACCAGCGCGCCGTTGTCTGCCCCGACGCGCCCGGGGCGTAAGTTCGCATGTAATCCCGTGATGATCAAAACGCTGAGGGTAGCGGTCGGCACTGGACGAGCGCTGACCGTGCTGGTCGCACGGGCTAAGCATGCCCGAATGTCCGCTTGACGCCTGCCCGACCTGGCAGATCCCGACACGAAGGCCCCTTGGGGAAACTGTTCCGAGCGTTCTGAAAGGGCGGAGATTCAGTCTATGCCGGATGCCCAAATCCATCGCCCGCTTTTGCGACACTGGGGTGTTTTGCGATTTCAAGCCTCAGCGCGTCGGCGTCTCTTGTGGGTACGGTGTTGCCATTCGAAAAGAAATCATTCTGGCCGAGCGTTGAGAGAGCTTGTGTAATTCTGTTGTCGCCGGTGCCCCCCAAATATTCGACCACTTTAACGATATCTTCATCGTCAAAATCAAAGCCGTCAATGGGCGACTTGTGGTTGTTTGCCGTCGTGCTGGTGTGGGCTGATCCACGCTCTGCCTCTGGTGAGAGGAAAAACCCCGTCTCTCGATCCACACTCTGCTCGGCAGTACTTCGGACGAGGGCGTAATGAAGGGGCGCGGGGGCATTCTTGAAGCCAATTTCTTTGACCAACGTACTGCTCCAAAATTTGTAACAAAAAAATGCTGACAGGTAGAAATCAAACTTCCGGTATCTGACCCAGGATGTCCCAAAATCCGTAAACGCCCTTGGCTGTCATCGCGTCATAAAGAGCGTCCGAGAAAAATCTCTTCTCGACGATCGGATCGTATCAGAGCGCCCGCCCCATGACCGCGTCCTTCCTCAGCACCAGTGCCTTACTCCTTGGGGCTCGAAGACCGCAGTTGTGCGTCTCCAATGTCGGGATATCCTCGAACTTGAACTCGCTCCGGCCTTCATAACCAGCGCGTTTGCCGATGATCTTGATATTGGAGTGAACGGGATCCACCGAATCCACCATCGTGCAGACGTTGAGCAGGAAGTGCGGCCGTTCCGGCGTCTCGCCCGTTCGCTGCATCGTCATCTCGACGGGAAAGAACTGGTGCACGCCCGGCTCGATCGCCTCCGCTGCGTCGCGGACCCGGTCATCCACGATCATTCCGCACATGTCACCCTTCAGAAGCTCGAAATCAGGCTTCTTTGAAGGCCTGACAATCTGAAACCGACGGGGAGCAAGATCTTCGGGCATCGGAAAACCGCGCCCACTTCCGAACCGGTCATATTTGCTTTTCTCAAGCTGGTAACTTGCGTATTGGTTGGGATCACCCAGACACTCGACATCTCGTCCAAACTCACCTTCGGGTGTCAATCCTATGACCCGGGCCATCAGTTTTTCTCCGCCTCGCTACGCGCGGCATCCTTGACCGACCCCCTTTTTTCAGTGCTTCCCTGTCCATCAGCCGCCCGACTATCGGATGCAAGCCAAGGTCGCCCTCCTTCACCACTTGCCGGAAATTCGCGATGACAGAGGTTGCTGCATTGGCCCCCGGCGCGATCATATCCGGTAGCATCCTCACAAGCATGCCTCCAACAGCGCCCGCGTGTTTTCCGCCGTCAATGTCACGGGATTGCCGCCGCAGCTTGGGTCGGTGAGGGCGGAGGCGACGAGGGTGTCGATGTCGGGGTTGGTCACCCCGAGCGCGCTGAGGGTTTTGGGGACGCCGAGTGTCTCGTTCAGCTCTCCCACAAAGCCGTGAAACCCGTCGAAGCCGCCTCCGATCCCCAGATAGCGCGCGGCGTCCGCGATGCGGTCCTCGATGGCGGGGCGGTTGAAATTCAGCACGGCCTGCATCACCACGGCATTGGTCGTGCCATGGTGGGTGTTGTGCACGGCACCGATGGGATGGGAGAGGGCGTGGATCGCCCCAAGCCCTTTCTGAAACGCGGTTGCGCCCATTGCGGCGGCGGACATCATGTGGGCGCGGGCCTCCAGATTGCTGCCATCGCGATAGGCGGTGGGCAGGTTGTCCTTCACCAGCTTCATCCCCTCCAGCGCCATGCCCTGCGACATCGGGTGGTAATGGGGGGATGAATATGCCTCCAGACAATGGGCGAAGGCGTCCATCCCGGTGCCCGCGGTGATTGCCTTGGGCATGCCGACAGTCAGTTCGGGGTCGCATATGACGACTGAGGGTAGGAATTTGGGGTGGAAGATGATCTTTTTCTCATGGGTCTCGGAATTGGTGATGACGGAGGCGCGCCCGACCTCCGACCCCGTGCCCGCCGTTGTTGGTACCGCCACGATGGGGGCGATGGCATCGTGATTGGCGCGGGTCCACCAGTCGCCGATATCCTCGAAATCCCAGATCGGGCGGGTCTGTCCGGCCATGAAGGCCACCGCCTTGCCGAGGTCCAGCCCTGATCCGCCCCCAAAAGCGATGATGCCGTCATGGCCGCCTTCGCGGAACATGGCGATCCCGGCGGCGGCGTTGATCTCGGTGGGGTTCGGATCGACCTCGGCGAACATGGCGCGGCCAAGGCCCGCAGCCTCCATCAGGTCCAGCGTCGCGGTGGTGATCGGCAGGGATGCGAGGCCTCTGTCGGTAACGAGCAGGGGTTTGGTGATATTCGCCGCAGCGCAGGCATCGGCAATTTCGGCAATGCGGCCCGCGCCGAAGCGGATGGCGGTGGGGTAGGACCAGTTAGCGGTGAGGGTCATGGGTGGAGCTTTCTTGGTAAAGCGCGGTGGGGGCGTCAGGCCCGCTCAAACCCGCGGGCGATTTCCCAGTCGGTGACGGCGCGGTCAAATTCTTCCTGCTCCCACTCCGCTGCGCGGGTGTAATGGTCGATGACATCGTCGCCCATAGCAGCGCGCAGCATGCTGGAGGCGCGCAATGTCTCGGTCGCGGCGCGCAGGGTTTGCGGAATGTCACCGGCCTTGCTGTCCTCGTAAATATCACCGGTTGTTGGCGGCGCGAGGGTCAGCTTGTCCTCGATCCCCTTTGCCCCGGCGGCCAGCATTGCGGCCTGCGCGAGATAGGGGTTGATGTCCGACCCGCCGATCCGGCATTCGACGCGCACGCCCTTGGTGCCATCGCCGCAAAGCCGGAACCCGGCAGTGCGGTTGTCTACCGACCAGACCGTTTTCGTGGGTGCAAACGTGCCTTTGGCAAAGCGTTTGTAACTGTTCACGTAAGGGGCCAGAAACCACGTATAATCGGGGGCATAGGTGATCAGCCCGGCCATGTAGTGCTTCATCAGGTCCGACATGCCAAGCTTGTCGGCCTTGTCGTAAAAGGCGGGCGTATCGCCCCGCCAAAGCGACTGGTGCACATGGGACGAGGACCCCACACGCCCGGCATTCCATTTGGGCAGGAAGGTCGCCGCATGGCCCTGTTGCCAGGCGATTTCCTTCACCGCCTGTTTGGCAATCGTGTGATGGTCGGCGCAGTCGAGCGCAGGGGCGTAGCGGATATTCAGCTCCTCCTGCCCGGCCTCGGCCTCGCCTTTGGTGTTCTCGACCGGGATGCCGGCGGCAAAGAGGTGATTGCGGATCGGCCGCATGATCCCTTCTTCCTTGGTGGTCTGGAGAATGTGATAATCCTCGTTATAGCCGCTGATCGGCGCGAGATCGCGAAAGCCACCCTTGCGGATCGCATCGAGGCTTTGCTCGAAGAGAAAGAACTCCAGCTCCGTCGCCATCATCGGGGTGAGGCCCATCTCCGCGATCCGCGCGATCTGGCGTTTCAGGATCGCGCGCGGGGAATGCGGGACGGGTTCGTGGCTGTGATGGTCAAGGATATCACAAAGGACCATGGCGGTTCCTTCGAGCCATGGGACCATACGGATCGTACCGAGATCCGGTGCCATGATGTAGTCGCCATACCCACCTTCCCAGCTCGAAGCTTTGTAGCCCGGCGGGGTAGCCATCTCCAGATCCGTGGCGAGTAGGTAGTTGCAGCAATGGGTTTCTCTGAACGATGCCTCGACGAAGTTGACGGCGTGGAATCGTTTGCCCATCAGGCGGCCCTGCATGTCGACAAGGCAGACAAGCACCGTGTCGATGGACCCGTCGGCCACGCGGGATTTCAGATCGTCAAAGGAAAGGGTGCCGGGCATGGGTTCGGGTCCAGTCAAAAAGGGATGCGGGGGCAGCGCGCCGCCCCCGCAAGATGTATCAGGTGTAACGATACGGGCGACCGGCTTTCACCATGTCGGCATTGTACTGCTTGAAGATGTTGACGACCTTCGCCTTGGTCTCGGATTCCGCCGCGATCTCGTCCCAGAATTTCAGCGCGGCGTCCTCCACCTGCTGCCATTCTTCATCGGGGATGGAGGTCAGCTCCAGCTTCGTGCCGTTGACGCGCAGGTTCGCCTCGCCGCCCCAATACCACCACTGGCGGTAGTAGTGGGAGCTGTCCATGGTCAGGCGCAGCAATTCCTGAAGGTTCGGCGGCAACTCGTTCCAGCGATCCATATTGGCGAAGAACGACCCGGCCCAGGCCCCCGAGATATTATTGGTGAGGAAGTAATTGGTCACATCGGCCCAACCGACGGTGTAATCCTCGGTGATGCCGGACCAGGCGATGCCGTCCAGTTCCCCCGTCTGCACGGCAACCTCGATATCCTCCCAGGGCAGGGTGACGGGGACCACGCCGAACTGCGTGAGGAACCGGCCTGCGGTCGGGAAAGTGAAGACGCGCTTGCCCTTCAGATCTTCGAGCGAGCGGATCGGGTCCTTGGTGGCGAAATGGCAGGGGTCCCAGGCACCGGCGCTCAGGTGCTTCACGCCGACCTTCGAATATTCCGCATCCCAGATTTCGTTAAGCCCGTACTGGTTGAACAGCACCGGCACATCGAGGCTGTAGCGCGAGGCGAAGGGGAAATAGCCGCCAAATACAGTGACCTCGGTGGGCGAGGCCATGCTGTCATCATCCGACTGCACCGCGTCGATGGTGCCGTTCTGCATGGCGCGGAAAAGCTCCCCCGTCGGGACAAGCTGATCGGCGAAGAAGAGCTCGATCTCCATCTGGTCACCCGCCACCTTGTTGAAGCTGTCGATGGCCGGTTTGATCACATGCTCGGCCAGCGCGGGGCCCGCGTAGGTCTGCATGCGCCAGCGGATCTTGGATTGCGCAATGGCCGGGGCGGCGAGGGTGCTGGCCGCTGCGCCAACGGCGGCTGTGCTCAGAAACTTACGTCTTGTGGTCATGTCGTCTCTCCTTGTTGGGGCTTGTTTGATCATTTTCCGTACACGTACTCGGGCAGCCAGAGGGCAATATTCGGGAACGCCATGATCAGGGCGAGGCACGCAATCATCACCAGAACAAAGGGCAGGATCGAGCCATATATGTCGCGCAGGGTAATCTCCGGCGGGGCCATGGCGCGCATCAGAAAGAGGTTATAGCCAAAGGGCGGCGTCATATAGGCGATCTGCGTCGTGATGGTGTAAAGCACACCGTACCATACCAGATCGAAGCCGAGCGCCTTGACCAGCGGCACATAAAGCGGCGCGACGATGACCAGCATCGCGGTGTCATCGAGGAAAGTGCCCATCAGCAGGAAGGAAAGCTGCATGAGGATCAGGATCACCCATGGGTCCAGCCCCAGCTGATCGGTGAAGAGATTGTCGATGGCCCGTACCGCCCCGAGGCCGTCGAACACCGCGCCAAAGCCCAATGCTGCAAGGATGATCCACATGAACATGCAGGAAATCGCCAGGGTCTGGCGCACCGATACCTCGAACACCTCGCGGGTCATCCGCCCCTTGACCACTGCCGCCGCGAAGGCCGTCAGCGCCCCGATGGCGGAGCTTTCGACAAGGCTGGTCCAGCCGTTCACGAAGGGGACCATCATCGCCATGAAGATCACGATGGGCAGCAGCCCCGCGCGGAGGAGGCGCAGTTTCTCGCCAAGCGGCACTGTGCGTTCCTCAGGCGGCAGCACGGGGCCGAGCGCCGGGTTCGCGCGGCAGCGCAGGTAAATGTAGAGGATGAAACAGGCCGCCATCAGAAGGCCGGGCAGGACCCCCGCCAGCCATAATTGTCCCACCGGCTGACGCGCGATCATGGCATAGAGGACGAGGACGACCGAGGGCGGCACGAGGATGCCGAGCGATGACCCGGCCTGAATGACCCCGGTGACCATCCGCTTGTCATAGCCCCGGCGCAACAGCTCCGGCAGCGCAATGGTTGCGCCAATGGCCATGCCCGCAACGCTCAGCCCGTTCATGGCGGAGACGAGAACCATCAGCCCGATGGTACCGATGGCCAGCCCGCCGGACACCGGCCCCATCCACACATGGAACATCTTGTAGAGGTCATCCGCGATCCGGCTTTCCGACAGGATGTAGCCCATGAAGATGAACATCGGCAGGGTGAGGAGCGGGTACCATTTCATCAGCTTCATTGCCGATGAGAACGGGATGTTCACGCCACCGGGTGTCCAGAGCAAGAGCGCCGCGATGGCCGCGACGCCGCCGATGGCCCCAAAGACGCGCTGGCCGGTCATCAGCATCAGCATCATGGACGCGAACATCAGGATCGCGATCATTTCATAGGACATTCAGATCGACCTCCCGGATCGTCGCAATGTCCTTCAGAAGTTCGGAAATCGCCTGCAGCAGCATGAGGAAAAAGCCGATGCACATCAGCACCTTGATCGGCCAGAGATAGGGACGCCAGGCGGTCGGGCTGCGCTCGCCATATTGCAGGGAATAGGCCGTGCTTTCATAGGCCCCGATGAGGAGCACGCAGAGATAGAAGATCAGCAAAAGGACGGTGAAGGCATCGAACCACGCCTTCTTGCGCGCTGACCATTCGTGGTAAAAAAGATCCATCCGCACGTTTGATCCAAGCTGGATCGAATAAGGTCCGCCCATGATGTAATAGGTGACCATGGCGAACTGGGCGATCTCCAGTGTCCATAGCGAAGGCAGGAAGAAAGTCTTCGAGACCGAGGACCAGAGCAGGATCCCCATCATTACGAAGATCCCGTACATCATCACCCGCCCGATCCGGTAATTCACCGCATCGACAATGCGCACATATCGCGCAGCAGCGCGCATCAGGGCGCGGCCCTGCCGATCATCGAGCTGTTGGCGTGCCTCCGCAGGCGAATAGTCCGCGGCGCGAAGGGGCAGAAGGTGGTGGTCGGCATGTAAGCTCCCAATCATTGGCAGCTTCCCGTCAGCCTTGCGGGCTGTCAACCTAGTTTTGCCATCTTATTCAATGTGCTATCGGCGTCTAGGGCATGTATTCGCGCCAGGCACTCGTCAGCCTGCACGCCTTTTGCGTATCAGGGAAGACAAGGCGAAGAACAGGACGGCAGCGACCACGATGCTCGGCCCTGTTGGCGTATCGTACCGCATCGACGCGCCGATCCCCGCCATCACCGCCGCGATGCCGATCAGGCTGGCGATAATCGCCATGCCCTCCGGCGTGCGGGCGACGGCCCGCGCGGTGGCGGCGGGGATGATCAGCATCGCTGTGATCAAAAGCGCGCCGACGATTTTCAGCGCCACCGCGACGACCAGCGCCAGCGCGAGCGTCAGGATCAACTGTTCGCGCCGTGGGTCGATCCCGTCGGCGCGGGCAAGATCGGGGCTGAGCGTCGCAGTCACCAGCCCGGTCCAGCGGAATGCCAAAAGGGCCATGACCGCCGCAGCGCCGGACCAGATCAGCACGAGGTCAGCACGGCCGACGGCCAGTATTTCACCAAAGAGATACGCCTCCACATCCAGCGCTCGACCGGTGAAGAACGACATCGTTACAAGGCCGATCGCAAGGCCTGAATGGGCAGCGACGCCCAATAATGTATCCATTCCGAGGCTGCGTTCCGAAAGCGCCGTGATTGCCAGCCCCATGGCAAGGGCGGTCACCGTCACCCCGACATAGATCGATATCGAGAATGCCAGCGACAACGCCACCCCAAGGATCGCCGCATGGGCCGTGGCATCGCCAAAATACGCCATGCGCCGCCAGACAATGAAGCAGCCGAGTGGCCCCGCCGCCAGCGCCAGCCCGGTTCCGGCCAGCGCGGCGCGCGTCAGAAAGTCATCCAGCATGATCAGGCCCCCATTCCAGCCCCGGATGTGCCTGCCCCGTGATCATGATCATGGTGGTGGTCGTGCTCATGCTGGTAGAGCGCCAGCGCCCCGCCCGTGCCATGACCGAAGAGGGCACGGTACTCCGGCGCCGTTGAGACGGCGGATGGGGCCCCCTCGCAGCAGATATGGCCGTTGAGGCAGATCACCCGGTCAGACGCGCTCATCACCACATGCAGGTCGTGACTGACCATCACGACCGCGCAGCCCGTCTTGGTGCGCAGGCTTTCGATCAGTCTGTAGAACGAGGCAGAACCGGGCTGATCGAGGCCCTGCGTCGGCTCGTCTAGGATCAGGATCTCAGGCTGCAATGTCAGTGCGCGCGCCAGAAGGACCCGCTGGAACTGACCGCCTGACAGGTCCGCCATCTGGCGGTCATCAAGGTCGGCAACGCCGGTCTCCTCCATCGCGAAGCGGGCTGCTGTTGCAGGGCAGCGCATGGTCAGGAACCGCCAGACGGTCAGCGGCATGGTACCATCCATCTGCAATTTCTGCGGCACATAGCCGATGCGCAGCTTTCTCTGGCGGGTGACTTGCCCGCCCGATGGCTTCAGCGCACCGATCATGGCGCGCAGAAGGGTTGATTTGCCGGATCCATTGGGGCCGACAATGGTCACGATCTCACCGCTGGCGATGGATAGCGAGACATTCTGGAGGACAGTGCGCTGGCCGAGGGTCACTGTCAGATTATCGGCGGCGATCAGGTCGCTCACGCAGTCACGTCCTGGCATTTCGGGCAAAGCCCCTCGACTTCCACAACCACACGTTCGATTTGGAACCCGATCGCCGCGGCACCTCGCTGCAAGGCGGCATCGGTGGCTTCGGCGGTGGTCTCGGCCACGGCGCGACAGGCTCGGCAGATCATGAAGGCAGGCTTATGTCCTTCGCGCGGGTGCATGCAGGCGACAAAGGCATTCAGCCGCTCGATTCTGTGCGCCAACCCGTGTTCAACCAGGAAATCAAGCGCGCGATAGGCAATCGTGGGCTGCGCGCCCAACCCCTCCGCATCCAGACGTTTCAGGAGGTCATAGGCACCGACCGCCGCGGGACTTTCCAGCAGAATCTCCAGCGTCCGACGGCGCACCGGGGTCAGGCGAACACCGGCATCGGCGACCAG
The DNA here is from genome assembly GCA_039030855.1 of Pseudomonadota bacterium. Lineage (GTDB taxonomy): Bacteria > Pseudomonadota > Alphaproteobacteria > Rhodobacterales > Rhodobacteraceae > Pikeienuella. The sequence goes on from JBCCDJ010000019.1 coordinate 28,450, forward strand.
AAGCTCGGTATCCTCCATCACCCTTCGCACGCAGGCCGCATGGTCGTGTTGTACCATGGCGGGGCATGCCGGATCGTTAGGCGGCGTTTTTTGTTTCATGGAGCCTCGGTCGTGCGGATTGCTGGCTTGATATGTAATATTATTATTACAGGTACTGCGGTCTCTCATCAACCTGCCACGGATTGCCCATGCTTGCGCGCTTTTTTGTCTTCATCGTCATTATTCTGTCATCGGCGCAGATCGCACGCGCCGCACCGCGCGTCGTCACGGATATTGCGCCGGTCCATTCGCTCGTGGCGCAGGTGATGGACGGCGTCGGCGCACCCTCGCTGACCTTGCCGCCCGGTGTCTCTCCGCACGGATACGCGATGCGCCCGTCGGAAGCGGCGGTGATCCAGGATGCCGATGTGATCTTCTGGATTGGCGATGCGCTGACCCCGTGGCTGGCGCGCTCGCTGAATACATTGGCACCAAAGGCGACGGTTGTGGCGCTGAGTGAAGCAGACGGCATGCGTCATCTGCCCGTCCGCAGTGATGAAGCCTTTGGCAGCCATGATCATGACCACAGGCATGACGACGATGGGCATGACGACGACGGGCATGACGGCGACCACGGGCACGATAAGCATACCGATGATGAGCATAATCACGACGAACATGCTCACGCAAAAGACCATAACGCCGAACATTACGGTGACATTGACCCGCATGTCTGGCTCGACCCGGCCAATGCGCGGGCAATGGTTGCCGCGATCACCGCAACGCTGGCAGGCGCGGACCCCGATAATGCCGTGCGCTATCGCAGCAATGCGAAGGCGGCGGCCGATCGCCTGACAGCGCTGGAGACGGAGATTGAGGGTCTTCTCGGCCCGGTGCGCGATCAGCCGTTCTTTGTCTTTCACGACGCCTATCAGTATTTCGAGGATCGGTTTGGCGTCACCGCTTTGGGCGCGGTCAAATTGTCGGATGCGTCCGATCCTGGTGTCCGCAAAGTGCAGGCCGTGCGTGATGACCTGACCGCCGATGCCGCCGCCTGCATCTTTGCCGAGCCGCAATTTGACCGCAAACTGATCGACAGTTTGCGAGATGGACTTGCTGTGAAGGTCGGTATTCTCGATCCCCTCGGTGCTGGCCTGCCGGTCGGTGCCACGCTTCATGAAGCGATGATGCGGAACATGGCGCAGTCATTCGCTGAGTGTCTGCGATAGGGTCTTGAGACGCTGACGATCTGCATGCGCTAAGCCAGCTCATTCGGGTTGAACACCGGCGCGATGCCGATGCCGACCTGTGCCGCAGGTCCCCAGGCCGTTGTGGTGCTCAACTGTCAAGTCAGGCCGAAGTTCTGAGCCGTGACCGCCCCATTCGACGGTCAGGGCAACAGGCCCTTCAGCCGGTAAGCCCCGCCGACGGCGTCTCTAGCCATTTTTACCAGATGTGATCATTGCGGCGTTATCAGGGCTTTCGGAGGCTGGGTTGATGACCTGCTGATGTAGACCCCTGAGTTGTCAGGTGTTGCTCGTGTTCCTGCCCACCATGGTGCTGGCCATGCTCTTCTGGCTATCGCGGACCACGAATGCGATTGCCGTCCGGGTGGTGAGTTGACCATGAACCGTCCGCCCGACAAGAAATCTTGAACAAATCATTGCCGCCCGCGCCATCGACACCACGAACAAGCGGATCATGTGACGTGTGATCCTGCCTGATGCCCTCCCGCCGCTGATCGTCCCCGCCACGTTGACCGCTGGTGCCGCGATCCTGCATCTTGGCCTGATCGTGGAGCAGGCCCCGCGCGCAGGCATTGCTGGCGGCGGCCCCCTCGCTGGCATGCTGTGAAGCCCGGCTGTACACGCGCGCGGCAACGCTGAGGGGCGATCCGGCCTCGCCGACCAATCCGCCGCCCCCAAATGGGCCTTTGCCGTGCGCTGCCAATTTGCCCAAGCCACCTGCAAAACGGAATGCCGGGCCCCTACGCCGTTCAGACATTCGGCAGTGGCCTGCCATTTCCCGCTCCGTGCGCTCTGACCCGGATCTTTGGCGATATCAATTCAGACTATCGGTAACGTCATGACAGTCTTGGCCATTGTCTCAGGCGAGCTGGGGCGAAACCATGGGCCATCCGCAGGGGGATCATGCGCATGGCAGACCGGGACGACAGGTTCGAGATCGACTTCCTCAGGGCCTTTTTGCGCCCGGCCTATGTGGTGATGATGGTCCTGCAGATGGTCCTCGGCCTCGCGCTGTTCGTCACACTGATCGTCAAATACTACATGCTGGTATTCGGGACGGAGGTGTGCAGCGCCGACAGCGCGAGCCTTGGTAATTTGATGCGCTGCACGAACACGTTGGAGATTGCCGGGCATTTCCTCCTGGCGCTCGCCGGTATCCGCTTCGCCGCATTCATGTTCCAGGATCGCCCGCGGGCGCTGCTCGGCCCGCTGGTCATTGGTCTATCAGGGACGCTGCTATTGTTCATTGCGGGGTTGCGGATCGAACATGCGACATGGTCCGTCGCCGCCATCATTGTCACCCTGATGCTGTCGATTTCCGCCGTGATCGGCGGGCAATTCATCCTCACGCGTCTGCGCAGCCGCGATTGAGGGCGCAAAAAAGAGACGCTTGGTTACACCGACGCACTTGGCGTGATCAGCGAAATGACCTGCCTCCGCCACCCTTTGCCGATGCTTGTCTGCCGTCGCCCGACGGCAAGACGACGCGATAATAATGGGAGGAAACCTGATGAGAAAAATGCTTCTGGGATCGCTTTCGGCGATGGCGCTGACCTGCGCTGGTGCAGGCTATGCGATGGCTGCCGGCCATGGCGGGCCGGTAAAGATCGGCGTTCTGGCAACGCTGGAAGGCACCTATACGGTTTTGGGTGAAGATGGCATGCGCGGGTTGCGTACTGCGCTGGCGCAGTCGGATGGCAAAGCGGGCGGCCGCGAGATCGAGCTGATCGTCCAGTCCACCGATGCCTCGCCCGACAGCGCGCTTCGCGGTGCCCGTAAACTGGTGGAGCAGGATGGCGTCGATATCGTGATCGGGCCGCTTTCCGGATCCGAAGGGATCGCGATCCGCGATTTCTCCAAGACGCAGCCAGACGTGACCTTTATCAACGGGATTTCAGGCGCGATGGAGACGACATATGTCACCCCATCCGAGAATTTCTTCCGCTTCAACACCGATGGCGCGCAATGGTCCATCGGTCTTGGCAAATACGTCCATGATGAAAAGGGCTACAAGACCGTCGCGACGGTGGGAGAGGATTATTCCTTCATCTATACGCAGGTCTTTGGCTTCGTGACGGAGTTCTGCGCTGCGGGCGGCGAGGTGACAGAACGCCTCTGGGTGCCGCTCGGGACCAAGGATTTCGGCTCCATTATTGCGGCGCTGCCCGATGATGTTGACGCGATCTATCTGGGCCTTGGTGGCGGCGATGCTGTCAACTTCCTCAACCAGTATCAGCAGGCCGGGGGGGATGCGAACCTCATTGGCGGCTCCATCATGGTCGATGGCACGGTGCTCAGCTCCGAAGGGTCGGCCAAGAACGCGCTGATCGGCACGCCTTCATCGGGCCCGCAGGCAGATACCTGGGATGACCCGGACTGGCAGGCCTATGTGAAAGCGTATCAGGACACGTTCCCGCCGGATCAGCGGTTTCCGTCGCCATCATTGCTGGCAACCGGCTATTACAATGCCACCAATGCCATGCTGCAATGCATGGGCGAGGTTGGCGGAGACCTGAGCGATGGTCATGCCGGTTTCCGGGCCTGTCTCTCCAATCTGACGCTGGAGGCGCCGAACGGGACCATCACGCTGGATGAAAACCGTCAGGCTATCGGCAGCAACTTCGTCTCCGAGGTGGTGGAGCTGGATGACGGCACCCTGGCCACACAGATGGTCAGTAAGGTCGACAATGTGAACCAGACACTGGGCATCTCGCCCGATGCGTTCGCAGCCATCGGCCTGCCGAGCCGCGATGCACCTGCCTGTCAGTCATCCTACTGACCTGGTGGCACTGTCAGGCGGCGGGGCCGACCCTTGCCGCCTGATCATTCTCGCAAAGCCGAACAGGGCAGGCAGTGGGGGCCATGACGCTCATCACCTATCCGACGCGCGTGCATTTCGCGGACCACGTGCTGGAAGAAGCGCTGCAGTCGGAGCTGGAGCGCGTGCAATGCCACCGCCTTCTGCTGACCTGTGATCGCTCTGTCGCCGCCACGGAAATGATGGACCGCGTGATGAGCGGCATTCCCGGCCGGATCAAGGTCAAGGTGGTGACTTTCGGCGAAGACACGTATCTTCGCGGCATAGCGCAGGAACTGGCTGACCCTGCCAGCCCTCATGACACCATCGTCGCCTTCGGGTCGGCCCGAGCGGTGGAGCTGGGACGTAAATGTAGATACGCGAAGGCGACAAGGGGCCGGGAGCGGCCAGAGCTGTTCGCGATTCCTGCAGTTGATGGCCTGCCCAATCCGTGTCGGCGCAATCTCGAAAGCACCCGCGCCGGTCTGCCCTCGGTCCTGATCTGTGATCCGACCGTCACTCTGTCCGCCGCGCCCGACGCCAGTTACCGCGCCTCGGTGCTGGCGGTCATCCGCTGTGTCGAATCCTACCTGGCCCAGTCCTATAATCCACCTGCTGATGGCATGGCGCTGGACGGGCTGACCCGCTGCGTTGAAAGCCTGCCTCATATTGCCGATGAGACGGGGATCGATATCCACCGCGAGGTGATGGCCGCCTGTCTGAATGCCGCCCTGTCGCAGGAAAAGGGGATCGGCCCGGCGCAGGCGCTGTCCGAGGCATTGGTGGGAGAGGATGCAGGCACCGATCAGGTATCGATCGCACGTCTCGTGCTGCCGGGCGTGATGCGCGTGCGGTCCATGGATCACGCCAAGGCCGATGTGCTGCGCAAGGTTCTGGGCGATACCGCCGCGCCTCTGGATGTGGTGACCGAGCGCCTGTTGTCCCGCGCGCCGCTGCCGGGCTCCCTGTCAGATCTGGGCGTGTCGCGCGGTGCCCTCGACCCGGCGGCGGAGGCTGCCGCGGGGGTGGCTGGCCTGACCTTCGATCAGGCGCGCGATATTCTGGATGCGGTCTATGAGGACGCCTGAGCCATGAAGCCCTTCCTCATCAATGGCGCGTGGATCACCACGTCGCATGGCACCGAGAACGTCAATCCATCCGATATCACCGATATTGTCGACATCTATGCCCAGGCCGGAAGGGCCGAGGCGGAGGGCGCAATCGAAGCTGCCGCCGCCGCCGCGCCCGACTGGGGTCTCTCGGGGCCGCAGCAACGCCATGACATCCTTCTGACGGCAGGCACCGAGATTCTCGCCCGAAAGGTCGAGCTTGGCGAGTTGCTGGCACGCGAGGAAGGGAAGATCAGGCGCGAGGCGATTGCGGAGGTCACACGCGCCGGGCAGATATTTCATTTCTTTGCTGGCGAGGCACTGCGTCAGACCGGTGATCTTGTCCCCTCCATCCGCCCCGGTGTCGGGGTCGAAGTCACACGCGAACCCGTAGGCGTTGTGGGCATCATCGCGCCGTGGAATTTTCCGATGGCGATCCCGGCATGGAAGATCGCGCCCGCGCTGGCCCATGGCAACACTGTCGTCTTCAAGCCGGCGGAGCTGGTACCGGGGTCGGCCTGGGCGCTGGTCGACATTCTGCATCGCGCCGGTGTGCCGCCGGGCGTGCTGAACCTTGTCATCGGCCCGGGCAGTGTCGTCGGGCAGGCGATGCTGGACGATCCGCGCATCGATGCGATCAGTTTCACCGGAAGCCAGGCAACGGGCGCGCGCGTTGCCGCGGCCAGCCTGCCGTTGCAGCGAAAGATGCAGCTGGAAATGGGCGGCAAAAATCCGCTCGTGGTGCTGGATGATGCCGATCTCGATCTGGCCGTTCGCGCCGCGCTCGATGGCGCGTTCTATTCAACTGGCCAGCGCTGCACCGCGTCATCCCGTCTGATCGTGACGGAGGGTATCCATGACCGCTTCGTCGCTGCGCTTGCCGAGGCGGTGAATGATCTGACCGTTGGTCATGCTTTGGAGGAAGGCAGCGATATCGGCCCCGTCGTCGATGCGACGCAACTGGCGCAGGACGAGGATTACATCGACATTGCCCGCCGTCAGGGCGGTATCCTGCGCGCAGGCGGCACCCGCGTCAGCCGCCCGACCAAAGGTTACTTTCTGCATCCCGCTCTGATCACGGAGACGGAGCCCGATATGCGCATCAACCGGGAGGAGGTGTTCGGCCCCGTCGCCTCCGTCATTCGGGTGACCGACTACGAGGTCGCGCTGCATATGGCGAACGATACGCCCTTCGGGTTAAGCGCCGGAATCTGCACCACCAGCCTGAAATACGCCACTGACTTCAAAAGGAAATCGGAGGCCGGGATGGTGATGGTGAACCTGCCGACCGCTGGGGTTGATTACCATGTGCCCTTTGGTGGGCGAAAGGGATCGAGCCATGGCCCGAGAGAGCAGGGTCGATACGCGGCGGAGTTCTACACGGTGGTGAAAACCGCCTACACAGCCCATTGATCGGCTTGGCGCGCGGTCGCTTCGCGTAACTTTACGTCTGATTTTTGGGCCGGAAAGCTTGTTATTGCACCGCGATATATGCCGCAATGTCTCTCGTCCGCTGAACGAGGCCGCCAGAATGCCGAAGCAGCGACCAGAGGCGGAGCATCCATGGTCGGGGAGGACCAGAAGATGAGCCACGCGATTGCCGTTTGTCACGGAGAGTTCGGTCGTGCCGCGTTGTATCGGCTGGACAAAACCATCATCACCCACGCGCACCGCGAGGGTCATCTGATTTTCCACATCGACGGACCGGCGGGGTATGTGCTGACCGGCGACAAGAAATGCGGCCTGACATCGCAAAAGGCGGTCGCAGTCAGTCCGTGGGAGCCGCACAGCTTTCACCTCGACGGCGACGAGGCGCAAATCTGCCTCGTGCTCTACATCAAGCCGATGTGGTTTCTGGAAAACTCCCCTTCCGCCAAGTTTCCGCTGAAATTTGGCCGCCCCGATCTGGCGTTGGATGAGGAGGTTGATGGTCTTATCGCGCGACTGACGGCGATCCTGCTCGACAAGGAAGATCAGGAACAGTTCGACCACCTGTTGTTTGGCCTGACCATGGCGAGTTTCAATCTCTCCTGGGCGCAGGCCAAGGGCGAGGACCCCGGACAGGTCTATGAGCGGTTCAGCGACTACCGCGTCCGCCGCTCGCTCCGGCTCATCCAGGAACGAATGGGCGAAGATATCGAGATGGAGGCACTGGCCCGCAGCGTTGGCCTCTCGCGCCCGCATTTCTTCAAGCTTTTCAAGCAGTACATGGGCGTGACGCCCAATGTCTACATGAACACGTTACGCTCCGAACGGGCGATCGAGGACCTCCTGAATTCGGACAAGAGCGTCACGGACATCGCCTTTGACCTCGGATTTTCGTCGCAGGCCAGTTTTACGCGGTTCTTTTCGTCCAATGTCGGCATCGCACCGAGCGAATATCGCCGGGTCGCCCATGTGACGAGTGGCGCTTTTCCGATGATGTGAAAACCCATCAGACTTTGGGGTATGCCCCTGACTGCCAGCTGACCCTAGCATCTTCCCCACAATAACCCGACCAATCGGGTGAGGGAGGATTTTGTGACCGGTCATTCGGCACTCAGCCGGGCGATACCGTGCCAGCCGCCATGGGCGGCGGCATGAGGCGGTTCGCGAACGCGCATCCGGTATGGACGGCCATTATTGCCTTCGTGCTGGCGATCCTTCTGTGGATGATCTTCGCGATTTGGCCGCCGGGGCTGAAGGATGCGATCGGCTCCAAGAAGATATTTCTCAGCGCCCTTTTCAATGGGGTCACGCTTGGCGGTCTCTATTTTCTGGTGGCCAGCGGGTTCACGCTGATCTTCGGTCTGATGCGCAACGTTAATCTGGCGCATGGGACGCTCTATCTTCTGGGCGGCTATATCGGGTTCCATGCCGCCGACATCACCGGCTACTGGCTTCTGGCGTTCCCGGTTTCGTTCATCCTCGTCGGCATTTGCGGCGTTTTGCTGCAGGTGTTGGTCTTTCGGCGGATGGAGGGGGAGGACCTGCGTCAGACCCTCGTGACAATCGGGATTTCCATCGTTGTCGCCGATCTGATGCTCTGGGGATTCGGGGGTGATTTCGTCAATATCTCGCCTCCGTCATGGCTGTCGGGGCCGATCGAGACGTTCTTCATCACGGCGCAGCGCAGCAATGGCGATCTCGTCTTCATGAAGTATCCGATGGTGCGGATCGTGATCTTCATCGCCGCTGTCGTGCTTGGCATCGCGATGTGGCTGGCGCTGAACCGTACCCGCATCGGCATGATGATCCGCGCCGGGGTGGATGACCGCGACATGCTGTCGGCGACCGGCGCGCGCATCCAGATCGTCTTTGTCGGTGTCTTTGCCTTTGGCGCGGGACTGGCGGGCATCGCCGGCGTCGTCGGCGGCACGTTTCAGTCGGTCGCTCCGGGCGAGGACATCCGTTTTCTTCTCGCCTCGCTCGTCGTTGTCATCGTCGGTGGTATGGGGTCAATCCCCGGCGCGGCGCTGGGCGCGCTTCTGATCGGCCTGGCTGAGCAATTCGGCTCCGTCTATTTCCCGACCTATGCGGTTGTTCTGACTTTCCTGATCATGGTTGTGGTCCTCGCTTTCCGCCCTCAGGGCCTGATGGGGCAGGGCTAGGTTATGGCTGATATCACATCCACCTCTGCGGTGCGGGACCGCCGCGAGACTTGGCTGGAACAGGTACCACCCGCTTATTGGGTGCTGGGCATCATCCTTCTGGTGATCCCTGCCTTTGTCAGCCCGTTCTTCATGTTCCAGATCATGGGCTGGACCTTTATCCTCGGGATCATATCGCTCAGCCTGATGTTTCTGGGCGGCTATGGCGGCATGGTCTCGCTGGCGCAAATGGCGTTCGCGGGCTTTGCCGGGTACATGGTCGCGATCTTCGGCGACAGCGCGATCACCAATATCTCGCAAGGCTGGCCATGGTGGCTGGTGATCCCGCTGGCGCTTCTGATCACGGTCATCTTCGCAACCGCCGTCGGCTGGCTGGCCGTCCGCACGGAGGGGATCTACACGATCATGATCACCCTCGCCATCGCGGCGGCCTTCTTCTATTTCACCCGGCAGAATTATGAGATTTTCAATGGATTTCAGGGCTTTAATTCGGTGCTGCCACCGATGCTGTTCGGTGTCGACTGGCGCGGGCCATATGCGTTTTACTACCTGACCCTGTTCTGGGCGGTCGCGGGATATGCTGCGGTTCTTTACATCAGCCGCGCGCCCTTTGGCCTTGCGCTGCAGGGTGTGCGGGACAATCCGCGACGCATGGCGGCGCTTGGTTACAATGTCACCGCGCACCGGGTCGCGGCCTATGCCTTTGCCGGGTTTCTGGCCGGGATCGGCGGCATCCTGCTGACCTGGCAGTCCAGCCAGATCTCACCCGGTACGGTCGGCATCGCACCTGCGATCGACATCCTGGTGATCGCCGTCATCGGGGGACTGCGCCACCCGATCGGCCCCTTTATCGGCGCGCTGATCTACGTGATCCTGAAGACCTTTGCGGTCGACATCCTGATCGCGCTGGGGCTGGCGGGGGAGCGGTTTCAGCTTGTCATCGGGATCGGGTTTCTGGCGATCGTGTTCTTTTCCCCTGACGGCATACTCGGTCTTTGGGAAAAATTCCGTGCCTCCCGTAATCGGGACCCCCTGACCGGGCAGGAACGGGGGGACAACCCGCTATGAGCGTTGCCAGCGTCATGAGCGGCCACGCGGCCAACACCAGTCAGGGCACCGCCGGATATGCGTTGGAACTGCGCGATGTCTCCAAGAAATTTGGCGCGTTGGAGGCATTGGGCGGCATCAACATGTCGGTTCGCCCGGGCGAGCGGCGTGCCGTTCTCGGCTCCAACGGTGCTGGCAAGACGACGCTATTCAACTGCGTCACCGGTGATTTCGCCCCGACCACCGGCGCAATCCGGTTCTTTGGTGAAGACATCACCTCTTTTCCTGCGCAGGAGCGGATCAGGCGCGGCTTGCGCCGGACCTACCAGATCTCGCTTCTGTTCAACGGCTTGACGGTGTTCGACAATGTCTACCTTGCCTGCCGCGGCGTCTCGCGTGGGCGGTTTTCCTTCCTGCGGCCCGGGCGCGGCGATGCATTGGTGCAGACCGCGGAAGAGCTGGTCGAGATGGTCAATCTCCAGGATGTGCGCACAACGCTGGTCAGCGATCTTTCCTACGGTCAGCAGCGCCAGCTGGAGATTGCGATGGCCCTGTCCGGCGCGCCGCGATTTATCCTCTTCGACGAACCCGCTGCGGGGCTGTCACCGACAGAGCGGGCCGAGTTGGTCAACATCCTCACCGGGTTGCCCGGCCATGTCGGATACATCATCATCGAGCATGACATGGATGTCGCACTGCGTGTCAGCGACATGGTCACGATGATGCATAACGGACGCATCTTCAAAGAGGGAAAGCCCGCCGAGATCGAGGAAGATCCGGAGGTTCAGGCGCTCTACCTCGGGGGCGGTCATGACTAGGTCCGGCACCCCCATATTGGAGGTCCGCGACCTCAACGTATTCTACGGCCATTCGCATGCGTTGCAGGGTGTGAACCTGACGCTCGATCACGGTGTTCTCTCGGTGGTCGGGCGCAACGGTATGGGCAAGACCACGCTCTGCAAGGCCATCATGGGGTTGGAGCCGGCGCGATCAGGCTCCATCAGTTTTGCTGGCGAGAATCTCGCCGGGCGCAGCCCCGCCGAGATCGCGCGCCTTGGCATCGGTTACGTACCGCAGGGGCGGCGGTTGTGGAAATCGCTCACCGTCGATGAACACCTGAAACTGGTCGCGACCAGGTCTGGTGCCTGGACGCCTGAGCGGATCTACAACACCTTTCCGCGGCTGGCGGAGCGACGGTCGAACGGCGGCGCGCAACTGTCGGGCGGCGAGCAGCAGATGCTTGCCATCGGGCGCGCGCTTCTGCTCAACCCCCGGCTTCTGGTGATGGACGAGCCGACGGAGGGTCTGGCCCCCGTCATCGTCGATCAGGTTGCCGAGATGCTGGTGCGGCTGGAGCAGGAGGGCGACATCCATGTCCTCGTGATCGAGCAGAATATCGGTGTCGCCTGCTCCATCGCGGAGCAGGTCGCCATTATGGTAAATGGCAAGGTCAATCGCGTGATGGATGCCGGGGTGCTGGCCGGGGACCGCGATCTGCAACAGGCCCTGTTGGGTGTCGGGCGCCACGCCCATGACGAGACGCCCGATGATGTGGCACCCGGCGCGGCGGCGGAACCGGACCGTGCGCCGACACCGACCAGCCGCAAGGTGTACCTCTCAAACCCCCGCGTGCCGACCCGCTGGACCCCGCCTGTGCCGGTCCATGTGATTGCACAATCGGCCCGCACCATGACGCTGGTCGATACGCCCCAAACCCCCGCCACGGCGAGGCCCGATGCCGACCGCAATGGCATCGTCTATGTCTGTGGTACGCTTGACACCAAGGGCGATGAACTGCGCTTCATGCGCGACATCATCAAGGGTCATGGGCAGCGCGTCGCGCTCGTCGATCTGTCGACCAGTGGCAGGCCCTCGGGCGCTGATGTGCCGCCAACCGTTGTCGCCGGGTTCCACCCACGCGGCGCGTCGGGCGTGTTCACGGGCGACCGGGGCAGCGCGGTCGCGGGCATGACGCAGGCGTTTGAACGCTGGATGTTGCAGCGCCGCGATGTGGCCGGGCTGATCGCGGCAGGCGGATCGGGCGGAACGGCCCTGGTCGCCCCCGCCTTTCGCGTGCCGCCGGTCGGTGTGCCCAAACTGATCGTCTCCACCGTTGCCAGTGGCAATACCGGTCAGTATGTCGGCCCCTCCGATATCACCATGATGCATTCCGTGGCTGATGTGCAGGGCATCAACTCGATCACGCGAGAGGTCCTCGGCAATGCCGCCCATGCGATGGCAGGGATGGCGCAGGCGCGCCAGAAATCGCGCCCGGCAGAGGACAAACCAGCCATCGGCCTGACGATGTTTGGTGTCACCACACCTTGCGTGCAGCATGTGACTGCCGCGCTTGATGCAGAATATGACTGCCTCGTTTTCCATGCGACGGGCACCGGCGGGCGGGCGATGGAGAAGCTCCTTTCATCGGGCATGTTGGAGGCGGTGCTGGACCTGACCACGACAGAGATCTGCGACATGGTCGCAGGCGGGGTTTTTGCCGCTGATGAGACCCGGCTCGACGCGATGATCCAGTCCGGACAGCCCTATATCGGGGCCTGCGGCGCGCTGGACATGGTGAATTTCAACGCACCCGATACCGTGCCCGAGCGATATCGCGGGCGGCTTTTCTATGAACATAACCCGCAGATCACCCTGATGCGCACGACACCCGAGGAATGCGCCGAAATGGGCCGCTTCATCGGTGAGAAGTTGAACCATATGAACGGCGTGGTGCGGTTCTTTCTGCCCGAAGGGGGTGTCTCCGCCCTCGATGCGCCGGGCCAGCCGTTCTGGGATCCCGCCGCCGACAAGGCGTTGTTCGACAGCATTGATGGCACAGTCCGCCAGACTGCGAACCGGCAGGTCGTGCGCGTGCCGCACAATATCAACGACCCTGAATTTGCCGATCTGATCGTGAAGACCTTCCGGTCTTTTCACGCCCGCCCCACGCAGAAGAGAGCCTGACCCCATGTTTGACCGCGAAGAACTGATGCAGAAATTCCGCGCCATGCGCGACGCAGGCCAGCCGATCATCGGCGGCGGTGCAGGCACAGGGTTGTCGGCGAAATGCGAGGAAGCCGGCGGGATCGACCTGATCGTCATCTACAATTCCGGGCGCTACCGCATGGCCGGTCGCGGATCGCTCGCCGGGCTGATGCCCTATGGCGATGCCAATGGCGTCGTGATGGAAATGGCGGGCGAGGTTCTGCCCGTGGTCTCTGACACGCCGGTTCTTGCCGGCGTCTGCGCGTCCGATCCGTTCAGGATCATGGACAGGTTCCTTGATCAGGTGAAGGCGGAGGGGTTCAGCGGCGTTCAGAATTTTCCGACCGTCGGCCTGATCGATGGTAATTTCCGCGCCAACCTGGAAGAGACCGGCATGTCGTATCAGCTGGAGGTCGACATGATCGCCTTGGCCCACAAGAAGGGCCTGCTGACCACGCCATATGTTTTCTCCGAGGCGGACGCAGCGGCGATGGCCGGGGCCGGTGCCGACATTATCGTGGTGCATCTCGGCCTGACGACTGGGGGCTCCATCGGTGCCGACACTGCCGTTACGCTGAAGGATGCGCCTGCCCTGACCGATGCCTGGGCGAAAGCGGCGCTAGACGTGAACCCCGATGCCATCGTTCTGGTGCACGGGGGGCCGGTCGCGATGCCGGAGGACGCTGAGTTTGTCCTCAAGAACACTGAATACTGCCACGGTTTTTACGGCGCATCCTCGATGGAGCGCCTGCCAACCGAGGTCGCGCTGACCGCGCAGACCCGAAAATTCAAGGAGATCAGCCGCTGAGGCTGGGGAGGATCTGTCATGACCGGTGAATTGATTGGACAGCTGATCTTGTGGCTCATCATAGCCGTGATCGTCATCTTCATCCTCTACTGGGTGATGAACTGGCTCTACAAACGCTCGACCAAGGAAATTGCCTTCGTGCGAACTGGTTTCCTCGGTGAACGTGTGGTGATTGATGGCGGCGCGTTCGTGTGGCCAATCATTCACGACATCACGCCGGTCAACATGAACTCCATGGATCTGAATGTGGTGCGCGAGAAGGAAACCGCGCTGATCACCAAGGACAGGATGCGGATCGATGTCGAAGCGTCCTTCTATGTGCGGGTCGAGCAGACGAAATCCGCCGTTGCGCTGGCCGCCTCGACCCTCGGTCGGCGGACGCTGGAGCCGGAGCGCATTCACCAGCTTTTGTCCGGCAAGTTCGTCTCTGCGCTCCGCTCCGTCGCAGCCGAAATGACGATGGAGGACCTGCATGAGCAGCGCGGCGACTATGTCGCCCGTGTCATCGCCATGGCGCAGGAAGGTCTGGACAAGAACGGGCTGGAACTGGAAAGCGTCGCGATCCTCGATATCGATCAGTCGGATATCGAATATTTCAACCCCTCCAACCGCTTTGACGCCGAGGGCCTGACATCTGTCATCGAGGTGATCGAGGCCCGCCGCAAACTGCGCAATGACATCGAACAGGACACGATGCTGAAGATCCGCACCCGCAATCTGGAGGCGGAGAAGGAAAGCCTCGATATCGAGCGGGAGAGCGAGGCCGCGCGGCTGGAGCAGGAGCGCGAGATCGAATTCAGTCGTGCCCAGCAACGCGCCGAGCTGGCGCGTGAGCGGTCCGAGCGAGAGAAGGAGGCGGAGCAGGCAACCCTTCTCAGCCGTGAAGCCATCGAGACGGCGCGGATAACCAACGAAGAACAGATCGCGCAGGCCCGCATCGCATCGGAGCGCACCATCCGCCAGCAGGAGATTGAGCGCCAGCGGGTGATCGACGAGGCGGAAATCGCCACCCGCGAGACCATTGAAAAGGCGCGCATCCATCAGGAAAAGACGGTCACCGAACAGCGCATCAAGTCGACCAAGGACACGGATGCGGCTGATATCGCCGCGAAGGAAGTGATCGAAAAGGCGCGCATCGCACAGGAACGGACGCTGACCGAGGCACGCATCGCCAAGGATCTGGATACCCAAAGCCAGGAAATCGAGCGCAAGCGCGCGGTGGACGCTGCCGAAATTTCCGCCCGTGAAGTGGTTGAAAAAGCGCGGATATCGCAGGAAAACATCATTAACGAGGCGCGCACGACGCTGGAGCGTGAGACCCGCGAGCGCGAGATTGCGCGCAATCTGGCCATCGAGGAAGCCGAGATCGCGGCCCGCGAGGCCGCCGAAAAGCTGCGCATCGCGCAGGAGCGGACGGTGAGTGCGGAGCGGATCAGCTCCGACAAGGAAACCAAGGCTTTGGAGATCGAGCGTCGCAAGGCGCTCGATGAGGCGCAGATTGCGTCCGAGCAGGCAATAGATGCCGCCCGCATTGCCCGCGAAAAGGCGGTCGCGGCTGACCGGATCGCGTCCGAGCAGCAAACACGATCGCTGGAAATTGACCAGCGACAGGCGCTCGATGCCGCCGAGATCGCGGCGGCGGAGGCAACGGCGCAGGAGCGGATCGCGCAGGAAGAGCGTGTTCGCCAGCTAGAGATTGCCCGCAACGAGGCCATCGATCAGTCAGAGATCGCCAGCCGCGAAGCCATCGATAAGATCCGCATCGCCACCGAGGCCCGCACCGCCGTGGAGCGGATCGAGAATGAGGAGCGCACAAAGGAGCGTGATCTGGCACGCGAGCAGGCCATCGCCTTTGCCGATACCGCCAAGCAGGAAGCCATCGAGGCCAAGCGCATCGCCAAGGAGAAAAAGCTGGCCGCCGAGCGCATTGCCTACGAGCAGGACATGCGGGAGCGGGAAATCGCCCGAAACCGCGCCGTCGATATGGCCAACAGCGCTGCGACCGAGGCCATTCAGGCAGCCCGGATCGCCGAAGAGGCCAAGACGCGCACTGCCGAGATCGCGCGCGATGCCGAACTGCGCAGCCGTGAGATCGAGAAACAGGAAGCCATCGAGGCGGCCGAGATCAACAGCCGCCGTCAGGTCGACCAGCAAAGGATCGAAAAGGAGGCGGCGACAAGCGCCGAGAAGATCGCCCGCGACGAACAGATCCGCAATCTGGAGATTGATCGAAACAAGGCGCTGGATGCGGCGCAGATCGCTGCAGATGAGGCCATCGAGGCTGCGCGCGTCGCCAAGACCAAGACGGTCGATGCCGAAAAAATCCTGGCCGAACAGGAACTGGATGCCAAGAAACTGGAGCGGCGCAAGCTGCTGGAGCAGTTGGAAATTGCACGCGTGCAGGTCCTGCGAGAGGCAGAAATCGCCAGTAAGGAGGAAGTCGAACGCGCCGAGATTGCATCCGAACGCGGGCTGGACGAGGCCCGGATCGGCCACCAGACCGAACGTCGCCAGCGCGAGATCGCCCGCGAGAAAGCGATCGAGGAAGCGGGTATGGAGAAGGCCATCGCGCTCTACCAGAAATCACTGGATGAAAGCGCCGCCGCCGTCGAAGCGGAGAACGCCCGGGCCCGCGCGGTGGAGGCCGCCGAGCGCGCCACCACCGTTGGCGAGACGGAAATCGCCAATCGCGCCAAGACGGTCGGCGTGACCGCGGCGGAACTGGAGGCCGAACGCAAGCGTATTGCCGCCGAGGCAGAGAAGATCCGCGCCGCGGTGGAGGCCGAAGCGCAGAAACTGATCAACGAGGCGGAAAATGTCCTGACGGACGGTGCGCGCACCAGCCTCTTCAAACGCAAGATGCTGGAGCATGTCGAAGGCATCGTCAGTGCCAGCGTCAAACCGCTGGAGAAGATCAATGATATCAAGATCATGCAGCTTGGCGGCTCCGGCACTCAGGGCCTCGACTGGAACGGCAATGGCGGCGGTCAGGGTGGCACGGGTGGCAGTGGCGGCAGCCCCACGGACGAAGTCATGAATTCCGCTCTTCGCTACCGCGTGCAGGCCCCGATGGTGGACAGCCTTCTGTCCGATATCGGGCTCGACGGCGGCAACATCGCCAAGTCCGATATCTTCCGCAATGCCAGCGACATGACCCGCGCCACGTCCGAGATCGCGCGCGCCAAAGGCCAGCAGGCAAAGTCCGACAAGCCCAGTGGCGACGGCGCGAAAGGGTCTGAGTGATGGCGCGGGTCTTCGTCTCTTCCGTGATTACTGCCGAGGCCAGCGCCGTTTGGGACAGGGTGCGCGATTTCAATGGCCTGCCAAAATGGCACCCCCGCATTCGCGACAGCCGGATCGAGGATGCACTGCCCGCCGACAAGGTCGGCTGTATCCGCAATTTCAATCTGCAGAACGGCGACAATATTCGCGAGCAACTGGTCGGTCTGTCAGATTACGACCTCTTTTACAGCTACACGATGCTTGAGGGGCCGATGCCGCTCTGGGATTACATGGCGACCTTGCGGCTGACGCCAGTCACGGACGGGGCGCGCTGTTTTGCCGAATGGTCGGCGGAGTTTGACTGCGATCCGGCGAATGAGACCGACCTGACGACCGGCATTGCCACCAACGTGTTTCAGGGCGGGTTTGACGCGCTGAAACGGCATTTCGGCGGCTGAGCATGGTCAAGGTCACCCGCAGTACGATCATGCCCGCGCCCATCGAGGCCGTATGGGACGTGCTGCGCGACTTCAATGGCCATGATCGCTGGCACCCTGCCATTGCGGTGAGCCAGATTGAGCGGGGGCGGGAGGCTGACCGCGTCGGCTGTGTGCGTCGGTTCAAGCTGCAGGACGGATCGGAATTGCGTGAGCAGTTGCTGGCGCTGTCGGACGCGGATGCGAGCTATTCCTATTGCCTGCTGGAGACGCCGATCCCGCTTTTCAACTATGTCAGCCATGTGCGGCTGATCCCGGTCACCGATGCTGATCAGACCTTCTGGCAATGGGAAGGGCAGTTCAGCACCCCGGCTGATCAGCGCGATGAGCTGGCCGAAATGGTCGGAACAGAGATTTACCAAGCCGGTTTCGATGCAATCCGCGCGGAACTGGGACTGGAGGGCTGAGCATGTTGTCTGTCGAGACGTTCCCCAGCATGGCAGAGGCCGGTCAGGCGCTGGGCGACCGCGCGCGCTATCTGGCCGGTGGCACATTGGTGATGCGTGCCGTCACCTATGGCGATCAGAGCTTTGAGCGGATCGTGCGCGCCCGGCAGGTCGACCGCGCCATCGGCAATGACGCGGCGGGGCTTCGGATCGGGGCAGGTGCGACGATGGCAGATGTGCTCGCATCGGGTGACCTCGCCTTTCTGCATCCCGTCGCGCAGACCATCGGCGGCCCGGCGATCCGCAACATGGCGACGGTGGGCGGCAACCTCTTTGCGGCCAACCCCTATGGCGACTTTGCCGTCGCACTGCTGGCGCTCAACGCGCAGGCGGTCATGGCCAACGGGCAGGTGCAGCCTGTCGAGACGTTATTGGCCGGGCGGGAACGTCCCTCCGGCCTCGTCACCGCGATCACCCTGCCCCGGGTAGATGCGGGCAGTTTTCGCTATCGCAAGATCAGCCGGGTGAAGCCCAAAGGTGTCTCGCTGATGTCGATCGCGGTCAATCTGATGCGGGGGGAGGTGCGTGTCGTCTTCGGCAATATGGGACCGCGCGCGCTGCGTGCCCCGGCGGCGGAGCGGGCATTGGCAAACGGATTGAACGACGCCTCCATCGCCGCTGCCTGCGCGGCGTGTCTCGAAGGGTTGCAGCCAACCGACGATCCGCTGGCAACCGAATGGTACCGGCGGGAGGTCGCGCCCGTGCATCTCGCCCGCCTGCTGAATGATGGGGGCGTTCGCTGATGGCCAAGACACCTGTGACATTCACGTTGAACGATGCGGAGGCGGCGCTGTTCGTTGACCCCGGCGCGCCCCTTATCGACGTCCTGCGTCGGGGCGCGGGGGATCTGACACCGAAACATGGCTGCGGGCAGGGCACTTGCGGGGCCTGCACGGTGCTGATCGACGGCGTGCCGCATCTGGCCTGCCTCACCCTGGCAGAGACCGTCGAGGGGCGGCGTATCGACACGACCGGCGGGCTTGCGGGCGGGCCCGATTTGCATCCGCTCCAACAGGCATTCATGGAAGGGTTCGCGGCCCAGTGCGGGTTCTGCACATCGGGTATGCTGATGGCCGCGAAAGCGCTGCTGGATGCAAACCCTAACCCGACCCGTGAGGAAGCGATCGAGGCGATCTCGGGCAATCTCTGCCGCTGCACGGGGTATGAGCCCATTGTGGATGCGATCCTCACCGCTGCTGCCCGCGTTCAGGGGAGGGCGGCATCATGACCAGCATCGAGTTTCGCAAGGACCTTTTTGCGGATGAGCGGGACGATACGCTGAAGGAAATCGGCAAGCCGACGATCCGGCAGGATATCCTCGGCCATGTGACGGGCCGCACGGCCTATTATGACGATCATCTGTTCGATGGGATGCTGCACATGCGGGCTGTCCGATCGCCCCATCATCATGCGCAGATCCGCGCCATCGATTTGGCGGCGGCGGAGCGAATGCCGGGGGTGCGCCGGGTGGCGACCGCGAAGGACGTCCCGAACAACCTCAACACGCTCCTCAGCCTGATCAATTTCGGGCGCGATGATGAGCCGCTCTGCTCTCATGACAAGGTCCGATTCAAGGGCGAGACCGTCGCCTGGGTGATCGCTGATACCGAGCGGCAGGCCCGCGATGCCTGCGCCGCGATCCGGGTTGATTACAGCGTGCTGCCCCATGTTCTGGATGTGGAGGAAGCGCTGGCTCCGAACGCTCCCGTCGTAAACGAGATCTATCCAAACAACAGTTTCGACTATCACGCCAAATACGATCACCAGAAGCTGCGCTTTGGCGATGTGAATGCCGCTTTCGCACAGGCTGATCACGTGATCGAAGCCGAATACCAGATGTCCCCGATCGAGCAGGCCCCGATCGAGACATGTGGCGCGATTGCCGCGCCTGAAACGAATGACCGGTTTGTCTGCCACACCAACACGCAAGCGCTTTTCTTCTCGCTCGGCACAACGGCGAAGCTGCTGGATATCGCGTCCTCGCGCCTCCATTTCATTGGCGGCACGGCGGGGGGCGGCTTTGGCGGCAAGGTCGACAGCATTGTCGAGCCAACGGCGGTTCTGGGCGCGATGCTGACCGGACGACCGGTGAAATTTGCATGGGACCGCGCCGAGGAAATGCAGGTCGGCGCCCCGCGCGGGGGGGAGCGGTGGCGTCTGAAAGACGGCGTCATGAATGACGGGCGGATTGTCGCGCGTGAGTTTACCGGGTTCTTTGACAGCGGCGCGTATATGCGCCTCTCACCTTATGCAATCATCAAGGGAACCGGGCATCTGCCGGGCCCCTATTCGATCCCGAATATAGCCTCGAACGTGTATTGCGTCGTCACCAACCGCACGCCGGCGACAGCCATGCGGGGATTTGGCATCACCGCTGTCGATTTCGCCATCGAATGCCAGATGGATCGGGTGGCGGAGGCTGTGGGCATGAACCCGGTCGAATTGCGCATCCTCAATGCCTATCGCGACGGTGATATGAAGGCGCATCGGCGCAGCGCGAAGAACACGGCGCTGATCGAATGCTGTCAGGTGGCGGCGGCCAAGGCTGGTTGGTCCTTGTCCCCCGATGCGGCGGCGCAGTCCTCCCGCCAGGGTGGCGGGGTGGGGGAGCGTGCGGCAATCCCCGAAACGGTGACTGACGAAGAGGGTCGGATTGGCGACCGTCGCGCCGGGCGCGCGGCGACTACCGCGCCGAGCCGCAGCCCGACCGGCAGAGTGCCCGCAGGCCAGCAGGGCGTCGCGGTGGGTGGTGCCCCGGTCCAGAACCCCGATATGCAGATTGATGCGGATCGCATTGGCCACAGGATGGGGGCGGGCATGCCGGTGCCTCCTGCGGCGGCACCCCCGACTGCTGCACCGCAATCCGTGGTACGCCCGTCGGTGCCGGCCGCCACCCCTGCGCCGCCCCAACCAGTTGCACCGCCTGCGGCTTCGCCTCCACCGCCGCCAACCACATCTTCACCCGCTGCCGCCGAGCCGCCCTACAAGCCCGCGCAGCCATTTTCGCGCGGGGTGAAGAGGCCCGGCACATCGCCCTTCACATCCGGTTTCAGGAGGCGCTGAGATGGCCATCTACAAAGGACGCGGATTTGCGGCTATCAATTATCCCATCGGCATGAACCTTGGCGGCGATCCCAGCCAGGCGCTCGTCCATTCCACGCCTGATGGCAAGTTCATGGTCGCACTCAGTTCCATCGACCTCGGGCAGGGGATGAAATCGGTGACCCGTCAGATCGCGGCGGAAACGCTGGGCGTGCCGGTCGCCGATGTCTATGTCGACACCGCTGACAGCGATACCGGCCCCCATTGCATGGGCTCCTTCGCCTCGCGCGGGACGCACCGTGTGGGCAACGCCGTGATCCGCGCTGCTGCCGAGGCCCGCAAACAGATGATGGAGGCGGCGGCGGAGGAGCTGGAGGTCAATGCCAGCGATCTCGACACCGATGGTGCGGGCCACATCCATGTGAAGGGTGCACCCGGCCGCGCGATCAGCGTCGCCGACACCGCCATCGCGGCGCAGTTCAAGCAGGGGCGAACCCTGTCGGGGCGGGGCATATTCCTCGTCCCGCCAAGTGATGCGAACGCGGAAACCGGCGAGATGACCCCGGTCACCTGCTTTGCCCACGCCGCGCTGGTCATCGATCTGGAGGTCGATGACGAAACCGGCGAGGTGGAGGTGACCGAGATCAACTCCGCCTATGAGGTTGGTCGCGCGCTGAACCCTAAATTGGTGGAGCAGCAATTGATCGGCGGTGCCTGGATGGGGGTGAGCCATGCGCTTTATGAGACGACGGAGCCGCACTATCCGAACCGTGACCACGGGCCGGAGGATTTCAACACCTACCTTATGCCCGGCCCGGGCCAGATCGTGCCTCATCACATCGCGGTTCTCGAACGCCCCGCGGAAGACGCACCCTTTGGCGGCAAGGGGCCCGGCGAGATGTGTGCCAATCCTGTGCTGCCCGCGATTGCCAACGCGATCTACAACGCGGTCGGCGTGCGGTGCGACTATCTGCCGATCACCCCCGAAAAAGTGCTCAAGGGGCTGCGCGCCAATGGTGGGGCGCAGCCGAAAGGCACGCCTGCCTGATGGCGGTCAGACCGCATATCGCCGGGATCAGTGATCCTGAAGGGCTGCAAAAGGCCCTGACGGATGCGCAGTATCTGGCCGATGAGGCGCTGGCGACAGCGGCCTATCTGGCGCTGGCGCTCGGCAAGCCATTGCTGCTCGAAGGCGCGCCGGGGGTTGGCAAGACCGAAGCGGCCAAAGCGCTCGGCGGAGTTCTCGGGCGGACTGTCATCCGCCTTCAGTGTTTTGAGGGGATCGACGCGGCAGCCGCGCTTTATGAGTGGAACTACCCGCGGCAGATGCTGGCGATCCGACAGGCCGGGGATGACTACGTGAACCTTTATGCCGAGGATTACCTGTTGGAGCGTCCGCTTCTGTCAGCCTTGCGCGATCCTTCCGGTACGGTTCTGCTGATCGACGAGATTGACCGCGCCGACCATGAGTTCGAGGCATTTCTGCTCGAATTCCTGTCTGATTTCACCATTTCTATCCCGGAGACAGGGACCGTGCGCGCCACGCAGCCGCCCGTTGTGATTCTGACGTCGAACCGCACCCGCGACCTGCACGAAGCTCTCCGCCGGCGCTGCGTTTATCACTGGATCGACTATCCAGATGCCGCGCTGGAGGCGCGGATCGTGATGACCCGTGCTAGTTCGGTCGCGCAGGCCACGGCCGACGCCGTTGTCGCCTCTGTCGGGCATCTGCGGGCCGAGCCCCTTGCCAAGCCACCGGGGGTGGCGGAGACGGTTGAATGGGCTGAGGCGGCGACATTGCTCAATGCGCAGGGCGTGCGCTGGCCGGAAGCCTTTCGCCGCTCTATCGGGGTGGCGTTGAAGGATCACGATGATCTGACCTACATGGCGGAACGGCTGTCGACGATCCTGCCGGGGGAGGCTGCATGACCCCTCCGCGCGCTCTCGCCCCGTTTCTGGCCCTGCCGCAGGCGCTGCGCGGAGCGGGTTTTGCCGTCTCGCCAGATCAGACCATGGGATTTGTCGAGGCGGTCGGCATCCTCGGACCGCGCGACATGACCGATATCTGGCGCGCCGGGCGGGCACTGTTCGCGGTGCCGCCCGAGCGGTTGGCCGAATATGACGCGATCTTCCGTGCCGTGTTCCTCGGCCAGTTGATCAACGCCCCCGAAGGCAGCGATGAGGATGACGAGGTCGACGCCTATGAGCCCACCGGTGAGGTCAGCGAGATCGAGCAGCCTGAAGACGACAGCGAGATCGGGGCGGAGGCGACGGCCGCAGAACGTCTGGGCCAGCGGATGCTGGAAGATGCCGGTGCCTCTGATGCGCTCGACCAGCTGCGACGGGACGCGCCCACGCGCCTGCCGCGCCGCCTGTCCTATCGCCGCCGCGCGATGCCCAGGGGTGACCGGCTGGACATGCGCCGCATCCTGCGCGAAGCGGCGCGCCGCGATGGCGAGGTCCAGCGCCTGCATGAGACGAGGCGCAAGACCCGTCAGCGCCGTGTGCTTTTGCTGATCGATGTGTCGGGGTCGATGAAGGACCGGTCCGAAGCGATGCTGCGCCTTGCCCACACGGTGGTGCAGGCCGCTGATCGGGCAGAGGTCTTTACCCTCGGCACGCGCCTCACGCGGATCACCAGCGCGCTGCGACCGACTGACCGCGGCGTTGCCCTGTCCCGCGCCGCCGCTGCTATCGCCGATTTCGACGGTGGTACGCGGATCGGTGAGGCGCTGTCAGCGTACCTCGCTGTCCCGCGCTATGCCGGGTTCGCACGGGGCGCGGCGGTGGTGGTGCTTTCGGACGGTTTGGAGCGCGGATCACCCGCTGCCCTGATCGATGCCGCAACGTGCCTCTCGCGCATGGCCTGGACGCTGGACTGGCTGACGCCGCTGGCGGGCGATCCTGACTACGTTCCGGCGACCGAGGGGTTGTCAGCCATCCTGCCTGTCATTGGCCACCTCGCCGACGGCTCCACCACCGAAGCCGTTGCCGACCACATCCTGAACATGGCGAGGGCGGCATGATCGACGCGCATCATCATATCTGGCTGCAAAAAGACCTGCCCTGGCTGCTTGGCCCCGAACAGCCTCGCATTTTCGGCCCCTACCGTGCGATCATGCGCGATTATACGACCCGCGAATTTCTGGCCGATCTCGGTGGCACCGGGATCACCAAATCTGTCTATGTGCAGGCCAACTGGGCTCCGAACTGGGCTGCCGACGAGGTCGCGTGGGTGCAGGGGCAGGCCGAGGAACACGGCACCATCGCCGGGATCGTCGGCTATGCCGACATGACCGTGGACGATGTGCGCCCCGCGCTTGATCGGCTGAAACCCCATGCCCTGATGCGCGGCATCCGCCAGCAGTTTCACTGGCATGAAAACCCGCTCTACCGCTTCGCCGCCGATCCCGACCTCTGCCGCAGCAAGACCGTCCAGCGCAACATCGCCTGGCTGGCCGATTATGGGTGGAGCTTTGATCTGCAGGTCTTCGCCAGCCAGATGGAGGGGGCCGCAGACCTTGCCCGCGCCTGCCCCGAAGTAACCTTCATCCTGCAACATGCGGGGATGAAGGAGGATACGTCGTCCGCCGGGGACAAGGCGTGGCGCGAGGGGATGAAGCGGCTGGCGGATTGCCCGAATGTTGTGACCAAGTTATCCGCCTTCGGCACCTTCATCCACCGCAATGATCCCGACTTCATCGCCGAAATGGTGATCGAAACCGAAAAACTGTTCGGGGCTGATCGGTGCCTCTATGGCTCCAACTTTCCCATCGAAAAACTCTGGACCAGTTACACCGCTCTTTTCAACGCCTTTCAGAATGCGGCGGGGGGACTGTCCAAAAAGAAGCAAACCGCGATTTTCAACGATACCGCAGCCCGGGTCTACCGGCTGTAACACTTGGGAGGGACCGCCAATGGCCTTGCAAATTCACATTCTCGATTACGGCGATATCGAACTGGAGACGAGCTTTCTGGTGCTCGGCCATGAATGTGGCCGCACCCGCCGGGTGCCGGTCTATGGCTTCCTGATCACCGGCGGCGAATACCCGGTGCTGGTCGATACGGGCTACCGCGACAATGCGATCATGGAGAGTCTCGGTATGCGCGGTCTGCAGTTCCATGACAACATGATCGAGAACCAGCTGGCCAAGCATGGGCTTAAGCCGGGGGATATCCGCTATATCCTCCACACCCATCTACATATCGACCATGCAGGTCAGGACGACAAATTCCCCATGAACACCACCGTGGTGCTGAACCGGCGGGAGATGGAATTCAGCGTCTCCGGCATCATGTATCCGCAATATCCCAAGCCCGATATCAAACATCTCGTGGACCGGATTTACGAGCCTGAGGCGATGCGCTTCCTCGATCTCGACATCACCGGCGCGGAGGAGATTATCCCCGGCGTCTGGTGCGAACATGCCGGGGCGCATACCGAGGGGTCGATGAATGTCATTGTAGAGACGGCGGAGGGGCTGGCCTGCATCTGCGGCGATGTCATCTATGATTTCAACGATCAGATCGTGAACCACGTGATGACCAATAACTGGATGGAGCCGCGTGTGACCGGCAATCACAGCCAGTCGAAGCGCGAGGAAAAGGGCGCGATCAAGAAGCTCCTGAACAACTACACATTCCTTTTGCCGATCCACGACAAGCCGGCCAAGATCGACCGGCAGAAGGTCGTCGGGCGCCTCGGCATGCAGGTGCCCGGACCGCTGACCGAAACCCTGCCGGACCGACCCTGGTTCCCGGTCTGAACGTGTCTGCGGCCGCTCAGTCATCTGACCAGTATGCCAACAGCGAGAATCTGGCGCGCCGGGCCGGGCTCCATCAGGCTTATGGACGGGTCAGCTGGTTCGATTGGCTGGCGGAGCGGATGGAACTGGGGCCGGGTGCGCGGGTGCTCGATGTGGGATGCGGGCCGGGCTGGTTCTGGCGCCGGACCGCCCCGCGCGCGCCGGAGGGCCTGCGCCTGTCGCTGCTCGACTGCTCCGCCGGTATGGTCGCCGAGGCCGAGGCGGCGCTGGCCGGGGCCCCTTTTGCCGATCTGCGGGGCATCGTCGGCGACGCCGCTGCGCTGCCTTTCCCGGATGCTTCGGTCGATGCGGTCTTGTTGATGCACGTCCTCTACCATGTGGCTGATCCGGGCCGCGCTCTCGACGAAGCGTGCCGGGTGCTTCGCCCCGGCGGCCGCGTCTTTGTCACCACGAATGCGACCGAAAATCTGAAGGTAATCATGGCACTGGCGGCAAAGACCTTCGGCACATCCCCGGTCGATCCGGGCGCAGATGCCTTTTCGCTCGACGACGCGGTTGCCGGGCTAAACACCCGGTTCGTGGATGTTGTCCGGCATGATCTGATTGAGACATATGCCTGCACCGACGCTGATATCGTTCTCGATTTCCTGCGCTCGATGCCGCCTGCAAAGGACGCTGACCCCGCCGACCAGAAGCGGCTGACCGAAGGGGTGAAGGCTGCATTTGTGGCTGCGGGTGGCATCTTGCAGGCGCAAAAGCAGACGGGGCTGGTCCTCGGGACCCGCCCGCCTACCGACATTTAAGCGAAGGAGCGGACCCATGGCGCATCAGGCAATCGCCGACAGCTTTCACGGCATCATCGAGGAACACGAGCCGGTGCGCCAGCTTGGCACCGGGTTCATCTTCACCGAGGGGCCGCTCTGGCATCCCATCGAAAAACACCTGATCTTTTCCGACATGCCCGGCGATGTGCGTCGGCGTTATGTGCCGGGACAGGGGATATCGGAAATCCAGCGCCCGTCGAACAAGGGCAACGGCATGACCTATGATGCCGATCTGAACCTTCTGATCTGCGAACATTCTACCTCATCCGTCGTGCGGCTGCGCCCCGATGGTACGCGCGAGGTTCTGTGCACCCATTTTGAGGGGCGAGAGCTGAACAGCCCCAACGACATCGTCGTCGGCAATGATGGCAGTATCTATTTCACCGACCCGACCTATGGGCGGATGGAGGGGTTCGGGGTCAAGCGCCCGACCCAGATGGGGTTTCAGGGTGTCTATCGCCTGCCACCCGGCCACCGTCCGGGGGATGAGCCGCAACTGGTTGTGGACAAGTATCTTTTCACCCAGCCGAACGGCTTGTGCTTCTCTCCCTGCCAGCGCTGGATGTGGGTGAACGACACCGACCAGCACAATATCCGCATGTTCGATGTGGCCCCGGATGGCCGCCTGACCAATGGCCGGGTCTTTGCGGGCGGCATCGTCGATAGCCTGAAGAAGGGCGTGCCGGACGGGATGAAGGCGGACAAGGATGGCAATGTCTATGTCACCGCACCCGGCGGCGTCTGGGTCTATTCGTTCCATGGCGAGCTGATTGGCAAGATCACCTGCCCCGAGATGGTCGCCAATATGCATTGGGGCGGCGATGACTGGTCGGTGCTGTTTCTTTGCGCCGAAACCTCGCTCTATTCAGTGCAGACGAAGACGCGCGGACGGGACGAGCCATTCATGTATCCGCGCACGCAGACAGCCAGAGCGACACTGGCCGTAGCGCCTGTCAGCGTTCCTTCGCCAGGGTTGATCCTGGAGGAGAGCCTGTCATTTCGTCTCGACCCCGGGCGCACCGCGATGATCCTGCAGGACTTGCAGAACGACGTGATGATCGATGGCGGGGCCTTTGCCGATACTGGATCCCCCGACCATGCGCGGGCGCAGAACGTGGTCGCCAATGCCCGCCGCCTCGCCGATGCGCTGCGCGCAAAGGGCGGCATGATCATCCATGTCTGGATGGTGCTGGAGCCGGGCGCGCCTTATCTCTGCCAGCACGCTGCGCTTCAGCAGGGGTTGAAGGAAAACAATGCCCTCGTGCGCGGCACATGGGGCGTTGCACCCGCGCCGGGGCTGGAGCCTCAATCGGGCGATCTGGTTGTCGAAAAGATGAGCATGAGCGCGTGGGAGACATCGCGCCTCGATGCCTATCTGCGCCATGGCGGGCGCGACACGATCATCAATGCCGGCAGCTGGACCAACATGAGTGTTGAGCACACCGCGCGCACCGGGGCCGACAAGGGCTACCGTATGATCGTGCCGGAGGATGCCTGCTCCACCATGAACACCGAATGGCACACGGCATCGATCAATTACGCGATGCAGAATGTGGCGACCGTGACGCGCACCGATGCGGTGATCTCTGCTCTAGGATAGGGTGCTGCTGATGCGGTGTTGTTGTTGGCGACCGGCGCAAGATGCGGCTCGTCCCCTATCTATGAAGAGATATCGCAGGCTTTTATATCGCGTCATGTTAGCCGTTGGGTAATCGTGGCCTTTACGCTCGGACGTTCGGAGTAGACCGAAAGCTGTCCTCTGGGATTGTCCACGTCAGTCGGCCGTCACGCAAAATGGGCATCAGCACATGTCGGTAAATTGAGCGGTTTGGCTCACCAGGCAAAAGCACGGCATTGCCCAGCTCGAACGTTGTTGGCGCCTTTCGCCACATCCACGATCCAGATTGATCCAAAATCGCTGTGGCAGTGCGCCCCTTGAAAGCGATCCTGGGCATTTTTGATACGGATGGCGTCGACCATTACATGACTTTGCGCAGCGTGAAGCGGCCAAAGACGGGTTGTCTCACATCAGGACCAGGATTGCGGGAGCAGGCCGGCGAGGCCTGTCTTTTCGATCAGCACGCAACTGAAGATCGGTCCAACACCGCGTTCCACCTCATCTAGCAAAGAAAGGAGGGTGGCAACGCATATCGCCGGAAGTCGTGCAGCAGAGACAACCGGTGGACATCGCGAAGGCGCGTTCATCCGCCCGCTCGACAAAGGCACCGTCCCCCCGCCTCGTCGAATTTGTTGACGATGATCGCAGCATCGCCAAAGTCGGCCTTGGCCGTGATCTTGTTGACGAACCATATTTCCCCGGTATCGAGAGAGCCCGTCAGCACCGTAACCGGACGGTGAACCATCGCGTCATATCACATGGGGGATGTGGATGTTCCGGTGTCCATGTCTTCTGGATGTTACCAGTTCCGTAGTTGACCGCGGCCGATGATTGCTGGCCTGACCTCGATTAATTCACGGGGCTTCATCCGGCGAAGGCACGGGATCGAGCACCAGAACAAGCCGTGTCTCTCCCGTGCCCTCTATCGGAGGCGAGCGATGCAGGAGGCCGGATTTAGGGCCGGTCGGATACTTGGTTCCACGTATGATGATCGGAGCGCCGGTCGGAACCGCAAAGATGCGCTTCGGATCCATGCCGTCAGTCGAGATGCCATATTGTGTGCCCGCTCCCCGATAGGTGCAGACCAAGCGCGCAGTCAGTGTATCGATGTGAAACTTCCTGCACGCATTGTCATTTACGACGTCGAGGCGGAGCCGGATATGTGAGGCATTCATGACTTTGCCAAAGGTGTCGGCAAGCGCTGATATGTCATCGACCAGCATGTCCCTGATCGGTCCCTTCTTCATATCAGCGGTGTCGCAAATGGCAGAAACGGCTTCGGGAACCGCGTGCGGTCTGATGATCAGCCTCGCAGTTGGCAGCGCGTTCGGGTCCAGCCCTTCGATCCAGTTCCGGAACACCGCGAGCGGTTGGCGTCGCCAGATCGCGGCGGCGCAGCCCGGCTTGTGGATGGCCTCCAATTCCTCAGGTCGATCGGTGATGAAGACGCCGATTGCGGCATCCCTGACTTCCTTGCGCATGACGTTCATTCTGTGGAGCTCCGTAAACTATCTTGTCTGCCGTTGGCTTGGTGCATGTGGGGCGGCGCGCTCATATGATATCGTCCCGCTGTTGATCTCAGTTTGCTTCAAAATGTAATGTTATAACAATACAAAAACTTGGCAATGGGAGACGAGCCGTCGTGTGTTGATTGGCTGTCGACGGCGCCGCGAACTGATCCGTGGATTTCAGGCGAAAATCCATCGTTCATCCCGAGCGCAGTGTTGGCAGAACCGGCCTCTTGCAGCAGGTGCCGCGCGCCGCATCAAGATCGGCCGAAGCCTGGGCTTCCACGATGGCGGCCAAACAACCGCAACAGGGTTGAGACGGGAAACGGGATACCGGACCGGGTCTGTGACGTGAACTTGAACAACCAGAGGGCCATAAGTCGAAGACGCCTTCGATGTTGCCTCACCTCCTCCCTAATGCTCCTGATTGAGCGCATCGGCAGCGGGGATTTCGCGTTCTCTGCGGGTAATGTAATCGCACAGGGCTTCGTCGGTGCTTTCGTCCAGTTCGGGTTCTTCGTATTCATTCAGCAGCGACCGGGCGCGGATCAGCGCGCGTTCGGTAATCTCCACGCCGCCTTCGGCCTGCCATTGCTCGATGGAGTTGTTGTCGAACATCTCCGGCATGAAGAACGCGCGCTGAAAATTGGCCAGCGTATGCGGGTGGCCAAGGTAATGCCCGCCGGGGCCGATATCGGCGACGGCCCCGACCGCCTCGTCAAAATCGTCCCAGTTGATGCCCTCGGCCATCCGGTAGGCCATGGCGCACATCTCCGCATCGACGATGAATTTGGCGGTGGAGCAATGCATCCCCGCCTCGTTCCAGCCCGCGCTGTGCCAGATGTAATGCGCCCCGGCCATCATCACCGCGTTCAGCGTCATCGCGCTTTCATAGCCTGCCTGCGCATCGAAGGTCTTCGCCCCGCCCAGTGTGTTGGAGGTACGCCACGGGACGCCATAAAACCGCGCCATCTGACCGATCATCAGGTTCATCAGGCTGATCTCGGGCGTGCCTGCCATGGGCGCGCCCGACTTCATCGAAACGGTCGAAAGGTAATGGCCATAGATTGCCGGACAGCCCCGGCGGATGACCTGAGTATAAGCCAGCGCGCTCAGCGCTTCGGCATTCAGTTGCGCCACTGCCGGCGCGACGGAGGCGGGCGTGTTTGCCCCGCCCAGTACGAAAGGTGAGCAGAGCACCGGCTGGTTGCGCCGGCAAAAGGCGCGCATCGCACCCAACATCGTCTCGTCCCAGACGAGGGGCGAGTTGCCGTTGCAATTGCCGGTCACGACGGGATGGTGGTCGATGAAATCCTCGCCAAAGAGGATCGCGCACATGTCCAGCACATCCTCGGCGTTTTTCGGGCTGGTCGTCATGCCCATCAAGGTCTTGTCCGAATGCTTCATCGACGAATAGGTGATCCGCAAATGGCGCTGGCTGATCGGGTGATCATAGGGCTCCACGATGTGATGGGCGCTCGAATGCATCGCGGGCAGCATCTGGCTCAGCTTGTGAAAATTGGCCAGATCGTCCAGCGTCGGATTGCGCCGCACATCGTCGAGATCACGCAGATAGGGTGCCCCGGTCATCGGTACGAAGATGCTGTGATCCTTGCCAAAAGGCAGGTTATGGGCCGGATTGCGGGCGTGATAGGTAAAGCTTTCGGGGATGGTCGCGATCAGGTCGCGCACGAGATGGCGGTCGAGATAGACCATCTCGCCCACAACCTTCGCCCCGGCGCGCCGCCAGTCGACGAGGGCGGTGGGATCGCGAAACTGGACGCCGACCGTCTCCAGTATGTTCATGGAGGCGGCATCGATCCGCTCCACCTGCTCGCCATCCATCGGTTCGGTTAGCGGCAGTCGACGTCTGAGGGCGGGCAGCATCGCCACATCGCGGGTCTGACGCAGGGCCTTGCGCGCCCCGCGCCCGCGCCTCGTCGTTCCTGTGGCATCCACGCCCATAGGCCGGCATTCCTGATAGGGGACTGGTCAACTACCGAAAAACCGTAGCGATTTTCTGATCGCCATCAAGCGTTGCGAAATGCGCGCCCGCTCAGTGGCTCATCAGGACCGGCAGCTTTGCGCGCAGGGCAATATCATGGGTGACGCCGCCGATCAGGCCCTCGCGCAGCGGCGAATGCTCATAAGCGCCCATGACGAGAAGGCCAGCGCCGGTTTTTTCGCAATGATCAACCAACGTATCTGCAATCGGCAGCCTGTCGCGGGGCAGTTCCGTCAGGGTGACATTTACATCATGGCGATCCAGAACCATGCCGACATCAATGCCGGGCATGGAATCCGCGAGGGGTGAGCGACCGACAGAGACGATCTCCACCTCGGTTTCCGTTTCAAGGATCTGCATCGCGTCGGCCAGCGCCCGTGCTGCCGCCCGTCCCCCATCCCAGGCGACCACGGCGCGGCCATCGAACACGCTGCCCTGATAATTTGCCGGAAAGGTCATCACCGGCCTGCCGCTGTCGAATGCCACGCGGTCGGGATGGATTTCGATATGGGAGAGGTTATGCGCGTCGCTGCTTTCATGCATGCCAAGGACGACGATATCGAAGAGGCGGGCATAGCGCGCCACTGTCTGCTGGACGGAGCCGCCACTGTCGATCCAGTGCAGCTTGTCTTCGGGGACATCGCGGCAGATCCCGTTGAACTTGTCGCGAATATCGGCGGTCGGGCTGTCGGCGGCTTCGATGATCGCTTCCTGCACTTTGGCCGGCATCCAGGGCCGCTTGAACTGTCGCGAGAGAAACGGGTTTCCGTGGGCGAACAGCCCGGTCATATGCGCATCGAAATAGCGCTGCATCAGAACCGCGCCGGACAAGGCCGCCTCCGACCCCGGAAGGCCGTTATAGGCGACGAGGATGTTCTTAATGCTCATAGGTTCAGCCCCTCGTGATCAGCCGCCGTAAAGACCGGCACTGCGGGCGCGCAGTTTGGTGAGCGCCAGAACAGTATCAATCGTGGGCGTCGGTGTGTCCGTGATGCGGCCAAGTTCCTGTACCGAGCCGACAAGGGCGTCGATTTCCATCGGGCGGCCCTGATCAAGGTCCTGCAACATGGACGTGCGGTGGGCACCGACCGCTGCGCCGCCATCGATGCGCCTCTCGACGTCGATGGGGAATTTGACGCCCAGTTTCTCCGCAATCGTCTGCGCCTCCAGCATCATGTTGCGCGCGACGGGGCGCGTGCCCTCGTCAGTGCATAGGACATCAAGCGTCGCATGGGTGAGCGCCGAGATCGGGTTGAACGACAGGTTCCCCCAAAGCTTTACCCAAATCTCATCGCGCAGACGCGGGCGCACCGGGGCTTTCAGACCAGCTGCGCTCAGCGCCTTTGAAAGAGCCACGGCGCGGTCGGATTTGCTGCCATCAGGCTCACCAAGGCTGAACCGGTTGCCCTCGATATGCTTGATCGTGCCCGGCTCGCTGACCTCCGCCGCCGGATAGACCACGCAGCCGAGTACCCGGTCGGGGCCGAAGCCATCCCACTGGGCATTGCCCGGATCGACGGAGGCCAGGCGCGTGCCTTCGAGCGGCGTTCCGATCTTGTGAAAATACCACCACGGCACCCCGTTCACGCCGCTGACAATGGTTGTCCCTTCGCCGATCAGCGGCTGCATCTTCGGCACGACGGGGGGCACCGAATGGGCCTTCAGCGTCACGATGACGTAATCCTGTGGGCCGAGATCGGCGGGGTTGTCGCTGGCGGTGACCTTGACGGTCTGGGGTGCGCCGTCCTCTTCCACAAGGGTCAGGCCCTTTTCCTGCATCGCCGCCAGATGCGGCCCGCGCGCAACCAGGCTCACCTCCGCCCCGGCCTGCGCCAGCTTCACGCCCATATAGCCGCCGATGGCACCGGCCCCGAATACGCAGATCTTCATCTCTCAGGCTCCTTCGACCAGGCCTAACTTCTCGGCCAGCCCGATGCGCTGCATCTTGCCTGTCGCGCCCTTGGGTATCTCATCAAGAATGATGACTTTGCGCGGCACCTTGAAATCGGCCATGCGGCTCGCGGCGAAATCACGGATGTCGCGCTCTGTCGCGGTCGACCCGTCGGCGAGGACGACGGCGGCAGCAACCTCTTCGCCCAGCTTCGGATGGGGCAGAGCGAAGGTGACCACCTGCGCCACATCCGCGTGGTCGAGGAGGACACCGTCCACCTCCAACGGGCTGATCTTTTCGCCGCCGCGGTTGATGATCTCCTTCAGGCGGCCCGTCAGTCGGAGGTAGCCATCATCGTCGAACGCGCCCTGATCGCCGGTCCGGAACCAACGGGCACCCTCGGCATCGAAAAAGTTCTTGGCATTGGCATCGGGGTTGCCCTCGTAGCCCGGCGTTACATTCGGGCCGGAGATGACAACCTCGCCCGTGCCTTCGATCAGATGGTTTTCCGCCTCATGGGCGATACGCATGGCGGGGCCAGCGGGAATGCCGACCGCTCCGGGTTTCTGGGTGCCGCTTTCCAGCGGGTTGCAGGCCATCTGGTGCGCTGCTTCGGTCATGCCATAGGCTTCGACCACCGGCGCGCCGAATGTCTCGTTCAGCGCGGTCATGACCTGCGCGGGCAGCGAGGCCGAGGATGACCGCAGGAACCGCAGGGGGGTATCCCGGATGACGTCGGCATTGCGTCCGGCGCGCGAAAGGATGGCCTGATGCATGGTCGGCACGGCGGTGTACCATGTCGGTTGCGCCTCTTTCATCCAACCGAAGAATTTCAGCGCATCGAAGCCCGGCGCGCACCAGATCGATGCACCGGAGGCAAGCGATGCGGCGACCGCTGCGATCAGCCCGTGAATATGGAAGAGCGGCATCACGTTCATGCAACGGTCATCCGCCGTCAGTTTCAGCGAGCGCTGGATATGCAGGGCCGACGCGGCAACGTTGGATTGCAGGAGCGGCACGATTTTGGGCCGGGACGTGGTGCCCGATGTATGGAGGATCAGTGCGATATCGCTCGCGCCGGGTGCCTTGTCGGCTGGAGCGGCGTTTGCGTCCGATGAAAGGGTGAAATAGCCCGCCGGGGCGTTATCAGGAACCGACAGGCGGATGATATTCATGCCCAGTCTTGTGGCCGCCGCATAGGCGGGACCGTCATAACCCTCCTCAACCAGCAACGCCTTGGCCTTCAGGTCTTCGAGGTAGAATGTGTATTCATCCTCCCGATAGGCCGGGTTCAGCGGGGCCGTGGTCGCGGCCTGCGCGACACTGATGAACGCCGTTGCCATTTCCGGGCCGTTCGGCAGCACGATCGCCACGCGATCCGAGGCATCGATGCCCATCCTGTTCAGGCTGCCCGCCACTTCATCCGTCAGGCCGCGCAAACCGGCATAGCTGAGCCAGTTCCGCCCCGGTGCGCCGATGGCAGGTCTGTCGCCTTCGTGGCCGGCGATCAGCGCTTTTACAGTCGTTTCCATGACAGACGTCCTCATTCGTTGGATAATCCGGCCTTTGGTCACTTGGCCGATTTCGGTGTTCGAACGGACCATGCTTTTGCGTATTTCAGCAGCGGTAACAAGAAGAACACGATGCTGATTGCAATGAATGCGCCGGATAGGGGCCGCTCGACGAAGGCCAGAACATTGCCCTGCTCGGCGATCAGCGTCTGGCGAAAGCTCTTTTCCATCAGCGGCCCGAGCACCAGCGCCAGCACCAGCGGGGCCATCGGATAGTCCGCCTTGCGCAACAGATAACCCCCGACGCCGAACCCGATGATCAGCCAGACATCATGCAGTTTCTGACTGGGTGCATAGCCGCCGACAAGGCACAGCACGAACACCAGTGAGCAAAGAACAGTGAACGGCATACGCAGGGCCCAGACGAACAGCGGGATCAGCGCCAGATTGACCAGCACGGCCGCCAGATTGGCCGTGTAGAGGGACGAGATCAGCCCCCAGACGAAATCTGGCTGTTCGATGAACAGCATCGGGCCCGGCACCAGCCCCCACATCACCATGCCGCCCAGCAGCAAGGCTGTCGTCGGGGAGCCGGGGATGCCAAGTGTCAGCATGGGCAGGAGCGAGCCGGTAGAGGCGGCATTATTTGCGGTCTCAGGCGCGACCACGCCTTCGATGGAGCCTTTGCCGTACTCCTCCGGCTTCTTCGACATCAGTTTCGATACGCCATAGGACATCAGCGCCGCCGGCGTGGCCCCGGCTGCTGGCAGCATGCCGACGAAAAAGCCCATGAAGGAGCCGAAGCTCATCGTCTTCCAGAGCTTGTTCAGCGCCTTGATGCCGAACCACAATTCCTTGAACGTTACCTTCGCGGGCGTGACGGTGGGCGCAGTTTTCTGGGTCTCGATGGTGTAGAGGATCTCGCCGATGCCATAGACACCTATGGCCAGCACGAGAAAGCTGATGCCCGAATAAAAGCCCGGCTCGTCGAAGAAGATCAGCCGCGGCTGGCCCGAGATCAGGTCAAGCCCGACCGTCGACAGCGCGAGACCGAGACAGATCATCATCAGCGTTTTCAGCACGTCATCGCCGCCAAGGCCGACGAAGGTCGTGAACGCGAGCAGCACCAGCGCAAACTCCTCTGGTGGCCCGAATGCGAGCGCGATATCGGCAAGGGGCGCCGCAAATAGCGTGAAGAGAACGACGGAGACCGTGCCGCCGATGAAGGATGCGCAGGCCGCCGCGATCAAGGCCAGCCCCGCCTTGCCCTGCTGCGCCATGGGGCGCCC
Organism: Pseudomonadota bacterium; assembly: GCA_039030855.1. Lineage (GTDB taxonomy): Bacteria > Pseudomonadota > Alphaproteobacteria > Rhodobacterales > Rhodobacteraceae > Pikeienuella. The sequence continues at coordinate 64,631 of JBCCDJ010000019.1, forward strand.
GTCAAAGGTCGTTGCGACAGCCGTGGATGCGCCGGGGATGCCCAAGAGGATCGAGCTGATCGCGCCGCCATACATCGCGCCATAATAGATCGCCGCGAGCAGGATGATGGCGGAGGATGGCGGTACGATGAATGTCAGAGGCAACACAATGGCGACGCCATTGACGGACCCGAGCCCCGGCATCGCACCGATGAAGAGACCGGCAGTCACGCCAAGGATGACGATCATCAGGTTCAGCGGCGACAGCGATGTCGCGAACCCGTCAGCCAGGTGTCCTAGCAGTTCCATGGCAGAGGCCCCTCAGAAGAACCGCGCGTATAGCGGTATGAAGGCGGGCTCTGTCATGCCTTTGGGCAGGAGGATCTTCAGCGTGACCTCGAAAAAGAAAAAGAGGAAGACAGGCGTACCAGCAGTGATGAGCGCGGTCAGTATCCAGCCATGGCCGCCATAGATCTTCAGATACCAAAAAAGGAAAAGGGGCAGCGCGATATAGGCCCCGGCCCATGGGATCAGTACCACGGTGACGACCAGCGCCAGAACCACCAGCACGACCGAGCGGATCGTATCCTGATCGAAGAACGCGCCTTCGCCAACAAAATGGCCGCGATAGGACCGTATGATAATCGCGCCGGCGGTCACGAACATGATTGCCGACAGCCAAAATGGAAATGCGCCGCCACCGGGGCCGCCGGTCTCGCCATGCCATCCGATGGGCAAGGCGGCGGCATGCCACATGAAGTAAGCAGACAAACCCATCAAGGCCGCTGCAATCAGTCGATCTGCGATCAGCATGGAGGTAACTCTTTCCGAAGAGAATGGGCGCGCAGTGCAAGGCCGCGCGCCCGGTACGTTGACCTTCAGGAAGGTGTCAGGACCCTTCGCCCATCGTGCCGAGGAGTTTCTCGTGCAAGGCACGCTCCTCGATGAAATAGGCCTGCAGGTCGTCTCCTGTCAGGAAATCAGCCATCAGGGCCTTCTCCTGCGTGTAGGTCTGCCATTCCTCGGATGCGTTCAGTTTTTCAAACATCGCCGTGTAGTAGGCGACAGCCTCGGGGGCCATGTCCTTGGGTGCCACGAAGGACCGCTGCATCCAGTAAACGAGGTCATGCCCCAGCTCAGTCATGGTCGGTGTGTCCGGGAACACGTCGATCCGCTCTGGCGTGAAAGCTGCGATAGGGCGCAGTTTGTCAGCCTGATAGAAGCCGAGTGCCTCCGACGGGTTGTTCACGGAGCTGTCGATATGGCCGCCGACGAGGTTCTTGGCCACGTCCCCACCCCCTTTGAACGGCACATAGGTCACTTCGATCCCAAATTCGTTCTGCAACATCGCTGTGACGAGGCTATCTTCCTGGCCGGTGCCGGTACCACCCATCTTCCAGGTGCCGCCAGCCGCTTTCACCGCGGCCACATAATCGTCCAACGTCTCAATATCGCTGTCGGCATTGACCCAGAGGACAAACGTGTCCAGCGCCATCCGGGCGATGGGGGTGAATTCCTCGATGTTGACGCCGATATCGGTGCGCAGCGGGGTCGTGTAGTAGCTGTTCAGGGTCGCCATGATCGTATGGTCGTCGCCCGACTTGTCCTTCAGATAACGCAGCGCCTCCGCGCCCGATCCGCCGCCCTTGTTCACCGGCAGGACGGGCATGCTCGTCAGTTTTTCCTTCTGGATGATTGACTGGAACAGCCGCGCCAGACGATCTGCGCCGCCGCCCTGGCCGGCCATGATCACCATCTCGACCGGTTTTTGCGGAGCCCAGTCGCCAGCTTTCGCGGGCAGGGTGGAGAGCAGGGCAAAAGAAGCTGCCGCCGCCAATGTCGTTACCCGTGTCAATCCGTTGGTCATGTAGCGTTCCTCCCTAGAACGTCAGGTTGAGTTGCACTCCATCTAGGGGTGCTTTTTTGTACCTCATCCGGGCTTAAGTAGTGCCGCGAAATAAAATTTCGCATAATATCGGGTTTTGCTGTTACTTCTGATATTTACATTCAATCATTTTGTAAGGTTGTAAATATGAAGAAGACGCTGATCGGGCCCCGCCTGCGGCAAATCAGGCAGTCGCACCAACACACTCAGGCCGAAATGGCCCGGCGGTTGGGGGTAAGCTCTGCTTATGTCAATCTTCTGGAAAACAACCAGCGCAGCCTCTCGGTCAAGGTCCTGCTTGCGCTCAGCGATGCCTATGGGGTGGAAGCCCGCAATCTGGTCAACGACAACTCGGCCATGCAACTGGCGGAGTTGCGCACCTGCGTGCGCGATCCGATCTTTGCCGATCAGCAGCCTGACCTTACGGAACTGCGCGCGGCCCTTGATCACGCGCCGCGGCTGGTCGAGTGCTTCTTGCAGCTTCACCGCAATCATCATGCGGTGCTGGAGAGCATGCGCACCCTCGCCTCGACCGGCGGTGCGGGTGATCTGTCCGCCGATCTGCAGGCACTCCGCCCCGAAACAGCGATCCATAATTTCTTTCGCGATCACGCCAATCATTTTCCGGAATTGGAGGACGCTGCGGAAGCGGCGCGCGCCGCCATTGGCGGACCTGCCGAAGACCTTTTTGCGAACCTCAAGCGTCATCTGAGAAATGCTTTCGGTATCGAAGTGCGGGTCATCGGGTTGGAGGAGATGGACCAGACCCTGCGCCTTTTCGACAAGGAAACCCGTGCCGTGTCATTGTCAGAGGCACTGGACCCCATAAACCGTAACTTTCAGTTGGCGCATATGCTGGCGCTGGTCAGTTGCGCCAGCCTGCTGGAGGAGATGGTCGCAGGTGCCAGCATATCGACCGAAACGGGTCGCGAACGTTGCCGGGTGGAGCTTGCCAACTATTTCGCCGCTGCCCTCCTCATGCCCTATGTCGATGTGCACCGGATGGCAGAGGATACGAAGTACGATATCGACCGGATCGCGACGCATTTTGCCGTATCGTTCGAACAGGTCAGCCACCGTCTCACGACCCTTCAGCGGCCGGGCGCGCAGGGTGTGCCGTTCTTCTTTCTTCGTATCGATACCGCTGGCAATGTGACCAAGCGGTTCAACGCCACACCTTTCACACTGGCGGAACAGGGCGGCGCCTGCCCGGTATGGAACATTCACAGTGCCTTTTCCGCCCCCGATGTGATTATCCCCCAGTTCGTGGAATTGCCGGATGCCGGACAGTTCTTCACCATCAGCCGGACGACCAGCCGCCCGGTGAGCAGCCGCCATTCGCAGGGGCGTCGCCTGGTCGTGACGCTGGGCTGCGAGCGTGAGCATGTGTCTCGCATCGGCTATGCCGCGCCTTTCAATCTCGATGAGACCTCTGCGATTGCGAAGATCGGGATCAACTGCCACATCTGCCCGCGCCGGGACTGCGCCCAGCGGGCCTACGAGCCCCTGCATGTGCGTCTGCCTATTGATGCGAACCGGCGCGGCTCTACCAGGTATCAGAGTTGAAACTGACCTCGTCGGTTGGACCTGAGCACCAAGACATGCGCACACAAGCCGCCGCGCCGCTGTAACGACATGCCCGATCGGCGATCAGCCGACCGTTGGCGCTCATCACGGGTTCAGGTGCCGCCTGCGCAGCGCAACAGCACCGAAGCACATGCCGGACCTCACAAGGATGCGAGGCCGGCATCGAGCGCTGAGAGGATGGTGTTGATATCATCCTCCGTCAGCACGAGAGGCGGCGAGAGGATCACGTTCGGCCCGGACACACGTACCATGGCACCGGCCTGATACGTAATTTCCTGCACCTCGTTGGCGAGCGGCGCATCGACGGGTTTCTTGGCACTGCGGTCGCTGACAAGCTCCAGCGCGGTCATCAACCCGTGGCCACCCCGCACATCGCCGATCACATCGTATTTTGCCTGCAGCGCCAGACAGCCTTCGTGGATCTGCGTGCCGCGCGCAGCGGCATTGTCCACCACATTCAGGCGCTTCATCTCCGTAAGGCAGGCGAGGGCGGCAGCCGCCCCGACCGGATGGCCTGAATAGGTGTAGCCATGACCGATCTTGGCGTTGGGATTGTCTTCGAACGCTTCCGCCATCTTGTGGCCGAGCATGACTGCCCCGAACGGGAAATAGCCGTTTGTAATCGCTTTGGCGGTGCAGATCATGTCGGGTTGAATGCCCCAGAGCCGGGCACCGGACCATGCACCGGTGCGGCCGAAGGCGGTGATCACCTCGTCAGTGATCAGCAGGATGCCATTACGATCACAGATCTCCCGCACCATCGGCGCGAAGCTATGATGGGGCGGGATAACGCCGCCGGCCCCGAGGATCGGCTCCATGATCATCGCAGCGATGGTGTTCGCGCCTTGAAACGCGATTTCGTCTTCAAGCGCCGCCGCGCAAAGTTGCGCCAATTTGGCCGGATCGCTCTCGTTAAAGGGGTTGCGATAGGTGTAGGGGGCGGGAATGTGGTAGCAGCCCGGCAGAAGCGGCTCATAGGCCGTGCGGAAATTGGCGTTCCCGTTGACACTCGCACCGCCCATATGGGTGCCGTGATAGCCTTTCTTGAGGCTGAGGAATTTCACCCGCCCGGGCTCTGCGCGCAATTTGTGATATTGGCGGGCGAGGCGGAGGGCGGTTTCCACGGAATCCGATCCGCCAGAGGTAAAAAACGCGCGGGCCATCCCGTCCTCGGCAAAGAACTCCGCCAGTTCGAAGGACAGCTCTATCGCAACGTCGTTGGAGGTTCCGCGAAAGGTGGAATAGTACGGCAGGCGATCCAGCTGCGCCGCAATCGCATCCTTCACCGGCTGGCAGGAATAACCCAGATTGACGTTCCAGAGGCCCCCCACCGCATCGACAGTCTTATGACCGTCGATATCCGTGATCGTGACCCCCTCGGAACCTGTGATGATCTTGGGCGGGGCGTCGATACTGTCCTTGGGTGACGTCATCGGATGCCACATCAGACGCCCGTTATGCTCTTTGAGGAAGTTCGAGTCCTTCATGACGTGGTTTCCAGTTCCTGACATCGCTTGAGAGTCTTTGCCCAAGCCTGTTCGACATTTGCGGGGACGGTGCCGCCCCAGTTGTGGCTGATATCCCGGCTCGCCTTGGCCAGATGTGTCCGGACGATGTGTTCCAGATTGGGGGTGAACCTCGTGGCGACGCTCGCCACAGCTACGGACCCTGCCAAGAGCCCGGATTGATCGAACACCGGTACGGCCAGGCTGTGGACGTCAATCTCGAAGCTGCCCATGGTCTTGCCGAACCCGGTTTCGCGCGCCGAGCTGACAGACGCATGCAAGGCGTCGATGCTTGCGATCGTCTTTGGTGTGAACGCCGCCAGTCTTTCTGTTGCCGCCTCGAACAGGTCTTCGCGCCCGAAGGCCAGTGCGCAGAGGCCCGATGCCGTCGCGTGAAGGGGAAACGTCGGGATGTCGATGATGACGCGAATGCTGTGTCGGGGGGATTCGCACGACATCAGATTGTAGAGTGTTTTGCCGGACATGACCGAGACATGGCTGGTCTCACCGGTCGCATCCGCCAGCGCGCGAAGGGGTGCTTCGGCCCCGTTCTTGCGGGGCACTGTCACTTCCCGCGTTCGGGCCAGTTGGAGGAGCGCAGGGCCCAGCCTGTAGCGCCGGGTCATTGGGTTCTGTTCAACAAGACCGGTCTCTTCGAGAGATTGCAGATGGCGATAGGTCGTTGCCTTGTCGCGCCTGGCCATCACGCATAGCTGCGACAGCCCGATCTCGGGCCGGGTCGGGGAAAAGTAGTCCAGCAACTCAAGCGTCTTCGATGCGGAGGACATGCACAGCTCATCCCTGTTTGATCATAAAGGGGTTTGACAGATTATTATTAACATGGCAAGCTTTTTCAAAAATAAAGGTTCAATATATGAACCAAATCTGGGAGGTGTTGATGTCGAAACTTGCCAAATCACTCACAGCTATCACGCTGGGATTTGCGGCTATTGCAGGCGTTGCGCGGGCCGAATATCCCGAAAGGCCGGTTGAGTTCGTTGTGCCGTGGCCGCCAGGTGATCTGGAGGATGTGCTCACGCGCATGATCGCCGAGGATTTTCAGGCGGAATATGGCGTGCCGACGGCGGTGGTGAACAAGCCCGGTGGGGGCGGTGGTCCGTTCCCTGGCGCGATTGAGGTCGCGAATGCGCCGCCGGACGGGTACACTATCGGCTCTTTCATCATCGCCATTCCGGTTGTCGGGCCGCAGATCGGCATTCCCGATCTGGATCCCGATCCTTTCGTCCCGCTCGGCAACTTTCTGACTTATCCGTTCGTGATCGCCGCCGGGGGAGACGCCCCCTATGACGACATGGCGGGCCTTGCGGCCCATGCCGCAGATAACGACGTGGTGCTCGGTCATTTCGGCGCGCCGCTGGTGCCGACGCAGGTCACCTTCGGTCTGGCCAGGGAACTGGGCTTTGCCTTTGCTTCGGACGCGGCCTTCGATGCGCTGGACTGCAACACGCTCGCCTCCGGTGATGTGGATGTGATCAACACGACCTTGCAGCTGATCCTGCCCTGTCTTGATGATGTGAAAGTGCTCGCCTCCATCGGGTCGGAGCGCATCCCACTGACCCCTGATGCGCCGACGGTTGCGGAACTGGCCCCGGACCTGAATGTGGCGCTCTGGAACGGGCTTTTCGTTCACAAGGACACGCCGCAGGACGTGCGCGACAAAATCATCGCCGTTGCCGCCAAGACCGTAATGTCGGAGCGGGCGCAGAAACTGGCCGCTGAAACCGGTGCATTCGTCTACTGGCAGCCGGCGGATGAGGTGGTCGAGCAGATCAAGGCTGATATCGAGACGCTGGCGCGAATCGACAGCATGCTGAACGGCAATTGACGTCACGAGCGTTCAGACCGGGCATGTAGTGCCCGGCTTTTCAGGCTCCGTGGGATGAGAGGACGGCCATGTCTCGCGTCAAAACGCTCCAGTCCTTGTTCAGGCGATACAGACGGCCCGGGGATATCGTCTTCGCGTGGTTCGTGCTCCTTTTCTCCCTCTTCCTTCTGGTTCAGCTTTTCGATCAGACGGCCTATCGAGCTGGCGGCAAGCTTTTTGCGCAGCCACGGTTCTGGCCGGGTGTCTCCCTTATCGGTATGGTCATCTTTTCTGCTTTCCATCTTGTCGGATCGGCCATGTCGGAGCGTATCGACGGGCGTTGGCAGGAAGTTTTCCACTGGCTCCGCGCCTTTGAGTACGCGGGCTGGTTCATCGCCTATGCGGCCGTTATGCCTTATGCGGGCTATCTGCCCGCAACGGTGCTGTTCGCGGTGCTGCTTACCCTGCGCGCCGGGTATCGGAGCATCGCCGCGCTCGGCTGGGCAACGCTCAGCGCGACAGGGATCGTCCTTCTCTTCAAGACCTTCCTGCGTGTGAACCTGCCTGCCGGGCAGGTCTATCAGCTGCTGCCCGATGGGTTGCGCCAGATTATGCTGACCTATTTCTGATCGGAGCCGGGGATGGACAACCTTCTTGCCGGGGCGGAGATGCTGGCCCGCTTGGACGTTGTGCTGGCGCTTTTCGTCGGCTCCATCGGCGGGGTTATCATCGGGGCCATTCCGGGTGTCGGACCAGCGGTGGCCATTGCGATCCTGCTGCCAGCCACCTTCTCGCTGGAACCCATTGTCGGGATGACCATGTTGCTCGGCATTTACGGGTCCTCCATGTATGGCGGTGCGATACCGGCGATTCTGATCAACACACCCGGAACCGCGGTCAATGCGCTGACCTCCTATGACGGTTATCCGATGACCAAGGCGGGTGAGGCGCATAGGGCGGTCTCGCTGGCCTACAGCGCTTCGTTCTGGGGCGGTATTTTCGGCATTCTGTGCCTCATCCTCCTGTCGCCGGTTCTGGCCTTGATCGCACCGATGTTTGGCAGCCGGGAGATTTTCCTGGCCGCGCTCCTCGGCGTCATTCTTGTGATCCTCGCCCATCGTGGGCAGATCTTCGCGGCGGGGATGCTCGCCATGTTCGGTATCTTCCTGCAAACCGTCGGGCTGGATGCCGTCACCTACACGCAGCGATACACTTTCGGGTTCAGCTTTCTCAGCTCCGGCATCAACCTGATTGTTGTTGTACTGGGGCTCTTCGCGCTCAGCCAGGCGTTCTTTCTGCTGACCGCACCGGACAGCAGCCCTCACGCCAAGCCGGTGACAGGTCGCATGACCACCGGCGTCAAGGAATTGCTGCGGCACAAGCGCGTGGCCTCGGTCGCGTCCGGGTTCGGTGTCATCCTTGGCATGATACCGGGCACTGGCGAGTTCACGGCCCAGTTCATGAGCTATACCTACGCGCAAAAGACATCGAAAGACCCCGACAAGTTCGGCAAGGGATCACCCGAAGGGCTGATCGCATCCGAGGCGGCAAATAATGCCGTGCCTGCGGCCGCGATGATCCCGCTTCTGGCGCTCGGCATCCCCGGCGAAGCGCTGACCGCGATGATGCTGTCGGTGTTCTATGTCCATAACGTGATCCCCGGCCCGCAGCTCTTTCAGAACAATATTGATCTCGTTTACGGCCTCTATTTTGCGCTGATCGCTCTCAACGTGATCGTGATGGTGTTTCTCCTGTTCTCCACCAATCTCCTGACAAAGATCATCCGCGTGCCGACCCGATTTCTCGGCGTCCTGATCCTGATTCTGTCTTTTGTGGGGGTCTATAGCCTTCGCAATTCGCTGACCGATTGCATGATCGCGGCGGGCTTCGGCGTCTTCGGGCTGATCCTGAAGCGGCTCAACCTGCCGATCGTGCCGATCATTCTGGGCATGGTGCTCGGGGGTATCATGGAGGTGAAACTGCGCTCTGCCATGCCGCGTCTGAAAACCCCGCTCGACATGATCGACCGACCGATCGCCTTCATCCTGTTCGCGATGATCCTCTTGGTTCTGGCCTTGCATGTGCGGACCTTGATCAAAGAACATCGCGCCCGTCAGCAGGCTGAGGATCACGACCTTCACGACAGCCAGCAACGGTAGGTACATCGTGGATCAAGCTCTGAAGGAGTGGCGGAAATGACGGACAAAACCATTCTGGTTGTCGGAACCTTTGACACCAAAGACGACGAGCTGGGTTTCCTGGCAAGCGTGCTGCGCGATCAGGGCGCAGAGGTTCTGACCATGGACGTCTCGGTCCTGGGTGACCCTTCCACGCCCACCGACTATTCCAAACATGACGTGGCGGAGGAGGGCGGAAGCTCCATCGCCGCTGCCATCGCATCGGGGGACGAGAACAAGGCGATGCAGATCATGGCATCGGGTGCCGCGCTTTTGACATCTCGCCTCCATACGGAATGCAGGTTCGATGGCCTGATCGTGCTTGGCGGTACAATGGGCACGGATCTGGCGCTGGATGTCACCTCGGCGCTGCCGCTTGGCGTGCCCAAATACATCGTCTCGACCGTGTCGTTCTCTCCGCTCATCCCGGCGGAACGACTGGCGGCGGATACCCAGATGATCTTGTGGGCCGGCGGGCTTTACGGATTGAACTCGGTCTGCAAGGCCTCGCTCAGTCAGGCGGCGGGGGCCGTATTGGGGGCCGCGCGGGCGGTGGTGAAGCCCGAGGCGAAGAAGCCATTGATCGGCATGACGTCGCTCGGCAAATCGGCCCTTAGATACATGGTGCCGCTTAAACCCGCGCTGGAGGAACGAGGCTATGAAGTCGCTGTCTTTCATGCCACCGGTATGGGCGGGCGGGCCTTCGAGAGCCTGGCGGAGCAGGGGGCGTTCGCCTGCGTCTTCGATTTCTGCACGCAGGAGCTCGGCAACCACATCCACGGCTCCAACATCTCCGCCGGGGTGGATCGGCTAACCCATGCGGGGCTGGCCGGAACACCGCAACTGGTTGCACCGGGCTGCTACGATCTGGTCGACATCATCGGCTGGCAGCCGCTGCCGGAAAAATGGGCCGACCATCCCCGCCATGCGCACAACCGGCTGCTGACCTCCATCGTCCTGAATTCGGATGAGCGCCGCGCGGTCGCTCGCGCCCATTCCGCCCAGCTGGCGAAGGCAACCGGGCCGGTTGCCCTGCTTTTGCCACTACTGGGGTTGGGAGAGTGGGATCGCGAGGGCGCAGACCTGCATGACAAGGCTGGTCTAGACGATTTCATTGCGGAACTGGAGGCGAGCGCGCCTTCCAATGTCGGTCTTCATCGCATCGATGGGCATATCAACGACGCCGTATTCGCCGAAACTGCGCTCCGCATTTTTGATGACTGGCGCGCGCAGGGCCTAATCGCGTGAGCCGGGATCAAGGCGCGCCAACAGATCAAGCAGGATCTCGTATTCATCCTTGCCCAAAACGGCGCGAAAGCCGGCGACGATCTCGGCGGCCTCAGCCGTATTATCGTCGATGATCTTCTGTCCGGCCTCGGTAATGGCGATGAACTGCCGGCGACGATCCTTGTCATCGCGGGTCTGGGTGATAAGGCCCTTCTTGCGCAATGTTGCCGCGATCCGCGTCAGGCTTGGAAACAGCAGGCTGGCGCGGTCGGCCAGCGTTTTTGTGTCCAGCGTGCCAAATTCCGCCAGAACGCGTAGCACGCGCCACTGCTGCTCGGTTATGCCGGTCTCGGCCAGCATCTCGCGGATCGGAATCATCACGCCTTCGCGGGCGCGGATCAGCGCGATCGGCAATGACCGGTATGTCGAGGGCAGCTTGGCAACCATTGTATTCGGCTTTCCGTCTTTTCGGGGTCCTGCTGCCAAGTCATACTTGACAATGCAAGCCGCATTTAATGAACATCACAATCTTTAACATGTTAAGGGGTGAGATGCCGCACTTTCACATTGAGTATTCGGCTAACCTCGAAGGGGCCGTCGACATGGGCGCATTGTGCGAGGCGATACGGGCGGAGGCGGCGCGGATCGACGCGTTTCCCATGCCAGGCATCCGCGTGCGCGCAACCCGTGTCGACCATTATGCCATTGCCGATGGTAGCCCCGCCCATGGTTTCATCGATCTGTCGGTGCGACTGCGCGAGGGGCGCGCGCCCGAAGTCAAGCAAGATGCGATCGCGCGTATCTTCGCCGTGATGAAGGGTTTCATCGCACCCGCCATGGCGACACGGTCCATCGCGCTGTCCGCCGAAATGAGGAACATCGACGCGGCGCTATCGCCGAAATTCGGCACCATCCGAGACCATCTGGAGGACAGCGCATGACGGCGCTGGAAGATAATATCGGCAAGCTTGGCGGGTTTCTCGCGCGATTTCGCGATAGCGGCATACTGAACCGCATCGACGGGCAGGATATGGCTGGAACCGAGGGTGTCTTTCAGTCGATTTCGCCGGTCGATGAAAGTGTGATCTGCGATGTGGCCCATGGCGCGGCATCGGATATCGACGCCGCAGCAAAGGCCGCCTTTGCTGCCTTCGCGCCCTGGCGTGACATGCCTGCGTTGGAGCGCAAGAAGATCCTTGTCAGGGTCGCGGAAGGGATTGAAGCGCGGGCCGAGGAGATCGCGCTTTGCGAGTGCTGGGATACCGGACAGGCGTTCAAATTCATGTCCAAAGCGGCGCTGCGCGGGGCGGAGAATTTCCGCTATTTCGCGGATCAGGTGGTGCAGGCCCGCGACGGCCAGCACCTGAAATCGCCGACACTGATGAACATCACCACCCGCGTCCCCATCGGCCCCGTAGGTGTGATCACGCCGTGGAACACGCCCTTCATGCTGTCGACATGGAAGATCGCGCCCGCGTTGGCTGCGGGATGCACCGTTGTGCACAAACCGGCTGAGGCATCGCCGTTGACCGCACGGCTGCTGGTCGAGATTGCCGAAGAAGCCGGCCTGCCGCCCGGTGTTCTGAATACCGTCAACGGCTTCGGCGAAGGCGCAGGCAAGGCGCTGTGCGAGCATCCGTTGATCAAGGCCATCGCCTTTGTCGGGGAAAGCCGCACGGGCAGCCTGATCACAAAGCAAGGGGCCGATACGCTGAAACGCAATCATTTGGAGCTTGGCGGCAAGAACCCTGTCATCGTTTTCGATGACGCCGATCTCGATCGCGCGCTCGATGCGGTCATCTTCATGATCTACTCGATCAATGGCGAGCGGTGCACGTCTTCTTCCCGCCTCCTCGTGCAGGATACGATCCGCGAGGCGTTTGAAGCAAAGCTGATCGAGCGGGTGAACAAGATCCGAGTCGGTCATCCGCTGGACCCGGCCACGGAAATCGGCCCGCTGGTCACTGAAGAGCATTTCAAAAAGGTCACCAGCTATTTCGACATCGCCCGGCAAGACGGCGCGACCGTCGCGGCGGGCGGCGAAAAAGTGGGGGACGCAGGCTATTTTGTTCGCCCAACGCTTTTCACCAATGCCACCAACAGCATGCGCATCGCGCAGGAGGAGGTTTTCGGCCCGGTCCTGACCTCCATCCCCTTCACGACGGAGGAGGAGGCGCTGCAGATCGCCAATGACATCCCCTACGGCCTGACCGGCTATGTCTGGACCAATGATCTGACCCGTGCGCTCCGCTTCACTGACAAGCTGGAGGCGGGGATGATCTGGGTAAACTCCGAAAATGTCCGTCATCTGCCGACGCCCTTTGGCGGGGTGAAGGCAAGTGGCATTGGCCGCGACGGCGGCGACTGGTCGTTCGAATTCTATATGGAGCAAAAGCATATCGGTTTTGCCACTGGTCACCACAAAATCACCCGCCTCGGCGCGGGGTAGATGATCGCAGCGCGCCCGACCCACTAAGGAGACGCAGCCATGCCCGTTCCTGCCCCCAATCTGTATCCTGACTTCAACACAATCCGGCTGAGCCATGTTTGTCTGAACGTGAAGGACCTCGCCGCATCGAAGAAATTCTATACCGAGATCCTTGGCCTGCAGATCACCGACGAGGATGACCGCTGCATCTATTTGCGGGCGATGGAGGAACGTGGTCATCACTGCGTGATCCTGCAAAAGTCCGATCAGCCCGGCACGGTGGAGGTTATGGGGTTCAAGACGTTCGATGACGCCGATCTCGACCGGGCGGAGGCGTACTTCGCCGACAAGGGCCGCCCGACAGAATGGGTCCAGCGCGCCTATCAGGGCCGGACGCTGCTCACCACAGACAACATGGGCATTCCGCTGGAATTCTATCACAAGATGGACCGGCTGAAGCCGATACATCAGGACTACGCGCTTTATCGGGGCGTAAAGCCGCTGCGGATCGACCACTTCAATTGCTTCAGCCATGACGTCGACGCATCGGTCGCATTCTACAGCGATTTCGGGTTTCGGGTGACCGAGTACACCGAGGATGAGGAAAGCAAGAAGCTCTGGGCCGCCTGGATGCACCGCAAGGGCGGCGTGCATGACATGGCCTTCACGAACGGGACGGGGCCGCGTATGCACCATGTCGCCTTCTGGGTGCCGACACCGCTGAATATCATCGACCTTTTGGACCTGATGGCGACAACAGGATATGTGGCTAATATCGAACGTGGGCCCGGTCGGCATGGTATTTCGAACGCGTTCTTTCTCTACATCCTTGACCCTGATGGCCATCGGATCGAGATTTATTGTTCGGATTATCAGACGGTCGACCCCGATCTGGAGCCGATCAAATGGGATCTGCAGGACCCCCAGCGCCAGACCCTCTGGGGGGCACCGGCACCGGAAAGCTGGTTCAAGCACGGCACCATGTTCGTCGGCGTCGAAACCCGCGACAGCCAGATCGCCGCCAGCCCGATCATCGCGCCATAAGGGGAAAGATAATGCGTTTCTCAACATATTCCGCCGATGGGCGGACATATTACGGGGCGGCGACGGATGCGGGCATGATCGCCCTCAACGATGCGTTCCCTGAATGGCCGACGCTTCTGGATGCGGTGCAGGCGGATGGCCTCGGGGCCCTGACGGAGGCGGCGACGGGCAAACCGGTCACCCATACCGTATTCGAATTCGAGATGGTTTTGCCCAATGCCCCGCGCATCCTCTGCGTCGGGGTGAATTTTCCGGACCGCAATGCCGAGTACAAGGATGGCAGCGCGCTGCCGGAATACATGTCGCTCTTCCCGCGCTTTGCCAGTGGCTTTACCGGCCATGGGCAGCCGCTGATCCGCCCGCCGGAAAACCATACGCTCGACTATGAAGGCGAGGTTGCTGTCGTTATCGGCAAGGCCGGGCGCCGGATCGCACAGGCCGACGCCTATGACCATATCGCGGCTCTGACGCTCTGCAATGAAGGCACCATTCGCGATTGGGTGCGTCATGCGAAATTCAACGTCACGCAGGGCAAGAACTGGGATCGCTCCGGTGCGATGGGGCCGTGGCTTGTGCCGTTCACCGATCCCGCCCAGCTTGACGACGCCCGCATCATCACCCGCGTCAATGGTGAGGTCCGACAGGACGATACCCTGAGCCGCATGATGTTCCCGATCCGTCGGGAGATCGAATATATTTCCACCTTCATGACGCTGCAGCCGGGCGACATCATCGTGACCGGCACGCCGACCGGCGCAGGGGCACGGTTCGATCCGCCGCGCTATCTGACACCTGGCGATATCGTCGAGGTGGAAGTGGAGGGCATCGGCATCCTGCGTAATGGCGTGGAGGACGAAGCCCGATGACACCTGATGATCACGCCCGCGCGGCGGCGGACCTGCTGCATGCCGAGAAGACAGGCGCGCAGACCGGCCTTTTGACACTGCGCTATCCCGATATGGGGATGGACGATGCCTACGCCGTGCAAAACGCCGTCTATCGTGCCAAGCTGGCCAAGGGACGCCGCGTCATCGGATGGAAGATCGGACTGACGTCCAAGGCCATGCAGTACGCGTTGAATATCGACATTCCCGACAGCGGCATCCTGTTCGACGACATGGCCTTCGATCATAGGGCCACCGTGCCCGCGGGCCGCTTTATCCAGCCGCGGATCGAAGCCGAGATTGCCTTCGTCATGAAGGGCGCTATCGGCGGTGACGACGTGACCCGCGACGATGTTCTCGCCGCTACCGATTGCGTCGCGCCCTCCATCGAAATCCTCGATACGCGCATTGTGCGGAGGGACCCGGAGACGGGCGCGGCCCGCAAGATCTGCGATACGATCAGCGACAATGCGGCAAATGCCGGGGTCGTTCTGGGGCCGCAGCGCCACAAGGTCGATGCGTTTGATCTGCGCTGGGTCGGTGCCATCACCTCGCGCAATGGTGAGGTTGAGGAGACCGGCCTCGGTGCCGGTGTCCTGAACGACCCGGTCGAAAGCATCGTCTGGCTGGCGCGGCGCATGGCGCAGTACGGACAGAGTATCGAACCGGGCCAGATCATCCTGTCCGGCAGCTTCATCCGGCCCGTTGAATGCCCCCCGGGCACCGAGATTCATGCAGATTTTGGCAAATTCGGTTATGTGGACATTTCCTTCGCCTGATAGGCGATGTGTATGGCGGCAAAGCCAGAACCGTCGGCGGGGATGGCGCGCCGGTCTGGCTGGTATTCTGGTGATTGTTCCGCTGGCTCCGACAGAACATACGTTTCGGCAATGCTCCACCATCGCAGCCATTGCCACCAGTGCCGCAATCACCTCAAGCAAACACAGACAAGGCAAGAGGGGCGCCCTGCACCGCGTAGGCAGTTTTTCAGATCCCAAACCTTATGGAGAGGTGCTTGTCTTCTCATGAGATATTGTGGTTACAGAGCGTTAATGCACCCATGCAACATGCTGAGAAGCTGTTTCGACGTAACGTGAGCACATGGACAAGACCGAATGAATGCGACCTCACCCACGAAGTCTGCGCATCTATCGGTAGCGCCGATGATGGATTGGACGGATCGGCATTGCCGGTACCTGCACCGCATTCTGTCTCGACGCACGCGGCTTTACACGGAGATGGTGACGGCGGCGGCGGTGGTGCATGGGGATCGGGACAGGCTCCTCGGCTTTGATGCGGCGGAGCATCCGGTGGCGTTGCAGCTTGGCGGCTCGGAACCGGCGCTGCTGTCAGAGGCTGTGCGCGCGGCGCTGCCCTACGGATATGACGAGATCAATCTGAATGTCGGATGCCCATCTGACCGGGTGCAATCGGGGGTTTTCGGGGCCTGCCTGATGCGAGAGCCGGATCTGGTGGCGCGCTGCATGGCGGCCATGCTCGACGCGGCGGGCGATGCGGCGGCGATCACCGTAAAGTGTCGGATCGGCGTTGACGATCAGAACCCGGCTGAGGTCCTGCCGGATTTCATCGATCGCGTCGCCGCTGTTGGCATCCGCCACTTTGCCGTTCATGCCCGCATGGCGTGGCTGCAGGGGCTCAGTCCAAAGGAAAACCGCGATATCCCGCCGCTCGATTATCCCCTCGTGTTGCGCATGAAGGCGGAGCGGCCTGATCTGACCATGGCGATTAATGGCGGTATCATTTCGCTCGACGCCGCCGAGGCATTCCTCGGTCAGGGGATGGACGAGGTCATGATCGGCCGCGCCGCCTATCATGACCCGGCCTCGATCCTGATCGAGGCTGACCGGCGCATCTTTGGCGATGACCGCAGGATCACGGCTGAGGGTGCCGTCCAGGCGATGCTCCCCTATATCGAACGGTGCCTCGCAGAAGGCGTGCGTCTCAACCAGATCACCCGCCATATGCTGACCCTGTTTCAGGGGCGACCCGGCGCGCGCCAGTGGCGCCGGGTTCTGTCCGAAGGCGCGCATCTCACCGGCGCGGGACCTGAACTGGTGGAGCGTGCGCTGACCGCCATCACCGCCGCGCCAGCGGCAGCTTAGGACCGATCATGGATATCTCATTTGCCGATGCTGCCCTGCTGGGCCTGTTTCTTGTCTGCGTTGGAGCCATCGCGGGTGTCATGGCCGGGCTTCTGGGCGTCGGCGGCGGGATCGTGATCGTGCCCGCGCTGTTTTATGTCTTTACCGTCATGGATCATCCGGCAGAGACGCTGATGCATGTCTGCGTTGCGACCTCACTGGCGACGATCATACCGACTTCGCTTCGCTCCGTTCTTGCCCACCATAAACGCGGGGCGGTCGACTGGCCGCTATTGCGCGGCTGGGGCGTGTGGATCGTCATTGGCGCGCTCAGCGGTGTTCTCGTGGCGGAATTTCTGCGCGCCGGTGCGCTGATGACGGTGTTTGGCTTGTCCGCATTCGTGGTGGCGCTGCATATGGCTTTCGGCTCGAACAACTGGCGGATTGCGGATCAGCCGCCGCAAGGTCGCGCGCGCGCGGGGCAGGGCGTCGGGCTCGGGTTTCTGTCGGTGCTGATGGGGGTCGGAGGCGGTACATTTGGCGTGCCGCTGCTCAGCGCTCATGGGGTTGCGATCCACCGCGCCGTGGCGACGGCGGCGGGATTCGGGCTGATCATCGCTGTGCCGGCGGCGGTGGGTTTTGTGATCTCCGGCCTTGGTGCACCCGACCGGCCTGACTTGATGCTCGGCTATGTTCATCTGCCCGCCTTTGCGGTGATCGTGCCGATGACGGTGCTTTGCGCGCCCTTCGGCGTGCGACTGGCCCATTCGACCAATCCGCGTCCGCTCAAACTGACCTTTGCGGTTTTTCTGGCTGTCACGGCGTTGAATATGCTGCGAAAGGCGGTCTATGGCTGATCTTGGCGATCAGGGCTGGATCAGGTTCTCGTTCGACCGCAGGCTGGCTGCTTGGGCGGCCCATGCTGATAGGGCAGCGCTGGCGGTGGAGGCGGCACCGCCGCCCGATATGATGCGCTGCGATGGCACCTGGTTCGTCGGCGTCAACGCGCTGGCCAATGATGCAGCGGGCCGGTTGCCCGGCGGCCCACCTCTTGACGGGGCGGCGGTTGCGGCGGCGCGCGCACTTGTCGGGACCGGGTTTGCCTTTGACCGCGCGCAGGCTTCCGTCTGCTACACAAACTATCCGCGTCAGGGGGGCGAAGAGGATGATGCGGCCTTCCGGTTTCGCTGCGACCGGGATGCGGCCCATGTGGATGGGCTGCACCGGGTTATGCCCGGTCGGCGGCGCGCGGTGAGGGAGGTCCACGGCTTTATTCTCGGCATCCCCCTGAACGACCCGCCGGAGGGGGCGGCCCCTGTCACCATATGGGACGGGAGCCATCATATCATGCGCGCTGCCTTCGCTGACCTTCTGGGCGATCTGCCGCCAGATCAATGGGGTGAGGTGGACGTAACGGCAGCATATCAGGCCGCCCGGCGTCGCTGTTTCGAGACATGTAAGAGGCGGCTGGTTCCGGCGCTGCGGGGGGAGGCGTATCTCATCCACCGGCTTGCGCTGCACGGCGTTGCGCCATGGGGCAATGCGCCTGCCGGGCGGCGCGCAATCGCCTATTTCCGGCCTGATCTGGCAGGTGCCGGCTGGGCGGGGCAGGGTGACGGGTGGTGGTTGACCGCGCCGTAAGGCCCGGCAAGTGGATCAGTTTCGCAGGAACAGGCGTTCGCGGCGAAAACTGGTTTCCTGCAGGCGGCCAAGAAAGCTCATCCCCAGAAGCGAGGTGTGAAGCCGGCCTTGCTCGGCCACGGCTGCCTTCACCCGCGTCAGGCCAACCTGTCCAACACTGACCATGTCGAGCATGACAGGGGCCACGAAGGCCTTGCCATTGGCTGTGGTCACGGCCTGCGTATAGGCCAGATTGGCCGGGTCGAGCCCGGCAGCATCGGCGTCCTCATAAGAGAGAAGAACGATGGACGCGCCGGTATCGACCAGCATGCCGACATTCTGTCCGTTGACGCGCGTGACGGCGCGGAAATGTCCGTCCCAGGCCTTGCGCAGCTCCACCACACCGGGCTCCTGCGCGATTGCGATGGTTGGTGTCACCTCACCGCGCACACGGTCAAAGATCATCCCGGCTTCGTCGCGATAGGTGTAGACGACGATGAGGGCTGAAAAGGCGGAGAGCCAGCCAAGACCGATCAGTGCCAGCGGCTTTACCTTCACCTGACGGTAGCGAAATCCATAGATCAGGATGATTAGCAGCAGCGCCGCCAGATAAATCAGCTGCTCGCCAGCGCCTTCGGCATTAAGGGCATGGGGGAAGGTTGCATTCAGTTGTGCGACGACAACGACGATCATGATGATCAATGCGATTGGCCAGAAAAGCATTACAGAGACTTACCCATGACGTCGACACGAGAACGAAGACTAGCACAGGTTCGCGCGGTAATGAAAGCTGTTTCGCGGATTGCCTTGCGCTCTAAGTCCTTGAAATCAGGTGAAGACGTCAGCTTTCAGTAAAATTTTGCGTGATCCGTGCGGCGCGGCCTCGTCTCGCTGTCCGGGTCAGCCTCGGCTCGCGCGAGGGGAGGGTCTCCATCAGGGTGCGACGATCATCGCGGGTCATGCGCGACCATCCGGCGATCTCGTGCCGGGTGCGAAAACAGCCGATACAAATGTCTTCACGCGGGTGGATCACGCAGACCTTGATGCAGGGACTTTCGATTTCGTCGCGCTTCCAGATGTCATCTGTCATGACGTGCCCCTCAGGTGCAGGAGCCGGTCCAGCGCCCCTTGCAGGATAAAGGCGGCAGCCATCTTGTCGATCACCTCAGCGCGGCGCTTTCGGGATCGATCGGCGTCCAGAAGCGTGCGCTCGACGGCGACTGTCGACAGGCGCTCGTCCCAGAACACGATGGGCAGGGGGGTCAGGCGCGCCAGGTTGCGGGCGAAGGCGCGCGTCGACTGACAGCGCGGCCCCTCGCTGCCATCCATGTTGCGCGGCAGGCCGAGCACGAACCCTGCTCCATCACGCGCCTCGGCCAGCCCCAGCAGCGCGGTCGCATCGGCGGTGAACTTTGTGCGCTTGATCGTCTCTGCCGGGCTGGCAACTGACAGGCGCAGATCAGAGACGGCAACGCCGATCGTCTTGGTGCCGAGATCCAGCCCCATGACTGGGCGGTCCGGCACCAACGAGGCCGCGAAAACCGCCATATCGTCGGTCACGAGGCCGCAGGCCGTCACTATGGTGTCGCGGGCGTCGGTCAATTTAATTCCACGCCATTCAACAACGCAGCTTCCTTGAGATAGGCCAGACCGATGGTATCGTCGTCATAGATCTGGATCGCTTCTTCATAGGCTGCGCGCACGGCCTCGTCCTGGCCGAGCATCCTGTAGGAGCGCATAAGCTGGCCCCAGTCGTTCACATCGGCGACCCGGCCTTCCTCGCGCAGCCGCGTATGCAACTGGTCGACCATGCCGCGGATCATGTCCTGCCTGTCAGCGGCAGGCATATCGGCGGCATTTGCGATATCCTCCTGTGTTGGGCCGCGCGGATTGCCCTCCTCCGTCGGGCGGGCGCGCGCCGTGCCTTCGGCGGCGGCGCGTGGTGCGCCCTCGACTGCTGCCTCCAGCATGGCGAGGGCAGCGGGATCGTCAGCGAAATCGCGGCGTGCCCGTGCATAGGCCGCGCTCGCGCCCTCCGACTGACCGAGAACGGAGAAGGAGGAGATCAGGCGCAGCCAGTCTTCGGGTGTGCCGCCTTGCTCGTAGAGCCGCTCCTGCAGCCTTGCCACCATGCTCTGCACCATCGCGGTACGCTCATCCGGGGCCATCTCGGCCGCGGCAGCGATGTCATCGGCGTCGGGACCGGGGGCTGGTGAGGGGCGCGGCGGCTGAGCGCCGGGCGGCGGGGTCAGCGGGTCGCCCTCTGTCAGGGCGGCCAGCGCAGCGGGGTTGCCGGCATAGGCTTCGCGCGCCGCCGCCATCGCTTCCTGCGCCTTGCGGGGCTGGCCGAGGAAGGAATAGCTGCGGATCAGGCGCTGCCACTCGGCCACGGTGCCGCCTTCGGAAAAGAGACGCTCCTCCGACCGCTGGACCATGTCGGCGATCATCGCCTGGCGTTCTTCGGGCGGAATGTTGCTGGCGGCGTCCATTTCGGCCTGCGTTGGCCCGCTCAACCCGGCCTGATCCCGCGGGCCGAGACCAAGCTGCGCCATTTCCTGGCGGATTGGTGCGATCCAGGGGGCGTTCGGATCGCTCTCCTCCAACAGCGTCATCCAGATCGTCTCGGCCAGTTGCGGCTCGCCCTGCTGGGCGTGCAGGCGGCCGAGGTAATACCGCGCAGAAGGATTGGTCGGATCGCGCTTCAGGACCTGCAGGAGCCCCGCCTCCGCCTCGGGGGAGATGTAGCCCCCGGCGGCAAGGATCATGCCCTCGGCAAAACCGGCATAGACGTCGGCATCGGTCTTGCCATCGCGCAGATCGATCAGCTTTTCAAACTGGCGCCATGCCTCCGCAAAGCGACCCAGATTCATCAGCGAGCGGGCATATAGAAAGAGGCCCTGTTCGTCATTCGGTGCTTCGGCCAGGCGCGCCTCCAGCCGCACGACGAGATCACGAAACTCGTCGGCATCCGCACCGGTGGCCGGGGGCGGGGCACGGCCCGCCATCATCTGCTCGGCTTCCTCCTGTCCGGGGCGCAATTCCTCGCCACGGCTGGCGAAGGGCTGGTCTTCGGCCCCCGGTGCGCCGTGGCCGGTATAGAGCCAGGCTGCGCCAGCCGGGGCCGCGATGACGACGATGAGCGCCAGCGCCCGCGACAGGTTTCGGGGGGCCGATGCGGCACCGATCCCAAGTCGGCTTTCCTCATCCGCTGCCAAGAGCCGACGCGAGATTTCCAGCCGGGTGGCGTCGGCATCGCCCGGGCTGACCACGCCGCGCGCAACGTCGCGATCCAGTTCTTTCAACTGGTCGCGAAACACCTGCGCATCATGCGCTGCGCGTGGTGCCGCCTGATCTGCGCGCCGCAACAACGGGCGCGCCACCACCAGGGCGGCGATCACGGCACCGGCGATGGCAATAATCCAGAACCCCACGAGCATGCTCCGTTCACTTGATTTGCGGTATAGGTAGCGATCCATGTCCTGCGGGGCAACGCGGCGTTGGCGCACGGCGGCTGAATATGTGCGGATTGCGCACATCCCCGATCACCCCTCGCCAATGTCGCGATCAGACACCGCGATGACGCGTCGCGGCGCATCGGTGCACGCCGTCCGATTATAGAGGTGCCAGACGGACAGAGAGGTCATCGCCCATCATGAAACGCTATTCCGCCTTTGCCATCGCGAAAGAGGCTTTCGGCTATCATCAGGGGTGGGAGCGCGCCTGGGGCTCGCCAGAGCCAAAGGCGGAATATGACGTGATCATCATCGGGGCTGGCGGGCATGGGCTGGCGACCGCTTACTACCTTGCCGCCAACCATGGCATCCGCAACGTGGCGGTGATCGAGAAAGGCTGGCTCGGCGGCGGGAATACCGGGCGCAACACCACGATCATTCGCTCCAACTACCTGCGGGAGCCATCGGCGGCGATCTATGAGCTGGCGCGCGGGCTCTACGAGGATCTGAGCCAGAAGCTGAACTTCAACATCATGTTCTCGCCCCGCGGCGTTCTGATGCTGTGCCAGACGGAGCATGAGTTTCGCGCCATGAAGCGAACGGCCCATGCCAACCGGCTGGCCGGGATCAAGACTGAGATGGTCACCCCGCAGCGGATCAGGCAGCTCTGTCCGATCATCGAGACGCGCGGCCCCCGCTTTCCCGTGCTTGGGGGGCTCTGGCAGGCGCGCGGCGGCACTGCACGCCATGATGCGGTGGCCTGGGGTTACGCACGCGCGGCCTCTGATCTGGGCGTCGACATCATCCAGAAGACCGAGGTTACCGGTGTCGATGTGGTCGGCGGCAAGGTGACGGGCGTGCAGACCACACGCGGGCCGATCCGCGCGAAGAAGGTCGCGATGGTGGTCGCAGGGCATTCCGGGGTCATCGCCGATATGGCCGGGTTCCGCCTGCCTGTAGAATCGGTCGCATTGCAGGCGCTGGTATCGGAGCCGGTGAAACCGATGATGGACATCGTCGTCATGGCCAACACGGTGCATGGCTATATGAGCCAGTCCGACAAGGGCGAAATGGTCATCGGTGGCGGCGCGGACGGGTTCAACAACTACACCCAGCGCGGCAGCTTCCACCATATCGAGGAAACCGTGCGCGCACTGAAAGAGACGTTTCCGGCGATCTCCCGCCTCAAGATGCTGCGCCAATGGGGTGGGATCGTTGATATGACCGGGGACCGCTCGCCCATCATCTCCAAAACGCCGGTGGAGAACATGTTCGTCAATTGCGGCTGGGGCACCGGCGGGTTCAAGGCGATTCCCGGATCCGGCTGGGCGACGGCCAGTCTGATCGCCAATGGCGAGGACAAGGTCGCCGGGCCGTTCGGCTTGAACCGGTTCACGGAAGGTAGAATGATCGACGAAAGCGTCGCCGCGGCGGTGGCGCATTGATCATGGGACAGGCCTTTGCTTCGCTATCTCTGGCAGACAAGACGGTTTCTGGCGCTTGGCGGCGTCGCAGTCTGGGCCGTGGCCTCGGTCGCGGCGCTCATCGCGGGCTGGCCGGAGGTTTTTGCCGCAATGGGGGCGTTCAGCCTCTCGCTTGGCTTCGGCGTCTTCCTGACGGATCGCTTTGCGCTGTCGGAGGAACGTCGATACTGGGACAGCCTGGTCGAGACCCAGCAGCGCCAGACATGGCGTTACCTCAAACAGGTGCGCAACGGCAAACGGGGGGACGACCCGCACACGCTCGATCAGTTGGAAGCCCAGATCGACGAGAGCTTCGAAAGCCTGCTGGAGACCAAAGCGCGCGAGGGCGCGTTGGAGAATTACCGGCTGGAGATGGGATTCTCCATCATCGGCACGCTGCAATGGGGGTTCGGGGCGATGATCATAGGGCTCTTGCACGGATAGCGCTGCGCCGCATATCCGTTTTTCACTGCACCGGCGTAAGGTGGGCTTCAGCCCACCATCGACACGGCAGCCCCCGGTGGCGGTGGGCTGAAGCCCACCCTACGCGTCATGCCGCTTTTCGGAGGCTTTCATGCTCCAACTAACCTGTCCCTGCTGCGGCGTCACCGGCGAAGAGACCGAATTCGAGGCCCATGGCGAGGCGCATCTCGAACGCTTTGGCCCCGGCTCCGAGGACGGTGATTTCGAGGAATATCTCTTTTACCGCAAGAACCCGCGCGGCCTGCATTTCGAACGCTGGCGCCATGGGTTCGGCTGCGGGAAGTGGTTCCATGTCGCGCGCGATACCGTGACGCTGGAGGTCTATGGCACCTACCCCGCGAATGTCACCAAACCGCCGAAAGACATTCTTGACCGCGCGAAACAGCGGGGAGCGCTCTGATGCCGCATCGCCTCAATGCCGGGGGTCGTCTGATCGACCGCGCCAAACCTGTCTCCTACGAATTCAACGGCAAGACGATGCAGGGGTTCGCGGGAGATACGCTTGCCTCCGCGCTCCTCGGCGGCGGCACGTCGCTTATGGGCCGGTCGTTCAAGTATCACCGCCCAAGGGGGCTGGTGGCAGCAGGGGTGGAGGAGCCGAATGCCCTGATGACCACCGGTCGCGGCGCACGGGCGGAGCCGAACCAGCGCGCCACCATGGTCGAATTGCATGACGGGCTGACCGCTAAGAGCCAGAACCACTGGCCAAGCCTTGAATACGATATCGGCGCGATCAACGCCGCGGTTGCCTCCGTCGCGCCGGTTTTCTCCGCCGGGTTCTATTACAAAACGTTCCTCTTCCCGCGCGTCGCTTGGAAGCATGTCTACGAGCCGGTGATCCGGCAGTCGGCGGGTCTTGGCCCGGCGCCGACCAAGGAAGACCCTGATGCATATGAGCATTTTCACGCCTATACGGACGTTCTGATCGTCGGCGGCGGGCAGGCAGGTCTTGCCGCTGCGCGCGCGGCTGGGGATGCGGGGCTGAAAGTCCTGCTGGTAGAGCAGGGCGCGCATCTTGGCGGACGGCTCCTGTCCGAAGCGGATGTGGATATCGGTGGCAAGCCTGGCGCTGACTGGGCCGCAGATCAGATCGCGGCGCTGGCGGCGATGGAGAACGTTACCATCCGTCTGCGCACGCAGGCATCGGGCCTTTATGACCATGGCTATGCGCTTCTTTATGAGCGGTGCGGCGATCATACCGCTGTGCCCACTGGCCCGCGCCATCGCCTGTGGCGGCTGCGCGCCAAGCGCATCATCATCGCCGCGGGCGCAATCGAGCGCCCTCTGGCCTTTGCCAATAATGATGTGCCGGGCGTCATGCTGGCTGCTGCGGTGCGTGATTACATTGCCCTCTGGGGTGTCGCACCGGGGCATGAGGTGGCAGTCTTCACCAACAATGACGATGCCTACCGCACTGCGATTTCTGCCTTTGAGGCCGGCCTGAAAGTGCCGGTCATCATCGACAGCCGCTCTGACCCCGACGGCGCGCTGGTGGCCCGCGCCCGCAGCCTCGGCATGCGGATCGAGACCGGCGCGGTGGTCACCAAGGTCAAGGGCGGCAAGGCGGTCGAGGGCGTAATGTTCGGCAAGCGCACCGCCGATGGCCGGATCGGCAGTGCGGTGGAGACGATCCGTTGCGATTGCGTCGCCATGTCCGGCGGCTGGTCGCCGATCGTGCACCTCTATTCTCATTGCGGCGGCAAGCTGCGCTGGGACGAGGCGGCGGCCATGTTCCGCCCCGCGCCCGAACGCGCTGCGCCCATTGGCGATGACGGGGAGGTGAACACCGTCTGCGTCGGGGCCGCCAACGGCATGCTGGGCGTCGCCGGGGGGCTGTCGGATGCCATTGAAGTGGCCCGCGAAGTGGCGAAGGGCCTTGGTGCCAAGGTCGGGCGCAAGCCTGCTGCGCCAAGGGTGTCGGAACCTGAAATGGGAGCGATAGAGCCGCTATGGTTCGCGCCGTCCATGGGCAAATATGCCCACGGGACCAAGCATTTCCTCGACTATCAGAACGATGTGACCGCCGCCGATGTGGAACTGGCCGCGCGCGAGGGATATGAGAGTGTCGAACACGCGAAACGCTATACGACCCTCGGCATGGCAACCGATCAGGGCAAGCTGTCGAACATCAATGGCCTCGCCATCCTCGCCAACAGCCTGAACGCCCCGATCCCCGAAGTGGGCACGACGACCTTCCGCCCACCCTATACACCGATTTCTGTCGGTGCGATCGCAGGGCAGGCCGTCGGTGAGCTGTTCAAGCCCATCCGCAAGTCCCCGATCCATGACTGGTCGGATGAAAACGGCGCGGATTGGGAGCCTGTGGGCGATTGGCGGCGACCCTATTGCTATCAGAAAATCGGCGAAAGGCGCGAGACGGCGGTGAAGCGCGAAGTGGTGGCGACGCGCCGTTCCGTTGGCATGCTGGATGCCTCGACCCTCGGCAAGATCATCGTGAAGGGGCCGGATGCGGCGCGCTTCATGGACATGCTGTATACCAACATGATGTCCTCACTTAAGGTCGGCAGATGCCGCTATGGCCTGATGTGCAACGAGAACGGGTTCCTCTTTGATGATGGGGTCGTCGCGCGGGTGGGTGAGGATGAATTCCTCTGTCACACGACCTCCGGCGGGGCGGATCGGGTCCATGCCTGGATGGAGGAATGGCTGCAGACCGAATGGTTTGACTGGAAAGTCTATGTCGCCAATGTGACAGAGCAATTGGCGCAGATTGCTGTCGTGGGCCCGAATGCCCGTAAGGTCATTGAGAAGCTGACCGACGCGGATCTGGGTGCCGATGCGCTGCCTTTCATGAGCTATCTTGATTGCGACATGGCAGGGGTGCCGGTGCGCATCTATCGGATTTCATTCTCGGGCGAGCTGTCCTACGAAATCGCGACCCCGGCCCATGGCGGTCTGCACCTCTGGCACGCGATCCGCGATGCGGGGGCCGAATTCGGCATCACGCCCTATGGTACTGAGGCGCTGCACATCATGCGCGCCGAGAAGGGCTTCATCATGATCAATGATGAAACCGATGGCACGATCACGCCGCAGGACCTGAATCTCGGCTGGGCGGTGTCAAAAAAGAAGACGGACTTTATTGGCAAACGGGCGCAGGAACGCTCGCATCTGACCGACCCGATGCGCGAAAAACTGGTGGGGCTGGAGACGGTGGAGCCGCAGAAAGTCATCCCCGATGGTGCCTATGCGGTTGCCGATCCGGCTGCGAAACCGCTGGATATCATCGGGCGCGTCACCTCCACCTACTGGTCGCCGACGCTGGAGCGGTCCATCGCGATGGGTCTGATTGTCAAGGGGACGGAGCGGATGGGCGAAGTCATCTCCTTCCCCGTCGAGGGCGGTGATGTCATTCGGGCAAAGATTGTCGACCCGGTCTTCTATGACAAGGAAGGGACCAAGCAGAATGTCTGAGCTTTCCCCGATGCTGACCTCCGCCGTCAACGGTGCCTCCTTCGTGGGGCCCGATGCGGTGATATTCGACCTTGGCCCGGTCGGCATGATCACCGTCCGAGGTGATTTGACATCAAAAGCGTTCACGAGCGCGGTCACCGACGTGACGGGTGGTGCGCTGCCCGGCATCCGCGGCTTTGAGGTCAATGACCTTGGCGGCATCGGCTGGATGTCGCCTGACGAATTATTGCTCGTCTGCGACTATGAGAACGCCGCCGCGACCACAGCTTCGCTACAGAAGGCGCAGGGCGAGCAGCATTCGCTGGTGGTCAATGTCTCCGACGCGCGCACGATGTTTCGCCTCGAAGGCGCGGGCGTGCGGGAGCTGATCGCCAAGGGCGCGCCGGTTGATATGTCACCTGATGCATTCGGTCCGGGTGATTTGCGCCGATCCCGCCTCGGACAGGTCGCAGCAGCCTTCTGGGCGGAGGCGGATGGATCCTTCCGCCTGGTCTGCTTTCGCTCCGTCGGGGCCTATGTTTTCGATTGGCTTTGTGCATCTGCAAAAGACGGTATGCGACCGGGGCTATTTTGATACCAAAACCGGGCCCGGCAAGAATTTTCTAAGCATGCAATCGCCTTATTGGGCTAACCGGGGATCGTCATTTCAATTGACGATAGGTCAGATATGTCCTCCACGCATTTCGGAACTGCTGGTTTGTGCGATGCAGCACTGCCGGTAGCTGCCTACATCCCAGTCCATGGAAGCACGTGATTGCCGATGGGGTGTCACGCTTCGATGTGTACAGAAGGATGCAGGATATGAGCGTAGTGAAATCGAAACTGCCGAGCGATGATGAGATATTCAATGCGATGGCAAAGGCCCGGCAGCTTCGCGCCCAGGCGATGCGTGACGGGGCTCGGCGGGTGATCCGCACAATGGCGCAGTTGGGTGCTTTCGCCCGTAACGGTCTGCGTGGCGGTCGTTCAGCCTCAGCTTCCTGAGGCGCTGAACAAGTGGCCTGATTTTGGGAAGCCGCGGAAACATGCTGCGGCTTCCAAAAAGGGAACACCACCGCGTCGCCTTTGGCGGCTTCGTGGGTTTCTGAATGAAAACAGGCAGGTCGGCGGATTGACCTGCCCGTTCTCAGCGCAACAGTGGTTGCAACTTTCCTTTCATGCGATCTCGGGCTAAGGCGCGGGGATGAGCGACAGTGATCAGACCCCCGCCAGCCGCCCCGTTGTCCGACTACGCCCGAACCGGGGTCGGCGGCTGGCCGGAGGCGCGCCGTGGGTCTATGCCGACGAGATCGTCACGGACCGGCGCACCAAGGCGCTGGCCGCCGGTGCCATCGCGACGCTGGAAAGCGAAGCCCGCGTGCCGCTGGCCACGGTGACGGTGAACACCGCCTCGACCATCATGGCACGGGTGCTTGATGCCGATCCGGAGGCGGCGATCGATGGTGCGTGGTTGCGCGCGCGGCTGCGTGCGGCGCAGGCGCATCGGACAAGATTGTTCGATCAACCCTTCTATCGCCTCGTCCATGCCGAAGGTGACGGGCTGCCCGGTGTTGTGATCGACCGTTTTGGCGACGCTGCTGTGATCCAGCCCAATGCCGCCTGGGCAGATGTGATGATCAGCGAGCTTTGCGATGCCCTGGCTGAGGTAACCGGCGTTTCTTCCATTATTATCAACGGGTCAGGCCGCGCACGGGCGCTGGAAGGGCTTGATGACGAGGTCCGGCTGGAGCGCGGCGAGATGACAGCACCCGTGGCCACGCCGATGAACGGCGCGATCTACATGGCTGATCTTATGGGCGGGCAAAAGACGGGCTTGTTCTTTGATCAAAGGCCAAATCATGCCCGCGCCGCACAGTTGGCGAATGGGTCGGATGTGCTGGACGTCTTTTGCCATGTGGGCGGATTTGGGCTGGCGGCGCTGGCGGGGGGCGCCGTATCCGCGCTGGCCGTCGACAGCTCCGCTCCGGCATTGGAACTGGCGGAGGCGGGGGCACAGGCGACGGGCGTATCAGACCGGTTCAACGTATTGAAAACACAGGCATTTGATGCGCTCCGCGCTCTGGCCGCCGAGGGGCGAGATTTCGACATGGTAGTGTGCGACCCACCGGCCTTTGCGCCTTCGAAGCAGGCGCTGGACAAGGGATTGCGGGCCTATGAACGGGCGGCGAAACTGTCGACCGATCTGGTGCGTCCGGGGGGATATCTGGTGCTTTGTTCCTGTTCCCACGCGGCGGTGCCGGATCTGTTTCGGGCCGCTTGCGTGAAGGGTATCAGGGCGGCGGGGCGGTCGGCGTCGCTGATCCATGCAGGGCAGGCGGGCGCGGACCACCCGGCGCATTTTGCCCTGCCGGAGACGTCCTATCTGAAGGCGCTGTTCTTTCGGTTGAACTGATGCGGCTCTTCCTGGATGCCTGTGTGCTCTATCCGGTGGCGACACGGGAAATTCTGTTTGGTTACGCGAAGTTAGGTGGTTTCACACCGCTCTGGTCAGCGCGCATCATTGAGGAGTGGGCACGTGCTGCCGGGACCAAGATGGGGGCGGAGGATGAGGCGCGGGCGCGCGGCGACGCGGCACTGATGGGCGCATGGTTTCCCGGTGGCGAGGTGACGCGATATGAGGCGAAGGAGGCCGAGTGCTGGTCGCCTGATCCGGCAGATGCCCATGTAATCGCGGCGGCGGTGGTCGGACAGGCCGAAGCGATCATCACCTTCAACATCCGCGATTTCCCTTTGAAATCAGTGCGCCCACATGGGCTGTGGCGGATGCACCCCGATGAGATGCTGTCGGATGCGATGAAGCGGGACGCGGCGCGATTGAGCGCGGCGCTGGCGGGATTGGCCGACATGGCTGCGGGGCGCGACATGCCGTTTCGAAAATTCCTCAAACGGGCCGGATTGCCGCGACTGGGGAAGGCATGGGAGGCGGCGCAGGAAGGGCCGCAGTGAATGCTGTTCGTGAAAATAATACGCAGTTCATGAAAGCTGTAAAATATTCACATCCGACCATCGCGCGATTGTTAATTATTAACAATAAATAATGTGTTAACTACAAAAGTCTCGGGTAACCGCATATCTGATATGGTGATCTATTGTGCGCTGCGGCATCGCGAATTGCTGCATCGCCGCATCGGCCGCAGTTTCGATTGCGAGATGGCGTCAGTCGCGTTGCAATGACAACCTTGCGCCGCCAAATTCAGGCGTGTGGTCTGGCGTCTTCTGTCTCCCCCAAAAAGCCAAACATTTGGCGATCAGCCGCCTGCCGAATGAGGTGGGTGATGGTCATCCCGGGTGTGGCCCGCGCGAGATGGCGACGAGGCGATCGGCTTGACCGGTTTCACCGGAACGGAGATGCAGGAGACGAGCCCGCCCCCTGCATCCGGCACCCTCACCCGACTATGTTAAAATCCGGGCCATAGGGATAACCGGTTATGTTCTCATTGCCGTCATCGTTGATGATCAGGATATCGTGTTCGCGATAGCCCCCCGCACCGGGTTGTCCGTCCGGGATGGTCAGCATGGGTTCCATCGAAATGACCATGCCGGGCCGAAGCACGGTGTCGATATCTTCCCGCAATTCCAATCCCGCCTCGCGCCCGTAATAATGGGACAGAATGCCGAAGGAATGGCCATAGCCGAAGGTGCGGTATTGCAGCAGGTCGCGTTCTTCGAAAAATGCGTTGATCCGCTGGGTGACATCCGCACAGCTCACGCCGGGTCTGAGCAGGCTCATCCCCAATTCATGGGCGGCGATGTTGGCCTCCCATATCGCCAGGCTGTCCGGGTCCACGGTTTCCACGAACATGGTGCGTTCGAGCGCCGTGTAATAGCCGCTGACCATCGGAAAGGTGTTCAGGCTGAGGATATCGCCTGACTGCAAGACGCGCGATGTCACCGGGTTATGCGCCCCGTCCGTATTCATGCCGGACTGAAACCAGACCCATGTGTCGCGGTATTCCGCGTCCGCAAAGCGCTTTGCGATCTCCAGCTCCATCGCATCGCGGCCTGCCATGGCAACGTCGATTTCGCGCGTGCCGGCCCTGGCCGCCTGCCTTACGGCGTAGCCTCCGATATCGGCCACCTGCGCGCAGGCGCGGATCAGATCGATTTCGGCGGTGGATTTGTGCATCCGCCGGCGCATGGTCATGGGCGCAATGTCGATGATGCTTGCCGGAGAGAGGAAAGCCTTCAGCAAGGAGGATTGAGCCAGTGTCAGGTGGTCAGCCTCGTATCCGATGGTCTTGCCCGGGCCGGTTACGGACAGGATCGCCCGCCAATAATTATCTCGCTTCCAGTCCGTGTAGGTGATGTTGTCCCCATGGCTGCGCCGCCAGGGCTGCGCCGCATCGATACCCGCGCTGATGGTCACGGCATCGGACTGCGTGACCACCAGCGCATAGGGCCGACCGAATGCGCAATAGAGGAAGCCGGAGAAGTAGGCGACATTATGCATCGATGTGAAAACGCATGCCGCTACCCCGGCATCGGCCATGTCCGCCCTGAGGCGCGTCAGGCGGGTTTCGTATTCCCGGGAGGGGAAGGGGAGTGTCTTCTCCCCCTGATGGAAGCGATAGAAATCTGGACGATCCATTGAGATGGCTCCTTCATCGGCCTGCTGATGCGAAGACGAAGGAGCCGGTCTCCTCCGACCGCGTCAGCGGCAAAGAAAAGTCCCGGCGTTCAGGATTGTGAAACAGGGCTTGCACGGATGTGCTGGCGACGCCATCGCCGACCCAGGCGATAAATGGCCGGAAACCACCCGAAAAAGCAAGCATCATGGGCGGCCGGCGGGATGGGCGATTGATATTGCGGGAGGTGTCGGGCTGTTTGTCGGCGGTCGACGTCCCGGCAGGCGAGGGAGGTCGGGACTGGCTATGGCCCCGGATCAGATCCGGCGCGGTCGGCTATTCTGCATCCGCGGAGAGTGTCTCCGCCCAGTCGGCATCGCGTCTTTTGATCGCTTCGATCCGCTCGGGCGTTGGCGGGTGGCTGGCCATCCAGGCGACGCCGCCGCGGCCGGGCATCAGCTTGTCGAGTTTCTCGAACATGGTGATCTGCGCATCGGTGCCAAAGCCCGCTTTCACCATCAGGGCGGAGGCGTATTCGTCGGCCTCAAACTCATCCCGGCGCGAGAGCCGGGCCATCAGGAACGTGGCGAGGAAATTGGCGATGTGAAAACCGACAAAAGGGATGAAGCGCGAGAGGATCATGCCGAGCGCCATGCGGGCGGCGTTCTGACCCGTCCAGTCGATCATCCGGCGGCGTGAATGGCCGCGGGCGACATGGCCAAGCTCATGCGCGATGACCGAGCCCAGCTCCTGCGCCGTGAACTCGCCGCGCTTGTAGCGATCAAAAAGCCCGGTGGTGATGAAGATGCGCCCGTCCGGGGCGGCGAGGCCGTTCACCACATCCATCTTGTAGAGATAGGCCTGCAGGTGCTCGATCCCGACCTGACGGCCGAGACGGCGGATCGTGGCCTCCAGCTCCGGCTCGTCGATCAGGGTGGAATTGGCGTCGAGATCGCTCTTCATCTTCGAGAGCGAGACACGCCACATGAACCAGCCCCAAAGGGTGGCGACCAGAACGGGAAGAAGGATTTTGATCATGGGCGGAATATGGGGGCAGGCGCGCCAAAAGTCATGCGTCCCACGCGACGGGCAGGTTCAACAATCCGCGAAAGGCCCAGCCACCCATCCGCGCTTCCCCCGCGAGGCGCAGATTGGGCAGGTGGTCGAACAGCATCGGCAGGGCAACCTCCGCCACAAGCGCCTTGGATGCCCATGCCCCGGCGCAGAAATGCGGCCCTGCGCCAAAGGCGATATGGGCGGAGGCATCACGGGTGATGTCGAACCGGTCTGGATCGTCGAAATGCACGGGGTCGCGATTGGCCGCGCCGAACATGAAGAAGACCCGCTCGCCCGGCGCGAAGGTGACACCACCGACAGTGGCGTCGCGGGCGACGCGGCGGGGCGACATGCCGATAGGGGACATCCAGCGGACATATTCGGCAAAGACCTGATCCCAGCCGATGGTGCCCGCGCGGACCATGGCCAGTTGGTCGGGATGGGTCAGCAGCGCCCAGACACAGCCCGCGATGGCATCGCGCGGCTCATTCTGGCCGCCCGATATGGTGAGTTTGATATTGGCGCGGATCTGATCCATTGGCTGGCCTGCATCCTGCAGCACCTTCAGGATCGAATGATCGGGCGCGGTGGCGGCCATGCGGTCGATATGGGCATCGATCAGGGCGGTGCCCTCATGGCAGCGGGCCTCGACAGCGGGGTCGCCGATATAGTTGGCACACCCGTCGATCATCGCCTGACTGCTGAAATCAAGCTCGGCCGCGGTCATGGAGGTGAGGCCGGTCAGCGCGCGCAGGGCATCGCCGGAGACCGGCATTGCATAATCAGTGGTCAGATCGGCGCGCCCCCTCGGCGCGAGATGGTCGAGGATGCGGGCGGCATCGCGGCGAAACTGCGCGGACCAGACGTCGCGCACGGTGCGCGGCGAGACGGCCGGAAACATCGCACGCCGCTCCGCCATATGCGCGTCGCCATCCTTGCGCATCATGTTCTCACCCATCAGCACGGTCATCAGCCCGCCGGGCTGTTCGGAGGAGAAGATGTCGATTCTCTTTTCGTGCTCGAAAATCGCATCGCGTCGGGTGAAAAGGGTGGCATCCAGTTCGGGCACATAGGCGATGGGCATCTCCGCCTGCATCGCGCCAAGCGCCGGATAGGGGTCGGCCCAGAAGCGCTGATGATCGATGTGAAAGACCGGTGCCGTGGACATGAAGAGGCTCTTTTGGCTGAGAATCGCCCCTCAGAGTAAGATATGAAAAGCGTTTCTGTCGCCTCTTTGTCGCTTGTTACCGCCGCAGGGCCGATCGCCTATATTGTGGTCATCGGGGGTGCCGTAACGACAGGTAGAAGGGGCAAAAAAGAATCTGATTTTCTTGGTAAAAAGGGGTTGCAGCCCTGGGGGATTCTCTCTAAATCCCCCCTCACCGGCGGCGGGGTGCTTTGAGCGTTTCGCCGCCGGATGCATCTTGGGTCTGGTTTATCCGGGTTTTGGTGCTTTGCTGTTTGAAATTTTTGAGAAGATGAAGGGATATGTGGGCGGTCTTGTCGTTTAACGAC
>JBCCDJ010000020.1:0-87017 GCA_039030855.1 Pseudomonadota bacterium
ATCACTCAATAATGGTACCAACGACGCCTGCGCCGACGGTGCGGCCGCCTTCGCGGATGGCGAAGCGGAGGCGTTCTTCCATGGCGATGGGGGCGATCAGCGTGACTTCCATCTTCACGTTGTCACCCGGCATCACCATTTCGGTGCCGGCGGGCAGCTCGCAGGTGCCGGTCACATCGGTCGTGCGGAAGTAGAACTGCGGGCGGTAGTTGGTGAAGAACGGCGTGTGACGGCCGCCCTCTTCCTTGGTGAGGATATACGCCTCGGCGGTGAATTTCGTGTGCGGCTTGACCGAGCCGGGCTTGCACAAGACCTGGCCACGCTCGATGCCTTCACGGTCCACACCACGCAGCAGCGCGCCGATATTGTCGCCCGCCTCGCCGCGATCCAGCAGCTTGCGGAACATCTCGACACCGGTGCAGGTGGTCTTCTTCGTGTCGCGGATGCCCACGATCTCGATTTCCTCACCGACGGTGACCACGCCGCGCTCAACCCGGCCGGTGGCCACGGTGCCGCGACCGGAGATCGAGAACACGTCCTCAACCGGCATCAGGAAGGGCTGGTCGATCGGGCGCTCGGGCTGCGGAATGAACTCATCCACGGCAGCCATCAGCTCGGAGATCTTCTCCTTGCCGATATTGTCGTCGCGATCCTCAAGCGCGGCCAGCGCCGAGCCTGCGATGATCGGGATATCGTCGCCCGGGAAATCATAGTCGGACAGCAGCTCGCGCACTTCCATCTCGACCAGCTCCAGCAGTTCCTCATCATCGACCTGGTCGACCTTGTTCAGGAACACCACGAGCGCCGGCACGCCGACCTGACGGGCCAGGAGGATATGCTCGCGCGTCTGGGGCATCGGGCCGTCAGCCGCGTTCACCACCAGGATCGCGCCGTCCATCTGCGCCGCGCCCGTGATCATGTTCTTCACATAGTCGGCATGGCCGGGGCAGTCGACATGGGCGTAATGGCGCGCGTCGGTCTCATATTCCACATGGGCCGTCGAGATGGTGATCCCGCGGGCCTTTTCCTCAGGCGCGCCGTCAATCTCGTCATAGGCCTTGAACTCGCCAAACTGCTTCGTAATCGCAGCTGTCAGCGTCGTCTTGCCGTGGTCAACATGACCAATCGTGCCGATGTTGCAGTGCGGCTTCGTCCGCTCAAACTTTGCTTTCGCCATCGCTCTGGAATCCTCGATCAAGCTTTATCAATGCGCGCCCTGCGCACCCGCGCGGCGAAATAGGGGATTATGCCCGGCGAGGCAACAGCTAATCGATCAGATTACGGCTGTTGGGCCAGCCAGTCTGCAGTCCCTTCGCGGATGATCATGTTCAGACGGCTAAGCTGATCATTGCCTTCTGCAGCAGCCAGTGCTGCGAAGACACCGCCGCGACCAAAATGGTTGAAATTGATCAGTTCTGCGGGTTTCAGAACCTCGCCGCTGTCAGCATCCACCAGTTCGTAGATCGCCGCCACCTCATTCACCGCACAACAAAAGAAGATTTCGATGCTCGAGAGGATATCAAATTGCTGCACGACAACGTTGACCTGTGCGCGCCGCCCGGAAAAGTCATACTGCGATGCCGTGTCCAACACCGCAGCGCGAAAGATTTCTGTTATCATGATCCGCTCCGACGGGTCGGAGGTGTTGATCGGCAAATTCCAATCGACAATCGCAGTTTCCGAAACGGACGCATTGACCACGACAGGCGCAATGGCGGCCGATGTCTGTGCTTTTGCACCCGTGCCGAACGGCACCAGCAATGCAATCACCAACCCGAACCGTTTCCAAGACACAGCATTCTCCTACCCACCCAAGGCCCGGCTACATCAGGCGCAATTCAGATCAAGAAACGCATAACGTAGTCCGCATCGGCCCCTCTGATAGACGAGGGCTGGTAAAGCACCGGTAAAATTTTGGAGCGGGTGATGGGAATCGAACCCACGTCATTAGCTTGGAAGGCTACGGCTCTACCATTGAGCTACACCCGCTGACCGCCCTTATCGGCGGAGGCGATCAGCCGCCCGGATCACCGGACGGCCGAATATCTGCTATCAGTTGACCGCGTCGGTTGCCGCTTTGGCAGCCTTGAATTTCACGCTGGTCTTGGCGGCAAAGGTCATCGTCTCGCCAGTGCGCGGGTTGCGGCCCTGACGGGCTTCTTTGTGAACCGCAGTGAACTTGCCGAGGCCCGGCAGCGTCACCGCGCCGCCTGATTTCAGCGCCCCGAGTGCGGCTTCGGCATATGCGTCCATCGCTGCGGCTGCCTGAGCCTGCGTGATGCCTGCGCCTTCTGCCATCGCTGACACGACTTCAGATTTCTTTTCCATTCTTTAACTCCTGCCTTGTTTCGCGGCGATGCCCCAACCACTACGCCGATGCCCCTTTCTTATCCAAGTTTGCGGCCAATAAAACCGCCAAATCGCTTCCAGACCCAAGAAAATGGTGGTTTTTGGTGCTCAAGGGCAAAAAAGTGGCTCTCAGGCCTCGGTTTTGTGGCCGGTGCAGCGAATTTTGGGGGAAAATCAGAGGGGCGGCGCGCCCAAACACGCTATATATGCGCTTCAGAACCACCGCGACCGCTTCTCTTGGTGTCGGTATCTAGTGGATCATGCCTGACGGAATCGCACGCGGCGGCCTGACAATCAGGCCGTACGCGACTGACGAAGGAATGTAGCGTATATGGCAAATATCCTGATCACAGGCTCAAATCGCGGTATCGGGCGGGAGTTGGCAGAACGATTGTCGGCGCGCGGCGACAACGTCCTTGCCTGCGCACGGAAGGACGCGCCAGATGGTCCCAACCTCTCACCAATTACGCTTGATGTGACCGATCAGCAGTCGCTCGCCGGACTGGCGCAACGTCTGAAGGATCACAGCCTAGACCTGCTGGTCTGCAATGCAGGTGTGCTGCATGGTCGCGGCGGCATCGATGATCCAGTCTACACAGCCGAAACATTCGCGGAGAGCTTCGCCGTGAATGTCACCGGCGTATTTCTGACTATCCGGGCCTGCCTCCCTGCCATCAGGCGTGCTGGCGGTCATATTGCGGTCATAACCTCGCAAATGGGTTCGACAGAACGGGCAAAAGGGGGCGCATATTCCTATCGCGCCTCAAAAGCCGCCGCGACCAATCTGGCAATTTCGCTGTCGAAGGAGCTTGCGGCGGAGGGCATCGCCGTCAGCGCCTTTCATCCTGGATGGGTGCGCACTGATATGGGTGGCGGCGATGCGGATGTCTCCGTCGAGGACAGTGCAGCCGGTCTGATCGCCCGTTTCGACGAGCTGTCCATGGCAAATACCGGATCGTTCACCTTCTATTCGGGAGAGGCGATCCCGTTCTGATCACCGGGGCAAGTCGGTTCATCGACCTGACAAAGAAAAAGGGGCAGCCGACTGCCCCTTTTACAATCCATCATGATAGCGCACCGCAAAAGGCGGCGCTGCTGGTCAATCAGGCTTTTTCGATTGTGCCGACGGCGGTTTTGCCAGTGCGCTTGTCGACTTCGGTGTCGAAGCGAACTTTCTGGCCTTCGGTCAGAGGCGGCATGCCAGCGCGTTCCAGAGCCGTTGCGTGGACGAACACGTCCTTGGAGCCGTCTTCCGGCTCGATAAAGCCATAGCCCTTTTGGTCATTGTAGAATTTTACGGTGCCCGTGATCATTACGAAGCCTCCTTTGAACGCCTTTCCTGCGGAGATGCGGGAAATCCAGCGCATGATGAATTTCGATAAACACCATTCAGGGCTTCGTCATCGCGGGGCGATTTAGGCAGTTTCAGACGTTCAACCAAAGTTCAGTCATGTTGAGATATTCAGAACCCGCATAAATTGCAAGAGTTTATGGCAAATCGCGGCGTTAGCGAAGCCGGGGAGGCTTCGAATTGTCCATGCCCGGCGCGACCGGTTGCGCGCGGCTGATTTCCGCCGGGTTGGCTGGCTCAAACCCGATGCCTACCTTGCGCGCAAGCTCCAGTCGGGCGTCACCTCCCATCGTGACGGCGATGTCGAAGGCTGCCTTCTCGCCACCCGCAAAGCGCGCCGTCTCCGCCAGCGCGGCAACCACCGATTGTTCAGCCTCCTCCGCGCGCAAGGCGACGCACAGAATCAGGCTGGCGGTGCGGCCCGATCCGAGCCCGCAAAGCCACGCCTCGCCGACCGAAGCGCCCATGCCCGAAATCTTGGTATCGATGCGCGAAATCAGGTCAGGCGTAATCATCCGCGGGACGGTCAGGGCCATTTCGCTACCCTCCTCCGCCTCGATCGGCTGACGCAGCGCCGCCGCCGCCCAGTCGAGTGCGGCGGCCGGAAGGATCGTCGCCGAGGGCGCATCCCCGAGATTGACACCGACCTGAACGTTGCGCCCTGCGAACATCGCGATGACAGCGCGGCCCGACAATGTCAGGTGCGCGGCTCCGTCCTCGGTGAACGCTGCGAGGCGGTCTTCGGTATCGAAGACCAGCGCGGTGTCGATGTCGTCTACCGGAAACAGCTGCGGCTGCGGTGTGCCCGTCCCGGAAAGCGATGCCGCGTCGATCAGAAGATGCAACTCGGCAGCAGCAAAAACATCATAATACTTGGCCATCTCCGCATCGCCCGCGCCCGGCGCTTCGGTAGCCGTCCAGGCATGATCAAGCGGTGTCATCATGGCAGTTCGCCCTCCATCCATTCAGCGACATCACGCCAGACAATCGATGCCTGCAAATCGCGAAACAGGAGATGCCAGCCATCAGGGTACATAATAAGGCGCTTCTGCCCCGGGATCGCCTCATAGGCGGCGATTACGGCATTTTCCGGCGCAACCTCGTCGCGTTCCCCATAGAGCATGAGGGTCGGCGCGCTGATTCTTGGTGCCATTTCGACGGCGCGGTCCATCAAACGGATCAGCCCCATAAACTCGCGGCTGGACGGATTATGCAGGTAGATCGGGTCGCGCGACAGGGCGCGCAGGACATCGATATTGTCGGACGCCTGGATGGTTACGACGCCCTGCCCGGTCCACCGCTTGTCAGGCGCGAATAATGCGCCGCCCCAGGCAGCAGCGCGATAAGGCAAGGCCAGCCGCGCACCGCCCCAGACGGCGGGAGCTGCCAGGACAAGGCCCGCCAAGCCGTCATCGGCGGCACCCGCCAGCGCAATGCCGCCGCCCATCGAATGGCCGACAACGAAGAGCGGCAAATCGGGATGCATGCGCCCTACCGCATCGCGCACCGACTGGTAATCGGCAATCAACTGATCCGCCCCCGGCCAGTTGCCGCGACTGTCATTATGGCCGAACCCCCGCTGGTCATAGGCATATGTCAGGAAACCACGACCAGCCCAGTAGGTCGCCGCCTTGTCATAGGTGGATCGGCCATAATCGCCGAACCCGTGAAGTGCCAGAATCACGGCACGTGGCGGCTGTTCCGGCTGCCAGACCGACAGATGCAGTGCATCGCCTGCCGTTGCGGATCGAAGCGCACCGGCATTGCTGGACAGATCAGCGATCTCCACCGCCCCCAGCGCCGTCGCCGGCACTTTCGGCCCACCGACGCAGGCCATGACCAGCAGCAGGCCAAGGGCGCATGCAGCTCTCTCAAGGACATGCCGGATCATAGGAGCGCCGCCACCCGCGACCGAAGCTCCGGCACGAGCTCCGCCCCGAACCAGGGATTGCGCTTCAGCCATCCGGTATTGCGCCAGGACGGATGCGGCAGCGGGATAATATCCGGCGCATGATCGCGCCATGACTGAACCGTTTCTGACACGGATTGCCGCGTTTTCAGCGCATCGCGATGGGCATAACCGCCAACGAGCAATGTCAGAACGATCTGCGGCATGGCCGCAAGCGCCTGCGCCCGCCACAGGGCCGCGCAACGTTTCGGTGGCGGCAGATCGCTGCCCGACTTGTCGTAGCCGGGAAAGCAGAACGCCATCGGCAGGATCGCGATCTTTCCGCGATCATAAAATACGTCACGCTCGATCCCCATCCAATCTCGCAACCGATCTCCCGACCGATCATCGAAAGGCTTGCCACTTTCATGGACCCGCATCCCCGGTGCCTGCCCGGCAACGAGAATCCGCGCTTCGCTCGACAGCCATGCCACGGGCTGAGGCGTATGCGCAGTATGCGTTGCGGCAAAATCGTCCGCGCAGGCCCGACAGGCCCGGATGTCACGTTCCAGCAGATCAAGATCGAATATCTTTGCAGTCATCGCCGCATCGAACGGATATGAGCTTTCGCTGTCAAGCGCGCGGAAGAGCGCGATCTCCTGACCGCCGCAGCAGAGGCCCCGTTTGCCGACCAACGCTCAGTCCAGCATGTTTTCCAGCGCATCCGCCGCCGTTTCGAAATCAGTTGCCGCATAGTCCGCGCCAACAATGCTGACCAGGTTTTCCTCGTCGAGGGCAAGGCGCCCACTGATGACGATCTGCGAATGTGGCACGGCGATCCGCAGTGCCACGATCAGGCGGATCGTGGACGCCAATGCGCGATGACTACTTGCCGACAGGCCGATAATCGTACAACGCATGTTACGGATCTCGTCGACCAATTCGTCATGGTCACGCCCGACCAGAAGATCAACGGCCCATCCGGCCTCCCGGCACAGATCAGCCGCCATCGTGACGCCTAACGTATGCGTCTCACCCGGTACAGCGGCGAAAACCGCGTGGCGGCGTGGATTGGCTTTGGGCGTCTTGTAGTGCTGCTGCACCGAACAGATGATCGCGTAGATACGCCCCGCCCCGACCGCCACTTCCACGAAGGATACGCGGTCGTTCTCCCACCATTCGCCGAGGCGGCGCGCGGCCATCGCCAGATAGTCGAGGTAAATCTCCGACAGCGTCGCGCCCTCGGCGCGGATCGCCTCGACCAGGGACAGGGCGGCATCGCGTTGCGGATCGATCAACGCCTCCGCCAACCGGTCTATGACATCGTCGGTCGGATGACCTGCAGAGGGCTCTATCTCGTCGGATCGATGGGCAAGACGAGTGACGACTTCCTTGGCCAAGGACACAACGGCCGCGCGCGGCAAACGCGACGCAAGCGCCTCAATGCGCGCCGTTGATTGGTCGAGCGTGTCGCGATCGATTGGGGCGAACCCCTTGCGCGGGCTGTTGTTGCCAGTCTCCACCGCCGGTTCTTTCCTCTCCGTCGGACGCAGGGCTTGCGGCCTACGCCAAGCAGCATGTTGTCTGCTGATTGCTTCAAAGCCTGTCAGGATTAGGGGACGTCAATCAACATTGACTCGGCCGATTTCCGTCTTCCCGGTTGTGGGATCCGCGCGATTTCCATCATAAGGAAACACTTTCGCACAACGAACGGCGTTCGTTTGTCCAGCAGCCACGCCACCGCCCATTGCAGCCTTGGTGGCCAACATGGCGGACCTGAGCGATTCGCATCAGCGGGCCGCCGACCGTCTGTCTGAGCGGGCATTTCCGAATTTTTTCTGGAAACGCCGGCCGAAACGAGGATAGAGCGAGAGCACTGGCACAGGCCAAGGCGACAACCAAAAGGCGTTCATGATGGCAACCGCCCCGGACAGGACGAGCACGACATGGGACACGACATGGGAACAGGCGCTTCGCAGTGGCACACCCGTGATGGTCACCGGTGCGGCGGGGTTCATCGGGTTCTTCCTGTGCGAGAAACTGCTGCAGGCTGGTGTCCCCGTCATCGGGGTCGACAACCTGAACGATTATTATGATGTGCGCCTGAAACATGCCCGCCTCGATATCCTGCGCCAATCGGACAGGTTTGAGTTTGCCGAGGCCGACCTCGCAGATGGCACCAGGATCGCCGAGTTATTTTCGGATTACCGCCCGGACCACGTTGTCAACCTCGCGGCGCAGGCGGGCGTTCGATACTCCATCGACAACCCCTCGGCCTATGCCGCCTCCAACCTCACCGGCTTTCTGAACATTCTGGAAGGATGCCGCCGCGTTGAGACAAAGCACTTGGTCTACGCCTCGTCCTCGTCGGTATATGGCGGCAACAAGCGCCAGCCCTTTTCCGTGCACCACGGAGTCGATCATCCAGTAAGCCTTTATGCAGCAACGAAAAAATCGAACGAGCTGATGGCGCATAGCTATGCACATCTTTATGAGCTGCCGATGACCGGCCTGCGGTTCTTCACGGTCTACGGCCCTTGGGGGCGCCCCGACATGGCCTATTTCAAATTCGCCGAGGCGATCCGGGAGGGACGCCCGATCCAGATCTATAACAATGGCGATATGGAACGTGATTTCACCTATGTCGACGACATCGTCGAAGGTGTCGCGCGACTGATCCCCCATGCTGCCACACCCGATCCCGGATTTGATCCCGCAGCACCCGATCCGGCATCCAGTTGGGCCCCCTGGCGGGTGTTCAATATCGGCAACCGGCGCAAGGAACGCCTGATGACCATGATCACGCTTCTGGAACAGGCAATGGGGCGCGAGGCGGTCAAGGAATATCTGCCGATGCAGCCGGGTGATGTCACCGCCACCTGGGCCGATATCGATGATCTGGAAGAGGCGGTCGGGTTTCGCCCCAACACACCGCTTTCCGTGGGCATCTCCCGCTTTGTCGACTGGCACAGGGACTGGACCGCCGGCTCCTGAACAAGGCAGGCAAATTGTGGCAAAGTGGCCGCGTTCATATCGACTTAACGACATTTTTGCTAAATAGGCAGTCGACATCTATTTTTGGCGTGGGGTGCAGCACCTTT
The DNA here is from genome assembly GCA_039030855.1 of Pseudomonadota bacterium. GTDB lineage: Bacteria > Pseudomonadota > Alphaproteobacteria > Rhodobacterales > Rhodobacteraceae > Pikeienuella. The sequence goes on from JBCCDJ010000020.1 coordinate 8,690, forward strand.
CAAAGCTGCATATGCGTATTGTGAGGGTCAGGCCGCTTCGATGCTTCAGTTCGAGAAAGTCAGCAAATCTTTCCTGTTCAAGGGGCGGATGAGACCTGTGCTGTCCGACGCGACCTTCACAGCCCATTTCGAAGAAAACTTCGGACTGGTCGTGCCGCCCCGCGCCGGCATCACGACAATCCAGAACTTGATCCTGGGGGCCGAACAACCCGACAACGGCAAAGTCTATCGCTATGGCAAGATCAGTTGGCCCGTGGGCGGGGTCGGTGGATTGATTCCGGCCTTGTCGGGCTCGGAAAACTGCCGCTACATCGCGATGATCTACGGGCTCGACCCGGACGACGTGCTCGCGTTCACGATCGACCTGGCGCGCATCGGCCGCTACATGGACATGCCGGTGAAGACCTATTCCTCGACCCTGCAAAAGCGGTTGTCGATTGCACTGTTGCTGGCGCTTGAATTTGACATGTATCTTGTCATCGGCGGTGCCTCGGCGGGGGATCCCGAATTTGCGGAGCGCGCCGGGCCGCTCCTGAAGGAAAAGATGCGCAGCACGCCGATCATGTTCTTGTCGGACGGTTTGAACAAGATGAAGGAATTCTGCCACCGTGTGGCTGTTGTCGAGGATTGCAAGATCTACGACTTCGACACCATCGAAGACGCCGAGAAGTTTATCGCGGGGGAGGCCGTGGTCCATGGATGATGCAGCCAAATCAGCCGATCTCGCCGATGATATCGAGCTGCGTAAGGCGCGTCGGTCGGCACGCCGCAAGATGCGCCAGGCGATCAACGATGCCGCGCTGAGTTCCGCCACGCAGCCCGGCGCGCAGACGAGGGGCACCGCGGCCCGCGCCAAGACGGACATCGCGCGGATCGAGCCGAAATCGCTGCGCGCGCCGACCGGCGATCAATCCGGCCTGATGCAACCGGCGGCGCAGGACGATGCGTTCGAAGTCGCCCACCACGCGCGCGAAGCGCGTATGCAGCAGATCAGGCGGGAACTGCGCCGCCGGCGCCGGTTCCGCGCGCTCGGAATACTGGTACGGTTCGCGCTGTTCGTGCTGATCCCGACTGCCATCGTCGGCTGGTACTATTTCGAGAAAGCCACCGACATGTACGAGGCCGAAAGCACCCTCGTCTTCAAAAGCGGCTCTGCCGCCGCGGCTTCCGGTGGCGGCTTTCTCAGCGGCATTCTCGGCGGCGCAGGATCGCCTCAGGACAGCGTCGCCCTACAGGAATACATTCTCTCGCGCGATATCCTGCGGCGGCTCGATGCCGAACATGGCTGGATCGCCCATTTCCAAAGCGAGGATATCGACGAGATCCACAGGCTGAAAGCCGATGCAACGCTGGACGATGCCTATTCCTACTATACCGGCGGCTGGCTGCTCGGCGGCAAGGTCTCGGTCAGCTACGATATCGCCGAAGGGGTGATCCGGCTGACCGTTACCGGCGCAACACCGGAAGGCGCGAAGACCTTTGCTGACGCGATCATCGGCTATGGGGAGGAACTGGTGAACTCTCTCAACGAGCGCTCCCGCACCGATGGAGTGCGCGCAGCGCAGGAAAATGTGCAGGACGCGCGCGGCGCATTGCGCGATGCCCAACGCCAGGTCGCCACTGTACAGGAACAGTTGAGCATCTTCTCGGTCGAATCCGAAGCCGGTGCGCTGCAGACCCGCATCGTGACGCTGGAGGCGGAAATTGACGAGATTTTCGCTGAAATCGAGAAGCTGAAAACCGTCACCTCCAATCAGAGCGACAGCCGCTTCGTGCCGCTGCGCACCAATCTGGAGGTCAAGACGAGACAATTGCGCGATCTTCGCCAGAAACTGACGGGCGGCGGTACGCCCAATGGCGAGCGTCCCTCGATGGCGAAGCTGAGCGCAGAGCTGGAGCTGGCGCGCGTCGATCAGGCCACATCGCAGATGATGTACGCCTCCGCCCTCACCTCTCTCGAAGCCGCGATCGCTTCTGCGGCAGAACAATCACTATATCTCGAAACCGTCGTTCAGCCCACACAACCGAACAAGGCGACCAAGCCTGACCGACTGCAAAATACAGGGCTGGTCTTTCTTATCCTCTTTGCGGCATACATCGTCGGTCTCCTGACCATCTCGCTGATCCGCGAGCAGGCCGCAATCTGAGAGGACAAAATGACGAACCCCCGGCGCAGCGTTCAGGTCGGCGCCATCACGATCGGCGTTGATGCGCCGCTCTGCCTGATCGCAGGACCGTGCGCTCTGCAATCACTCGATCACGCACTTATGATCGCGGAGCGAATGGCCGCAACCGCTTCGGAGGCCGGGCTCGGCTATGTCTTCAAGGCCTCATTCGACAAGGCCAACCGCACCTCGCTGACCGGCAAGCGCGGCGTCGGCATTGATCAAGGCCTCGAAATCCTCGCCGAAATCCGGGACCGCGTCGGCTGTCCCGTCCTGACCGATGTCCACACCGCCGAGCAATGCGCGAAGGTGGCGGAGGCCGTTGATGTTCTGCAAATCCCGGCCTTCCTCTGCCGGCAAACCGACCTCCTGCTAGCCGCCGGCGAAACCGGCGCCGCGATCAATGTGAAGAAGGGCCAATTCCTCGCCCCCTGGGACATGCACAATGTCGCAGCCAAGATCGAAAGTACCGGCAATACTCGGATCATGTTATGCGAGCGGGGAACATCATTTGGCTACAATGCGCTTGTCACCGACATGCGCGGCCTGCCTGAAATGGCGCGCTCCGGCTGGCCGGTGGTGTTCGACGCGACCCATTCTGTGCAACAGCCCGGCGGACAAGGCGGATCGAGCGGCGGCCAGCGCGAATTCGCGCCCGTCCTCGCGCGCGCCGCGGTCAGCCTCGGCGTCGATGCGGTCTTCATCGAAACCCATGAGGACCCCGACAATGCCCCCTCGGACGGGCCCAACATGATCCCGCTTGATCAGATGGGATCACTGTGCGGCACGCTTGCGGCTTTCCACAGTCTCGCCCGGGCAAACCCGGTTGCGATCTGATCGATGGCTTACGAGACTTACCTCCTCTACCTAGCGGCCGTCGCCGTTTTCTTTGCGACGCCCCCTGATACCAGCCAGCTCTTGATCATCGCCAACAGCGCGCGCCACGGTCTGAGGCGCAGCATCTGGACGATTGGCGGCGATCTGACCGCAAACTCGATCCAGATGGTCGCCGCTGCTTTCGGCCTCGCGGCTATCGTTGCGGCATCAGCAGATGCGTTTTGGTGGATCAAATGGGCAGGTGTCGCCTATCTCGGCTGGATTGGGTTGCGGCTGATGCTGTCGCGTGCCGCGACGGAGGAGGCGACGGCCGGATCAGCCAACCGGGCATCGATCCTGTTCCGCCAAGGGTTCGTCACCTCCATGGCAAATCCGTTTGCGGTCGTATTTTTTGGTGCCTTGTTCCCGCAATTCATCGACCCCACCATGCCGATCCTGCCGCAATTGCTGATCCTCGGCATCACCTACCTGGTGGTTGACGGGGTCATCCTGTTTCTGTGGGGCTGGTTTGGTATCGGCGCTGCGCGCGTCCTTCGCGGGCAGACCAGGCTGATCAACCGCGTCTGCGGTGCGCTGATGATTGCCGCCGCTGCGCTGCTCGCATCAAAAGACCTGACCCCGACCCCTCAACGCTGACCCATCGCCACCGGAGCCGTCATGACCCAGCCCCGCCCCCAATCCGAACCGAACACCTGGGATTTCCTGCGCGAGCCGATGATCGCACCCACCGGGTTTCGCGAATATGACGCGCGCTGGGCGTTTCCCGATGACATCAACCTGCCGGGGATACAGGCCCTTGGCTTCGGTCTTGGCACCCAAATCCACGAAGCCGGGCTGAGCCCGCGCATCGTCGTATGTAATGACTACCGATCCTACCAGCTCTCCGTGAAACAGGCACTGACCATCGGACTGATGCAGGCCGGGTGCGAGGTGCTGGATATCGGCGTCGGCCTGTCGCCGGTCGCCTATTTTGCCCAGTTCCACCTGGATGCCCCCGCTGTCGCAATGGTGACCGCCAGCCACAACCCCAATGGCTGGACCGGGGTAAAGATGGGTATGGATCGCCCCCTGACCCACGGGCCGGAGGAGATGGCCCGCCTGCGCGATATCGTGCTGAACGGCGCACAGATCGCACGCGAGGGCGGTAAATACACCCGCGTCGACGGGGTCCAGGATGCCTATATCGACGATATCTGCGGTGACTTCAGAATGACGCGCAAGCTGAAGGTCGTCTGCGCAACCGGCAACGGTGCGGCGGGCTGGTTCGCGCCAAAGATACTGGAAAGGATCGGGGTTGAGGTGGTGCCGAGCCATAATGAGCTCGATTATGATTTCCCGAATTACAATCCCAATCCCGAAGCCATGGAGATGCTCCATGACATGGCTGCCTCGGTGAAAGCATCGGGGGCTGACATGGCGCTCGGCTTCGACGGCGATGGCGACCGTTGCGGTGTCGTCGATGATGAATGCGAGGAGATCTTTGCCGACAAGGTCGGTGTCATCATGGCACGCGATCTGGTGCAACAATATCCCGGAGCCACCTTCGTTGCCGACGTGAAGTCCACTGGCCTCTTCGCCTCCGACCCCGTGCTGAAGGCGGCTGGTGCCAAGGCGGATTATTGGAAGACCGGCCATAGCCATATCAAACGGCGCGTGAAGGCGCTCGGCGCGCTGGCGGGATTCGAGAAATCAGGACACTACTTCTTGGCGGGCGAGATTGGGCGCGGGTATGATTGCGGTATGCGGGTCGCGTTCGAGATCTGCCGCATGATGGACCGCAACCCGGATATGAAGATGTCGGACATGCGCAAGGCGTTGCCGACGGTCTATAACACCCCGACCATGTCGCCCTATTGCGCGGATGAGGAGAAATACGCGGTCATCGAGCGGCTGCAATCCCGCATCGAGACACTTTGCGCTGAGGGCGCATCACTTGGCGGGCGCAAGATGGCGCAGGTCGTGACCGTGAACGGTGCCCGCATCATGCTCGAGAACGGCGCATGGGCGTTAGTACGGGCTTCATCCAACACGCCCAATCTGGTTGTTGTCTGCGAAAGTCCCGACAGCGAGGCGGAACTACGCGCGATCTTCAAGGACATCGATGCGGTCATCCGCGAGGAGCCGTCGGTCGGCGAGTACGACCAGACATTTTGAGATAAATGCCCGGACCACGGGCTCTCCCGATTAACAATCCATCCACCTTTGACACCTATCCCTGACCACGGGTGAGGGCATCAGTCGATGTCCTTTTGTGTCGACCCTCTGGGGAGAGGGTCTTGTGTAAATGGGTGGTTAGTATGATTTTTTCTGCGAGTGAGCAGTCGCACGACTGTGGCTGTGCCTGTGCGTCATGTGTTGCAAACTCCAATGCCGATCGGGCCAATCATCATGACCGCAACGCGGTCTATGATACTGCAAATTCAACGTATATTACGCCGAATGCCGACAGCGGTGCCGGCCTGGTTTCGGGCCGTGTCTGGGCAGAGACGTCATTGACCTTCTCTTTCCCTGTAAGCGCGGTCGCCTATGACAGAGACCTCGATGCCGTCGGCATTCAGTACGGCACCGGCGAGGCCAATAACGACTTCGCCGGCCTGAACGCCTCCCAAGCTGATGCCGCACGCGCCGCCTTCGCCAAATTCGAAGCGGTCAGCGGCCTTACATTCACCGAACTGTCCGGTGCCGATGCAGGAGATGCAACCTTGCGCATCGCGCAGAGCGGGCTGCCCGCTACCGCATGGGGCTACTATCCGTCTTCGGTCGAAGAAGGGGGCGACGCGTGGCTTGGCCGCGATGCTGGATATTATGATGTGGTGGAGCGGGGCGGTTATGCCTGGCACACGATCATGCATGAAATCGGCCATACGCTTGGCCTCAAACACGGTCATGACAGTGGCGGACACGGCGCGCTGCCCGGGACCGAAGACAGCATGGAATTCTCCATCATGACCTACCGGTCGTTCGTCGACGACCCTTTGATCGGCGGATATTCCAACAGCGGCTGGAGCTACGCGCAATCCCTCATGCAGACCGATATCGCGGCCATCCAGCAGATGTATGGCGCGAATTACGACTACAATTCGGGCTCGACGGTGTACACATGGGACGAGAAAACCGGTGAGCAGTTCATCAACGGTGTCGGCCAGGGCGCGCCGGGTGGCAATGTCATCTTCCAGACGATCTGGGACGGTGGCGGAGATGATGTCTTCAGATTTACGAACTATTCGGCCGATCTTGTCGTCGATCTTGCGCCAGGTGAGGGTACCATCGTCGATCCGTCGCAACTGGCGTGGCTGAACCGTTTCGAAATGGGTTCCGGGCCAGAGATCTATGCCTCCGCCTCGATCTACACCGCTCAGCTCTTTCAAGGCGACACCCGGGCGTTGATCGAGAACGCGGTTGGCGGCAAGGGCGATGACATCCTCTCGGGCAATGATGTCCGCAACGTTCTGAAGGGCCGGAGCGGAGATGACACACTCCTCGGCGGTGAGGGCAATGACCGCCTCGTCGGCAATAGCGGAAATGACAGCCTCGAAGGTGGCGACGGCAATGACGTCCTGGTGGGGCAGAGAGGTCGCGACGAACTGACCGGCGGTGCAGGTGATGATCAACTGAGAGGCGGCCAGTGGGCCGATGACCTCAATGGTGGCACCGGTGACGACAGGCTTTCGGGCGGCGGCGGTAAGGACACCATCAATGGCGGTGCCGGCGATGATGAGCTGATGGGCGGCGGCGGGCGTGACTGTTTCGTTTTCGAAGCAAATGCAGGTGCCGACACGATCATTGACTTCATGTCCGGCGTCGATCTGATCGATGTCTCGGCCTTCGACATCGGGTTCGGTGCCCTGACATTCAGTGCGCGTGACGGTGGCGCGACGGTGTCAGCCGACGAGCTGACATTAACGCTGCTCGATGTCGATCCGACCGCACTGACAGCCGGTGACTTCATATTCTGAGATATCTCAGGGGGCGGGATAGCCGAGCCGCCGGTAATCGCGCTCGTAAACCGTGCGGATGATGCCGTGCCGCGCCGGGGTCAGGACCTCCTCCAGCGCTATGTCCTGCGGCATCGCATCGAGATCCGCCTGCATCGCGGCAAGAAGATCTGCGTCCTGCGGCAGATCGAGCCGGGTCAGCACATAGCGCAGATCGGTCTCCAACCGTTCGATCCGCCCGACGAAATCAGGCGGTGTCTCGGCGCTGTAGGCGCCGAGGAGCAATGATTGCGGGGCCCAGGCCGCAGCCTGCGGGGCCGCGGTCCGGCCCTGCATGTTGTCATGCGCAAAGGCGAGGAAGGCATCGAAACCGCGCAAGCGCGCCGCCGGATCGCGTAGCATTTCCGGCACGCCCGGTGCACCGTAATTGCGGATCATGGCGAGGCGCGCATCTTCATAGGCCTGCTCCTCGCCGCGCAAAGCATAGCGCTGAAATGCGTCCCAGATGCGGATTGCAGGATCGCGCACGAAACTGAAGACGAAACTACCACGTGCGCGGCGCCGTTCCAGCTGCGCCGCCTTCAGCCCGGTGACCAGTGCCTTCTGATCGGCACCGATCAGGCGCTCGGCGGCCTTGATCATCGCGATCACCGCCTCCGCCCCCGCCCCCGGAATCGGCGCGAATGTCAGCTCGATCCCCCGACTGACGGTCATGGCATCGAGCGCTATGAAACGTGGTCTGGGCTCACGCTCCGCCGGTCCGGCAAGCCGGTAGGGAGCCAGATCAGAAGGGTTTTCGACCTTGTCTTCGGCATATTCCGGATTCTGCCGCTGGATCCGTTGACGCAGCCTGTCCTTGACCTCCACCGATCCCGCATAGCGCGCCGCGCCATTCATAAGCGGCAGCGATTGCAGATCTTCATAGCTGATTTCGAATGCTGGTTGCCCACTGGCGCGGATCAGTCCACGCACGTGATCATAATGGCGGTTCAGCCCCTCCCGGTAGTCCTCAAATTCCTGTCCATCAAAATGGATCTTTGCCAGTTTCCGATTGCCTTCCTTGCGCAACATCCATTGCCCCGTCTCCTTGACGATGTTGAGCGATATGAAACTGTCGACAGGATCACGGCTGAGCACGAATTTCGCACACATCGGATCGGTTGCTGCATGGGCCATGATGCGCGCGTCATGGCCCGCAAAAATGCGAAATCCGGGAATCTGGCCCGGATGGGCCGCGATGACCTTCTCCAGAAACCCGATCGGGTCGAGATTGCGCTGATCCAAAGTTACGCCGAACGCTTCGATTTCCTTCGGGCCACCGATGAAATGGGCGTTGAACAGCTCTCCAAGACCAGCCAATCCCTCGTAATGGTCGAGCGTCTTTTCGAGAAGGTTCGATCCTGTGCGCATCGCCCCGAAAATCGCGAAATAGCGAAATCCGCTCATTTTTGAGCCTCCTGCTCAGACCGCTCATCTGCGGCGGGCTGGGCGAGCAGACCGGCTTCCACCTCACAGCCCGCCTTTTGCAACCCGCGCAGGAATGGCCGCGCCTTGTGCCAGTGCGGCGGGGCGAAGGATGGCGGTTTCATCTCCCGCCTGCCCGCGCGCGCATTGGCGATTGCCAGCATATCTGCCGCCGCCCCTTCCGGATCGTCAACCAGATCTGCCGCAGAATGGATCGTCAACGCTGCGCCTGCCCGCCGGAACGTCGCCAGAAGGTTGCGCTCAGCCGATGCCATCTCGCGCGCCTGCTCAGCAAGGGACGGGCCATCCTGCAGATCCAGCTTTTCATAAAGGTCGAGCGCCCAGGCCCCGCGATACCAGATGATGCGCGCACCGGGGTCCTTGGCGATGTAGTCGCCGATGGCAAAGCGGTCCTCGGCCGACAGGCAGAATGCGACAGCGCTGCCCGCCCCACCGCGTGCGAGGTTGATGGCGAACTGGTCTGGCCAGAAATTCCGCGCCGCCACGGAGGCTGGCACCATGCCCGCCGCGATCGGAGCCTTATTGTTGAACGCGACCTCCGCGGCCGCGAAGACCCGTCCATGCACCGTAATGTCGCCGCGCCGCGTCAGCTCCTGCGAGATCATGGTCGCGGTCGCAGTTCCAACCCCACCGATCACCGTGTAGGGAAATGCCGACGCCCGCTGCGCCTTGCCCTTGATCAGCGGAAACCGGGCCGGGGATATCAGGTGTTCACGCCCATGGGTCCGGCTGTGTCTGGCGCGGGCAAACTCATCGTCCGGCGCACGGGCCGCAAATGTCGTGATCTGTGCGGGGTCGAGCGCGCGCGCAAGGCAAGCGCGGCGCAAAAGCCCGGCACGGGGGTGGACCTTGCGTGCGAAGAAATGATCGGACTGTGCCAGAAGTGCACCATGGTCGTCATGAAACACATATGGCATGCCGCGCGGATCGAACCGTGCCAAGGTCGGCGACTGGTTGATCCGCCGTTGGCCATGGCGGCGCGCAAGGGTCTGGAAAAAGCTTTCGTCCGGGATCCAGCACCAACGGAAAAACCGTTTCAGCAAAGGCAGTTGTGGATCGGCCATGATCGCGGCCAGTGTCCCACGCGACAGGCTCCACCATTGCGAGCCAAGCGCCGGCCTGAGCCCCGGCGGCACCCGACGGTGAACGCGGAAGAACCGCTGCACCGTGACCCAGCCGTCGAAAAGGCTGCGCTGCGTGCGCCAGTTGAAGGGGTGGTAGAGGTGAAAGCGTTCTTCCGACAATCCGTCCATGACCCAGCGGCGTTCCGACAACTCATTGGCCTCGATAAGGTCAGTATGGCGGTGATCGGCGAGGAACGCATCCAGCTCGGCCAGCGGGCGCATCGGCAGGTCCGCCCCGCTGACCAGTGTGACATGTGTGAATTCATGAGACGATCGAAGCAGGGACGCGATCCCGTCCAGCGTCGCCTCGACCAGACTGAACATTCCCCAATTGCAGACCCGGCGCGGCAGATGGATCAGATCAGCGCGCTCTGCCGCTTCGGCAAAGGCCATGACCTCCGCATCGGATACGCGCCGGTCGATATGGACGGCCACTGGCCGTCCCCCCGTCGCCAGCGCGGCAGCCAGCGCCCCTGCCGCTGCCAGATTTTCATGGACGAGCAGGATGAACGCTGTCGAATGCGCGGTCATAACCAGCCCCCCCGCGACATCAGGCCAAGCGCCACCAACTGCCGCCAGTCGCGGTATTCGGCTGAAAACGGCGACCAGAGCGTATCGCCCGCATCAATCCGCGCCGCATAGGCCTGATACTCGCGCCCGCCCGCGAAATGCTCTGCCCGCTCCATCTCCTCATGCACTTTCGGGGCGAGGGCAGCGAGGACTTTGGCATGCAGCAGAACCCCGGTCAGCCGCTCCCCCATCGCCTCGTCATAGGTGACGTTCAATTGGCGTGGCAGCAAGGCGTGGGTCGAGGAGACATAACAATCGCCGCGCCGCCAGTGGACCAGCGGGATCTTGTTCAGCGCCGGCGCATGCATGGGACGATCAGCGAAAAAGGCGCGCAGGCGCGGGCCGCCCTGTATCCAGAGATTGCGATAGCGGTCGTTGCGGCGGATGAAATAGTTGGCGGTGTCAAACCACGGCGCGACCTCGATCGGGTTCTCATCGGGCGCACAATACGTCTTTGCAATCGGGCCCTTGCCGTAGAGATCGAGCAGGAGCGTGCCAAGAGAGCGGCGGCCCTGCCCCTCCAAATGTTCGGTTAGGGTGCGGATATCGCGCGTGTCGCAATGGGGATAGACGAGGTACTCGTCAGGGTCGACGCAGAGCATCCAGTGCCCGTTGGCATATCGATGCGCCAGCGCATTGATCCAGTGCACCCCGAAATTCGCGCGCCGATAGCTGCCCGTCGTGGTCCAGAGCGAGACATCCGCCATACGTTCAAGCAGCTCCACCGAGCCGTCATCGGAGCCATTGTCGACGATCAGGAAATGGTTCACCCCGCGCGCCCGGTAATACTCAAGGAAAAATGGCAGGCGCGACGCCTCGTTCCGGATCGTCGCGAACAGGAGGATGTCACCCTTCGTAATGGCACCGACATTCAGGCTGTGCCGCTTCAGATCAAACGCCCTCAGCCCCGCAGTGATCAGGCGGCGTTTTCGCTCATAACGGCGGGAATAGGCTGCAAATGGCTTCATGCGCGAGGAACGGCCACCTTCTAGCTGTTTCGACAGCAATACAAGCGCACCTAGCGATAGGAAAGGGGGCGCATGCCCGAAGAGTTATGCAAAACCTCTGATCAAATCATCAACGATTGCGAAATGACGCTTCCATGTGGGCGGCTGCCATGGGGATGCGGCGGCAATGCGGGCCGCACGGTAGTCGTCATGCATCAGCCGCATGATGGCTTCGCGCCAGGCAGCCCGGTCATGCGGGTCACACCAGACCGGGACATTGCCGCCGACCTCCCGCAGGGCCGGAAGGTCGGATGCCACAACCGGAACGCCCAGCGCCAGCGCCTCCGCCAGTGGCAGGCCGTAACCTTCCGCAAAGCTGGGAAAGAGCAGCGCCCGCGCGCCCTTCAAGAGCTCCATCGCCGCCATATCGTCGAGCGCGCCATGCTCGATCACGCCAGCCGGGTGCGCATCAAGCCGGGCAAAGACATCTTCGTTCATCCATCCGCGCCGACCGACGATGTGGAGGGGCGGCGCGGCAGGACCCAGCTGCGCCCAGACATCCAGCAGCAAATCATGATTCTTGCGTGGCTCGATGGTGCCTAGCACGACGAACCCATCATGTTCCGACACCGTGACAGGGAGCACGTCAATGCCCAGTGGGGCAACCACGCCGGGGGGCGGCGCTGTCATGTGACGCTCGCACCGCATCTTCGTATCGGCAGTATTGTAGACGATGGCACGCGCGGCCTGCGCCGCCTCAAGGCGCATGCGCGCACGGGCAGGCCCCGATGCGCGGGCGAATTCGGGATGGTCGAGCGGGATCACATCGTGGAGAAGCACAACAGCACCTGCAGGATGCGCGGTGATGCTTTCTGGCGTCAGGTTCGAATGACCGACATTCAGGTAGATGAGCCCATCCGGTGCCATCTGCGCAGCCCGGCGCAGGCCGCTTTCGGCGCGCCGTGCGGCAAGCCGCTTTCTCAGCGACACCGCCCCGCGCAGATCGAGGGGCGGCAGATCACCGCCCGCCATCAGCGCGTGCGTCAGATCGCCCATGGCAGACGCATCAATGGTGTAGGTTCCACTTGCGATACGGGCAGTAAACCATGCGTCCCCCCATCGCCCGTCCAGCGCGGCGCTGATCCAGGCCGCCTCCACCCGGTCGATGCCTGTCTGAATGCCCAGACCCGCGCGTGAGATCGTTCGTGTAACGTCGAGGAGGACACCGCGCGCCGTCACGTCCGCTGCCGTCACTTCCAGTTCCGTCACTTCTTGTAAAGTCCCGTCGCACGCCATCGCCAGGCGTCGGCAATGATGTCCTGCATGTTCGAGCGCTGCAGCCGCCAGCCGAGCGTTTCCTCCGCCAGACGAGAGCCGGAAACGAGTTTTGGCGGATCGCCCACCCGGCGCGGGCCGACCCGGCGCGGCACCTTGTGGCCGGTCACCGCTTCCGCCGCGTCGATCACTTCCTTGACGGAGAAACCGGACCCCGTGCCAAGGTTGAGGATCAGATCATCACCTCCTGCCAGAAGATATTCGATCCCCCGCACGTGGGCATCCGCCAGATCCATGACGTGGAGGTAGTCGCGAATGCAGGTGCCGTCGGCGGTCTCGTAATCCTCCCCATTCACCGTCAGCTCCGGCCGGGCACCGGCGGCGGCGTCCAGAACGATAGGGACGAGATGGGTTTCGGGCTCGTGATGCTCCCCAATCATCGCTTCGGGATCGGCACCTGCGACATTGAAATAGCGGAACGTGACCGACCGCAAATCATGGACGGAGGCATAGTCGGCGATCATCCGCTCCATCGCCAGTTTGGACTGACCATAGGGATTGATCGGATTTTGTTGGTGGACCTCCGTCAGCACCTCTTCCTCAGCCATGCCATAGGTCGCGCAGGTGGAGGAAAAGACGAGCAGGCCCACTTTCGCGGCCAACATCGCATCCAGCAGGTTCATGGAGCCCACGACATTGTTGCGCCAGTAAAGCTCCGGCGCGGTTGTAGATTCCCCGACATTCGAGAGGGCCGCGAAATGCATGACCGCATCGGGGGCGGTGCTGGCGAAGACGTCTTTCAGGGCGGCCTGGTCCAGAAGATCACCCTTGATGAACGGGCCGAACTGCACCGCGTCTTCCCAGCCCGTGCGCAGATTGTCGTAGACGACCGGCACATGGCCTGCCGCCTCAAGCAACTTGCAGGCATGGCTGCCGATGTAACCTGCACCACCCGTGACCAGAACCGTCGCCATAGTTGCACTCTCCCGCGCTAGACCTTCGCGCGACCTCATACTGCCCTTGCCCCGAAACTGCCAGAAAGACGGCTGTTTTTACGACAGGGTCGTCAGCACAGCCTCGGCCCCGCCAAGATGAAGCGGCTCCGCCACATAGCCGGATAGAATACCTGCCATATTCGCGGGGCGCATGTCGCCGATCTTGAACTTGCGTGCGGCGGGCCGAATGACGCAATCGAACTGGCGCCGCTCGCCGATCCGCTGCAACTCCCGCTTCACGCGCAGGCAGCGGCGCGGCACCGGCAGCGGCTCACCAAACCGATCGCGCCCGAGAATACCGCCGACATGATGCCAGATCCCTTCGGAAAACCAGACCTTCAGGCGTTGGGCCCGCAGGCTGAAATCAATGACCGACACTTCGAACCCCGCCTGGGCCAGCTGCCGGGCCGCGCGATAGATCGCGCTGCGTGCCAGACTGCCGACGACCAACGCGACGCGAACACGTCGGGTGCGGCTCCTCCCGAACAACTCCTCCGATGCGAGATATTCATCGGGCGGCGTCAGCCTCGTTTGCACTTTGCCAGCCTCATAACGCAGCAGCCCTTCGCTCAGGCCTTCTTCCATACGGGCGACGATGGCATCGGCCTGCCTCCGGGATATCCGCCCGAGCTGGACAAATTTCGCCAGCCGACGCGTCTGGTCGTCGCGAAATTCATCGAGCTTGATCTGCTGCCAATCGACATGGCCGTGGCAGCGGCCGAAATAGGCGCGACTGGCCGCAATCTGAAAGAGATCGCGCGGTGCCCGGTTGGCGCGGCGCTCGGACGACGCCGAATAAGCATGATGCACTTCCGCTGCCGCCGCAAATCCGATCGTCCACCCCTCTTGTTGCAGCCTGACGCAGATATCGCTTTCATCGAGGAAGTAGTGAAAGTTCTCGTCAAAGCCCTTGATCGCGTGGAGGGCGGACCGCCGATACGCACTGTTTACACCCACCGTCGACAGGAAGTATTCGCCGGATTTAAGGAGATCTTTCGAACCTCTCAATTCGTCCGGCGAAATCGCGATATGGCCACCATAACGATCCACCATCGCCCCCTGCCATTGATAATCAACACCGTTGCGTCCGCGCACAAACCCGCCGACGCCGCCTATTTCCGGGTCCTGAAACAAGGGGATGAGGCGTTCCAGCCAGTCCGCCTCCGGTGCGGCATCATCGTCGATGAAGGCGACGATCTCACCTGCGGCCAGCGACAGGCCGATATTACGGCTGCGCGATATGTTCTGCTCCACGCATTGGGCATAAGTGATGCGCCGCGCCAGCGCGGGCGGCGCGCCGTGACTGTCCACCGTCGGGTTGGCCCCGACAACGATCACCTCAAAATTGGGGTAGCGCTGCAACGACAACGCGATCATGAGGGAGCGAAAATCCTGCTGCCGATCACGGGTGAGCGCGATCACCGAGATGAGCGGCACATCGCCAGTGGTCGCAGTCATCCGCGCGGTCTGCACCATCAGCCCGCCACCTGCCGGGCGAGGGCCGCTTCGATCCGGGGCACGTCCTCGGGGTTGTTCAGCTCCCAGAACACTGCACCGCGGGCTTCGACCTCGACGCAGAGGATATCCATGCCGTTCTCAAGAAAGCGCAGCTGTTCCAAACCCTCGCGCTTTTCAAGCGCACCCTCCGGCCATGCGGCGTAAGCTGCCAGAGCGGCGGGTCGATACGCATAGACGCCGACATGGTGCCATACTTCCGGCACAGGATCGGACCAGGCCGGTGGCGTGAAGGGCAGGACCTCTTTGGAGAAATAGAGCGCGCGTCTGTCCGGCCGTAACACTGCCGTCGTCCCACCGACGCGCCCGGCTGCGCGGTCAGCCTGAAACCCGGCGAGCGCATCTGCGTCGCAGCGCAGCACAGGTGTTGCCATGCCAGCGTCCTGATCCGCCTGCATGGCCTCGACCAACGCCTCGACAAACCATGGCGGGGTCAGCGGCGCATCGCCCTGCAGATTGACGATGATGTCATCTGATGCGCCATCATTGGCTGCGAACGCCTCTGCACAGCGTTCGGTGCCATTGCGCGCGAATGACGATGTCATCACGACGTCCGCGCCAAAGCCGCGCGCGTGGTCGGCAATGCGCTCGTCATCGGTGGCTACCGCAACGTGGTCGATGCCACGCACGGCCATGGCCGCATCCCATGACCGGCGGATCAGCGTACGCGCCTCACCATCAGCCCCGCGCAATGTCGCCAAGGGCTTGCCCGGATAGCGGGAAGAGGCGTAGCGCGCGGGGATGTAGAGAACGACGCTCATTTCAGTGCAACGCCGTGGGCAAAGGCGATGAAGAACGGATTGTCGTCGCCGGGTTTGCCATAACGCAGCACCTGCGCCGGGTCGTCCATGCGCACGACCTCTCCACCCGCCGCGCGCAGCACCGCATGCCCCGCGGCGGTGTCCCATTCCATGGTCCGACCCATGCGCGGATAGAGATCCGCCTCACCCGTCGCAACCAGACAGAATTTCAGCGACGATCCGGCAGAGCGGAACGCGGCCACATCGTATTGCGCGATGTATTCGTCCGTCGCCGCGTCGCGATGGGACGCGGATGCGACGACATTTAGCCCGCCATTGTCAGGCCTACCCGGACTGATTTTCGTCCGCGGTCCGGGATTGGCGGGATCGAAATCGCCGGTCTCCTCCACCGCCCCACCTTCGAACGTCTGGAACAGGCGGCCCTTGGCGGGTGCGTAGACCACACCGGCGACCGGCAGGCCGTCCTCGATCAGCGCGATGTTGACCGTGAAATCGCCGCCCCGCTTCACGAATTCCTTGGTGCCGTCAAGCGGATCAACCAGAATGAACTGGCACGCGCGGCTGCCGCCATGGCTGCTCGCCATCTCTTCGGTCACCAGCTGAATGTCCGGAAACGCGGCCGTCAGCCCGGCGCGGATCAGGCGGTCCGCCGCAAGGTCTGCCTTGGTCACTGGGCTTTCGTCGTCCTTCTGCTCCACCCCCAGATCGTCGGAGCGATAGACCGCCATGATCGCCTCACCGGCCTCGATGGCCAGTCTGCGAAAGACCTGATCATATGTCGGTTGCACCTTGGCGCTCTCCCTCACGACAAATCAATGTTGTCGCGGTATATACTCAAGGTAACCATATGATAAAGTTCGATGGTTATCGAACTGGATATGACAGAGACGACCACCACCGCGATGAGCGTAAAACCGTACGAAAACCCCAATGCGACCTTTTTCAACGGGTTGCTGAATTACAGCTTCCTGATGTGGGCGCTGGTCGTGCGCAGCCTGCGCGAGGAATCAGGCGGCGCGGCGATCGGATTTCTGCGCGGCGTCCTCATGGCACTGGCGTTCTGCCTTGCGTTCTATTTCCTGATGACCTTCTTCGGCCTGACGGGGCTGACGGTGCGCGGCGATCTGATGGTGTTCATCCTGATCGGCGTCGGGTTCTTCTTTGCCATGAAATTCACGATGATGGCCGCGATGCGGGCGATGCAATCAAGCTGGAAGATGGCAGCCCATCCGCATATCAGTCCGATCCTGATCGTCTACGCCAACAGCATCGGTGTGTTCTACAACTGGTTCCTTGCGATCGTGATTCTGTTCATCGGTAATTCGCTGGTGACGGGACATCTGGAACTTGAAAAACCGATCATGTTCTTTCCCATCTTCTTTCTGACCTGGCTGACAGGCATGGGTGTCGGCATGATCCTCGGCTTCCTCGTGTTCTATTTCTCGTGGTTCATGATCGTCAAAAGGATACTGTTCAAGCTGATGTTTTTCACATCGGGGAAGTTCACCAATGCCAATCTCATCCCCGGCGACATCCTGCCGTTCTTCCTTTGGAATCCGCTCTTTCATCTGATCGACCAGATGCGTGAGGCCGCATTTGTGAATTATCGTGCGCATCACACCAACATGATTTACCCGCTGATCTGCTGCTTCGCGCTGCTGCTGGCCGGACATATCTTCTACGACTACATGCTCCGTCGCCGGAATGTGATGAGTGGCTGACAAACAACCCTTGCAGCGATCAGCTTACCTTGGCGCGCCGGTCACGCGGCCGCAGAAGGCCGATTGTGCATCCGCTCCAGCCACGCCGCCAGGGCATCGCAGCCGTCAGGGACACCACGCCGCAGCACCCGCATGAAGTCCAGCGCGACCCAGGCCGTGATATCAGCAATCGTAAAGCGCTCCCCCGCCACAAATTCGGAGGAGATGAGCCGGGTGTCGAGCCCCCGCAACGCCTCCTCCATCCGCGGAACGCATGCAGCACCCCACTCGGGCACCTGCACATTTTCGAGCGCCTGCATCGCCGGGATCGAATGACGCGCAACGAAGGCGATGTTCATCAGCACGGAAAACTCCATGCGCCGCTGCCACATCTCGATCACCGCCGCCTCGCGCGGATCCGCGCCCATCAGATTGGGTTCGGGATGCAGCGCCTCGATATAGCGGCAGATTGCCACCGTTTCGGTCAGGAAGGTCCCGTCTGACAACTCGGCCACCGGCACATGATGGCTGCCGGCGCGGGCACGGTGACCATCCTGAAAATGCTCGCCAGCCATGATGTCGACCTCCACCCGGTCACATTTCACGCCCTTCTCTGCGAGGAAAATGCCAACGCGGCGGGGATTGGGGGCGCGGCGCGATTCATAGATGCGAACCAGGGATGGCAGGGACATGTGAACTCCTATCCTGTACGGCGCATGAAAAAGGTCAGCGCGCCCATCGCCATCAGAGCCGAGCCACCGACACGGTTCATCCATTTCAGAACCGAAGGCCGCCGGATCCGCGCGCGCAAATGGCTGGCCGCCAGCGCGAAGATCAGCGCATTGATCGCCGCCAGCCCGGTGAACGTGATCGCCATGACCACGAACTGCGGCGCGGCCGCAGCGGCCGGGTCGAGGAACTGGGGCAGGAAGGCGATGAAGAAGAGATTGCTCTTGGGATTCAACGCCGTGACGATAAAGGCGTGGCGCAGCATCGCCCGCCCGGAACTGGTCGCCGATCGCCCCTCCACCACCGCCCCCGCCACGGGCGCAGTCAGCAGTTTCCAGCCGAGCCAAAGAAGATACGCGCCGCCAAGCCATTTCAGCACCGTGAACAGCGTCGCGGAGGTCGCAAGGATCACGCCAAGCCCCAGCATCGACAATGTGATCGCCACCAGATCACCAAGAAACACGCCCAGCACGGTCCAGAGCGCGGTCGTCCGCCCCGCGCCCACGGCATACGAAATGACGAGAAGGATCGTCGGGCCCGGAATGGCCAGAAGAACGGCAGACGCTGTCGCAAATGCCAGCCAGAGATCAAGTGCCATCAGGGCCACCTTTCATTCTATCGCCGCGATGGAGCCCTGCATCCCGCCAAAGGTCAACCGCCCTGACCACGTTTTGCATTTGTCCCTCCCGAATCAATACGATACCAAGTATGCAACAACGTATACGTAAGGCAGCATCAACAATGATTGCTCTCGCAGACCTCGGATGGATCGGGGCCTCCCTGACTCGACCCGAATGCGCGTTGACGCACAGTTCCGGCATGACCTTCGCACCTGACTGGTCAAATGATGGCGGTATCGCGTTAATCACGGCGGATGGTCATACGTCTTGTATCGCCGCACAAGCCACGCATGGCCCGTGGCGACCGAATGGTATCGCGCTCGAACCCGGCGGTACATTTCTCTTCGCGCATCTCGGAGATGGCGATGGCGGTCTCTATCGTCTTTACCCCGACGGTTTGGTCGAGCCGGTGCTGACGGAATTGGACGGGTGCAAACTGCCCCCGTCGAATTTTCCGCTGATCGATCGGCAAGGGCGGATCTGGCTAACGGTCTCCACCACCATCAGCCCACGTGCGCGGGACTATCGCAGGACCGCACGGACCGGGTTCGTCGTGCTGATCGACCGGAACGGCCCGCGGATCGTGGCCGATGGCCTTGGATATGCCAATGAATGCGCAATATCGGAGGATGGCGAGACGTTCTGGATCAACGAGACCTTTGCCCGGCGCACGACCGCCTTCGATATTGCGGCCGATGGTGCGCTGCGTAATCGGCGCGTCGTTGCCGAATGGGGCTATGGTATTTATCCAGACGGCCTCGCTCTCGACCGGGAAGGTGGCCTCTGGACCACCTCCATCGTCTCGAACAGCGTTGTCCGGTTGGACCGGGATGGATCTCGCGCGACGATCATCCAGGACTTTGACGATGTCCATGTGAAATGGGCCGAGGACGCTTGGCGAGCCGACCGGATGGGTCGCATACATCTCGACAAGAACCCTGCGCGGACCCTGCGCAATATCTCCAATCTTGCATTTGGTGGGCCCGATTTGCGCACCGGTTTCCTCGGCTGCCTGCTTGGCGACCGGATCGCCACATTCCAGAGCCCGGTCGCGGGTGTGGAACCGTCACATTGGCGGGTCGACCTTGGCCCGCTCAAGGATTATCGAAACCCTCTAACCAGTCCCGGTCAACGGGATGAGAGGAGACGACCATGAATTCGGATTTCAACATCGCCGTATTCGCCGGCGACGGCATCGGCCATGAGGTAACGCCAGCGTCCGAGGCGGTGCTGAATGCTGCGGCTGCGCGGCTCGGCTTTGGCCTCCGGTTCGAGCGCCTTCAGGGCGGGGCGGCGTGCTGGCGCGACACCGGCCATGAGATCCCGCCCGCAGATCTGAAAAAGGCGGAGGCCGCTGATGCGATATACCTGGCCGCCATGGGCCTGCCGGATGTGCGCCGCGATGACGGGCGCGAGATCACGCCCCAAATCTCCATCCGCTTTCATCTTGGCCTCTATGCCGGTGTGCGCCCGGTTCGCCCGATCCCCGGCGTGCGCGGGATCCTCGCCGACCCCCGCGCCGCAGATATGGACTATGTCATCATCCGCGAAAGCACTGAGGGGCTCTTCGCACCACAAGCCCCGGGGACCGTCAGCGACCAGGAAGCGCGCGAGACAATGGTGATTTCGCGAGAAACATCGGAAAAGCTGTTCGATTTTTCGTTCCGGCTGGCAGAGCGGCGCAAGGCGGTTGGTCATCCGGGTCTGGTCACTTGTGTCGACAAGGCGAATGTCTTCTCGGCGTTCTGGTATTTTCGCAAGATTTTCGAAGAGCGCGCCACCGCCTTCCCCGGACTTCGCACCGAAGGCGCTTATGTCGATGCGTTCTCAATGTTCATGGTTCAGCGCCCATGGACCCTCGACGTGGCAGTGACGGAAAACATGTTCGGCGACATTCTTTCCGACCTCGGTGCGGCGCTGATGGGCGGCATGGGCTACGCGCCTTCGGCCGACATCGGAGACGAGCATGGCGTGTTCCAGCCGTGCCACGGTACGGCCCCGGATATCGCCGGCAAAGGGCTGGCCAACCCGACGGCGATGATCCTGTCAGGCGCGATGATGCTGGAATGGCTGGACGAGACGCGCGGCGCGCCAGAGGCGGCGAAGGCCGCCACCCTGATCCGCCGCGCGGTCGATGCCGCTTTCAAGGACGGCAACCTGATCACGTGCGAGCTGGGCGGCGATGCTGGCATCGGAAAGGTTCAGGCTGCCGTTCTGGCGGAGATGGGCAGGCTCGATGCCTGAGCTGATGCGCGTTGCACTGATCGGCGCAGGCTATTTCGGGCAATTCCATATCGATGCCTGGCAGCGTGCGGAGGGGGCAGAGCTGGTCGCCATCGTCGACCGTGACGCAGCCAAGGCCGCATCCGCCGGAGTGCCGGTTTTCACCGATGCGGCGGAGATGGCCGCATCTATCAGGCCCGACATCATCGACATCGCCGCTCCGCCTGCAACCCACGCGCAGCTAGTTGGCCCACTGGCCGCGCTGTGCCATAACCTCATCTGCCAAAAGCCGTTCTGTCGATCGCTGGCAGAGGCAGAGGCCATCCTCGCCACAGCTGAAGCAAACGGCGCACGCGTCATCATCCACGAGAATTTCCGCAATCAGCCCTGGTATCGAGAGGCAATGCGTCTCGTCGCCAGCGGGGTGATCGGCTCCCCCTACGAGATGACCTTCCGCTTGCGCCCGGGCGACGGTCAGGGGCGGGATGCCTATATGGCGCGCCAGCCCTATTTTCAGGAGATGAAACGGTTCCTGATCCATGAGACCGGCATCCACTGGATCGATGTGTTTCGCGCCTTCTGGGGCGAGCCTGATGGCGTCTATGCGGATCTGCGCCGCCTCAACCCCGTCATTCAGGGCGAGGATGCCGGATTGGTCATCCTCGACTGGGCGGATGGGCGGCGCGCGATCCTCGATGGCAATCGCCTATCCGACCACATTGCCGAAGACCGGCGCCGCACGATGGGCGAGATGCTGATCGAGGGTTCGGCCGGCACGCTGCGCCTCGACGGAGACGGGCACATCTGGCTTCGTGCCCATGGCGATAATGAAGAGCGCGCCCATCAGTTTGACTGGCATGATCGCAATTTCGGTGGCGACTGCGTTTATCTATCGTGCATCGCCTATCTGGACAGCTTCCGCACAGGCACCCCCCATCCGACCGAAGCACAGTCTTATCTTGCCAATATGCGCATCGTCGAAGCCATCTATGAAAGTGCCGAGAGCAGGCGGCGGATCGCGTTTGACTAGCCCGCGCGCGCCGCGATCCTGACCGGCCTTTGCCGGAACGTCGCGATTACGGTTCAATTTGGCCATGGTTTCGGCATGAAAAAGCCGCTTCACCGCATTATGGTGATCGCATTGCTGCCCAGTGAGTGGCGTGTCCAAGAGCGGAGTTAAGATATGCGTCTTGTATCGAAAACATGTGCCTGCGCCGCCGTGGTCTCCCTCGCCGGGTGCGCCAGTATCGGCAGCCAGAATTCGGCCAGCGGCTTTGCCAGCGCCGCAAACAGCATCGCCGCGCAGGAAGTGCTGGCATCGACATCCATATCCCAGGATGAACGGGCGGTTCTGTTGGCTGCCTTCGCGCCAGTCCCGCGTCCACCCCTGCGCATGGATCCGCCGCTGCCACGACCGGAGCGGAATTAGTTAGCCGTCGATCCTGATCACAACCTTGCCGGTAGCGCGGCGGGTACGCAAAAGATCGAGCGCCTCCGCCGCATCCGCCAGTGGCAGGATATTGGAGATGTGCGGCTTCAGCCGTCCTTCCTCAAACCACCGGAAGAGCTGGGCAAAACTATCCGCCATCAGCACCGGGTCGAGGTGCCGATAGGCCCCCCAGTTTACACCGTGAATGGTCAGGTTCTTGACCAGAAGGATATTGGCAGGGATCTGCGGCACATCGCCCGACGCAAAGCCGAGCGGCAGCAGCCGTGCACCCTGATTGGTCGCGCGCAGCGCCGCATCGAACTGCACGCCGCCGACGGGATCATAGACCACATCCGCACCACCCAGCGCCTTCACCGCCGCGCGGATGTCGTCGTCAGCATCGACCAGATGATCCGCGCCCATCGCCTTTGCGACCGCCAGTTTTTCTACCCCTCGCGCCGAGGCGATGACCGTGGCTCCCATCAGCTTGCCCATCTCGACCGCCGTCAGACCGACACCGCCAGCAGCCCCGAGCACGAGCAGGTTTTCACCCGGCCGCAGCCCGGCCCTGTATCCAAGCGACAAATGCGATGTGCCGTAGGTGACCAGGAAACCCGCTGCCTCCTCATCGCTCATCGCCTCCGGCACCTCGGCGCAGACCGCCGCCGGGGCGAGCGCGTAATCGGCAAAACCGCCATGACCGCAAAGCGCCGCGACGCGTGTGCCGGCTGCGAGGGGTACGCCGCCGCCGACCGCTGCCACCACGCCCGCAATCTCCATCCCCGGCGCGAAGGGAAGCACGGGTTTTTCCTGATAGGTCCCCTTGATCATCAGCGTATCGGCGAAATTGACCCCGCAGGCCGCGACCTTGATCAGCACCTGACCCGGTCCGGGCGTGGGCCGTGGCACATCCTCCAGACGCAGCTCGCCACCAAGCTCATGCACGCGCATCGATCGCATCTTCATCACCACATCGTTCGCGCGGCTCGCCCGGCCCATTCGGCGTCATAAACCGCGCCGTCGATCTCGCCGGAGGTCATCTCCCGCAGCATATCGCCAACCGTGGGCAACCCTGCCGAGCGGTCACCGGCTGTCCAAATCCCGGCGCGCAGCAGAGCCCGCGCGCATTGCGAATAAACCTCCTCCACAGTCAGGATGACGACGCTGCGCGGTTCCTTGCCGCCTCTCGCAAAACTCTCACACAGATCCGCGTCCGTCGTGACCCGCGCCGTGCCGTTCACGCGGACAACATTGTTCGACCCCGGCACGATGAACATCAGTGCAGCGCGTGGATCGCGGACGATATTGCGCAGGCTGTCCATGCGATTGTTGCCGCGCCAATCGGGCATTGCCAGCGTGCGCGCATCCATGATCCGCACAACCGGGCCGTCATCGCCGCGCGGCGAACTGTCGACACCTTCGGGGCCAACAGTGGTTAGGATGCAGAGGTGGGACCGCATGATCCACGCGCCATATGTCCGGGTGATCCGGTCGGCGACCTTGACGATGGACGCTTCGCCGGGGGTTCCGTAGATTGCTTCAAGCTCTTTCACATCGGTGATGAAATCCATGGGCATTCCCTCCATTGCCGGGACCATATCGGCTCTGCCCACAGGCGCAACGGCTCAGCATCCATAGCCGCCCGTCAGGGACAACATTTCGGCAACGCGCGCCGCTCCGGTCGCCTGTTCCGCCGTTGGCGCGACGCTGAGCATCAGATGTCGGTCGAGCATTGCGCTGTCATCGAACGGCGCGACAAGCGCACCCGATTTGAGTGGGTCCGAGACCAGATGGCGATGACCCATCAGAAACCCAGCCCCCGCGACGGCCTCGGAAACTGCCAGCGCGTAAAGAGAAAACACAGGGCCCGCCGGCCGGGCCTGCGGCACCTCGGGAACAGTTGCCGCCCAATGATCCCAGTCAGACGCCCACGAGGCATCGGAGAGTAACACCAAACCTGCCAGATCAGCGGGCACATGCACACGCTTGGCAAGCGCGGGCGCGCAAACCGGAAAGATCTCGTCTTCACCAAGATTGTAGGCAGCGGAGGCACCCGCCGCAGGCTCAAAGAACAGCGCGATATCAAATGGCTCGCGCAACAAATGCGGCGGGCGTTCCGCTGCCGTGACCGAGATCGTAACCCCCGGCAACCGGGCGCGCAGATCGGCGAGGCGCGGGCCAAGCCATAGCTGGGCAAGGCTGGGCAGCGCTGTGATCCGCACCACATTCGGCGCGGCACCACTGCGCAAACGCGATGTGGCCACCCCAAGCAGATCGAACGCTGCGGAGAATTCTGCAGCCGTCGCCGCACCCAAGGCCGTCAGCGACACACCCTGCGCGCTGCGCCAGAAGAGCGGTGCGCCGACCGCCGCCTCCAATACCTTGATCTGCTGCGCGACCGCACCCGGCGTCACGCATAACTCCTCCGCCGCTGCCTTGAACCCGCCAAGGCGCGAAGCGCTCTCGAACGCGCGCAGGGCGTTTAGGGGCAGTGACGGCGG
The DNA here is from genome assembly GCA_039030855.1 of Pseudomonadota bacterium. Taxonomy (GTDB): domain Bacteria; phylum Pseudomonadota; class Alphaproteobacteria; order Rhodobacterales; family Rhodobacteraceae; genus Pikeienuella. The sequence goes on from JBCCDJ010000020.1 coordinate 33,501, forward strand.
GCGGGGTGGATTGAGTGCCATTTACTAGGCATAGTAATTCTGCATCTCGTCAGCAAGAAATCTGGTTTGCGTGAAGGCTGGTTTTGCCGTCTGGTCAGGACATTGAGACCGGAGACCGCCATGAATGCCCTTGCCCCCCGCCCCTGGGTGCCGACAGAAAATCGCGTGACCGCGCTGGCCACGGACGCTGCGGCCTTGCCGCCCCAGGCGGTGGCCGACAGGATAGAGGCGCTGGCGGCACGTAACCGAGCGATTCATGAGCGGGACTGCTTCAACCTCAACCCCGCAACCAATGTGCTGAACCCACGCGCCGAGGCAATCCTGTCGGCGGGCATCGGATCGCGCCCCTCGCTTGGCTATCCTGGCGACAAATACGAGATGGGGCTGGAAGCGGTGGAGGAGATTGAAGTCATCGCAGCCGAGCTTGCAGGCGAGGTCTTCGGCGCACGCTATGCGGAGATCCGCGTGGCCTCGGGCGCAATGGCGAACCTCTGTGGATTCATGGCACTGGCCAAACCGGGCGATACGATCATCGCGCCCCCCGGCAGTATCGGCGGGCATGTTACCCATCATCAGGGGGGGTGCGCGGGGCTTTACGGCCTGACGATCCATGACGCACCCGTCAGCAGCGACTGCTATAGCGTTAATATCGACGCGCTGGCGACGCTGGCGCGGCAGGTTCGCCCGAAGATCATCACCATTGGGGGCAGCCTGAACCTTTTCCCCCATCCGGTTGCCGAAGCCCGCGCCATCGCCGATGAGGTTGGCGCGATGCTGTTGTTCGACGCCGCCCATCAATGCGGGATCATCGCGGGCGGCGCATGGCCGAACCCGTTGGAGCAAGGCGCGCATTTGATGGCGATGAGCACCTATAAAAGCCTTGGCGGGCCAGCAGGCGGACTGATCGTGACCAATGATGCAGCGATTGCCGAACGGCTCGACGTGATTGCTTTTCCAGGTCTGACCGCAAATTTCGACGCTGCAAAATCTGCCGCACTGGCGATCACGCTGGCAGACTGGAAAGCCTGCGGCGCGGCCTATGCTGAGCGCATGATCACCCTGGCCACGGCGCTGGCCGATGCGCTGCAACAGGCACAGGTGCCGGTCTTCACCACCGCCAAAGGTCCCACCGCGTCACATCAGTTTGCAATTGAAGCTGCGCGCTATGGCGGCGGTCAGGTAGCATCTAAACACCTGCGCCGCGCCGGTTTCCTCGCTTGCGGCATCGGCCTGCCATGCGCGGAGGTGGTCGGCGACATGAACGGCCTGCGCATCGGCACGCCGGAGCTGGCCCGCTGGGGCGTGACGGACGCGGACATCCCGGCTCTCGCCGATCTTATCATCCGGGCGCTGGCCTCGGATAAGCCAGAGACGCTGGCAGCGGAAACGGCTAGCCTGCGCCAAGACTTCGCAACGATCCACTATACGGCGGACACGGCATGACTCTGAAAGCTGATCTCTATTTTTCTTACCGATCACCCTATTCCTATTTCGCAGCACAGATGTATCGACGGATCTGCGAAGAATGGGATGTCGAGATCAGCCTGCGTGTCGTCTACCCGATCGCCGTGCGCGACCCGGATTTCTTCAACCGCGAAAGCCCCCTCTGGGTGCCTTACCTCCTGCGCGACATCTTTCGGGTGGGCGAATATCTGGACATGCCGATCGGTCGTCCGAACCCCGACCCCATCGTGATGGACATGGCGACGCGGGCGATCGCGGCGGAACAACCGCTGATCCGACCCATTTCCTATCTCGGCGTGGAAGCGAACCGGCAGGGCAAGGGGCTGGCCTTCGCGGCAGAAGTGTCCCGCATGATCTGGAGCGGGACCGAAGGCTGGAACAATGATGCCGAGCTGGCAGGTGCGGCCGAACGCGCAGGTCTTGTCCTGGCTGGCATGCGAGACCGCGATGACGAAGCAGCCTACGAGGCTGAGATCCTCGCCAATCAGGACGCATTGGAAAAGGCCGGGCATTGGGGGGTGCCGACACTGGTGTTCATGAACGAGCCTTTCTTCGGGCAGGACCGGGTGGACATGGCGCTGTGGCGGATGAAGAAGGCTGGCCTCGCCCGGCGATAGCCATCCTGCCGGCACCTTCAGCTTGCACCGGCTCCCGCCCAAGCGGGCCTCAGCACCGCATACCTGCTTTGCAATAGGGTCCCTTGCCGCCCGTCCACCTCCGTGCAACATCGACCCATGATTGCTGCGCTCTACCGGACACCCACCGCGCTTTTGACGCTGACGGCCATGATGTGGGCATCGAACGCCATATTCGGCCAACTGGTTGTGGGCGAGATCACGCCCTTTGCGGTCGTCCTGTTGCGTTGGGTCATGGTCGCCGGTGTGATGTGGCCGCTTTACGGGCAGGAGCTGCGCGCCCATTGGCCGGCAATGCGCGAAAAGCTGGGGGTGATCATTCTGATGTCTGTCGCCGGTTTCACGGCGTTCAACACGCTCTTTTACATCGCGTCGACCCAGACGACCGGCATCAATATTGGCATCCTGCAGGGTATGATGCCTGTCCTGGTGATGCTCGGGGCCTTCGCCGTCTATGGCGACCGCGTGACCGGCAGAGCGATGATTGGAGTCGCAATCACCCTGTCGGGCGTTCTGGTGATCGCGTCCAAAGGCGATGTCCAGCGGCTGATTGACCTTGCGTTCAACAACGGCGATCTGATCATGCTGGTGGCCTGCGTGATGTACGCTGCCTACACCGTCGCCATCCGCAACCGCCCACAGGTGCCGGGAGCTGCCTTGTTCACCCTCTTCGCGGTCATTGCCGCAATTGCGTCAGTGCCGCTCGCGGTGTGGGAGGCCGTGCAGCCCGACTATCAATGGCCAACGCCTACAGGGTGGGCGCTGACGGTCGCCATCGCGATCTTCCCGTCCTGTCTGGCGCAGTTGTTCTTCCTGCGCGGTGTTGATCTGATCGGGCCGGGCAAGGCCGGGCTCTACATCAACCTCGTGCCAATCTTCGCGGCAATCCTCGCCGTTCTGGTGCTGGGCGAGGTGTTCGCATTCTATCACGCGCTGGCGCTCTTCCTTGTCCTCGGCGGGATCGCGCTGGCGCAGCGTAATTGATGGAAGGCGAGGGATCGTCAGGCAAGCTTGCGTTCGCGGAAGAATGTGTAAAGTCCCGCCGCCGTGATCAGCGCCGCGCCGATCCATGTGGGCAACGCAGGCACCTCGTCAAAGACCACCCAACCGATGATCAAGGCCCAGATCAGGATCGAATAGCGAAACGGAGAGACGAAGGTGATCTCTCCCACACGCATGGTCATCACGCTGAACAGATACCCGACGAACAGGAAACAAGCGGCCAAGGCCAGAAGGCCAAGGCCGCTGAATGACATCGGTGTCCAGCTTTGCGTCGCGGTCACCAATCCCCCCAGCGTCGTGATCGCGGCTGCCGTCATCAGCGTGATGAAAAGGGAGGGCGTTTCACGCGACAAACGGTGTGTCGCCAGGTCGCGCGCACATATGAAGGCAACTGCCGCGACCGCCCAAAGCGTCGCTTCATTAAACCCTTCAGTCCCGGGACGCACGATCAGCAGCACGCCAAGAAAACCGACGCCGACGGCGCTCCACCGCCGCCAGCCGACGGTTTCCCGCAGAAAGAGGGCCCCGATGAATGTCAGTGCGAGGGGTGTCGCCTGCAAAATCGCCATCGCATTGGCGAACGGCATATTGAAGAGCGCGGTCAGAAAACAAGTCGTCGCGCCGATCTCGGCCGCTGCGCGCAGAATGGCGATCCAGCGATCCTGCCGTGCCAGCGACTGGGGGCGGGCCACACCGCGCACCATGGCAAGCGCGCCGATAAGGATGGTCGCAAACAGACCACGCACGAAAATCGCCTGAAACAGCGGCACGTCGCCGGAAAGCGATTTCATGATGCTGTCATTGATCACAAACGCCCCCATTGCGACCATCATGAAGCTGGCACCTCGCAAATTCTCGGCGCGGGCTTGCGACGCTTCGACGGCAGGGGGCGTGGCGGAGGCTAAATGCGGGCGGGTCATGGCGGCAACAGACGCCGAAGCGGCGGCATGGTCAATTACCATCATGCGCGCGGCGCGTTGGAAAATGCTCGCCTTTACCGATCCGATCCTTAATCATTCACTAATGGAGCCTGATCTAGCGCGCATGACCGCCGACCTGACCGCCATGGTGCGCATCCCGTCCGTCAATCCCTATGACGGTCCACCCGGCCCCGGCCATCGCGAGGTGGAAATGGCTGACTGGCTGACGGCCAGCATGGCAGCCATCGGGCTGGAGACAGGCCGCCATGACGTGGCAGCGGGGCGACCCAATGTCTGGGGCCGCTTGCGCGGCAGTGGCGGCGGGCCAACGCTGATGCTGGCAGGTCACATGGACACTGTTGGCACGGACACCTATGGGGGCGATCCCTTTGCTGCAACGATCCGTGACGGCAACCTCCATGGTCGTGGCGCGGTCGATATGAAGGGGCCTCTTGCCGCAATGTTGGAGACGGCGCGCATGGCGAAGAGGCGCGGCTTCGCCGGTGACCTGCTCCTGATGTTCGTCGTGGATGAGGAACATCTTATGATCGGGTCCAGCGCAGCCGGGGACCACGGCCCGCATGCCGATTTCTGTATCACGTGCGAGCCAACCATGCTGGCCGTTGCGCCCGCCCATAAAGGACAATCAGCCTTTCCGGTGACTGTACACGGGCGGGCTGTCCATTCCTCACAACCTGAACTTGGCGACAACGCGCTGGTTCACACGGCTCGCCTAATTGACGGGGTGATGAAATATGACAAGCACTTGCAGACCCGCGTGCCGCATCCCCTGCTGGGTTTTGGCCGCGCGACGCCGGTTCTCATCAGAGGTGGTGAAAGCCACTCCGCCGTTCCGGGCGAGGTGGTTCTGACAATCGACCGGCGCACATTGCCAGCCGAAACCGCCACTATCGTGCGTGCGGAACTGGCGGCAGTGATCGCAGAGGCAGGTATCAACGCGACCATCGGCGCGCCTGCGCCGGATGTGCCTGGTCTCGACACCGATCTAACTTCACCGATTGTTCACGCGGCGCTACAGGCGACGGCGGCCATCACGGGGTCATCCCGGCCCGTCGCCTTTCCCGGTGGGACGGACGCGCCGAATTTCGGGTGCCCGGCGGTGATTTGCGGGCCAGGCAACCTCCGGGAAGCCCATACAGATGATGAGTTTATCGCGCTTGACCAATTGACCAAGGCAGCCGCGCTTTACGACCTGACTGCACAGCACTTGCTGCGTGCACCCTGAGACCCGCCGAGGAGCACAAGATGACAGACCAGCCGGACCGGATTGCCCAGGAAATCATGCGTCAGCATGCCGAACACGTCACCTTCGGGAACCTTGGTGGTGATCTGGTACCGCCTGACATCGACGCCGCCTATGACGCCCAGTTCCGCCTGCATGAGCTACATGGCGCAGGCGGTCCGGGCACGCGCGGGCCCCTTGGCGGTCGCAAGATCGCGCTCGCCTCCGCCGTTCAGCAAAAGCTCTGCGGGATCGACCATCCGATTGCAGGCGGCATTTTTCGCAGTGAAATCCATCAAAGCCCGGCCAAAATCCCCCTCGCCGCCTATCACGGACTGGGGCTGGAATTTGAGCTGGCCTGCGTGCTTTCGCGCGATCTCGGGCCTGACCACGGCCCGTTCGATGCGCATTCCATTCGCGCTGATGTCGCCAGCATCCACCCTGCTTTCGAGATGATCGTCGACCGAGGTGCCAATTACGGGGATCTTGGCGCGCCGACCATGATTGCCGACAATGCCTGGTGCGGCGGCATCGTGATCGGCCCACCGATTGCCAACTGGCGGTCGCTAAATGTCGATGGCCTGACGGGCATTTTGCAGTGGAATGATGAAGAACCGGTCTCGGCGAGGATTGGCGATGCTGATCCCTTTGGCTCCCTCGCGTGGGTCGCGGGCGTGCTGACCGATCGGGGGCAGATTCTGCGGGCGGGGGAGGTGATCATCACCGGGTCGGTCATCAAGACCCGCGCGCCGGTCTCGGGCGACGAGGTCCGCTACGGCATCGGCGACAGTGCCGAGGTTGCGATCACCATCACCTGAAGATCAGGCAGCCACCGGCCTGACCGCAGTCATGATGTAGTTGACTGACAAGTCGTCCATATCGATACGCCAGCCGCCGCGCCGCAGATCGGGAACCATGCCGCGCGCATCAACAACGTCCAAACCTGTTGCGGCCAGGGCGGCTTCCAGCTCCTTCGGTGTCGGGAACTTGCGCCAGTCATGGGTGCCGACCGGCAGCCAGCGCATGATATGCTCAGCCCCGACAATGGCCGTCGCAAAGGATTTGGCGGTGCGGTTCAGCGTCGACATGACCAACAGCCCGCCCGGGCGCAGCATGCGCGACAGCGCATCGGCGAAGGCCGGAACGTCGGCGACATGCTCAACGATTTCAAGCGCAATCACCACGTCGAACGCCGCGCCATTGGCAGCAGCCTCCTCCGCCGTCTCGGCGCGATAGTCGATCGTGAGACCCGATTGGGCGGCATGAAGACGGGCGATGGCAAGACTGTCCTCGGCAGCATCATAGCCCGTAACCGCACAGCCAAGGCGTGCCATCGGCTCCGATGCCAGCCCGCCGCCACAGCCAACATCTGCCAGCGTCAGACCGGCAAAGGGACGGCGCTGCCGGCGATCGCGGCCGAATTCCGCGGCGATCATCTTGGCGATGTAATCGATCCGGCACGGATTCATTGCATGAAGGGGTCGGAACTTGCCATCCGGGTCCCACCACGCATCCGCCATCGCCTCGAACTTGGCAATCTCGCGCGCATCGACAGTCGAGGGGGCGCTTTTTGTCTCGGTTGTCGGCAAAATCGGCTCCGGGGCTGTGCTTCCGTCTGGCTTCGCCCTAAGACATGGGACAAGCTGAGGCAATCGCAATGGATGCCCGTGATGTTTGTTGGAGACTAGATGCTGCCTCGCCGTTCCCTCTACGCACCGATTGAGCCCTTCAACAGGTTTCGTATGGCCGTGTCTGGCGGCCACGAAGTTTACGTCGAGGAGTGCGGCACCAAGGGCGCGCGCCCGGTCGTTGTGCTTCACGGCGGCCCCGGTGGCGGATGCAGCCCGGGGATGCGGCGCTATTTCGATCCCGAGGCGTGGCATATCATCCTCTTCGACCAGCGCGGTTGCGGTCGATCGCGCCCCCATGCGAGCGTGGAGCGCAACACCACATGGGATCTTGTTGAGGATATCGAAGCCATCCGCCGCCGCATCGGTGTCGATCAATGGACGCTTTTTGGCGGATCATGGGGTGCCACGCTTGCGCTGATCTATGCGGAGACACATCCAAAGCGTGTGGCGGAGATGATCCTCAGGGGCATCTTCCTCATGACCCAACGCGAACTGGACTGGTTCTATGGCGGCGGCGCGTCCGTATTCTGGCCAGATCTTTGGGAAGACTTTCTGTGCCCGATTCCCGAGGAAGAACGGGGCGATCTGATTACCGCCTATCACAAGCGGCTCATGGTCGGCGATCTTGCGGTTCAGACCGATTGCGCCCGGATCTGGGCGCGCTGGGAAGGAGCCACAGCGACATTGAGGGCCGATGATAGCGCAACGCCCGGCTACGCGGCGGCCAGCTATGCGCGGGCCTTCGCCCGCATCGAAAGTCACTATTTCAAGAACCGCGGCTTTCTGGCCGAGGATGGCCAGATCCTGCGTGATATCGGCCGCATCCGCGATATCCCCGGTACCATCGTCCAGGGCCGCTATGACATGATCTGTCCGCCACTATCAGCATTCGAGTTGCATCGCGCCTGGCCGGGATCGGAATTGAAGATGGTCGGTGATGCCGGGCATGCCCTGTCGGAGCCCGGCATCACCTCTGAACTGGTAAAGGCGACCGATGCTGCGCGATCGCGCCAGCTGGCCGCGGAGTGAAACCTACATCAGGAACAATGCGCCGGCCACAACGGCGGTAAGTGCAAGCCCCTGAGTGGTCAGTGCTGTCAGGAGAGACAGGCTGGCGGTCTGAAGACCTTTACGAAGAGCGACAAATTCATTCATGTTTTGATCCTTGCTGTCACAAGTGGGGTGGGAGTATTCGACAACAGTTACGCCCGCCGGATCGCACACGAATTACCGAATATCCCCCAAGGACACACAGGCGGTCCGGCATTCAGCGTCGGCTTGGCGTGGAGAAAACCTGGCCATGATGAACGAACCGTTAAGGTGCGGAAATATTTCAGCTTCTGCCGCGCTGACGGGGCCGAGAAGTGGAACGCGCTGTGATCAATTGCCCATCGGGCGCATCAAATGCCGAGCGTTTTGCGGAGCGTCGCCAGTGTTACCTGCTCCTGTGCGCTCATGTCGGCATCGCGCGAGAGGCAGAGCCAGGCTTCGGAGGCCAGGATCAGCCCGTCATCCAGCACCTTCAGGTGATTAGCGCGCAGCGTCTCGCCTGAGGAGGTGATGTCGATGATCGCCTCTGCCGTTCGGTTCAGCGGTGCAGCCTCGGTCGCGCCCTGGCTGTCGACCAGCCGATAATCGGCAACGCCGGCATCGCGCAAGAAGGCGCGGGCAAGATTGTGGTATTTCGTTGCGATCCGCAGACGCTGGCCATGACGCGCTCTGAAGGCGGCAGCCACCGCATCCAGGTCATGCATCGTCTCGACATCGACCCAGAAGGACGGCACGGCGACGATCAGATCGGCATGACCAAACCCAAGAGGTGCCAGAAGATCCAGCTTTTGCGCCCAGCCGGGTATGCTCTCCTCCACCAGATCGCGGCCCGTCACGCCAAGATGGATGCGCCCGGCGGCCAGTTCCCGCGCGATCTCGGACGCCGACAGCAGCACCAGTTCTACCCCCCCGACGCCAGTGACGCGGCCTGCATATTCGCGGTCTTCATCTGTGCGTTCCACGCCCACACCGCGCGCAGTGAACCAGTTGACGCATTGTGCCTGCAACCGGCCTTTGGAGGGGAGCCCGAGTTTCAGCATCACGCCTGCCCTCCGGCCGCGAGCACCGCTTCGGGCCGCACGATACCGCCGACGGCGGTGGAGCCGATGCCACCGCCCAGAATGGAGGTGAGCGCATCGTAACGCCCGCCCCCACCAAGCGGTGGCAGCGCCGGGTCCGGGCTGCGAAGCTCGAAGACGAAGCCATCGTAGTATTCAAGCCCCCGCCCGAAGGTCGCATCAAAAGGCAGGTTTTCGGCATCCACACCGCGCGCCGACAGGGCAGCCAGACGGTGCTCCAGTTTGTCCAGCGCCGGGGCCATAGCCGCCAGGTCCATCGCGCGCAGATCGCGCAACGCCTCCACCGACGGCCCCTTGACCGCCAGCACGGCCTCGATCATCGCCTTGTCAGCGGGGGCAATCGGGCCGAGCGACTGATCCTCTGATAGCACCAGAAGGCGCGCTGCGACATCCTCCGGCGACCGCATGCCGACCACCTTGCCAGCGGCACGGATGGTTTCGCGGCGGGTTCCATCATCAGCCGAAAGCAACGCACCGCGCGGTGCCGATGGTACCGCAGCAGCCGCAAAACGATCCAGCAGCGCCTTGAACCGCGCGGGCCGCCACACATGACGGCGCAGTGCTGCGCGGCGACGCTCGCTGGTGGCCAGCGCGTCGATGGCGGCAAATATGATACCAAGGTCTCCGGTCAGGGGCCGCGCCTCAACACCGCAGAGCGCATCGCGGATCAGCACGAACACCTCCGCCTCGTCCTCTGCCGGATCGGTGCCGCCGAACAGCTCCAACCCGGCCTGCAGATACTCGGTCGGACGGATCGAGCCAGGATCCTGACGCCGCCAGATCAGCCCTTCATAGGCATACCTTGCCGCATCACCGCCGTCGGACATATGGAGGCGTGTGACAGGAACGGTAAAATCGGGGCGAAGGACCAGCTCCCCTTCGACCGGATCATGAACAAGGAAGGCGCGCGCGCGGATATCCTCGCCGTAAAGGTCCAGGAGGAGGTCGGCAGGTTGTAACGTCTCCGGTTCCACCCGCGCTGCACCGGCACGGACAAAACCCTGCAAAACACGGTCGCGCAGGGCCGACAGGCGCGCGAGGTCGTCGCCGATCCGCCCCCCTGCCATGTATGCCCGCGCGGATGCCACTTACGCGCGGCCTCGCGTCAGCATCGCCTTCACCTCACCCACCAGATTGGCGCGCGGCACCTCGATCTGGGCGGGCTGGGCCTTCCATTCCTCGTTGGTCTCGATTTCGGCAGCAAGACGCGCGCCGAGGGCGAGGTCCTTCAACTGGACAATGCCCGCTTCCCGCTCGTTGCCGCCTTCGATGATCGCGACCGGACAGGTGCGTTTATCGGCGTATTTCAACTGCTTGGCCATATTGCCGCCGCCGAGGAACATCTCGGCCCGCAGACCCGCATTGCGCAATTCGGCGACCATGGTCTGGTAGTCCGACAGCCGGTCCTTATCCATGACGGTGACCAGAACCGGGCCCTCGCCATAGGCCGCCTCGGTCGCGCCCCGCCGTTCGCGCAAGGCGGCCAGCAGTCGATCGACACCTATGGAGACACCCGTGCCCGGCACCCGCTGGCCGGTGAACCGCATCACCAGATCATCATAGCGCCCGCCCCCCGCAACCGATCCGAATTGGCGCTTCTGACCCTTCTCGTCGGTGATCTCAAAGGTCAGCTCCGCCTCATAGACTGCGCCGGTGTAATAGCCGAGGCCGCGCACGATGGAGGGGTCGATCTTGGCACGGTCACCATAGCCCTGCGCCTCCAGAAGAGCGGCGATGGTTTCAAGCTCAGTGACGCCTGTCAGGCCAGCTTCCGATCCGGCAACAACCTCACGGAGCCTCGCGCAGGTCGCCGCGCCGTCGCTTCGTTCAGCTTCGACAAAGCTCATCACGATGTCCGCCTCTGGGGCACCCAACCCCGCACCCTTGGTGAAATCACCGCTCTCATCCTTGCGCCCCTCACCCAGCAGCGCACGCACGCCGTCCGGGCCAAGGCGGTCCAGCTTGTCGATGGCGCGCAGGACCGTGCCCCGCGCTTCCTCCCCGGCTTCGGGATTTTTCGGGTCGAGGAGGCCGACAACCTCCATCACACCGTTCAGAACCTTGCGGTTATTGATGCGGATCACATAGTCGCCGCGCGCAATACCCGCCGCCTCCAGCGCGTCGGCAAGCATGGCGCAGATCTCGGCATCCGCCGCAGGCGAGGCACTGCCGACCGTATCGGCATCGCATTGATAAAACTGACGATAGCGTCCCGGACCCGGCTTTTCGTTGCGCCAAACCGGACCGACCGCATAGCGCCGATAAGGGGTTGGAAGCGCCAGGTTGTGTTCGGCATAGACACGGGCCAGCGGGGCGGTCAGGTCATAGCGCAGCGCCAACGCATCGCGAGGATGCAGATCACCTTCGCGGTCCTCAAACTCCCGCCCGTCCCACGCAAAAACACCGCTTTCGGGCCGGTCGACATCGGGCAGGTGTTTACCAAGCGCATCCAGTGTCTCCACCGCGCTCGTCTCCAGCGCATCGAAGCCGTAGCGGTGATAGACCTCTGTAATGGCTGACAGCATCGCGGCGCGCTCCGTCACCTCCGCACCAAAATAGTCGCGAAACCCGCGCGGGGTCTCGGCGCGGGGGCGAGAGTTCTTCTTCTTGTCCTTGGCCATGGTCGGCTCCGGCATCGCAACAGGGTCGCGCGGGGAGATAGCGGATGCAGGCGGGGTTGCCAAGCTTCGCCGCTGCCCATGCCCGCAGCGACCGTGTCGATGACCGGGTCCCACCCGGCACCGCGCCAAGCGTGACTAACGAATGCGGTCGACGAAATCGCGCGAGAACCTGTCCTGGAGAAATTTCAGATGGGGTGCCATGTCCTCGCGAAGCTGTTCCACCAGCCAGTTCGGCACCGCAATCGGTGCCGTACGATTGAACTTGTTTCTGGCACGCGATTGGGCCGGGCCTTCGGTGAGACCCAGAAACGCTTCGACCCGCCGCAACACTGCATCAGGGTCGGTTTTGACGTCACCGAACGGCAGATAGAGCATCGTTTCACCCTCGACCGTTCGCGCATCCCAACGGGGGATGAAGCAGGCATAATTGCTCTGCTGTTTGCCGCTGCGGCGCAACCAGTAGGCGGCGAAATCATCCATCGCGGTTCGGTTTTCGGGGTCGATGGCCTGACGCGCGACCTCCATCCGGAAGCTCGACAACGCCCGATCGAACGGATCGCGAATGATGTAGATCAGCTTTACCCGCGGCGCGAGCGCAAACAGTTCATCCATCATGTCTTCAGGCATCGCCGCATATCGGGGCGTGAATTCGCCAGTAATCTTGCGCGGCGGTACCAGCGCGAATGCGTCCAGATACCAATCGAGCGTCAATATGCGATCCGGGTCACCCAGTCGGCGCATGTGAGCAAGATGGGCTTCGGGTGCCCCCCTTGCACGCGCCTGCTCTATCTTCTTTGCTAAACGTTTCTGCAGGAGTGGCAGAAAGAAATTTCGATCTCCGTGCGTGCGGCTGTCGAAGTAATGTAGCTCTTTCGCGAATGGCAGTTTGATCCCCGGATGCGCCGACAGATTGCTTCGCAGCCACGCCGTCGCCGCCTTCTGCGCGCCGATGCACAGGAAATCGGGTGCGCGCGGCGTGATGGCGTTGCCGCCTGACCCGGTGGCGGGTCGCTGTGTCGGGGTGCCCATCGGCATCGCTTACATCTGCCTCCAAACCGCTGCGGCGGGGGTCGCAAATAAGGTGCCGTCTGTCAAATCCGCAGACCCTTCTGACCATGACATTGCCGCGCCTAGGGGGTATAAGATGAGACCAAAAAAGGACACTGCAGGCGCATGACTGAAAACGACAAAACCCCCGAAGAGTACGGGGCAGATTCCATTAAGGTTCTCAAAGGGTTGGAGGCTGTTCGAAAACGCCCCGGCATGTATATCGGAGATACGGACGATGGCTCCGGCCTGCACCATATGGTGTATGAGGTCGTCGATAATGGCATCGACGAGGCGCTGGCCGGGCACTGCGACACTGTGTCAGTCACACTACATGCCGATGGATCGGTTTCGGTCAGCGACAATGGCCGCGGGATCCCGGTCGACATGCACCCCGAGGAAGGCGTCTCCGCCGCCGAAGTGATCATGACGCAGCTCCATGCGGGCGGGAAATTTGACAGCAATTCCTATAAAGTCTCGGGCGGTCTGCACGGGGTTGGTGTTTCCGTCGTCAACGCCCTCTCCGAATGGCTGGAGTTGCGCATCTGGCGCAATGATCAGGAACATGTCGCCCGGTTCGAGGGCGGCTTTACCACCAAGTCGCTGGAGGTTGTCGGCCCGGCCAATGGGCGCAAGGGCACCGAAGTGCGCTTCCTCGCCTCCACCGAGACATTCTCCAATGTCGACTATGTCTACAAGACGCTGGAACACCGCCTGCGCGAGCTTGCCTTCCTGAATTCGGGCGTGCGCATCACACTGCGCGATGAACGCCCGGCGGAACCACTGGAAGAGACGATGGTCTATGAGGGCGGCGTGCGGGAGTTCGTCAAATATCTCGACCGCTCGAAAACCGCGATGATCCCGGAGCCGATCTATATCGAAGGCATACGCGACGAGATCGGCGTCGAGGTCGCGATGTGGTGGAACGACAGCTATCACGAAAACGTCCTGCCCTTCACCAACAACATCCCCCAGCGCGATGGCGGCACCCATATGGCGGGCTTTCGCGGCGCGCTGACGCGGACGATCAACAATTACGCCATGTCATCGGGTATCGCGAAGAAGGAAAAGGTGAACTTCACTGGCGATGATGCGCGCGAGGGTCTGACCTGTGTGCTTTCCGTCAAGGTGCCGGACCCGAAATTCTCCTCCCAGACCAAAGACAAGCTGGTCTCGTCGGAAGTCCGCCCGGCGGTCGAAAGCCTGATGAACGAAAAACTGGCCGAATGGTTCGAGGAAAATCCGACCGAAGCCCGGCAGGTCGTTTCGAAGATCGTCGAGGCCGCGCTGGCACGTGAAGCGGCGCGCAAGGCGCGTGAGCTGACGCGCCGCAAATCGGCGCTCGACGTTACGTTCCTTGCGGGCAAGCTGAAGGACTGCTCCGAAAAGGACGCAACCAAGACCGAGCTTTTCCTCGTCGAGGGTGACAGCGCCGGCGGATCGGCCACGCAAGGGCGCGATCGGGGCACACAGGCGGTTCTGCCTCTTCGCGGGAAGATCCTGAATGTGGAGCGGGCACGGTTTGACCGGATGCTCGGCAGCCAGGAAATCGGCAATCTCGTCATGGCGCTCGGCACCGGTATCGGGCGCGACGAGTTCGATATCTCCAAACTGCGCTATCACAAGATCGTCCTGATGACGGACGCGGATGTGGATGGCGCACATATCCGCACACTGCTGCTGACATTCTTCTACCGCCAGATGCCGGAACTGATCGAAGGCGGCTATCTCTACATCGCGCAACCACCGCTCTACAAAGTCGGGCGCGGCAAGTCGGAGGTCTATCTGAAGGACCAGAAGGCGCTGGATGATTACCTGATCGACCAGGGGCTGAGCGATACGACCCTGCGCCTTGCCGATGGTGCGCGAATGGGCGGTCAGGACCTCGCGCGGGTGGTGGAAGAGGCGCGGACGATCCGCGCCATTCTCGGCAATTTCCCGACCCATCTGCCCCGCTTCGTGCTGGAACAAGCCGCAATTGCCTGTGTTTTCCGCCGCAAACCCGGCGAGGCGACGGAAAACGGTCTGCCTGGCCAGCTACTTCGCCTGCCTGCTGCCGAGGCCGCGGCGCTGGTGGCCGACCGACTGAACGCAGTTGCGCCAGACACGGAACGCGGCTGGCAGGGCCGCCCATCACAGGATGGCGGCATGGTCTTTGAGCGCACTCTGCGCGGTGTGACCGAGACCCGCGGCATCGACGCTGCTGCCTGCAATTCGGCCGAAGCGCGCCGCCTTGCCAGCCATTCCGACAGCCTGAAAGAAATCTACGACAGGGCAGCCACGCTGGAGCGCAAGGACCGATCAGCCCTCGTGCGCTCGCCGACGGAGTTGCTGGATCTCATCCTCGATGAAGGCGAAAAGGGGCTGAACCTTCAGCGATACAAGGGGCTTGGAGAGATGAACCCCGATCAGCTTTGGGAAACGACGCTCGACCCCGACGCCCGCACATTGTTGCAGGTCAAGATAGACCATATGGACGAAGCCAACGACATTTTTACCACCCTCATGGGCGATGTGGTGGAACCCCGGCGCAAGTTCATACAGGAGAACGCGCTGAGCGTCGTCAATCTGGACGTTTGATGCCGGCAGTCAGGGGCAGCGGGCCGTCGCCTACTTGCCTTTCGGATAGGGCTCTCCAATATCGCGCGGCGGGTTGGCCTTGCCGATGAACCCAGCCAGAAGAACCACTGTCAGGATATAGGGCAGGGCGATCATCAGGTCCGTCGGGGCCTGACCGATCAGGGGCAGGTCACGCCCCTGCAACCGGTCTGCCGCAGCGCCCAGAAAGCCGAACAGAAGACAGGCGAACATTGTCGGCACAGGCCGCCACTTACCGAAGATGACAGCGGCGAGCGCTATGTATCCCTTGCCCGCAGACATCTCCCGGCCAAACTCACCGCCATGGGCAACAGACAGGTAAGCCCCCGCAATACCGGTGAAGACACCCGCGATAATGACCGCCTTGTAGCGCATCCAGTGGACCGAGATACCGGCGCTGTCCACCGCCTCCGGGCTTTCACCAACGGCGCGAATGCGCAGGCCGAAGCTGGTCTTGTACAGCACCCAGGCGGTCAGCGGCACGGCAAGCAGCGCCACATAGACCAGCACACGATGGCCCGACAGGATTTCGGTATAAATCGCTCCGATCAGCGGGACATTGGCGAGTAGTTCAGCAAAAGGCAGGTCAATCGTCGGTATCCGTTCATCATTCATCAGTGACGGCGTTGATCCGCCGCGCCGGAAAAGAGCGATCCCGATTGTCACGGTCAGTGCGGAAGCCAGGATATTGATTGCCAGACCCGATATGACCTGATTGCCCCGATGGGTGATGCAGGCGAACCCGTGGATGAGGGCGAGGAACACACCCGTCAGGATCGCCGCGCCAACGCCCGCCCACGGGTTCCCGGTCAGATGCGCCACCGCCGCTGCTGAAAAGGCACCGGCCAGCATCTTGCCTTCAAGCGAGATGTCGATGACGCCCGAGCGTTCGGAGAAAATCCCTGCCATCCCGCAAAGGATCAGCGGCGTCGCAACCCGCAGGGTGGCATCGAAGGTCAGGACCAGCTGAAAGAGAAAATCGCTCATACCGCTGCCTCACGCTTCGACAAAAACGGTGCCAGCGCACGCGCCAGCCAAGGCGCAAAAAGATAGGCCAGCGCGCCAGAAAAGAGGATGATCAGGCCCTGCACCACCTGCACCGTCTCGCGGGTGATGGTCTGGAATTCGAAATCAAGTTCCGTCCCGCCTTGGGTCAGCGCGCCGAATAACAGGGCGGCAAGGACGATCCCGATGGGATGGTTACGTCCCATCAGCGCCACCGCAATGCCAGTGAACCCATATCCACCGGTGAAATTCAGGACCAGCTTGTGCGGCTCCCCCAGAACAGCATTCGATGCCATCAGACCGGCGAGCCCGCCCGAGAGGAGCATGGTGAGCACGATGATCCGCGTGGTTTTCATGCCAGCATATTCAGCGGCACCGGGGCTGAACCCCATCGCACGCAGCGAATAGCCAAACCGCGTGCGCCAGATGATGAACCAGACCAGCACCGCCGCCGCCAGCGCGATGAAGAGCGAAAAGTTCAGAGGGGACCGGCTGGTCTCGATCCCGAACACCGCCAGCATCTCGTGAATGTACGGCATCTGCGCCGCCTCGGCGAAAGGGCGTGTCTCCGGCGCGCCCTGGCCGTCGCGCATCAGCGGCCCTGCGAGGAAGTACACCATCAGCGACGAGGCGATGAAATTGAACATGATCGTCGTGATCACGATATGCGAGCCGCGCACCGCCTGAAGATAACCCGGAATGAAGGCCCAGGCCGCGCCAAAGAGCGCCGAAAAGATCACCGCAAACGGGATCAGCAGGACACCCGGCAGAAACTGATCCGCCATCAGGACCGCGACGCCCGCGCCTAGCCCGCCGACATAGGCCTGGCCTTCTCCGCCGATATTGAACATCGCGGCATGGAAGGCGACGGCGACGGCAAGGCCAGTGAAGATGAAATTCGTCGTGTAATACAGCGTGTAGCCAAGCGCACCATTGTAGACGAAGGCACCCTTCACCATCACGCCCATCGCCCGGAACGGATCCTCGCCAATGAGTGCAATGATGATGCCGGACACGACAAGGGCAGCCAGAATGTTGATGATCGGCAAAAGGCCCACATCGGCCCAACGCGGGAGGGGGGGCGCGGCGCTCATGCTTCGGCTCCGAAGGGGGGCGGCCCCGGCGCAGGGCCGGGGCGGTGCGAGAGTAGGGCGATAGCAGCGCACGGGGTGCAACCGTCCCGGCCCTGCGCCGGGACCGCCCTCACCCCCTCGCACCGCGTCTCGAAGATCATGCCGCCCCCCGCTCTTCGGCAGTCACACCAGCCATCATCAGGCCGAGGCTCCTCTCATCCGCGTCGGCGCGGTCGACCATGCCGGTCTGCTCACCATTGGACATCACGAGGATACGGTCGGAGAGGCTGAGCACTTCCTCAAGCTCCACACTCACCAGAAGAATCGCGCAGCCCGTGGCCTTCAGGCGCATCAGGCGCTCATAAATGAACTCGATTGCCCCGATATCGACGCCGCGGGTCGGTTGCCCGACGAGGAGGAGCTTTGGCGCGGCATCAATCTCCCGCGCCAACACCAGCTTTTGCTGGTTGCCGCCGGAATACTGCCCGGCACGGAGCCCCGCGGTTGGGGGACGAACGTCGAACTCCGCTACATGGGCGGCGGCGCGGGTTGCGATATGCGTACGGTCGAGCGCAAATCCCGCTCCCGCCGCAGCCGTATCCTGAAAGCCGAGGATGGAGTTGTCTTCGCCGCTGAACGGCAGGACCAGTCCACGATGATGACGGTCCTCCGGCACATGACTGACACCGAGGGCGCGCATGCCTGCCGGGCCGCGGGGGTGGTCGGCACTGATGACCGTCTCCGCGATGGTGATCGCACCCGATGTCGGCGTACTGATGCCCGCGAGCACGTCCAGAAGCTCCGACTGACCATTGCCGGAGACACCGGCAACCGACAGCAGCTCCCCCGCTCGCAACTCGAAATTCAGACCCTTGATCCGCTCGACGCCCTCAGCATCAACAAAGCGCAGGTTCTCGACCTTCAGCACCGGCGCACCGGTGTGCACCTCCGGCCGGTCGACCTGCAGCAGGACCTTTCGGCCGACCATCAATTCCGCCAGTTCCTCGCGGGAGGTATCCGCGGTGACACGGTGCGCAACCATCTCTCCCTGCCGCATGACGGAGACCTGATCGGTCAGGGCCATGATCTCCTGCAATTTATGGGTGATCAGCAGGATCGTGACGCCTTCGTCGCGCAAGGCACGCAGGATTTCGAAGAACCCCTCGGTCTCCTGCGGGGTCAGAACGCCCGTTGGCTCATCAAGGATCAGGATGCGCGCGCCGCCACGCAGCGCCTTGATGATCTCCACCCGCTGCTGCAATCCGACCGGCAGGTCATGGATGATCGCATCCGGGTCAACCGACAGCCCATAGTCATCGGCCATCCGCTTGATCAGCGCCCGTGTCGCCACGTCGGAGGAGGCGAGGCGGAAATCCTTCTCCGCCCCCAACATCACATTTTCCAGAACCGAAAAGGTCTGCACCAGCATGAAATGCTGATGCACCATGCCAATGCCGTGGGAGATAGCGACAGCGGAGGAGGTCATCCTTACCGCCTCGCCATCAATCAGAATCTCGCCCCGGTCGGCGGGGTGCATCCCGTAGAGAATGTTCATCAGCGTCGACTTGCCCGCGCCATTCTCGCCGATGATGCCATGGATCGAGCCCTTGGCGACATTCAGATTGATGTTCTTGTTCGCGTGGACGAGACCGAAGGACTTGTCGACCCCCCGCACCTCCAGCGCGTAGGAGGGCGCGGCCGCGCCCCCCGTCTGGTTTTCGGCCTGCAAGGCTTACTGCACCGGGCAGCTTTCGGTCGCGTAATACTCCGCCACCGTGATTTCGCCTGAGATGATCTTGGCCTTGGCATCCTCAATCGCCGTCTTGATATCGTCGGTGATCAGGTCCGCATTGTTCTCGTCCAGTGCCCAGTCCACACCGCCTTCGGCAGCACCAAGGACGCGAACACCTGTCTCGAAATCCCCTGCCGCGGCGTCTTTGAACGTCTCGTAGGCAGCGACATCAACGCGCTTCAGCATGGAGGTCAAAACCGATCCCGGTGCCATGCCGTTCTGGTTGCTGTCGACGCCGATGGCCAGCTTGCCTGCATCAGCGGCAGCGCGGATCACACCGACACCGGTGCCGCCAGCAGCGTGATAGACAACGTCAGCCCCACGGTCGATCTGGCTCTGCGTCAGTTCCGCACCCTTGGCCGGGTCGTTCCAGGCCGCCGGGGTCGATCCGGTCATGTTCTGGAACACTTCGGCATCGGGATTTGTGGCTTTCACACCCTGTACGTAACCGCAGGCAAAATGGCGGATCAGCGGGATGTCCATGCCACCGACAAAGCCGACGGTGCCGGTCTCGGAGGCAAGCGCCGCCGCAACGCCAACCAGATAGGACCCTTCATGCTCCTTGAACCCGTACTGGCGGATATTCGGCGCATCAAGCCAGGTTACGTCGATGATGGAAAAATCCGTGTCCGGAAACTCCGCAGCGACCTTCGCAATCGCGTCAGCTTGGGCAAACCCGACGCCGAGGACGATGGTCGCCCCACGCTCCGCCATGCGGCGCATGGCCTGCTCGCGTTGGGTCTCCGAGGTGACCTCGAACTCCATCACCTCGATGCCCGTCTCGTCGGTGAATTTCTTCACGCCATTGTAGACGCCTTCGTTGAAGGATTTGTCGAACTTGCCACCCATATCGTAGATCACGGCCGGTTTGACCGAATGGGCGGCCGCGAAGGCGCTCGTGGCAGCGGCAATGCCAATCACGGCTGCGGCTGCGAGTTTGAGAAGGTTCATTGGGGTCTCCCTGTCTCTGCCCGAAACGGGCGTCTAAACACCGTCGCGCCACCGATGTCCGACCGAGATGATCGACGGCCCGCAACGTCACTGTTGGATCGCCTGTCGCTGCTTTCGCATTGCAACAGACCTGAATAAGATCAATGCGGATTACGGGCGAAGAGTCCAGCGGGAGCGGTCAAAATGGCGCAGAAAAAGCTATGTGTCCTTGGGTCACTCAATGTCGATATCGTCGCGCGCGTGACCGCGTTGCCGCGTCCGGGTGAAACCGTTCAGGGCAGCGATCTGACGGTGCTTCTGGGCGGCAAGGGGGCCAATCAGGCCGTGGCTGCCGCCCGCGTCGGTGCCGATGTGGCAATGTTCGGTGCCATCGGCGATCAGAACTTCGGTCTTGATATCATCTCGTTGATGCGCGGCTATGGCGTCAACACCGATGGCATTGCCCCGCTGGAAGGAGCGACGGGCACTGCCCTGATCGCAGTCGATGTGGCGGGCGAGAACGCGATCACCGTGAGCCCCGGTGCCAATGGCCGCGTTGAGGACGTCACGCTGCCGGACCCACCGGAAGGTGCCTGCATTCTGGCCCAGATGGAAACGCCGCCAGAACTGACCGCAAAATGGTTCGCCGCAGGCAAATCCGCCGGATGCACCACCATTCTGAACGCCGCGCCCGCGCTGAGAATGCCTGACGGGCTGATGGAAGCCACCGATGTTCTGATCGTCAACGAAACAGAATGCGCGGCCTATACAGGACGGCCCCTGACAGAGGATGCGTCGGAGCAGGATGTCCTTCAGGCCGCCATGGCGCTGCGCATCCATGCAGACCAGATCATCATCGTGACATTAGGCAAACGGGGGGCGGTCGCCGTGACGAGGGACGATGTTCTGTTCGTTCCAGCCCTGTCGATGAAAGTCCGCGATACCACAGGCGCAGGCGATTGTTTTTGCGGGACATTTGCCGCGATGCGCGCCATGGGCGCGGCGCTTGACCAGGCACTGACCTTTGCCGCCGCCGCCGCGGCCGTGTCCGTCACCCGCGACGGCGCCGCACCATCGATGCCAATCCGTGCAGATGTCGAAGCTGTGATCGCCGCCGCGGCCAATACCACCTTGCCGCAAGACATGGTTGCAGTACTGTCGCACAAACGATCGGAAGGAAAGGACTGACTGATGAAATCTGGGGTTGTGCATGCCGTGATCCTGGTTGCGCCCACCCTGCTGGCCGCACGGCCGGCATATACCGAGGAAAACATCCGCATCCTGCCCGATCAGGCCGTACTCGCCTGTGTTGCGCGGGCCGAACATGACCTCATGGCGCGGGGCGGCGAGGCGATGTCCATTCAGCGCTACGACACGGAACCCATGAAGGACTTCATGCAGCGCGTGACCGGGCGCGTCTCCGTGACGCTCGACGGTGTCGAACGCGAGGTACAGGTCATCTGCGATGTGTCCTCGTCCAAGGGTGTCGAGGTGTTCACGATGGAGGTCATGCCGTCCGGCTGATTTGCGACCGGTACGAGGTTATCGGCCAAAAAGGCGCGCCAGAACGCTCCTGCGTCGGTATGGCAATCGGGCGTGCAGCGCAGCCCAGTCGTCGGCGAAGGCCACGCCCTCAGCAGTCAGCATGGCCAGTTCATCGCGAAATTCCTGACGCCAGACATCGCCGAACCCATCCGGCATGGGCAATCGCTCTGACAGGTTTATCGGCTGGTTGACGCTGGCGTCATCGATAGGCGTCTCCGGCAGGCCAACAAATGTCTCGACCTCACGCAGCACATCGACGGGATGGGTGCGCACGCGCGCATTGTCGATCAGAAGGATGTGCTCGCGCGGGATATGGGCCAGCATCCGGCGCAGATTGGTGCCGTAGCGGCCATCGAAGAGAAGCTGCGATTTATCGACGAAGCGCTCGATTTCCTGCAGGGACATGGTGCGAAACCGGTCGAGAACGCCTGTGAACTGTGCATGAAACTTGGCGTGGGACCACAGCCGCTCCTGCGGCTCGCGCATGAGATAGACGATGCGTAGCTCAGTCGCAAAGCTGGCGACATCGTCCCATCCCGAAGGAATGAGGGACGTAGACGGGCTAAAATCGGCGGCCCAACGATCCTCGGGCATCCCGTCGAACAGGCTGCGATACCACACCGCGTCAATCGGATCGGCGTGGTAACGCGCGCACCAGTCGGCCGCCGTTGCCGTCTCTGCCGGATCAGCGCCGCGCGCTTCGACTTTTTCCATCACCCGCCGGGCACGATTGTCTCGCAATTCCCGCGTCAGCCGGTCGAACCAGCCATGGCGGGTGAAAAAATAGTTCAGCTCCTTCTCCGGCGTGAACCACAAGCCCGGATTACGCTCCAGATTGCGGTAGAGCCAGGTCGTGCCGGTCTTTGCCGCGCCGACGCAGAGGAAGAGCTTTTTCATGCCCGCCCCTCTAGACCAGTTAAAGGGCGATGTGAAACGGGCGCGAGGCGGAGCACCTTGTCTCAGTCCCACATGGCGCGCGGATCGGCGCGCTGGTCCGCTGTCGGCGCGTCCGCCATTGCCCGGTTCACCAGACCGAGGCCGGACCGGGCGAGACTGCCCTGCACCCAATAATCGTCGAAGCGCATATCGCGCAGTTCGGACCGCAGGCGTATCGGATTCACAGTCCGGGTCATGTCCCGTACCGCGATCTTGCTCTGGCCTGACTGGTGGCTCAGATCTCGCATCGCAAGCTCCTCAGACCGGCTCGGTCGACCCACGAAACGTTCCATCCGGGTCTGGAGCAGTGCGGCCACTTCCTCCGCATCGCCGGGCGCGCGGTGGAACTCATCGATGAACCGTAACGCACGGGTGCGAATTGCCCCAAGGATGACGCGCCGATGGGCCCGCGTCGCCTCGTCGAGGGGTGAGGGATCGAAAACCGGCTCTCCCCCTTCATAACCGCGCAACTTCCCCCGGTCGGGATCAACGAAGAACGGCTCCGCCCAGGCGAAGTTCCAGCTCGCCCACCGGGCGGAGCGGCGACGATGATCCAGCGCAATGCCGGGATGCAAACGGATCTGGGGATGCAATAGGCGCAGATTGCCGTTCAAATACCGGCTGGTCATGAGGAACAGGCATTCGATCTGACGTGGGACGGGCGGGCGGTCATGCAGCAAAGCCGACAGCTGGACGCCGAATGTGCCGGAATATCCGATATCCATCAGGACCGCCCCACCGGGACCAGTCAGACCGATGGCGTCGAGATATGTTTCCACCGCCACCCTTTTCGTCGCGAGCGCGACGCGAAATCTTCTGTCATCGCGCGCAAGTGCCAGGAATTCAGGACCCTCAACCGCCATCATCTGATCGGTGAAATCATCCTGCAACAGCCCGAACGCCGCGATCAGTGCCTCCGCCGAAGCGGGCCTGCCCGTCAGATAGGGCACAAGATGATCGAGCGCGGCAATGTCATCATCCGTTCTCAGGGTCAGCAGCGCCCCCTGCACGCGGTTGACCGACAGGGGCCGGACCTCGGCATCCGGTGGCGCGAGATGCGGGTGAGTGATCCGCGCAAGATCCGCGATCTCGCCGATGACCGTCGCATCCCGACTGAGGTGGTAGAGACGCGGCGCGGCGCATTTTGACATCTGGCCAAGCCCGCGCAGCGCCAAAAGGCCGGCCGCCGGACCGATCAACTGGTCGATGATGCGATCAAGGCTGGCGAGGGGTGCCGGATCGGCAATCGAAAGCGCACGCCCGATATCTGCGGCGCGAAGGGCGGGGGTAGGCACATGGCTGTCGATAATGCGCCGCGCCTCGGCCTTTGCGACCTGGTGCTCCTCCACGAAGTGCAGCGCACGCCAGCCCGCCGCGCGCGCCGGGCGCACATCACTGTCGATCCGGTCGCCGATATGGAGGCAGTGCGCCGGGTCAACCTCCAGTCGCTCCGCCACAATCTGGTAGAGGCGACTGCTTTTCTTGGTCCAACCTTCCTCGGCGGAGACGAACACATTGTCGAAACGGTCGCCAAGCCCGGCACGCGCCAGCATCGCGGTGATCGCCTCGGCGGGCAGATACATATCGGAAATCGCGACAGTCTTCCGCCCGTCGGCGGTGACCCGGTCGAGAACGTCGATAGCCCCGTCCGCGGCCCGGATACCTGCGCGCTCCACCTCGGTCTCGAACGCCACCAGCCGGGCAGCCAGCGTATCGGCATCGGCAATGCCTGCGGCGCGCAAGGCATCGGCGAAAAGATCGACCAATGGCGGCTCATCCCCCGTGCCGGCCGCAATCATCGCCGCCTTGGCGCGCACCGCAAACCGGTGGCGCGCTGTAAAAACCGCTTCCCCCGCCCGTGCACCTGCAATCAGGCGTGCAAAGCCTGCCGTCTTGCGGGTGATCGCCTCCGGTGCCAATCGCGTCCGGTGAAGCAGGGTATCGAAGAGATCAAAGCTGACCAGCGCCGCATCACCGACCAGCGCGGGCACATCGCCCAGCGCACCAATCGCTGCCTCATCACGGACCATGCGGCCCGCATGGCGCTGGCCTCTGCGCGCGGCTTCCCACGCCAGCACGCGGCCCTCGATGTATCCGTAAATGCCGTCGATCATTCTCAACCCGGTCCCTCGCGTCGCGTGTCTATACAACCAGTTCCGGCCGGAGGCGAGGCGCGAGACTTGCAACCATATCGCGAAGCCGCCAAGACAGGCGGCATGAGCGGTTTGAGCACTATCAGGATTTTCGGTCTGGGCGTCGAAGATGTCGTTTTCTTTTTGCGCGCGCTCCTCACGCGCCCCGGCGATATTCCCGGCATCCTGCGACGCGAGGCGGCGCGGCGACGCGCCAATCTGCCGAAATCGCGCGGCGCTGACACTGATGGGCTGCGCGTCCTTACCGATAGCTGGCAGGCCGCCGTCGATGCCGGCGCATTCACCGCGCCTGCCGGGCAGGGCGATGCGGTGACCATCACGACACTCGTCGATCCGCTGCGCATTATCTCGGACTTGCAGATCGCATCCGCAGTGCATTGGGACGGCGTGACCGCAGACCCCGCCTTCCCCCCCCTTTCGCTGGAAGCTGCACGCCTCTCCCTGCCCCAAAGCGCCGACCAGCCGGATGCGGCGATGGCCGCCCGTCTGGCCTATCTGGAGGCCGCCGCCCTGCCCGCCCCGGTTGTCACCGCCCTGCGTGATCTGGCCCGGACACCGATCACGCCATGAAACACCTTCTTGTCGTCAACGTATTCTTCGCCCCCCGTTCCTATGGCGGTGCGACGGTGGTGGCTGAGGAAGTCACACGCGCCCTCGCCCGTAGCGGCGAATGGCGCATCAGCGTTCTGTCGTTCTCCGACTATGGCGACCGTGATCGCCCGACGCTGATCCGCACCCGCCTACCGGAGGGGATTGATCACTACACCCTGAACCTCGGCGGCAAGCGCAGCGCCGACCTTTCCTTCGAGAACCCGGCGATGAACACAGAAATCGCAACTCTGATCGGCACGCTCCGCCCCGATGTGGCGCATCTGCATTGCGTTCAGGACCTCGGCATCGGTGTATTGGAGGCGCTGCATAGCGCCGACATCCCGATGATCCTCTCGACCCATGATTTCTGGTGGCTATGCGAGCAGTCCTTCATGATTACCGGCGATGGAAGCGCCTGCAAGCAGGAGGTGATCGACCAGACCATCTGCGCGCCCTGCGTCCAGAACGCCGCGACGCTGGGGCGGCGGTGGTCGCGGGCGATGCAGATGCTGCGCCTGCCGGCGCGCATCACTTACCCAAGTCAGGACGCCCGTAATCAGTATGAGCGTAACGGCGCGCCGTCGGATTGCGGCATCGTCCTGCCGAATGGCGTGCGCCAGCCGGGACCGGATTATCCGGCGAAACGCGCGGCGCGGCCATCGCGCCGCTTACGTTTTGGCTATATCGGCGGCCCCGGCCCGATGAAGGGCTGGGCGATGATAGAGCGGGCCTTTCGCACCCTGTCGCCCGATGATGCGGAACTGGTCCTCGTCGATGCCGCGACCCATGTCGGGTCAAGCTGGTGGGGGCAATATCGCTTCGGCCCGCTCACCCCGCATGTCACCGTCGTGCCCGGCTATCGCATGGATACCGCGGATGACTTTTATGCGGGGATCGATGTCCTTTTGTTCCTCTCCGCCTGGAAAGAAACCTTCGGTCTGACCAGCCGCGAGGCGGCGCTGCGCGGCGTCCATGTCCTTGCCACCGAATGTGGCGCACCGATCGAGCCCCTGATCGATGGCGACACGGCAACGTTACTCTCAGGCTATGGTTCGGTCAGGGCCGTCCGGTCTGCCTTGCAGAAGCTGGTTTCCGATGGGGTGCCTGAACCAACCGCGGCTGGCCACGCGCGCATCGCCGCGCAGATACGTTCCTACGACGCCCATGCAGCGGAAATCGACGCACTCCTGTCGGCAGTCATTGCACAGAAGTAACCATCAGGCCTGGCGCTTTCGCGCGCGTAAACCGCTGATCGTCATTGTGGGCGTGATCGCTTCCGCGTCCGTCCGGATGTGGATAATCGCAGGCAGACCTGATGCCCGCGCCCGCGCCAGCGCGTCAGGGAACGCATCGGTCGTCTCCACTGTCTCGCCATGGCCACCATAGGCGCAGGCGATGGCGGCAAAATCCGGGTTCTTCAAATGGGTGGCGGAGACGCGTTCCGGATAATCCCTCTCCTGATGCATGCGGATGGTGCCGTAGCTTTCATTGTCAACCAGCAGCACGATCACCGGCAACTCATATTGCGCCAGCGTGCCAAATTCCTGCGATGTCATCTGAAAACAGCCGTCACCGGCAAAGCAGACAACCTCTGCTTCCGGTTGCCTCCGCTTGGCGGCGACGGCGGCAGGCAAGCCATA
Organism: Pseudomonadota bacterium; assembly: GCA_039030855.1. Taxonomy (GTDB): domain Bacteria; phylum Pseudomonadota; class Alphaproteobacteria; order Rhodobacterales; family Rhodobacteraceae; genus Pikeienuella. The sequence goes on from JBCCDJ010000020.1 coordinate 60,456, forward strand.
ACCCATGGAGCCGGAGGTCGGCGCAAGCTGCTGGCCATGGCGGCGAAACCGCCAGAACCGATGCACCCAGCCCGCGTAGTTCCCCGCGCCATTGGTCAGAATGGCATCCGGCATCTCGGCACGAAGGTGGGACATGATCGGCCCCATCTCCGCCATGCCGGGGGTGGCCGGGGGCTGGCCTGACCAGTCGAGATAGGCGTTATGCGCCCACGCGCCTGCGCCGCCGTGCGCGCGTGCGGGAAGATCGGCTACCGCCTCCAGAAACGTGGCAGGCGTGGCGTTGATCGGCAGGGCAGGCGTATAGATGCGGCCAAGCTCCTCCGCCCCGGGATGGATATGGACGATGGGCATTTGCGGCTTCGGGATCGAAAGCAGCTCAAAACCCTGGCTCGGCATTTCCGACATCCGCGCACCGAGGACAATCAGGCAATCACTGTCCGCGACCAGCGCGCGCAATTTCGGGTTTGGCCCGATGCCGAGGTCACCAGCATAATTGCCATGCTCATGATCGAACAGCCCCTGCCTGCGAAACGACACAGTCACTGGCAGGTCGTGCTTTTCAGAAAACGCATGCACCGCCGCCACCGCAGCCGCATCCCAGCGTGAGCCACCCAGCACCAGCACGGGCCGCTCCGCACCTGCCAACAGTCCCGCGAAAGCCTCTATGTCACGCGGCGATGGTGCCGGGCTTGCCACATGCACCACCGGTGCCGGAGCCGCCTCCGCCAGATCTTTGAGCATGTCTTCGGGCAGCGCGATCACCACCGGGCCGGGCCTGCCCGACATCGCGATATGCCACGCATGGGATATCACCTCGGGGATGCGTTCGGCCTGATCGACCTCCTCCACCCACTTGGCAAGATCGCGGAAGGTCTGACGGTAATCCACTTCCTGAAACGCCTCGCGCCCCTTCATGTCGCGGCCGATCTGACCAACGAACAGGACCATGGGCGTGCTGTCCTGTTTGGCCACATGCACACCCGCAGCAGCGTTGGTCGCGCCCGGCCCGCGGGTGACGAACGCAACGCCCGGCCGCCCGGTCATCTTGCCGTCAGCCTCCGCCATCATCGCCGCGCCACCTTCCTGGCGCGCATTGATCACGTCGATACTGGCATCGTGGAGCGCGTCCAGCGCGGCAAGGTAACTTTCCCCCGGAACACAGAAAATCCGGTCAACGCCCTGTGCCGCCAGACAGTCAATCAGAATTTCACCGCCGGTTTTCATGATTCCCCCTGAAGCTTTCAGCCAAGCAAATGCGAGGCTGATCGCAATTGCAACAGGCACCGGATGAGAGGGGGTTGCACTACAAGTATAAATGTAATGTTATAACATTATATAAAAACGTGAACTGAGGTCATCCATGCATTCGCCCAGACTGAAAGCCCTCGCGGCAGCCGTACTTCTCCTGCCCGCAACCGCTCAGGCTGAGGTCTTCGAAGTCATCCATCCTGACGTTGGAAAGGGCGGCATCGAGTTCGAGATCCTCAATGCTCTCGTCCTTGAAGACGTCGATCCCGGTGACGAGCAGTCCATCCACGAATTCGCCATTGGCTACGGGATCACTTCCTTTTGGAAAACCACTCTCGCCGTGGAATTTGCGACGATTGACGGCGACGGGTTCGAATACGAAGCTTTCGAATGGGAAAACGTGTTTCTGTTCCCGCTCGGCAATGGCGGCAACGATCACGATCACGACCACGGGGATGGCGACACGGTCGCGTTGGAGGCCCTTGGCTTCTACGCCGCGCTGGAAGTGCCCGATGACGGCGGCTTTGACGCGGGCGCTGTGGTGCTCGGACCTGTTTTTGAGGCCGCTCTCGGCCCGGTGGACACGATTGGCAATATCTTTGTCGAGATACCCTTCGAAGGCGGCGAGAACGAAGCGATCGTCTATGCCATATCCGCCGCCGTCCCTGTTACGGACATGGTTGCCATCGGCGTGGAGGCTTTCGGCGAAGTGGAGAATGCCTTCACCTCCGGAACCGCATCTGAGCACTTCGTCGGTCCTGCGGCCTATTTCGATTTCGACATCGGCGGCGGCCGCTCGTTGGAGCCCCGTATCGCGGTTCTCTTCGGGACCGAGAGCGCGCAGCCCGACGCCACCCTGTCATTCAATGTTGAGCTAAAATTCTGACGCAGCATCCTATGCGGAGGACCGGCAATCTGGGCAGCACGAGGGCTGCCCAGCGTCCGGTCGCCGCTGATCCGATGGCGGGGTTCGATGCACTGTCGCCCGGCCTGCGCCGCCTTGCCATGGTCACCACGCTCTTCCTCAGGAACATGATGGCGAGCGTCAGGCGCGGGAGCGGGTCCGATCATTGCAGCGTCGGCTGCTGGTGCCAGGGGCGGCCTGCGGGCCGAACATCAGCCCGGCACCTGACCGGCCAGCGAGTTTGGGCCAGCACTTATGATTTCCGCATTTACGATCCGCCCGACCATATCGGGGCTGGACTGCATGTGCACGGGTTGCAGATAAGGCGACCGCCCGACCATCTGCCCCGGCATGCGGCCCGGTTTCTCAATCAACACCGGCAAGGTGCGCCCGACGCAGCTGTCCTGAAAGGCCCGCTGCTGTTCGGTCAACAGGGCCTGCAGGCGGTGCAGCCTGTCTGACGATACATCGTCAGCGACAACCGGCAGATCGGCGGCAGGCGTGCCCGGGCGCGCGGAATATTTGAACGAATAGGCCTGCGCGTATCCGACCTCGCGAACCAGCGACATCGTATCCTCGAAATCCGCATCCGTCTCGCCCGGAAAGCCCACGATGAAATCACCGGATAGGGCCAGGTCAGGTCGTGCAGCGCGGATGCGGCCGATCAGGCGAATATAGGCGTCCGCCGTATGACGCCGGTTCATCGCCTTCAGGATACGGTCTGACCCGGCCTGAACAGGCAGATGCAGATAGGGCATCAGCTTCTCGACCTCGCCATGGGCGGCGATCAGGTCGTCATCCATGTCGTTGGGATGCGAGGTCGTGAACCGGATACGTTGCAGCCCGTCGATATCGGCCAGTTCGCGCACCAGGCGGCCAAGGCCCCATTGTCCGCCTTCCGCCGCGCCGCGCCAGGCGTTCACGTTCTGGCCAAGCAGCGTGATCTCCACGACGCCCCGCTCCACCAGATCATGCGCTTCGGCCATGACCTGAGCGGCAGGGCGCGAAATCTCCGCCCCGCGCGTGTAGGGGACAACACAGAAGGCGCAGAATTTATCACACCCCTCCTGAACCGTCAGGAAAGCGGCAGGCGCGCGGCGTGCCTTTGGCCCGTCATGGCGGCGGGGGGCAGCGAACTTGTCATCCTCGGGAAATTCCGTGTCGATCACGGCACGCCCTTCGGCCCGTGCCCGCATCGCCATCTCCGGGAGGCGGTGATAGGCCTGCGGACCAACGACAAGGTCGACGAGCGGCTGACGGCGGACGATTTCCTCGCCCTCTGCCTGCGCAACGCACCCCGTGACACCAACGATCATGTCACCGCCCGCGGCCTTCTTAGCATCCGCCAGCTTTCGGATGCGGCCAAGCTCTGAATAGACTTTCTCGGCCGCCTTCTCGCGGATGTGGCAAGTGTTCAGCAGCACCATGTCTGCATCGTCGGGCGTGTCGGTCAGCCGATACCCGGCACCACCCATCGCCTCTGACATGCGTTCGCTGTCATAGACGTTCATCTGGCAGCCATATGTCTTCACGAAGAGCTTTTTCGGCTCAGCCATGATCCAACTCTCCATACGAAAAGAGACGCAGCCCTGCGGTTGCGCCCCCTTCTATCTTCCACCTGCCACCATCGCAACGGCAGCGCTGTGTCAGCTTTTGCGCTTGCGACCCAGGCCGATTTTCTTTGCCAGTTCCTGCCGCTTGCGGGCATAGGAAGGCGCGACCATTGGATAGTCAGCGGGAAGACCCCATTTCGCGCGATAGTCATCCGGTGTCATTTCGTAAGACGTCATCAAATGCCGCTTCAGCATCTTCAACTTCTTGCCATCCTCGAGGCAAATGATGAAATCATTTGTGACTGACTTCTTGATTGGCACCGCCGGCTTCAGCACCTCTACCGGCTCCTCAGCCGGGCCCGCCAGACCTTCGAGCGTGCGAAACACCGTTTCGATCATGCTGGAAAGATCGGTTTGATTTACGGCGTTGTTGGACACATGCGACGCAACAATTTCCGTGGTCAGAGCGAGTATTTCAGACCGGTCCATTTGTTCTTCAGACACTTAAATTCTCCTACATGTTCGCGGTGGGGAATTCGCAATCAGCAACCTGCTGTCAAGGAAATGCGATATTACGTTTGGTAACTTGCTACCGCGAAGTCTACATCTCCTTCGGCGATGTAATTACAACAGACTAGGCATGCAAGCCGAAACGGGGTAACTTCGTTATTATTCAACCAAAAATGACATTTTCAGCAGCCAATCACCCTGCCTGCGCCACTGACAGGCGGCCTGCGCTTGCGCGGCATGATGAGTATGGTTACGAAATCGGAAACAGTCTTTGCACGATGGCGTGATAGACAGCGAAACTGACAGGTCTGTGTATGTCTGAAAAATCGATCGAACAGTATTTGCGATCCTCAGCCATCAAGCGTGGACCCGTTGCCATATTACTTTGCGAAGACGAGATTCTTGCTGTGGAATCTTCGCAAAGATTAATAAAGCAAGGATTTTCGCATGTCGTTGCGGCAGGCCGCGGCATAACCGCCTTTGGCGACAATCCGCCCGAAAATGTCATCACATTGTCGGCTGCGGTACATGATCCTGCGGCGCGGGCAGCGCTCCTGAACCGGCTGATCGAGGGCCATGCCGGACAGTGGCTTATGGTCAGCTTCAACGGCGACTTCATGTTCCACCCGTTTTGCGAAACACGCGGCGTGAAGGACCTGATCGAGTTTCTGTGGTCAGAGCGGCGCGCGTCAGCCATGGCGTATTCAATCGATCTGTACTCGGACGACATGATTGGTGCGGGCGTACCGAATCCCGACGACAGCTGGTTCGACCGGCGGGGCTGGTATGGGTTCGATCGCGGCAACGGACTGATCGACGTCTATGGTGGTCTTGGCTGGCGATATGAAGAATATGCGCCGCTCAGCGTCAGCCGGATCAACCGGCCCGCGCTGTTTCGCGCCTCGGCGGGGGTGCGCATCCGCGATGATCTGTGGTTCGAGGATGACAGCCTAAACACGGTTGCCTGCCCCTGGCACAACAACCCCTCGATCGCGCTGATGTCTTTTCGGCGCACGCGGCTTGTTCTGGAGCATCCGAATTTCAGATCCGCAATCAGCAGTTTGCAATGGCCAAATTCCGAGCGGTTCGAATGGCGGTCGGGGCAGTTGATCAGCCACGGGCTCATCGAAGCCGGGCAATGGATCTAGAGCAATCGTGGATCAGTCTGGATTGCGGATCTTATGACATGCGCGATCTTGGCGTAGCGTCTGACTGAGACAGGTCCGGAAATGCTCTGGCGGTCCGCTATCTGATCGGACAGACCTCGCCGCTGATCTGATCGAAGGCACCGGGCCGCATCTCCCTCGCCAGAATCCGGTCAGGATTGGTTGGCGGCGGAAACCGCAGGCGCGACGCCATCTGGCGGCTGAACCCGAAGCGGCTGTAATAGGGCTCATCCCCGACAAGGATGATCCTGTCCCACCCGGCAGCGGTCGCCCGTTCCAGCGTATCAAAGATCAGCATCGCACCCAGCCCCTCGCCCTGGCGCGTGGGGTGTACCGCGACCGGCCCCAAAAGCAACGCCGTCGCATCCGCATCCCCAATGCTGACGGGCCAGTAGCGGATGGCACCGCCCAGAACACCCAGATCATCGCGCGCCACCACCGATAATTCGGGCACTGGCGGCACATTTGCCCGCAGCTTGTAGGAGGACAGCGCATGACGTCCGGGGGCAAAGGCGAGGTCATAAAGCCATTCGACCTCGTCCCGGTCGCTGTCCGTTTCCTGACTGAATGTGAACATCAGGGCCGCTGAGCTCCCAGCGCAAACTTTACCCGGCACCCTCTTGCGCACGGCACATCCGGCGGTAGCATGTGATGTTTCTTCCGTCCAGCATGCGGCACAACCCGCCGAATTTCAGGAAATGACGCGTATGTTCTATCGACCCGGTCAGGATGACCATGGCCTGCCGCGCAACCCCTTCAACGCCCTGATAACCCCGCGCCCGATTGCCTGGGTATCGACCGCAGATGTGGACGGCATCGCCAATCTGGCTCCGTTCAGCTTTTTCAACGGTGCCGCCTATGAGCCACCGATCGTCACTGTCGCATTCACCGGCGCGAAGCTTGGCGCACGGCAAGGGGAGCGAAAGGACACATTGGCCAACATTCGCGCGACCAGGGAGTTCGCGATCAACATCGTGCCCACAGCCCTGAAGGATGCGATGAACGCCAGCGCCGGTCATTATGGCATCGGCGAAAGCGAGTTCGATGCTGCTGGTGTCACTCCCGCCACCTGTCAGACCATTGCCTGCCCCCGCGTGGCGGAAAGCCCGGCGACGCTGGAATGCAAGCTGGTAGATCTGGTCGAGCTGCCCAATAATGGCATCGGCGAAAATACAACCGTGTTCGGGCAGGTCACTGGCATTCATATCGACGAGGCGATCCTCAAGGACGGATTTGTCGATCCGACGGTATTTCAGCCACTGGCACGTATGGGTTATCTGGATTATGCGACGATTACGGATGTATTTACCCTGAAAAGGCCAGACTGACCCTTATGAAGCCGATCAGCAACAAAGCGCTGCCGCGTGGTCTGCCCGGTGTGATTGCCCGGGTGGCGGAGCGTGTGTCGAACACCACCGACACGCGCGATCTGCCATTCCATGATGCGGCGGACGGCTTGTTGCTGGCCGATCTTCATGCCGATACGCTGTTGTGGGGGATCGAACCCCTGGCACCGCGCAGTGGCGGCCATCTGGACGGGCCGCGGCTTGCCGCCTCCGGCATCGGCCTGCAGGTTTTTGCCGCACCGACCTGGACGCCCTTGCCGTTTCGCAAGGAAGACAGTGGTCTCGTCGTCTCCAAACGTGGTTTTGACCAGTCGCACGCCCTGTTCCCGACCGAACTGCTGGCCCCCGCCCGGCTCAGTTGGCGCAAACGGCGCAGCCGGGCCCTGCGCATCGCACACCGGTTTGCCGAACTGATCGAGACCAGCAAGGCCGAAGCCAGCCCGATGCGGGCCTTTGCGATCACCGGGCCCGATGATCTTGACCTGCCGGAAGGGCGCGGAATGGGCGAGCGGCCGGAGGTTGGCCTGATGCTGGCCCTCGAAGGATTGCATTGGTTGCCCAAATCTTCCGACACGGGCCGGGTCACCGCTGCGGTGGATGAGCTTTACGGTGCAGGCTACCGCATGATGGCCCCGACGCACCGGTTTTCAAACGGGCTTGGCGGGTCGAACGAAGACAGCGACGGGCGTATCGGATTGACCCCGGCGGGACGGCGGTTCGTGAACATCTGTCTTGAAAAGAGGATCGTTATCGACCTCGCCCATGCGTCCCCTGCCCTGATCCGCGAAGCCTGCGGCATGGCCCTGACGCAGGAGGATGGCCCGCGCCCCCTGATCGTCAGCCATTGCGGGATCAAGGCCGTCAATCCGGTATCACGCAACCTGTCTGTCGCCGAGATCCGCTCCGTCGCATCCACCGGAGGACTGATCGGCATCGGCTTCTGGCGCGGCGCAATGGGCTGGGCCGACGATGACCCGTTTGACGTGAAGATGGGCCGGATCGTCGAGAGCTTCCGGGCCACACTCGGCATTCTCTCGGCAGAGGATTTCGCGGGCGAGATGATCGGGCGTTATGGCCGCTATGATCCATATGAACATATGGCCTTCGGCTCCGACTTTGACGGCGCGACCACGACCGCATTCGACGTGACCGGCACCAGTCATGTGGTCGCGGCACTCGCCAATGCCCATGACGGGGCAGGCGGTCTCTGTTTTCCGCGCGAGAAGCTGGCGCTGATCGCGGGCGAGAACACGCGCCGGGTACTGCAGGCGGCGATGCGCTGAGGGAAGACCGGGCGGGCTGCTGCCGGCGCTCAGGAACGTGCAATTTCTGGCGCGTTGCCGGTGTATTCCGCAGGATCGAATACACGATCCCAATCGATCGGCTCGTCCGTCATCGCCGCCAATACTTCGCGCAGATGACGCCCATCGGCGCTGGCGGTCTTGCAGGCCGCCTTGACCAGCGCCTGCGCTTTCGGCCGCGGCATATGGGCTGCAAGGGCAAAAGCCGCCGCCTCCGCCAGTAGCAGACCGTCCGTCGCCTCCATCGTGGCGGCCATCGCATTGGGGCGTGCTTCCATCGTCTCCGTCAGCGCCTGCGCGTGGATTAACGCGGCACCAGTGGCAACCGCGATCTGAGGCAGGGTCAGCCATTCGAGCGCCCATGCCGCCCCTTCGCGGTCCTGCGCGTGCAATTGCGCCTCGTACATGCGCCCGACCAAACCGGCATTTGCGCGTGCCAGCGCCACCAGCGCTTCCGCCTGCACCGGGTTAGCTTTATGAGGCATGGTTGAGGACCCGCCCCCGGTGCCCGCGGTGACCTCACGCAATTCCGACTGCATCAGACCGATCAGATCAACCCCGATCTTGCCGAGCGATCCCGAAATCAGCGTCAGAGAACCGGCGAGTTCGGCGAGGTTATCGCGGGCAGCGTGCCAAGGCACGGGATCATGTTTCAGGCCAAGCTCCTCCGCCAGTATCTCGGCGACGCGCGGCCCCTCCGGCCCCATCGCGGCCAGTGTGCCGGACGCCCCCGCGAGCGAAATCCGCAGGACGCGCGGGCGCAGTTCGGCAAGGCGCGCCCGGCATCGCACCAGCGACGCGCGCCATACGGCGATCTTGGCACCGAGGGTCGTTGGCGTCGCGATCTGGCTGCGCGTTCGTGCCGCCATGACGCTCCCCGCCTCCGCCGCTGCGCGCGCGCCGAGCGTCGCGATCAGCACCTCCAGCCGTCCGTCGATCAGGTCGAGAACACGGCGCAGACGCAGCACCAAACCGGTATCCATCGCGTCTTGCGAGGTGGCACCGTGGTGAATATGGGCAGCATGTTCCGGGGTCTCCATCGCCGCGCGAAACGCCTCGACCAGCGCCGGAACCGGCACGCCCGCTGCCGCCGTCCCAGTGGCCAGCCCGGCCGGGTCGATCACCACCGTCATCGCCGCACGGTCGATAGCGGCGGCCGACAGCTGCGGAATCAGCTCCAGCCGCCCCTGCACACGCGCCAACGCCCCTTCGAACAACAGCATGGCCCGCACCTCCGCACTGTCGGTGAACAGCTGTGCGATTTCCGCATCGCCATAAAGGTCGCGCCACATCGCGCTGTCGAAAGGGGTCGTGGCCATCGGGCATCCTTCTTTGTCCTTCGCCCGCAATAGCAGGGAATATCGTGCGGCGAAAACACCTTCGCGGTTGACCCCGCGCGCCCCGCGGCACATCTAGCGGCAATCATCGTCAAGAGGCTGCCCGAAATGCGCACACGAATTGCCGCCCTCGTTGCCCATCCCCTGTTCGACAGGGTGATCATCGCGTTGATTCTCCTGAATGCGGTCGCGTTGGGGCTGGAGACATCTGATTGGGTCATGGATCGGTTCGGGCCGATATTGTTGGCATTCGACAAGTTCGTGCTCGGCGTGTTCGTTGTGGAAATCGCGCTGCGTCTCTTCGTGAATTTCAAGGGCTTCTGGCGCGACCCGTGGCGCATCTTCGACTTCATCATCGTCGCAATCGCGCTGATCCCGTCCTCGGGGCCGCTTTCGGTCCTGCGCGCGTTTCGCATTCTGCGGGTGCTGCGCCTCGTGTCCTCCATCCAGTCGATGCGCCGGGTGGTGCAGGGTCTTTTGGAGGCACTGCCGGGCATGGCGACAATCATTCTGCTTCTCCTGCTGATCTTTTATGTCTTCGCCGTGATCTGCACGAAGCTCTTCGGCGATGTGTTCCCGGAATGGTTCGGCACGCTCGGCGCGTCCGCCTATACGCTTTTCCAGGTTATGACACTGGAAAGCTGGTCCATGGGCATCGTCCGCCCGGTGATGGAGGAGTTCCCGCTGGCCTGGCTGCTGTTCGTGCCCTTCATCATTGCGACCGCCTTCACAGTCCTGAACCTCTTCATCGGTGTCATCGTCGATGCGATGCAGTCAGAACACGAAGGTGCCGCACGTGAGGAACGCGATGCGATGATGCAGGAAACGGAGCAGATCCTGACGGAGGTCCGCGCCCTCAGGGCAGAGGTCGCGGCGATGCGGAAGGGCTAAATATGTCCGATCCGTTTCATGAACGCATTCAGATGCGTTGCCACCATCTCCGCCTGCTCCACACAAGGCAGGTGCCCGGCATCGGGGATCAGATTGAACTCGGCACCGGGGATCAATGATGCTGTCTCCCGCACGAGGTCGGGCGGCGTGGCGCCGTCCTCGTCGCCGCATATCGCCAGCGTCGGCAGAAGCAACCTAGCGGTGCTTTCGTGCAGGTCAGTATCGGCGATGGCAGCGCAGGTACCGATATAGCCATCCAGTTTTGTGCGCGTCAGCATGTTGCGCCAGATCGCCATCTCGGCGGCCTTTTCGGCGCGAAAACGTTTTGAGAACCATCGCTCCATGATCGCATCGGCCATGGGCGCGATCCCACCTTCCTCCAGCGCCGCGATCCGTTCCTGCCACATGTCAGGCGTTCCGATCTTGGCCCCCGTATCGCAGAGCACCATCCCATGGACGAGATCAGGCCGCTCCGCCGCGATGCCCTGCGCAATCATGCCACCGACCGAGAGGCCAACGAATATCGCATCCTTCGCACCCAACGCATCCATCACTGCAATCGCATCGGCCACATGATCGCCCATGCCCCATGTCCCACGCGGCGGACAGTCCGAAAGACCGTGTCCACGCTTGTCATAGCGGATCACCCGCATCCCGGCGGGGAGCAGCATGACGACACGATCCCAGATCCTGAAATCCGTGCCAAGCGAGTTGGAAAAGACAATTGCAGGCGCTGTGCGCCGTCCATGGTCCGACACATGGATTGAACCTGCATCGGTCGTGATAAACTGCATGGGACCTCTCCACTCTTCGCCCCTTGGGGCGGATTTCAGTGCCGGTTCAGATCGGCGACGGCCCGCCGCGTCCCGGCGCAAGAACGGGCGCAATCAGGAACCCGGCGACGAAGCCGCCCAGATGCGCCTCCCACGCCACCGCGCCTTCGCCGGGGAAGAACAGCGCCAGCAGGACATTCAGCGCGGTGAGGCCGGCAATGCTGCCCCAGAACCGACTCAGCGACATGTTGCGCGAGGTGAGCCAGCGCCATTCCCAGCGCTTCAAGGCGCCAAAAAACCCGAAGATGGCACCCGAGGCACCCACCAGCGGGCCTTGTGTGTCGGTGATAAGCGCAAATGTCAGCGACCCCGCAATCGCAGTGACAACAAACAGAACAAGGAACCGTTTGGCACCGATATTATTGGCGATCATACCGCCAAGCCCCAGAAAGATCGCCCCGTTCATGGCCAGATGGACAAGGCCACCATGGAGGACGGCATGGGTGAGAAAGGAGGTCCAGAACTCAAACGGGACTTCGTATCCTTCCAGCATCCCCTCGAAATAGAGATCGAAGAAGGCGAGCTTCTTGTAGACCTCCCAGCGCAAGTCCCCGAAAGGCAGAATGCCCGCAGAGGCGGCCTGGAAGGCCAGCTCGAACGCCACAAAGATCAGCGTCATTGCCCATATGATCGCGGGCGGGCCGGGGCGCGCATCGCCGGGGGCGGGCTTCATCTCTTCGCTCATCTCAGCCTCGCTTGACCCCATTGCAGCATCCCCCCATAACCCGCCCCGACAGTGAATGAAGGAGACGGTCATGACCGAAGCTGGCGTCCATACCCGGCGTGTCTTTTCTGGCGTTCAGCCATCAGGCAACCTGCATCTTGGCAACTACCTTGGCGCTGTGAAACGCTTTGTCGAGATGCAGGAGCAGGATTTCGAGACGATATACTGTATGGTCGACCTTCACGCCATCACCACTTGGCAGGATCCGGCTGAACTGACGCGTGCGATCCGCGAGCTTGCCGCCGCGTTCATGGCGTGCGGCCTCGATCCCAAAAAATCGATCCTTTTTAATCAGAGCCAGGTGCCCGCCCACGCGCAACTGGCCTGGGTTTTCAACTGCGTCGCGCGTGTCGGCTGGATGGACCGGATGACCCAGTTCAAGGACAAGGGCGGCAAGGACAAGGAGCGCGTCTCGCTCGGCCTCTATGCCTATCCGGCGCTGATGGCGGCGGATATCCTCGTCTATCACGCGACCCATGTGCCGGTCGGTGAGGACCAGAAACAGCATCTGGAGCTGACCCGCGACATTGCCATCAAGTTCAACAATGACTTCAATGCGCCCGGCTTCTTCCCCGAAACCAAGCCGATCATCGAAGGGGCCGCAACGCGCGTGATGAGCCTGCGCGATGGCACCAAGAAGATGTCAAAGTCCGATCCTTCCGATCTCAGCCGTATCAACCTGATCGACACCGCGGATGACATCGCCAAGAAGATCCGCAAAGCCAAGACCGACCCCGAACCCCTGCCCGAAAGTGCCGAGGGGCTGACAGACCGGGCCGAGGCGCGAAATCTGGTCGGCATCTATTCGGCGCTTTCAGGCGACGGCGTCGATCAGGTGCTGACTGCATGGGGTGGCAAGCCGTTCGGCGAATTCAAACCAGCGCTGGCGGATCTGGCCGTCGATATGGTGGCACCGATTGCGGAGCGGATGCGCGACTATCTCGCCGATCCGGCAGAGATCGACCGCATTCTCGGTCGCGGCGCAGATCGGGCCAACGCCATTGCCGCACCGATTCTGGATCGCACATACGATCTGGTCGGATTTTTGCGCAGCCGCTAATGGCCGGCAGCCTTTGCAGTGGCCATCGGCGGGCCGTTGGCACTGATATCTCCGTCAGTTCCCAATCTGGATCAGCGTGGTCCAGGTCGGAGCAATAGATGCCGCGTCATCTAATCTCTTAACAAATCACATGGCCTCAATCTGAAACAACACTGTGCCCCAACCTGGGACAGGCGGTTTCGCCCATGGATTGAGGGATGAGAATAATTCTCATATCTTACAATACCTTAAGTTCAGTGTAGCGGTACCTTAACAGGTTTGGCACTTGTCTTGCGATACAGATAGCGAGACGTCGGTTTTGTTGTTTCGGGGGTGGAGCGGGTGGAACAGGCGTCTCGAAATAGCGGCCCGGTCAGGCCAACCCGAGGGTGGGTAAAGTGTGGTCGGATGTACATGTATGTTGCGTAGCGTGCATCACGGTGGTTGGTACTGACCGAGGCCCGACATGGGATCGTCGTCATCTGCTGGTGCCTCAGGGGTTAGGGACAAGTGACGATGATCCCATCCAGCCTTCCCTGTATTTTTTGCATCGCCTGATGCCGAGGCCGGACCACTTGACCTTGGCACGAAGTGCAGCATTGTCGTCTCCGATGGCGCGGCGCTGCGCCCGATCAAGGGAGAGATCATATGAAATTCGCAACATTCTGCGCGGCCGCCGCGATGGCGGTCGCAGGACTGACCACGACCAGCGCGCTGGCGGAAACACGCGTGACCTACAAGTCCGCAAAAACCAGTTCTTCCTACTACCAGATGGCCGTTCAGATCGCCGAGGCCATGAAAGCAGGGTCGGATGGCGAGATCATCGTCACCGTCGAGGAAAGCCAGGGCTCCGTCCAGAATGTGATGGAGGTGCGCGGGCGCGGCGGTGATTATGTCTTCACTACGCCCCCGGCGCTCGTGCGTCTGGCCAAGGGCGGCAAGGCGATGTTCGAGGGCAAGGGCGATCCGAAATTCGACGAGATCCGCGCCCTTTTCCCCATCCCATCGCTCACCATGCATTTCGTGATGAGCGAGGCGAGCGGCGTGACCGATTTCGCGGGTATGGAGGGCAAGACCATCCTCCTCGGCAAAGGGTCGTTCGGCGCACGGGAGGGTGAGAAATATCTCGGCCTCTTCGGGCTGGAAGGCAAGGTGAACCTCGCTGATGCAGAACTGTCCAACGCCGTCTCAGCCCTCAAAAACGGGCAGATCGACGGCTTTGTTACAGCAGGATCATGGCCCGCCCCGAATGTGATCGAGGCCGCAGCGTCGACAGGCGTGCGTGTCTTGTCACTCGACGCCGATCAGGTGGCGGCGACCAAACGGACCGAGCTGACCATCCCGGCTGGTACCTATAGCGGGCAGGATGCCGATATTACCACGACCTCGCTGCCGGTCGTCGCCTACACGACGACGGCGATGGACGATGACACGGCCTACGCCCTGACCAAGACCTACTGGGAACAGAAGGGCGAGATGGGAACCGCCGCCGCATGGTGGAACGGCGTTGACGAAGGGCTGATGGCGAATATCGAGGGCAAGCTGCATCCCGGCGCGATCCGCTATTACAAGGAAAAGGGCTGGGCGCTGACCGCCGCGCAGATGTGATCGGGTCGGGCACCCCGCGCCGGGCTGGTCCGGGCGCGGGGGTGCCTGATTGACCACCCCCATGGCCTCATCCCTCCGGCCCATATGGATTGCGCTTGGCGCGGTCTCCATTGGCTTTCACCTGTGGTTGATCTTCTCGGGGCTCATCCCCAACCTGATCAGCCGTCCGCTCCATATGGCGCTGGCGCTGCCATGGGCGCTGATCTTCGTGGCGAAAACGCGGGCCGGGGTCATCTCCGGCATTGCGCTTGGGGTGCCGGGGCTGGCGGCGACGCTTTGGGTTGCGCTCAGCCATGAGGCCCTGTCCGACCAATACGGGTTCCTGGAAGGAAATTTCCAGCTCACCATCGCGATCGTCCTTCTTGTCACCGTGCTGGAAATGGCGCGCCGCTCCATCGGCTGGCCGCTTCCCATGGTGGCGGCGGCGGCCTTGGCCTATGGGATGCTCGGCCACCTTATCCCCGGCGAATTTGGCCATTCCGGCCCACCGCTGGGCAGTTTTCTCGGTGCGCTCACGATTGCCGAGGGCGGCCTGTGGGGGCAGTTAACCGGGGTCTCCGTCTCCATCGTCGCGATTTTTGTCATTTTCGGCGCGATCCTCAACGCAGGCGAAGCCGGGCAGGGTTTCATGAATCTTGCAGGTGCCGCAGCGGGGCGACTAAAGGGCGGCGCGGCGAAGGTCTCGGTGCTCTCCTCCGCTTTTTTCGGCTCGATATCCGGCTCGGCCTCCGCCAATGTCGCCTCCACCGGCGCGATCACGCTGCCTGCCATGCGCAAGCTGGGATATCCGCGCGCCTTTGCAGGTGCGGTGGAGGCGGTCGCATCCTCAGGCGGGCAGATCATGCCGCCGCTGATGGGGGCTGGCGCCTTCGTGATGGTGGAACTGACGGGGGTTCCTTACGAGGGGATCATGGCCGCCGCGCTGCTGCCCGCCCTCCTTTACTTTGCTGCGGTCTGCGTCGGTATCAACGCCTTCGCCACAAGATACGAACTGAAGGGCCTGCCGCCGGAGGATCGCCCCACCCCGCGCGATGTCATCATCACAGCGGCGTTCTTTGCGGTGCCGTTCACGGTTCTCCTCTGGGCCATGTTTGTCGGAACGTCAGGTCGGGGGTTCACACCACAATTCGCAGCCTACCTGGCGATTATTGCGGCGGCGGCGCTGCTCCTGATCGATGGCAAGGGCCGGTTCGATGTCCGCCGCGCACGCGGGCGGATCGCGGATGCCTGTCTAAACGCGGGCAAGCAGGTCGCCATGATCGCCTCCATCATCCTGTGCGCTTCGATCATCATCGGCATCCTCGGAATCACCGGCCTCGGGGTCAAGATCACGTCACTGATCCTGTCGGGCTCGGGCGGGGCGCTATGGCCTGCGCTGTTGCTGACGGCAGGCGCGTGTCTGCTGCTGGGGATGGAGGTGCCGACGACCGCTGCCTATGTGATCTGCGTCTCCATCGCGGGACCGGCACTGATCGACCTCGGCCTCGCGCCTTTGCAGGCGCATCTCTTTGTCTTCTGGTTCGCGCTTTTATCTACGATCACGCCGCCGGTCTGCGGTGCCGTGTTCATTGCGGCAGGCATGGTAGAGGAAAACTGGCTGAAGGTTGCCGGAGCCGCGATGGCGCTGGGGCTTGGCCTCTACCTGATACCGCTGGCAATGGTCGCCCATCCCGATTTGATCGCACTCGGCGATACGCCGCGCGCTGCCCTGATCGCCATGGGGCAGGTTCTGGTCGGGCTGGCCTGCCTGTCCTGGGGGATCATCGCACATGCGTTCATCGGATTGCGTGTCGCGCTTGGCATCGGTGGACTGGCGCTTCTTCTATGGCCAGCATTGCTTTGATTCAGTTGCGGGCAGGATCGGTTTCGGCCATGGTCGCACGCTGGCAAAGCTGGACGGGAGCGATACCTTGCGCAAATTCATGATTGTCGTCGACGAATCGCCCGAGTGTATGAACGCGCTGCGCTTTGCGGCGCGGCGCGCCTCAAAGACCGGCGGCGGGGTCGTCATGCTCTACATAATTCGCCCGGAGGAGTTCCAGCACTGGATCGGTGTCGGCGAGGTGATGCGGGCCGAAGCGCGCGATGCCGCCGAGGCGCGCCTCTCGCAACTGGCTGACGAAGTTCGCGAATTGTCGGGTGTCCTGCCCGAGTTCATCATCCGCGAAGGCGTCGCCCATGACGAGGTTCTCACCCATATCAAGGACGATCCTGAAATCGGTGTCCTGGTCCTTGGTGCGGGGACGAGCGGCGACGGCCCTGGCCCGCTTGTATCCAACCTCGCCGGGCGCATGGCGGGCGGGCTGGCGGTTCCGGTGACCGTGGTGCCCGGCTCGATGACGATTGAGCAGATCGATGCGGTCACCTGACCACCCTTGCAAGGGTGGACGCAACGGCGCACTACTTTAGAATGATTCTTGATTTCCCGGCGCAATGGGACCACATCTCTTTTGATCCTTCGGAGGCTCGACATGTTTATCCAGACTGAATCCACGCCCAACCCGGCGACCCTGAAATTCCTGCCCGGCCAGACCGTGCTGAGTGCCGGATCGGCTGATTTCCCGACCGAGGACAGCGCCCATGTCTCGCCCCTCGCCAAACGGCTGTTCACCGTCGACGGGGTGGAGGGCGTGTTTCTCGGCCCTGACTTCATCACCGTCACCAAGGACGATCAGGACTGGGCGCATCTGAAACCTGCCGTGCTTGGCGCAATCATGGAGCATTTTACCTCCGGCGAAGCGGTGATGGAAACCGACGCGCGCGCCGATCATGCAGAACATGACGGCCCTGACGGCGAGATCGTCAAGCAGGTTAAAGAACTACTCGACACCCGCGTGAGACCGGCCGTCGCACAGGATGGCGGCGACATCACCTTCCATGGCTTCGACGCCGGTGTCGTCTACCTGCACATGCGCGGGGCCTGCGCGGGGTGTCCGTCCTCGACCATGACCCTGAAAATGGGCATCGAAAACCTGCTGCGCCATTACATCCCCGAAGTGACCGAGGTGCGCCCCGTCGGCGTCTGATCCGCGTCGGCCATGTCTCTGACACTCGCGTTTGATGCAACCGGCGGTCGCCTGGCCGTCGGTCTTTTTGATGACGCAGCCAAGCTGGCGGAACGGGTGGAAATCCGCGACCGGGGCCATGCTGAACGTCTGTTTCCCATGATCGACACCGTGATGACGGAGGCCGGCGCGGCGCTGCCCTCGCTCGATCTGATTGCCGTCTGTACCGGGCCGGGCAATTTCACCGGCGCACGCATTGGCGTGGCGGCGGCGCGGGGGCTGGCACTGTCCTGCGAAGCGCGTGCCATCGGCGTTGACCGGTTCGAGGCGCTCGCCGAAGGCGTCAGGGGCCGTGGTACCATTGCCCTGACCGCCCGCGGCGGTGCGCTGCATGTCGCTTTGTTTGCAGATGGTGTCATCACCGGCATGCCGGAGACCGTGCAGGCTGAGGAGCTCTCGAGCTTCGCGACTGACGGTCTGGTGCTCGGCGACGGGGCAGCAGCGCTGATCGCAGCCGCCGGTCGGGGCAAAACAGGCGATCCGACCGGTGATGCACCACTCAGCGCGCTGGCGGCAATTGCCGTGCGCCGCGCCGCCGAGGGGGTGACAAAGCGCCCCGCGCCGCGCTATCTGCGCCCGGTCAATGCAGCCCTGCCGCGCGAAGCACCGCCACGGATCATCTGATGCCGCCTCCCGCGATTGGTCTCATCCGCGAGCCATGCTCTGCTCGCCTGATCCGGCTGTCCGTCACCCACGCCGC
The DNA here is from genome assembly GCA_039030855.1 of Pseudomonadota bacterium. GTDB lineage: Bacteria > Pseudomonadota > Alphaproteobacteria > Rhodobacterales > Rhodobacteraceae > Pikeienuella. The sequence continues at coordinate 78,681 of JBCCDJ010000020.1, forward strand.
GGCCTTTGCCGGCCATGGTGAAGCGTGGTCGGCCACAGATATCGGAGCCATGGCAGATCGCGGCATCCTGATAGCGACGACTGATGATGACGCGTTCATCCTGATCTCCCTCGCCGCTGACGAGGCCGAGATTCTGACAATTGCCGTCGCCCCGGCGCTGCAGGGCGCGGGATTGGGGCAAGGGCTTCTCTCAGCCGCAATCACAGCCACCGCCGCATCAGGGGCCAGAAGGATGTTCCTGGAAGTGGCCGCAGACAATGCACCTGCGCGGGCGATCTACAACAAGGCAGGTTTTCGACAATCAGGACGGCGCAAGGCGTATTACAAGCGGGGTGCGGTGCGTGTAGATGCGCTTGTCCTCAGCCGTGCTCTGACCTGACCGGAAGATCGCGCTCTACCGCCCCTCGACCCGCCAGGCAAAGATCATCAGACCTGCCGAGAGAACCAGCATCAGCCAGCCGGGGGCAAGCGGGGTGAGGCGCACATCTTCCACCGAATAGGCACCGCGCCGGGCAAGGCCGAGCCAGCCGCGCCCCGATGCGGTGCGCCCCTCGCGCACCCGTCTTAGGTCAGGCTGACCGTCTTCCAGCCTCAGGATGCCGCCCCTGGTGGCGGTTGCCAGCGGGGCCAGCATCGCGGTGGTGGAGACAGCATCCTCAAATTCGATCGGGGATGGCGGGCCGACCGCTGCAATCGCGCTCAGCGCGCCATCGGACAACTTGTGAAGACCCTGCTCCTCCGCCTCGAAAACGGCCTGCCAGCGGCCGGGGCCCGAAGGCGTGAAATCAGCGGTGATCGTGGCACCGGATGGGGCGATCACCTGCAATGTCTCCGGCGTTTCCTTCACCGAGCGGCGGGTGACCGTAAGGCGCGCACCCTCGGCCACGGCGGTCAGCGCCTCCTCCTCCAGTTCCGGCTCCTTCATCAGCCAATGGGCAAGGCGGCGCAGCAGTTCCGCCTGCGGCCCGCCGCCTTCGAACCCGCGCGTCCAGAGCCAGGAATGGTCGGAGGCAAGCACCGCAACACGCCCCTCATCGACCCGGTCAAGCACCAGCAGCGGACGTTCGTCGATACCGGACATGACGATCTCACCTGACTTTGCCTCGACATCCACCTGCCGCAGCCAACGGCCCCAGCGCGGAGCCTGGTCCTCGTCCTCCGCGCCGCCAAAACGGTCCAGCCCCGCGGTGACCGGATGGCGCGCGCCCGGCTCAGTGATTGTCGGGCTGAACGGGGCCTCAAGCAGATCCGATGTTGGCGCGACCGGCAAAATATCCGCCAGCGGTGTGCGATACAGGCTTTCAACACCCGCAAAGAACGGACCGGCGGAGATCAGCACAGCGCCGCCTTCGCGGACATAGCGGGCAATGTTGGCGATATATGGCGAGGGCAGAACCCCGCGCCGTCGATAGCGGTCGAAGATAATCAGATCGAACTCATCGACCTTTTCAAGGAACAGCTCCCGCGTTGGGAAGGCGATCAGCGACAACTCATAAACCGGCGTGCCGTCCTGCTTGGTTGGGGGGCGCAGAATGGTGAAATGTACCAGATCAACGGAAGGGTCTGCCTTCAACAGGTTGCGCCATGTGCGCTCCCCGGCATGGGGTTCGCCCGACACCAGAAGGACGCGCAGACGGTCGCGCACACCATTGACGGTAAATGCTGCGCGGTTGTTGCGCAGGGTCAGTTCGCCCTCGCTCGGCTCCAGCGTCAGCTCAACGATATTCGCGCCGCCATGGGTGATATCGGCGCTCAGCTCTACCTCGCGGCCCGCAACCGTTTCCGTGCTGCCGACCAGTTCCCCATCGACCAGAATGGAGACGCGCGCAGGACCCGCATCGATGATGCCATGATCCACGACACTCAGGCGGAAGGTCACCTCCTCACCGACAATGCCGAAAGCGGGGGCCGAGGCAACGACCAGGCGGCGGTCGAATTCATCGGCGCGGCCCGTGATGACACCATGCACGGGTGCGGGAAAGGTCTCCATCGCATCACTGTCATGGATCTGCCCGTCTGTGATCAGGATCGCACCTGCGATACGATCGGGCGACAGGTCGGCCGTCGCCTCCTGCAAGGCGGTCAATAGCGCCGATCCGGCGTCAGCGACCGGCCCACCGGAATTTCGGACACGCACAACCCGGCTTTCAAGCGGTGCGTCGGTTTCACCTGCCGACATCGCTTCCAACTCGGCAATGATGCTGGCCTCAGCCTCGGCCGTTGCTTCGGCGCGGTCCTCGATGGTCTGGCTTTCTGTCTCATCGACAACAACGATGGCAACATCGGACAGGGCGCGCCGAACCTCCCGCACGAGGGCGGGGTTGGCCAGCGCAAGCAACAGGACACCGAAGCCGAGCGCGCGCAGCAGCCAGGCCGGGGACCGAAGCCACCCTGCGAAAACGGCAAGGCCGAGGGTAACCGCACCAAGGCCGATCACGACAGGCCAGCCGACGAGCGGATCGAAGAGGATCGATGCGTTCACTGGCCCAGCCTTTCCAGAAGTGCAGGCACATGAACCTGATCGGACTTGTAGTTGCCGGTCATCGCATACATCACCAGATTGACACCGAAACGGAACGCCATTTCGCGCTGGCGAAACCCGTTCGCGCGGCCAACAGGGGCAAGGAAGTCATTACCATCCTCATCCACGGCCCATGCCGCAGCCCAGTCAGCAGACCCGATGATGACAGGTGAAACGCCGTCATTGGGGTCGGAAATCAGGTCATCCTCCACCCCATCCTCATCAACAGGGCGCGGGGCCTGCACCCAGACATCGCCGCCCGTCCAGCGCCCCGGGAACCGGTCTAGCAGGTAAAATGTCCTCGTCATCACATGGCTATCCGGCACAGGCGCAAGCGGCGGCAGATCAAGGGCGGCGACGAGCCGGCGCAGGGCATTGGCATTCGGCCCGGTCCCGCCAGCGCGTGCCAGATGGGCATCGCGTGTGTCCAGCACCACCATGCCGCCATTGCGCATATATTCGTTCAGCCGCGCCGAAGCCTCGTCAGAAGGGGTCGGCTGACGGTCAGATACCGGCCAGTAGAGGATCGGGAAGAACGACAGGTCATCGGTTTCAAGATTGACGCCCATCGGATCCACCGGCTCAATCGCGGTGCGAGAAGTCAGAACACGGCTGAGCCCTCTCAACCCTGCGTGGGACATCTCGTCAAGCGCGGCGTCGCCAGTCATGACATAGGCAAGCACAGTATCATTTGCCGCTGCCAGCGCACGCTCCAGATCAGCCTCCTGCGCATCCGCCGCGCCGCCGCCCACCACACCGGCGATCAACAACGCCAGACCGCCTACCACACCGCGCGGGTTGAGCCGAACCCGGCGTCCCGACAACCACAATGCGGCGAGAAGATCGATGGCAAGCAGCGTAATGGCCGCGATCAGCAACCAGTGCGCCAGCGGCTGTTCAGTTCGCGCGCCCAGGGTTTCGACCTTGGCCGACAGCGGCACGGGCGCTGCAATCACTGGCGGCGTCGGATCGGAAAAGAGGTTGAAGGCAATCCGCGCCGACGTCCCTGCATAAAGGCCAGGTGGGGCATCTGGCCCTGCCTCCGCCGACAGGCGTTCCGCTGGTACTGGTGTCAGCTCTCCGCTCGCGGCGGCGACCTTGCCGAATCCGTTGATCGCGGCGACCTGCTGCATAGGCTCGGTCGGATCCGGGGCTTCGCCACCCCCGCTCGCGCCGGACATCGCCATCAGACGGCGCAGCATATCAACAAAAAGACCAGACAATGGCAGCGTCGACCACTCGGCATTGGCCGTGACATGGAAGAGGACAACGCGGCCCGCCTCCAGTGGTGCGGAGGTCACCAGCGGCGTGCCATCCTCCAGCGTCGCCCACGTCTTTTCCGCCAGATCGGGCCCAAGCCGGGCAAGGATCTGGCGCGAGACCGCAACATCGCGCGGGGCTGTTAGGCCGAAGAACGGGCTTTCGCGCGTGAAATCCCGGATGGCTTGCGGCGCACCCCAGGCCATCGCTCCGCCAACAGCACGGCCACCGCCCATAATGCGGACCGGCAAAAGGGGATCATCGGCGGCGTCGGTGGCCGCCACCCCGGCGAGATCGGCGCCACGCGCCATACGCGGGCCGGCAAAACGCACGATCATGCCGCCTTCCTCGCCCCATGCGGTCAACGCATCGCGCTCCGGTCCCGTCATGCGGCCAATATCGGCCAGGACCATTACGTCGGGATTAGCAACCAGTAGATCGAGGATTCCACCCTCAACCACCTCCGCATGCTGGTTGAGCGCGGTGCGCAGGTAGTGCAGGTTTGACACAAGCCGCAGGCTACCATCGCCGGACCCGCCCGCAATCAGTCCAACCCGGCGGCGGCGCACGCTTTCATCGGTCAGGGCAGCAGAACCGGCACTGTCTTCGGCCATCAGGGCCACGCGGGTGATTTGGTTGCGAAGCTCCAACGGCAGATCAATCTCCGCATCCGCGACGGCCTCGCCCATGTCAAACCGTGCCTCCACAGTGGCGAGGCGACGTTCGCCGACCTCGGCGCTGCCGAAAACGCCGACGCGCTGCATTTCCTCAGTACCGGTCTCGGCCCGCATGGCCGATACGACAAGCCGTCCATCCTCCAACCGCGGCGCGCTGAGTGCATGCGCGGTTGCGGACGGGTAAATGACGCGCAAATTGCCCAGTCCGGTCAACGCATCGGCCAATGCGCCCTCATCGCCATGGGAAAGCCCGTCGCTGATCCAGATCACCTCTGCATCATCGGGCGGGGCAATGGAGGCGAAGGCCTCGCCATAGTCAGCGCGAAGAGGTGACCAGGGCTGCGGCACCGCAGCCTCCAACACACCGCGCCAACCGGCGGCGGGACGAATATCAAGGCGGAAATCATCGCGCAGAGCCGCTGCGACAAAATGGAGCGAGACTGGGCGATCCGCGCGTTCCGCCCTCTCAAGTTCGGCCAGTGCCGCCTCGCGCCGGGCTTCCCAGTCTGGCGCGCTGGCCCAGCCACCATCCATGACGATCACCACAGGGCCATCGCCAGTCAGACGCTCACGCGGGTTCAGTACCGGATCGGCAAAGGCCAATATGGCCGCCGCCGCGATAGCAAGCCGCAAGAGAAGCAGCCACCATGGTGTTCGATGCGGTGTCTTTTCCGGATCTTCGAGACCCAGCAGCAACCGCACACCCGGAAACAGCATCCGCGCCGGGCTGGGCGGCGTGGCGCGCAGCAAAAGCCACAGAAGCGGCAGACCAATCAGCGCGATCAGAAGCCAAGGGTTGAGGAACGCCAGACTACCCACAGACAACATCAGCGACGCCCCCCGGCCAGCATCGAATAGAGCCACAGCAACGCCTTGCGCGGGCTTTCATCGGTGCGATGGATCAGGCACCGCCAGCCGCAGCGCCGCGCCGTCAGTTCTAGATCGCGCCGACGCTCCGCCAGACGGTCCTTATAGGCCGATTGCAGGCCCCGCGCCCGGTCGGTCTCAAACTTCACATCCCTTCCCATGCTTTCGAAGACCAGCCGGCCATCGAAGGGAAACGTCTCTTCCGCCCGGTCGATGACCTGAACATAAGCGCCAGAGACACCGGCGGCGGCGGCATGGGTCAGCGCGGGGAAGATATCGTCGCGTGGCCCCATGAAATCGGAAAAAAACACGGCGCGGCCACCGCGTGCAAAATCAGCCTTCGGCGGCGCGCCAAAATCGGGGCGATGATCACGCTCATCAGTCAGGATCGAGCCCATGCGCACCAATTGCGATTCGCCCGATGCGGGGCGCGCCGCGTCCGTTCCCAGAAGACTGACCCGCTCGCCGCCCCGGATCAGAAGAACACCCAGCGCCATGGACAACAGCGCCGCGCGCGCTCCCTTGCTGCGGGCGGCGCTGTCGGACTTGAAATCCATGGATAAGGCATCGTCACGCCAGATCGAGACGGTCTGCGCCGCCTCCCATTCCATTTCGCGCACGAACATCGTGTCCGACCGGGCCGAGCGTCGCCAGTCCACAGCCTGATGCGGATCGCCCGGTTGGGCATTCCGAAACTGCCAGAATGTCTCGCCAGACCCTGCTTGCCTGCGACCGTGCACACCGGGCGCGACGGAGGCTGCCAGCCTCTCCGCCTCCGCCAGCAATGGTGGCAATGCACCAGAAATCCGTTCCGCATCGCGGCGGAGCCAGCCCGCGCCAGTACGCTCGACCGCGGGTTTCGCCATCAGGCCGCCGCCGCCTCGGTGGTCGTGCCGAGCGTCCGCGTCGTCAATGTGTCGATCACCCGCTCGATGCTGTCGCCTTCGGCGCGTGCCGCGAAGGTCAGCGCCATGCGGTGTGTCAGGGCGGGACGCGCGAGGGCGATCACGTCATCCAGATCAGGGGCGAGCCGTCCGTCCATCAGAGCCCGTGCGCGCACCGCCAGCATCAGCGCTTGCGCCGCGCGCGGCCCCGGCCCCCAATTCACCGAGCGGTCAATGAAATCATAAGCTTCATCCTCCCCCGGCCGGGCCGAGCGGACGAGCTTCAGTATACCGTCCACCACGCTTTCACCCACCGGCATGCGGCGGACAAGCTGCTGCGCCGCGATCAGATCTTCGGCATTGAAGACCGTGCTCGCGGTGGCGTCCTCGACGCTGGTGGTTGCCAGCAGGATATCGCGCTCTGCGTCCAGTGTCGGATAGTCGACATCGACCTGCAGGAGGAACCGGTCAAGCTGCGCCTCGGGCAGAGGATAGGTGCCTTCCTGTTCGATCGGGTTCTGGGTGGCAAGCACATGGAAGGGCGGCGTCAGGTCACGGCGCTGCCCGGCGATGGTCACGAATTTCTCCTGCATCGCCTGCAACAGCGCCGACTGGGTGCGGGGGCTTGCGCGGTTGATCTCGTCCGCCATCAGAAGCTGGCAGAAGATGGGGCCTTCGATGAAGCGGAATGACCGGTGGCCGGTATCTGATTCCTCCATCACCTCCGCGCCGAGGATATCGGCGGGCATCAGATCGGGTGTGAACTGGATGCGGCTCGCATCCAGCCCCATGACCGTGCCAAGCGTCTCCACCAGCCGCGTCTTCGCGAGACCCGGCGCGCCGACCAGCAGCGCATGGCCACCTGACAGAAGCGCATTCAGCACCAGATCGACCACCTGCGTCTGGCCAATCACACGTTTGGAGATCTCGCCCTGCGCCGCCTTCAGCTTGTCCCCGACGGCCTCGATCTCGGCCAAAATGCTGCTCTCGTCGCTCATGCGTCACTCCCGAAAATCAAACATGGTCTTACCTCATGATGACTTTATATGGTGCGAAGGCCAATGCGAGTCACCTGGACGTGAAGAATGAGTGCTGAGAAAGTCACACCCAACCCCGACGATCTGGCCAAAACCCTCGCCGCGGCAGGGAAAAAGGGCCCGCCACCGGTGCATCTGTGGGACCCGCCCTTTTGCGGGGACCTCGACATTCGCATCGCGCGCAACGGCCAGTGGTACTATCTCGGCTCCCCCATCGGACGGATGCCGCTGGTGAAGCTGTTTTCCTCCGTAATCCGCAAGGATGGCGACAAATATTTCCTTGTCACCCCGGTCGAGAAGATCGGCATCACGGTGGAGGACGCCCCCTTCGTCGCTGTCGATTTCGAAGTGCAGGGCGACGGCGCGGATCAGGTCCTGACCTTCATCACCAATGTCGAAGACGAAGCGGAGGCCGGACCGGACCACCCCATCCGCGTGGAACGCGACCCCGAAACCGGAGAGCCCTCCCCCTACATCCACATCCGCCGCAACCTGGAGGCCCTGATCGACCGTAAGAGCTACTATCGGCTGGTCGATGTGGGAGAGGTGCAGGAGGTAGACGACGTGCGGATGTTTGGTGTGCGGTCGGGGGGGGAGTTTTTCGGGTTTATTGAGGCGGGTGAGTTGGGGTTGTGAGGGGGGAATGGAGATTTCGGCCCAAACCGGCCCGTCGTCACATCTGCGTTTGAGGGCTACAAAGTAACAAAAGAGACCCTCCAGACGAGCGCCGCAATCACTTGCTTTCTCGCTAGCCGTCGAGATGGCCCTTCACATCCTTTAGGGTTTCGAAAAGCTCTGGCGGGATATCAGCCGCCGTCATTTCATCAATAACCCGAGATGAAGTCACAGTGACTTTCAACTCTTCTTGTATCCTCTTGGTAATAGCGGAAAATACTGACTTTCCTGGCACAACACGATATCGAAAATCCACCTCTTGCCAACCATTTGTGAAATTAGGGTCTGAACCCAATTCGTGTGGCACTTGCTGCTAACCTAAGCCTCTGATTCACTGCCTCAAAAATGGCGGTGACTATGGCAAGATTTGATCTGAGCGACGAAGAATGGGCAGTGATTGAGCCTTTACTCCCCCC
>JBCCDJ010000021.1:0-82655 GCA_039030855.1 Pseudomonadota bacterium
CCGAAGGCCATGCCGGTCACGTTCCAGTGGAAATTCTGCGCAAGCATCGTCGTCACCGCGGTTTCGGCAACGGACTGATTCAATGCTTCTGCGATGGCTTCTTGTGCGCTTTCGCTCAAGGTGGTGGCGGTCTGCGTCATGGTAGCGTCCCTTTTCTGTCTTTGAGGGTTGGCTGATCTCGGCTGGCTGACCCAGCATAGTACGTAGAGGAGTTCGAAAGGCAGTCCAGTCGCGAAGCGAGATTCCTCATCAAAAATGCGATCTGGCGGCTGAACATCCGAGAAATCCGGCTGCGAAGCAGAAAGGTGAGGCTTTCCTCATCCCCGTCGCGCGCGCAGGTGAGCGCACGCAGCAGCCAGGCTTCGTCATCTGAACAGGCCGTCTCTCCCGCCTTGTAGAACACCAGCTTGCGGCCAATGCCCAATGGCAGGATCCGCAGCAGCCCTTCGGCATATCCCATAGCCTCCACCGATCTGTCAGTGCTCAGCAGCGAACAAAGCGCTGTGGGATCAACCTGCGCCGCGCATCGCGTGCGCGCGGCGACCAGACGAAGCCTATCCAATGCCACCACATCTTCGGGATTGAAACCAAGCGGCCGGGGCGGCGGATCAACCGCCATGTTTCGGAGAGCAAACGGCATCTTATCTCACATCAGTGCAGGCTGCGACGAATTCCCGACTATAATAATCAGTTTTCTGCGTTATGAAAGATGTATGACGCGATTCATATGTAAACACGTTGTGACATTCGCCCTGACTGTTGCAGTTTTGGCCCCAATCGCAACTTCAGTTCGGGCTGAGGAGATCGCAACCGATCCGCACCTGAACATCGTCAAGCGCACCGCCGATGAAGCGGCGCGCATCGAGGCGATTGTCTCGCCCCCGTCTGACTTCAGCCAGCCAGAAGCGTTCGAGGCATTGCCCGGCGGGGCGGCCACGTCAAAAAAATCGGCGAACCGGGATGCGTTCTCGCAGCCTTCCGCCAATCTCAGCTTCGCGAGAGAGCTCGATTTCAAAGTGGGCAATGGGCTCTTCAAAAAGCTGTGGGTCTCGGCCCCGTCCTCGACCCTCGCCTCCGACGGTCTTGGCCCGCTCTACAATGCGCGCTCCTGCCAGCGCTGCCATTTGAAGGATGGTAGGGGCCATCCGCCGGAGGGACCGGATGATCGCGCTGTTTCCATCGCCCTGAAGATTGCCGTACCCGCAACGCGCGAACAGCTCCGCGCGGAGCTCGCCGCCTATGAGGACTACGCGGCAACCGCCCCCCACCCGGATTATGGCAGCCAGATGCAGGACTTCGCCATCCAGGGTCATGTCGCCGAAGGCCGCTTCGCGGTGTCCTATGAGGCGTTCGACGTGGCATTGTCAGAGGGTGAAACTGCAACCCTCCGACGCCCGACCTATGCCATCGCCGATCCCGCATACGGGCCGGTTGGCAAGGATGTGATGCTCTCCCCCCGTGTTGCGCCGCAGATGATCGGCCTTGGGCTGCTTGAGGCTGTGCCAGCAAAGGATATTCTGGCCTATGCCGACCCAGATGATGCTGATGGCGACGGGATTTCGGGCAAGGCCCAAGTTGTCTGGTCTGCGGAATACGGCAAACCGATGCTTGGCCGTTTTGGCGTCAAGGCGGGTGCGCCAACGATCCGCGCGCAGACTGCGGGCGCATTTCACGCGGATATCGGCCTGTCGACATCACTCCATCCGGACGGATGGGCTGACTGCACGGCCTCGCAAACAAGATGTGTCGCTGCACGCCATGGTGGCGATGACCGGGATCAGGGATTGGAGGTCGGCGACAAGGCCCTTGACCTCGTCGCGTTCTACAGCCGCAACCTCGCAGTTCCACAGCGCCGCAATCTGGACGACCCGCGGGCACTGCGTGGCAAAGCCGTGTTTCATGACGCGGGCTGCGCGGCATGCCATCGCCCGAAATTTGTCACCCATAGGATGACGGACCGACCGGAACAGAGCTTTCAGTTGATATGGCCCTATACCGACCTCCTGCTCCATGACATGGGCGACGGTCTTGCGGACGGGTTCGCCGATGGCCGTGCGACGGGACGCGAATGGCGGACGCCGCCGCTCTGGGGTATCGGCCTGACGAAGACTGTCAATGGCCATGAATATTTCCTGCATGATGGCCGCGCGCGCGGGCTGCTCGAAGCTGTCCTCTGGCACGGGGGGGAAGCGCAGGCATCGCGCGACCGGGTGGTCGAGATGCCCAAGGCCGACCGCGATGCGCTGCTGCTGTTCCTGAGGTCACTTTGATGATTAACCGCTTCGCCACATGTCTCGCCGTGATGATTGTGCCACTGGCCGCATGGGCTGCTGATCCCGATCACCGCACAATCGCATCCGACGCAGTCACCGGGCACATTCTTCCCGCCTATGACCGCTTCGCGGCGGAGGCTGGCACCCTCGCAGAGGTCGCGCCGTCTTGCGACACAACCGCAACGCGCAACGCCTATCATCGCGCCTTCGATGCGTGGATGGGCGTGGCGCATATCAGTTTCGGCCCGGCGGAGGCCGGCGGCCGCATGTTCGCCATCGCCTTCTGGCCCGACAAGAAGGGCCAGACCGGCAAGGCGCTCAGACAACTCATGCAGGATCAGGACCCAGCCATCCTCACGCCTGATCGTTATGGGGAGCAGTCCATCGCCGCACGCGGGCTGTTCGCGATGGAGCGGATGCTGTTCGACGAAGACCTGACGCCAGATGACGGCTACCACTGCCTGCTCACCGCCGCGATTGCGTCGGACCTGGCGCGCAGTGCTTCGGATATCCGCAACGACTGGGACGGCTATGCCGCCGAGATCGCGAAGGCAGGGGCCGACGATGCGGCGGTTTTCTATGGGCCGGACGAACCAACGCGCGCGCTCTTCAACGCGCTGTCGACCGGTTTGCAGTTCACAACCGAGTTACGCCTCGCCCGCCCACTCGGCTCCATCCAGCGCCCGCGCCCGAAACGCGCCGAGGCGTGGCGTTCGGCGCGCCCGCTACGCAATATCCGCCTGTCGCTCGCGGCCAATCGTGATCTCTGGGAGACGGCGTTTGAACCGCACCTGTCAAAACCCGATGCCGATGCCATCCGCGCCGCCTTCGATTATGCGCAAGCGGCGGCCGAGGCGGCACCTGCCCCCCTTGTGGAGGCTGTCGCGACACCGTCTGACCGGTTGAAGATCGACGCATTGCGGGGCGCCGTCGATGCGCTGCGAGAAGCGGTCATCATCGGTGTGGGTGGCGGACTGGCGCTCACGCCCGGTTTCAACGCTTTGGACGGAGACTGACGATGCTGACCAGACGCGCCGCGATCGCATCCGGCCTCGCCAGCCTCGCCGCACCAGCCTGGGCCAGGCTTGGCGGTGCGCGATTCCTGTCCTCGGCACGACTGGCAAGCGGCGCACATGTGCTGATCGGCTTGACGCGGGACGGAGGTGAAGCGTTTCGCGCACCGCTGCCCGCCCGGGGCCACGCGGCGGCGGCCCATCCGCACCGACCGCATGCGGTGGTCTTCGCCCGAAGGCCGGGCGTCTTCGCGCTCCTCATCGATTGCGACACCGGGCGGGAGATTGGCCGCGTCCACGCAAAGCAGGGGCGGCATTTTTATGGCCATGGCGCGTTCAGCGCGGATGGATTGACGCTGTTCACCACTGAGAATGCCTACGAGACCGGCGAAGGCCGGATCGGCATTTGGAATGCGACGGACGGCCTGCGCCGCATCGGCGAGGTCGCGTCAGGCGGCATCGGACCCCATGACGTCCTCAGGTCGCACGATGGCCGCTCGCTGATCGTCGCACATGGCGGCGTTCGCACGCACCCCGACACCGGGCGCTCCAAGCTGAACCTCCCCACCATGCGGCCCAATCTGTCGTGGATCGATATCACCTCCGGCGAAGTGACCGGGGTGATCGAGGCCGATGAACATCTGCGCAAAAACTCGCTCCGCCATCTCGCTGCCGCGCCGAACGGGGAGGTCCTGATCGGTGCCCAGTGGCAAGGCTCGCCGCGGGCGACGCCCTCCCTGCTCGCCACCGCGCGGCAAGGGGGCTCCCTCAGATGGATTGACGGGCCATCGCAGCTCTGGCGGGACATGCGCGGCTATGTCGGCAGCGTCGCGGCGGGCGAGGACGGCACCCTTTTTGCGACCTCCCCGCGCGGTGGCATCGCGCTTCGCGCAGACATGGGCGGTAATCTCGGGATCGAGCGGATCGCGGACGTGTGCGGCGCGGCCATCACATCGGGCTCCGCCATCTACACGACCGGCAACGGCGTAGTCATGAGCGGTATGGGCACAGAAATCGCCGTGCATGAGGTGGCTTTCGACAATCACATGATTGAACTCTGAAACGAGCGCGATCAAGACGTCGATCCTTCCCGACCGTGGCACCGCCATTTCGCCTCTTCCCTCCTCTGCCACTGCCGCCTATACCGCTTCGCACCATGGAGACACGCACCCACAACGCGCCTGATCTTCCGCCGGAAATTGCCCGGCGGCGGACCTTTGCGATCATCTCGCATCCCGATGCCGGCAAAACGACGCTGACCGAGAAACTGCTCCTGCATGGCGGCGCGATCAATATGGCCGGTCAGGTGCGCGCCAAGGGTGAAGCGCGGCGCACACGGTCGGATTTCATGAAGATGGAGCAGGAACGCGGCATCTCCGTTTCCGCCTCGGCCATGTCGTTCGAGTTCGAGAAATACTGGCTGAACCTCGTCGACACGCCCGGCCACGCGGATTTTTCCGAGGACACCTATCGCACCCTCACGGCGGTCGATGCCGCTGTCATGGTGATCGACGGCGCGAAAGGGGTCGAAAGCCAGACGCGCAAACTGTTCGAGGTGTGCCGCCTGCGCGACATGCCGATCCTGACCTTTTGCAACAAGATGGATCGCGAAAGCCGCGATCCGTTTGAGATCATCGACGAGATACAGGAGATGCTGGCGCTCGACGTCTCGCCGGTCTCCTGGCCCATCGGCATGGGGCGCGATTTTCTGGGCGCTTACGATCTGGTGAATGACCGGTTGGAGCTGATGGACCGGGCGGAGCGGAACGTCAAAGGCCGATCCATCGAGATCAAGGGGCTTGATGATCCGCAACTGGCCGAACACATTCCGGCAGATCAACTGGAGGTTCTGCGCGAACAGGTGGAAATGGCGCGCGGGTTGCTGCCCATCTTCGACCGGCAAGCCTTCCTCGACGGGACAATGACGCCGATCTGGTTCGGCTCCGCCATCAATTCGTTCGGTGTGAAGGAATTACTGACCGGATTGGGGGAGTTCGCCCCTGCCCCGCAGCCCCGCGCGGCCGAGCCGCGTCAGGTGTCGGCAGAGGAAAAGAAGGTCAGCGGTTTTGTCTTCAAGGTGCAGGCGAACATGGATCCCAAGCACCGTGACCGCGTCGCCTTCGTGCGGTTATGCTCTGGCCATTTCCAGCGCGGCGCGAAGCTGAAACATGTCCGCTCCGGCAAGCAGATGGCGATTGCCAACCCGGTGATGTTCCTCGCCAATGATCGCGAGATCGCGGATGACGCCTGGGCGGGCGATATCATCGGCGTGCCGAACCATGGCCAGTTGCGGATCGGGGATGCCCTGACCGAGGGGGAGGAGTTGCGCTTTACCGGCATCCCCTCCTTCGCGCCGGAGCTGTTGCAGAATGTGCGCGCCGCCGATCCGATGAAGGCCAAGCATCTCGACAAGGCGCTGACGCAGTTTGCCGAAGAAGGCGCGGCCAAGCTCTTCAAGCCGGAGGTCGGCGCAGGCTGGATCATCGGCGTTGTCGGGCAGTTGCAGTTCGAGGTGCTCGGCAGCCGGATCGAGCAGGAATACGACCTGCCAGTGCGGTTCGAGCCGACGCAATACACCTCCGCCCGCTGGGTGCGCGGCGCGCGGGAGGATGTGGAGGCGTTCATCAAGTCGAACCGGGGCCAGATGGCAATCGACAATGATGGCGATCCGGTCTTTCTGACCCGCATCCAGTGGGATATCGATCGGGCGGAGAAAGACTTTCCAGACGTGACCCTGGCCATGGTCAAGGAAACAATGGTTTAGACGGTGCGTGACGGGAGCGGAACATGCGTTTTTTTGGGGTGATCGTACTGGCTGCATTCACGCTGTCGGCATGTAATACGGTCAAGGGCATTTCGCGCGACATCCAGTCCGGCGCACGGGCGGTGGAGCAGGCGGCGGACGAAGCCACTGACTAGGCGCGCCCACGACCGGGTGCGCGGCTGGCCGTCAGTCCAACGGCGGACCGACGAATTCGACGGCGTAGCCTTTGGCGATCTCCTTGATGCGCGGAAAGTCCTTCTGCGAGCTCAGCCCTTCCGCCTCCACATCGCGAAAGAATCCTTCGCCGCGCCCCGGGGACAACATCACCGAAACCCGCGAAGGGCCCGGACCCACGCCGCGAAAGGCGTGGCGGGCACCGGGCGGGATCAGGATCGTGAAGCCCGGCCCGGCAACCGCCTCTTCCCCTTCGCAGTGAAACTTCACGCTGCCGGAGAGAACCGTGAACAGCTCATGCTCTTCATAATGAATATGGAGCGGCGGTCCCTCTCCTTCCGGAATCACTTCCTCGAAAACGCAAAACGCGCCGCCCGTCATCTCCGGCGTGACACGAAACCACCGCTGCAGACCAAACGCGCTGTTCGGCTCTCCTTCACTGGGGCCATGAACGATTGGGGTGAGCGATGACATCGACTTCAGCTCCTGCAATTGGTCAATGCGGTCGGGTCATGACGTTGGGAGCGAGGAAGATCTCGCTGAACGGGGCGTCCCCCGTCGGCTCTTCGGAGAGGCCGTTGCCCTTTCCGATCGGGCACCAGATCACTCGATCTCCGACAGAAGCTCCGGCGCGGTCACCAGTTGGCGCACGCCATGAGACTTCGCCTCGGCGAAGGGATTGGCTTCCGCCCAACGATGGAGGCTGGCGATATCCAGTTTCTGGCATGTGGGGCGCACCGACCACGTGACCTGCAGGGGTGAGCAGGCCGCCTGGGTGAAGCTCGGCCCGGTGGTTGAGCCAGCGAACACGACTGGCTCTCCACCAACCGGCAGCGCGTGAGGCTGATGCAGTCCGGCTGCACTGTCGGGATCATAGGCAAAATCACTGAAATCGGCGGCTTCGGGGTCGTTGACCAAGAGGAATGCCTGCGCCTCCACCCGCAATTCGGGATTGGCGCATTTCTCGGAAAGACAGGCGCCCAGACCTTCGCCCGGCGCAACGTCGCAGGAGGAATAGACCCAATGAACCTCGATCGTGTCACCGGGTTTCACACCGGCCATCGCGCCGGTCCCGTCTGTGGGGTCGGTCAATTCCTCCGCCGTCAGATCAGCCGTCTCGTTACACTGGTATCCGCCATCGTCAGCACTGCCCGCGAATATGGAAAACCCCGGCCCCTTGTGTTCAGCCTGGGTGTGCGTGTGTATGTTGCAGAGGTTCATCTGGCTGGCAGCGGGTGCCAGCGTCCAGATCCGTTCGTTCGTGCCGCCAGCGCTTGTAATATCGCGCGGCGTTTGCGGTCCGAACCCGGTGCAGATGGCCTGCGCCTGTGCCGTGGTAGCGCCGAGCGCAATGAGCAGTGCGGAAATCCTGACGATAGTCGGTACCATATGAGTTCTCCTCTCGGTTGCACTGTGGCGACATGTCCGCTCGGGTGCAAGGCCAGCGCATGTCCCGGCCAACCCATTTGTTTGACTTTCAACGGATTTTCCCTATTTTCCGCCGCACAAGAAGGAAGGGTATCGATGTGGATACCCGGGGCCGCGTTGGACAAGCGGCCATATCGCCGCTGAACCAATTGAAAGGGTCACATGACAACCTTCGCCGATCTGAATCTCGATCCCAAAGTTTTGACGGCCGTGTTGGAGGCCGGGTACGAAACCCCGACGCCCATCCAGGAAACCGCCATCCCCCACGCGCTGATGGCAAAGGACGTGCTGGGAATCGCCCAGACGGGCACCGGAAAAACCGCCGCTTTCACATTGCCGATGATTTCCATCCTCGCGCAGGGGCGCGCGCGGGCGCGGATGCCGCGCAGCCTTGTCCTTTGCCCGACACGGGAACTGGCCGCGCAGGTCGCCGAGAATTTCGAGACCTATGGAAAGTATCACAAGCTGACCATGGCGCTTCTGATCGGGGGTGTCAGCTTCAAGGATCAGGACAAGCTGATCGACCGCGGCGTTGATGTGCTGATCGCAACGCCGGGCCGCCTGCTCGACCATTTTGAGCGCGGCAAGCTGATGCTCACCGGCATTGAAATCATGGTGGTGGACGAAGCGGACCGGATGCTCGACATGGGGTTCATTCCCGATATCGAGCGGATCTTCAAACTGACGCCGTTCACCCGTCAGACGCTGTTCTTCTCGGCCACGATGCCGCCGGAGATTACGCGCCTGACACAGGAATTCCTCCATAACCCGACGCGGGTGGAGGTTGCCCGCCAAGCGACGACGAGCGAGAACATCTCGCAGAAGGTCGTTACATGGAAAGCGGCGTCCAAAGACACCTCGGACCGGGAGAAACGCGATGTGCTACGTGCCCTGATCGACGGTGAGGGCGAAAAGCTGACAAACGCGATCGTCTTCTGCAATCGCAAGTCCAATGTCGATATTGTCGCGAAAAGCCTGACGCGCCATGGCTATGACGCGGCGGCGATCCATGGCGATCTCGATCAGAAGATCCGCACACGCACGCTGGACGGGTTTCGTGCGGGCGACCTGCGCATCCTCTGCGCATCCGACGTTGCGGCGCGGGGCCTCGACATTCCGGCGGTCAGCCATGTGTTCAATTTCGACGTGCCGATCCATTCGGAGGATTATGTCCACCGGATCGGGCGCACCGGGCGCGCCGGGCGCAAGGGCGACGCCTTCACGCTGTGCCTGCCTTACGAGGAAAAGTATCTTGAAAAGATCGAAGAGCTGATCAAGACCCAGATCGACCGCATTGACCCGCCCGAAGGCTCCATTCGCGAGATCCGCGGACGCGGCCCCCGGCGCGACGACGACAAGGCGCGCGACAGCAAACCTCGATCAGGTCGCGGGCGCGGATCACGCAAAACCGCAGAGGAGGCTCCCTCCGCAGAGGAGACGAAGCCGGAGGCTGAAACGGCCGCAGCAGCGCCCGAGCCGAATCCAGTGCAGGAGGCTGAAAAGCCGAAACGCGCACCACGTGCCCGCAAGGACAGCCGCGCTGACGAGGGCCGCAGTCGGTCGGACGATCGCTCCGGCAATCGCGGCGGCGGCGGTCGGCAGGTCATGGGCCTCGGCGATCATGTCCCGGCTTTCATGTCCATCCCCCTGCCAAAGCTGAAGACAACGCGCAGCAAGGCATCCGAAGAGCCAACGGATGATAACACCGACAATGGTGGCGAGGACGCGGCTGCGTAGTCAGGCAACGCCCGCCGTGAACAGGAGCCCGGCACAACCAGGCCGGGCCATCGCGGTTGCGATCAGTCGCTGTCCAGTCGGGTGATCAGGACCGTGACAACAGGCTTCTTGCCCCAGGTTTCCGAACAGACCTTGCGTGTCACGCGTTGGGTCAATTCCTCCAGTGCCTGATCTGATCGCAATTCCTTGCGGCTGGCTGTCCCGATGGCCGCGTCGACCCGATCCGCGATCAGTTCAAATAACGGCGTCTCGCCTCTCGGCATGTCCGGCCCGCCATTGACCTGAACGGCAGGGTCGGCGAACAGCTCCCCCTCCATGTCCAGCACGAGCGACACTGACACATGGCCCTGACGCGCCAGTTTCAGGCGCGCCCGGATGACACCATCCATCGCCCCGACCAGCGTCTCACCATCGAGATAGAGACGACCCGTCTCGACATGGTCGATCACCTGCGGTTTGTTCCCGTCAAGCGCGACCATCGCGCCGTTCGGAGCTACGATGGACGCCGCGCCCCAGCCTTTTGCCAGTCTGGCATGTTCGACCAGATGCCGGTGTTCACCATGAAGTGGCACCGCAAACTGTGGTCGCAACGCCTTGTAAATCCTCTCAATCTCATCTCGCCGACCATGGCCTGAGACATGGATCGGCTCCATATCGCTATCGACCACTTCGACGCCCTTCTCGCTCAGCAGATTGTAGAGACGATAGACTTCCTTTTCGTTGCCGGGGATCGTTTTGGAGGAGAACAGCACCAGATCACCGTCCGTCAGGCTGACTGTGGGGTGGGTGTCCGACGCGATGCGGGCCAGCGCCGCGCGTCCTTCCCCCTGACTGCCTGTGATCAGATAGAAAAGGTTCTCGGACGGGATGCCGTCCGTCCGGTCATCCGCCACAATGGGGGGAAACCCCTTCAGCGCGCCGGTCTCGACCGCAGTTTCGATCATCCGGCTCATCGCGCGCCCCGCGACGACGACGGATCGGCCGCAGGCATCCGCCGCCTCAGCCAGTGTTTTCAGCCGCGCGACATTGGAGGCAAAAGTGGTCGCGGCAACGGCACCTTTCGCGCCTTTGATCAGCCGCTCCAGATGCGGGCGGAGCGGTTGTTCGCCGCCTGCCTCGCCGTCCTCGAAGATATTGGTGCTGTCGGACATGACCGCCAGCAGCCCCTCGTCGCCGATCTGGCGCAGGCGATCCATATCCGTCGGCTCGCCGATGATCGGCGCGGGGTCGAGCTTGAAATCACCGGTATGGACGATCCGCCCGGCCGGGGTTTCGATCAGCAGCATCGCGGGATCGGGGATCGAATGGGTCACTCGCAGGAAGGAGACCTTGAATGGCCCCGCCTCCACCGGCGTATCCCAGTCCGCTGTGCGCACGACCTGCGCGGGGGCATCAACCTCATTCATCTTGCGCCGGGCTATCTCCGCCGTGAAAAGCGGGGCAGAGACGAATTTGGCCTTGATATGGGGCCAGAGGCGACCGATGGCACCAATATGGTCCTCGTGGGCGTGGGTGATGAACACCGCCTCCAGCCGGGAGCCGATCTCGCGCACGAAATCAGTGTCCGGCATTACCAGGTCGACGCCCGGTGCGCTGTCCATATCGCCGAAGGATACGCCACAGTCGACCATGATCCAGCGGCGATCCTTTGCCGGGCCATAGCCATACAAATACATGTTCATCCCAATCTCGCCAGCGCCGCCGAGGGCGACGTAGACGAGCTTCGCAGTATCACTCATTTACTTTACATTTTCCTTGTAGATCTTCACGAGTCCTCGGGTCGTCACGTCGCCGTCCACATGGTGGATGGCGTCCGTGCCCGTGGCGAAGAGAGCGGAAAGACCGCCTGTGGCGATCACTTTCATCTCCGTCTCCAACTCAGCAGAGATACGTTTACAAACGCCTTCGATCAGGCTGACATAGCCCCAGTAGACGCCTGACTGAATACAGGCGATTGTATCATCGCCCACGACTTTCTGTGGCTTGGCCACATCGACATTCGGCAGCTTGGCAGCCGCTTCGTGCAGCGCCTTCAGCGAAAGATTGACGCCGGGCACGATCAGCCCCCCGGCATAGGCACCTTCGAAATCGACGACATCGAAGGTCGTCGCGGTGCCGAAATCAACCACGACCAGATTCGGCCCGTAGGCGGCAAATGCACCAACCGTGTTGACCAGACGGTCCGCGCCGACCTCACGCTCGCGCTTGACCTTGATCTTCACCGGGAGCGCGCAATCGGGCTCGCCCACGACCAGCGGGTCTGAATTAAAGAACTCCCGGCAGAGACGTTTGAGGTTGAACACCGTCTGCGGCACCACCGAAGCGATGATCGCGCGGCTGATATCTTCGAGCGCTACGCCGTGGAATTCCATCAGCCGGTTGAGCCAGACGAAATACTCCTCCGCCGTGCGCGGACCATAGGTCGAGCATCGCACCTGGCAGAGCATCGCTTCACCATCGAACACCGCGAAAACGGTGTTGGTATTGCCAGCGTCAATGGCGAGAAGCATCAGCGCACCTCACGGAAAGTAGATGTCAGCGGCATGGATATGCCGCTGCCCGGTCGTCGTTCTTAGGACAAGTGCGCCCTCGGCGTCCACATCTTCGAAAATTCCGGTAATGTCCTCACCCGGCAGGCGTGCGGTGATCCGCTCCCCCATTCGGGCGGCGCGGCTGATCCAGGCATCGCGGATCGGGCCGAAGCCGTCCTCGCGCAGAACACTGATGGACCGATGCAGCGACGCTGCGATCCGGGTCAGCGCATCATCCGCGCTGACCATCTGTCCCGTTGCCCCGAAGATACTGGTCGGCGGGTGAATGGCGCCCGGAACATCCGACGGCGCATGGGTCAGGTTGACCCCGATCCCGATGGCCAGCCAGTCAAGCGATGCGCCCTGCCCGCTCCCCTCCAGCAGGACGCCCGCAGCCTTGCCACCATTCAAAAGCGCATCATTCGGCCATTTCAGTGTCGCCGCCCCGCCGCAAGCCTCAAACAGCTCAGCCACGGCAAGACAGGCCGCGAAAGACAGGAGAGAGGCTTTGCCCGTCGGCATGTCCGGGTGGATGAGGAGCGTGGCATACAGGTTCCCGTCCGCCTCCGCCCAGGGGCGGCCCTGGCGACCCCTGCCTTTTACCTGTCGTTTTGCCGCGATCCAGATCGGCACCTGCCCGCCAGACAGGGCATGGCGGCGTGCTTCGTCATTGGTGCTGTCCACTTCGTCCAGCTGCATAAGCGCAACGCCATGCGGCCAGCCCGGCAGGTCGGACCCGTCCACTTATTGCAGAAGCGACGCAGCCGCCGCCTGGCTTGCTTCGATCAGGCCGAACCCGTCGACAAAGGGCAGCCAGCCAACACTCATCGCCAATGCGGCAGCACCAAGCGCGATCTTGTGCGGGGTCAGAAGGTGACCATCCAGCGCCTCGTCCACCTCGTCGAAATACATCATCTTGATGATCCGCAGATAGTAGAATGCGCCGATCACCGATGCGATGGCCCCGGCAATGGCCAGTGGTGCCAGACCAGCCTCCACCGCTGCAACGAAAACGAAATACTTGCCAAAGAACCCTGCCAGCGGCGGAATGCCAGCAAGACTGAACAGAAGTGCGGTCAGCGCCAATGCCTGCCCCGGAGATTGGCGTGAGAGACCTGAAAGATCGTCGATATGGGTAACGGGACGGCCATTACGTTCCATGCACAGAATGAAGGCAAACATGCCGATATTCATAATCACATAAATCGCGAGATAAATGAGCAGCGCCGATGCCCCCTCCTGCGTGCCCGCCGCGAGACCGACCAGCGCAAAGCCCATATGGCCGATGGAGGAATAGGCCATCAGCCGCTTGATATCGGTCTGGCCGATCGCGGCGATCGATCCCCAGAACATCGACGCAAGCGAGACAAAGACGATGATCTGCTGCCAGCTGTCGGTCGCGCCGCCGAAACCGTCATAAAGCACACGGGCGAAAAGCGCGCCCGCCGCCACCTTGGGCGCGGATGCAAAGAAGGCGGTAACCGGCGTGGGCGAGCCTTCATAGACATCCGGCGTCCACATGTGGAAGGGCGCGGCGGAGATCTTGAAAGCGAGACCGCAGCAGAGAAACACGAGACCGAAGAGGAGGCCGAGCGACAGCTCCTCCGCCGCGACAACGGCGGCGATCCGTTCAAAATTCGTGGTTCCGGTATAGCCGTAGACCAGCGATGCGCCATAAAGCAAAAGTCCGGAGGACAAAGCACCAAGGACAAAATACTTCAGCCCCGCCTCAGTCGATTTCAGGCTGTCACGGCGAAAGGCCGCGATGACGTAAAGCGACAGCGATTGAAGCTCCAGCCCCATATAGAGGCTCATCAGATCACCGGCGGAGACCATCATCATCATGCCGGTGACGGCAAGACCGATCAGAACGGGAAATTCGAATTTCAGAAGGCCGCGCTTTGACAGATAGTCGCGCGACAGCACGAGCATGACAGCCGATGACCACAGCATCAGCACCTTGGCAAATTGCGAAAAGCCATCCGCAATGAACGCGCCGTTGAAGGCGGTCCCAGTGCGTGCATCCAGCATCAGCCACAGGCCGAGGAGCGCCATCAGACCTGCCATCAGCCAGTTGATCATGCCCGCAAGGCGGTCGCCGCCGCCATAGGTCCCGACCATCAGAAGCGCCATGGACGACACCGCGAGCACCAGCTCCGGCAAGACGGTATTGATGTCAGCGCCAATCATAGCGGCCTCACTTCATCGCAATCTGGACGGCTTCGCGCGCCTCTGCCACCTGCACGACCAGCGCGGTGACGGAGGGGCCGAAGATATCGGTTATCAGGCTCGGGTAGACGCCCAGCAGCAAGGTGCCGACGATCAGCGGCGCGAAGACCGCCTTTTCGCGGAAGGTCAGGTCCTTGATGCCTTTCAGGCTTTCCTTGATCAGCTCGCCAAACACCACCCGGCGATAGAGCCAGAGCGCATAGGCCGCCGAGAGGATCACGCCTGTGGTCGCGAAGACCGCCGTCCAGGTCGACACCTGGAAGACACCCGCGAGCGTCAGGAATTCACCCACGAAACCCGATGTGCCCGGCAGGCCGACATTGCCCATGGTGAAGAGCATGAAGATCGCCGCATAGATCGGCATCCGCACGACAAGCCCGCCATAGGCGGCGATCTCGCGCGTGTGCATCCGGTCATAGATGACCCCAACACAAAGGAAGAGCGCACCGGAGATGAAGCCGTGGCTGATCATCTGGAAGATCGCGCCATCGACCCCCTGCTGGTTCGCGGCAAAGATCCCCATGGTCACGAACCCCATATGGGCGACGGAGGAATAGGCGATCAGCTTCTTGATATCCTCCTGCATCAGCGCGACGAGCGAGGTGTAGATGATCGCCACGACCGAGAGAAAGAAGACGAATTCCTGCATCAGCTCCGACGCCACCGGGAACATCGGCAGCGAGAAGCGGATGAACCCATAGCCGCCCATTTTCAGAAGGATCGCCGCCAGCACCACCGACCCCGCCGTCGGGGCCTGCACATGGGCATCGGGCAGCCAGGTGTGCACCGGCCACATCGGCATCTTGACCGCGAGGGAGGCGAAGAAGGCCAGCCACAGGAGGGTCTGGACCCCGCCCGCGATTTCCCACCCGAGGATATTGATCGGCTCGCTGTTGAACGTGTGGCCGAGGAGGCCCGGAATATCCGTCCCGAAATCCCACGCCATGTAGATCATCGCGACGAGCATCAGAAGCGAGCCAAGCAAAGTGTAGAGGAAGAACTTGAAGGCCGCATAGACCCGTTCCTTCCCGCCCCAGATCCCGATGATCAGGAACATCGGGATGAGGCCGCCCTCGAAGAAAAGATAAAAGAGGATCGTGTCGAGCGCGACGAAGACACCGATCATCATCGTCTCAAGGATCAGGAACGCCATCATGTATTCGCGCACCCGATGCTCCACCCCGAAGGAGGACCAGATGACCAGCGGCATCATGAAGGTCGTCAGCATCACGAAAAGGATCGAAATGCCATCGACGCCGACCTTGTATGTCAGCACGCCGAGCCATTCATGCTCCTCCACGAACTGGAAACCCGTGTCGGCGCGGTCGAAGCCGATGAGAACCGGCAGCGAGAAAAGGAATGTGCCGACCGTGATCCAGATCGCCGCCCAGCGGCAGTTCTTCACTGCGTAAGGATCGTCGCCGCGGATGAAGATCAGCATGAACAGCGCGCCGATCAGCGGGCCGAAGGTGATGATTGAGAGATAAGGCATGGCTCAGATCACCCTCCGAAGATCGTCATCCACGTGATCAGGGCGGCAAGGCCGAGGATCATCGCGAAGGCGTAGTGAAAGACGAAGCCGGACTGGGCGCGGGCCGACAGCCCGGTGATGAAGGGGATCACACCCATGGCAAGGCCGTTGAGGAACCCGTCGATGATATTCCCGTCGCCGCGTTTCCAGAGGAACCGTCCGAGCCATTTGGCAGGGCGCACGAAGAGGAAATCGTAAATCTCATCCACATACCACTTGTTCAGCAGGAACTCGTAAAGCGGGCGCTGCTGCTCGGCGAGCGTCTTGTGCAGCCCGTAAGGTACGGCGAGGAACAGCGCGGCGAAGCCGAGCCCGATCAATGCGGCATAAACCCAGAAGACCTTGGCAAAGAACAGCACCACGAAGGCGAGCGCCCCGATGCCGACCTTGGCGAACCAGGGCACGTTCCTCAGATAGGACGACACCGCGAGGCCAAGCCCGAAGAGCATGGCGGTGAAGGGCGTGACCTTCACCCATTTTTCAACCTCATGGGCGCGGTGGACGATGTCCTCTCGCGCATGACTGGGGATCGCGGTGGACCAGAATTCCTCCTCATGATGCCCGAAGAAATCACCATAGAAGAGCACACCTGCCAGAACGGCGCCCGCCGCCAGAATATAGAGCGGGATCATCATCACATTCGGGCTTTCATGGGCGTGGTCATAGGTATGCGCATCGGCCCGTGTCTCGCCATGGAAGGTCAGGAAGATCAAACGCCATGAATAAAAGCTCGTCATCGCAGCAGCGATCACCAGCATCACGAAGGCATAAGACGCGGTGGAATTCGCGGCATAAGCGCTCTCGATAATCGCGTCCTTCGACAGGTACCCGGCAAAGCCGAGCGGTATTTCGCCGAGATAAATCAGCGGCATCCCGACCCCGGTGATGGCCAGCGTGCCCGCCATCATCATCCAGTAGGTCAGCGGGATCTTGTGGCGCAGGCCGCCATAATGGCGCATGTCTTGTTCGTGATGCATCGCGTGGATCACGGAGCCCGCTCCGAGGAACAACAGCGCCTTGAAGAACGCATGGGTGAAGAGGTGGAACATCGCCGCCTCATAGGCACCAACGCCTGCCGCCACGAACATGTAGCCGAGTTGTGAGCAGGTCGAATAGGCGATCACCCGCTTGATGTCATTCTGGACGAGGCCAACGGTGGCGGCAAAAAACGCCGTCGTCGCGCCGATGAAGACCACGAAAGTCATCGCCGAGGGCGCGTATTCCATGATCGGCGACATGCGGCAGACGAGGAACACCCCCGCCGTCACCATGGTCGCCGCATGGATAAGGGCGGAAACGGGCGTCGGCCCCTCCATCGCGTCGGGCAGCCAGGTGTGGAGGATGAACTGCGCTGATTTACCCATCGCTCCGACGAAGAGGAGGAAAGCCAGCAATTCGAGTGCGGCAATCTCCATCCCCAGGAATATCAGCGTTTCGGCAGATTTCTCCTCCGCCAGCCCGAAGATCGTATCGAACTGGATGCTATCGAAGAGGAAAAAGATCCCAAAAATGCCGAGCACGAAGCCGAAATCACCCACCCGGTTCACCACAAATGCCTTGATCGCGGCGGCATTGGCAGAGGGTTTGTGATGCCAGAACCCGATCAGAAGATAGGAAGCGACGCCAACCCCTTCCCAGCCAAAGAACATCTGCAAGAGGTTATCCGCCGTCACCAGCATCAGCATCGCAAAGGTGAAGAGGCTGAGATAGGCAAAAAAGCGCGGCTTTGACGGATCCTCCTCCATATATCCCATGGAATAGAGATGGACGAGGGAGGAGACCGTCGTGACCACCACCAGCATCACGCAGGTGAGCGTGTCGACCCGGATGGCCCAGTCAACCGACAGCGATCCGCTGTCGATCCAGCGCATCAGGGTCACGGTCTCGTCGCTGTGGCCCGCATAGGTGAAGAAGACAATCCAGGAAAGAAGCGCCGCCAGCATCAAAAGCCCGGTCGTGATGACCATTGAGGCCTTCTCGCCAATGGATTTCCCGAACAGCCCGGCGATCAGAGCGCCGAGCAGCGGGGCGAAGAGGATCGTTGAGAACACTGTGGATCAGCCCTTCATCATGTTGACGTCTTCGACGGCGATGGAACCGCGATTGCGGAAGAAGCAGACGAGGATGGCAAGCCCGATGGCCGCCTCCGCCGCCGCGACGGTCAGCACGAACAAGGTGAATACCTGGCCGACCATATCGCCCAGATGCACCGAGAAGGCGACGAGGTTGATGTTGACTGCCAGAAGCATCAGCTCGATCGACATCAGAATGACGATGACGTTCTTGCGATTGAGAAAAATGCCAAAAATGCCAATCACGAAGAGGATCCCGGCGACCGTGAGGTAATGGCTCAAGCCGATCATGGTCAGACCCCCTGCCCCGGTTTGACGTCCTTCAGCTCCACACTGTCCTCACGCCGCCGCCAGATCTGTGCGGTGATGTCCTGACGCTTGATCCCCTCGCGATGGCGCAGGGTCAGCACGATGGCCCCGATCATCGCGACAAAGAGGATCAGACCGGCCGCCTGGAAGAGGTAGACATATTCGGTGTAGATCAGCTTGCCGAGCGCAACGGTGTTCTGCACATCCTCAGGTGCCGGCATTTCCGCCATTCTGTTGGCGGGGGCCTCGGGCGAGATGATCCAGGTGCCGAAGACCAGCGACAATTCCAGCAGGAGAATGACCCCGATCATCGCCCCCATGGGCAGATAATCGGCAATGCCCTTCTTCAGCTCGGCAAAATTCACGTCCAGCATCATGACAACGAACAGGAAGAGGACAGCGACCGCGCCGACATAGACGATGATCAGCAGCATCGCGACGAATTCCGCCCCCATCAGGACGAACATGCCCGCCGCGGTGAAAAAGGTCAGGATCAGCCACAGAACCGAATGCACCGGGTTGCGCGCGATGACGACGAGGAACCCGGCAGCAACAGCAACCGTGGCGAAGATGTAGAATGCGATGGCGGTTAGCGCCATTTTTTGTCCCCCTCTCGGGCCTTTATCAGCGGTAGGCCGCGTCGAGCTCGATATTGCGGGCGATTTCCCGCTCCCACCGCTCGCCATTTTCGAGAAGCTTGTCCTTGTCGTAGAACAGCTCTTCGCGGGTCTCGGTGGCAAATTCGAAATTCGGGCCTTCGACGATGGCATCGACCGGGCAGGCTTCCTGGCAGAAACCGCAATAGATGCATTTCGTCATGTCGATGTCGTAGCGCGTGGTGCGGCGCGACCCGTCCTCGCGCGGCTCGGCCTCGATGGTGATGGCCTGCGCCGGGCAGATCGCCTCGCACAGCTTGCAGGCGATACAGCGCTCTTCCCCATTGGGATAACGGCGCAGCGCATGTTCACCCCGGAACCGGGGCGACAGCGGCCCTTTTTCGAACGGGTAATTCAGCGTCGCCTTGGGCTTCAGGAAGTACTTGAACCCCAGCTTGAACCCCGCAATGAAATCAAAGAGCAGGAAATACCGGATCGCTCTGTCCAAAGGTATGTTCATGATGCCTCCGCGGATTTGGACGCGGCGTCGGACCGAGCCCACTGAGCCTGATAATCAGATTGAAGAGCCGAACCACTCAGTTTGGCACCAGGTGTTTTGCGCACTTCATAGTAGAGATACACGCGACCTTCTGGAAAATCGGGAACGCGCAGACGACGGCCTGAAGCGGACATGTCGGGCAGTGCGATCGGTCGTATCCGCGGGTTTTCCGAAACGGCGAGGCAACGCAGCACTTCGCAGCCGGCCATATTCTTCCAGAATGCATAGACCATTTCCGGGTTGAATTGATACATACCATGAAAGAGCCAACCGTTAAGCCCGTTCGTGGAGGCAAAGACCCCGCCATCCTTTAACATATGGAACACATTTCGAAGTGCCGCTGGGATATCGAACACATGCTCGATCGTTCCACCATCGAAGATGAAATCGAACTTGTCATGCAGTTCCTGAGATACAGACTGGTTCAGGTCTTGTAAGTGCTGCGCTCCCTCGTATTCAGAGAAATCCATGGATTCGACGTCGCCAATGCCAATCTTTTTGAACAGTTTTTCAGAATAGCCGTCATCTGCCACGAGATCTTCGATGCTCACGCCGCGCTCATACATTGACAGCCAACGACGGTAGAACCGTTCGAGACGCGCGCGGACGCGAAATCCCTGACGGCCCAGCATCAAGCCGCGACCAGGCGCATAGTCCGGCCGCGCTGAAAGCTCCACCAGCCGCTGAAAGTTGACGCAATCAACGCCCATCAGATCAGCCTCCCACGGCCCAGCGGGCATAGCCCGGGACCCCGTATTGCGCGAAACCGGCAACGATGATGACCCATGCCAGCGACATCGGCAGGAACACTTTCCAGCCAAGGCGCATCAACTGGTCATAGCGATACCGGGGGACGATGGCCTTCACCATCGCGAACATGAAGAACATGAAGACGACCTTGCCCACGAACCACAGCACCCCGTCGGGCAAACCGGGGATCGGGCTGAGCCAACCGCCGAAGAAGAGGATCGTCGTCATCGCGCACATCAGCACGATGTTCATGTATTCGCCGATCATGAAGAGGAGATACGGCGTCGAGGAATATTCAACCTGATAACCCGCGACGAGCTCCGATTCCGCTTCCGGCAAATCGAAGGGCGGGCGGTTGGTCTCCGCCAGCGCGCTGACGAAGAAGAGGATCACCATCGGGAAATGCGGGATCCAGTACCAGTTGAAGAGGCCCGCATTGCCATCCTGCGCCCGCACGATGTCGGAAAGGTTCAGCGAACCGGTAGAGATCAGCACCCCGACGATGATGAACCCGATGGACACCTCATAGCTGACCATCTGCGCGGCTGAACGCAGCCCGCCGAGGAACGGATATTTGGAATTCGACGCCCAGCCCCCCATGATGACGCCATAGACGCCGAGCGAGGAGATCGCAAAGATATAGAGAATGCCGACATTGAGGTCGGAAATCACCCAGCCATCGGCGAACGGGATCACCACCCACATGATTGCCGCCAGCACGAAGGTCGCGAGCGGCGCGAGCATGAAGACCGCCTTGTCCGCGCCCGCCGGAATGATCACCTCTTTCACCGCGAATTTGATGAAATCGGCGAAGGACTGGAAGAGGCCGAACGGCCCCACCACGTTCGGGCCACGCCGGAGCTGCACCGCCGCCCAGACCTTGCGGTCCATATACAAGAGGAACGCGAGACTGATCAGCAGAAGGATCGTCACCAGAAGGCACTGGCCGAGAATGATCAGAAAGATCCCGGTATTGGTGTCCAGAAAGTCCATTACGCCTTGCCCTCTCGCGGAATGCCCGCCTCGTCGCAGTAAATCAACCAGTTTTCAACCGGAACCACGCCACCATCGGCAGGTTTTGCGTCGAGCGCCAGACGCGTCGCTTCCGGGGCAGTGGTTTCGTAGACGAAATCGGCGTCAAACTCCTCGCCGCGGGGTGCCGCGATGCCGCCCACCCATTCCAGCACTTTCGCGCCATCGCGGATCGCCTGCTGCGCCGCCGCGCAATGGAGCGGTGCCAGCGCGTCGCGGTCGGCAATCCCGCCCGTCACCCGGATGACGCCCGGCCCATCGGCGCGCACCTTCACCGCACGCGGATCCTCAGCCGGAGCCTGCGCCTGCGGCGCGGTAGCTTCCGTCGCGGGGGGCGGCGTGGCGCAGGCCGCGAGGATCATCAGCCCAATGGATATGAAAATCGCCCGGATCACTCTGCCGCCATCCGTGCGTTCTTGCGCGCCGCTGCGGCCTGGCTCAGCTTGGCCATCAGGTCCGATGCGCGGGCAATCGGGTTGGTTAGGTAATAATCCTGAACCGCCGCCGTAAACGACACATCATCCATGTCGCCTTGCGCCATCGGCTGCACCGCAGTCGGCTCAATCTGGTCGACGCGCGCCAGATGCGGGAATTCCGCAAAGAGCGCGGCACGCAGCGCATCCAGCGTGTTCCAGGGCTGCGTCGCCTCCAGCACCGCTGACAGGGCGCGCAGGATCGCCCAGTCTTCCTTGGCGTCCCCCGGCGGGAACCCCGCGCGGGAGGCAAGCTGCACGCGGCCCTCGGTATTCACGAATATACCGGATTGTTCGGTATAGGCAGCGCCGGGCAGGATCACATCCGCGCGGTGCGCGCCGCGATCACCGTGGCTGCCGTGATAGATCACGAAAGGACCGGCGGGTATGTCCCCCTCATCCGCGCCAAGATTATAGACCACATCAGCACCGTCCAGCGCAGCTGTCACTCCGCCCGTCGTGGTGAACCCGACATCCATCGCACCGACGCGCGCGGCCGCCGTGTGGAGGACCATGAGGGCAGAGCCCGAAAGTTCCGCCATCTTCATCACATTGCCAAGGACAGCCTCGCCATCAGCGCGGGTCAGGGCACCCTGCCCCACGATCATCACGGTTTTCTTTGCCTTCAGCTCTTCCGAGCCGCCCCGCGCGATCATCGAGGTGATGCTGTCCGTTCCGGCACCAATGTAATGATAATCATAGGTCAGATCGACCTTCTCGCCGATCAGCGCGACATCCGCCCCATTGATCCAGGCCTTGCGAAGGCGGGCATTCAGAACCGGGCTTTCAAGGCGCGGATTGGTACCGACCAGCAGGATCATCGCGGCATCGTCGATATCGGCAATCGCCGCATCGCCGACATAGCCGTAGCGATTGCCTTCGGGCAGTTTCGCACCGTCCGTGCGGCATTCCACCGTGCCGCCGAGGCCCGCAACCATCTGTTTCAGCGACCAGATCGCCTCCACCGGCGCAAGATCACCGGCCAGCGCGGCAACCTTGCCGCCCTTCATGGCGGCAGCGGCGGCACCAAGCGCCTCTCCCCATGAAGCGGGGCGCAGTTTGCCGTTTTCGCGGATATATGGCTTGTCGAGGCGCTGACGGCGCAGCCCGTCGCAGATATGGCGGGTCTTGTCGCCGATCCATTCCTCGTTCACATCGTCATGGTTGCGCGGCAGGATGCGCATCACCTCGCGCCCCCGCGTATCAACCCGGATGTTGGAGCCGAGCGCGTCCATCACATCGATGCTCTCGGTCTTTTTCAGCTCCCACGGACGCGCGTTGAACGCATAGGGCTTGTTGGTCAGGGCGCCAACGGGGCAGAGGTCAACCACATTGCCCTGCATCTCGCTGTCGAGCGCGGCGGCAAGATAGGTCGTGATCTCGCTATCCTCGCCCCGGCCCGTCTGGCCCATCTGGGTGATCCCGGCAACCTCGGTCGTGTAGCGCACACAGCGGGTGCAGGAGATACAGCGCGTCATCTGCGTGCCGACAAGCGGGCCCAGATCAGGGTCGATGGCAGCGCGCTTCGGTTCGCGATAGCGGCTGAAGTCCACGCCGTAAGCCATTGCCTGGTCCTGCAAATCACACTCGCCGCCCTGATCACAGATCGGGCAATCAAGCGGATGGTTGATCAGCAGAAATTCCATCACCCCTTCGCGGGCCTTCTTGACCATGGGCGTGTTGGTGAAAACCTCGGGCGGCTGCCCTTCGGGCCCCGGTCTGAGGTCTCGCACCTGCATCGCGCAGGAGGCCGCCGGCTTCGGCGGGCCGCCCTTCACCTCAACCAGACACATCCGGCAATTGCCAGCGATGGACAGGCGTTCGTGATAGCAGAAACGCGGGATTTCCTTGCCTGCCTCTTCGCAGGCCTGCAAAAGCGTCAGCGCGCCGTCGACTTCGATCTCAACGCCATCGACTTTGAGTTTTTTCAGGTCAGTCATCTCTCACTCCGCCGCAATCGTCGTGCATTGCTGCTCGCGCCACAGGGTCGCATCCTTGATCCAGCTCCAGCCGAAGGCTTCGTCAGAGGGGCCGTTGGCCTCCAGCAAGGCGAAACGCTCCGCCGCCTCGGCGATGGTAGGGCGGTGGCCCGAAGGCACCCACCACATCACGAAGCGCAGAGCATCCGTCAGATCGTACCATTCATCTTTGCGCGCATAGAACTGCCGGTGAACCGTATGCCAGACGAACGCCTCCAGCGAAGCGACGTCCTCCCAGACCGACAGGGTGGATGCCGTGCGCGGGTTGCCGCCGAGCGGGCCATCGGGATCATTCTGCGCGCGTTCCATATCCTCGTCGCTCAGTCGCCAGACGAAACCGGGACTGCGGGCGGCCACCCCGTTGACGAGGTCCAGCCCATCAACAAAATCCTTCACACGCGGGTCATCCCAGTCGTGCCTGAGGATGCCGATATTGAACTCGGCCAGATGCCGGTCAGCCGTATGATCGTCTGTCTTCACCGGTTACTCCGCCGCGACCGCGCTGACGCGGCCTGTCTGTTTTGCCCTGATCCGATCCTCGATCTCGTCGCGGAAATGGCGGATCAGGCCCTGAATGGGCCAGGCCGCCGCATCGCCAAGGGCGCAGATCGTGTGGCCCTCGACCTGTTTGGTGACGTCATGCAGCATGTCGATCTCCTCGATCGCCGCGTCGCCCGTCACCAGCCGCTCCATCACCCGCATCATCCAGCCGGTGCCTTCGCGGCAGGGCGTGCACTGGCCGCAGCTTTCATGCTTGTAGAAGGCCGAAAGCCGCCAGATCGCCTTGATCACATCCACCGACTGATCCATCACGATCACAGCGGCGGTGCCGAGGCCGGAGCGTTGCTCACGCAGCCAGTCAAAATCCATGATCGCGTCCTTGCGCATCACGTCCGCAGGCAACAGCGGCACCGACGATCCACCGGGGATCACGGCCTTCAGATTGTCCCAGCCGCCGCGAATGCCGCCGCAGTGGCGGTCGATCAGCTCATCAAATGGGATCGACATCGCCTCCTCGACCACGCAGGGATTGTTTACATGGCCCGAGATCGCGAAAATCTTCGTGCCCACATTGTTCGGACGCCCGAAGGAGGAAAACCAGTCCGCCCCGCGCCGCAGGATCGTCGGCACGACGGCGATGCTCTCGACATTATTCACCGTGGTCGGGCAGCCATAGAGCCCTGTATTCGCGGGGAATGGCGGCTTCAGGCGCGGCATGCCCTTCTTGCCCTCAAGGCTTTCCAGAAGCGCGGTTTCCTCGCCGCAGATATACGCCCCTGCCCCGTGATGGAGGTAGAGGTCGAAATCCCAACCCGATTTCGCGGCGTTCGGGCCGAGCAGCCCCGCGTCATAGCATTCATCGATGGCAGCCTGCAGCGCCTCGCGTTCGCGAACATACTCGCCGCGAATGTAGATATAACAGACATGGGCATTCATCGCGAAGCTGGCAATCAGGCAACCCTCGATCAACGTATGCGGATCGTGGCGCATGATTTCCCGGTCCTTGCAGGTGCCGGGTTCGGATTCGTCCGCATTCACCACGAGATAGCTGGGCCGACCATCGCTTTCCTTGGGCATGAACGACCATTTCAGACCGGTTGGAAAGCCCGCACCACCACGTCCACGCAGGCCGGAGGCTTTCATCTCATCCACGATGGCATCGCGGCCGCGTTTGATGATGTCAGCGGTCCCATCCCAATGGCCACGCGCCATCACCCCTTTGAGGGAGCGATCATGCATCCCATAGAGATTGGTAAAGATCCGGTCCTTGTCGTCCAGCATGTCTCAGCCTTCCCATCATCGTGCCGAGGGCGGACAGCCCGCCCCTTGCGAAATTCAGTATACGTCGCCCTTGTCGACCTTTTTGGAGAATTCGGTATCTCCGCCAGTCGCCAGCAACTGCGCCTGCGCCACCCAGTCGTCGCGGCTGACACGGCCCTTGAACCCTTCCAAATTGTCATCGACCCAGGCCACCTCGGTCGCGGACCAGGCCGCGATCTGGTCGAAGTGATAGAAGCCAAGCGAATTGAGCAGTTTTTCCATCTTCGGGCCAACGCCTTTGATCTTTTTCAGATCATCCGCCTTGCCGTCTCTTGCCGCATCCAGCGTCGCGGGTTTGGCACCACCGTCCGGCTCCGCAGCCGCGGGTGCCTCTTTTGCAGCGGATTTGGCCTTCTTCTTCGCGGGTTTTTCCGCTTCCGGCGCGCTGTACTTCCAGTCGCCAACACCGGCGCGCAAAGTGGCTTCCTCCGACAGGGCCGCGCTCGGCTTCAGATCTGTCTGGCCTCGCCCGGCGCTGGCTGCGCCCGACGCCGCGTCCACGCCGCCCGACCAGTGCGCATCGCCGCTGGCAGGTGCCGGGGCGGATGCAGGCGCGGCCTTGGTAGCGGGTTGAGCTGCCGCTTCAGCGGCAGGGGCCGGATGGGCGGTCTTGGCAGCCGATGCCGCATAGGCCGCTTTCGCCTCCTCGCTATACTCAAAATCATAGACGCGCGCACTTTCGCAGACGATCGCAGGCAGGGCCCACGCCATACCCAAAAACACGAACAGCGAAATCACGGAGGCGATGAGAACCGGTATACCGGCGACGCCCCCCGCCAGATACCCCGCGCCGACGGCGATGGCCGCCGCAACACCCCAACAGACAACAAGACAGATCCCTCTGGACATCAGTCGTTCTCCCTATTTTCGCGCGGTTCTTTCATTGGCTCTTCTCAGCCCTTCCGTTCGCTGCGCGTTGCGAATTCTTTGGCCTGGTCGATCCACCCGTCGCGTTCGATCCGGCCTTTGAATTTCAACCTCGTATCGACCCAGGCAATCTCTGCCGGGGTCCAGGCCGCGATCTGATCGAAATGCCAGACGCCAAGCTCATTCAATGTCTGCTCCAGCTTCGGGCCGACGCCCTTGATCCGCTTCAGATCATCAGCCTCGCCATCGCGTGGCGCTTTCAGCATCGCTGGCTCACTATCCTCAGTCGCGGGCGCGACGACCGGTTCCGGACCGGGCTTGGGCGCAGCTGTCGCCTTGGGTTTCGCGGCGACGGCTGTGTCAGTTGGCGCACCCGCCTGTCCATCGGGCCGCGAGATACCACGCCCGTCAGTGATCCGTGCATTGGTATCGGCCAGAACCCGCGCAAGTTCCTTCGAAGCGTTCTCGGCCACCCGTTTGTCATCGGGAATGTGGAGCGAGGTCAGACCCGATGCCGGCTCGGACGCGTAACGTCCGTTCTGCGGCCCCGGTGTCGGCACCTTTCCGGCAGCAAATTCGTCGATGATCCGACCGAAATTCTCAGCCGTCAGATCCTCGTAATAATCCTTGCCGATCTGGGCCATGGGCGCATTCGCGCAGGCCCCGAGGCATTCGACCTCCTCCCACGAAAACTTGCCGTCCGCCGACAAGGTGTGCGAGGTCGGCGCGATGCGATCCTTGCAGACCGCCACCAGATCCTCCGCCCCGCAGATCATGCAGGAGGTTGTTCCGCAAATTTGGAAATGCGCAACAGAACCAACGGGTTTCATCTGAAACATGAAGTAGAACGAGGCGACCTCCAGCACGCGGATATCGGCCATGCCGAGCATCTCAGCCACCGTTTCGATGACTGGGCGCGAGACCCATCCATCCTGCTCCTGCGCCCGCCACAAAAGCGGAATAACGGCAGAGGCCTGCCGCCCTTCGGGATACTTCGCGATCTGCGCCTCGGCCCATTTCCGGTTCTC
The DNA here is from genome assembly GCA_039030855.1 of Pseudomonadota bacterium. Classification (GTDB taxonomy): domain Bacteria; phylum Pseudomonadota; class Alphaproteobacteria; order Rhodobacterales; family Rhodobacteraceae; genus Pikeienuella. The sequence continues at coordinate 27,167 of JBCCDJ010000021.1, forward strand.
CGGCGTAAAGGCAAAACTGTCGGGCTGGGTATGATGAAGACGACGAAGCATTAGCGGTCAATCTCCCCAAACACCACGTCAAGCGAGCCCAGAATGGCCGACACATCCGCCAGCTGATGCCCCTTGCAAATGTGATCCATCGCCGCGAGATGCGCGAACCCCGGCGCGCGCAATTTTGCGCGGTAGGGTTTGTTTGTCCCGTCCGACACAAGATAGACGCCAAACTCGCCCTTCGGGGCCTCGACGCAGGCGTAAATCTCCCCCTCCGGCACATGAAACCCTTCGGTATAGAGCTTGAAGTGGTGGATCAGCGCCTCCATGGAGCGTTTCATCTCGCCCCGCTTCGGCGGCGCGATCTTGCCATCGCGGGTGATGACCGGCTCACCCTTGCATTGATCCAGCTTTTCAAGGGCCTGGCGCATGATCTTCAGGCTCTCGCGCATCTCCTCCATCCGGCAGAGATAGCGATCATAGCAATCGCCGTTCTTGCCGACGGGGATCTGGAATTCGAACTCATTGTAAAGCTCATAGGGCTGCGCGCGCCGCAGATCCCACGCCCAGCCGGAGCCGCGCACCATGACACCGGAAAAGCCCCAGGCCTGCGCCTCTTCCACCGTGATCACGCCGATATCGACATTGCGCTGCTTGAAAATGCGGTTCTCGGTCAGGAGGCCCTCAAGATCGTCGAGGATCTGCGGAAACTCCTCCGTCCACTGCCAGATATCGTCGCACAGCTCAGGCGTCAGGTCCTGATGCACGCCACCAGGGCGGAAATAGGCGGAGTGGAGCCGCGCGCCGCACGCCCGCTCATAAAACACCATCAGCTTTTCACGTTCCTCAAACCCCCAGAGCGGCGGCGTCAGCGCGCCCACATCCATGGCCTGCGTGGTGATGTTCAGAAGATGGTTCAGAATGCGCCCGATCTCGCAATAAAGAATACGGATGAGCGAGCCACGCCGGGGCACGTCCACACCCGTCATCCGCTCAATGGCGAGACACCAGGCATGCTCCTGGTTCATCGGCGCGACATAATCCAGCCGGTCGAAATAGGGCAGGTTTTGCAGATAGGTGCGGCTTTCCATCAGCTTTTCAGTGCCGCGGTGCAAGAGGCCGATATGCGGATCGGTTCGCTCCACTATCTCGCCATCAAGCTCCAGCACCAGACGCAGCACACCATGGGCCGCAGGGTGTTGCGGGCCGAAATTGATGTTGAAATTGCGGATCCGCTGTTCCGGGGTTTCCACGATCGCGTTCATCTTCGCACTCCCATCATGCCTGTCGCCAGCTGGTCGGCACCGCGTCGCCGAAGCGGCCCTCGATGAAATCATATACGTCCGCCATCACCGCGCGCGCCCGGCTTGCCAGATCGGCCGGCAAAGGCTGCGCCCGGCCACCATGCACCTTCTCCGAAAACCGGGCCGGTTGATAGCTGACACCGAGAAAGTCGCAAACCTGGCGGATCACATCTTCGGTAAACATCGTCTCGTAAAAGAGGAACAGCACATCGCCGTCCGGCACCACGCCCGAGAGCTGCTCTATCGTATGCTTGTAGTCAGAACGTGCCCACCCATCCCGCTTGGTCAGGGCCTCCTCGAAACGGGCAACGGCGCGCGCCTCTGCTTCATGATCGGACAGTCCGGCCACCTCGCGCCGCTGGGTCCGCATGCGCATCTGCGACCAGAGGCGATCGACCGGGTCGCGCATCACGAATATGAACCTGGTATTCGGAAACAGCCCCGCCATTTCCTCGAATGCCTTGCGGTCCAGCAGGGCATAGGCCGGCGTCGTCTCGCCAAAAACCGTCGCCTCGCCAAGATTGCCCGTCAGTATCTCGCGGTAAGCTTCGGGCACGTGCAGCGCTTCGAGAAGCTTGGCCCGGCATTTGAGCTCCTCCGCGATCTCGGCCTTCAGCGTCTCATCCTCCGCCTGGCCCAGCCGTTCGGTCAGCACAAGAACGCGCCTCGATAGTTTCGAGGCCTGCGCCGCCAGCCAGCCCGAATGGGCACGTCCGTTCAGCCGCGCCAGATGACGGGTGTCGAAATAGTGCAGTTCCTTCACCGGCGGCGTGTAAACGTCCGGCAACTGGCCAAGATACTGGTGCAGCCAGCTCGACCCAGTCTTCTGCGCCCCGATGCAGTAGAAGCACATCTTGTCGGACAGATCGACCGCACCCATGGTTTTGGGGTCTCTCGCCGACATCTCAGGCCTCGCCACCCTTCTTTTCGGCCACCTGTTTTTCATCACCGGGCAGGATGTAATCGGCACCCTCCCAGGGCGACATGAAATCAAACTGGCGATATTCCTGCACCAGCGTCACGGGCTCATAAACGACGCGCTTCTGCTCTTCGTCGTACCGCACCTCGACATAACCCGTTGTCGGGAAATCCTTGCGCAGCGGGTGACCCCGAAATCCGTAGTCGGTCAGGATGCGGCGCAGGTCCGGGTGGGCGGAAAACATCACGCCATACATGTCGAACACTTCGCGCTCGAACCAGTCGGCAACCGGATAGAGCGACACAACGGAAGGAACCAGTTCATCCTCCCCCACCGCGATGCGCAACCGGACGCGCTGGTTCTGGCGCATCGACAGAAGGTGATAGACGACCTCGAACCGCTTCTCCCGCTCGGGATAGTCGACGCCGCAGATATCGACCAGCGTCGTGAACTGACACGCGGAATTGTCGCGCAGATATTTCAAGAGATCGACGAGCTGCGCCGCCGTCGTGGTCAATGACAGCTCCCCCCGCACAATCTCGGACGATCCGACAAGGCCCGCCTTGCCGATTTCGATCACATCCGTCAGTTCCATCAGGGCTTCGGTCATATTTTCGTCCTTCACCCGCGCGTCGTGCGGGAAGTTCCCCGCCCGCTCAGCGAACAATCGTCCCTGTGCGCCGGATTTTCTTTTGCAGCTGCAAAATACCGTAGAGCAGCGCCTCCGCCGTCGGTGGGCAGCCAGGCACGTAGATATCCACAGGCACGATCCGGTCGCAGCCACGCACCACGGAATAGCTGTAATGGTAGTAGCCGCCGCCATTGGCGCATGACCCCATGGAGATCACGTAGCGTGGCTCCGGCATCTGATCGTAGACCTTGCGCAGTGCCGGGGCCATCTTGTTGGTCAGCGTGCCTGCGACGATCATCACGTCAGATTGGCGCGGGCTGGCGCGCGGGGCGAAACCGAACCGCTCGGTATCATATCGGGGCATGGCCGTGTGCATCATCTCGACGGCGCAGCAGGCCAAACCGAAGGTCATCCACATCAGCGAGCCCGTGCGCGCCCAGTTCACCAGATCCTCAGCGGATGTCAGCAGATAGCCCTTGTCCGCCAGCTCGGCAGAGATGTTGCCGGTCATCACGTCCTTGTCGGCACCCGCCTGCATCGGCGCGGTGGAGGGTGCGGGATTGATCACTCCCATTCGAGCGCTCCCTTCTTCCATTCATAGGCAAATCCGACCGTCAGGACGCCGAGAAAGACGACCATCGACCAGAAGCCAAATTCGCCGATATGCTGAAAGCTGACCGCCCAGGGGAAGAGGAACGCAACCTCCAGATCGAAAATGATGAACAGGATCGCCACAAGATAGAACCGCACGTCGAACTTCATGCGCGCGTCATCGAAGGCGTTGAAGCCACATTCGTAGGCTGAGATCTTCTCCGGATCTGGCCGGCGAACAGCCAGCACGAGGGCCGCGATCACCAGAAGCAGGCCAAGTGCGACGGCCAACCCCAGAAACACCAAGATCGGGAGATATTCCCGCAGCAAATCGTCCATATCGGACCCCTTTTCCCCCACGCTATCTTGCGGTGCAGCGCAGATACATATGTGTCTACTCCTGCCTATCAGGGGGGTCAACAAAGGCAGGACGTAAAATGGCGCTAAGTCGCACGACGGAACGCACTGGCACCACATGGCGAGCCGTGGAATTAATCGTTCTTTAACAGATATTTGCGTCGAGGAGGTGATGGCGCGGTTGACGGGGCTCGAACCCGCGACCCCCGGCGTGACAGGCCGGTACTCTAACCAACTGAGCTACAACCGCTCACCTCCGCCGTGGCGCTGGTCTGCGCTGGCGTGAAGGGTGTTTAGTGGTGGTGCGGGGCCGCGTCAAGACGAGAACATGATGATTCTGAGCAGAAACGCTGATCCGGAGACAATTGCATCGCCAACCCCGACGCGCCCGATTTCATGTCGGCCCGCCGGGCGGCCAAGACGGCCACCCGCACTGGGGTCAGCGCCCTGTTTCGCTACCCGCCCTTGCCCCTGGTCGTTCATGAAAGTCCTGATAGGCCTCGATTGCGCCCAGTTCATCCAACCACTGCGCTTTCGAGCGCAGAACGACCTGCGCGTCCGGCTTGTAAAGGCTTGGGTCATCAAGCGTAGCTGCGTGAACGTGGATCTCGTCGGGCCAGTCGTCGGATTTGAAATAGAGGCGTGTGCCGCAGGCCGGGCAGAAGCCGCGTGTCGCATGGGTCGAGCTGGCGTAATGATTAATCGGCCCCGACCATTCGACCTTTTTGGGGTGCATGCCGACAAAGGCGGTGAACGGTGCGGAGGTGGCCCTTTGGCAATCGCTACAATGGCAAACGAGATTGCGTAGGAACCCGTCAACGCATCGCCACCTCACATGTCCGCACATACAGCGTCCGGTCAGCCTGGCCATCAATCCGATCCTCTCGTAGCCACAATGGACGATACCATTGACGACTGTCTGCAGAAAGCGGGACTGGTGCGCCGTTGCGACAGGAATACCGTGCCAAGGAGTGGGGTCTGGTGGGCGATGACGGGCTCGAACCGCCGACATCTTCGGTGTAAACGAAGCGCTCTACCAACTGAGCTAATCGCCCTCTGTCCGGCCATTCGGACGAACGGGGCCGACGCGTCTGCGCCAGCCCCGCTCTCTTACTTCATTTGGCGGGCCATGCAAGCCCGAAGCCATCAGTGCGCCGGTACACCGCCGGTCTTGTCCGCGACCTTACCGGCGAGTGCGGCGGCCTCCGCCTCCTCATCCCATTCAATGGCTTCGGGGGCGCGGATCAGGGCAACCCTCAAGACCTCCGCAACCGATTCCACCGGGATGATTTCCAGCCCGTTCTTCACGTTATCCGGAATGTCAGGCAGGTCCTTCACGTTATCCTTGGGGATGAGCACCGTCTTGATACCGCCGCGCAAGGCCGCCAGCAGTTTTTCCTTCAACCCGCCGATGGGCAGGACATTACCGCGCAGCGTCACCTCGCCCGTCATCGCCACATCGCGGCGCACGGGGATGTCGGTCAGCATGGAAACGATCGATGTCACCATGCCGATACCCGCTGACGGGCCATCCTTGGGTGTTGCGCCCTCGGGCACGTGGACATGGATATCGATCTTTTCAAACTCTGGCGGTTTGACCCCGATCTCCACTGACCGGCTGCGCACATAGGATGACGCCGCATCGATCGATTCCTTCATCACATCGCCCAGTTTGCCGGTGGTCTTCATTCGACCCTTGCCCGGCAATTTCAGCGATTCGATGGACAAGAGATCGCCGCCAACTTCGGTCCAGGCGAGACCGGTCACCACGCCAACCTGATCTTTCTCTTCGGCGAGACCAAACTTGAAGCGCCGCACACCGAGCATGTCTTTCAGATCATCCGGCTGAACCGCTACCGGTGTCTCCGCGCCCTTGATGATACGGGTCACGGCCTTGCGGCAGATCTTGGCGATCTCTCGTTCAAGATTACGCACACCGGCCTCGCGCGTGTAATAGCGAACGATGTCGGTCAGCGCTGCGTCGGTCAGCTCAAACTCGCCCTTTTTCAGCCCATGGCCCTTCATCTGCTTTTCCAGAAGATGACGCTTGGCGATCTCGACCTTCTCATCCTCGGTATAGCCTGAGAGCGAGATGATCTCCATCCGGTCCAGAAGCGGACGCGGCATGTTGTAGGAGTTGGCAGTCGTCAGGAACATCACGTTCGAGAGGTCGTATTCAACCTCCAGATAATGATCAGAGAAGGTCGCGTTCTGTTCGGGGTCCAGCACCTCCAGCATGGCGGACGCGGGATCACCACGGAAATCCTGACCCATCTTGTCAATTTCATCGAGCAGGATCAACGGGTTGACCGTCTTCGCCTTCTTCATCGACTGGATGATCTTACCCGGCATGGAACCAATATACGTCCGCCGATGACCACGGATCTCGCTTTCATCGCGCACACCGCCGAGCGAGATGCGGATGAACTCACGCCCCGTCGCCTTGGCCACGGATTTACCAAGCGAGGTCTTGCCGACACCGGGCGGGCCGACCAGGCACAGAATCGGCCCCTTCAGTTTGGATGAGCGTTGCTGGACGGCAAGATATTCGACCATCCGCTCTTTCACCTTCTCCAGCCCATAGTGATCCGCGTCGAGGATGTCCTCGGCCCGTTTCAGGTCCTTTTTCACACGGCTTTTGACGCCCCACGGGATCGATAGCATCCAGTCGAGATAGTTGCGAACCACGGTGGCCTCGGCCGACATCGGCGACATCTGGCGCAGCTTCTTCAGCTCAGCCATCGCCTTTTCATTGGCTTCCTTGGACAGCTTCGTCTCGTTGATCCGCTCTTCATATTCGGCGGCATCGTCGCGGCCATCCTCGCCCTCGCCAAGCTCCTTCTGAATGGCCTTCATCTGCTCATTCAGATAATATTCGCGCTGGGTTTTCTCCATCTGCGATTTCACGCGGGTCTTGATCTTCTTCTCGACCTGCAAGACCGACATCTCGCCCTGCATCAGGCCGTAAATCCGCTCCAGTCGCTGACCTATATCGGTCACCTCAAGAAGCTTCTGCTTTTCGCTCAGCTTCACGCCCAGATGACCAGCAATCGTGTCGGCCAGCTTCGCCGGCTCCTCGATGGTGCTGACAGTGCCGACCGCTTCCTGCGGGATGTTTTTGTTCAGCTTGACATATTTCTCGAACTCGTCGGCGATATTGCGCGTCAGCGCATCTACAGCGTCTTGATCGCTGATCGTCTCGGCCAGAACCGTCGAATGCGCTTCGAAATACTCTTCGCGATCCGTGAAGCCGTCGATCCGCGCGCGCGCTTTGCCCTCAACCAGCACTTTGACCGTACCGTCGGGCAGTTTCAGCAGCTGGAGGACGTTTGCGATCGATCCGATCTCGTAAATGTCATCTGTTCCCGGCTCGTCCTCTGACGGGTCGCGCTGGGACGCGAGGAGGATGGATTTGTCCTCCTTCATCACCGCCTCGAGGGCCAGAACCGATTTCTCGCGTCCGACGAATAATGGCACGATCATATGGGGGAACACGACGATATCGCGCAGCGGCAGAACCGGAAGCGTCGACTGATCTTGGGACATATCTGACATGATACTGCTCTCTCTCACGGCGAGCGACCATACCCCAAAAAGGCGGCATGATGGCTCCCTTTCATCAGGGAAACTTTAACATGTGGCCCACATGTAGGGTTTTCAAGCCGATGGGCCCTCAAGATGCGCTTGCGGGCGCCTCTTTATGCTTATCTGCGTAAATCATCAAAGGATGTGCTTTTCCCTCGATGACTTCCTCGTTCACGACCACTTCCTCGACCGATTCCAGCGCCGGTAGGTCGAACATCGTATCGAGCAGGACATTTTCGAGGATAGAGCGCAGCCCGCGCGCGCCGGTCTTGCGTTCGATCGCCTTGCGGGCCACCGCGCTCAGCGCATCATCAGTGAAGGTCAGCTTGGCGCTCTCCATCTCGAACAGGCGCTGATACTGCTTCACCAAGGCGTTTTTCGGCTTGGACAGAATTGTCACCAAGGCATCGACATCAAGATCACCGAGCGTGGCAATCACCGGCAGACGGCCGACAAATTCGGGGATGAGCCCGAATTTAAGCAGATCTTCCGGCTCCAACTCTTCCAACAGCTCCCCGGTCTTGCGCTCCTCGCTCACCTTCACATCGGCTCCGAACCCGATGGAGGAACCTTTGCCGCGCTGCGCGATGATGCGATCGAGGCCGGCGAAGGCACCACCGCAGATGAAAAGTATATTCGTCGTGTCCACCTGCAGAAATTCCTGCTGCGGATGTTTGCGCCCGCCTTGCGGTGGCACCGAAGCGACAGTGCCCTCCATGATCTTCAGAAGGGCCTGTTGCACCCCTTCCCCGCTCACATCGCGGGTGATGGAAGGATTGTCGGATTTGCGGCTGATCTTGTCGACCTCGTCGATATAGACGATGCCGCGCTGGGCGCGTTCGACGTTGTAATCCGCGCTTTGCAGCAATTTCAGAATGATGTTCTCGACATCTTCGCCGACATAACCGGCTTCGGTCAGCGTCGTGGCATCCGCCATGGTGAAGGGCACATCAAGAATGCGCGCCAGCGTCTGCGCCAGCAATGTCTTGCCGCAGCCCGTCGGGCCAATCAGCATGATGTTCGACTTGGCGAGTTCCACATCTGTCGATTTACCCGCGTGGTTGAGACGCTTGTAGTGATTGTGCACCGCGACCGAAAGCACACGTTTGGCACGTTCCTGCCCGATCACGTAATCATCGAGCACTTCGCAGATATCCTGAGGGCTGGGCACGCCATCGGTCGATTTGACGAGCCCGGACTTGGTCTCCTCCCGGATAATGTCCATGCACAGTTCGACGCATTCGTCGCAGATGAACACTGTCGGTCCGGCAATCAGCTTGCGCACTTCATGCTGGCTCTTTCCGCAGAAAGAACAATAAAGCGTGTTCTTTGACTCCGTCCCGCCAGATTTGCTCATGCGCTTCTCCCGTCCCCAATGCTAGGGGTGCGACACCAATTGAACCACTGAGGATCAGTTGCAGCCTGACGCAACGAATCCCGCTTCTCTACATGTCTGCACGGACCCGCAGTCCGGTGCAAGAGCGGCCCAGCACCACATGAGCCGTCTTGCACCATTCGCCACGACCAAACGCAGATCATTTTAACGACCAGCCAGACCGCCGATTGACCAATGGGCGGCTAAGGCAGGCTTGTCCTACTCGTCGTCCGAACCGGCAGGACGCTCGGTCACGATCTCATCCACCAGCCCCCAATCCTTGGCCTTTTCGGCAGTCATGAAATTATCGCGATCAAGCGCGGCCTCAACCGTTTCATAATCCTGACCGCAATGGCGGACATAGATGTTGTTGAGCCGTTCTTTCAGCTCCAACGTGTGCTTGGCATGGATCGCGATGTCGGAGGCCTGCCCCTGATACCCGCCCGATGGCTGGTGCACCATGATCGAGGAATGCGGCAGCGTGAAGCGCATGTCCTTCTGACCCGCCGCCAGCAACAGCGATCCCATCGATGCCGCCTGCCCTACGCAGAGCGTCGACACCGCCGGGCGCACATATTGCATCGTGTCGTAGATCGACAGGCCCGATGTCACTACGCCGCCGGGGCTGTTGATGTACATCGCGATCTCTTTCTTCGGGTTCTCTGCCTCCAGGAACAGAAGCTGCGCCACGATCAGCGTCGACATCCCGTCATGGACAGGGCCGGAGACGAAGATGATCCGTTCCTTCAGGAGGCGCGAAAAAATGTCGTAAGCCCGCTCACCGCGCGACGTCTGCTCGACCACCATCGGGACAAGCGTGTTCATGTAAATCTCTGCCGGGTCGTGCATAACGGGCTCTTTCCTAAATTGATCAGCTGTGCGGGGATCGGCGAACCGCCCCCGTCACACAAGACTTACGCAGTCCTGAAACCCGCTTCAAGCGGCACTCTGACGCCACGAACACGCCTGCCTCCGACACATCGCCGCCACGAGCGACCGCATATACATGAACGCAACCAAACATGTGCCCTGGTTAGGGCCACAAGGCTAATGGTTCGTTAATTTTGGTGAACTAAGTGCCGATGACCGGCAGTGGCGCGTCGGGCACCGCCGCCGGATCGGGGCAATCGATCACGCGTCGTCGTCAAGCGCTTCGATTGCCTTTTCGAGATCCGCCTTGCTGACATCTTTGTCGTTCAGCGTGGCCAATTCAAGCACGTAGTCGACCACTTTGTCCTCGAAAAGGGGCGCGCGGATCTGCTGCATCATGCCGGGGTTCTGGCGCACGTAATCGAAGAACGCCTTCTCTTGACCGGGCATCTGCTGAGCCTGACGGAAAATCGCCTGGTTCATCTCGGCCTCGGTCACCTCAACCTCCGCCTTGCGGCCGATATCAGCGAGCAGAAGACCGAGGCGCACGCGGCGCTGCGCAAGGGTAGTATGCTCGTCCGTCGGCTCCACTTCGGGTTGGTCTTGACCCTCAGCATCGCCGTTTTCTTCGTGCCAGAGCTGGTGGGCAATCTGCTTGGCTTCGACCTCAACCAGGCTTTCGGGTAGATCGAAGGCGACGAGGGTATCGAGTTCATCCAGCAGCTTGCGCTTGAGAACCTGGCGAGCCGCGCCCTGATATTCCTGTTCCAGACGCTCGGTCATCTGCGTGCGCAATGTCGCCAGATCGTCGAGGCCGAATTTCTTGGCGAACTCATCGTCGATTACAGGTTTGGCAGCGGCGGCGACCTCTTTCACTGTGCATGTGAAGACAGCGGGTTTGCCAGCCAGCGCTTCGACGCCGTATTCGTCGGGAAAGGACACGTTCACTTCGGTCTCATCGCCTGCTTTCGTGCCGACGAGCTGTTCTTCAAAACCGGGAATGAACTGGCCGGAGCCGAGCACCAGCGAATAGTCCTCGGCAGAGCCACCTTCGAACACCTCGCCGTCGACCCGACCGACAAAATCGAATGTCACCTGGTCGCCGTCCTTTGCCTTTGTACCCTTCTTCTTGGGCTCGAAGCTGGGGCTTTGTTCCGCCAGCTTATCAATGGCTTCATCGATTTCCTTATCATCGATTTTGGCGACCATCCGCTCCAGCTCAATTGTGCTGAGATCAGTCTCCGGGATGTCTGGCAGGCGTTCGTATTTCACCTCGATCTTCAGGTCATCGCCCTCGTCGAAATCCTCATTCGCGATGGAGATTTCCGGCTGCTGCGAAGGCATATCGCCCGAGCTGTCGAAATGGGAGCGCATCGCCTCGTCGACCGCTTCCTGCATCACCTCACCAAGAAGGTTCTTCGCGAACATTTTCTTCAGGAGCGCTTTGGGGGCCTTTCCCTTGCGAAACCCCTTCATCTGGAAATCGGCGCGGACCGCATCCAGCTTGGTGTCCATTTTTTGCGCCATGTCCGCTGCGGGCACCGTCATGGCGTATTCGCGCTTCAGGCCCTCGGCCTTCGTTTCCGTAACCTGCATCATGTCCTCATCGTCACTGCGCCGCCCGGGCGCTTGATACCACTACGACCCGAAGGGCCGTCCCTGAGCGGTGCTCCAGATCCGGGGACGCACCACTGACGCGCCGGGGTCCGGAACTGGTGCGGGCGGAGGGACTTGAACCCCCACGCCAAAGGCACGAGAACCTAAATCTCGCGTGTCTACCAATTTCACCACGCCCGCAAACCACTGCAACCGATCCGCAACGGACCGAGTGCTTCGGGAAATTCGAGGGTCCTATATCAGCGGCTTTTCTGCGGGGCGAGGGGAAAGTGCGAAGGGATGGCCGGAATCCGCTGCGACAGAGCCAATCCGGACCCCTGCGACGATCGGTCGGGCGGATAGCAAAGGTGATCGTGAAGGGCGGCCGCCTCACGAAAGCACCGAATGACATACTGCATCGTGGGGCGCAGCACCCACAGCGACCGGTATCGCTCGCCCCACATGTGCTGACCCTTGCCCATTGCGAAGAAAAACCACCCATCACGCCGCCACCAGCGACGCAAACCGCTGGAGGCGCGCCGGAGCGACGCGCCTCCTGGTCGGGTTGCGAGCGATTGTCTGGGAACGAATAATCCTCACGAAGCGCGTGCCCATCGGCGAGTGCCCAGTAAGGTGAGCATGCGCGGCTGCGTCATCGTCAGTAGATGTACCTGATCTGCTCCGTCCAGAACCGTTCCATCCCGCGGAGGTTACGGATCATGTCCCGCATCGCATCCTTATTGGTATCCGTGCGTTGCTGAAGGTCATTGGAGTGCCGCTCGAACAGTTTGGCCACCACGTCGCGAATCTTGCGGCCTTCCTCGGTCAGGCTGATGCGCACGGCGCGGCGGTCGATTTCGCACCGCTGATGATGCATGTAGCCTGCATCGACAAGCTTCTTGAGGTTGTAGGACACGTTGGAGCCCTGATAGTAGCCGCGGCTTTTCAGCTCGCCCGCCGTCACTTCGTTCTCGCCGATATTGTAGAGCAGCAGCGCCTGCACGCTGTTGATATCAAGGCGGCCCAGGCGCTCGAATTCATCCTTGATGACATCCAGCAGCAGACGGTGCAGCCGCTCTATCAATGCCAGCGTCTCGATGTATTCGAAGATCATGGCCGTCTGAGGCTCAAACTCCGCTTCCACTCTCTGTTGCATGCTCATTCGGTCTCTCCGCTCAAATGCTCCGTCTGAAGAACTTGGGGGTGAAGAGCGAACACTTGGTTAATTCGGCGCGGATTCTCCCAGAATGCCGTGAAAAAGCGCAATCCTTTTGATCATGGGCGCAAATTCGGCGGGTACAGGCTCCGATCCATTGACCCACTTGTAGAGATCCTGGTCATTCTCATCGAGAATCCGTTCGTAAGCGTCGAGAACTTCCGGCGAAAGCGTGGCCAGTTCATCGTCGGCGAACTTCCCGAGAATCAGATCCATTTCCTTCATGCCCCGCCGCCAGCTGCGCATGTAGATGCGTTTGAGGCGAATCTCTGCTGTCTCACTCATATGTCCCTCCCATCGCGGGCCAGAGCCAGGCCGCACCACGCACGCCCGAACTGTCACCGTGCTGATTCTGCACGATCCGCGTCTGAATGACATCCGAGAACACATGCGGCCTGACCGCCTCGGGCAGCCGCTCATACAGAAATGCCGCGTTGGACAGGCCACCACCGAGCACGATCACTTCGGGATCGAAGATGTTGATGATGGTCCCGAGGGCGCGGCCCATCCGGTCGCAATACCTGTCGATCGCAGCGCGCGCTTCAAGCACGCCAGCCTCGGCGGCCTCGACCACGTCCTTCGCAGTGGCGGCGGTGCCGGTCGCCTCCTGATAATCACGGGCCAGCGCAGGACCGCTCAGCCATGTCTCCAGACAATTGTGCCGCCCGCACCAGCATGCGCGGCCGGGCAGTTCAGGTCCCTGCGGCGATGGCAACGGAACATGGCCCCACTCTCCTGCAATCCCGTTCGCTCCGCGGATCAGCTCATCACGGTGGATCAGACCACCGCCAACCCCGGTGCCGATGATGATCCCGAAGACGGATTCGGCACCCCGCCCCGCACCGTCGGCAGCCTCGGATCGCGCGAAGCAATTGGCATCGTTGGCAAAACGCGCCGGATGGCCCAGAGCATCGGAAAGCGACTGGCCAAGGGGGCGGTCGTTCAGCCAGACGGAATTGGCATTGCGCAACAGCCCCGTCGCTGGGGACAGCGAACCGGGCGTGCCGACGCCGACGCGAATGTCCGTGGCCGGCACTTCCTTGGCTATGTGCGTGACGAGACCGGCGATCGCGCGAACGGTTCCGTCATGCTCCCGTGGTGTAGCGATACGCTCTCGCGCCCGCTCCCGCCCCGCATCGTCGAGGGCAATGGCCTCTATCTTGGTGCCGCCGAGATCTACGCCAATGCGCAGACGACCGCGGAGCGCCTGATGCCCATGCATACGCTGATCAGGACGAGAGTACGGTGCGCAGGCGTTTTTCCAGCCGGCCTGCCCGTTCCGCCAGAAGCTGCTGATCAACGCGCAGCGCGGCGAGGTCGGCAATAATATCGCTGATCACCTCGGGCTGTTCCGATTTCGCGTCGAATTCGGCCACGTCCGCGCCGCCATCGCCCTGCCCGGTCATCAGCCACATCAGCGAGACGTTGAGAATTCCACAGAGCATCTGCAGCCTGTTGGCACGCGGCTCCGCCCGGTCATCTTCCCATCGAACAAGGGTCTGGCTGTTGACGCCGAGCCGTTTCGACAGTTGCGCAACCGACATTCCCTGCGCCTCCCGCGCCGCAACAAGGCGGTCGCCGAGCGTGGCATAACGATCTTCAAAAGCATTCGACGGCGTCACGTGGTTCATGTCTGGCCCTTCTGCTTCGGTGGCATGGACGTAACGCATATCCGGCCACTTTTCTTCGGCAATTTGTCGCGGGATGGTAAATTTTTCCCAAATATTACGACTTAGCCACGTGAACACGCGCTTAGCCGGTTGATCCTCGCGCAGAGGCGGGCAATCTATGTTGCACCGCAATCTCCGGCGTTCGGGCAACCATGAATCTTCTCTATGCAAATGACGTCCGGGGAACGGATGCGCCCTCCTGGTATGCCGCGACTGCCGTGGCACGGATCGACCATCCGCGTCTTGAAGGCGACCATCGGGCGGACATCGCCATCGTCGGCGGCGGTTACACCGGCCTTTCGGCGGCATTGCACCTTGCGCAGCGCGGTTACAGCGTGGCGCTGGCAGATGCGCAGCGCGTCGGCTGGGGGGCGTCTGGTCGCAATGGCGGACAGGTCGGGTCCGGGCAACGTCTCGATCCAGAAGAGATGGACCACCTTGTCGGGCGAGACGCCTCAGACCGCCTCTGGCATCTGGCCGAGGAAGCCAAGGTTCTGGTGCGCGACCTGATCAATCACCACGAAATCGACTGCGACTATCGCCCCGGTATCATCCATGCCGCCCATCGCGCCCGCTATATTCAGGCAATGAAAGATGAGGTCACTCATCTGGAGGAGCGCCATGGCTATGAGACCACGTTTCTGCCAAGGGACGCACTGCAAGAGATCATCGCATCCCCTGCCTACCATGCCGGGGTGATCGATCCGGGTGGCGCGCATCTGCATCCCTTGAACTACGCACTCGGCCTTGCGAAGGCGGCCAGCAATGCCGGCGTGCGCATCTTCGAGCAGAGCGAGGTCACAACTGTCACCGAAACAGGCATCACCACCGCCCATGGGCGTATCGCTGCCGATCACATCATCCTCGCCTGCAACGGTTATCTCGGCAATCTGATGCCTGAGGTCGCGGCGCGCGTCATGCCGATCAACAACTTCATCATTGCCACAACGCCGCTGGATACAGATGTGGCGACGCGCGTGATCGCCAATGACATGGCGGTGGCTGACACTAAATTCGTGGTGAATTACTATCGGCTTTCCGCAGATCGTCGGCTTCTGTTCGGGGGGCGCGAAAGTTATGGCTACCGGTTTCCACGTGACATCAAGTCCTTCGTGCGAAAGGCGATGATCGAGATCTATCCGCAGCTCAGCGACACGCCAATCGACTATGGCTGGGGCGGCACGCTGGCGATCACCATGAACCGCATGCCCCATTTCGAGCGGCTGGGCAAAAACGTCTTGTCCTGTTCGGGCTATTCCGGCCACGGCGTGGCCATGGCCACAATGGCAGGTGCATTGGCCGCCGAGGCTGTCGCCGGGCAGGCGGAGCGGTTCGATCTGCTGCGCACAATTCCGCATGCGCGCTTTCCGGGCGGTGTCGCCTTGCGCTGGCCATTGCTGGTTCTTGCCATGGTCTGGTATTCCATGCGAGATCGACTGTGATGATCACCCGGCGGCAATTTTCATTCCTTGTGACCATGGCATCGCTGGCCATGGCAGCGCGCGCGCGCGCCGAGGACAACATCGTCATTCTGGGTGCCACGACGACGACGGACGCATCGGGCCTTCACGACTGGCTGCTGCCCCAGTTTGAGGCCGATACAGGCATCGCGGCCCGTGTGGTGGTTGCGGGCACCGGGCGTATCCTGCAACTCGCGCGGGCGGGTGACATCGATCTGGCACTGACCCATGATCCGATTGGCGAGGCTGAATTCGGCCGACAGAACCCAGGCACGAAACGCTGCGACGTGATGCGCAACGATTTTCTGATCGTCGGGCCGTTTTTCGATCCTGCCGCGATCCGCGGCTACCTCAGGCCGGACGAAGCTCTGCAACGCATTTCAGATACGCGGTCGCTCTTTTTTTCTCGCGGAGATGACAGCGGCACGCACCGGCGGGAGATGGCACTCTGGAACGGATCCATCGCGCCGGGTGACTGGTATCGAGAGACGGGTGCCGGAATGGGTGCGACGCTGAATATCGCGGCCTCGTCGGACGGTTACACACTGGTCGACCGGGGCACATGGGCCGCATTCGGCAATCGGGGCGCCCTGACCGAGCTGGTCGAAGGATCCCCCGATCTGGCCAACCAGTACGCCGCACTTCTGCCACGGGCGGGTGATCGGCCCTCGCCGAACCGCCCGGCTGCTGAGCGCCTGTTCTCTTGGCTGACCTCGGCGCGCGGCCAGACCGCGATTGAGCTCTTTCGCATCCGGGGCAAGCAGGTCTTCTTTCCCAACGCAGCGTGCTGAACCGGGCGTCGAAACCGCCGCGCGATGATGCAATCATGCTTGAGACCCGCGCGAGGCGATGATACCTAGATCGCAACGACGCCAGCAGGCTGAACGGGATTTGCCGAACCTCGACCCAGATAGGGGAGGATAGGGTGAAGTCGTTACCGGGTCGCGCATACCGCGCCGCCTCGCTTTCTGTCGTTCCGGACATGACTGACGAGGTAACGAAATGCGCATTCTGGTTTCTCTTTCCGCCCTGCTGCTGGCACCGTCTGCACCAGCGATCGCCCATGTCGGTCACGTGGCCGAGGTCGCGGGTCATTCGCACTGGATCGGCCTCGCCGCCGCTCTTGGCGCAGCCGCTCTCGGCGCGTGGATCGCGGGATCGAAAAAGAAGGAAGAGGCCGAGGACTGCCCCGAGGATACCGAGGAGCAGCCCGCATGACCAAAACCGGCGTGATGATCTGCGGTCACGGGTCCCGGTCGCAGGCTGCGGTGGACCAGTTTTCGGTGCTGGCCGAAAAATTGCCCGGCTATCTGCCGCCCGAATGGCCGGTTGAGTACGGCTATCTCGAATTCGCCAATCCGGTTATTCGCGTCGGCTTAGACAAACTGCGTGAGGCAGGCTGCGATGAAATCCTTGCCGTGCCGGGGATGCTGTTCTCCGCCATGCATACCAAGAACGACATCCCCACGGTTCTGAACAAATACGCCGCCGAGCACGGCATCAGCGTCCATTACGGGCGGGAACTGGGCGTTGCCCCCAAGATGATCGCCGCCGCCGGGGGCCGCATTCAGGATGCCATCGATGCGGCCAATGCCGAACATGGCGAGTTGCCCCTGTCAGAGACCGCGCTCGTGGTGATCGGGCGCGGTGCCTCCGACCCCGATGCCAATTCCAACGTCTCCAAAATCGCTCGGATGCTGTGGGAGGGGTTCGGCTTTGGCTGGTGCGAGGTCGGCTATTCCGGCGTCACCTTCCCGCTGGTGGAGCCGTGCCTCGACCATGTCACGCGCCTTGGCTACAAACGCGTCATCGTCTTTCCCTATTTTCTGTTCACCGGCATCCTGATCGACCGGATCTACGGGTTTACCGACAAGGTGGCCGCCGCCCATCCCGATATTCAATTCGTGAAGGCAGGATACCTGAACGACCATGATCAGGTGCTGTCGCAATTCGCTGAGCGCATAAAGGAGATCAAGCAGGGCCAGGTGCCGGACAATTGCGCCCTCTGCAAATACCGCGAACAGGTCCTCGGTTTCGAACATGAGGTCGGCGCGGTGCAGGAAAGCCACCATCACCATGTGGAGGGGCAAGGTGCCTCCGCCCCGGGATCGAATGTGGCCGATTGCAAACTCTGCGACACATTCTGCACCGGCGAATGCCGGTTGGAGATGGGGCATCACCACCATCACGGGCATGATCACGGCGACAGCCACGATCATGCCCACCACCACCACGACCATGCCCACCCCGAATACCCCCACGCCAAACACCCCCATGGGCCGGAGAGCGTGAGGAGGAAGTGACCACGCTCTTCGACGAATATCTCGTTGTCGACTGGTCCGCGAACAGCTCGCCCAAGACCGGCGCGGACAGCATCTGGATCGCGCATCTGAAGGATGGCGCGCTGGCGCTGACCAACCCCCCGACGCGCCAGGCGGCGGAGGCCGCAATTGCCAGGGTCCTTGGCGATGCGACAACGGCGGGCCGCCGTGTCCTTGCCGGGTTCGATTTTCCGTTCGGCTATCCGCTCGGGACGGCCGATGCGCTGGCGAAGGGCGGTTGGGCGGATCTCTGGGACCTGATCGAAAGCGTGATCGAGGATGGCGCGGATAATGCCAACAATCGCTTCGACGCGGCCGCTGCGCTGAACGCGCGACTGCCGGGCGAAGGGCCGTTCTGGGGCAACGGGCTGAAGCGCGACATACCCGGCCTGCCCCGCACCCGACCCGATGGGTATGGCGAGGCGCTGCCGCCGCTACACCGCTATGCGGAAACGCAGGCGAAAGGCGCGCAGGAGGTCTGGAAGCTCTCCGGCGCCGGATCCGTCGGCGGGCAGGCCCTGACCGGCATCCCGATGCTGAACCGCCTGCGCCGCCAGACCGGTGCTGCCATCTGGCCGTTTGAAAGCCTGAGCGAAGTTCGGAGCCATCTTCTGGCGGAGGTTTATCCCTCCCTCCTCCCTCCTCATCCGGACGAAGCTGTCAAGGATGCGGGGCAGGTACGGCGCATGGTGGAGGTCTTCGCAGCGCTTGATCGCGCGGGGCGTCTCTCCGCCCTCCTCCACGATCCTGCCGATATGCCGGTGGCGGTCAGGCGCGAGGAAGCGGCCATCCTCGGCATGCGCCAGACAGATGCGATGAAGGATGCGGTCGAGAGTGACAAGGCCACCCCGCGTCCGCTCCGCTATGAGCGCGATCCGGCGGCAATCTATGCGGCCTCGTTCGCAACCGTACGGGCCGAAGCCAAGCTCGACCACCTGCCCGATGATTTGCAGGACGTCGCCATCCGTCTGGTCCATTCCTGCGGTATGACGGATGTGCCGAACCGGCTCGCCTGGTCCGAAGACGTCGTTGCCTCCGCCCGCGCGGCGCTCAGCGGTGGCGCGCCGATCCTCTGCGATTGCGAGATGGTGAAATCCGGGATCATCCAGCGGTTCCTGCCCGAGGGCGTGCGCACCATCGCGACACTGAATGAAGAGACTGTCCCGGCCCGCGCCAAGATCATCGGAAATACCCGGTCCGCAGCCGCGGTGGAGCTCTGGCGCGATCACCTTGCCGGGGCAGTCGTCGTCATCGGCAATGCGCCAACGGCGCTCTTCCACCTTCTGGAACTGATCGATGGCGGGGCGGCGAAACCCGCCGCCATTCTCGGCTTCCCGGTCGGTTTCATCGGTGCGGCGGAATCGAAGGCAGAGCTTGCCGCCCGCCCACGCGGCGTGCCCTTCCTGACCTTGCGCGGTCGGCGCGGCGGCTCCGCAATGGCCTCCGCCGCGCTGAATGCCATCGCGGGGGGCCTCGGATGAGCCATTGGCTGGAGATTATTGGCATCGGCGAAGACGGGTTCGACGGCCTCACCCCGATTGCCCGCGAACTTGTCGAGCAGGCGGAGGTCATCATCGGCGGCGACCGGCATCATCACCTCTCGCCCAATGTGACGGCGGAGCGGCTGAAATGGCCATCGCCGTTTGATGCGATGATCGACGCGATCAAGGCACAGCGGGGCCGACGGGTGGTGGTGCTCGTCACCGGCGATCCGCTATGGTATTCCGTCGGGGCGCGCATTCTGCGCGCAATCCCCGCCCGGGAGATCCGGTTTCACCCCCAGCTTTCCGCCTTCCAGTTGAGCGCGACGCGGATGGGCTGGAGCCTGGCAGATGTGGACACCATCACGGTCCATGGTCGCCCCGCCGAACAGGCGATCCCCTTCTTTGCCCCCGGCGCACGGATCATCATGCTGACCAAGGGCGCGGAGACGCCGGACGAGATCGCCGCCCTGTTGCGCGCAACAGGCTATGGTGACAGTGCGATGACCGTGCTTGGCGCGCTCGGCGGGCCGGAGGAGAACCGGATCGACGGGCAGGCACGTACCTGGTCCGCCGAAGCACCCGCCTTTCACTGCCTCGCCGTTGAATGTATCGCCGATGCCAGTGCGACCCTAATTCCGCGCGGGCCCGGCCTGCCCGATGATGCCTTCACCCATGACGGCAAGATGACCAAGCAGGAGGTACGCGCCGCGACCCTCGCCAAGCTCTGGCCCCGGCGCGGTGCGATGCTGTGGGATATCGGCGCGGGCTGCGGCTCCGTCGCCATTGAATGGATACGCGCCGCCCGCGATGCCGAGGCGATCGGACTGGAGCCGAACGCGGCGCGGCGCGACATGGCCGCCGCCAATGCGCTGGCGCTTGGTGCGCCGCGCCTGAAACTGATCGACCGGACCGCGCCCGATGGCCTGGATGGCCTGCCGCAACCCGATGCAATCTTCATCGGCGGCGGGCTATCCGTGGCCACGGTCGAGGCGAGCCTTGCCGCCCTGCCCCCGCATGGCCGCCTCGTCGCCAATGCGGTGACACTGGAATCCGAAGCGCTGCTGATCGATCTGCACAGGACGCATGGTGGCGACCTGACGAAGATCGCCGTCAGCCGCGCCGAACCGGTCGGCCCGTTTCGCGGCTGGTGGCCGCTGATGACGGTCACGCAATGGAGCCTTGTCACATGACCGGCATTCTTTATGGTGTCGGCCTTGGTCCGGGCGATCCCGAACTGATGACGCTGAAAGCACACCGCCTGATCTCCGCTGCCGACGTCATCGCCTATCCCGCCCCGGCGGGCGGCGACAGCTTCGCCCGTGCGATCGCCGACAGCGCCATTCGCGCCGATGCGACGGAGGTCGTCATCCCGATCCCGATGGATGTCCGCCGCTTTCCCGCGCAGGAGATTTACGACAAGGCCGCGCAGGATATCCGCGCCCATCTCGATGCGGGCCGCAGTGTCGTGACGCTCTGCGAAGGGGACCCATTCTTCTATGGCTCCTTCATGTATCTCTTCGCCCGGCTCGCCGATGAATACTCTTGCGAGATCGTGCCGGGCGTTGCCTCGATGACCGCCTGCGCCGCGGCGGCGGCATCGCCGCTCTGCGCCCGCAACGAAGTGCTGACCG
The DNA here is from genome assembly GCA_039030855.1 of Pseudomonadota bacterium. GTDB lineage: Bacteria > Pseudomonadota > Alphaproteobacteria > Rhodobacterales > Rhodobacteraceae > Pikeienuella. Next base: position 48,168 of record JBCCDJ010000021.1, read on the forward strand.
TCATCCCCGGCCCGGTGTCCGAAGCTGAATTGCGCGCACGCCTCATGGGCTCCGGCGCGGCGGCGATTATGAAGGTCGGACGGCACCTGCCGAAACTGCGTGCCGTGATCGAGGATCTCGGCCTGACCCCACGTGCGACCTATGTGGCGCGCGCGACGCTGGGAGCGGAGATCGTCTCGCCCCTCGCAGACGCGCCCGACACCGCCCCCTATTTCTCCATGATCCTGATAGCGGGGAGCGATCCGTATGCGATGCGTTGATACCCTGGTCGGAGGACATTCATGACCGCGCAAAAGCCTGTCGTCTTCTGGTTCACCCCATCAGCGGAGGCGACCGCCCGCGCTGCCGCACGAGCCATCGGCGGCGAGGCGATCAGCCCTTCCTCACCGGGCGTCGCTGACAGCCTGCGCAGTTTTTTTGCCGCCCGCCGTCCCATTGTCGGCGTCTGCGCGGCGGGCATCCTGATCCGCGCCCTCGCCCCGATGCTGGGCGACAAATGGAGCGAGCCGCCAGTGCTCGCCCTGTCGGAGGATGGCATGTCCGTCGTGCCGCTTCTCGGCGGGCACCGGGGCGCGAATGTGTTGGCCCTGAAGCTGGCTGAGGCGCTGAAGGCAACGCCTGCGCTGACGACGGCGGGCGAGGTGCGCCTTGGCATCGCGCTCGATGCACCGCCCGAGGGGTGGGTGCTCGAAAATCCCGGCGATGCCAAATCCGCCATGGCAGCGCTGCTCGCCGGCGCTCCCTGCACGCTGACGGGTGAGGCAGACTGGCTCTCGCCACTTGCGCCCACGCCTGTTGCGGCACCAGGCACGGACCGGGCAACCGTCCTGACCGTGGCGGGTGCCGCCCCCCTTCGCTACTGGCGGCGCACGTTGTCATTGGGCGTCGGCTGCGCACGCGGGTGCGATCCGGGTGAGATGATCGCGCTTGTGGAACAGTCACTTACGGCTGAGGGGCGCTCCCTCCATGAAGTGGCGAAGCTTTCCTCGATTGATCTCAAATCCGACGAGGCAGCCATTCATGCCCTTGCCGCACGTATCGGGATTGCGCCGCAATTCTATCGCGCCGCGACACTGGGAGCGGCGAAGGACCGACTTGCCAATCCCTCGGCGGTCGTCTTCGCCGAGGTCGGCTGTCACGGTGTCGCCGAAGGTGCCGCCCTGACGGCGGCGGGCGAAGACGCGACCCTCCTGATCGAAAAGCACAAGACCGCCAACGCCACCTGCGCCGTGGCCACGCTCGCCTCTCCCGCCATTCCCGGTGCGCGGCGGGGCCGATTGTCAGTCGTCGGCATCGGGCCGGGGGATGCGGACTGGCGCACGCCCGAAGCCTCCCGCCTGATCGCGGAAGCGGAAGAGCTTGTCGGCTATGGCCTCTATATCGACCTTCTCGGCCCGCTGGCGACGGGCAAGCCGCGCAAGGATTTCCCCCTTGGCGGGGAGGAGGATCGCTGCCGCTACGCGCTGGAGGCGGCAGCGGAAGGGCGCAATATCGCGCTTATCTGTTCGGGCGATGCCGGCATCTACGCCATGGGCGCGCTGGTGATGGAATTGATGGCGCGCGATCAGGCGGCGGGCGGCGTCAGTGATGCGGCCAAACGCGTCGAGATCATCAACGCGCCCGGCGTCTCTGCCCTGCAGGCTGCTTCTGCGCGCGCGGGCGCAATCCTCGGCCATGACTTTTGCACCATCTCGCTCTCCGACCTCCTCACCCCGCGCGAGGACATCATCAAACGGCTCCACGCCGCGGCGGAGGGGGATTTCGTCATCGCCTTCTACAACCCCGTCTCGAAACGTCGCCGCACGCTTCTTGACGAGGCGCGGCGCATCCTGCTGGACCATCGTCCTGCCGAAACGCCGGTGCTGCTCGCCTCCAATCTCGGCCGCCCGACAGAAAAACTCATCCGCCGGACCCTGGCCACGCTGGAGACGGATGAGGTCGATATGCTCACCGTCGTCCTCATCGGCTCCTCCAACTCCGCTGCCTTTCAGACCGGCGATGGCGGCGCGGGGGCAGAAGGCTGGCGCATCTACACACCCCGCGGTTACGCGAAAAAGATGAAGGGGGCCGCGTGATCGCGCGGCCGGTAAGGAACACGACATGAAAGTCTATTTCATCGGCGCGGGTCCCGGCGACCCGGACCTCATCACCGTCAAGGGCCGCCGCATCATCGAGACCTGCAAGATCTGCCTCTATGCCGGATCGCTCGTCCCCGAGGCGGTGGTCGCCTGCGCGCCGGCCGATGCGCTGGTCAAAGACACCGCCCCCATGACACTGGATGAAATCATCGCCGACATGGTGGCGGCAGAGGCGCGGGGCGAGGATGTTGCCCGCGTCCATTCGGGCGATCCCTCCCTCTACGGGGCCATCGCCGAGCAGATTCGGCGACTGAAAAAGCTCGGCATCGCCTATGAGATCATCCCCGGCGTCTCCGCCTATGCCGCCGCCGCCGCCGCCATGGGGCAGGAGCTGACCATTCCAGAGGTCGCGCAAACCGTCATCCTGACCCGCACTGCGATGAAATCGTCTTCCATGCCGAAGGGTGAGGACCTTGATACACTCGGGCGTACCGGCGCGACGCTGGCCATCCACCTGTCCGCCCGCAATCTGCTGGCGATTGAGCGTGAACTCAGCCCCCATTACGGTGCCGATTGCCCGGTGGTCGTCGCCTACCGCGTCGGCTGGCCGGACGAGATGTTCATCCGAGGCACGCTCAGCGATATTCGCGACAAAATGCGCGCCGCGAAGATCACCCGCACGGCATTGATCTTCGTCGGCCCAGCGCTGAGCGAGACCGATTTCCGCGACAGTGCCCTTTACGATGGCGCGCATCCGCATATCCTGCGACCAAAGAAGAAGAAGGTCGCATGACTGGGAAACCGATCAACCTGAGGCAGGCGCGCAAGGCCCGCGACCGTGCAGCCAAGCGCAGCACGGCAGATGCGAATGCCGCGCTCCATAGTCGCCCAAAGGCGGATCGTTTGGCCGAAGCGCGCGATATGGCGCGCGCAACCAAGACGCTAGACGGACACAAGGTGGATAAAGAATGAACGTCTGCGACGCCCTAAAGACCCGCATAACCTGCCGTGCCTTCACGCCAGACACACCGTCCGAGGCGGTCGTGCGCGGACTGCTCGACACCGCCCGCTGGGCCCCCTCCGGCGGCAACCTCCAACCCTGGCATGTCTACGCGCTGACCGGTGCACCGCTCGCGGCACTGCTGGCCGATGTCGCCGAACAGAACAAAACCTATCCGATGGGCCTGCCCCCCGAATATGCCGTTTATCCCGCTCCCCTCAAGGACCCCTACAATGCCCGTCGCCGCCAATGCGGCGAGGACATGTACGCCACCATCGGCGTCACGCGCGAGGACAAGGCCGGCCGCATGGCGCAATTTGCCCGCAACTTCGCGATGTTCGGTGCACCCGTCGGCCTTTTCATTTATCTCGACCGCAGCATGGGGCCGCCGCAATGGTCCGATGTGGGCATGTTCATCCAGTCCCTGATGCTGGCTGCACGCGAAGAGGGGCTGCACACCGCGCCGCAGGAAGCATGGGCAATGTGGAAGGACGTCGTCACCGCCGCGACCGGCGCACCGGATGACCTGATGCTCTTTTGCGGTATCGGTCTTGGCTGGATGGACGAGGACGCGCCGATCAACAGCTTGCGCACCGAGCGGGCCGCGGTTGATGAGTTCACGACCTTCAAGGGTTTTGGTGCCTGACCCCGCTTCAGCCCGGCGCGATCACATGCGCGAAGGAGCCGCTGACCCGGCCCCGCGCCAATCCCATATGGCCAAGATCCGTGCCCTCGGCATCGACCGCTGCAAACAGGCGCGCGGCCTCGCCCTCCTCCGCGATCGTCGCATAATGGAACTCGTGCCCGTTGATCGGCGTCATGAACGGCCCGCCGAGCGGCATGAGCCGACGGTAACCGAGGGTCAGCTTGCGGGCCGCAAAGCTCGTGGCATGTGGCAGCAGACCGAGCATGGGGTGCGAAGCACCATCTGCATCGACCAACCGGTCGCCAAGAGCCATGTAACCACCGCATTCACCATAAATCATCGCGCCTTGCGCAGCTTTCCTCACCTTACCTCGAAAGTTGGACGCCGCTGCCAGATGCCCCGCATGCAGTTCCGGATATCCGCCAGGAAGGAACACCGCGTCAACATCCGCTTTAGGCCCCTCATCGGCAAGCGGCGAGAACAAGGAGATCTCAGCCCCGGCCTCTCGCCAGCCCGACAGGAGATGCGGATAGGCGAAAGCAAATGCCTCGTCTCGCGCCACGGCGATGCGCTGACCGAGCGGGGGGATGTGCGATGGCTCACCGCCGGAGAGAAGCGTCCCGGCCGCCGCCATCAGCGCATCGACGTCAACATGTTTGGCGATGATGCGGGCCGCGCCCGCGATGAATGCCTCCAGATCGGGCCGCTCCGCCGCCTGCACGAGACCAAGATGACGCGAAGGCGTCTCCAGCGCTGCATCGCGCGGGATACAGCCAAAAACGAAAAAACCCTCCGCCTCAACAGCTTGCCGCGCGATCCTAGCATGTCGTTCGGACCCGACCCGGTTCAGGATCACCCCGGCGATGGTCAGGTCCGGCCTCAAGGCCCGCGCCCCCGCAAGTGGCAACACGGCGGAGCGTGCCTGCTTCGCCGCGTCGATCACCATGACCACCGGCGCACCCAGAATCGCAGCCAGATCAGCCGCCGATCCGCGCCCATCAGGTGCCCCGTCCAGCAACCCCATGGCCGCTTCGACCAACAGCAGCTCACCGCCCTGCCCTGCCGCCAGCGACCGGATCGCCCCCGGCCCCATCGCCCAGGCATCAAGATTGACCGACGGCGCGCCGGAGGCTGCCGCATGAAATTGCGGATCGATGTAGTCAGGCCCCGATTTCGCGGCGCGCGCCTCGACACCGCGCTTGCCGAGCGCCCGCAACAGCGCCAGCGTCACCGTGGTCTTCCCCGCGCCAGAGGTCGGCGCCGCGATCATCAACGTCCTCGTCATGGGCCTTTCCTAACCTGCCCCCTTCGACAGGGCGAGGGGGCAATCTGATGGCGCGCAAACCCGATGGCCCGCTTCGCACCGGCTGGACCACGGGGGCCTGCGCCACGGCGGCGACAAAAGCGGCCTATGCGCATCTTCTGACCGGTACGTGGCCCAATTCGGTTAAAATTACCCTGCCTCGCGGCCAGACCCCGACCTTCGCGCTGCATGCCCGCAATGACGGCCCAGATTTCGCCGAAGCCACCATCATCAAGGATGCGGGCGATGATCCGGATGTCACCCATTTGGCCGCGATCACCGCGCGGGTGACGCTGACCGGGCCCGGTACCGGTATCAAATTCCGCGCCGGCGACGGCGTCGGCACGGTGACCAAACCCGGCCTTCCGATCCCGCCGGGCGAGCCTGCGATCAACCCGGTGCCGCGTCAGATGATGCAGGGCGTGATCCACGATCTGGCCCTCACCCATCAGGCACCGGGGGATGTGGAGATTGCGATCTCCATCGCAGGGGGCAAGGCACTGGCAGCAAAGACATGGAACCCGCGTCTCGGCATCGAGGGCGGCCTTTCGATCCTTGGCACCACCGGCATCGTGCGCCCGTTTTCCTGCGCCGCCTGGATCGCCTCGATCCATCGCGGCATCGATGTGGCGCGTGCCTCGGGCGCTGAACATGTCTGCGGCTCCACCGGGGCCAACTCGGAACAGACAGCGCAGCGCGCGCTGGCGCTCCCCGATCACGCCATGCTGGATATGGGCGATTTCGCGGGCGGCATGCTGAAATATCTGGCCAGACACCCGATCCCGCACCTGACCATCGCGGGGGGCTTTGGCAAGCTTACCAAACTGGCACAAGGGGCGCTCGACCTTCATTCCGGGCGATCCCAGGTGGATTTCGCACGCCTTGCCTCATGCACTGCCGTTGCCCGCGCCGACAAGGCGGCGGTGCAAGCGGCAAATACAGCGCAGGAGGCGCTTTCGATTAGCGGCCCGACGCTGGCCGCCGAGATCGCTGCCATGGCGCGCAGAACGGCCTGCAATGCCGTGCAAGGCAGTCCCATCGACATCGATGTGATGGTCATTGCCCGCGATGGCGCGATCATCGCCCATGCGTGCTGATGGCCCGGGTGCTCCTCCTCGCCGGAACCGGCCCTGCCCGCCGTCTCGCCGTCGATCTGGTCGAGGCTGGCCATCAGGTCACCGCATCGCTGGCTGGTGCCACGACAATGCCCGATGCCTATCCCTGCCCGACCCGTACTGGTGGTTTCGGTGGAGCCGAGGGGCTGGCCGATTACCTCGCCGCACAGGAAATGGCGGCCCTGATCGACGCGACGCACCCCTTTGCCACCCGGATCAGCGCAAATGCGAGAGACGCGGCAAGGCGAACAGGCATCCCCCTCCTCCGCCTCGCCCGCCCCCCTTGGGTGCCGGAGCCGGACGAGACCTGGATCGAAGTGCCGGACATGGAAGCTGCTGCCAGGGTCATCCCCACGGATGCCCGTGCATTTCTGGCCACGGGGCGGAGCAGTCTTGAGGCATTCACCGCCCGCCCCGATATCTGGATCGCCTTGCGCCAGATCGACCCGCCCGATGCCCCTTTTCCCGGGCATGGCGAGTACATCATCGCCCGCCCGCCTTTCGACATCGAAGCCGAAGCCGCTCTCTTTGCCAGTCTCGGCATCACGCATCTGGTGGTCAAGAATGCCGGCGGCGGCCCGGCGCGGACCAAGCTGACGGCAGCGGCTCGGCTCGGCATCCCCGTCATTATGGTGCAGCGCCCTGATGAAGGGGCCTTTGACGACCTCGAACCAAACGCGATTCTCGCCCGTCTGACGCGGCCTTGATCGTTTCTCTTCCTCAAATATCCATGCAACCTTTCTCACAAGCGCAGCGCTGCCGATCTGTCGCGAAACGCGCCCGACCCGTCGTCAACTCCGCTTGACACCCCCCACACCCTGGCGGACAAAGATCGCGTAAGGTTCTTCGCGAATCCGCACCAACTGCGGAGAGAAGATCAAAAGGGAATGTGGAGCGTGAAGACCCAATCCGGGATCGCGTGACCACAGCCGCCCCCGCGACTGTCAGCGGAGAGCGCCCGTCACCGCCACTGTCCCCGCAAAGGATGGGAAGGCCGACGAAGTGCGACGACCCGCCAGCCAGGAGACCTGCCTTGCACCGAACGCAACCCAGGCCCGTCGGGTGGACGGGAGAGGAGACTTGAAATGCATATCGAACCAGGCGTCGTTGACGGCGCAAAAATGGGCCTTGCCTACGTAACCGCCGCGGGTGCTGCTGGCGTCGCGGCGAAATTGGCATGGGATGACCTGAAGGCCAGCAATCCGGTGTCTTTTGCAACCCGCGCAGTGGCGGCGACGGCCGGCGTATTTATCTTTTTCGAACTTTTGCCCCATTTCGCGGTCGGGGTGTCAGAGGTTCATTTCATCCTCGGCACGACGCTCATGCTCATCCTTGGCATGGGCCCCGCAGCCATCGGACTTGCCGCGGGCCTGCTCATCCAGGGCTTCTTCTTCGCCCCGTCCGATCTGCCGATGTTCTTCGTGAATTCCACAACGCTTCTGGTGCCGCTCTTCGCCATTGGCATCCTCGCCAGGCGGATCATCGCGCCGAACACGGCCTATGTTGACCTGACATACGCGCAGGCGTTCCAGCTTTCGGTTGCATATCAGGGCGGGATCGTAGCCTGGGTCGCCTTCTGGGCGTTCTATGGGCAGGGTTTCGGTGCGGACAACCTGAACGCCGTTCTCAGCTTCGGCGCGGCCTACATGCTCGTCGTGTTGATCGAGCCAATTGCCGATCTCGCGGTGCTGGCCGGTGCCAAAGCGATGCGTGGCAAGTTCGAAGGGTCCGCCCTGTCCCACACACGGCTGTACAGCCCGGCCTGATTTACACCCGACGTAATTTCAGACGGCGGCACCCTGCGGGGTGTCGCCCCGCTTATGTTTGGAAACCGGAGTCCAGAAATGCCCAGCAAAATTCCCGCGACTGTCATCACCGGCTTTCTAGGTGCCGGAAAGACCACGCTGATCCGCCACATGCTGCAAAATGCCAATGGCAAGAAGATCGCGCTGATCATCAATGAATTTGGTGATCTCGGGGTCGATGGCGACATCCTGAAAGGGTGCGGCATCGAAACCTGCACCGAGGATGACGTGGTAGAGCTGTCCAATGGCTGCATCTGCTGCACCGTTGCCGATGATTTCATCCCGACCATGGAGATGTTGCTGGAGCGTGAAGACGCCCCCGATCACATCGTGATCGAAACCTCCGGCCTTGCCCTGCCGCAACCTCTGGTGCGCGCCTTCACATGGCCCGATATTCGCACCCGCGTGACAGTGGACGGCGTCGTGACGGTGGTCGATGGTCCGGCCCTGCGTGATGGCCAGTTCGCCCATAACATCGCCGCTGTCGACGCCCAGCGTGCTGCCGATGAAAATCTGGACCATGAGACACCCCTTTCGGAGCTTTTCGAAGACCAACTCGCCTGCGCCGACATGATCGTGGTGAACAAGGCCGATCTTCTCACGGGGGACGATGCCGCATTGCTGACCACCCGACTGAAGCACGGCACGCGAAAGGGCGTGACCGTCCTCAGGTCCGAAATGGGTGCGATCGACCCCGCAGTCCTGCTCGGCCTCGGGATCGGGGCGGAGGATGATCTCGACGCGCGGCACGAGATTCACCACCACCATCACCACGATGATGAGCATGACGACCACCATCGCCAAGATCACGAACACCAGCACGGCCATGACGAGTTTGAAAGTTTCATTGCCGCCCTGCCCGCGCTCCACGATGCCGATGCCATGGTCACGAAGATCAGCGATGTGATCCGCCGCTTCGGCATCCTGCGCCTCAAAGGGTTCGCAGCGGTCGAAGGCAAGCCCATGCGCCTCGTCATCCAGGCCGTCGGCCCTCGCGTTGACAGCTATTTCGACAGGCCGTTGGTTGCCGATGAACACGGGCAGACACGGCTCGTGGTGATTGGCGAGGCGGGGCTCGATCAGGCCGGGATACGCGCCGCGCTGGCGGCATGATTGTCGAGGTCGTCCCCTGTGATCCGCGCGATCTGGCGGCGACCGGGCTGTTGCAGGCGAGCCATCTGCTGATGCAGTCGCTCTTCGCGCCGGAGAGCAATCATTTCCTCTCCATCGACGCGCTCTGTCGCCCGGAGATCCGCTTCTTCGTGGCGAAACGTGGCACCGCCACCATCGGCTGCGCGGCGCTTGCGGTGAAGGCGGGCTATGGCGAGGTCAAATCGATGTTCGTCGCGCCGGAGGCACGTGGCGCAAAAGTTGGCGAGATGCTTCTCACGAAAATAGAGGCCGCCGCCCGCACCGAAGGTCTGGCATTGCTACGGCTGGAGACGGGCGACAAGCTGGCCTCGGCTCATGCGCTTTATCAGCGGCGCGGATTCAAATGGCGCGGGCCGTTCGGGGCCTATGAGGACCTGCCCGAAAGCCTGTTCATGGAAAAGAAGCTGACCTGATGCACCTTCTGCAAGCGCAACCGGGCGAGATTTCAGACGGGGCCGAACCGGTCGATGCCAGCCAGTCCCCGGCAGATGTCATCTTCATCTCGGCGGCGGATACGGAACTTGCCGCCCTTTCGGCCGCGCATTCCGATCTGTCATCAGGTGACAACCGCCCCGGCCCCGCGCCCGGGCCCCACCATGCGGATGGCAGCGTCCTTGATGCAACGGTCCCGGGTCAGGCCCGGGACGGTGGTGACCTGACCCTCCGGCTCGCGCAGCTTGGCTGGCTCTCACACCCCTATTCTGTCGATCTCTATATCGAGAAGACCGCTCTCAAATCCCGCCTCGTCATCGCCCGCATTCTTGGCGGCGAGGGCTACTGGCCCTACGGGCTGGAACAGTTTGCCGGCCGGCTCTCGGACGCGGGCATCCTCTTCGCCGCGCTGCCTGGCGATGACAAGCCGGACGAGGCGCTGTTTCGCGCCTCTACCGTCTCGCGAAAAACATGGGAGACCCTCTGGTCCTATTGCATTGAGGGCGGGCCGGAAAACGCAGCCAACCTCCTGCGTTATTGCGACCATGTCCTGAACGACGCGCCAGAGCCGCCCGCCGCGCGCCCGCTCTTGCGCGCCGGGCTCTACTGGCCGGGTGAGGACGCGCCTGATCTGGCGGGCATTCGCCAGCATTGGACAATGGGTGCCCCGACCGTCGCGCTGGTTTTCTATCGCGCTCTCCTGACCGGCGCGGGCCTGCAACCTGTTAACCGCATGGTCCGGGCGTTGCTGCGCGAGGGGCTGAACCCTTTGCCCGTGTTCGTGGCTTCGCTGAAGGATCAGGTCAGCGCCGCGACCGTCGCCGCCCTCTTCGCTGATGCGCCGCCCGCGGCCGTGCTGAATGCGACGAGCTTTGCCGTCTCCTCACCCGACCCGGCCCACTGGGGCGCGGCACGGGCGGCGACCCCGCTGGATGCGCCGGGCGCGCCGGTCTTTCAGGTGATCTTCTCCGCCGCCACCGAGGATAGCTGGAAAGACGGCACACGTGGACTGTCCGCCCGCGACATCGCCATGAACGTCGCCTTGCCGGAGGTGGATGGCCGCGTCCTCACCCGCGCTGTCAGCTTCAAAGGCGAAGCCTATCACGACGAGGCGACCGAATGCCCGATCACCGCCTATCAGGCACGGGGCGACCGGATCGCATTCGTTGCGCGCCTTGCGGCGAACTGGGCGCGGCTGGCGGATAAGCCGAATGGTGACAAACGCATCGCGCTGATCCTCGCCAATTATCCCAACAAGGACGGCCGTCTGGCCAATGGCGTTGGCCTCGACACGCCCGCCGCCACGGTCGGTGCGCTACGGGCACTGGCAGCGGCGGGATATGGCGTGGCGGGCGCGCCGGGCGACAGCGCGGCGCTGATGGCCGAAATTCTCGCCGGTCCGACTAACTGGCTCACGGATCGTGCCGAGCGCACTGGCGGTCAGCGCCTGACCCGCGATGCCTATGAAACGGCCTATAAATCCCTGCCTTACGCCCTGCGCCAGCAGATCGAAGACCGCTGGGGCCCACCGGAGGCGGACCCGTTCTTCGATGGCACCGGTTTTGCCCTTTCGATCCTCTGCTATGGCAAGGCCGTCGTCGGCATACAGCCCGCGCGGGGCTATAACATTGATCCCAAGGACACCTATCATTCGCCCGATCTCGTGCCACCCCACAATTACCTCGCCTTCTATTTCTGGCTGCGCCATGAATATGGCGCGGACGCGCTGGTGCATATGGGCAAGCATGGCAATCTCGAATGGCTACCCGGCAAGGCCGTCGCGCTGTCGGAGGACTGCCTGCCGGAAGCGATCCTCGGTCCCCTGCCGCATCTCTATCCCTTCATCGTCAACGACCCCGGCGAGGGCACGCAGGCCAAGCGCCGCACCCAGGCCGTGATCATCGATCACCTGACACCACCCATGACGCGGGCGGAAACCTATGGGCCGCTCAAAGACCTCGAAGCGTTGGTTGATGAGTATTACGAGGCATCAGGCGTCGATCCCCGCCGCCTCGACCACATCCGGCGCGAGATCCTTTCGCTGACCGCGACCACGGGCGTCGATCTCGATGCGGGGATGATGGCGGGCGACGATGTGGACAGCCGCCTCCAGAAGCTCGACGAATATCTGTGCGAGCTGAAGGAAAGCCAGATCCGCGACGGGTTGCATGTGTTCGGGGAAAGCCCCTCCGACACGCTTGAGCGCGACCTCTCCATCGCCCTGGCGCGGGTGCCGCGCGGGGATGGCAGGGGCGGCGATGCCTCTCTGATCCGGGCACTGGGTGAGGCATGCGCGATCGGATTTGATCCCCTCGATTGCGAGATGGCAAAGGCCTATGACGGGCCGAGGGATGAGCGTCTCAGAGGTCTGACCGATGCGCCCTGGCGCACGCAGGGCGACACGGTCGAGCGGCTGGAGCTTTGGGCCATGGCGCTGGTCGACGAAGTGCGCGAGCGTGGCGGCAGCGCCGATGGCGGGGCCGTCCCGGATCAGGTGCGGGACGGTTGCACGAGCGATCATCGCCCCGGTCCTGAACCGGGGCCGCTGCTGACGGGTACCCGCTCTGCGCTCGTCGGAGACGCTGGGGCGCAGGTCCTGTACCAGATCGACGCCCATATCCTGCCCGCGATCCGCGCCTCCGGCCCGGCTGAGATGCAAGCCCTCCTGACCGGTCTCGACGGTCGCTTCGTGCCACCCGGCCCATCGGGTGCGCCGACGCGCGGACGGCTTGATGTGCTTCCCACAGGGCGCAATTTCTTCTCCGTCGACAGCCGCGCGGTACCGACGCCTACCGCCTGGGCGCTGGGGTGGAAATCCGCGTCGCTCCTGGTGGAGCGGCACATTCAGGATCATGGCGACTGGCCGCGCGCGATGGCGCTGACGGCTTGGGGCACATCGAACATGCGCACCGGCGGCGATGACATCGCGCAGGCGCTGGCGCTGATGGGGGTTCGCCCGACATGGGATACGGCCTCGCGCCGGGTGACGGGGTTCGAGGTTGTGCCGCTTTCCGCCCTTGGCCGCCCGCGCGTCGATGTCACGCTACGCATTTCCGGCTTTTTCCGCGATGCCTTCCCCGGCCTGATTGATCTGGTGGACAGCGCCGCGCGGGCCGTCATGGCCTTGGACGAACCTGCCGACCAGAACCCAGCCGCTGATCGCCTGAAGACTGAAATCGCGGGCGGTGCCGATCCAAATACGGCCGCGTACCGCGTCTTCGGCTCGAAACCCGGTGCCTACGGCGCGGGCCTGCAGGCGCTGATCGACGAGCGGATCTGGAATGATCGCACTGATCTGGCCGATGCGTATCTGACTTGGGGCGGTTATGCCTATGGCAGCCGGGCCGAAGGGTCGCCTGCGCGCAACGCGCTTGCAGGACGGCTCGCGACAGTCGATGCGGTCGTGCAAAATCAGGACAACCGCGAACATGACCTCCTTGACAGCGACGACTATTATCAGTTCGAAGGGGGCATGGCCGCAACCGTCGAAGCGCTGAAAGGCGATGCACCGGCAATCTATCACAACGATCATTCCCGACCCGAACGCCCGGTGATCCGTACGCTGGAAGAGGAGATGGGCCGCGTCGTCCGGTCTCGCGTCGTGAATCCAAAATGGATCGAAGGCGTCAAGCGCCATGGCTACAAGGGCGCCTTCGAGATGGCGGCAACCGTCGACTATCTCTTCGCCTTCGCCGCTACGACGCGCGCCGTTCGCAACCATCATTTCGACCTTGTCCACGAGGCTTATCTCGAAGACGAGGACACCCGCGCCTTCATCGCCGGTGCCAACCCTGCGGCACTGAAAGAAATTGCGGAACGGATGGCCGAAGCGGTGGAACGTGGTCTCTGGATCCCCCGTTCCAACTCCGCCCGCGCGCTGATTGAGGACCTGCGCACATGATCCTCCATTTTGCGATCCTGCTGAGTTTTCAACTGGCAGGCGAGGTCATCTCCCGCCTGCTCTTTCCCTCCGCACCGGGACCGGTAATCGGTCTTGCGCTGCTGGTCTTGGCATTGGCCGCGATCCCTCGACTGGCGGAGGAACTGCGCGCGACGGTCAATGGCTTCCTCGCGCATCTTTCGCTGTTTTTCGTACCTGCGGGGGTCGGGGTCGTCACACAACTGCCGCAGATCGGCGCTGATGCGTTCGCGATTTGCGCCGCGATCCTGATCTCCACCGCTGCTGCGATCACCGTTGGTGCCTTTACCTTCGCCAGCGTCGCACGCCTGACCGGGTATAGCGATGACTGAGGTAACGACGCTCTGGGTCTATCTCTCTGCTTCGCCGCTAACATGGCTGACAGCGACGCTGATCGCCTATCTGATCGGCCACGCGGCGTTTCGCGCCAGCGGCGGGCGACCCATCGTCAACGCGGTCGTTATCGCAGTGGCGCTGATCGGCGGGGCGCTTTTGATCACGGATACGCCCTACGCGACCTATTTCGAGGGTGCGAAGTTCATCCATTTCCTGCTCGGCCCTGCAACCGTCGCGCTGGCGCTGCCGCTCTGGTTCAACCGGGCCTCCATCCGCCGCTCGCTCATACCGATGGCCGCGGCCTTGTTGGCTGGATCGGTGACAGCGGTGGTGATGGCCGTGGCTGTCGGCCTCGCGCTCGGTGCATCGCCCGAGACCATCCTGGCGCTTGCGCCGAAATCAGCCACGGCACCCATTGCCATGGGCGTGGCTGAAGGAATTGGAGGGGCACCCGCGCTGACTGCCGTTTTGGTCGTGCTGACAGGCGTGACCGGCGCGGTGATCGCAACCCCTCTACTGAACCTCATCCGGGTGCATGATGCGCGGGCGCGCGGATTTGCCATCGGCGTTACATCTCACGGCATCGGGGCTGCGCGGGCGTTTCAGGAATCGGAGCGGACCGGAGCATTCGCAGGCATAGGCATGGGTCTGAATGGCCTCGCCACCGCAATCATCGTCCCCCTGATCGTGGCGTGGCTGTTGTGAGTATCTGCTTGCGCATCGGCGGCGGGTCGGAGGATTGGGAGGCGATACTGACCCTTCTCCACGAGAGCTTCGCCTATATGGACGGGCGCATTGACCCGCCCTCCTCTCTCGCCCGCTGGTTGCCTGCGACGATAGCCGATGAGGCCGCCGAAGGTTTTGTGATCATCGGCGAAGACGCCGGGCAGATCATTGCCTGCGCTTTCGCGAAGCCGCGCGGTGATGCGCTTTATCTCGGCAAGATCGCCGTTGCGCAACCCTATCGCGGTCAGGGTCTTCTGCGCCAGATGATCGCGATTGCTGCGGCCGAGGCGCAAAGGCGCGACATGCCAGAATTGCATCTGCAATCTCGGATCGAACTGGCCGACAACCATGCCGCCTTTGCCGCGCTCGGCTTTGTCGAAGTCGCGCGAACGGCCCATGAAGGCTATGATCGGGCAACTTCAATCACCATGCGAAAGCGGCTATGAAACGCGCCCTCTTCATCTGCGGCAAGGCCCGCGCCCGCAGCCCGACCGCCGCGCAGGTCTTTGCCGATATGCCGGGCATCGCGACCGATTTTGGCGGGATCAGCACCGATGCGGATGATGCACTGAGCGCCGATCAGATCGACTGGGCGGACCTGATCTTCGTGATGGAGCCACGCCATACCACGCGTCTCAATGACCGCTTCGGCAAGATGCTGGCCGGGCGGCGCATCATCAATCTCAGCATCCGCGACCGGTTCACATTCATGCAGCCCGAACTTGTGAAAGAGTTGCGTCAGAAGGCGCTGCCGCATCTCATATAGCGCCTTGCCGACAATCGATATCAGACCCGCCAGAGGAGACCACGATGACCGACACTGATGAAGACCTCGCCCGCCACGCATCCAAGATGGCCAAGAAGAAGGCTGCGCGCGACAAGATCATGGCCACCAAGACCGACAAGAAGGGCCTGATTATTGTCCATACCGGCAAGGGCAAGGGCAAATCCTCGGCAGCCTTCGGCATGATCTTTCGCTGCATCGCCCATGACATGAAATGCGCCGTCGTCCAGTTCATCAAGGGCGGCATGTCGACCGGTGAGCGCGATCTGATCCTTGGCAAGTTTCAGGACATCTGCGCCTTTCATACCATGGGTGAAGGGTTCACATGGGAAACGCAGGACAAGTCCCGCGACACGGAAATGGCCGCGGCGGCATGGGAGAAGGCGAAAGAGCTGATCCGCGATCCGGCGAACACAATGGTTCTGCTGGACGAAATCAACATCGCATTGCGCTATGATTACATAGACATCAACGATGTGGTTCAGTTTCTGGTCGAGGAAAAGCCGGAGATGACCCATGTGGCCCTGACCGGACGTAACGCCAAGGATGAGCTGATCGAGATCGCCGACCTCGTCACCGAAATGGAGCTGGTCAAGCACCCGTTCCGGTCCGGCGTCAAAGCCCAGATCGGGGTCGAATTTTGACCCGTAGGGTGGGCCCCGGCCCACCGCGCGGCAGGTGTGGGCGGTGGGCCAAGGCCCACCCTACGCTGCTATGACAGCCCGGATCATGATCCAGGGGGCAGGCTCCAATGTCGGCAAATCCATGCTGGTGGCCGGCATGGCCCGCGCCTTCACCCGGCGCGGCCTGACGGTGCGGCCGTTCAAACCGCAGAACATGTCGAACAATGCCGCCGTCACATCAGATGGCGGCGAGATCGGGCGGGCACAGGCATTGCAGGCGCGCGCAGCGGGGGTAGAGCCGCATACGGACATGAACCCCGTCCTTCTGAAACCGGAAACGGAGGTTGGCGCGCAGGTCGTCGTGCAGGGCAAGCGCCTGACCACGGCCAAGGCACGCGATTACGCGACCCTCAAGCCCACGCTGATGAGCGCAGTTCTGGACAGTTTCAATCGGCTCTCCACCGAAGCCGACCTGATGCTGGTCGAAGGCGCAGGCAGCCCGGCGGAAGTGAACCTGCGTCGAGGCGATATCGCGAATATCGGCTTCGCCGAAGCGACCGGCACGCCTGTCATACTGGTCGGAGACATCGACCGGGGCGGCGTAATTGCGCAGCTTGTCGGCACCAAGGCCGTTCTGCCACCGGAGGATGCCGAGCATATAAAAGCCTTCATCATCAACAAGTTTCGTGGCGATGTGACGCTCTTCGATGATGGCTACCGGCTGATCGAGGCGCAGACGGGCTGGCGCGGTCTCGGCGTCGCACCCTGGTTCGCCGATGCGCATCGCCTGCCTGCCGAAGATGCGCTGGATATTACAGGCGGCGGCACCGGGCAGGTGAAGATCGCCGTGCCCGTACACTCCCGCATTGCCAATTTCGACGATCTCGACCCGCTGAAGCTCGACCCGAATGTCACGCTGGACATGGTCGAAGCGGGGCGCGCCCTGCCCGGTGACGCGGATCTGGTGATCCTGCCCGGCTCCAAATCGACACGCGGTGACCTCGCGTTCCTGCGGGCGGAGGGGTGGGATATAGACCTTACCGCCCATATCCGGCGCGGCGGGCATGTCCTTGGCCTGTGCGGCGGCTATCAGATGATGGGGCACCGCATTGCGGACCCGGACGGCATCGAAGGGGAGGCAGGCGTGACGGCGGGGCTTGGCATCCTTGATGTCGAGACCGTTATGGTCCCCGACAAACGTCTGGAGCGTGTGACCGGCACCCATGTCGCCAGCGGCGCGGCAGTATCGGGCTACGAGATCCATATCGGGCGAACTGAGGGACCTGACAGGGCACGGCCCTTTCTGCGGATTGAAGGTCAGGACGAGGGTGCGGTGTCGGCTGACCGGCGGATCATGGGGGCTTATGTACACGGGCTGTTCGCAGAAGACGGGTTTCGCGCGGCATTCCTGGTGGAGCTCGGGGGCGATGGTGTTGCCGGGGCTTATGGAGCAGCGGTGGAGGCGACGCTCGATGCGCTCGCGGACCATCTGGAGGCACACCTGGATCTCGATGGAGTGCTGGAGATGGCGCAGGCGGCTGGGTAGCCTTGCGAAGATAACCTACCTCGGCACACGGTCTCGCGGAGGGCAGCGGTCGGCCCTGGGCGAGCGCCTCCAGAGAGTTGATCTACTTGGTTTATCGTCCAAAGCACATCCACGCTCACCGCCAAGAGGACCGTCACAATGCGCTCGGCCTTGGGGAGGACCGAGCGCTGCCCGTGCTGGTCGCACGAGCTGAGCTGGATCAGAAAGCGAGCCGCTTCAACTGCCCGCCCCATACCCCCCCGCCGTCGGGGTGGTGACGATCACGGCCTCGCCGGCCTTGAGAACGGTCTGGTCGCAGCCTTCCAGCTCCTCCACCGCACCCGACAGGCGCCGCACTTCGGTCTTGCCTACGGTGCCATCCTGCCCACCGGCCAGCCCATGCGGCGCGACGTGGCGGTGGGAGGCGAGGATGGCCATGTCCATCTCCTCCAAAAACCGCAGGGTCCGTTTCGTGCCGTTTCCAGCGGTCCATTTACCCTTGCCACCCGATCCGGCGCGGATGTGGAAATCCTCCAAGAGCACCGGAAAGCGGAACTCCAGCACCTCGGGGTCCGTCAGGCGCGAATTGGTCATATGGACCTGCGCGGCGTCCGTACCATCGAACCCGTTCCCGGCGGGTGTGCCGGAACAGATCGTTTCATAATACTGATAGGTATCATTGCCGAAGGTCAGGTTGTTCATCGTCCCCTGACTATTCGCCATCGCCCCCAGCGCGGCAAAAAGCGTGTTGGTGACATGCTGCGATGTCTCGACATTCCCCGCGACCACCGCGGCGGGATATTCGGGGCGGAGCATGCAGCCATCAGGAATGACGATGTTGATCGGTCGCAGGCAACCCGCATTCATCGGGATATCGCCATCAACCATCACGCGAAAACAATAGAGGACAGCGGCCCGCGCAACGGGTTCGGGCGCGTTGAAGTTGGTCATCTGCTGGGGCGATGTACCGGTGAAATCAACCGTCGCCTCGCGCGCCTCGTGGTCAACGCTGATCTTCACACGGATTTCGGCACCCTGATCAGTGACGGTCATCGCCTCTGCATCATGGAGCGCATCCAGCACCCGGCGCACGCTTTCGGCGGCATTGTCCTGCACATGGCCCATATAGGCGCGCACGGTCTCCAACCCGAAATGGGCGACCATCTTGTGCATCTCCGCCGCGCCCTTGGTGTTGGCGGCGATCTGCGCCTTCAGGTCGGCGACGTTCTGGTGGACATTGCGCACCGGCCAGGGGTGATCGGTCAGGACCGTGACCAGCGCCTCTTCCTGAAAAGCGCCCTGATCGACGATCTTGAAATTATCGAAGAGGACACCTTCCTCGTTCACATTGGTTGCGCGCGGCGTCATGGAGCCGGGGGCGGAGCCACCCACATCCGCGTGGTGCCCGCGCGAGGCGACATAGAACAGGATCTCAGCCTCCGCCTTGTCGAACACCGGCGTGACCACCGTGATATCCGGCAGATGCGTGCCGCCATTATAGGGGGCGTTCAGGGCATAGACATCGCCCGGTTTCATATCCGGGTTCTGGGCAATGATGCTCTCGACCGAGCGATCCATCGAACCCAGATGCACCGGCATGTGCGGCGCGTTCGCCACCAGTGATCCATCAGCGGCGAAGACCGCGCAGGAATAATCCACCCGCTCCTTGATGTTCACCGAATAGGCGGTGTTTTGCAGCGTCACGCCCATCTGCTCCGCAATCGACATGAAGAGATTGTTGAACACTTCCAGCATCACCGGATCAGCGGTCGTGCCGATGGCGGTCGCCTTCGGGAGCGCCTCGATCCGACGCATGCGGATATGGTTCAAATCGGTTACCTCCGCCTGCCAGCCGGGTTCCACCACCAATGTCGCGTGCGGCTCCACGATCAGGGCGGGGCCTTTGATCGCGCAGCCCGGTTTCAGCGCGGCGCGGTCCGAATGAACCGCCGCCTCCCGCCATGCGCCACCGGCGAATATCTCTGTCTGCGCCTCCGCCGTGCGCATATGGTCGGTTGCCTCCTGCCGTTCTTCGTCGATGGCGGCGGCACCGCCGACAGCTTCGACCTCCGCCGCCTCGACCACGATGGCCTTGTCTTCAAAGGCAAAGCCGAACTGGCTGCGATGCGCCTCTTCAAAGGCCGACAACATCGCCGCACGGCTGTCCAGCGCCACCGGCAGCGGGGTGTCGGTGCCGTCATAACGCAGATGAAGGCGCGGCAGGATCGCAACCGCCCCTGCATCAACACCCTGCCCTTCGACTTCGGCCCGCGCCGCCGCGCCAAGCGTACCGGTCAGTGCCGCTATCTCCGCCATCAGACCTTCGGTCAGGGGTTTCACGACCGCCTGCGTGCGATTGGCGCGAATATCCGCCAGCCCCATGCCATAAGCCGACAGAATGCCGGAATGCGGATGCACCAGCACTGTCTTCATCCCCAGCGCATCAGCCACCGCGCAGGCATGTTGCCCGCCTGCCCCGCCAAAACAGGTCAGTGCGTAATCCGTCACATCATGACCGCGCTGGACAGAGATTTTCTTGATCGCGTTCGCCATGTTCTCGGTTGCGATGGCGAGGAAGCCTTCGGCGACTTCCTCGGCGCTGCGCCCGTCGCCGATCTCGGCGGCCAGCGCTTCGAAAGCGTCGCGCACGGTCGCCACATCCAGCGGCTGATCCTGACCGGGGCCAAAGATCGCCGGAAAATTCTCCGCCTTCAGCTTGCCCACCATGACATTGGCATCCGTGACCGCCAGTGGCCCGCCCCGCCGGTAACATGTCGGGCCGGGGTTAGCCCCCGCACTATCCGGTCCGACCTTGAAGCGCCCATCCTCGTAATGGAGGATGGAGCCACCGCCCGCCGCCACCGTGTGGATCATCATCATCGGCGCACGCATGCGCACGCCCGCAACTTCCGTCTCGAAAGCCCGCTCATACTCGCCATCGAAATGGCTCACATCAGTGGAGGTGCCGCCCATGTCGAAACCGATGATGCGGTCCTCGCCGCCCATGCGGCTCGTCTCCACCGCGCCGACGACGCCGCCCGCGGGGCCGGACAGGATCGCGTCCTTGCCCTGAAAGAGATCCGCGGCCGTCAGACCGCCCGATGATTGCATGAACATAAGGCGACAGCCGGAGGTCCCCTCGGGGTCCAGTTCGCCCGCAACCTGATCGACATAGCGCTTCAGAATGGGCGAGAGATAGGCATCGACCACGGTGGTATCACCGCGCCCGACCAGTTTCATCAGGGGGGAGACCTCGTGGCTGACGCTGACCTGCGCAAAACCCATCTCGCGGGCGATCTCCGCCACGACCTTTTCATGGGCGGGGAAGGCATAGGCGTGCATCAGGACGATGGCGCAGGCGGTGATGCCCTTCGCGCGGGCGGCGGCCAGATCGACGCGGATCGCCTCGCGGTCGGGGGCGGCCTCCACAGTGCCATCGACGCGGACGCGCTCATCGACCTCGACCACCTCATGGTAAAGCAGCTCCGGCTTGATCACCTTCCTGGCAAAGATATCCGGACGAGCCTGATAGCCGATCTCAAGCGCATCGCGGAACCCTTTGGTTATGATCAGCAATGTAGGATCACCCTTACGCTCCAACAGCGCATTCGTCGCGACGGTCGTGCCCATCTTGACGGTCGCAATCCGCGTCGCCGGGACCGGATCGCCAGGCGCAATACCCATCAGATCGCGAATACCCTGAATGGCGGCATCGCGATATGCCTCCGGATTGTCCGACAACAGCTTGTGCGGGATGATCGCGCCGGAGGGGTCGCGCGCCACGATATCGGTGAATGTACCGCCCCGATCGACCCAGAAATCCCATTTGCCGTCTGTCATCGCGAATCCCTTTCTGTGGTTTCGCGATGGGTGCATGCCGCCTCATTAACGTCAATAATTTATTGACAAATTATCGACGTCTTCCATGATTGATATATGAGCACCCTTGGTCCCGTCGTATCCTCTGCCCATCTCGCCGCAGGTGCCCTGCCGGAGATGTCGGAGCTTGAGTTTGGCCTGATCATGGCCTCCAACGCCTTCATGCGCTGGACGACGCGCTGTATGACGGCGGCGGGGCTGGAGGATATGTCCTCGCTCGAAGTGCTGATCCTGCATTCGGTCAATCATCGCGGGCGGCCCAAGAAGCTGGCGGACATCTGTCTCGTTCTTAATATCGAAGATACGCATACCGTTGCTTATGCACTGAAAAAGCTGGAAAAACGCAGGCTGGTGCAGGGTGGCAAGGCGGGCAAGGAAAAGACGGTCGAGATCACGACGACCGGAGAGGCGGCCTGCGTCGCTTACGGCAAAGTGCGTGAGGCGATGCTGATCGAGAGCATCATGGATATGGGTCTCGACAAGACGCAGATGTCGCGTCTCTCATCGCTTTTGCGCGCCATGTCCGGCCAGTATGATCAGGCCGCGCGCGCCGCGGCGTCCATGTGAGCCTCCGATGCGGTTTGCCTATCTGATCGAGCCGCCGTTCAATTACCGCGATGAAGCTGGCACCGTAACGGGATGCGATGTGGAACTGGCGCGTATGGTCTTCGCGCAGATCGGCGAGGGGCCAGCCACCTTCATCGAAACTGAGTTCGCCGCGCTGCTCCCCGGTCTTGGTGCGGGCCATTGGGAGATGACGACGGGGTTATTCGCAACGGACGAACGCCGTGCCATGGCCCTCTTCAGCAGACCGATCTGGGCGCTGCCGGACGGGTTGCTCATCAACGCGGGCAATCCGCATCAACTCTCCGGCTACGAATCATGCGCGGTACGCAATCTGCCGCCGCTGGCGGTCATTCGCGATCAGTTCCAGCATCGAAGCGCTGTCGAGTTTGGTGTCGAAGAGGATCGCATCCTGATCTTCGAGACCTATGCCGACGCTGCCACTGCCGTCGAGGACGGGCGCGCCTGCGCCTATGCGAGCGTCGGGCGGGCGCATGCGGGGTTCATCGCGCAAAATCCCGACAAGCCGCTGGAGATAGTGCCTGTGCCCGCGACAGAAAAACAGCCCGCCTTCGGCTGCTACGGCTTCGCACGCGGGAACGAAGCGCTGCGTGATCGTGTGGATGAGGCACTGGGAACCACCCTCGGAAGTGCCGCGCATCGGCAGGTAATGGCGGATTTCGGCTTTGGCGCAGCGGACGTAGACGCAGTGCTGCGCTGAGCGTCATCCCGCCTTGCGGTTCATGAAGTTCAAGAATGCAGCGCGTGCTTCGTCAGATTGAATCCGCTCGCCGAAGACGCGGCTTTCCTCCAGCGATACCGCCTTCACCTGGGCCGGATCGGGGCGCATCATGGCGCGGGTCGCGGCCATCGCGCCGCGCGGTTTCGCCGCCAGACGACGCGCCGCATTGCGCGCTGTCGCCTCCAGTTCCGCGACCGGACAGACCTTGTTCACGATACCGGCCTCATAGGCGCGGGCAGCACTGAACGCCTCTCCCAATGCCAGCATTTCGAACGCGCGCTGGTGGCCCATGATCAGGGGGGCGAGGTAGGATGACGCGTTTTCCGGCACCAGTCCCAGATCGACAAAAGGCGTACGGATATCGGCGCTCTCGGCTGCATAGACGAGATCGCACTGGAAAAGCGTGGTTGCGCCAACACCGACGGCCAGCCCCTCCACCCCGGCGATCAGCGGCAGCTTGCCGTCGATCTGCTGCATCAGGAAACGGCTGACGCCAAGGTCATCGCGCAACCCGCCCCCCTGGGAGGCCGCCAGAAAATCGGCGATGTCATTGCCGGTGGTGAAGTTACCCCCGGCACCGAGGAGGAGGATCGAGCCGATCGCATCATCCGCTTCGGCGGACTGCATCTCGTCAGCCAGCGCATGGTACATTGCATCGGTCAGGGCGTTCTTCTTTGATGGGCGATTGATGCGCAGGATCTTTACGCCTGCGTCCACTTCCACGTCGATGGTGCCGTCCATGTCTGATCCTCCTGATTTTGCACCTTACGTAAACGTAAACGTCACGCGCTGCAACCGGAACGCAGCGTCAGGCGCGCAGCCTTTTGCCCTCCGGATCGAAGGGCGGCGCGGGCAAGAGAGTGGCCTTATGGGCCTTGCCGAGGATGAATATCTCCACCGCATCGCCCGGTGCCGCCGTACCATCGCGCACAAAACCCACCGCGAGCGAGCGATCCACCGAGTAGCCGTAAGCGCCGGAGGTGACGCGTCCGACCGGTGTGCCATCGGGCAGAAAGATCGGCTCGCCGCCACTGGCGTCGGCATCGTGCACCGCCTCGACCGCGAAGACGGACAGGCGTTCGCGCGGGGGATTATCCTTGATGGCAAGATAGGCATCTTTGTGCAGGAACGCCTTGTCGAGCTTGATGAGGCGGTCCAGCCCGACCTCCTGCGGCCAGTATTCCGGGCTATATTCGCGCCCCCAGCTGCCATAGCCCTTTTCGATCCGCAGCGCGCCGAGCGCGCGGCTGCCGACCGGCCCGCCCCCCGCATCGCGCGCCGCCTGCAGAAGCGCCCGGTAGAGCGTTACCTGATCGGCAGCGGCGCAATGCAGCTCCCACCCCAGATCACCGGTGAAGCTGACGCGGATCGCAAGGCACTGCACCCCCGCCACTTCGATCATGCGCGAGCGCATGAAGCGGAAACCCTCGGGCGTCAGATCCGCGTTGGTCAAGCGCTGCAACACCTCGCGCACGCGAGGACCCGCGATATTGTAGCCACAGATCGCTTCGGTCTGCGAGACGCAGGTGGTCCCGGCAGGCAAGGGCACCATGGCGAAGAAGCGCTTGTGATACCGCTCCGCCATACCGGAGCCGACCATCATGTATTCATCCTCACCAACCATCGTGACGGTGAAATCCCCGGCAATTCCGCCCCGCACACCGATCAGCGGGCTGAGGCAGGAGCGTCCGACCTCCGCCGGGATACGATTGGCGAGAAGCGCATCCAGCCAGTCCTTCGCCCCCGGCCCTTTGATCCGGTAGTTCGCGAAGTTCGAGATATCGATGACACCCACGGCATCGCGCAGCATCTGTACCTCTGCCCCGACGGGCGCGAACCAGTTCTGGCGGGTGAACCCGGCGGTCTCCGCCACACCCGGCTTGTCGGCGAACCACAACGGGTGTTCCCACCCCGCATTGAGGCCGAAAACAGCGCCGATGTCGCACATCATCCCATAGGCGGGGCGGGTGCGCGCCGGGCGGCCCGCTTCGCGCTCCTCACCCGGAAAGTGGATCTTGAACCGGTGACTGTACTGGTCTTCGACCCTTGCCTTGGTAAAAGCCGTATCCGCCCAGTCATCGAAACGCGCAAGATCCCAGGCGAACATGTCGTATTTCGGCTCTCCCTCAATGATCCATTGCGCGGACATGAGGCCAAGACCACCTGACTGGGAAAAGCCGGGGATGATCCCGGTGCAGCAGAAATAATTGCGCAGCTCCGGCACCGGCCCGTAGAGCGCGTTGGAATCGGGCGACCAGATCATCGGGCCGTTGATGACGCGCTTCACCCCCGCCTCGGCAGCGGCGGGCACACGGTCCATGGCGCGCATAACATTGTCCATGATCCGTTCCAGATCATCGGCGAACAGCTCATGCCCGAAATCGGGCGGCGTGCCCTCCTCCGCCCAGAAGCGCATGTCCTTTTCATAAGCCCCGATCAGAAGGCCGCTCCCCTCCTGTCGCAGATAATACTCGCCATCCCGGTCGGCGATGGAGGGGAGACGGCGATCCATTGCCGCGACCTCCGGCATCGTCTCGGTGACGAAATACTGATGCTCCGTCGGTTGCAGCGGCAGGGTGATCCCGGCGAGGGCCGCAACCTCCCGCCCCCAGAGGCCCGCGGCGTTGACCACCCATTGGGTGCGGATCGTACCTTTCGGTGTCTCGACGATCCAACTGCCATCCGCCTCCGGCCGCGTTGCCGTGACCGGGCAGAACCGCTCGATCTCCGCACCCAACGCGCGCGCGCCAGCGGCATAGGCTTGCGTTACGCCCGACGGGTCCACATTACCGCCATCGGGCTCAAACATGATGCAGCGGATGCCGTCGAAACTGGCCAGCGGGTGCAGGGCCTCCGCTTCGGCCCGGCTGACCTCGTGAAAGTTCATGCCGAAATAGCGTGCTTTCGCTTCCTGCAGGCGGAGCTGGTGTTCGCGCGCTTCGGTCTGCGCAAGGTAGAGCGATCCCGGCTGGAACACCCCGCAGCCCTGCCCCGTCTCACGCTCCAGCTCTTTATAGAGGTTCATGGTGTAGTGCTGGATGCGGCTGATATTCGTGCTGTCATGCAGCCCGTGAATATTGGCCGCCGCATGCCAGGTGGACCCGGATGTCAGCTCATCGCGCTCCAACAGCACCACATCGCGCCAGCCAAGTTTGGCGAGGTGATAGAGGATGGAGCAGCCGACGAGGCCGCCTCCGATAACAACTGCCTGCGCATGGGTTTTCACGTCGCACCCTCCCCCTGACCTAACGGACGCTAGGCAGGCCGCCTGCACGCAGCATGCACAAAACCGTCATCCATGGCGCATACGGGCCGCCGCGCGCGACGCAATGCGCGTTTACTCGTGCAAAGTGGGGCCAAGAGCGGGACGGCAATGACAATCATCGATTTCATCCACGGAACGCGCCTTGCCGACCTGCCATCCGATACGATCGACGCCGCTATTCGTGCCCTCGTCGACACGCTTGGCGTGGCGGTCGCGGGCAGGACGACCGGTCTGTCACATATCATTCATGAGCATGCAGCGCGCCAGTTTGGCGGAACCGGCGCTACGCTCTGGCAGGACGGGCGGGTGGTCAGCGCGGCGGGGGCGGCGCTGGCCAACGGGATGACCATCGATGCGGTTGATGCCCATGACGGCCACAAGCTGACCAAGGGCCATGTCGGCTGCGGCACCATCCCGGCCCTGATCGCGCTGATGGAAGCAGAAGGGCTGACCGACCCGCAGGAGATGCTGACCAGCCTTGTCATCGGGTATGAGATCGGCACGCGCGCGGGCATCGCGCTTCACGCCAGCGCGTCGGACTATCACACATCCGGCGCCTGGATCGCGCTGGCGGTCGCTGCGCTCGGGGCGCGCGTGCTCCGCCTTGATGCAGCAGCAACGCGCGAAGCTGTGGGGATCGCCGAATATCACGGGCCGCGCAGCCAGATGATGCGCTGCATCGATGCGCCGACCATGGTCAAGGACGGGTCCGGCTGGGGTGCCATGGCGGGTGTCTGTGCCGCCTATCTCGCCCGCGACGGGTTCACCGGTGCCCCCGCGATCACGGTGGACGGCACGGATGTCGCCGCCCACTGGGCCGATCTGGGCCAAGTCTGGCATATCCGTGACCAGTACACGAAAATCTACCCTGTCTGCCGGTGGGCCCAACCAGCAGTGGAAGCTCTGCTGGCCGTTATGCGCGACAACAGGATTGATGCCAGCACGGTCAAGGGCGTGCGCATCGAGACCTTTCATGAGGCGTGCCGCCTTCGCGCGATCCCCACAACGACCGAGCAAGCGCAGTATTCCCTGCCCTTTTCAGTTGCGGTCGCCCTGATCCACGGCACTGTCGGGGTTGAGCATATCAGCGGCAGCGGCTTGCAGGACCCCGATATACGCGACCGTGCACAGGCCATCGAAATGCGCGAAGATACTGCGTTCAACGCCGCCTTCCCTGCCCGGCGCCTCGCCCGCGCGCGTCTGCGCCTGACCGATGGGCGCGAGCTGTCCTCCGCCGCGACTGAGGCGCAGGGCGATCCCGAAAATCCGCTGCCGGATGATGAGATCTGGACCAAATTCCGCAGGCTGGCGGGGCCGGTCATCAATACGGAGCGAGCCGACGCCTTGCTCGATACCGCACGCTCACTCCCCCAGACGGCCAGCACAGAATCGCTCTTTACGCAGCTTGCCGCTGCGCGCTGAAGCCCCCGGCACCTAATCAGCCGAGGCGCATACTGCGCCGTTCAATTTCCACGCCGAGCGAGCCGGACACGCGGTCCATTTTTTCGATGCGAATGGCAGCGCGCACAACGCGGGGTTCTGAAAGAAGCTGTGCCGCGAGGCGTTCCGCGAAGGTCTCCAGCAGTTTCATACGCGGACCAGCGGCCAGATCGCGGATCGCGTGAAAGATCAGATCGTAGGAGACGACGCTTTCAACCTCGTCGGCATATTCCGTCTGATTGCGCAGGACATCGAGATCGACATTGAAACGCAGCGTCTGGGTGACGCCGAACTCGCTTGGATAGGCGCCGATCTCCATCTCGACGATATGGTCGTGGAGAAAGATCCTGTCGCGCGGCGGTCCCGCTACACCATGCGCCACATCTGCCAGCGCCGTTGATCCGCTTTCGTCGTTCATTCCCCTGCCTTCTCACCCTGTCTCGCCAACGACCCGACCTGCGCAATTCCATCCCCGGCCTTCAACCAAGGTTGTGCGCCTGCGGGCACGAGCAGGCAAGACCGGATTGCACCGGCCCTGCCCGCCCGCTGGCGATAGCATCTTCATTAAGGAATCTGCCACACCAAAAACGGCAAACGCCCCGACACCAGCGGCGTCGGGACGTTCAATTCAACCACTCCGAATATCAGGAGCCGGACTGCGACACCTTGGTTGGGTACTTGTAGAAGATGTGGTCGCCGATCCGCGCCGTCAGGGTCAGCTTCTTGGACCATTTCGGGCTGACCGCAGTCGTGTGATAATGCGTTGCGTTTTTCGTCAGAACACGCGGTCGGCCTTCGAGCAGCGCCTTGGCAATCTTGGCGGCCTTGGCAAATGCCTTGCGGTTCTTCACCTGGTCGGACTTGCCGTCGCAGTTGTAAGAGAACTGGCAGGCATGCTTTTTGCCAGTGCCCTGAAGGACAACGCCGCAAACCGTACCCGGATACCGGCGGCTGTCTACGCGGTTCATGATGACCTCGGCAACGGCGAACTGGCCGCGCGTGGTCTCACCCCGTGCTTCGAAATAGATCGCTTCCGCAAGGCAACGCCAGCTGTCGGCATCCTTTCCGATCGGGGTCTTGGGCATCGTGATCGCGCCACCTTCGTGCATGAGGATGATTTCCTCAACATCGAGATCGGACGCCGCACCGGCCAGCGCGGATGCAAGTTTGTCCTCGCGGTCCAGATCAGACAGGCTCGGGTCGCTGATCGTACCGGTCAGGAGACGACCCGGCGCGACCGGCAGATTGCCTGTGCGGGCGAAGACGACGTCGGTCTCCAGCGCCTTGATGGCGCTTCGCTCAGCGCGCAGAACGCTGAGGATCCGCTGCGACTGTTCGGTTTGCAAGGCCGCATCGGCATCCTGCTGTTCGGCGAAAGAAGCAGTCGGCATAATGAAAGCGGCATACCCGGCCGCAATGACGCAGATTTTGAACACGGACAAGCTTTTGGCCCGAGGTCTCATTCTTCTGTCCTCTTTTTCATCGTATCATCGCGCAGCATGGACATGCCGGTCGCGATAAGGTTTGCTGTGTCTTAACGTGCCCGAGGACTAGAGCGGTTCGGACGGATACGCCACCAAAACTCGATGCGATTCACACAGATTCAGGCCAAAAGTCGATGTTGCAGCGCGGCATTTTGGCACAAAAAACGACTTCTCGCGCAATCACTTCAAGGCATTTCAGAGCCTCACGACGAATCGCTCTTTCCGGCGCGGGCCAGAAGATTGGCCTGCGCGGCCGCCAGTCGCGCGATCGGCAGGCGAAATGGCGAGCACGAAATATAGTCGAAACCGGCCAGTTCGCAAAATCGTACCGATGACGGGTCGCCGCCATGCTCGCCGCACAGCCCGAGGGTGATCTCGCCGCGCGCCTGACGCCCCCGCTCAGCAGCCAGAAGAAGCAACTCACCGACCCCCTCGACATCCAGCGAATGGAATGGATCTTCGGGAAAGACGCCTTTGGCAACGTAGTCGCGCATGAATCGTCCCGCGTCGTCCCGGCTCAGCCCATAGGTCATTTGCGTCAGGTCATTGGTGCCGAAGGACAGGAATTCGGCGGTATGAGCCAATTCCCCGGCGCGAAGCGCGGCGCGCGGTGTCTCCACCATCGCGCCGATCTTGTAGGTGAGCAACGCACCGGTCTCGGCGCGCACCCGTTCGGCAATCGCTTCCACCCGCTCGGCCAGAAGCTCCATCTCCCGATTGGCGGACACCAGCGGGATCATGATCTCGGGGATCACAGGCTCGCCGGTAACTTCGCCCGCAGCGATGGCGGCCTCGAAGACGGCGCGGGCCTGCATCTCATAAATCTCGGGAAAGGCGACGCCGACACGGCAGCCGCGCTTGCCCAGCATCGGGTTGAATTCGCGCATGTCCTCGGCCCGCTGCATCACCGTCTTCAGCGGCAGGCCCATGGCGTCGGCCAGCGCCTCCATCTCCGCCTGGCCATGGGGCAGGAATTCATGCAGTGGCGGGTCGAGCAGGCGGATAGTGACCGGCAATCCGGCCATGGTCTCGAACAGTTCTTCAAAATCCGCGCGCTGCATCGGCAGCAATGCGGCCAGCGCGCTGCGGCGATCCTCCTCGGTATTGGCGAGGATCATCTGGCGCATCGTGGTGATGCGGTCCTTCTGAAAGAACATATGCTCGGTCCGGCAGAGGCCGATACCATCGACGTTGAACCCTTTCGCAACCCGCGCATCCTGCCCGGTATCGGCGTTGGCGCGCACCCCCATGCGCCGCGTGGCATCCGCCCAGCCCATCAGCGTGGCAAATGCGCCGGAAAGTTCCGGCTGCACCAGCATCGGTGCGCCGGCCAGCGCCTCCCCCGCCGAGCCATCGATGGTGATCACGTCGCCTTCGGAGAGGACCTGCCCAGTGGCTGTGGTCAGTGACCGGGCCGCAAGATCAAGAAGGATATCGCTGGTCCCCACCACGCAGGGTGCGCCGAGGCCGCGCGCGATCACGGCAGCGTGGCTGGTCATGCCGCCGCGCACCGTCAGCACACCGGATGCAGCGTGCATGCCTCGAATGTCCTCGGGGCTGGTCTCCACCCGCACGAGGATCACATCGCGTTCCTGCGCGGCCAGCGCTTCGGCAGCCTCGGGCGAAAAGACCAGTGCACCGGTCGCGGCACCCGGACTGGCGGGCAGGCCGCGGCCCAGAACCTCGCGCACCGCATTGGGCGCGACGGAGGGATGGAGATGCGCCACCAGCGTCGCGGGGTCGATCCGCAGCAGCGCCTCTTCGCGGCTGATTGCGCCCGCTTCGGCAAGATCGACCGCGATGCGCACGGCCGCGCGGGCACCAGCCTTCATCGGCTGGGCATCGAGGATCATCACCTCGCCGGCCTCCACCGTGAATTCCAGCGACAGCGCATCGCCCAGCGCCCGCTCCACGCTTTCGGCGAGATGGTGGATGGCGGCAGCCGCCTCGGGGGCATCTTCTTCCAGCGACGGCGCGCTTTGCCCGGCAGCCTCCCGCGCGCGGCGTGTCAGAAGGCGCGGCGTGCGCAAGCCCATCATCGCCTCGCTGCCCTGCGCCTGAGGCAGATAGCGTCCTGTCAGATCGATCAGCCCCGTGTCTTCGGAGCGGAGCGATGCCATCCCCGCCCCCGACGGCGTCGGCCCGATGCCCAGCGCCATGGCTTGCGCAATCAGCGATTGGCCTGTCGCCGGGTCGATCCCCCGCGCCTTGCGCAGAATGCGCGCGGTTGTCGCGTGCCAGCCCTCATGCATCGCGGCGATGGCGCGGATCAGCTGCACCTCGGCATCTTCGGGGAACGGCTCGTCCGTTTCATCCTCGACCAGTTGCAGAAACTCCGCCTCCAGCGCGGTCAGGGCGGCCTCGTCCAGCGCTTCTTCGCTGTCGGCACCCGATTGTTTCATCGCATCATAGAGAGCGTTTTCGAAAGCCTCGGGATCGGCCCCCATGACGGCACAGGCGAAATTCTGGATCAGACGGCGGCGCAGATCGGCAGCCGCCCGCGGCCCGAGCTCGCCCACCAGCGCCGGCATCACATCGCGCGTCAGGCCGATATTGAGGATCGCGGGGGCAGACGGTGCCGCCGCGACGCCGGGGCTGGAGCGGAGCGCGATCAGAAGCGGCGCATCGGCCCGCCCGAACCCGCGCCCGGTCGCGGCCTCCAGCGCGCGGATGCCTGCCATGACCGCATCGTCGGGGGCATCATCGGCAAAGGCGAACCCGGGCGGCACCGGCGCACCTGTCGACGCCACCGCCGCCAGCCGCCGCGCCTTGTCGCCAAAGCGCGCGGCGGCGGGGGCCGTCAGATCCGCAATTGTGCTCATCTGGTCCATGACCGGCGGTGTAGCGCCCCTGCCCCGCCTTTGGAAGATCAAGGATGCAAAGCGCGGCTATCCCTCGATGGCGGAAAAAACCGCGACCCGCTCCATCACCACCTTCACCCGGTTCAGAAGGCACAGGCGATTGCGCCGCACGATGTCATTCTCGTCATTCACCGTGACCTTTTCGAAAAAGGCATCAATGGGGGCACGCAGCGCCGCCATGGCCGTCATCGCGGCGGCAAAATCCTCCGCCTCCAGCGCCGGGGCGATATCCGCCTCCGCATGGTCGAGCGCGACGAACAGCGCTGTCTCCTCCGGAAGCGAGGCGAATTTCACATCCGGGTCGAGCGTGTATTCCACGCCATCCTTCTTCTGCTCGGCCGCGAGGATATTGACCGCGCGCTTGTAGCCGGCGAGGAGGTTCTTGCCGTCTTCTGTTTCGATGAATGTCTGCAATGCGTTCACCCGATTGACGAGGAGCACGAGGTCGTCCTGCCCGCCGAGCTGGAAAGAGGCGTCGATGACGTCATGGTGAACGCCTTCGCCGCGGAGATGGACCTTCAGGCGGTCGGCGAAGAAGGCGAGGAGGTCGGTCCCTACACGAGACGTTCCGTGGTTCCCAATCGACAACAAAGCACGGATCATTTTTGCCGTATTTAGATTAGCGTCTTTTGCGCGTTTAAAAGCCTCAAGCTGCTCCTGAGCTTCTTCAACGTCTACTACAAGCATTTCAGCAGCTTGTTTTCGCTCAATCAGATCCGCTAAGTTGGCTGCACAACTAACCTCAACGGCACTTTCGAGCGATAATCTCAGTCTGTTGTCCAAGATAATTCGTACCACCCCCAAAGCAGCGCGGCGCAGAGCGAAGGGGTCTTTACTGCCAGTAGGCTTTTCATCAATCAGCCAAAAGCTCGTCAGCATATCTAGCTTGTCAGCGAGCGCCACAGCGATCGCGATAGGTTCAGTAGGAACGTCATCGCTAGGTCCGAGCGGCGAATAATGGCTTTCGCAAGCGGCAGCTTGTGCAGCCGAATACTTCCCAGACTTCAAAGCGTAGTATCTTGCCATGGTGCCCTGCAATTCAGGAAACTCATAAACCATCTCTGAGGCTAAGTCGGCTTTAGCAGCCGCCGCTGCAAAAAGAGATTCCTCAGGATCAGCTGATACGAAGGGCGCGATTGTCTTCGCAAGCGATGCGACACGAGCGACCCTGTCTGCCATGCTGCCTAAACGGTTGTGAAACGTCACCTTGGTCAACGGCTCAGCCATTCCTGCCATGCCTTTTTCATCGATGGTGCGCAGGTCGTTCTCCCAGAAGAAGAGCGCATCCGACAGGCGCGCGGCCAGCACACGCTGGTTGCCCGCAAGGATGGTCGCGCCCTGATCGGCGGTTTCGATATTGGCGACGGTAACGAATTTCTCGATCCGCCCCGTTTTCGGATTGCGGACGGAGAAGAATTTCTGGTGCTCCTTCATGGAGGTCTGGAGCACCTCCGGGGGGAGGCCGAGGAACTGCTCCTCAATCTCGCCCATCAGGACCACGGGCCATTCGACGAGGCCCGCGACCTCCGCCAGCAGGCCCTTGTCCTCCACCACCTCCATGCCTTGCGCGAAGGCCATGTTGGTGGCGTCCGCCCAGATGCGCGCCGACCGCTCCGCCGGGTCGAGGACGACCTTGGCGGCGTTCAGGCGCGCGACGTAATCGTCGAAATCCGTGGGCGCGAAGGCCTCCGGCCCCATGAACCTGTGACCGCGCGTCTCGGCCCCCGATGTCAGCTGATCGACGGTGAAGGGCACGACCTCCGCCCCCGCCTCGTCGCTGAGGATGCACATGATCGATTGCAAGGGGCGCACCCAGCGCAGATCACCGGCCCCCCAGCGCATCGACCGGGGCCAGGGGAAGGCGCGGATCACCTCCGGCACGACCTCGGCGATCACATCGGCAGCGGTGCGGCCGGGCTTGTCGATGATGGCGAACCAGACCTGCCCTTTCTTGTCATCGCGTGCCTCCAGCTGGTCCTTCGTGAGGCCGGTGGAGCGCAGGAAGCCTTCGAGCGCCTTGTCGGGCGCGTCGGTGCGCGGGCCCTTGCGTTCCTCGCGCACGGCCATCGTCTCCTTCGGCAGCCCTGTGACGCTGAGGGTGAGGCGGCGGGGCGTGGCGAAGGCGGCGGCGGCCTCATAGATCAGGCCGCGATCGACCATGCCTTGCGTGACCAGTTTTTTCAGGTCCTCGCAGGCCCGCGCCTGCATCCGGGCGGGGATTTCTTCGGAGAAGAGTTCGAGCAGAAGGTCGGCCATGTCTTATTCCTTGGCGGGGCAGCCGGCGGGCAGCGGGTCGCCGTCGAAGGCCGCCGTGCCGCACGCATTGATCTGGCGCCACTGATAGGCGCGCCCGTCGGGATAGGCCGCGATCATGCGGTCGAACCCGTAGGGCGTGTTGAATTCGGCGAGGATCGCGGTGGCCGCGCCGGTATCGAGATCGCGCGACATCGTCTCTGCATCAAAACAGTCGAACCAGCTTGGCGCGACCAGAGGCTCCGCATCCGGTGCCTCGGGTCCGGTAAGCAGCGCGGCCGTGGTAAAGCAGCCTCGCAGTTTCAGGGGCGAGGAAATGGCATCGAGGCCGCGATAGTCGCTCACCGCGACAGGCACGCCGTTCACGGTGATCTCGGTCAGCCCGGTCACTTCCTCATAATGTCCGCGCGTCTGGAACCACCAGAGCGCGGCACCAAAGATCAGCGAAAAGAGGACAAGCCCCCCGGCAATCCACCGCCCGTTCATGACATGCCTTTCAAAGGGTGGGCCTCGGCCCACCGATGCTGGTCATGGTGGGCCGAGGCCCACCCTACGG
>JBCCDJ010000022.1:0-81827 GCA_039030855.1 Pseudomonadota bacterium
CGAACACAGCACACAAGTGACACCCTCTGACGCCCTTGTTCGGCGACCGAGATGCTTCTGCCACCTCCGACGATCGGTGACAGAGCTACCCGACGATCAACAGGCTGACGCTTGAGCATACACGCGGGCGCTCGAAACATGATGATGCTCGTCCGAACCATGTTGCGGACTTGCGCGACACGCGCGAAGAAGATTCTTGCCCCGGGTATCATACATACATGTCGCGTGCTGCTTCGCGGATGTTCGAAAACGGATCGCAAGACGCCCCCTCCATCGTTTTTTTTCGCGTTTTTTTTCGGTTGTCAGAGAGCTGAGGACGAAGCAGAAGGAGGTCGAGGAGGTCGAGAAGGAGATCTCCGAGATGGCGTGGAAATTCATCATATCATCTCCGCCGCTTTGGCGGCCCGTGCGGCCTTGTCCAGTTTCTTCTGGCGATGCGCGCGAAAGCCCGGCTGCAGGTTCGGCTCGCCTTCCCAAACGCCTGCCGTGTCCCCGGTGCCGACGCCCTCGAAGAATTCCTTCATATCCGCCATGCGGTCCTTGTTGCCGATGGCGGCATTCACCACCTCCTGCAATGACCCGGCCCCGGCAGGGCCCATCAGGGGGCGGGCGGAGATGAGGTTGGTGAAGTAAAGCCCTGGAATGCCCAGCTCTTTCGCCTTTTGCACAACCGGGGTCGTGCCGATGGCCAGATCCGGTTTCACCGCCTCCATCGCCGCGCAATCATCTTCGAGCGAGGCGCGATAGACGACCTTGGTGCCCTTGGCTTCCAGCCAGTCGCGGTCGGCTTCGGACATTTTCGTGCGGTGGCAGGCGGTGCCCACGTAAGGCACATTCGCACCGCTCTCGATCAGCAGCCGCGCGACCAGCAATTCAGACCCTTCATAGCCCGACAGGGTCACAGTGCCGTCGATCCGCGCGCCGGCCAGCGCGCCCTTGATCGCGGGCAGGAACATGTTCTGCGCCGCCGCCACCTTGTCGGCCGCCAGCCCGAACGCATCACCGATCCCGGCGAGCCACGAAGCCGTCCCGTCATGGCCCACGGGGGCGGAGCCGACGATGGGCCGCCCGGCGGCCTCAAATTCGCGCATCGCACTGGAATAGAACGGGTGGATCGCCGCGACCGCGCCGCAGTCGAGCGCGGCATATAATTCGCGCCATTCGCGGCAGGGCACGACCGGCCCGGCGGCCAGACCCAGCGGGTCAAGCATCGCGCCGATCATCATCGGATCGGCCGGGAACATCTCACCCAGCATCGTTACCGTCGGGCGGTCTGATTTGCCGCCCTCGGGCGCTGCCACCGGCCCTGCCTCGATCTCCTTGCGCGCGTAACTCAGCATCGCGCCGGCCAGCACGTCTTTCGCTTCGGCATGGGTCGGCACGCCAAAGCCCGGCACGTCGATCCCGATGATGCGCACGCCGTCAATCTCCTCCGGTAACAGACGCAACGGCACACCGGATGCGGTTGGCACGCAAAGGTTGGTCACGACGACCGCGTCGTAACGGTCCGGATCGGCGATCTTGTAGACCGCCTCGCGGATATCTTCGTAGAGCTTGCCTGTGACCAGCGTTTCGGAATTGAACGGCACATAGCCGACCGACCGGCGCGCACCATAGAAATGGCTCACGAAAGTCAGCCCGTAAACGCAGCAGGCGGACCCGGACAACACGGTCGCCACCCGGCGCATCCGCAGGCCAACCCGCAGGGAGCCGAAAGCCGGGCACATCGATTGCGGGCGGTCATGGGGGCCCATCGGATAATCTTCGCGGAACTTGTCGAGCAATTCTGCATTGCCCGCCTCGCGCGCGGCCGCCTCCATCGTCGCCGCACCGGCATGGCAGCCCATGCCGTCGCCCGCAGCGGGGTCGACCGCCAGATCCGGCGTCTTGGCGACCGAGGAGCCCTCGATCACCTCCGCCTTGCCGGCGGCATCATATGTGACCTCGCCGCTCACCGATCTTCGCTCGCCAGCCCCTGCACAGGGGTGCGGGCCTCGCGAATGGCGCGGTTCAGCTCCCGCGACTGGCGGATCGCCTCGCGCGACTGATCGACGGCAAAACGGCTGTACTGGTGAGCATGCGCGACCCGGTCTTCAAGCTCGGTCAGGCGCTGCTCCCATTCGGACAGTTCTTCCATATCAAACATCGTCGTAGACCACTTCCAATGATTGCTTCGGTTTGGCGTTCTTGCCGCGCATGTCGGCATCGGTGGCAGGCTCAAGCACGAAATCGGCACCGGTTTCCTCGGCGGAGAACAACCCCAGAAGGCCATCCTGTGTCAGCGGTTTGGGGTGTCCCGGCGGGGCCTTGGCGACGTTCTCGCCAAGTTCCGCAAAGAGATCGCCCCACTGCGTCTCATGGCTGCCGACGATCTGGTAATTGGCGGATTTGCGGCGCAGATCCTCGTCCTGCGGGATCGCGGCGAGGATCGGGATATCCACCTCGCGGGCAAAGGCCGCAGCCTCGCCCGTGCCGTCATCCTTGTTGATGACCAGCCCGGCTACACCGACATTGCCGCCCATCTTGCGGAAATATTCCACCGCCGAGCAGACATTATTTGCCACATAAAGCGACTGAAGATCGTTCGAGGCGACCAGGATCACCTTCTGCGCCATGTCGCGCGCAATCGGCAGGCCGAAGCCGCCGCAGACCACATCGCCGAGGAAGTCCAAGAGCACATAATCGAAATCCCAATCATGGAACCCCAGCTTTTCCAGCAACTCAAAACCATGGATGATACCGCGCCCGCCACAGCCGCGCCCAACCTCTGGCCCGCCAAGCTCCATCGCGAAAACGCCGCCGCGCTTGAAGCAGACATCGCCGATGGCGACTTCCTCGCCCGACAGTTTCTTCTCTGCCGAGGTTTCGATGATGGTCGGGCAGGCCTTGCCGCCGAACAGCAATGACGTCGTGTCCGATTTGGGATCACAGCCGATCAGCAGCACCCGCTTGCCCTGCTCGGCCATCATGTGGCTGAGATTGGCCAGGGTGAAGGATTTGCCGATGCCGCCCTTGCCGTAGATCGCGATGATCTGCGTCTTCTTGGTCGGCTCCGCATGGGGCACTTCCAGCGTCGGCTCCTTGGCTTCGTCGCGCAGGCGCTGATCATAATCGTCCTTGAGGTTCGGGACATCGAGGGTCATGCGTGTGCACTCCAATCAAGGATCATTTTCAGGCAGGCCGGGTCTTCGAAGGCCGTGCGATATGCGTCCGCCGCATCATGCGCGGCGGCGGTGTGGGTGATCAGATCACCGAGCGAGAGCGCCCCGCTTTCGACCAGACGGCGCGTGGCGATCAGATCGTCAGGGGTCCACTCGGCGGCGATCCTGATCCGCGCCTCCTTCATGAAGGCGGGTGGAAAGGCAAAGGACAGCGGGGCCGCATAGAATCCGGCCAGCACGATCTCACCACCCTTGGCGATGCGCCCGATCAGGGTATTCAGAAGCGCCGGATCACCCGTCGCGTCGTAGATCGCGCGATAGTCGCGCCGCTCATCCGCCTCGGGCGTCGTCACCTCGTATCCGGCGGCACCGCCCATGCGGTCAGGGTCGATCTCCCAGACCATGGGCTCCGGCGCGCCGGCGGCGATGGTCAGGCGCGCCAGAAGACGGCCGAGGACACCATGACCCACGATCAGATCGGGCGGCGATTTGTCCATGCCCGCCATCGCGTGGCGCGCGGTGGCGGCCAGCGCTAGCAAGGCACCCTCAGCGCCAAGGCCGGGATCGATCCGTGTCGCGCGCCCCGCTTCGGTGACGAGGCACCGCGCCGCGCCGCCGAAAAGGCCGCGTGCGCCTTCATAGCAATTCGCGCCTGGCACGAAGACCCGCTCGCCGGGTTTGAAGCCGGTCTCGGCACCCGCCTCGACCACTTCGCCCGCCGCCTCGTATCCCGGCACCAGCGGATAGCCCATGCCGGGGAATGGCGGCATCTCGCCGGTCCAGAACAGTTTTTCGGTGCCCGTAGAAATGCCGGAGGTTGAAATCTCGACCACCAGATCGCGAGGAGAGGGTGCTGTCAGCGGCAGCACTCCAAGACCGAGTTTCCTCGCTCCTTCAAGTATCACTGCTTGCGTCTGCACGATGCCGTCTCCTTTGCAAACATGCCGCTGAGCGCTCAGGCAGACTCAGTGCGGCATCTTGCCCCTGCCTGTAACTTTAACCTGACACTGATCTATGTCAAATACTTCGGACATGTTTTCACCGAAAAACTGTCAACTTTACCTGACAGCTTCCAAGGCCGTCGTGATAAACGGCCGAAGCGCCAGCGGGCGCCGGATTTTGGCGAAGCCGGCAGCGGTCAGCAGTGCCGCGATCTCATCGGCGGACCGCGCCCGCCCGGTGCGCATCGCCATGCAGTAGAACGCGAAATAGACGTCGCCGGGGCGTGTCGGGACTGCGCCCCCGGTCATCGGCTCCGATATGATGAGCCGCCCGCCCTGGGGCAGCGCCTCGCGCACATCCGCCAACAGCTTCGCCACCGTCTCGTCACCATGGTCGTAAAGGACGCGCACCAGGCTGATCGCATCGGCCCCGTCCGGCAGATCGCCCTGCCGGAAATCACCGGGCCGGATCGTCGCGCGGGGCGCGAGGCCAGCGCGCGCAAACCGCTCCGTCGCTTCGGGAACAACGGCAGGCAGGTCCATCAGCGTAAGGCGCAGATCGGGGTATTTCGCCCCCGCCGCGGTCAGAAACGCGCCGGTGCCGCCGCCGACATCCATCAGACGATTGACATCTTTCAGGCTGATCGCGCGCAGGGTTTCCTCGGCCACCATGCGTTGGCTCTCGGCCATCAGATGGGAATAGCGCGCCGCCGTTTCGGGGTCCTCCGCCCCTGCCGCGCCAAAGACATAGGGCCAGAAACCGGCCAGCTCCGTCTCCGTCTCGCCGCGCAAAAACGCCGCCGGATCTTCAAGATCACGGTAGAGAACACGGTGATGGCGGATCATGTCGGTCAGACCCGGCGCACCGATCAGCGCTGCGCCCTTGCGGCTGAGGCCATAATTCTCGCCCACCCGCTCCAACAGGTCCAGCGCCACACCGGCGTTCAGAAGGACCACCATGCGATCATCCGGCACCGCCGCCCGCGCCGCCAGCGTGCGCGCGCCCAGATCATCGGTGCGCAAGGCATCCAGCACACCAAGCTCCACCAGCGCCATCAGCGCCTGTGAATGGACAAACCCGGCCACCAGATCAAAAAGCGCCTCGCCATCCTTGCGCGCCGCACCGCGCGCCAGCGGCACACCCGCCGCCCATGACTGAAACCCCGGATCGGCGGCCTTGCGATTGCGCCATCGCCGCCAGTTGAACCACCGCCGCTTTGGCGCAGGACGCACCGCATCGCTCACCGACACCGCGTCAGGCCTTCGCCGACACTTTCGCAGAGGCCTTCGCAGTCGCCTTCGCAGAGGCGCTCACCGGCGCGATCGGTGTCAGGCGCTCCGCCGTGGCGCGCACCATTTCCGCCAGCGCCGCCTCGCCCGGACAATGCGGGATGGAGGCGATGGCCCCGCCCAGCGTGTTCTTCAGGCGCGTCACCGCGCCCTGCACGCCAAGTTCCGCCACCGCGTTGGGGCGCTCGTGAATTTCGTCCTGCCCCGCAGGTTTGCCAAGCGTTTCCTCGTCATAGAGCGCATCGCGCAGATCGTCCGCGATCTGGAACGCCTCGCCGATCCGGGCACCAAGCTCAAACCACGGCTCCGCCTCCTGCCCGGCCGCAATCGCGCCCATCTGGGTAGCGGCGATGAACAAGGCGCCGGTCTTCGCCTGATGATAGGCCGAGAGATCAACCTTCGGCTCGCTTTCCCAGCCCTGCCCGGCGCAGATGCCACCCGGCATGCCCGACCGCCGTGTCAGAGTGGAGATCAGCTCAATTCCCCGCCCCGGATCGGTCCTGGCAGAGCGCGCCAGAACGTCGAAGGCCATGATGATCAGGCTGTCGCCGGTCAGCACCGCCAGTGGCTCATCATAGGCCCTGTGGACCGATGGCTTGCCGCGCCGGATGTCGGCATCGTCGAAACAGGGCAGATCGTCATGGACCAGCGACGCGCAATGCATCAGCTCCAGCGCCGCCGCAGCCGCATCCGCAATCTCGGGCTGATCATCGCCGCAGGCCATTGCCACGGACAACAGGATCGTCGGCCTGATCCGCGCCCCGCCCGGCGTGACCGCATAATCCAGCGCCGATGCCAGCTTCGGCGGCGTCGAGCCTGCCTGCCCCCGCTTGATCGCAGCGCTGATTGCCCCTTCGATCCGGCTTGAAAGTCCCATGGCGGTGGCTCCTGCGCTGATCGTCCAATTAATTGGACATCTATACTGTAAATTAGACTGGACAGTTTGCGCGCGCGAGTCAACGATAAGCTGATGGACAGCACTTTGAACAAACGCGGCACCATCGCCGTGATCGGTGCCGGCATGGGCGGACTGGCCAGCGCCATTCGCCTTGCCGCCGCCGGGCAGGACGTCACCCTGTTCGAGGCCGCCGCCACACCCGGCGGCAAGATGCGCGCCCTGCCCTCGGCGGCCGGGCCGGTGGATGCGGGGCCGACAGTGCTGACCCTCAGCCATGTGTTCGATGAGCTCTTCGCCAGCGCGGGGGAGCGGATCGAGGATCATGTGACGTTGATGCGCGAGGATATCCTCGCCCGCCACTGGTGGCCCGATGGATCGACGCTGGACCTCCATGCCGACGCGGAAGCCAGCATCGAGGCCGTGCGCGCCTTCGCCGGGGACGCCGCCAGCGCGGAATTTGCCGCCTTCGCCGCGACGACAAGGCGGCTTTTCGAGGCGTTCGATGCACCGATGATGCAGGCAGCCCGCCCACGCCTTGCCGGCCTCACCGCCCACGTGATGCGCAATCCCGCGCTCATCCCCGCCATGGCCCCGCACCTGACGCTGGCGCAAAACCTTGCCAAACGCTTCACCGATCCGCGCCTGCGTCAGCTCTTCGGGCGCTACGCCACCTATGTCGGCGGCTCACCCTACCGCTCCCCCGCCCTTCTCGGCCTCATCTGGCATGCGGAGGCGCAGGGCGTCTGGCGGGTCGAGGGCGGCATGCGCGCGCTCGCCACCGCGCTAGCCGGTCTTGCGCAACAGAAGGGCGCAACGATCCACTACGACACGGCGGTGGAGCGGATCGAGACATCAGGGGACCGCGTCACCGGGCTCGTCACCGCGCACGGCCATCATCCTGCTGATCGCATCGTCTTCAACGGCGATCCTGCCGCGCTCCGCCGCGGCCTGCTCGGCGAAGGCCCGCGCCGCGCCGTCGGCGCCAAGGCCACGGCACCCCGGTCCCTGTCCGCTTATGTCTGGAGCTTTGCCGCCACCCCGTCGGGCCGCGATCTCACCCATCACAACGTCTTTTTCGGGCAAGAGCCCCGATCCGAATTCGATGACCTCGCCGCCGGGCGCATGCCCGCTGACCCAACGCTTTATGTCTGCGCCGAAGACCGCGGCACCGGCACAGCGCCCCCGGCGCAGGAGCGGTTCGAGATCATCATGAACGGTGCCCCGACCAGCACCGCCCTGCCCCAAACGGACGAGGCTTCCGCATGTCAGACACTGACCTTCAAGGCATTGGCCCGCTCGGGCCTCGATTTCGCGCCCATTCCCGCGACGAGCGCGCTGACGACACCCGCGATGTTCGCGAACCTCTTTCCCGGGTCGGACGGATCCCTTTACGGGCGCAACCCGCAGGGGATGATGGCAGCGTTCCATCGCCCCCCGGCGCGCACGGCGATCAGGGGCCTCTACCTGGCGGGGGGCGGGGCGCATCCGGGGGCGGGGGTGCCGATGGCGGCGCTCTCCGGCAGGCACGCGGCAGAGGCGATCTTCACGGACCTTGCTTCGACATCGCCGTCCCGCCGGATGGATACGCATGGTGGTATATCGACGGGATCGCCGACGATCAGGGCCGCGCCATATCCATCATCGGGTTCATAGGCTCGGTCTTCTCGCCCTGGTACCGCTGGTCCGGGCGGCGCAATCCGGCCAATCATTGCTGCATCAACGTCGCCACCTACGGGCCGGGCGGGCGCTGGACCATGACCGACCGGGGCGAGGACGCGCTGCGCCTCTCCCCCGACACGCTTCAGGTCGGCCCATCGTCGATGCACTGGACGGGGTCCGAACTGGTGATCGACATCAATGAGATCACCACGCCCCATATCGGTCGCCTCGCCGGTCGCATCACTGTAACGCCCGAAGCGCTGACGGAGGCGGAGCTGCCGCTCACCCCCGACGGGGCCCATATCTGGCGGCCCTTCGCCCCGGTCAGCCGCATCAAGGTCGATCTCAACCGCACCGGCTGGCAATGGGACGGCCATGGCTATTTCGACGCCAATTTCGGCACCCGCGCGCTGGAGGCCGATTTCAATTACTGGACATGGGGGCGCTTCCCGACCGCCGATCAGGGCGCGCTCTGCTTTTACGATGCGACCCGGCGCGATGGCAGCGAACTGGCCACCGCGATCCGGTTCGATCCAAAGGGGGAGGCGAAGATCGTCGATGCCCCGCCGAAGACCACATTTCGCCGCTCCCTCTGGCAGGTGCGGCGCGAGACGCGGGCCGATCCCGGCTATCAGCCACGGCAGGTTCTGAACATGCTGGACGCGCCCTTCTATTCACGCTCCTCCGTGCGCACGCAGATCGGCGGGGAAGAGGTGACAGGGGTGCACGAGGCCCTGGACCTCAACCGCTTTCGCGGCCCCTGGCTGATGCCGATGCTGGCGATGCGGGTGCCACGGCGGCGGGGGTGGCGGTTCTGACATCGGTCAAGATGCTGGCCTGCACGGTCTGAGAAACTGCGGGACATCGCAGAAAAGGACATGTCATGCTCACCATCACAAAGCCCCAACCGAACCGCGTCGATATCGAACTTCACGGCAGCATTGACGCCGACGGCATGCGCACGGCGCTTGATGAGCTGATCGCCGAATCCGAAGGCGTCTCAAACGGCCATATGCTCTACCGGATATCCGAGTTCGAAATGCCGACCGCCGGGGCCATCGCGGTTGAATTTTCCCGCCTGCCGGGGCTCTTCGGGCTGATCGGCAAATTCGACCGCTGCGCCGTGCTCAGCGATGCCGCGTGGCTGCGCACAGCCGCGGACATCGAGGGCGCATTGTTTCCCGGCATCAGTATCAAGAGTTTCAATCTGGAAGAGACCGACAAGGCCGAGGGATGGCTG
The DNA here is from genome assembly GCA_039030855.1 of Pseudomonadota bacterium. Lineage (GTDB taxonomy): Bacteria > Pseudomonadota > Alphaproteobacteria > Rhodobacterales > Rhodobacteraceae > Pikeienuella. The sequence continues at coordinate 9,190 of JBCCDJ010000022.1, forward strand.
TCGGGGCAGGACGCCCCATGACGTGCGCCCCATGACGCGCGCCCCGTGACGCGCGCCTAGTTCGCGCGCCAGATCCAGAAATTCAGCGCGCCTGCGTAGGAACACCACGCCAGATAGACCGCGAAAATCGCACCTGCCAGCGGGTCCGCCATGAAGAAGAGAATCGCCGTCGCCGCCACCGCCAGCCACAGGAACACGATCACCACCATGGCGGAGCCGAGCCGTTTCAACCCGAAAAATACCGGTGACCAAAGCGTGTTGAGCGTGATCTGCAATGACCAGAAGCCAAGAATCAGACCGACATCCTTTGCCGCGAAATTGCTGACGGTGACCACGCGCACCGCCGCATAGGCGATGGCGACGTAAAGCACAGTCCAGGCCAGCGGGAAAAGCCAGTTGGGTGGGGTCCAGCGGGGGCGGTTCAGGGCCTCGTACCACTCACCCGGCTGAAACATCGCACCGGTGGACGCTGCCGCCGCGCAGGTTGCGAAGAAGATGGCGAAGAGGATGTAATCGATCATGATCAGACGGCCCGCTGACCTTGCGCGACCAGAATGTCGCGCCGCTCACGGTCGCGCCGCTCCAGCGTCGCCAGCACCTCGACCAGCGCGCCCGCGCGCCCCTCGCCCCAGATCGGTGCCGGGTTCGCATGGCGCGCAGCGGCGCGCACGAGGAACATGATTTCAGGCGTGGCCGAGGAATAGAGCGTCGCCGGACGCGGCATCACCACCGATGTCGCCGCCCGCATCGCGGACGCGGCCAGCCAGCGCAGTTTCGCGCCTTTCGTCGTGCGCGCGCGCGTCGTGATGCTGTCGAAATCGGCCCGCTCCACCGCGTGGCCGATCCCCGCATAAATCCGCCCGGCAGCATAGATACCCGGACGGCAATCGAGCGGCAGCGCGGTCACGCCGGGATCGGCGCGCACATAAAGCCGGTGCGCCTCACGCACCAGTCTGCGCACCAGCGCCCGCACCTCCGGCAGCGGGCGCGGGTTCAGCAGGAACAGCTCCGGGTCTACCCCCTCCTCCGCCATCCATTCCAGCGGCAGATACAGCCGCCCCTCGCGTGCATCCTCGCCGACATCGCGGGCGATGTTCGTCAATTGCATCGCCAGGCCCAGATCAGCCGCCCGCGCGAGGGCATGAGCATCGCGCACCCCCATCAGCACGCTCATCATCACCCCGACGGCCGAGGCCACGCGCGCCGAATAATCCATCAGTTCCGACAATGTCTCGTAGCGCCGCTCGATCGCGTCCCAGGCCAGCCCTTCGAGCAAAGCCTCGGGCAGGGCGCGCGGCATCTCGAACTGATCGACCACGGCGGCGAAGGCCCGGTCCGCCGACGCATCGCGCGGCCTGCCTTCGTAGACCAGGTCGAGCCGGTCGCGCAGGTTCAGGACCGCCGCCGCCTTGTCGCGCTGCAAATCGACTGCATCATCCGCCAGCCGGCAAAACGCGTAAAGCGCCAGCGCCGGATCGCGCACCCGCGCAGGCAGCAGCTTCGATGCGGCGTGGAAAGACAGCGAGCCAGTGCGGATCGCCTCGCGGCAGGCGGCCATATCGGCGGCGGCGATCATCGGGCGACCACCGCGTCGGGCACCAGTTGCGACAGCACCTCGGCGGAGGAGACAACCCCCGGCACCCCGGCCCCCGGATGGGTGCCCGCGCCGACAAGATACAATCCCTTCGCCTCTTCCGAGATATTATGCGGGCGAAACCACGCGCTTTGCAGGATGCGCGGCTCGATGGAAAACCCCGATCCGTTGGGCGACAGATAGCGGTCGCGGAATGTCTCCGGCGTGAAAACTTCCTCGGCGGTGATGTGGTCGCCCAGACCAGGCAACAAACGCTCCTCCAGCACTGCCTGAACCGACCGCTTGTAAGCCCCTGACATCTCAGCCCAATCCACCGGATCATCATGCCCCAGATGCGGCACCGGCGAGAGGGCGTAGAAGGTATCACCCCCCTCCGGTGCGGCGCTCGGGTCCGTGACCGTGGGGCGGTGGACATAAAGGCTCATATCCTCCGCCAGATGCCCCTTGATGAAGATATCGCGGAGCAGCCCCTGATAGCGCGGGCCATTCAGGATCGTGTGATGACCGACATCGCCCCACATCCCGCGCGTGCCCTTCGTGCCAAAATACCAGACGAAGAGGCCCATGGACCAACGGCTGCGTTTCAGCCGCGCCGTGGTCCAGCGCCGACGCTTGTGATTGCGCAGCAGCCGATCATAGGTATGCCCCGCATCGGCGTTGGAGACGACGACGGGCGCGGCCAGCGCTTCCCCCCCCGCCAGCCGGACGCCGGTGACGGCGCCCTTCTCGATCAGGATCTCGTCGACTTCCTCGCCCATCAGGACCGCGCCGCCCTGATCCTCGATCACCTTCACCATCGCCTTGGCAATCGCCACGACGCCGCCCATCGCATAATGAACGCCGAATTCCTTTTCGAGGTAACTGACGAGGATATACATCGACGTCACATGGCTCGGGTCGCCCCCGATGAAGAGCGGATGAAAGGACAGCGCCATGCGCAGCCGCTCATCCTTCACCCGGTGCGCCGCGTGGCCATAGGTCGACCGGTCGGCCCGCATCATCCCGAAAATCGGCAGAACCTTCACCAGATCCCAGAGCCTGTTCATCGGCCGCCGCCCCAGATCCTCGAACCCGAACTGATAGCGCGCCTCGCTGTCGGCAAGGAATTTTTCGTAACCTTTCAAGTCATTTGGCGACAGACGCTCAACCTCAGCCTTCATCCGCTCGGTGGAGCCGGAGGCATCGAAATGCGACCCGTCCTCGAACCGGATCTGATAATAGGGATCCATCTCGCGGATCGTGACATCCGCATCGAAATCCCGCCCGCAGACTGCCCATAGCTCCCGAAACACCTGCGGCACCGTGACAATGGTCGGCCCCAGATCGAACCGGTATCCGTCCTTCCAGATCGCCGAGCCGCGCCCGCCGGGACAGTCCAGCTTGTCAATCACTGTGACCCGATACCCCTTCGCCCCCAGCCGCATCGCCGCCGCGAGGCCACCAAGACCGGCACCAACGACAATGGCAGGAGGGCGATCCTGAGGATCGGTCGGAACGTCCAGCGTCGGGTCGAGGCGCGTCATCATGGACTGACACTACAAGTGTCTATTTCGGTTTACAATCATTGACTTTGGGATAGCGGAGGAAAGGTTGCGGCGCGCTGCGCTGTGAGAGCCGGTTGGGGATCCGGTTTTGCAGATTACTTGCTTTGCGAACATTGTCGAAAGTCGACAATCTTCCGGTCAACGTTCCTTGATGGTTACATTGCTGATGGGTTATGCCTTCAGGACGATTTTTAAGAAAGGCTGTCGAATGGTTAATAAATTGCTGCGTTGGCTTTCTGGAAGACGAAAGAAGAAGGAGACTGCGAAATTTCTGCAAAAGCTCGTCGAGTACAATAAAATGCTCTGAAATTTGAACCAAGGCACCTTCCACACAACGAAGGAAAGCAGGTTTTTCAACCTCAAATACCGCCTAAGCCCAATCCAACGAGTTGGATCGGCGCAGAGCCCTCGTTACCTTCCGCCCAGGAATGGCCCAGCTTGAACGGAGTGCCAGCTATCTTTCTGGCGCAAATATCGCTTGGCGACCTACCTGAGAATATCTGGGGTGGCATCGGTCCAAACGAAGGTTCTCTGGTTTTCTTCTGGCATCCGCATGACTATCGGACAGTTGTTGTTCTTCATGTCACCGGGCGAACAGAGCGGCGGAAATATCCAGATGATGCGCCCACGGAACACGTTATTGGGGTCGACGCGGGGCACCACATTGAAATCAGTGGCAGCGATGTCATTCTGCCAGCGCCGTACTGCTGGCCTCTTGAGAAAGTAGGCCAGATCAATCCTGTCGACTACGAAATGAGACTGAGCACCGTCATACACAAGTCGAGCCTTGATCTGCCACAGTATCAAGTCAACTCAGTTGATCGCGCTTTGATGATGGTTCGAGCGGCAAGGACCCAATATGATAGGATAATTGGAAAATACACTGACCCCAATCGTCCCGACGAGTCGAGAGACAGTCAGAACGAGACAAAAATGTTGTTATTAAATTCAATAAATGAATTTGATAAATTGGCTAAGGAAATACCTAGTAATTGTGAATTATCAGGAATTTTAGCAAAAATCGACGAAATTGTAGCAGGAAAAGTTGGTGGTGTTGAATTTGGCCGTGGCATATTTAGGCAAAGATACTGGGAATCCAAATACAAGCACGCTATCGAGTTAGCGACAAGGGCACGGCACCTTAAAGACCCTAATTCATTACCCGAGGAGGTGCGAAGTTTTTTTGAGCCGGTCTGGCGCGGCCAAGCGAGTATGGAGCAGGTCACCATTGGTGGCGACGTATCAGAAGGCTATACCTATACTGTGACCGAGGAACCGGTCTTGCTGCTAAATCTTCCCCCCAGCACGCTCGCAAACTGCGCCGTTGGTGGAGGGCAGGTCATGGGGGTATTTATGAAACCTAATGATCTAAAAAATCGCCGCTGGGAACGCGCCTGGGGCGATGTAATTAACTAATCGGCATTCCGCTGATCATCGTTTATCTGCAGCGTATCGGAACCAGATGCCCGACCGCAAGGATCGCTCCATCAGCAAGTCACCGGCAGCCGAATGAGGGAGCGGAGGTAAATGTCGAAGATCATCGAGGTGCAGGAGCATGACGCCGCAACTTTGCTTCCCCTTCTTCGTGACGTGCAGGGTCTTCATGTCGACGCGCACCCCGATATCTTCAGGAGTGATACCTCTGACGAAGAGATGGAAAGCTTCCTGCGCGCGTTTCTCTCTCGTGCCACAGTCACCGCCCTCGCCCATCATTCGGTCGATGGCATCGTGAATGGGTATCTGATCTACGAAGTGCAAACCCGGGGCGAAAGCGCGCTCAAGACCGCGCGCCAGGTGGGTTTCCTGCATCAGGTTGCAGTAAAGAAATCGCTGCGCGGTCAAGGGATCGGCTCAAAGCTCGCCGATGAAATGAAATCACGCCTCCGCGCGATGGGTATTTCCAGACTTTGCTCGGAACACTTCTCGTTCAACGAGCCCTCTGCGTCGTTTCTGCGATCTTTGGGCATGACCCCCATTCGGATCACGGTGGAGGGCGACCTCTGACGGAATTTGGCAAGAAGCCGACTTCGAAGAAAACCGATGACTGCTGGGCCAGTTCATTGGCGTCAGAAGACGGGGTTTGAGCCGATCTTAATCCTGTCCAGACCAGGGCCATCTTTCCCCCCTCCCATCTTCCCAACCCTTCCAAAACCTGTCAGAAATAATTGACAGATCGGAACGGAGCCGCCGCTATCAACACCGCCACCCTCACCCTGCATCGCTTTCCGGCCATCTCCGGCAGGCTCTGGGCGCTTGGTCAGATGGGGGCCTCGCGGCTGGCCTTGCCGCGCGTGCCGGGAATCGGGTTCTGGAAGCTGATGGGCAGCGGCACTGGCGAGGGGTTCACGCCGCGCCCCAATACCGCCGTCTGGGCCATCCTCGCCACCTGGCCTGATGAAGGGGCGGCCCGCGCCGGTATGGACGCGCCGGTCTTCGCCCGCTGGCGCAACCGTGCGGCGGCGGCGGGGGGGGAAGCGTGGACGATCTTCCTCAGCCCCGCCTCCGCGCGCGGGCACTGGTCGGGCAGCACGCCGTTCGACGCGGATGACATCGCCCCCACCGGCCCGCTCGCCGCGATCACCCGCGCGACGATCCGCCCGACCAAGCTCGCCCGCTTCTGGAACCGGGCCCCCGCCATCTCCGACCGGATCGGGGCTGATCCGAATGTCCTCTTCAAGATCGGGGTGGGTGAGGTGCCGTTCCTCCATCAGGTCACCTTCTCCATCTGGCCCGACACCGCCGCAATGCACGCCTTCGCCCGCAACAATGGCCCCCATGCCGAGGCAATCAAAGCCGTGCGCGAGGGCAACTGGTTCGCGGAGGAGCTTTATGCCCGCTTCCATATTCTGGGCGAGGCTGGCACATGGGGGGGCACGAAGATCCTGACGCAGACGCAGAAAGCCGCCGCATGACCCAACCTTTTCCGTTCGCAGCCATTGTCGGCCAGGAGGAGATGAAGCAGGCCATGATCCTGACCGCGATCGACCCCTCGATCGGCGGCGTGCTCGTCTTCGGTGATCGCGGCACCGGCAAATCCACCGCCGTGCGCGCGCTTGCCGCGCTCCTGCCCGAAATCAAGGCGGTGGAGGGGTGCCCGGTGAACTCCGCGCGGGTCGAGGACATTCCCGAATGGGCCGACGTCACGAAATGCAAGATCGTCAAGCGCCCGACACCGGTAGTCGACCTGCCGCTCGGGGCGACCGAGGACCGCGTCACCGGCGCGCTGGATATCGAGCGCGCCCTGACGCGCGGCGAGAAAGCTTATGAGCCGGGCCTCCTCGCGCGCGCCAATCGCGGATATCTCTATATCGACGAGGCGAACCTGCTGGAGGATCACATCGTCGATCTTCTGCTCGACGTCGCCCAGTCCGGCGAGAACGTAGTGGAGCGCGAAGGGCTCTCGATCCGCCACCCCGCGCGCTTTGTCCTCGTCGGCTCCGGCAACCCTGAGGAGGGCGAATTGCGCCCGCAACTGCTCGACAGGTTCGGCCTGTCGGTGGAGGTATCCTCGCCCAGGGACATCGACCAGCGGATCGAGGTGATCCGCCGCCGCGATGCCTATGAGACCGACAATGCCGCCTTCATGAAACGCTGGCGCACCCAGGACACGCGCCTGCGCAACCGCATCCTGAAGGCCCGCGAGATGCACCCCGAAGCGCCCGAGGCCACGATCCGCGCCTGTGCGGAGCTGTGCCTTGCCCTCGGCGCGGACGGGTTGCGCGGCGAGCTGACCTTGCTGAAGGCCGCCCGCGCCCTTGCCGCCTTCGAAGGCGCGTCCGAAGTCACCGCGAAACATCTCAGCGCCATGGCCCCTTCGGCCCTCCGCCACCGCCTGCGCCGTGATCCGCTGGATGAGGCCGGATCGACGACGCGGGTGGAGCGGACGGCGGCGGAGGTCCTCGGGTGATCTCGCCGGACTGGCGCCGGGCGGAGCGTGCCCGCGCCCTCCTCTCCGCCAACCCCGCAGCCCTTGGCGGTCTCTGGCTGCGCGCCCGCTCCGGCCCCGTGCGGGATCTCTTTCTGGCCGGGCTGACCGCGCCGCTGCCGATCCGGCGCATCCATCCGACGATCAGCGATGATGCGCTCTTCGGGGGCATCGATCTGACGGAGACACTCGCCTCCGGCCACATGGTCCAGCGCGGCGGCGTTCTCTCCACCCCCGCCCTCCTGATCCTGCCGATGGCGGAGCGCACGCCCCCCGGCCTCGCCGCGCGCCTTGCCGCTGCGCTGGATGCGGGCACCCATGCCCTCATCGCCCTCGACGAAGGCGCGGAGGCGGAGGAGGCGCTGCCCCCCGCCCTCGCCGAACGCCTCGCGCTCCATCTCGATCTCACTAACATCCCCCTCGGCGATGCCCGCGATATCCCCGCCATCAGCGCCCGCCCGGGCCCTGTCGCCGCCCCAGCAGCGGCGCTTTCGGATCTCACCAAAGTCGCCCTGCGCCTTGGCATCGATAGCCTGCGTGCGCCCTCCCTCGCCCTCCACGCCGCCCGCCTCGCGGCAGCGCTCGACGGGCGGGAGGAGGTGGCGGAGGCTGACCTCATCCTCGCCACCGAACTCGTCCTCGCCCCCCGCGCCACCATAGCCTCCGCGCCGGAGGATGAGGAGGAGGAAGACACCCCGCCCCCGCCACCGGACAACCCCTCTGAAGATCAGAGCGAGGACAAGCAGAACGACCAGCAGAAAGTTCCCGAAGAGGTTCTGCTGGAGGCCGCGAAAGCCATGCTCCCCCCCGACCTCCTCGCCCAGCTCGCCGCCCGCGCTGCCGCCCGCGCGCGGCAGGCGTCCTCCGGTGCGGGTGACAAGCAAAGGAGCGTCAAGCGCGGCCGCCCGCTCCCCTCCCGCCCCGGTCGGCTCGACGGCACCGCCCGGATCGATGTCATCGCCACCCTGCGCGCCGCTGCACCGTGGCAGACCCTGCGCGCCAAGGCCTCCGGCCAGCGCCTCGCCTTTCGCCCCGCCGATATCCGCGTCAAACGCTATGAGGAACGGTCCGAGCGCATCCTGATCTTCCTCGTCGACGCCTCCGGCTCCGCCGCCTTTTCCCGGCTGGCGGAGGCGAAGGGGGCGGTGGAGCTGTTGCTGGCCGAGGCTTACGCCCGCCGCGATCAGGTCGCGCTCATCACCTTTCGCGGGACGGAGGCGGACCTCCTCCTCCCTCCCACCCGCTCGCTCGTGCAGACCAAACGCCGCCTCGCCGCCCTGCCCGGTGGGGGCGGCACGCCGCTGGCGGCGGGGCTGAAAGCGGCGCTGGAACTGGCGCTGACCGAGCGCGCCAAGGGCCGCACCCCCGCCATCGCGCTTCTCACCGACGGGCGCGCCAATATCGCACTGGATGGCGAGGCGGACCGCAAACAGGCCGCCGAGGACGCCATCGCCATGGCCCGCGCCATCCGCGCCCGCGGCATCGCCGCCCTCGTCATCGACATGGGCAACCGGCCGGAACAGGCGCTCCGCGCGCTTGCCGCCGAGATTGATGCGCCCTATCTGCCAATGCCTCGCGCGGACAGCGCGCGGCTCTCCTCCGCCGTCTCCACCGCGCTGGCCGAATGAACTGGGACCAGCACAAATCCACCTGGCCCAATGCCGCGCTCAGCCGCATTGTTACCTGCCGCCCGCACCGCTGGCATGTGCAGCGCGGCGGGACAGGCCCGCGCCTCCTCCTCCTCCACGGGGCGGGCGGCGCGACCCATAGCTGGCGCGACGTGATCCCCGATCTGATGGCGGATCATGAAGTGCTGGCGGTCGACCTGCCCGGCCACGGGTTTACCCAGCTTGGCACGCGCCACCGCTCCGGCCTCGATCATATGGCGGAGGATCTGACCGCGCTGCTGGCTGCCGAGGATTTTGCGCCCCGGATCACCGTCGGCCACTCGGCAGGCGCGGCGGTCGCCCTGCGCATCGCCCTTGACGGGCCGCAGCCCAAAGGCGTGCTGACCTTCAATGCCGCGCTCGGCAATTTCCCGGGTCTTGCCGGATGGCTTTTCCCGATCATGGCGAAACTGCTGGCGATCAACCCGCTGACCGCCATCGCCTTTGCCAAGCTTTCCTCGGCCAACAGCTCCAAACGCCTGATCGACAGCACCGGCAGCAATATCGACGCGGCGGGCCTCGCGCAATATGGCGCGCTGATCACCGACCGCGCCCATGTGGACGGGGCGCTGAACATGATGGCGCAATGGTCGCTCGACCGGTTGCTCGCCGACCTACCCCGCCTCGATATACCGGTGCATCTGATCGCCGCCGCCAATGACAAGACCGTCCCTGCGGAAACCTCCGCCGCCGTCGCCGCGCGGATGCCAGCGGCAACCAGCGAGATCTGGCAAGATCTCGGCCATCTCGCCCATGAAGAAGTCCCCGAAAAGGCCACCTGCGCCATCCGCGCCTTCGCCGCCATCCTGCCCTGATCACCTATAAGATTTATTGCCAACCGTCCGTTTGCGCATAAAGTGAAATTGGGTGACGGGGAGGAAACACGAAAAATCAATCGCAAAACCGTCACTCCCGAACCGCCTGCCGCCCCTGGCACGCGGCATGAAGGAGACCAGAATGATCCATTCACTTCGCACCGGCACACTGGCCGCCGGTATCTGCCTGATGGCCACCGGGGCCATGGCCTATACCGAATGCACCCCCTCGAAATGGGGCGAAGGCGACACGCTCGGCTCCGCCAACCTGATGTCGCCGGAAATGACGCTGAAGGCCGCCGCGCTCATCAAGCAGGGCAAATCGCAGCCGCTTGGCATTGTCATCGATTCCAACACACCCGCTTTTCCGCCGCGCACCCTGAACCTGCAGGTCGTGCAGCCGAACCAGCAGGGCGGGCAGAAGCTCGACCAGTTCGGCTATCCCGGCAACTATAATGACGATCTCCTGCAAACATGGGTCGGCATCGGCAGCCAGATCGACGGGCTCGGCCATCTCGGCGAAGGCGGCATGTATTATAACTGTCTGGACGAGAAGGAAATTTCCGCCATCACCGGCCTGACGAAACTCGGCGTCCATGACATCCCGCCCCTTGTCGGGCGCGGCGTCGTGCTCGACATGACCGGCGACAAGGACATGCTGGACGCCGGTGAGCATTTCGGCGAGGCCGAGATCATCGCCGCCGCCGAGGCGCAGGGCGTCACAATCGGCCAGGGCGATATCGTCCTCTTCCACACCGGTTGGACCGAAGGGACACTGGAAGCGGACCCGCGGGCCTGGGTTTCGGGCGAGCCGGGCCTCAATGTCGGCGGCTCACGCTATCTCGCGTCCCTTGATGTCATGGCCGTCGGTGCCGACACCTGGGGTCTGGAGCCTGTGCCGCCCGCCACCGGAGATGGTGCCTTCTACGGCCATGTGGTGCTGTTGCAGGAAAACGGGATCTACATTCTGGAGACGATGAACACCGGCCCGCTGGTGCGCGATGGGGTGAGCGAGTTCATGTTCGTCCTCGGCCAGGCCCGCATCCGCGGCACCGTCCAGATGATCATCAACCCGGTAGCGCTCTACTGACCATGCCCACCGGTCCCGGCCCCGCGCCGGGGCCGGTTTCAGACGTCCCGCGCGGTGGGCTGAAGCCCACCCTACCCCAAGCCGACCACTAACAAACCGTCCCGGCCCTGAGCCGGGACCGCCATGGTGCGGGGAGAGACAACCCAGCTATTGTTCGAACGGTCTGGTGTCCCAATTTTCGATGTGGTCATGCGCGAGCTTCCTGATGTTGAACCTGACGGCATCAACATGACCAATGAAGGGTCCAAATGCACCCTCTAGGCTTACCGCCAATTCCCTCACACGTGCTTGTCCACCCGGCTCAAGTTTCTCGTCCTGATCCATCAAAGCAATCTCCCAACACCTAAGCGCCCTGTCGATCCAACGCCTGTCCTGACTGCTGTATTCGGCGCTGTTGATCCCGCCTTTCAGGAACTGCATTACCTCCTCCAGCGCAATCGAGCCTTTCAGCACCTTTTTAAAGAGATCACGCTCCAGACAGAACATAAGCACCATCGTCACCAGCATTTCCCGAACGCCCCACGGAAAATGCTCAAAATCAGCAGGCAGCAATTGGGCCTTATGAACAATCTGTTCAACATCCCTCAGGCCCACTTCGCGATGAACCGAGATGATGCTCAACTGTCTTTTGATTTCGCCTTTCAGGTGTTCCGGAAGGCGCATCTGCTCGCACAATATCTCACAATACGCACCTGACGACGTCACCCCGGCAAAACCGTCCACGACATCGGGCAATGCCTTCGTCAGATGAATAAACTTGCGCAAATACTCATCCGCACCAGTACCCTGCCCATACCGCGCCTCCACCGACACCCTAAGAGAGCGCAGGTTCACACCCAGAAGAAAATGCACATTGGACACCGCAAAGAAGTGCTTGATCACCTCAAGAAACTGCAATGCGTAATCAGGGCGACACCGATCCAGTTCATCAATGACGAAGATCAGTTTGCCCTTATTTCCTTCTGCGCTGTTGGCGATGGCGGTCAAGCTCAACCTGAAATCCTCGACCGCCTCTATCCGTGATTTCGTCGCCCCCCAGATCGCATCCAGTTCGGCATCCACGAGTTCGGTAGTTTTATCTGCTGCCTTGGTTAGCGGCTGGCCGACAAATTCAGACAATCCACCGGATGCAGCGGCCAAACCGACGCGGGCAGCCGGACCCAATAACTTGGTCGCAGCGTGAGTCAGTTTCCTCATCTTCCCTTGGGGTGTCGCACCAATCTCCAGATCCAGCCTCGCCACGAGAGAGGCCAGCGGATCATCCAGAAACTCATGCTCAAAGGCGTCGAAATAAATCACGCGCCCCTTGGCTGCGATCTTCGATCTGTGCGCCTCCACCCACATTTTCAGGAAGGTCGATTTGCCCGTGCCCCACTCCCCATCCAGCGCGATGACGGAGGCACCTTCCAGTTCATCAAAAAGTTCGCTCACCTTCTCGCCGAACGCTTCCCGTCCGGGCAGTGCGTTTTCAAAGGGAGTGGCGGCTTCAATCACCACGTCATCATTCGAAATCTTCATCTCTATCTCTCAATCCAAAGTATCACGAAAATTGCCGCACGAACCGCCTCCTCACGGCCCTTAACCAAATCACAACACTGATTAACGGTCGGTGAACGCGCGCAGGAAACATCATCGCCGTGCGACCACCGCACGCGCCGTTAACATTCTCTCAACTGTTAAAAATTAACAGCGCGCGCTGCTCGCCTGTTGTCAACTTAACAAGCGCGCGGTGGCAGCGCGCGCTGCCACCGTCTCTTTCACCAATGACAGGTAAATTACATGAACGCCTGGATGCCCGTCTGCGCCCGGCCGAGGATCAGGGCGTGCACGTCATGGGTGCCTTCATAGGTGTTAACGGCTTCGAGGTTCATCACATGGCGGATCACGCCATACTCGTCCGAGACGCCATTGCCGCCATGCATGTCCCGGCTGACCCGCGCGATATCCAGCGCCTTGCCGCAATTGTTGCGCTTCATGAGCGAGATCAACTCCGCCGGGGCATTATGCTCGTCGAACAGCCGACCAAGTCGCAAACAGCCCTGCAGGCCCAGCGAAATCTCCGTCTGCATGTCTGCAAGTTTCTTCTGGATCAACTGGTTAGCCGCCAGCGGGCGGCCGAACTGCTTGCGGTCAAGCGTGTATTGGCGCGCCGCATGCCAACAGAACTCCGCCGCGCCCATCACACCCCAGGCGATGCCGTAGCGCGCGCGATTGAGGCACCCGAACGGCCCGGCAAGCCCCTGCACTTCGGGCAGTAAATTCTCTTCCGGAACAAAGACTTCATCCATCTGGATCATGCCCGTGATGGACGCGCGGAGCGAAAACTTGCCCTCGATCTTCGGCGCTTCCAGCCCCTTCATGCCCTTGTCGAGGATAAACCCCTTGATGCCGCCGCCATGCTTGTCGGATTTGGCCCAGATCACAAACACATCCGCAATGGGAGAGTTCGAGATCCAGTTCTTCGCCCCCGAAATCAGATAACCGCCATCGACCTCCTTGGCCCGTGTCAGCATCCCGCCGGGGTCCGACCCGTGGTCGGGTTCAGTCAGGCCAAAACAGCCGACCCATTCCCCCGTCGCCAGCTTTGGAAGATATTTTTTGCGTTGCTCTTCAGTACCATAAGCAAAGATCGGGTGCATCACGAGCGACGACTGTACCGACATTGCGGAGCGGTATCCACTGTCCACACGCTCCACCTCCCGCGCGATCAGGCCGTAGGAGACATAGCTGACCTCGGGTCCGCCATAGGCCTCCGGGATGGTCGGACCAAGAAGGCCCAGCGCCCCCATCTCATTCATGATCTCGCGGTGAAAGATCTCATTCCGGTTCGCCTCCGTCACCCGGCTCATCAGACGGTCCTGACAATAATCATGGGCCGTGTCCCGGATCATCCGCTCATCCTCTGTCAGCTGGTCCTCCAGCAGGAACGGATCCTCCCAGTTGAGCTGCACAGGCTTGGCGCGCGCGCTCTCGGGGGTGGGAGTATCGTGCATATCAACAGCTTTGAGCATGGGTCAGCCTTTCCAAGCGACAGTTTTCCTGCCGACAGATATAGCACGCAACGAGCCGCTTCAATTGATCCTTTGCCGCGCCGCCCCCGATCAGGACCGGCCGCCCGCCAGCGAGACGCGCTCATATCGAAATCCGAAGCGGGTCCGATACCCGCTCAGCCGCACGCTGCCGCCGTTCTGCAGCCCATAGAAGACGTCCTGCGAGGGCAGGCAGATCGTTTGATACGGTTCGTCATCTTCGCGCGACAGGATCGCGCGATAATTGCATCCCCCCAAGGATCCGGCGGATTTTATGCCGGAGACCGGCACCTCGATCACGTCAGGCACCCGGTCAAGCGCCACGTAGCTGTGCAGGGCCGGCAGCGCCGTCGAAACAGCCCCCCATGCAAGCACTGCCGCAAAGACGGGCATCGCAATGACCATTCCCCCGAAGAACCACACGATAACGATCGGGTACCCGGTCATGGCAATCATATGCGCCAGCATCCGGATCGCGACCAGAAGCCCGCATAGCCCACTGATGACGAGTATGGGCAGAAGGATCGCGGGGCTGACCTGAAACGCCGCATCGTCGACAATGAATTGCGGCACCTGCGCGCCGTAGATCCCCAGAACGACGGTCAGGGCCAGGAAACCGTAGATGAACCACCGCAGGCGGAGGCGCCATTTGAGGGTGATCGCCGGGGATTGGGTCTTGCGCCTCTGCTCGGCGGCCACATCGGCGGGCCTGCGGACAGCGTCCTGCCGCGCTGCCCGAGCGAGGGGGTTATTGACAAGGCCCCGCTCGGTATCCCCTGCGGACATGTCAACGGGTGGATCTGCCGCCTTGCGGGCCTTGGCCTGTTCGTGCGCTACGCCAAGATAACGCTGCGGGAACAGCGTCGCGACGAAGAGCGCCAGACTGACAGCGCTGAGCGTCGTATCCGAGATGAGGAAGGAGAGCCCCTCCGGCACGGGCACCACCTCAAACTTCTTCTGGCATCGATAAAGGATGTAGCTGCCCACGCCCCACCTGATCAGCCAGAACAGACCCTCCATGATCAGCGCAGCGCGCTCTGCAAAAAGCCAGTGGCGCGCAAACGGAATAACGAAAAAGCAGAACGGCAGAAGGCTCATGGCAAGCCCATTCAGGGCGAAGATGACATCCCCACGCGCAATCGGCAGGTCATTGGCATACGAAAACCACAGGAGATAGAGGTTGAGCATACCCGGCGCGATGGCATAGGCAGCGACGAGGCCGAACACCGGAGCTGCAAAAAACCACGTGTAGACCCACCGCATCACGCTGATTTCCTCAAGGCCATGACCGAACCGTCGGCGATGGCGCACATGTCTCTTGTGACGCCCACCGACCAACCCTCCGACACGGGCGGGTGGGCGCGGCGAAATTCCGCGCGGCAACGGCTGCAATGCCTGAAGCCAGCACCAGGACCCTCAGGACGGGAGCGAGACGGCGGAAATGGACCAATTAGCTTTCCAGAATTACGCATCATCGATACTCCAAATTACACTCTAAAATAAAGTCGCCGCAGGCCGCATGCCCCACCGAGACATGGGCTGGCGTGAACATCAATTTCCTCTTAACTGTTTGCATCAGGAGAGAGAGTCAATGCCATCATTTACCTTCCAGACCACCCGCTCGATCATCTCGGAAGTCGGCGCAACAGCGAAGATCGGGGCGCTGGCGGCTGATCTCGGCTGCACGCGCATCGCCTTTGTCACCGACAAGGGCATTCTCGCCGCTGGCCTGGCTGACGAAGCGCTAGCCGGGTTGAAGGCAGCCGGGATCGGCGTCTGGGTCTTTGACGAGGTTGTGGCTGACCCGCCCGCCGCGATGATCCTCGATGCCGTGGCCCGCGCGCGGGCCGAAAGGATCGATGGGGTTGTGTCGGTCGGCGGTGGATCGTCCCTCGACACCGCAAAACTCATCGCCCTTCTCGTGAACACCGATCAGCCATTGGCGGAGATGTACGGCATAGGCCTCGCCAAAGGTGCCCGCCTGCCCCTTATCCTCGCGCCGACGACCGCAGGCACGGGCAGCGAGGTGACCGCCATTTCCATCGTCACGACGGGCGAAGCGGAGAAGAAAGGCGTCGTCGCGCCGCAACTCTTTCCCGACTGGGCGGTGCTGGATGCGGAACTGACCCTCGGCCTGCCTGCCCATGTCACCGCCGCGACAGGCATTGATGCGATGGTTCATGCGATTGAGGCATACACCTCCAAACACAAGAAGAATGTTCTTTCGGATGCGCTGGCACGGCAGGCGCTTGGCCTCCTCGGCGCACATATCCACACCGCCTGCGAGACGCCTGACGACCGCGAGGCGCGCGAGGCAATGCTGCTCGGCTCCATGCTGGCGGGCATGGCCTTCGCGAATGCGCCGGTCGCGGCGGTCCATGCGCTGGCCTATCCGCTCGGCGGGCATTTCCACGTGCCGCACGGGCTATCGAACGCGCTGGTCCTGCCCCATGTGCTGGACTTCAACATGCAAGAACCCGATGCAGTGATCCTCTATGACGAGATTGCACCGATCATCTTTCCCCATCTCGCTGGCGGCAAGGACCCCGCCCGCGGTATGGCCGAAGCGTTCAAAAGGCTCGGCCCCGAACTTGGCATGCAATCGCGCCTCAGCGAGGTCGGCGTCAGCCACAACAACCTGCCGATGCTGGCGGAGGACGCGATGAAGCAGACGCGGCTTCTGGTCAACAACCCGCGCGATATGACGCGGGAAGCCGCGCAGGCAATCTACGAAGCCGCGCTCTGACCTCGTCCGGGCGCGCGGCGCGAGGGCCTTGCTGCCAGCCCTTTCTCTTCTTCAAATATCCATTCGACAGATCAAATCGGGTCGGCATCACCTTCGGCGCGCCGGGTGTGAAAGGCAGCGGCAAACTCGTCGAGCGAAGAGGCTTCGATGGCATCTCGAATGCCCTGCATGAGTTCCTGATAGTAATGCAGGTTGTGCCAGGTGAGCAGCATTGAGGAGATAATCTCCTGCGCCTTGTAAACATGGTGGAGATAAGCGCGGGAGTAGTTTCTGCAGGCCGGGCATGTGCAATCCGGGTCCAGCGGGCGCGGGTCCTCCGCATGGCGCGCGTTCTTGATGTTCACCGGGCCGAACCGGGTCAGCGCCTGCCCGGTGCGTCCCGACCGGGTCGGCAGGACACAGTCGAACATGTCGACGCCGCGCTGCACCGCGCCAAGGATATCATCCGGTTTGCCCACCCCCATCAGATAGCGGGGCTTTTCGGCGGGGAGCTGTTCGGGCGCATAATCCAGCACACCGAACATCGCCTCCTGCCCCTCACCGACCGCGAGGCCACCGATGGCGTAGCCGTCGAAGCCGATCTTGGTCAGATCCGCCGCGCTCTCGGCCCGCAGGTCCCGTTCCAGCCCACCCTGCTGGATGCCGAATAACGCATGGCCCGGACGATCGCCGAACGCCTCACGCGACCGCGCGGCCCAGCGCATCGACAATTTCATGCTGTCCTCGATCCGTGCCCGCTCGGCGGGCAGCGCAGGGCATTCGTCGAAGCACATGACAATGTCTGAGCCAAGGAGGCGTTGTATCTCCATCGAGCGTTCCGGTGTCAGGTAATGGGTCGACCCATCGACATGGGATTTGAAGGTCACCCCTTCCTCGGTCAACTTGCGCAGGCCGGTGAGGCTCATCACCTGAAACCCGCCGCTGTCGGTCAGGATCGGGCGCGACCAGTCCATGAATTTGTGCAGCCCGCCCAGCCGGTCCATCCGCTCCGCCCCCGGACGCAGCATCAGATGATAGGTGTTGCCGAGGATAATGTCGGCACCGGTTTCGCGCACCGAAGAGGGCATCATTGCCTTCACCGTCGCGGCCGTGCCGACCGGCATGAAGGCGGGCGTGCGGATCGCGCCGCGCGGGGTGTCGATCTGTCCGCGCCGGGCGCGTCCGTCCCGGGCAGAGATATCAAAGCTAAAGTGGGTCATTTCAGAGGCCCCTCTATGGACGCAGGCGAGGGTGAGCCATATATGATCAAAGACCGGATTCAAGGGGAGACATGTCATGCCAGACGATCAGGGTGAGCCGCTGATCCGCCCGTCGAATGAGGATCATCCGCTCTACGACGCCATCTGCGATGCCTGCCGCACCGTGCACGACCCCGAGATCCCGGTGAACATTTTCGATCTCGGCCTCATCTACGCGATCGTAATCAAGGATGAGGGCGAGGTGGAGGTCGACATGACCCTGACGGCCCCGGGCTGCCCCGTAGCGGGCGAAATGCCTGGCTGGGTTGCTGATGCGATTGAAACAGTACCGGGTATCAAATCGGCTGATGTGCAACTCGTCTGGGATCCGCCCTGGGGAATGGACATGCTGTCAGACGAAGCAAAGCTGGAGCTTGGCTTCATCTGACCTTGCAGGCACGCCCCGCCATGCCTAAATTCGGGGCTTGAAAGGATCGCATCCATGTTTGGCATACCCGGAAAACAGGCCGTCACCCTAACAGACGCGGCCGTCGTTCAGATCAGATCCCTCATGGATGGGTCCGATGGCGCGGTGAAGGGGTTGAAGCTCGGCCTGAAAAAGGGCGGTTGCGCAGGTATGGAATACACCATGGAGTTCGCCGAGGAGGTGAGCGAGATGGACGAGGTGATCGAACAGGACGGTGCCCGCGTGATGATTGCACCGATGGCGCAGATGTTCCTCTTCGGGACCGAGATTGACTACAAGACATCGCTTCTGGAAAGCGGATTTGTCTTCAACAATCCCAATGTATCCGATGCCTGCGGCTGCGGCGAGTCGATCAGCTTCGACATCGGTCAGGACGCCTGAACCCCGCAAATGTCGGTTTCATCACAGCCGGTGACCCAGGTCACAGGCCGACGACCCTCTGCCTGGCGCCGGCGAACATGGTGCCCCACCTCTATCTCATCGACCACCAAAAGATGGGAGAGAGACATGACCAAGGCCACGCAGACAAGCACCGCCGATCCGCTGGATTTCAAGGCGACGGACGGCGAGGACGCCACAGCGCTGTTGCTGCCCGCCGTTCAGATGGTGCGCGAGGCCGCGCACCCGGCCAAGGCCGAAGACAGTTTCGACTTCAGAGTGCCCGAGAAAGCGGAACCGATGGGCCTCCTCCTCCCCGCCGTGCAGGCCGCACCGATGGATCAGGAGCCGGAGCTTGGCCTGAACGGCATGGCTGCGCCGGCAACCGCCCGGCCCGCAGAGGAACTCACCCTGAATTTCGAGCCGATCCGGTCGGAACCGACTGATGACGGTTTCATCTGGGGGCAAGGTGGCGGATCGATCCACGACTGGCGCGTGCATGAATTTCTGGTAAATAGACAATCTGACAAGAGTGGAGTTGTTTATGGTGCGTCGCATGTTGATTGCCGGTAACTGGAAGATGAACGGGCTGAAGACCGCCCTCGACGAAATCGATGCGATGGCCGCCGGCGCGCCGGCCGGACCCGAACTTCTGATCTGCCCACCCGCAACGTTGATCACCGCTGCAAGTGGCCGGGGGATCGGCATCGGGGGACAGGATTGCCACCCGGACGCAAATGGTGCCCATACGGGCGACCTGTCAGCCCCGATGCTGGCGGACGCAGGTGCCGAGGCGGTGATTATCGGCCATTCGGAACGGCGTGCCGACCATGGCGAAACGGATGCGGATGTGGCCTCAAAGACCCTCGCCGTGTGGGAGGCAGGGTTGGTCGCCATTATATGCGTGGGAGAGACCGAAGCGGAGCGTGACAGCGGCGACGCCCTCGCCGTTGTCGCCCGGCAGATCGAGACCTCGGTCCCCGCGAACGCCACGGGCGACGATACGGTCATCGCCTACGAGCCAGTCTGGGCGATCGGCACAGGGCGCACCCCCTCCATTGAGGATGTGGCAGAGATACATGATGCGATCCGTGCGCAACTCGCCGACCGGTTCGACGCGGATGGCAGCGATATCCGCATCCTCTATGGCGGATCCATGAAGCCGGCCAATGCGGCCGACCTGCTCGCGGTCGAGAATGTTGACGGCGGGCTGATCGGCGGAGCCAGTCTGAAGGCCGCTGACTTCCTGGCCATCGCCAAGGCCGCCGCCGCCGCGTGACGCGGCGGCGATCTCGTTAGGATCAGGCTGCTTCCTGCTCGCTGCCCGATCTGTCAGGCCCGGATTTGGCCTTCAGACGGTAATGATCGACAAGGCGCTGCAGAGCGAGCTTGAGAACAACCTTGCCGGACCGTGCTGACCAGCCCATGCGCCGCTCCGTCGCCTCCAGCCCTTCGAGAAAACAACAGATGCGGATGGCGGCATCGGACAGGCCGGGGCCAAGCGCTTCCAACGCGGCGGAGACCCGCTCACGGGCGAACATCGGCCCTTCGGACGGCGTGCGGCCGGGGCCGGACCGACCATCGACGGGCGCAAGGAATCTGCGCCAGTCCTGGCCGATCTTGGGACCGATCTGGGCCATCTCGAAATCTTCACGCAGTCGCTCTCCGGCTTCGACCTCTTCGGGCTGCAGCAGGGGCTGGCCGTTGGCATCGTTGCGCCGGGCCAGCCACCCGAGGGGCGATTCGCCAAGATTGACGCGAATGGTTTCTATCTCGCCGGTCTTGGGATTGGCGATCCGGCGTTCCCCGGCCATCTGGTGCTGGCTGGAAAAGAGGCCCGGCGTCTCTGCATAGGCATGCTCGGGCTTGGGCGCGATATCCGCTTCGGCCCGCTTCAGGGCCGCGCGCCCCACGGCGGTCATTTCGTATTTTGCAGAAAGGTCGGATTTGGATGCGCATTTCACCCAATCATTGGTCAGAAACCGGGTCGCTGTCTTCAGTGTGATCAACGAAAGCGGGCGGCGAAATTGATTCTTGCGGCAGAACACGCCCGCTTTTTCAGCCCCCTTTGCGACCATCAGAAACGAATCCGGCTCCGCCAATCGGGCGAGCGCGATCGTCTCGGACTTGGTCAGCTTTGTTGGGTCAGCAGGTTTCATGCGTGTTTCTCCGTCATCGGGGGAAGGGAATGCCGTCAGTCGCGACGCGTCGCTGCAAAAGCTTGATCCCATGGTCGTCAGAACCTGATCCAGAAGCGGATCCTCGCGCAGTATCTCCACCCGGCGCACAGCGCGCAGCACTGTCGACGGGGTGCGCCCGTCAGCGCGCGCGATGGCCCGCATCGGCACGCCCGCTTCCACATGGGCCAGGTAATAACCGACATCGTTGGCACGTGTGTCAGAGGCACCAGCGAAGGTCGTAATGGCCAGTGAGGTACAGGCGGCGAGCGTGTCAGGAACTGTGATCATGGCGAATTACTCTGGGTTTGATTCAACTTTTACGAGAATCTGATCTATTCCCAGTTTGTGAACATCGTCTTAATAGAAGAACCTTTTTTCTATTCATTTACAGATGGTTACCAAGGTGCGTGCGCATGTAATCTTATCCACGCAACACCCCCGAATCTCGGTTTAGGTCAGGTCAGACGCAACATGAACCGAGGAAAATCAATGTCCCTGACCCTTCGCCGCCCCCGCCTGCTTGCCCGTGCTGCCCGCGCCGGGGCCACGCTTTACAACCGCGACCGCGACCTTGGCCGTCTCGTGCCGAAAGCCGCCTACAAGACCGGACGCAAGAACCTGATGGCAGCGCTCACCAGCGCCGAAGCATCGTGCGAGGCAGAGCGGACGCTGGGATCGGCAACCTATTCCATCCAGCGCCATATCGGATTGCTGGCCGCGCTCTTCGCCGAAGCGAAGACGGCGCGCACCTGATCAGGAGCGCGCCGCTTGTCAGTGCCGTCGGAGGGGCCTGCCGTCAAACGAAGGCGTCTGGCTCGGACGCTTTGCGGGCCGCGATGTAAGATTGTAGCGCCTCGTCGATCGCCGGGTCGAGGGGCGGTGCCTGATAGTCCGCCAGCATCCGTTTGACCCGCGCCGCCGCCAGCGCCTCGGTATCGCGCGCGCCGTCTTCCGACCAGGTCTCGAAGGGCTTATAATCCAGCACTTCGGATCGCCAGAAGGCCGTCTTGAAATGGGCCTGGGTATGCGCGCAGCCGAGGAAATGGCCGCCGGGGCCGACCTCTTCCAATGCGCCCATCGCCTGCGCTTCCTCCGAGACGTCGATGCCGTTGGCAATGGAATGCAGCGCGCCCAGCTGATCGGCGTCCATCACGAACTTTTCGAATGAAGACACCAACCCACCTTCGAGCCAGCCGCAGGAATGCAGCATGAAATTCACGCCGCCGAGCAGGGCCGCGTTCAGCGTATTCGCCGTTTCGTAGGCCGCCTGCGCATCCGGCAGTTTGGACCCGCAGAGCGAGCCGCCGGAGCGAAATGGCAGGTTCAGCCGCCGCGCCAGTTGCCCCGCACCCCAAAGGATTTTCGTCGCCTCGGGCGTGCCGAAGGTCGGTGCGCCTGAATTCATGTCGATGGAGGCGACGAACGCGCCGAAGATCACCGGCGCGCCGGGGCGCACCAACTGGCTGTATGCAACGGCGGCCAGCACCTCTGCCAGCACCTGTGTCAGCGTGCCCGCGACCGAGACCGGTGCCATCGCCCCACCGACGATGAAGGGAGAAACAATGCAGGCCTGATTCGCGGCGGCATAAACCTCCAACGCACCTGCCATGATGCCATCGAAGGTCATGGGCGAGTTGATGTTGATCAGCGAGGTCATCACCGTGTTGTCGCGCACGAATTCCTCACCAAAGAGGATCTCGCACATCTTCACGCTGTCCTCGGCACGTTCTGGCGCGGTGACCGACCCCATGAACGGTTTGTCAGACCATTTCATATGGGCATAGAGCATGTCGAGATGGCGTTTGTTGACCGCAACATCCGTCGGCTCGCAGACCGTGCCGCCCGAATGGTGCAGCCATTTCGACATATAGCCGAGCTTCACGAATTTCTCGAAATCGGCCATCGTCGCATAGCGCCGCCCGCCTTCGACATCGCGCACGAAAGGGGGGCCGTAGACGGGTGCGAACACGGTTGTCTTGCCGCCGATTTCCACATTGCGGTCCGGGTTACGAGCGTGCTGGACAAAGCTGGGCGGCGCGGTGGCGCAGAGTTTGCGGGCAAGGCCACGCGGGATGCGCACACGCTCGCCCGTTACATTGGCACCGGCAGCGCGCCAGCGGTCAAGCGCTGCGGGATTGTCGGTGAAGGCGATGCCGATCTCTTCGAGTACGGTTTCGGCATTGGCCTCGATGATCTGAAGGCCCGCCTCATCGAGGATATCCATGGTCGGGATCGCGCGTTCGATGTAACGGGCGGTTTCGATCCGCACGGCCGTGCGTTCCGCCCGTCTGGCGGCACCGCCCCCTGCGCCACGGCTGCGCCGGCGCGCACCGGCCTCTGTAGTATCGGACATGGGCTGGCCCTCCGCTGACTTGTATTGCTCGTGCTTACCGCGCCGCGCACCTGCCCCCCGTCGCAATTTCGGCGCTCAAGGGCCTGAGGGCGACATTTGAGCAAAAGCGACAGGCCCGTCGTCGATCATGTACGTGCCGATTGGTCAAAGATCGGGCGCATCATCCCGCCAACCGAAGGTCTGGCGCATCATCCCGCCAACCGAAGGTCTGGCGCATCATCCCGCCAACCGAAGGTCTGGCGCATGATCGAGTGGCATGGCCGCCATCACGGGCCATCGCTTGCGCGAATCCCCTGCCCCGCCTAATCAGCCTTCATGAGCCAGGACCAGCACGACCGCCTTCTTATCATCGACTTTGGCAGCCAGGTGACGCAACTGATCGCACGTCGATTGCGCGAACTGCATGTCTATTGCGAGATCCACCCTTTCCAGACAGTCGATGATGCGTTCCTCAACGCGTTTGCACCCAAGGCGATCATCCTGTCGGGCGGGCCATGCAGCGTGATCGATGAAGGATCGCCGCGCCCGCCGGAGGCTGTATTTGCACTGGGCGTTCCGGTTCTCGGGATCTGCTACGGCCAGCAGGTCATGATGCAGATGCTCGGCGGGCATGTGGAGCGGGGCCACGGCACCGCAGAATTCGGGCGCGCCTATGTGGCCCCATCGGCAGAGCGCATCGACCTGCTTCAGGGCTGGTTCACCACCGAGCGTGAACAGGTGTGGATGAGCCATGGTGACCATGTCTCGCGCATCGCGCCGGGGTTTGAGGTCTACGGCACCTCCCCCAATGCGCCCTTTGCGATCACCGCGGATCTCAGCCGCAATTTCTACGCGGTGCAGTTTCATCCCGAAGTCCATCACACGCCAAACGGCGCAAAGCTTTACGAGAATTTCGTCCGTCTCGCCGGCTTCAGCGGCGACTGGACCATGGCTGCCTACCGCGAACAGGCGGTCGCGGCGATCCGCGCACAGGTGGGCGATCAGAAGGTCATTTGCGGTCTGTCCGGCGGGGTCGATTCGTCGGTTGCCGCAGTTCTGATCCACGAAGCCATCGGCGACCAGCTGACCTGCGTGTTCGTCGATACCGGCCTGATGCGTCAGGGCGAGGCGGATGAGGTCGTGGGCATGTTCCGCGACAATTACAATATCCCGCTGATCCATGCCGACGAGACGGAGCTGTTCCTCAGCGAGCTTGACGGGCAGTCCGACCCTGAGACCAAACGCAAGATCATTGGCAAGCTTTTCATCGATGTCTTTGAAAAACATGCAAAATCGGTCGGCGGGGCGAAGTTTCTTGCGCAAGGTACGCTGTATCCCGACGTGATCGAAAGCGTCAGCTTTTCGGGCGGCCCGTCGGTCACCATCAAATCGCACCACAATGTCGGCGGCCTGCCCGAACGGATGGATATGGAATTGGTGGAGCCGCTGCGCGAATTGTTCAAGGATGAGGTCCGCGCCCTTGGCCGCGAACTTGGCCTGCCGCCCAGCTTTGTTGGCCGCCACCCCTTCCCCGGCCCCGGCCTTGCGATCCGCTGCCCGGGCGAGATCACGCGCGAGAAGATCGAGATCCTGCGCCGGGCGGATGCGGTCTATATCGATCAGATCCGCAAACACGGGCTCTATGACGAGATCTGGCAGGCCTTCGTTGCGATCCTGCCGGTCCGCACGGTCGGGGTGATGGGTGACGGGCGGACCTATGATTTGGCCTGCGCCTTGCGCGCGGTGACGTCAGTTGATGGCATGACGGCGGATTACTATCCTTTCAGCCATGAATTTCTGGGTGAAACCGCAACGCGGATCATCAATGAAATTCAGGGCATTAACCGTGTGACCTACGATATTACATCAAAACCGCCTGGCACCATCGAATGGGAATGATCAGGGCGGCCATCCTGTCGCTGATCGCGGTGCAGACAGCAGCGGCGGAGGACCGCCCACAGGTGCTTCTCTGTGGTGGTGTGGAGCCGTTTTGGTCGCTGGAGCTGACTTCCGAAGCCGCGCTCTATACCGACCCTGATACCGGCGAGATCGACTACACCATCCCCGATGAACGCATTGCCGAAGGTCGGCATTGGCCGCGGGTCATGACCCTGCTGGCGGCGCGCGATACCGCAATTGCGGTGCTGCGCCCGGCGGCATGTTCCGACACAATGTCGGATAGATCACTCGACTGGAGCATCGATCTTCTGACCCAGCGGCGCGGCGAGGCCGTGGTCTATACCGGCTGCTGCCGGGCACCCGACTGAATGGAGCAATCGCGCCCCTGGCTCGCGCTCGCCTACATGATGGGCGCGACGTTTTCATTCACGCTGATGGCAGTTGCGGGGCGGGAGCTTGCCGGACGTCTAGATACGTTCGAGATCATGACTTATCGATCCGCGCTTGGCCTTCTGATCGTGCTTTCAATTGCCTACGTGCGTGGGCTGATGCCGCAGATCAGGGCGCGCAAGCTGCGCTTGCATGTCATCCGCAATCTCAGCCATTTCATCGGACAGAACCTCTGGTTCTATGCGGTCACAGCGATCCCGTTCAGCACGCTTTTCGCTTTTGAATTCTCTGTTCCGCTCTGGGTCGCCCTCTTCGCGCCGTTTTTCCTGCGCGAGACGCTGACGCGCACGCGGGTCATGACCGCGATCATTGGTTTCGTCGGTATTCTGATCGTGGCCCGCCCGGATGTGTCCAATGTGCCGCCTGGGATCATCGCCGCCGTTTTTCTGGCGATCATGTTCGCGGCAACGTCGATTGCCACGAAACTGCTGACGCGGACGGAGGCGACGATATCTATTATGTTCTGGCTGACCCTGTTGCAGCTGACATTCGGCATCATCACCGCCGCATATGACCTTGATGTCGCGATCCCGACCATGGCGGACCTGCCCTGGGTTCTCGCCATCGGCATATGCGGGCTGCTGGCCCATTACTGCATCACCTGTGCGCTCAGCCATGCGCCCGCCACGGTGGTCACACCGCTGGATTTCGCGCGATTGCCCATCGTCACGGTGGTCGGGTTCGTCTTTTATGATGAGCCGATTGTGGCGCTGGTCTTCGTGGGTGCCGCAATCATCTTTGCCGCGAATTACTGGAACATCAGGGCCGAAACCCGCGCGCAGTGAACCGGCAGCTACTGGTTGCTCCAGCCCTGTAGCGATTCTGCATAGAGCTTCACCTGCCCGATGCCTGCGACTTCGGACGCCATGAACCACGCCGCCGCGCCCTGAAGCCCGTCATTGCAGAAGGTGACGACGTTGTGCTGCTCCCACTCGACGCCGGAGTATTTCAGTTTTTCCAGCATTTCGACAGGCTCCAGCGCCTCCTGATGCGATGGCTCCATCAGCGCTGTCATGGCGTAGGACAATGCGCCGCTGATGGTCTGCGTGTCCTTTACCGCGTCAGCGCGGGAATCTATCAGCGTACCTTGCGTCTCGCCCTCGGCAATGCGGGCGACATCCTCTGTCGTCGCCAGCCATTCGTTCGAGAACGCGAGGGTCACCTCGGTCGGTAAGGGGACCACAGCGGCCCGCGTCACCGGCAGACCTGCCTTCTTCCAGGCTCTTATGCCGCCGTCCATGACCGCGAGTTGCGAAAAACCGTTGCTTTTCAGCACCCAGTAGACCCAGGCCGCTGCTGCGAAGGAGTTTTCGTCCAGGCCGGAATGGATGATCAGCGTGCGCCGGTCCGTCAGAAGGCCCGCTGCCCCTGCCATGGCCGACAGGTCCGCCGCGCTCGGCGGGATACCGCGTGCATCGTTGGAGCCGCGAAACCTGCCAAATGACAGCGAGACCGACCCCTCGATATGCCCGCGCTCAAATCCCGAGGCGACGCCCCGAATATCGACCAGTTGAACCGGCTCCTCAGCCAGAACCGCAGCGACCGCCTGAGGTTTCAGGAGGTAATCCCAATAGGCCTCCACCTCTGCCTGTGCCGCCGACGGCAGATACGCCAAAAGGATGGCACCCAGAATTATGCTGAGCACACTCATCTTCGATTTAATTTTACACATTCCCACAGTAATTCGGCATCCACACACGACGATGTCTTTGGCTTGCGCAGGTTTTCCGCCTCGCGCACACCCTATCTATCGGTTAATCAACAAAATGTGTTCAATATTGGGTTAACTTCCTAGGCTCGCATCATGGATGGGTTCTTCCGCCAGCACGGGTCAATTGTGATGATCGCGGTTGCCGAGACGCTAGTCTGGGCCGCGTTTTTCTACACGTTTCCAATCCTCTTGCTGGAATGGGAGGCTGACCTCGGCTGGTCCCGTAGCGAGGTGGTCATCGGGTTGACGCTGGCGTTGTCCGTATCGGCGCTGAGCGCCCCTGCCGCAGGCCGCCTGATTGATCAGGGGCATGGCCCACGTCTGTTTCCAATATCGGCTTTTGGCGGCGGATGCCTGTTGCTGGCGCTGTCGCTGATCGAGAGCCAGATCGCGTTTTATGCTATCTGGGCGCTGATTGGGCTCGCCATGGCCGGGTCGTTCTATGAGCCGTGCTTCGCTTTTCTGACCCGCACACGTGGGCGCAAGACAGGGCGCAGCGGCGCGCGCGGCGCGATCACACTGGTCACGCTGGTGGCGGGCTTTGCCTCCACCCTCTGCTTTCCGGTCGCAACGGCGCTGACCGAGGCCTATGGCTGGCGCGTCACGCTTCAAGTCTTCGCGGTCGTCGTGATCGTGGTCGCAGTGCCGCTCTTCGCAATCGCGGCAGCGCGGCTGGAGCGTGAGAGCACGGCCGAGGCCCCCCATGCGGACCGCGCCGCCGGGGCGCAGGCGGCCCGCCGGGCACGGGCGCGGCCTGCGTTCCTGCTGCTTGCGGCGGCCTTCCCGATGGTCGCGCTGTCCCATGGCATGACGATCAGCCATCTGATGCCGGTTCTGGCAGACCGGGGCGCGGCACCGGCGCTCGCGGTTCTTGCCGCGTCACTGATCGGCCCGGCACAGGTCGGCGGGCGGATGATCATGGCGCTGTCGCCGCCGCGCCTGACGGCAACGGCGCTTGCGGTCGGCTGTTTTGCGCTGATGGCACTGGCCTTTGCTGTTATCTATCTGGCCGATGGCGGCGCGATCCAGATCATCGCTTTCGTAATGATCTTCGGCGCGGGCTACGGCATCATGTCCATCGTTCGGCCCGTATTGGCGGCGGAATTGCTCGGTCAGGCCGGGTTCGGCGCGATCTCCGGCGCGCTTGCGCTTCCTTATGTGGCCTGTTTTGCCGCCGCGCCCTTCATTGCTTCGCTGATCTGGCGGATCGGCGGCTATGATCTGATGTTGGTCGTCTCCGGCATTCTGGCGCTGATCGGCCTTGGCCTCGTTGCCGCAGCATCACGCGCGGCGGCAATTGATCCGCACCGGATAAGCGGCTAACGGTCGGCGACGCATTCGCAAGGCACCATCATGATCTACGAGACCAAAGCCGACTGGACCCGCGCGACCCAGAAAGCCGTCGCCCTGATCGGCATGTCCGGTGTCGGCAAGACGCGGATCAGCGCCATGCTGCGCGATGAGGGCAACTGGTTTCATTACTCCGTCGATTACCGGATCGGCACGCGCTATCTGGATGAGGAAATCACCGACGATTTCAAACGCGAGGCGATGAAGAACCCTTACCTGCGGGAGTTGCTGCGCTCCGACAGTATCTATATCGGGTCCAACCTCTCGTTCCATAACCTCACGCCGCTGTCGACATGGCTCGGCAAACCCGGCGATCCGGCGAAGGGCGGCATTCCGTTCGAGGATTATATCGACCGCCAGCGCCTGCACCGCGAGGCGGAGATCGCCTCCATGCTGGACGCGCCCGGCTTCATCGAGCGGGCGCGCGACCTGTACCGCTACGACCATTTCATCTGCGACACGTCAGGATCGATCTGCGAGGTGGTGGAGCCGGAAAACCCCAATGATCCCGTGTTGAACGCGCTCTACCAGTCGATCCTGCCGGTCTATATTCGTGGCACGGAGGCGGATGAAACCAATCTGAAGGAGCGCTTCAGCCGCGCGCCGAAGCCGATGTACTATAAAGAGGCATTCCTGATCGAGATCTGGGATGACTACCTGGCGGAGACCAGCACATCGCCGGGCAAGGTCGATCCCGATGCCTTTATCCGCTACGGGTTTGCCCGCCTGATCGAACATCGCCGCCCGCGCTATCAGGCGATTGCCGATATCTGGGGCGTGACGGTGGAGGCGGATGAGGTTGCGGCTGTCCAGACCAGCAAGCAGTTTGACGAGCTTGTTTCAAAAGCCCTCGTAAAACGCGCGAAAAGGTGACCTGTTACTTGTTGCTCTGGTGCAATTGCACGCATTATTGCTCTGCTGCTTAGGGAACGGGGCCGTCCATGCCGATCAAGATACCTGCTGATTTGCCTGCCTATCAGGTGCTCTCAACCGAGGGCGTCATGGTCATGGCTGAGGATGCAGCGCTAAAGCAGGACATAAGGCCGTTGCAGATCGCCCTTCTGAACCTGATGCCGAAGAAAGTGCAGACCGAGACGCAGTTCGCCCGCGTCATCGGATCGGGTCCCTTGCAGATCGAACTGACGCTGATCCGCATGACCGACCATGAGACGCGCAACACCTCCGCCGCGCATATGGAGGCGTTCTACCAGACCTTCGCCGAGGCCAGATCACGCAAGTTTGACGGACTGGTCATCACCGGCGCGCCCATCGAGCATTTGCCTTTCGAGCAGGTCGACTATTGGCGCGAATTGCAGGACGTCTATGAATGGACACGCACCCATGTTCATTCGACCTTTGCCGTATGCTGGGGTGCGCAGGCGATGCTGAACCATTTCCACGGCGTGCCGAAACACGCGCTGGAAGGGAAGGTCTTCGGCTGTTTCGACCATGAGGTCACAGCCCCGACATCCCCCTATCTGCGCGGATTTTCCGACCGTTTTCTCGCCCCTGTCAGTCGCTGGACGGAGGTGCGTGAAGGCGATCTGCCGGGCGGGTTGCAGGTGCTGGCGAGATCCGGCCAGGCAGGCGTTTGCCTGATCCGCGACGAGGCGCATAACGCGCTCTACATGTTCAATCATCTTGAATATGATGCCGATACGCTGAAGCAGGAATACGACCGCGACGTCAAGGCGGGCGCGGAGATCAAGCTGCCGGAAAACTACTTCCCCGGCGACGACCCGACAAACGCACCGCCCAACCAATGGCGCAGTCACGGACATCTGCTTTACGGCAACTGGATCAACCAGATTTACCAGACCTCGCCCTTCGACTGGACCCGCTGAGCGCGGGTTGCGCCAGATCACATCCCGATCACGCGCGGAGCGCCTGTTCATTGCACATCAGGATTTTCCGCCTAAATCACCTCCCATGAAACGACGAACATTTCTGACCGGCACCGCAGTTACATTTCTGACAACGGCCTGCGCCGCGCCGCGCCCGACACCCGAGCCGCGCGCCGAAGCCGCCTATCCGCCGATCGGGCAGATCGTGGATACGCGGTTTGGGAAGGTTCATCTAACCGATCAGGGCCGAGGCGATGGCCCGCCAGTCATTCTGATCCATGGTGCCAGCGGGAATGTGCGCGACTGGACCCATTCCATCACGTCGCGCCTGTCGGCGCGTCATCGCGTCATTGCGATGGACAGACCAGGGTTCGGATATTCCGAGCGCCCTGATGTCGATGGATCTTGGCGGCCCGCCATGCAGGCCGAGCAACTGCGCGAGGCCGCGGCGAAAATCGGTGCAGAAAACCCGATCATCGTCGGCCATAGCTGGGGCGCGGGTGTTGCATTGGCCTGGGCGCTGGATGCGCCCGACGATGTGACGGGTGTCGTGTCAGTATCCGGCGTGACCATGCCCTGGGGCGGCCTGGCGCCTGCATTGAACGCGCTCGGCTTTGGATCGGTCATCGCGGGTCTTTACAACCGGCGCATGACACGCAGTGCCGAAAACGGCGGTGTGCAGCGATTTGTGGAACGGGCCTTTCGCCCGCAGATGCCGCCTCCCGGCTATCTGGATTATGTCGGCGCGCCGCTCGCCCTGCGTGAGAAGACGCTCAATGCCAATGGCGCTGATCTGGCCAATACCAACCCCGCGATATCTGAGGTGGCGGGGCGCTACGGCGAATTGCGCCTTCCGATTGAAGTGATGCACGGGGATGCAGATTGGCTTCTCGGGATTGAGCAGCACGGACAGGAGTTCGTCGCAGCCGTACCCAGCGCCCGTCTCACCCCCCTGCCCGCTGTCGGTCATATGGCCCACCATGCGCGCACCGACGTGCTTGCGTCCCTGATCCAGCGCATGGCCTGATCGCGCTGGACAGTTCCGCCCCTCCGCCACAACATGGACGAAGAGGGTGGCATGAGGGACAGCAAGATGGGCAAGATCAGGAAGTTCTATGAAGACGTGGCACCAAAATCCTTGCGCAAGCGGATCGACGCCGCTGGCAAGGGTGACCTTCTAGATCTCGATTATCCCTATCCAAAGAAGATAAGGACCGATGATTACGAGGACGAGATTTCGGACCTCCATATCGAGCTGGTCAAGCTGCAATCCTGGGTCAAGGAGACCGGCGCGCGGGTCGTGATTGTGTTCGAGGGGCGCGATGCCGCTGGTAAGGGCGGCACGATCAAGCGCTTCCGCGAGAACCTCAATCCTCGCGGCGCGCGGGTCGTCGCACTTGCCAAACCGTCGGATCAGGAACGCGGCCAATGGTATTTCCAACGCTACATCAAGCATATGCCCGCCGAGGGTGAAATCGTCTTCTTCGACCGGTCCTGGTACAACCGCGCGGTGGTTGAAAAAGTCTTTGGCTTCTGCACCGATGCGGAGCGGGAGCTGTTCTTCCGTCAGGCCCCTGAATTTGAAGACATGATGGTCAATGACGGCGTGTACCTGTTCAAACTGTGGCTGACCATCGGACGGGCGGAGCAGTTGGACAGATTCCTCGCACGCGAAGACAGCCCGCTGAAGCAATGGAAGCTGTCATCGATCGACTACCAGGCCCTTGGCAAATGGGACGCCTACAGCAAGGCGATCGTGGAGATGTTCGAGCGTACCCATACCGACATCGCGCCCTGGACCGTCATCAGGTCCGCAGACAAGAAACGCGCGCGGATCGCGGCGATCCGCCATGTGCTGTCCTCCATCGATTACAAGGGGCGTACAAAGGACGCGACCCGGCCCGCCGATCCGGCAATCTGCGGCGCACCGGGCGATGTACCTCTGGCGGGTGACTGACGGCGGCCTTGCGAAGCCGGGCAGCGCTGCCCACCTCTGGCAGACAAGACAAGCGACAGAGGATCGACGATGACAAGTGCGGCCGATGACAACTCCGACTGGCTGAACCGTGTCCGGGGCCTGCCCGACCCGGTGGCGGACCGGCAATTCTATGACGGGGTCGCGCTACGTCGGCTGATGGCGTTTTTCATTGATGTGATGCTGGTCTGGGGCGGGGCGCTGGTCGTGGTCGTGCTGACCTTCGGCCTCGGGCTCTTCATCCTCGGCTTCATCGTGGCCGTCATCGATCTTGCCTACCGGGTGATCACCATCTCGAACCGCTCGGCGACATTCGGCATGCGGGCGATGCGGATCGAGTTGCGCAACAGCGACGGCAGGCCGTTCTCCTTTGGCGAAGCACTGTTGCACACGCTCCTGTTTTACCTCTCCTTAACAATTTTCCTCGCTCACTTGGTATCGCTCTTCATGATGGCGGGCACATCGCTCGGGCGGGGGCTTCACGATTTGCCTCTCGGATCCGCGATGATCAATTCTCCGGCGTGACAGCGCTGCTTTTGCTTGCTAGCGTTCCGGCAAGGGAGACCGGATCAGGACCTGAATGACCCATGTAAACCAGAAGATCACGGCGCAGTTTTTTCTGACAGCCAACCAGCCTTGCCCCTATCTGCCGGGCAAGCAGGAGCGCAAGCTGTTCACAACGCTGCGCGGATCGCGCGCGCGGGAGATGAACGACCATCTGTCGCTGCGCGGCTTTCGGCGCAGCCAGTCGGTTGCCTACCGGCCGGCATGCGCCGATTGCGGGGCCTGCCTGTCGATCCGGGTGCCGGTTGTCGATTTTCGCCCGACCAAATCGCAGCGCCGCATACAGAAGATGAACCGTGATCTGGAGCGGCGGACCTGCGCGCCCTGGGCCACGGAAGAACAATACGATCTCTTTCGCGATTACCTCGGAGACCGGCACGCCGATGGCGGCATGGCGGAGATGGATATCAGCGAGTTCGCCGCCATGATCGAAGAGACGACCGTGCGTAGCCGGGTCATCGAATACCACGAAAACGGACCCCACGGGGCCGACCGGCTGCAGGCCGCGTGCCTGACCGATGTGATGGCCGACGGCTTGTCGATGGTCTACAGCTTT
Organism: Pseudomonadota bacterium; assembly: GCA_039030855.1. Classification (GTDB taxonomy): domain Bacteria; phylum Pseudomonadota; class Alphaproteobacteria; order Rhodobacterales; family Rhodobacteraceae; genus Pikeienuella. The sequence goes on from JBCCDJ010000022.1 coordinate 42,504, forward strand.
TTCCATCCCGATGCCGCGCGGCGCAGCCTCGGCGTCTACATGATCCTCGACCATATCGAAATCGCACGGGCGGCAGGGCTGCCCTATGTCTATCTCGGATATTGGGTGCCTGGATCTGCAAAGATGGACTATAAGGCGCGCTTCACGCCGTTCGAATATTTTCGCAGCGGCGAATGGACGGTTACCCAGTCACCGGACGATCTGCCGCTGGACGAACTGCGCCGCCCCGACCCTGTGCCGGTTCTGCCTGACTGACAACCGGTGAGATAATGAGCGTGTTAGCGGCTGGAATCGGAGCCGTCAGAATATGAAATCTGCCACCGATATCTCCGCCCGGTGCACATCCAGAAGCGTGATCATCCCATGGTCATGGGTCAGGATCAGGTCATCACCCTTGGTACGGAAAGTCAGATCAGCGATGCTGTCCAGCCCGGCGATCTTGATCTGATCCGCTCCACGCCCGAAATCCGTAATGATGTCCTTGCCGGAACGGGCACCGAAGACAAACTGGTCACTGCCACCGCCTCCGGTCAGCGTATCTGCTCCGCCACCGCCGATCAGCCGGTCAGCGCCATTGTCGCCATAAAGATCATCGCGGCCACGATTGCCCCAGATCTTGTCCGCGCCACCATTGCCGTTGATCACATCTCGGCCGTCGCCACCGCGCAGTTTATCCGCGCCGCCATCGCCGCTGATCTGATCGGCATTGGCACCACCGTTGATCTTGTCCCTGCCCGCGCCGCCCGACAGCAGATCGTTGCCCTTTCCGCCAGCCAATGTGTCCACTCCGCTGCCGCCAGACAGGGTATCGCTGCCGCCGGCACCACTAAAGTAGTCATCGCCGCCCCCGCCTGACATGACGTCGTGATCATTGCTGCCCAACCAGCGGTCATCGCCTTCGGTCGATCTGAAAGGCGGGCGCGGCTGGTCCACGAAGATGAACTGGTCGTCTTCATCGGTTGGCGGCGGAGGCGTCTCGTCATCGGCATGCGGGTCCTCAGGCACGCCCGTCACGTCGTCTTCCTCTACGCGGATATCAACAGGCAAATCACCGTCGGGTGCGAGGTCGTCCGTACCCTGGGGATCCGGCTTCTCCGTCTCGGGTGGCGGGTCGGCGGGTTCCGGTGGCGTCAGCGTATTTTCGTCATTGCCGTCGTCATCGTCCTCAGTATCGGGCATGTCCTTGTCGGTGTCTGCCGTGCTCTCGTCTTCTTCCCCGTCTTCGGTGCCGTCCTCGTCTTCGGTGCCGTCCTCGTCTTCGGTGTCGCCCGGCTGAGCCTCGCCGGGGGCGACGTTGTTGCCGCCAGGCGGATCATCCTGATCGTCATCACTGTCGTCGTCATCCTCGCCGCCCGGTTCTTCCCCAACATCGGGCGGGTTCTCCACCGGTGGCTGCGGGGTCGTCTCCAGCGCAGCGATCGCGGCGTCCAGGATATCATGGGCGATCGTCGCGAGGCTGACGCTCGCCGTCCAGATATCATCAACGAAAGTCAGAACGACGGCCCCATCGCCATCTGCATCCACCGCGAAAAGCTCCATGGCGGCCCCGGTTGCCAGGTCCTCCAATGTCGCGAAATCAGCGGCGAGCAGTCCGCCAAAGCGCAGGACATCGCCGTCCGCGAATGAAAGATCCGTGACCAGATCATGTGCGCCATCGAACGCACCGGTCAGCTCGATCAGGAACGCATCGGCACCGCCGCCGCCAGTCAGGATGTCATTACCACCCTCGCCAGCCAACGTGTCGTCGCCGTCAAGCCCGAGAAGCGTATCATCGCCAACTCCGCCGACAAGGTGATTGGCCGCACCATTGCCGGAGATCAGGTCATCCCCCGCGCCGCCAATGGCGTTCTCAATCAAAGACCGGATATCATCCTGATAGAGGAGCGCATTGAACACATGACCGCGCGCAAAATGCCCATGGCCGAGATCCGCGCGCTGGGCATGGCCGCCAATGTCGAGATCGACATGCCCGCCCGGCGTAAGGTCAATCGCGAGATCGCTTTGGTAGTTCGACAGGTCATAAGTGTCGATTCCATCCCCGTCCCAGATCGTGCGAAACACAGTATTGCCCGCCGGCATCCCGGCCCCGATCCCATCGACCTGCATCTCGCCGGTCTGGTCATCAAACTGATAGAGCGTATCGCCTGCCGCAGTTTCGAAATTCGCGCCATAGAGGGTCTGGATCGCCGCGATGTCGAGCATCATCGGCCCCTGCGGCCCACCGGCGGGACCATTGGTGTATTTCGTGCCGTCAGCGCCGATATAGGACCGATATGTCATGACCGAATATTCGTGGCTATCCATGTCTGTTGGCAAAACACCGCTGTCACCAGCCTCGTGTCCGTGCTTCAAACCCAATGCGTGACCAATCTCATGGATAAATGTCGCCCAGGCATAATCACCCATCACCGGCGCATCATAGCTGCCGGTTCTGAACCAGACATCGCCGCCTTCCTCGCCGCTGAACGGGAAATAGGCAAAGGCGGTCGGCGGCTTGCTGGACTGAGCAAAGCGCAGATCCGCCGCTGCATCGTCCTCTGCCTCGAAGCGAGTGAACCGCAGGGCGCTGACCGCTTCGAACAGGCGAAGGCCCCCTTCGATCGCCTCGGCCTGATCTGCCTGCAGCGCGGCAAAACCGTCGACCACATCATGATGACCGCGATATCCATAGTCGCTTTGGGCGTCCGGGAAGGAAAAGCTCAGATCGGTCGTGGCCCATTTGTAGCCGGAGATGAGCGCATCGGTGCTTTGATCCGCATCCTCCTGATCGCTGTCGACATGATGGCTGGCCCCCAGCGCCGCCTGTTCGGCGGTCGCATCCATACAGGCAGCACAAAAACAGCCGTCCCGATGCGGGCCGTCGTCAACCATATCATGGCCTGGTCCTGCCACCCCAGCGCTCCCCAGCGATCATCCCGAATTAACTTATCGTTAACCTTCTGCGTCAGCAATGAATTGATACACACCGTGATGCAGGCGGCCCCATCACCAGCCAGATCGCCCGTCCGACACCTGTCTGCGACCGCGTGGGTCACCATTCCTCTAACCGGCGATTGGGAATTTTTGTGCAATATTACTTGGCTTGGTGCCGGGTTTGAATTACCTCCAGATCACGACTGTGCCCGACGTGGGGTGCATGACATCAGGGAGACACATATGGAACGTCGTAAGTTTCTTACAGGCGCCGCACTTGCAGGTGCTGGTGCAACGACTCTTGCCGCGCCTGCACTCGGCGCTGCGCACAAAACACTGACAATCGTATCCACCTGGCCAAAGGACTTTCCCGGGCTCGGCACCTCCGCGCAGCGCCTTGCCGCGCGCATCACCGAACTGAGTGATGGTGCGATCCAGACAGAGTACTTCGCTGCTGGCGAGCGCGTCGGTGCTTTCGACGTCTTTGACGAAGTCGCTTCCGGCAACAGTCAGGCCTATATCGCCGCCGACTACTACTGGACCGGCAAGCATCCGGGCTTCGCCTACTTCACATCAGTTCCGTTCGGCATGACGACGCCGGAGTGGAATGCCTGGATCAAGTTCAAGGATGGTCAGGCGCTCTGGGATGAGCTGTCGGGCGAGTTTGGCCTGAAAGCGATCGCCTGCGGCTCCACCGGCACGCAGGCTGGCGGCTGGTTCAACAAGGAAATCGAGAGCCCCGAAGACCTTAAGGGTCTTAAGATGCGCATCCCCGGCCTCGGCGGCCAGGTGATGTCCAAGCTTGGCGCGTCTACCGTGTCCCTGCCAGGCGGCCAGATCTACGAAAACCTCGTCTCCGGTGCCATCGAAGCGACCGAGTGGGTCGGCCCCTTCAACGACTACTTCATGAAGTTCTACGAAGCGGCCAAGTTCTACTACACCGGCGGTATGCATGAGCCGGGCGGCGGTCTGGCATTCGGCCTCAACAAGGCGTTCTGGGACAGCCTGTCCTCTTACGAACAGGCCGTGGTCACCGCAGCCTGCTACGAAGAGCATGCCGCGTCGCATGAAGAAGCGATGGCAAACAATGGCGGCTATCTCGCCCGTCTGATCAACGATCACGGTGTCGAGGTCCGCTCGTTCAATGACGACGTCTGGGACGCATTCGGCGATGCCGCCGAAGCCGTGTTCGAAGAAACCCGCGCCCATTCCGAGCTTGCCGCGAAGATCGACGACAGCTTCCAGGCTTCGCTGCGCGAAGTTGGCGGCTTTATGTCGAAATTCGAAGGTTCGTTCGTGAACCAGCGCAACCGGGTTCTGGACATCTAAGTCCAGCTCAGCGTGAATCAGGGAAAGGCGGGGTCATCACCCCGCCTTTTCTTTTGCCTCGCCCCGGTTTTCACCAAGCTTTGCATTGTGAATGAGGCCAACGTGGGAACCGGTTGATTTATCTATTCAATTATCATCACTATGAATCAGCAGTTGCAAATCTGGCACCCTGCCAGACCGCAGAATTGGTAAAAAAAACAGACCGCGACGAAGTGTGCAGTGCAAAAACTGGTTAACGGCGGCTAAACAGACACCGAGGTGACGCAAGGTCACCACGCTAGAGGGAGAAGTGGCATGTTTGATGCCAGCGTAAACCACGGGATCGCCCGCGATGGGGCACCTGCACCGATGGTCCGGCTTCTGGGTTGGGGCATGCTTGCGATCCTCGCCGCTTATCTGATCAACAATGTGCTCGTCGTTTTCCACGGGTTCCCCGGTGCCGCAGCCGCGTTCAGCGGTGGCGGTCTCATGGCCCTCATCCAGGCGGCCATCTTCGTCATCCTTTCGGCGCTGGCGGTTTTCTACGTCATGCGCAATCCGAACACAGCGCTCAGATGGGATGCCAACCGGATCACGCGGTTCAATATCTGGATCATCCGGTGCTGTTTCTGGATCGTGCTGCTGGTCGGCATCGCGGATGCGATTATCGCATTCATGCGAACGGAAAACCTGCTGATCAACTTCATGAGCCGCGAGATGGTTGTGCAATTCGGCCTGTCGCATTTCGTCGGCCCCTACGTCCATGTTCCGCTGATCCTCGTCGGCATCCTGCTCGGCAGTGTCACGCGGACGCTGGGCTTCACATGGCTCGCGCTGATGATCGTCGCGGCAGAGCTTTTGATCGTCATCTCCCGCTTCGTCTTTTCCTACGAGCAAGCCCTGATGGGTGATCTGGTGCGCTACTGGTATGCGGCGCTGTTCCTGTTCGCATCCGCCTATACCCTTCTGGATGAGGGCCATGTGCGCGTCGATGTGTTCTACGCGGGGATGAGCCCGCGCGGCAAAGGCAAGGTCAACGCTTTCGGCTCCATCTTCCTCGGGATCACCACCTGCTGGGTCATCATCGCCATCGGTCTCGGCAGCAAGACATCGATCATCAACAGCCCGATCGCGAATTTCGAGGTCACCCAGACCGGCGGGACCGGCATGTTCATCAAGTACCAGATGGCCGCCTTCCTCGCGATCTTCGCGGTCACCATGCTGATCCAGTTCGTCAGCTATCTTTTCGAAGCCGTCGCCGATATGCGCGACGAACCCGGCAAGCGCGAAACCAGCGCGATTTCGCACTAAGGACCTTTCGATATGGAACTCTTTTTCCTCTTTCTTCTGCTGGTCCTGCTCGCCTTTGCGCTTGGCTCCGGCTATCCCGTGGCCTTCGCGCTTCCAGGTGCGGCGATCATCTCCATCACTGCGGCGGCTGCGGCCGGTTACCTCTTCGACGGCTCCACCGACGCCTATTTCCATTCCGGCGGACCTGGGCAATGGCTGTCGGCCGGGGTGACCAACCTGCGCGGTGTCTACTGGGAAGTGGAGCGAGATACGCTGATCGCCATCCCGCTGTTCATCTTCATGGGCATCATGCTGCAACGCTCGAAGATCGCGGAAGATCTCCTCGTGTGCATGGCGGGCCTGTTCGGTCCTGTACCTGGCGGCCTTGGCATCTCCGTCGTGTTCGTGGGGGCACTGCTTGCCGCGACGACCGGCATCGTCGGTGCGACCGTTGTGGCGATGGGGCTGATCTCGCTGCCCGCGATGTTGCGCAACAATTACTCGCCATCGCTGGCGAGCGGCACGATCGCTGCATCAGGCACATTGGGGCAGATCATTCCGCCCTCCATCGTTCTGATCATTCTGGCCGACCAGCTGGCGTCCGGCGTTGACCAGGCATCGACCCTGCGCAAGACGCTCTACACCGAGGCGACGGGCGAGTTGTCCATGCCAACCGCGTTCGATGTCACCTCCACATCAGCGGGTGAGATGTTCCTCGGGGCCTTCGTGCCGGGCATCCTGCTCGTCCTGATCTACATGATCTACATCCTCGTCTTCGCGCTGTTCAATCCGAAATCCGCGCCCGCAGTGCCCTATGAAGGCCAGCGCGATGCGAAATTCTGGGGCAATGTCGCGCTGACGCTGTTCCCGCCACTGGCGCTGATCTTTCTCGTACTCGGCTCGATCATCGGCGGGATCGCGACGGTGAACCAGGCAGGGGCCATCGGTGCGGCGGGTGCGCTGATCATGGCAGGTTACCGGCTTTATGATGGTCGCGGGGCCTATCACCCGGCGGTGCTCGCGATCCTTTCGCTCTGCGCGCTCAGCTATGCCATCGCGAATTACGACATGAACGCGAAATCCATCACCTCGCCAGAAGACATGCAGGGCATCTATATCGGGATCGCCGCAGCGACCTTGCTGATCATTTCCCTGATATGGAGCGGTCTGCGGGTTCTCAAGATCGAGAATACCCTGCACGGCGTGATGCTTGAGACCGCGAAGACGACATCGCTGGTGTTCATCATCCTGCTCGGCGCAGCGATGCTGACCGCCGCCTTCCGCGCCTTTGGCGGCGAGGAGCTGGTGCGCGATTTCCTCAACTCACTGCCCGGCGGGTTCTGGACGCAGTTCGTCATCGTGATGCTGGTCATCTTCATACTCGGCTTTTTCCTTGACTTCATCGAGATCGCGGTCGTCGTGGTGCCCATCGTGGCCCCGATCCTGCTGGCCGATCCCGGCGCGAACATCACCGCCGTCTGGCTGGGTGTGATGATCGGTCTGAATATCCAGACCTCGTTCCTCACACCGCCCTTCGGATTTGCGCTTTTCTATCTGCGCGGCGTCGCCCCGGCGGTCGTCAAGACGATGCAGATGTACAAGGGCGTGATCGCTTTCATCGCGCTTCAGTTGATCGCACTCCTGATCGTCGGGCTTTATCCACCATTGGTGAACTATCTGCCGAACCGGGTCAGCCTGCTGGGCGAGACCGCGCCGCCGCCGCGCAATCCCAAATTGCAGTTCTGCCTGGCAGATTTCGTCCATGATCGCGTGACCACGGATGGCGGTGCCACGCTGGCGGTCATCTCCGATGCGCGGTCGCTGGACCTGTCGGGGCTGCCCGAGGACCTGGCGGACGATTTCACGTCCTCGCTGGACGATGCCGAAGCCGCGCTAGCGGCGCTCGACGAGGTCTGGACCGCGCATGACGCGGTTGAGGCTGCCGCCCCCGCCTATCGACCGATCCTCGCCGAGGTGCGCCGCCACGAGAAAGATGTGCGCAAGGAGCGTGAAGAGATCGACGCGCTGCAAACCCGGTTGAGCCGGATGCGCGGTGAAAGCGACGAAGCGAAGGCCAAGGTCAGCGCACGGATTGAAGAACTGGAAGCCGACGCCGCAAGGCTGGAGGCGGAAATCCCCGCCGACTGGCCGGACACCTATGCTGCGTTCAGTGAACTGGCCAAGGCTGAAGAAGACGCCCGCAGGAAGTGGGAGCGGTCAGGCGACGATGCCTATCAGGACGCGGTAGAGGTGCTGGAGGCGCTCAGTTCCTCCGACGCGTTCCTCGCCGCCGAAGGCAATCTCGACCGGTTCCGGAACATCATCACCGGCGCGACCGAAGACGAGGCCGAGGCCGCCGAGGATGCCGCGAAGGATATCGAGGACATCTTCGGTGACATCGCCGGCGCGGATGACGTCAAGTCGGCGCTCAGCAAGGCACGCAGGGCATTGCGCAAGCGCTCCTTCGATCCTGCCAAGGCGATGGAAGAGTTTGAGGAGGCCGTCACCGCCTATAACGACCAGAAGAACTGGCGGAAAAATGCGGCCCCTGTGCTGATACCCGAAATCGAGGCCTATGTAGCGGCGATCAGAGACACAATCGGTGCCCGTTCCCAGGACCGGATGACCGACGAACAGGCGCTCTATCTGGCCAGCTGTACGGCCAACCACCGCAACCTGTCGCTGAACTTCTGATCGGCTGAGACCGGCAAGATAGGGGCACCCCATCACAGGGGGTGCCCCTTTTCGTTCAGCGGTTGCCCAGCACCCGCCAGATCAGCGGAAAACCGATGGCGGCCAGCGCCAGTTTCAGCGCGTCCATCCACAGAAACGGCATGATACCGGCAGCGATGGCCTTATCGATCCCGATCCCCGCGAAACCGGCAAAAAGCCCAAGCGGCGCACCATAGGCGAGCCACAGCACCCCCGGCACATAAAGCGCCGCGAGACCGATCACCATGGCCGGAAAGGCAGTGAAGACGGAGCGGTCCCATCCCCGCTCCGCCAGCCAGCCGACCAGAGCGGTGGCAAGCACGAACCCGGCGAGATAACCACCCGTCGCGCCGAACATGTAGACAAGGCCGATCCCCCGCTCAGGCGTGCCTGCGAAAACCGGCAGACCGGCCGCGCCGAGGGCGAGATAGGCGAGGATGGTTGAAAGGCCCAGCACACGCCCGAACGCCATTGCCAATGCCATGATCGCCAGCGGCTGCATGGTCACCGGGACCGGTACGGTCGCGACATTCACCTTGGCGGAAACGACCAGCAGCGCCACGCCGAATGCCACTGCGCCCGCACGCCGCATCGCAGGCGGACCATAGGGCAGCCTGCCCAGAAGGACCTGTTCATTCATATTCGTAACCTCATGTTCTGATTGCACATTCAGCCTGCCGAACAGCAGAGAACAGAAATAACGCATATGCGAATTCGCAGCGCAACATGTACCCTGCGTCAGTTGCCATGTTCCGGGTGGAGTGCTACGCCGCGCCAAGACCAGTCAATTGTGGAGCCGCGCAATGATCCCCCGTTATTCACGCCCCGAAATGACCGCTATCTGGTCGCCTAAAACCAAGTTCCGCATCTGGTTCGAAATCGAGGCCCATGCGTGCGATGCGCAGGCGAAACTGGGCGTGATCCCCGAAAGCGCCGCCAAGGCGGTCTGGACCGCCAAGGATGTTGAGTTCGATGTCGCCGCCATCGACGAGATCGAGCGCGTGGTCAAACATGATGTCATCGCTTTCCTCACCCATCTCGCCGATCATGTGGGGGATGAGGCGCGTTTCGTCCATCAGGGCATGACCTCGTCGGATGTGCTGGACACCTGTTTCAATGTGCAACTGGTGCGCGCCTCCGACATCCTGCTCGACGATATGGATGCGCTCTGCGAGGCGCTGAAGGCGAAGGCCTTCGAATACAAGGACACCGTCTGCATCGGGCGCAGCCACGGCATCCATGCCGAGCCGGTCACGTTCGGGCTGAAAATGGCGCAGGCCCATGCGGAGATGGATCGAAACCGATCCCGCCTCGCGCAGGCCCGGCAGGAGATTGCGACCTGCGCGATCTCCGGCGCGGTCGGCACCTTTGCCAATATCGACCCGGCGGTGGAGGCCCATGTCGCCGCCGCAATGGGGCTGGAGGCGGAGCCTGTATCGACCCAGGTCATCCCGCGCGACCGCCATGCGATGTTCTTTTCGGTTCTCGCGGTCGTCGCCTCCTCCATCGAGCGGCTCGCGACGGAGATCCGCCATTTGCAGCGCACCGAGGTGCTGGAGGCGGAGGAGTATTTCTCCCCCGGCCAGAAGGGATCATCGGCGATGCCGCATAAACGCAACCCGGTGTTGACCGAAAACCTGACCGGCCTCGCGCGCATGGTCCGCGCCTATGCCCTGCCCGCGATGGAGAATGTCGCGCTCTGGCATGAGCGGGATATCTCCCACTCCTCAGTGGAGCGGAATATCGGGCCGGACGCGACGGTCACGCTGGATTTTGCGCTGGCGCGGATGACCGGCGTTATCGAAAAGCTGGTCGTCTACCCCGACAACATGATGGACAACATGAACAAATTTCGCGGCCTCGTGCACTCCCAGCGGGTCATGCTGGCGCTGACACAAAAAGGCGTCAGCCGCGAGGACAGCTATCGCCTCGTCCAGCGCAACGCGATGAAAGTTTGGGAAGAAGGCGCAGATTTCATGACCGAACTGAAAGCCGATGAGGAGGTCATGGCCGCGATGACCGAAGCGGAGATCGAAGAAAAGTTCGACCTTGGACACCACACCAAACATGTGGACACGATCTTCGCCCGCGTCTTTGGGCCGGAAGGCCGCGAGTAGTTGCATCCTTACACAGTCACGTGAAATACGTGTAACCGCACGTTGAAACAGTCTGCATCGCTCCCATGTGTCATGAGCAACCGCACATTTGCGCGGTCGTTTTAAGGAGCACCGGTTATGCAAAACCAGAACACAAATATCTCTCGCTATGTGGCTTTGGGCGGCATTGTTGCCGTGGTGTGGGTCGGTTTGATTCTCAACGCAGCTTTTGGCGGATAACGACCTCCGTCGCCTTTGCCGCGCCCTTTCGGCGCGGCGTGGAACCATCACTATCCTTTCCCTGCCTCCCTCAGTGAAAATGGTCAGAGAAGACGGAAAGTGGATGCGAAACTTCTCTTGCCGCTATTGGCCCTGCTGACATTTCGTGCGGTGATTTCCCTGCCGCAAACAGCAAGGTCAAAGCGGAACAGACACGCAGGAACGGCCCCCAAAAAATCGACATTGGCAGCGGATACCGCACCAACGCGGCACTGAGGGCAATGGACACAGGCCTGCCAAGGGTGCCCGATGAGGCACCCGTTCTCACATCTACGCGAAAGCGGCCTTAGCTGATTTCGTTGAGGAGCTGTTCCTTGGCAACAGCGCCAAGCTCAACCAGTTTGGCACGTACTTCGGCCTCCGTCACCGACGCGCCCTTGGCGGCGATGTCGGCCATGACCTTGCGCATGACGTCCTCATCGCCTTCCTCCGCCAGATCCGCCACGACGACGGAGCGCGCATAGGCTTCTGGATCGGCCTCACCCAGTGGGCCGGCCAGCCACAGGCCCAAAAGCTTGTTGCGCCGGGCAGCAGCCTTGAACTGCATTTCGGCGTCATGGGCAAACTTGCTCTCGAACGCCCTTTCGCGGTCATCGAACGTGCTCATCGCTGTCTTCTCCCATCGACTTTCTGTTACCCAAAGACATATGCGCCGCAGGCGTGCATGTGAAGGTCCCACAGGCCCGCCGCCTTGCGACAGAACGCGCGCGGCCCTATAAGCCGCGAGATGGGTGCTGAATTTGCGCGTACCCCGTTTTTCAGGCCGATTCGGCCGCATGAAGGAGCCGTCCATGGCCCGCCGCAGAATGATTTACGAAGGCAAGGCGAAGATCCTTTATGAGGGGCCGGAACCCGGAACTTACATCCAGTATTTCAAGGATGACGCCACAGCCTACAACGCCGAAAAACGCGACGTGATTGATGGCAAGGGCGTGCTGAACAACCGGATCAGCGAGCATATCATGGGGGCACTGAATTCAATCGGTGTGCCAACCCATTTCATGCGTCGCCTGAATATGCGCGAACAACTGATCCGGCAGGTGGAGATCATTCCGCTGGAAGTGGTCGTGCGCAATGTCGCCGCCGGTACGATGTCGAAACGCCTCGGTATCGAGGAAGGCGAACAACTGCCCCGCCCCATTGTCGAGTTCTACTACAAGGATGACAAACTGGGCGATCCGCTGGTCACCGAAGAACACATCATCGCCTTCAACTGGGCGCAACAGCAGGATCTGGATGACATGATCGCGCTGGCGCTGCGCGTGAACGATTTCCTCTCCGGCATGATGCTGGCCGTCGGGATCAAGCTGGTGGATTTCAAAATCGAATGCGGCCGCATATTCGAGGGTGATTTCCAGCGTATCATCATCGCCGACGAAATCAGCCCTGATAGCTGTCGCCTCTGGGATGTGGAAAGCGGTCGCAAGCTGGACAAGGACGTGTTTCGCCGTGATCTGGGCGATCTGGCCGATGCCTATACGGAGGTGGCCAAGCGCCTCGGCATCATGCCGCAGAACAGCACCAAGCCTGCCTCCGGCCCAAAACTCGTCCACTGAAGAAGGAGACGCTGTATGCGCGCACGGGTGAATGTGATGCTGAAACAGGGCGTTCTCGACCCGCAGGGAGAGGCCGTGCGCCACGCGCTTGGCGCGCTCGGCTTTGATGGCGTCACCGGCGTGCGCCAGGGCAAGGTGATCGAACTGGATCTTGCGGAAACGGATGCAGAGGCCGCCCGCGCCGCAGTGACCGCGATGTGCGACAAGCTCCTGTCCAATACCGTGATCGAGACCTACAGCATCGAGATCATCTGATGCGCGCGGCGCTGCTGACCACCTATCGCGCGCCGCTGGAAATAACGGAGGTGGACGATCCCACCTGCCCTGAAGACGGTGTTGTCCTGTCGGTTCTGGCCTGCGGCGTCTGTCGGTCCGACTGGCATAGCTGGACAGGCACAGACCCCGATATCGTTCTGCCGCAGATCCCCGGCCACGAGTATTGCGGCGTGGTGGAGGAAGTCGGCCCGCGCGTGTCTTTCTGGAAACCCGGCGACCGGGTGATCGCACCGGTCATTCTGGGCTGTGGGCAGTGCATGGCATGCTCTTCCGGCCATCAGACCACATGCCTCAATCAGGCGGTTCCGGGTTTTACCGGGCCCGGTGCCTTCGCCGAACGCATTGGCGTGCCCCACGCGGATCACAACCTCGCGCGCCTGCCTGACTATCTCGCGCCGGAGACGGCGGCGGCCATGGGCTGCCGGGTGACGACAGCCTGGCACGGTCTGACTGGGCGTGCCGATCTGAAGGCGGGTGAGTGGCTGGCGGTGCACGGTGCAGGCGGCGTGGGCCTTTCGGCTGTCATGCTGGGGCGCGCCATGGGCGCGCGGGTCATCGCGGTCGATATCCAGGCCGACAAGCTTGCCGAAGCGCAGAAAATGGGGGCCGAGGCCGTCGTGAATGCCGCCGAGGTCGACGCCGCTACCGCAATCCGCGACCTGACCGGCGCTGGAGCGCATGTGAGCATGGAGGCATTGGGGATCAACGACACCACCGCCGCCTCCATCCGCTGTTTGCGCAAACTGGGCCGTCATGTGCAGATCGGGATGCCTGCAGGCGCACACGTCAACATGACCCTGCCCTGGGACGCGGTCTATTCGGGGCAATTGTCGCTTTTTGGCTCGCGCGGCATGCCTGGTTGGCGGTTCCCGTCCCTCTTCAGCCTGATCGAGAGCGGCGCGGTCGATCCCGCGCCCCTGATCAACCGCCGCATCTCCCTCTCCGACGCCAGCGCCGAGTTGGCCGCGATGGACGGCCCCACCCTGCCCGGCGTCGCCGTCGTCACCGATTTTCTGAACTGAGGAGCGTTTCAGATGAAAACCGCCGTCATCGTCTTTCCGGGATCGAACTGCGACCGCGACATGGCGGTGGCGCTGGAGCGGGCCACGGGACAGCGCCCGCACATGGTCTGGCACAAGGACGCCGCCCTGCCTGACGGCCTCGACGCCATTGCCATTCCCGGCGGCTTTTCTTTTGGCGATTACCTCCGCTGCGGGGCCATCGCGGCGCGCTCTCCAGTGATGAACGCGGTTGTGGATTTTGCTCAGAAGGGCGGGCCGGTTCTCGGCGTCTGCAATGGCTTTCAGGTGTTGATCGAGGCCGGGCTTCTGCCCGGTGCGTTGATGCGCAATGCAGGCCTCAAATTCGTCTGCCGCGATGTCCATTTGCGGGTGGAGACAACGGACAGTACTTTCACCAACTGCTATCAGAAGGGCGAAGTCATCCGCACCCCCGTCGCCCATCACGATGGCAACTACATCGCCGATGCGGACCTGACCGAACGGCTGGACGGCGACGCCCGTATCGCCTTTCGCTACACCACATCCGAAGGCAAGATAGCGGCAGAGGCAAACCCCAACGGCTCCGTCGCCCACATCGCCGGCATCCTTTCCGAGAACCGCCGGGTCCTCGGCATGATGCCCCATCCTGAGCGGCTGAATGATGCGGAACTGGGCGGCACCGATGGGGCACGACTGTTTGAAAGCCTGGTGGGTGCGATGGCCTGAGGCTGCCGCGCTACCCAATGACAGTCAGGCTTGGGGTGGCTCACCAAGACCATCCGTGAAGACCCGGTTCGAGCAGATTTGACTTATGCTTCACTTCCAGCGGGTGTCCGCTTCGCAGAAAACACTTGGCCTCAACCAGAGTTGAGGTGCTACCCGTAACTCGGTGCCGGGTTCGGAGGGCCGTGTCGATGCAACTCATTACCGATAACGACTTACAGAACCTGGATATCCCCCTTGCGGCCAAAGCTATTGGCGACTTCCTGAGGCAGACCTGTGCCGGTGAAACGGATGCCCCTCCACGGATGGCTATTCCTCTCGACGGGGAGACGCTTGTAATCACGGCCGGAACCGATCTGGAAAACTTCGGTTTTCGGGCATATTCCCACCGCCCAGGCTTGCAGAGGGCCAAAGAAGATCAGATCATTGCATGCTGGGATCGTGAAACACACAATCTGAAGGCCATAGCGGTAGGAGAACGCTTAGGCGCCTGGCGCACCGGAATTCTCGGAGGTATCGCATACCAGAACCTCGCCGGACCGGGTGTCGAAACATGCGGCGTAATTGGCAGCGGTCTGCAGGCGTTCACGCAGGTCAGGGCGATTGCTGCATTGGCCAAGCCCAGGAGATTCCTGGTTTTCTCTCGAAACCGGGAACTCAGATGTGCATTCACAAGGAAACTCGAAAGCGACACAGGCGTAGAAACAATTGCTGTGGACAAGGCAGAACGATTGGTGCGCCAGTCGGATGCAATCGTGACAGCGACGAATGCCTCGGAACCGGTTTTCGAACTGTCTTGGCTGGACCGTTGCACGCACATCACGACGGTCGGCCCCAAGACCAGACATCGTCATGAAGCCCCGGTTGAGGTTGCAACATGGGCAGATCGTATTGTGAGTGATAGCCCGCAGCAGATCAGAGAACAGGGTCGTGACCACTTTCTGGCCGATGCTCTGTCTTTCGGTGGCATCGATAATCTAGGATCGATCCTGGATTCAGATCTCGCAAGCCGCGCGAAGCCGCGCACATTGTATCTGTCCGCAGGGTTGGCGGGCACCGAGGTTGCACTGCTAGCAGCAATTTCAGCCAAGGTAGCGCAATCTTGAACGGTCCGGGCTTTACCGCAAGCGCGGTCCAAAACAGACTTTGAAGCAGGTTGTATGAACGGTGCCAAAGCCCTCTTTCTACTCAACGCGGGCAATCAATTCCTAAACCCCAGCAACCTCCGCCGCGATGGATGAAACGACCTCCTGCACCAATGCCTTGTCCTCGCCTTCGGCCATCACGCGGATCAGCGGCTCCGTGCCGGATTTGCGGATAAGGACGCGCCCCGTACCGTTGAGGCGCGCTTCGCCGCTGGCGATGGCGGCCTTCACGGCATCCGTTGCCAGCGGGTCGCCACCAGCAAAGCGGACGTTTTGAAGGATTTGCGGCAGGGGTGCAAACATGTTGCAGACTTCCGAGGCGGCGCGCCCCTCGATCTGGATCGCGGCGAGCACGCGCAGGGCGGCGATCAACCCATCGCCCGTAGTGGCAAAATCCGACAAGACCACATGGCCCGATTGCTCACCGCCGAGATTGTAGCCTGAACGGCGCATCTCCGCGACCACATGACGGTCGCCGACGGCGGTGCGCACAAGGGCCAGTTCCATGGGTTTTAGGCACCGCTCCAGCCCCATATTGGACATGACGGTCGTGACGACGGCACCGCCACGCAGCTCCTCCGCCGCCTTCATGCGGGCAGCAATCAGCGCAATGATCTGGTCGCCATCGACGATCTGCCCGGTCTCATCAATCAGGATCACCCGATCCGCATCTCCATCAAGCGTGATGCCGATATCGGCGCCTTCCAGCATAACCCGGTCGATACAGGCCTGCGGCGCGGTGGAGCCGCAATTCTTGTTGATATTGGTCCCGTTGGGGGTGACACCAAGGGCCACAACATCGGCCCCAAGTTCCCACAGTACCGTCGGCGCGGTCTTGTAGGCGGCACCGTTGGCGCAATCCACGACAACTTTCAGCCCGTCAAGCGACAGCGCCTTCGGGAAGGTCGCCTTCGCCACCTCGATATAGCGCCCGACGGCGTCATCGATCTGTTTTGCCCGCCCTATCCTGTCTGCCGGGGCCAGCGCGGGGCTGTCCAGCAGGGCCTCGATGGCAGCCTCATCCGCGTCTGACAGCTTGAACCCGTCAGGGCCAAAGAACTTGATCCCGTTATCTTCGTAGGAGTTGTGAGACGCCGAGATCATCACCCCGATATCCGCGCGCATCGACCGGGTCAGCATGCCCACCGCCGGGGTGGGGATCGGACCGGTTTGGAGAACCTCCATCCCGACGGAGGTGAAACCGGCCTCCATCGCGCCTTCCAGCATATAGCCCGAAAGGCGCGGGTCCTTGCCGATCACAACGCGGTGCATGTGATCGCCGCGGGTGAAATACCGCCCCGCGGCCATGGCAAGGCGCATGGCCATCTCGGCGGTCATCGCGCCTGAATTGGCACGCCCGCGCACCCCGTCCGTTCCGAAAAGTCCACTCATGTCTCCGGCTCCCACATCCCCGATGCTGCGGACCATATCAGAAGTGCCTGCCGTGTCATTGCGACGTCATGCACACGCAGAATCTGTGCACCTTGCGCCGCGCCTGCAATCGCCGCACCGACGGAACCTGCGCCCCGCTCCGCCGCATGCTCAACCCCGGTCAGCGTGCCGATGAAGCGTTTGCGCGATGCGCCGAGCATCACCGCGCAGCCGAGCCCGTGAAACACCGACAGATGCGAGATGAGCCGCAGATTATGCGCGAGCGTCTTGCCGAACCCGATACCTGGATCGACGATGATACGCGATTTCGGGATACCCGCCGCGACGCAGGCCTCCACCCGCGCGCCAAGCCAGTCATGGACGTCCAGCACCACATCGTCGTAGCGCGGATCAGCCTGCATGGTCTTTGGATCGCCCTGCGCATGCATCAGGCAAACGGGCATGCGAAGCTCCGCCGCGGTGGCCAGGCTGTCCGGATCATGGGTCAATGCGGATATATCGTTGAACAGGCCCGCGCCCGCCGCCATCGCCGCCCGGGCGGTTGCTGCATTGCGGGTATCAATCGATATGGGAACCCGAAGACCAGCAGCACGCAGCCCCTCGATCACCGGCAGAACCCGGTCCTGTTCCTGCCCGATCGAGACCTGATCAGCCCCTGGCCGTGTGCTTTCGCCGCCGATATCGATGAAATCGGCCCCGGCCGCCGCCAGTGCCATGCCCCGCGCGACGGCTTCGTCCATGTCTGCATCGGTTCCGCCGTCGGAAAAACTGTCGGGCGTCACGTTCAAAACTGCCATCAGGAGCGGTCGATCCATGGCAATGCCCAATATCGGATCGCGCAGGGCGCAAAATGGGGCAAGTCGGCCCATGTCCACTGCATCATTGGGGACAAGTTGCGGAGGATGACCTCGCCGCAAGAGTTCAAGCTCAGCGAACGCCACCGGGCCGCCCGCCAGACGCAGCATACCCACTGATGCGGTCGTGAGGGGCAAGGGTCGCAAGAGGATATTATCCATAGCAGGTCTCTTATGCTGGCAGAACAGTGCGGTAGCGCATTCATCGCGGGTCCGCAAATGGCGACAAGCCAAGGTCATTTATTTAACATTTTATTTTTGGTAATTATTTCCAATGTGTTTCAGCATATGTATTTAATTGCTATCCACATATCTTACGCTTACCTCTCTTAGCAGAGCCGTTGAAACTGGAGAAATCCAATGCCACTAGCCGCAGAGACAGACGCCGTCGGCGCACCTCCTGTAGCCGTTATCGGTAATGGCCCCGTAGCGCTTTATGCCGTGCTTCAGTTCGCGCGGCATGGTCTCGCCCCTGTTCTGGTCGAGCGCGACCACGCCGAAGCCGATATCGGGGCCAAGGCGTCACTGCGCGCCCAGATCAGTGCAGAGCTTGTCGACCGCCGCCCGCTGACGCTGTCTGGCCGCATGGCAACCTCCGTCTGGGGCTCGCTTGAAGGCGGGTTCAATGTCGAAACCGATACCGCAGAGACGATCACCGGCACCGCGGTAATGGTCGTTCAGAACCCCGATGGCAGCGATGCGATCACGGGCCTGCCTCGAATCGCTGACTACCGCAGCTCGGAAACCGATGTGCCCGGCATATTCGTCCTGTCTGACGCTCCGACCGGGGATGCCCCAGCACCGGTGATCGAAGCACTGTTTCTTGAAGCCTTGCGCGCCGTCAAAGCCACCGCCGACCGCGTGGCTGAGCAGCGCGCCACGCTGGCACCGTCGCCCCACACATCACAGACCCACCCCACCGCCTGATCCGAAGGAGAGGTCCCCATGGCCAAGACATTTCATCCCGCAGTTCTGTCTGCCCACGACCTGCTGGACGGCCATGCCGTCTGGTGGACCGGTAGCGACTGGTCGCCGCATATTGAGGCCGCGCATGTCGCCGCCGATACCGGGGCCCGTGCAGCGCTGGAGGCGACAGCCGCCGCACCCGCCCATGACGCGGAGGTCGTCGGCCCCTACCTGGTCGACGTGACTCTGGCCAGCGGCATGCCCTTCCCCATCGTTCGGCGTGAGGCGATCCGTGCTGATCGGCAGCCGACATTCGCCTATGGCGAACAGACCCGGCTGCGCGACGCGGCCTGAGCGCACCGAGAGGCCCTGCCATGTACCGCTATGATGAGTTCGACGCCGCCTTCGTGGCCGAGCGTGCAGCCGAGTTCCGCGATCAGGTCGCCCGTCGCCTGAGCGGTGCCCTGACGGAGGAAGAATTTCGCCCCCTTCGCCTGATGAACGGCGTCTATCTGCAGCTCCATGCCTATATGCTGCGCGTCGCGATCCCCTATGGCACACTGCGGGGCGAACAGATGCGCAAACTGGCGGACATCGCCGAGAAATACGACCGCGGCTATGGGCATTTCACGACCCGTCAGAACATCCAGTTCAACTGGCCCAAACTGCGCGACATTCCCGCAATTCTCGATGATCTGGCGGAGGTTGAGATGCATGCCATCCAGACCTCCGGCAACTGCATCCGCAACACCACATCGGACCCGTTTGCGGGCGTCACCCCTGATGAAGTGGACGATCCGCGCAAAACCGCTGAGTTGATCCGCCAGTGGTCGTCACTTCACCCCGAGTTCACCTTCCTCGGGCGGAAGTTCAAGATCGCCGTGACCGGGGCCGAAGAGGACCGCGCGGCGATCAAGGTGCACGATATCGGCATTCAGGTCCTGCGTAATGAGGCGGGCGAGATCGGCTACAAGGTGCTGGTTGGCGGCGGTCTTGGCCGCACGCCGATGATCGGCAAGGTGATCCGCGACTGGCTGCCCCGGCGTGACCTCCTGCCCTACCTCGAAGCCTGCCTCAGGATCTACAATCTGCATGGGCGGCGCGACAACAAATACAAGGCGCGGATCAAGATCCTGGTGCATGAACTGGGCATTGAAGATTACAAGCGTCAGGTCGAAGCGGAGTTCGCCCGGCTGGACGGCCAGACCATTGCCCCGGACGATACCGAGATTGCACGGATCGAGAGCTATTTCACACCCCCCGACTATCGCGAGACCGCGGATGAGAGCGTCCTTTTTGAGCGTATGAAGCGCGAGGATGCGGCATTCGCTGCCTGGGTTGCCCGCAATGTGCACCCCCACCGCCAGCCCGGTTATGCCATCGCAACGATTTCACTGAAACCGGTCGGCGGCGCGCCGGGCGACGCGACAGCTGAACAGATGCGCGCCATGGCGGCGATTGCCGAGGCGCATTCGCTGGACGAATTGCGTATCACCCATGAACAGAATGTCGTCCTGCCGAATGTCCGCAAGGATGAGCTTTACATGGTCTGGAAGATGCTCGGCGCGCAGGGTCTGGATGCACCAAACAAGGGGCTGGTGACAGACATCATCGCCTGCCCCGGTCTCGACTATTGCAACCTCGCGACCGCACGGTCGATCCCGGTGGCGCAGATGATCGCCGAGCGGTTCGCGGATCCTGATTTGCAAGCGAAGATCGGGCCGTTATCGATCAAGATTTCAGGCTGCATCAATGCCTGTGGCCATCACCATATCGGCCATATCGGCATTCTCGGCCTCGATAAGGCGGGGGTCGAAAGCTATCAGATCACTCTTGGCGGCGATGCAACCGAGACGGCGGAGATTGGCGAGCGGACGGGTCCCGGCTTTAGTTTCGAGGACGTCACCGGCGCGATCGAAACGCTGATCGCGACCTATCTCGACAAGCGGGCTGAGGGAGAGACGTTCCTGCAGACTTATCGCCGCCTCGGCATGGATGCCTTCAAGGAGACGCTCTATGCCGCTGCGTGATGATACAGGGCCGCTGGTCGACAAATGGACGCGGGTCGAGCCGGGCGAAGCATTGCCCGAAGGGCCGATCCTTGACTTTGCGGATGCTGGGTCGCGCGATGATCTCGGCGAGGGTCGTATCGGACTTGCCGTTCCGAATGACATCGATCTGGACGCACTTGATGCGTGGCTGGACCGCGCGGCGCTGATCTCTGTCGACTTTCCGTCGTTTGCGGATGGGCGCGGGTTCTCCATCGCCCGAGCGCTGCGCGCGCGCGGGTATACGGGACGCCTGCGCGCTCACGGTCCGGTCATCGCGGATCAGTATGCGTATCTGCGGGCCTGTGGTTTTGACGAAGTGGAGACACCGCAAAGGGTCTCCAACCGCCAGCCGGAGGCGCATTGGGCCGCCGCCCAGGACCGGATGAGCCTGCGCTATCAGCGCGGCTACCCCGGTCCCCGGAACATTCTGGAGGCGCGGCGCGCCGCGAGCGGACAGTGACAAACCTGTCTGCACCGGCGCTGGACCGCACAGGTTTCGCCGACCTTCTGGCGCGGTTCTACAGCCGCCTCGACGCGGAAGAGATGCTGTATGAGGCCCTGACGCGGGACCTGAAGGACCGAGTTGCGCTCGTCTCCTCCTTCGGGGCGGAAAGCGTGGCGCTGATCCACCTCGTCGCCAAGGTCGCGGCGGATACGCCGGTGATCTTTCTCGACACGGAGATGCTCTTCCCAGAGACCCTGGCTTACCAGGCACGTCTGGCGCGCGAACTGGGCTTGACGGACATGCGTATCATCCGGCCCGATCCAGGCGCGGCGCAACTGGACGATCCGGCAAGGACCCTGCATCAGCGCGACACTGACGCCTGCTGCCATCTGCGAAAAGTTGCACCGCTGGCCCGGGCGCTTGACGGGTTCGATGGCTGGATCACCGGGCGCAAGCGGTTCCAAGGCGCAACGCGCGCGGCGCTCAGCCCGGTAGAGGTCGATGAGGCCGGGCGACTGAAGCTCAACCCGCTGGCGGATTGGGATGCGCAGCGCATCCGCGCCTATATGAAAACCCATGACCTGCCACCCCATCCGCTGGTGGCGCAGGGCTATCCGTCGATCGGTTGTGCGCCCTGCACGTCGCGGGCTGCACCGGGCGAAGACCCGCGCGCCGGGCGCTGGCGCGGCGAGGCAAAGGCGGAATGCGGCATCCACTTCGTCGATGGAAAACCGGTACGCGGCAATCAGCCAACGGTCTGACGCACATCAACAAGGCCTTTGAGCCACGAAAAAAATACGGCGGAACGGAAACCAGCACCCGCCGTCGGCCTCAAGCGGATAAACCTCAGCCAGAGCGGCGTCCCATCTGGCGCAGAACACTGCGCGCTCATCCGCATCCAGCTGCGACAGGATCGGCCGCGCGCCGGTAGAGGATACGAAAGCGCGCACCGGATGCGCACCCTCCGCATTCGCCTCAAGACGCTGGGAATACTCGGTCTCCCACATGTCGAGCACAGTATCAGGTAGAAGCCGGGCATAGTCGGCGGCTGATTTCGGACCGGGAAAGGGCGTCCAGCCGGTATAGAGATCCGGGCGCAATGACGCCGCAGCCGCGATCATGGTCTGGTGGGACGGGCGGTTCAACTGCCCCGGCATTTGCACGGCCAGAACTCCACCGGGCGTGAGGTCTTCGCAAAGGCGCGGCACCAGACGCTCATGATCCGCTAACCAATGCAGGGCCGCGTTGGAGAAGATCAACGCCGGTGCCAGCTCAGGCCGCCAAATCGCGATGTCAGTGTTCTGCAAGTGATCATAGGATCCCACCGCTGCCGCGCTTTCGAGCATCTGCGGCGAACTGTCGATCCCAATCAGCATCGCATCTGGAAACCGGTTGCGCAGCACCGGCCCCGCCGCGCCCGATCCGCAGCCAAGGTCGATTATGGGGCCTTCTGGCAAAGAAAGGACCCGCGCCAGAAGATCCAGCGCGGGCCTGAGCCTCAGATCAGCAAACGTCTCATAGGCTGAGACATTCCAATCGGTGTTCATTACAAGTTACGCCGGGGCCTCACCCGCTTCACCACCGCCACGCTTTTTGCCAGCCTTGGGAATAGCCGACAGGCGTGGCTTGCCGGTCTGACTTGGCGGCGGGGTCGGGCCGTCTTCGGAACGGTCCAGCGGCTCGCCATTGATGACCTTCTGAATCTCGTCGCCGGTCAGCGTCTCATACTCTAGGAGGCCCTGCGCCAGTCGCTCCCATTCATCATTATGCTCTGTCAGAATGCGTTTCGCCGTCTCGTAGCCATTGTCGATGATCTGGCGCACTTCCTCCTCGATCACCCGTTGCGTCTCGCTCGAGATTCTGAGATTGCCGCCGTAAGCACCGAGGTAGCTCTCGGTCTGGTCGGCATAGTCGATATGGCCAAGTTTTTCCGAGAAACCGAACTGGGTGACCATGGCCCGCGCGATCTTCGAGACCTGCTGGATGTCGGAGGTCGCGCCGGATGTCACATTCTCTTCGCCAAACTTGATCTCTTCGGCCACCTTGCCGCCCATCGCCATGGCGATCTTGGAAACGTATTTCTTCTTGGTGACGGAATACTGATCCCGCTCCGGCAGGCTCATCACCAGACCGAGCGCGCGGCCACGTGGAATGATCGTCGCCTTGTGGATCGGATCATGCTCCGGCACATTCAGGCCGACGATGGCATGACCCGCCTCATGATAGGCGGTCAGCGCCTTCTCTTCCTCCGTCATGACCATGGAGCGACGTTCCGCCCCCATCATGATCTTATCCTTGGCCTTCTCGAAATCTTCCATGGTGACGAGCCGTTTGCCCGCGCGCGCCGCGTGCAGGGCTGCTTCGTTCACGAGATTGGCGAGGTCAGCACCGGAGAAACCCGGCGTGCCGCGCGCAATGATCTTCAGGTCGACATCGGGGGCCAGCGGCACCTGACGGGCATGGACCTGAAGGATCTTCTCGCGCCCACCCACATCGGGATTGTTCACGGTAACCTGGCGGTCGAACCGGCCGGGGCGCAGCAGTGCGGGGTCGAGGACATCGGGGCGGTTCGTGGCCGCAATCAGGATCACGCCTTCATTGGCCTCGAAACCGTCCATCTCCACCAGTAACTGGTTGAGCGTCTGTTCGCGCTCATCGTTGCCGCCGCCATAACCGGCACCACGATGGCGACCGACAGCATCAATTTCATCGATGAAGACGATGCAGGGTGCGTTCTTTTTCGCCTGCTCGAACATGTCGCGCACACGGGATGCACCGACACCGACAAACATTTCGACGAAATCCGATCCCGAAATCGTGAAGAACGGGACGCCCGCCTCACCCGCAATCGCACGGGCGAGCAGCGTCTTACCGGTGCCCGGAGGGCCAACCAGCAATGCGCCTTTCGGGATCTTGCCGCCGAGGCGCGAATATTTCTGGGGATCTTTCAGGAACTCGACGATCTCCTCGAGTTCCTCTTTCGCCTCGTCGATGCCCGCGACATCGTCGAATGTAACCTTTCCTGTCTTCTCCGTCAGCAGTTTGGCCTTGGATTTGCCAAACCCCATCGCACCGCGACCACCGCCCTGCATGCGGTTAAGGAAGAAAATCCAGATGCCAAAAATGATCAGCATCGGCAGCCAGAAGCTGAGTGTCGAGAGCAGCCCGCCTTGTTGCTGCGGCTCAACCGCCACGCGCACATCGCCGGCGCGCAGATCATCGATGATGTCGACGCCAAGCGGCTGGAATGTCGTGAAGGGGCGCCCGTCAGTCGTGCGGCCGGTCAGCTTTTCCCCGTCGATGGAGACATCGGCGACCTGCTTCGCTTCGACCTTGCTGAGGAATTCGGAGAACGGAATTTCAGTACCAGCATTGCGCGCGCCGCCGTCGCTGAACACGTTGAAGAGCGCCACCAGAAGAATGATGGCGACTGCCCAAAAAGCGAAATTCTTAGCGTTTCCCACGTGAACGAAACCCTTCGAGATGTTGATGGCTGTTCAGCCGTTGATTTATATCTAAGCCTTACACGACGGGGATCAATCCGTCAGGTGCCTTGATGCGACGGTTCTTGCCAGTTTGGCCCGCAATTTACGAATACAGCGTCAATCTGATCGCCATAATCGGCCAGTGGCGCGGCGCGCAGCCTGCCCCTTTGCCATAAAGCGGGTGTGGTCAACTGCGCGGCGCGGGGCGCGCCACGCCATGCGGGCGGCGCGGCCCACTGACCGGCATCGGCCACATCGCGCAGATGGCGCAAGCCAGCCTCACCCAGCGGCGCGATCCGCGCATCGGCAATTGGCGCGCGTGGCGCGATGCGAAACCGGCCGTCCCAGAGCATTGGTGCCTCACCAAACGGGCGCGGCAATGGATCAAGCGCAGCAACCTCGCGCATGACCACGACGCTGGTCGGCCCGTCCGGGCGGATGATACAGCCATGCAAGCTGCGCCCACCGCCGAGTTGCAAGCCGAGCATGGCGGACATCAGCTTCGCTTCCGCCTCGGCCCGCGCGCCATATGCCGTCCCCGCAACGCTGCGCAGCCCGCACCGCAAGAGCCTGCGCGCCAGTTCTGCCGGGGCCGCACGCAAAGCGGCAAGATTGAGCCGCAGCTCCCCGCAATGCCCCCATGTTGCCGCCTGCGCCGCAAGTGCGGCAACGCCCTGATCAAGGGCCTCGCGCGCGTCGCGCAGGCGGTCGGAGGTCGCCGACAACCCCTCGACAGTCACACCCAGATCGTGCAGATGGCCGAGCGCCGCCCGGGCGCGAACACGATCAAAGCGCGGATCGTCATTGGACGGATCATCAACCCACTCACGCCCGCCAGCGACCAGCCAACGGCGGAGCGCCTCTCGCCTGAGGCCCAGCAACGGGCGCAGCCAACGCAGCCCAGCGGCCTCCGATTGCGGTGCCATGGCAGATAAACCATCAACCCCTGCCCCGCGGCCAAGACGCATCAAAACGGTTTCTGCCTGATCATCCATCGTGTGGCCGAGGGCGACGGTGCCGATCCCCTGTCGGCGTGCCCATGCGGCCACAAGATCACGGCGCGCGCGACGCGCGGCGGCCTGCAGGTTGCCCTGGCCTGACCAGTCGGTCCAGCGCAATACATCTGCTTCCATTCCCAGCGCGGCCGCGCGGTCCTGCACAAAGGCGGCCTCTGCCGCGCTATCGGCACGCAGACCATGATCGACCACGGCGACACGCAACGCAGTGCCACGGTCAGCAGACCAGCGATGCGCCAAGTACATCAGCGCCATGCTGTCCCCACCACCTGACACAGACAACCCCATGCGCGCGATCGTCGTGGCATCGCCCATTGCATCACAAAAGATCTGGTAGACCTGATCAGGCATGGTGGACACGGACATCAGCCGATCACGCGCATCCGGCGCGTTGCGCCTCTGTCGCCGCCTTGGCGGTGGTCTGCTCGGCATTCGGATAGCGGGTCGCAACCTCGCGCAGGGTCTGACAAGCGACGTCATCGCGTCCCAGCAGCGACAATGTCACCCCAAGCTTCAGCAGACTATCCGGTGCCAGTGGCCCATCCGGAAACAGCGTTGCAGCATCGAGAAAGCGATTTGCCGCCGCCTGATATTCCCCATTCAGAAAGTAACTCTCGCCAAGCCAGTAATAGGCATCCCCCGCTAGCGGGCTGTCAGGGTAGCTGGTGAGAAACCCTTCGAGCACACCGCGCCCCTCAACCACCCGGCCCGACTGAATTGCGGCAACACCGGCTTCATATTCGGCTTTCTCGGCCCCGCTGACAGGCGCGGTGGAGGTCAGAGTGCCCAATGTGCCACCCGATGACGGAGCCGATGGAGCCGGCGCGAGATTGCCTTCCTGCTGCGGCTCGTCGTTCTGGAACAGGATGCTGGGATCGCCGCCTTCCAGCTCGATGATCCGGTATTCAAGGTCCTCGAGCTTCAGCTTGGCCGCATCTTCATGGCTGCGCTGCGCGAACTGCAGTTGTTCCAACTGACCGGTGAGGCGTGACAGCTCGTCCTCCAACGCATTCAATCGGTCCAGAAGGTTGCCACCTGCCAGCGCATTGCGCAGGCGCGCAACCTCGGCCTCCATCTCTTTCACCGACTTTTCCATCTGCAGGAACTGATAGCGATCGACGCCTTGCGCCTCAGCCCTCTGCCCGGTCAGGGCGAGGGCCGCGCCGACCCAAATCACCGCAGCCATCGATTTCATCAGCATGATCAACGCCTCCTCTGATCACCGGGCCCTGCCGGGCCAGCATCCGTGTGGCCGCCACGGGACAGCACCGGACGCAATCGGGGGGCCGCAGCCCCCCTCTCGCAATTCTTACTTATCTTACGACGCCGACCCTGCATTGCAATTCGTTATACAGGGACAGATCGCGACCGATCAGCTGGTAGGCGCACCGGCGATCACGGTGACCCCGCGACGGTTCTGGGTCCAGCAGCTTTCGGCGGAGCAGAGCGATTCAGGACGCTCCTTGCCGTAGCTGATCGTGTTCAGACGGCCAGCAGCCACACCCTGCGAGATCAGGTAGGACCGCGCCGCTTCTGCCCGCCGCGCGCCCAGCGCGAGGTTGTATTCGCGGGTACCACGCTCATCCGCGTGACCTTCGATCACGCCGTTGACGCCCGGATTTTCAGCCAGCCATTGCGCTTGACGCTGCAGGGTCTGCTGGCCAACGCCGGTCAGGCGGGAACTGTCGGTTTCAAAGAAAACCCGATCACCCACAGTCTGCTGGAAATACTGGATCGAGCTGGGGTCGATATTGGACGCAGAGGATACCGGACCGCCCGGTGCGGCCGCCTCCGGCGCATCTTCCGAACACGCGGCGAGGACAAGGGCCGCGCCGGCAGCAATGAGGATATTGAACTTCATGGGCATAGTCTTTCTCCGCCTGTGATGGCCGGCAGCGCCGGACCGTTCGTGTTTTCGTTTCTCACCCTAAATCAGCTCTATGGCAGCAATGGGGACCAGGCCGGGTCTGAGCCTGCACCCGCCGCTGCCAGCTTCTTGAGGTTGAACCCTGTGACATCGACGCTCCAAAGGCTTGCCGCGCCGTTCTGGCCTGCACTTTCACGAAAGAACGCGAGGACCCGGCCATTAGGGGCCCAGGTCGGACCCTCGGACAGAAAGGTCGAATCGAGAACGCGCTCATCCGAACCGTCGGTGCGCATCACACCGACCTGAAACTGCCCGCCGGAGGACTTGGTGAAGGCAATCAGATCGCCGCGCGGTGACCAGACCGGCGTGCCATAGCGGCCCTGACCAAAGCTGATCCGCGTCGCCGCGCCGCCAACCGCGCTCATGATGTAAATCTGCTGCCCGCCGCCCCGATCGCTTTCAAACACAATCTGGCTGCCATCGGGCGAATAGGACGGCGCGGTCTCAATCGCGGGTGAACTGGTCAGGCGGCGCATCTTGCGGGTCGCCAATTCCATCACCCAGATGTCGGTGTTGCCTTCCTGGCTCAGCGACATCACCACCTGCCGTCCATCGGGCGAAAAGCGCGGCGCAAAGCTCATCCCCGGAAAATTACCCAGGATTTCGCGCTGCTCGGTCGCGAGGTTGTAGAGGAAGATTTGCGGCTCGCCCCGCTCATAGGAAATATATAGGATTTCCTGATCATTGGGCGAAAAGCGCGGCGTCAGCACCAGCTCCTGCCCGCCGGTCAGAAAGCGCGTGTTCGCGCCGTCCTGATCCATGATCGCGAGGCGCTTGACGCGCTGGCCCTTCGGCCCGCTTTCCTGAACGAAGACGATACGACTGTCGAAATAGCCGGTCTCGCCGGTCAGCTTGGCATAGATCGCATCAGCGATTTTGTGCCCGATCCGGCGCCAGTCAGCGGGATCTGAGAAGAATTGCAGCCCCTCCACCTGACCCGAAGCAAAGCTGTCAAACAGACGGAACTGCACAAGAATACGCCCGTCAGGTTCAATATTCGCGCGGCCCGTCACCAGCGCATCGACATTGATCGCCTGCCAGTCGGCATAGCGCGGTTCCGCGTCAAAATCGGTGATCTGCTCGATATAGGCTTCGGGCGGTGTGACGCGAAAGAGGCCCGATCCTTCCAGATCGGCCATTGCCACGTCGCGGATCATGGTCGAGAGGCGTAGTGCCTCTCCCTCCGCCGCGATAAAGGCGGGGGCGGCGAGCGAGATCGGCTGGAATTCCCCGCCAGCAACGGTGATTTCTGTAGCACCGTCACTATTTGGCGCAGTCTGCGCGCGCGCGCCGACGGCCATGAGGCTGACGAGGATCGAAAGCGCCGCGAGGCGATAGATGACGCGGATCATAGGAACCTGATCTCCCTTGGCGTGAAGGTAACGTTTATCTTTTTCCAACGCGCATATTTATCTGCCGGCAGCTTGGAAAACACCCCTGCTGCCTCCGATTTTTTCAGTGCCCGAACACCGGCCCGCATCAGCGCACCATGCGCCGCGTCGAGACGTCCGCCGGGTGACAGAACCGTCGGCCCGCCGGTGATGCGCCCATCGGGACTGACATCGATCTGGATCTTCACAGCCAGTTGGTCCTCGTTCGGAAGACCGCGCGGCGGACTGAAATAGTTCTTGATCCCGATCCGCAACGCATCGCGGTCACGGAACGAAAGCTGGCCAACCGACTGCGAGGAGCCTGTGCTCGCGGGGGCCTCTGCCTGCTGGGTCGCGCCGGTCTCCTCGACCTGGCTGGCCTCACGCGCCAGGCGCTCTGCCATTTTCGCCTCGGCCACATCACGCGGCTTGCGCGGCGGCGGCGGGGCCAGTTTCGGGGCGGGGATGTCGGGATCGTTCAGTTTGACAACCTCCGGTTCCTCCGGCTCAGGTTCGAGCTGCGGCTCCACCTCCGGTTCCGGCTCAGGCTCGGGCTTCACCTCGACGATCTCGGGCTCAGGCTCAGGCCTCGTCTCTTCCACCGGCTCCGGCGTCGAGGTGTCGATGCTGGGCGCATTGGGGCGCGCGGCGGGCGGAGATGCCGCCGCAACGACAGCCTCAGCCACCGGTGCGATCTCCTCGGTTGGCTCGCTCTCCCTGACGATCACGTCATCCTCGGGGGCGAGCGGCGCTGCGGGCTGATCACCCACATCGGCAATATCGGCGCGTGCGACAGGCTCCGGCGGGGTGATGACCGCCTCTCCGGTCTCGGGCGCGTCAGGTTCGGTCGCGACCTCACGGGTGGTGGGCGCGGCATCTTCCTCAGCCAGCTTCACATCGACCTGTTCTTCCGCTTCGTTCGGCGCAACGGGAGAGGATGGCAGATCAGGATTGAAATCCGGCGCGGCGGAGGTCGCGGCCTCGAACTCCGTCCCGGTCATCAGCGTAACCTCGGAGATGGTCACGGGGTCGGCCTGTCCTTCGCTGAACAACTGCCCCGAAAATACGACGAGGCCGATCAGAACGACATGCGCCCCACCAGATATGCCTGCGCCGATCCGCATCCCCTAATTCTCCACCGGTGTCGGCGGTGCCGCGTCAGTGACCAAGGCGATGGAGCGGAACCCAGCCGCATTCAATGCCCCCATGACCCGCGCCACGCGGCCATAGTCGAGCGCGGCATCAGCGCGCAGGTAGACCTGATCGTCCTGTCGTTCTGCGGCGATGGCAGGTAGGCGACGGGCGAATTCGTCATAGTCGATCGGCGTTTCCTGCAGATAAATCAGACCGTCCGGTGCCAGATTGATCGTCAGTGGCGGCTCAGGCTCCTGCGGCAAGGCCTCGGCGTCGCTTTGCGGCAATTGGAGCGGCACGCCAACGGTCAGCAGAGGTGCCGCGACCATGAAAATGATCAGCAGCACCAACATCACATCGACAAAGGGCGTAACGTTAATCTCCGACATCGGCGCATTGGCGCTGCCGCGCCGTCCCCGCCGATTGCCGCCGCCTGCCTTGCCGAGTTGTACGCCCATCAGCCCTGTTTCCGGTCGATCTGGCGCGACAGGATCACGCTGAACTCATCGGCGAAATTCTCCAGCCGCCCGCCGAGGCGATCCGCATCCGCCAGCAGCTTGTTGTAGAAAATGACGGCAGGGATGGCGGCCAGAAGGCCGAGCGCCGTCGCCAGAAGCGCCTCCGCAATACCCGGCGCTACGGTCGCGAGATTTGTATTCTGCTGGATCGCGATCTGCTCAAAGGCATGCTTGATGCCCCAGACGGTACCGAACAGCCCGACAAATGGGGAAATCGACCCGACTGTCGCGAGAAAACCAAGACGCGCATTGTTTTTTTCATCTTCGCGCGCAATCGCGACATTCAATGCCCGCTCGATACGCTGATGCGCGCCCGGCACAGCACCGCCGCCCGATCCGAAGGAGCGTCTGAATTCCGTCATGCCAGCCACGAATATGCGCTCTATCGATGATCGCGGGGTCGCGCCGAGCCGCTCGAACAACTGGTCGAGCGGCTGTCCGGACCAGAATGCCTCCTCAAACTGGCTGCTCTGACCGCGCTGGCGGCGAAAGGCCACGAACTTGTCGATAATGATGGCCCACGACCAGAAGCTGGCCAGCACAAGCATGATCATGACGATCTGCACCGTGATCGTTGCGCGCAAGAACAATGCGGTAAGCGAAAAATCCAATTCCGCTGCCGTCGCCCCCGCTGCCGCGATTGCTTCAGTTTCCATATGCTCGCCTCGCTGTGCCGTCTATCGCGGCTTTCCGACCTTGTCAGATTAGACGTGAACTGCGTCGAAATCTTGGCGATAAGTCGTGGTTTCGGCGCGATCAGTCAATGCGTCACCATCACTTAGCGTTTCAAATCTCAGCGAGCGCAACCCGTGTTTCCGAAGGCATGCGCACAGGTTTTCCTGAGACATTCATGCAAGCAAATCGCACAACAGATTGAAAGAGAAGGGTCTCGGCGCGCCAGATGGTCTGGCGAAGCACCGCGGAAGCTCCCTTCACCTCTGCCGTTTCGGTCACGACGCGCAAAAGATCTTCGTATCGCGCCGGGACAAGATAGTCAGCCTCAACCCTCGTGACGACAAAAACCAGCCCCTCCTCACGCATGGCGCGCTGGTCGATACCGGCCTGCCGCAGCGCATCGGATCGCGCCCGCTCGATGAATTTCAGGTAATTGGCATAGTAGACGACCCCAGCCATGTCGGTGTCTTCGTAATAGACGCGAAATGTCGCCTCATGCGTCATCGTCGTTCTCATCATCACCGGGCGAGGCCTGAACCTCGATCCGCGCTGCCAGACGCATGGCCAGCGCCGGGTCCTTCGATCCGGCGGGCAGTGTCGGGTCATAAGCTGCGCGGATCAGCATCGCGTGCCAGGGATCAAGGATCGCGCGCGCCTCATCATCATCCTCGAACTTCGCCATGACGACCGGCCGGTCAGCGGCAACACCCTGCTCATCATAGACCAGCATCGCCAGCGCCGCCTCCGACAGCGCGATGTAATCGACGGGCGCGGCCTGCATCTGCTCGTCATAGCGCAGCAGCGTGATCGAGGCGCGGATCGCCCCCTGATCATCGAAGGCGAAGACGCGATAGCGGTTGGCATTGGCCTTGGTCAGACGTTCCACCAGTGCTGGCAGTTCGGGCAGGAAATTCGGCAGGTTGGGCGCGCGGGCGGCATGGGCCCAATCGGCCATGATGTAGACCATCATATTCGCCCCCATTTCTGGGTCCAGCTCCTCCATCTCGACCCCGGCGAGGTCAGCAACCGCACCGATCGCTTCCTCGAAAAGCTGCGCGCCCTTCTGGTCGAGGCCGATGACCACCGGGCTGATGGGCATGCCCCAGCGCGCGAATTTGAAACTGTCGCCGCCGAAAAGCGTCTTGATACGATCTGCGTCGGGGTTCATCGCCTCACCTGTCCTGCTCCGGCATCCTGGCATCTTTAACCAGACGCATCATGCCTGCGCCATAGCCCGGTTTGGGGCGGGCGGAAAACCCGAAGCCTTCGTAAAACCGCTCCTTCCCTTCGGCGGCCTGCAGCGAGATCATGGAACCGGGCGCGGCGGCATCCTCGATCTGAGCGACGAGCGCGCCAACGATCCGCCTGCCGATGCCCTGCCCGCGCATGTCATCGGCGACAATGACGTCTTCGATATGAAACGACATCACCCCATCGCCCGTCACCCGGCCGAAGCCGACGATCACGCCGCCGCACTGTGCGACAACACCCAGTTGCGTCACGTCGAGAGCCCGGCGCGCGTCATCATGGCTGATCTCGCCCCAGCCAAGGGCGGCGCGAAACCGGCGGAAGATATCGGGATCCGGCAACTGGTGCAGGATCTTCACTTCGGCCATATCAGTCACTTGCATTATCCAAGAGCCGCATCATGCCATGGCCGTATCCTTCGGGTGGAGAGATGGAAAAGCCGAACCGTTCGTAGAACGGCTCCATCCCTGCGGAGGCGGTCAGCGAGATCATCGCTTCGGGGATCGCGACCTCGTCAATCCAGCGGAGCAAAGCAGCGACAATCTGCTGCCCGACCCCCTGCCCCCGGCAACTGTCTTTCACAATCACGTCGTCGAGATGGAAATTGACGACCCCATCGCCGGTGACGCGTCCAAAGCCAATAATTTCTTCGCCCCGCATCGCCACCACATCATAATGGGCCGCGCCCACCGCGCGTTCCGCCTGAGCCAGGGTCATCTCCCCCCAGCCGAGGGCGGCCCGAAACTGCCGGAATGTCTCTGCATCCGGAGGGCGTGCGACGATCCTGACCGATGCCATGTCAGTCATCGGCGAAGAGATCCGATTGCGGCGGAGCCTTCGGCGCGCTTAGCCCAAGATGTTTCCACGCCTTTTGTGCCAGCATCCGCCCGCGCGGCGTGCGCTGGATCAGACCCTGTTGGAGGAGGAAAGGTTCGATCACGTCTTCGATGGCATCGCGCGTCTCCGACAGGGCGGCGGCGATGGTTTCCACGCCGACCGGGCCGCCGCCATAATTCTCCGCGATGATCTTGAGGTAGCGCAGGTCCGCGCCGTCAAGGCCGAGATGATCGACGCCGAGCCGGGTCAGGGCGCGGTCAGCGATCTCCGGCCCGACGGTGCCATCGCCTTCGACCAGCGCAAAATCGATGACCCGGCGAAGGAGGCGCCCGGCAACACGGGGCGTGCCGCGGGACCGGCGAGCAATCTCTCGCGCGCCATCGGGGGTGGCGGGGGCCTTCAGCATGCGCGCAGCCCGGTCCACGATCTGGACCAGTTCGGCCTCTTCATAGAATTCCAAACGGGTCGGGATGCCGAAACGGTCTCGTAAGGGCGTGGTCAGGAGGCCGAGCCGCGTCGTTGCGCCAATCAACGTGAAGGGCTGCAATTCGATCCGGACGGTGCGCGCTGCCGGTCCCTCACCGATCACGAGATCCAGCTCGAAATCCTCCATCGCGGGATAGAGGATTTCCTCGACGGCGGGGTTCAGGCGGTGGATCTCATCAATGAAAAGGACATCGCGTGCTTCCAGATTGGTCAGGATCGCGGCCAGATCGCCTGCCCGCGCGATCACCGGGCCGGAGGTCATACGAAACCCGACGCCAAGTTCCCGCGCCATGATCTGCGCCAAAGTCGTCTTGCCAAGACCGGGCGGGCCGTAAAAGAGGAGGTGATCCATCGCCTCACCACGCTGACGCGCCGATTGGGCGAAAACTTCCAGATTGGCACGCGCGCCGCGCTGGCCGATGAACTCGGACAGGGACTGGGGGCGGAGCGCGCGTTCCGGCGCGTCTTCCTCGCGCGGTTCGGGCCGGAGGGTCGGGTCAGGTTCGCTCATGGCTGCTCTTGGCCCGGATCAGCGGTCGCGCGCAAGGGTCTTGAGCGCCGCGCGGATCAGGGCGGCGCTGTCGAGCGCATCGCCTGCTGCCTCCACCGTCGCCACGGCCTGCGCCGCCTCGCCGTCACCATAGCCGAGATTGACCAGCGCCGAGAGCGCATCGGCCCGCGCCGCCGCACGGGCCTGCGCCGCGCCGTCCGCAGCTTTCGCCTGCGGCGGACGGGCGCTGGGTGTCGCGGTCTCTATCACCTCCCCCACCTCCGCAGCCTCGGATGACGCCGCGCCGAGCGCCATGAGCGCCGGTGCCTTGCTCTTCAGCTCCATCACGATGCGCTGCGCCAGTTTGGGCCCGACGCCCGGCGCGGCCTTCACTGCCGCCGCATCACCAAGGGTGATGGCACGCCCCGCGCCTTCGGGCCCCAAAGCGCCCAGAATGGCGAGGCCGACCTTCGCGCCAACCCCCTGCACAGATGTGAGCAGCCGATGCCATTCGCGTTCCTCGCGCGTTGCGAACCCGAAAAGCTGCATCAGGTCCTCGCGCACCAGCAATGTCGTGTACAGCGCCGCGACCTCACCCCGTCCGGGCAAGGCACGCAAGGTGCGGGGTGAGCAATAGACCTCATACCCCACACCCGCCGCTTCGATCAGCGCGTGGTCGTCCTCGATATAATCCACCCGCCCGGAGATTTTGCCAATCATGCGCCGATCCTGCCTGCCAGTTGCGAATGCTGAACATGGCAGATCGCGATGGCCAGCGCATCGGCTGCGTCGGATGTTTTCGGCTTCGCCCCCGGCAGGAGGATCTCAACCATCCTTTTTACCTGCTCCTTGCCCGCATGGCCGACGCCGACGACGGTTTTCTTCACCTCGTTCGGCGCATATTCGAAAACCGGCAAGCCGACCTCTGCCGGGACAAGCAGCGCAATTGCGCGGGCATGGCCGAGCTTCAGCGCCCCCGCCGGGTCGCGGTTCACAAAAGTCTTTTCCACCGAGGCGACGGCGGGTTCATAGGTCTCGAACACGCGGCGCAACCCGTCCGCCAGCGCCAGGAGCCGGGGCGCCAGGTCGCCGGTCGCGGTCTGAATCACACCGCAAGCGATATAGGCCAGACGGCCGCCTTCTCGCCTCTCGATCACGCCCCAGCCGGTGTTTCTCAACCCAGGGTCGATTCCAATTACGCGCATTATTTTTCCCGCATAAGCCACCTGTTAACCCCTGCTAGCACGAAGCATGAACATCGCCCAGTTCAAATGCAAATAACGACCGCATAAACCGCGTCAGCGACCCATGTGAAAACCGCATATCCGGTATGCCTTTCAGGCATTTGCGCCGCCTTTGCCGGACTTCTATGTGCCCCGGACAACAGTAACAGGGCCTTGGCCCGCTAGTGCAAGAGGAACGGTCCAATGGCCAATATCGAACCAACCCGCGTCGCCCCTTTCGGTGCGATTTCCGTTCTTCGTCTTGTTGAGACGTTTGAAGCCGCCGTCAAATTCATGAAGGCGGCGATCGTCGCCAATCGGACCCATAATCAGCTGTCAAGCCTGTCGCAGGCACAGCTGCGCGATATCGGCCTCGCCGACCAGGACCTCGCCGCATTCTGCTGGAAGATGGCCGAACGCCACTGACCGCATCGCTGGCCACACACCTGATGCACTTGAATGTGCATGGGGTGCGGCATCTAGCAAAACCTCTAACCAGTGCGGCCCGTTAGGATTTCGACAAGGTTGAGGTTAGCCGGAGCTACTCGAAGACGCTAGACTGGGGACAAGAAAGGCGCGAATTTACGCTGATCGCGGCTTGGACGGCGCGAAATCGAGTGAACACACTTGCGTCTGAAGAGGGGCGCAATCGTGCTTCTCGGCTTATCCAAGCGTCGCTCGCACGTCCGCCATTGGGATGTAGACTCGACCGGGACTTTCGGGGTCGCCAAGCGGCTTGAAACCGAGCTTCTCATAAAACATCCACCGCCGGTCGAAATGATCGTCCGCAAGGACGTCCAAGACCACCGCCGCCGCGCCGATCTGATCGGAGAGTTTGAGGCATCGCCGAAGTGCGTCGACGACCAAAGCCGATCCAAGCCCCGCGCCCTGCATGTCCTCTCGCACCGCCACCGCGCGGATGTAGATTACAGGGATGTCGGGGATGCGCGCGCGTCGCCATGCCTTCGGACCAACGTCCGCGCGCACCGCCATCGCGCTGAGCGTGTAGAAGCCAAGAACGGCGCGGTCGCCTTCGGCAGTCGCGAGCCAGGCCGCCGCCAGCCCAGCCTTCACCTGATCCGATAGCGAAGATTTGAGAAAGTTGTCGATCGGACCATGGCCGCAGGAAAAGGCGCTCCGATCGTGGAGCGCCTTGTCGAACTTGGCGATCGTCAGGGGCGGAAGGCTCACCGCGCAGTCATTCGGCGTCGTTGAGAACGCCTTTCGAAGCATCGGCCATCCGCGCCAATCCCGATACGACCTTTCCGGGAGCGCCGACCGCAGCGTTGAAGGCGTCGAACGCCTCGGTGGGGAGCACAGAGAGCGACATGCGCCGTTCAACCTCTTCGGCGCGTAGGAGGGCGGCCTGCCTTATGAAGTCCGCCTCCTGCAATCCAGTCGCGGCAGCCGCAGCCCTGATCCGCGCCTCATCGGCGCGGTGCATCCGCAATTCCTTGCGGGCTTCCATCTTGCCTTGCGACGGTTTGAAAGGTGCGGCGGCGAACATGATTTGTCTCCTCAGCTGGGTAGCAATATACGGACGAACGCCGTACATTGCAAGCGCACGCTGGAAACCAAGCAAACGACCTCGGACGCCCTGACCGGCCATTCGCCGATGCACCGAATTGCTGCAACCGCGTTCCCGGAAGCTGCCATTTTTTGGCGATTGTATATTTGACAAACCCATGCAGGATTCCTATATATAAGTCATATAGTTAGAGGAATCCGCCATGTCTGTCCTGTCCGACCCTTACATGCACGATGAAGCTGCCGCGTTTGCTCACGTTGAAGCTATGCTGTGGGTTGATGGACCCGTTTGCCCTCACTGTGGCGTTGTGGATAAGGCTTACCGCCTTGAAGGTGTCCGCACCAAGCCCAGCAAGAAGAACCCCGAAGGCAAAGAGCGTCACGGCCTGTGGAAGTGCCGTGAGTGCCGCAAGCAGTTCACGGTGCGCAAGGGTACCATCTTCGAGGAAAGCCACCTGCCGCTGCACCTTTGGCTGCAAGCCATTCACCTGATGGTATCCAGCAAGAAGGGCATCAGCAGCCACCAGCTTCACCGCGTTCTGGGCATCACCTACAAGTCCGCTTGGTTCCTGACACACCGCATCCGCGAGTGCATGCGTGATGGCGCACTGGCCCCGTTTGGCGGCAACGGCGGCACGGTCGAGGTGGACGAAACTTTCATTGGCCAAAACCCCGACAAGCCCAAGAAGAAGGGCGCGCGCGGCTTTGCTCACAAGAACGCCATGCTGACCCTTGTTGACCGTGACACCAAGCAAGCCAAATCCATCGTTGTCGACGAAATCAAGAAGGATACGCTGGTGCCGATCCTGTGTGAGAACATCGCCAAGGAAGCTGTGATCTACACCGACGAAGCCAAGCAATACACGCGCCTGTCTGACGATTTTGCGGACCACGATTTCACCACACACAGCAAAGGCGAGTATGTCCGTCGCGAAAAGCCAGAGGTTCACACCAACACCGTCGAAGGCTTCTACAGCATTTTGAAGCGCGGCATGAAGGGCGTGTACCAGCACTGCGCTAAGCAACATCTCACCGCTACGCGGCTGAGTTCGACTTTCGTTAAAACAACCGCGCCGCCAACGGCGTGAATGATGTGGAGCGTGGACAGATCGCGCTGCGTAGCGTCATCAGGAAGCGGCCGACCTATCGTCGGCCTGATAACGAAGTTTTGACGGAGTCTACGATACAGCCTTATACCTAGGGAGGATAGTCATGTGCCGGATAAACCCAGAGTGGTCGAGATGCCGCAGGCGGAGACGCAATCTTGGGCCGGGGGGCTACCCTACCTAAACCTCTGAAATCCAGCGGCTTGTTCTGGCGTTAGTCCAGATTGGTCTAGCGTCGGAAGCGATTTCAATCCGTAGCTGAGATAGTTTCCATCACGATTGGAAATGTTCCCTGCAATTTCATGCAAGTAGCTGTGCTCGACGTTGCCGTAAGGATCAGGCTCGATAGCCGCTGCAATTGCGCTCACTCCACAGTCGGCAATTTGCAGGGCCGCAACGCGAGAATGATCTTGAGCGTCTACGGCGGCAATGTCGATTACGGGCCAATGGATCTTGGTTCTGTGATTGTCTCTTAGGCGCTCAAGATAGCTTCTGAAGCCAGCATAGCTGAGTCCGCCTCGCCGGGAGAAGATTATCTTTGCCATGCCGTTGCTTTCCTGGACCGAGGGCCGCGTATCGCGGCACAGCCAGGAGACACGCTCTATTAGGTATCGCGTGAGGTAGAAATAAAGCTGGTTCTTATTTGTGAACGGCTAGGCGTTTGGCGTGTTTTTCAGGCCCAGAACGCAGGAAAACCACAGTGGCTGCCCCGATATAATCTGACACGACCTTCGCTTCTGGCCATGGTTGAAGTCCTTAAAGTGGATATCACGTTTGGGCGAGTTAGAGCGGCATTCGCGCTTGATGCGGTCCCTAAGCGCGACGAGTTCCAAGTCCCTATTGGCGCGAACGACACATGCGCCCGCCGCAAGCCAGTTGGACGCGCCACCACAATCACCGACTTGGCGAAAGTTTGCCATGCCATCATCGCCAGATTCATCTATATGCACATGAAAGGAATGAGCCATTCGGTGAATAGATGAGCGACGCCCAAAAGAGCCAACTAGACCGCTTCAAAGAAGCCGCCCGCGAACTTGAGGCGGACGACGACGAAGCCAAGTTCAACGCAAAGCTGGGAAAGCTTGTGAGACAGAATCCCGCGCCAGAAGCCGACAAGAAAGACGACTAGCCATTCTTGCGCGGATTGGCACATGGCACCGTCTTTGCTATTGGTTTGTCAAATATACAATCGCCCAAAGAAGGGTTTGACCGCTGCTACCCATTGATCTGCCATCATGGTCTGCAATCCGCCGCCAAGCGACGCGGTGAAGTCCATTTGGATTTCGTCGGTGAACACGGACCGATGCAAATCCCAGTCCTGCATGTCGAAAGCCA
>JBCCDJ010000023.1:0-78586 GCA_039030855.1 Pseudomonadota bacterium
GTCGTTAAACGACAAGACCGCCCACATATCCCTTCATCTTCTCAAAAATTTCAAACAGCAAAGCACCAAAACCCGGATAAACCAGACCCAAGATGCATCCGGCGGCGAAACGCTCAAAGCACCCCGCCGCCGGTGAGGGGGCTTCTAAGGGGATTGGAAAAATCCCGCAAGGGCTTTTTCAAGAGTTTTTTACCCAGACGGCAAATTTCTCAATTATTCCAATAAAAACAATTAAATAGCTATCACACCAGATCGTTATCGGCCAATATCCGCATGCCGATCAGGCCATCAGACAACATTTGGTGCGCACCTGGCGACATCAGCCAACGCTGCGAATGGCGATGCTGGTTTCCATGAAAGCCAAGAAAACTCAGGCGGTTCGCTGCAATCAGGCCACAAGACCGGCGAGTCGTCCTATTTCGCCGATGTCAGCGCCAGCGTCGCTTCGCAACGTTTGCCATCAAAAAAGGTATCCAGCGCAGCAGAAAACACGGCGGGCGCATTTGGCGTACGCTCGAACAGCGTGGCACAGGCGCGCAGTTTCGCAGCATCCGCTTCGCCAAACATCTGCACCGGATCGGTCTGGCCGCTCTCAAGGCACGTGGCAAAACAGTCGATAAGCCGCGGGCCGAGGACCTCATGTTTCAGATAGGCCTCCGCTTCCACCAATCCGGCGATGCCAAACCAGACGGTCATCTCGGACGGTTTTTGCCCGTAATGGTCGGCCACGCCGTCACATTGGGGGAAAACGAACCACATCCAGTGGCTGGCCTTGCGCCCAGCTTTCAGCTCGGACAATGCCTGCTCGTAGATCGTGCGCGAGGGATCTTCGCGCAGTGGCTCGTTCTGCTGATCCTCGAACCGTTCGAGATCGATGTCGTCTTCGTCCTCAAACTCGTCAAAGTCGATCATGAGCCGCCTTTCAGAAGTGCCAAAACCTCGCGCCACTCACCCGGGCTCATGCCAGCCTTCTCTGCATCCATATCCTCGCCCGCAATCATCTTGCGGATCGCCGACAAGGCGGAGGCGGAGAGCGACGCTCCGCCGAGGCGGTAATCCTCGAAGGCCTCATAGGCTTCCGGCACCCAGGCCTTGGTCAGCTCGCACATCGCATCAGCGTAGACCCGGATCTCATATTGCGCGTGGGCATCTGCGCGCAGCGACAGGAAATGAAAGAGGTTATGCAGATCCACCTTCCAGTACCATTGGGTGTAGACATTCGACGTCAGGTTCATGCGCGCCAACTCGCGCGCCAGTCCGGCGCGGCTTTCGTCGACGACCTCGCCCGCAAATGTCTCATTCATCATCCGCTCGTAATTGTCGTAGGTGCGCCCAGAATCATCGCGCAGGATGCGCAGAACCTCCGCTGCCTCTTCACCCTCAAGCGACGTACCGCGCCCCTGACGATTATTCGTCGCCTGCGCCGCCAGATGTTCCGGAGCAGGGATGTAGAACTCGCGGTCCATCACCGAATAGCGCGCAGAATATTCGTTCACATTGGCTGTTCGATGGCGGATCCATTGCCGGGCAACGAAAATCGGCAGTTTCACATGCAGTTTGATCTCGCACATCTCGAACGGGGTCGAATGGCGGTGACGCATCAGATAGCGGATCAGGCCACGATCATCGCGGGCTTTCTTGGTGCCCGCGCCATAAGACACGCGCGCCGCCTGGACGATGGCCGCATCATCGCCCATATAATCGATCACCCGCACAAATCCGTGATCGAGACAGGGCACCGCTTCGTACAGGCGCGCCTCGATCCCGGGCGAGACCACCCGTCGGGTTTGATGCTGTGCCGTCCGGGACGCCTCGATCTCGGCCTGTTGTTCCGGCGTCAGCGTCATGTTCTGCCCCCAATTGGAAACCCTGTTCGCGCGTTGCACAGGTATATCTGGTATCTGGCGGAGCGAAGGCCCCAATATCGAGCCGACAGAATTGCAAATGGTGCAGGAATTGCAAGAGCACCCGGCAAATAATGGATGGTGATCCATCCCTCTGCCTGCCCGCCCGCCAGGGCTATCAGCCTTTCACGCGCCGATAGCACCCGGAATTCCACCAGGCAGGCCCTTCCCAGAGGCGCTTTTGCAGGGCGGGGGGTTTTCAGCGTGGAAATCCCGTCTATCGTAATCGAGGCCCGTGTATCCGGGGCCGCACGCGAATTTCG
Source organism: Pseudomonadota bacterium (assembly GCA_039030855.1). GTDB lineage: Bacteria > Pseudomonadota > Alphaproteobacteria > Rhodobacterales > Rhodobacteraceae > Pikeienuella. Next base: position 2,168 of record JBCCDJ010000023.1, read on the forward strand.
GCAGACCAAAGGGATCCGACATGAAAATCAAATATCTCCACACCATGGTGCGTGTGACCGATATCGATGCCTCCAAGGCATTCTACTGCGATCTTCTGGGACTGGAAGAAACGCGCCGCTTCGACAACGAAGCCGGGAAATTCACGCTGGTCTTCCTATCGCCCCCCGGCCAGTCGGATGCGGCGGTCGAACTGACCCACAATTGGGGGTCGGACGAGGACTATGGCGAAGGCCGCAATTTCGGGCATCTCGCCTATGAGGTCGAGGATATCTATGCCATGTGCCAGAAACTGCAGGACGCCGGTGTTGTGATCAATCGCCCGCCGCGCGATGGCCGGATGGCCTTTGTGCGCTCGCCCGACGGCATTTCGATCGAACTGCTTCAGATGGGCGGTGCGAAGGAGCCTGCGGAACCCTGGGCCAGCATGGGCAATACCGGGCATTGGTGAGGGCGTGACGCTGCGCTACGCCCTGGCCGCTGCGGCGCTGGCCCTATCGCTCCCGGTGCTGCCGGCCGCGGCGCAGGATTTTTGCGGCGTGGAACTGGTCCTTGCGATGGACGTTTCGCGATCTGTCTCCACCGCTGAATACAGGCTGCAGATGGACGGGCTCGCAGATGCGTTTCGTGATGAGGAAGTGCGCAGCGCCGTGCGCGCGACCGCAGGCGGGGTGATGGCGACCGTCATGATCTGGGGCGATCAGCGCCAGCAGAAACAGACCACGCCCTGGTCCCTCTTAACCGATGATGCCAGCATGGATGTCTTTGCAAATTCCATCGCCTACACCCGCCGCACCTTCGGGTTTACACTGACCGGGCTTGGTGCCGCCATGCTCTATGCGGAGCGGCTCGGCAGCACCAATCCGATGACCTGCCGACGCAGGGTCATCGATGTGTCCGGCGACGGCGTGTGGAATGACGGGCCGCGCCCCGCTGATATCTGGGCGACACTGCCTCCGGATCTGACCATCAATGGTCTCGTGATATTGGGCGCGACCCCCGATCCCCTGGCCTATTATCAGGAGGAAGTCATCGGCGGTCCCGGCAGTTTCGTCGAAGTGGCCGAGACCTTCGAGGATTATGCCGAGGCGATCCGGTTCAAGCTTCTGCGGGAGCTTGCGCCATCCCTGTCCATGATCCCCGATACCGGGACGGCGGTGAAATGACCCTCGGGCGGATCGCAGGCACGATCGTGGCCGCTCTGATCGCCACCCCCGCCGCCGCGTTCGAATGCCATGTATCCCTCGTGCTGGCGCTCGATGCGTCAGACAGCGTCGACCCTGCTGAGGCGGATCTGCAAAGGGGTGGGCTGGCGGCGGCGCTGACCGATCCGGCGGTCATGGCAGCATTGGCACCGTCGGAAGATTACGGCTCCTACGTCATGGTTTTCGAATGGGCCGGTGTTGGCGATCAGCAGATCGTGGCCGACTGGACCCGTTTGCATGACGAAGCGTCCATCCGGGCCTTTGCCTCCCGCATGACCCGATGGCCGGTGGTCTACATGAAGGGGCAGACGGCCATTGGTGATGCGCTCGAATTTGCGGCCAAGGCGCAGGATCGAGTGCCGCAGCTTTGCGCGCGTCAGGTAATTGACGTTTCAGGCGACGGTCCGGGAAACATCGGACCGTCGCCAGGGCTCCATCGTCGTCTCGGCCTTTTCGACGGGATAACGATCAATGGCCTTGTGATCCGTCAGGACCCAACCGATTACAGCCAGCAGCAGCCGTCGCGCGATCCCCTGCCCTATTATGAGGCAGAGGTCCGCCATGGCGTAGGGGCCTTCGTAATGGTGACTAACAGCTACGAAACCTATGGCGAAGCGATGCAGCGCAAGCTGCTGCGCGAATTGCGTCCGTCCTTCGTGGAGCTTGCAAGATGATCCGCCAAATGACGCTGGCGGCCTGCGTCGCGCTTGGGCTGGCTGGTCCTGCCACAGCTTTCGACTGTCATATGGCCATTGTCTTTGCGCTCGACGCCTCCCGATCCGTCGATGCGACAGAGAGCCGGATACAGCGGGAGGGCCTGGCCGATGCGCTGCGCGATCCGGTCATTCAGAGCTACATTCTGCCCTATCCGGGCAGTGGCATTGCGGCCATGGCCTTCGAGTGGGCCAATCCGGAAGATCAGCTGACTATTGCACCCTGGGCGATCCTCGACAGCCCAGAGGCCATCGCTGGCTTCGCCACCCGGCTGGAGGTCGCGCCGACGATCCCCCGTCGCCTGAAGACAGGGATTGGCGCTGCGCTGCGCTTTGCCGGTGCGGCCCATCGCGCGGCACCGGTCAGCTGCAGGCGGCAGGTCGTGGACATGTCGGGTGACGGGCCGGGCAATGCGGGCGTTCTGCCCCGGACGATCCGCCGCAAGGGGGAACTCGACGGCCTAACCATCAACGGTCTCGTGATCCGCCATCCGAACCTTGACAGTGCGCAACCGCCTGACCGTGATCCGCTGGCCTATTACAATCGGCATATCATTCAGGGCCCTGGGGCCTTTGTCATGGATATCGCCGTTTTTGATGATTATCCGGCGGCCATCCGGCGCAAATTGCTGCGCGAGTTGTCACCTTCGCTGGCGCAGCGATGACTTTCCACGCACTGACCCTTGCAGCATTCTGGCTGGCGTTGGCGACACCGGCCGCACGCGCTGCCGAATGCGCGCTTGCACTGGCGCTGGCGCTCGACATCTCCTCCTCCGTCAATGAACGTGAATATGCGATCCAGAAAGACGGGCTGGCCGCCGCCCTGCGCGACCCGGAAGTGCGCGCCGCCGCCCTCGCCAATCCGGGCAGCGTCTGGATCGCGGCTTATGAATGGTCAGGCTGGCAGCAGCAGGACATGATCGCAGACTGGCAACAGATTTCCTCAGCTGCTGACCTTGATGCGCTGTCAGCGCGTATAGAAGCGCATCAGCGCACCTATGCGGTCTTCTCCACCGCCATCGGCGAAGGGTTGCAGTTTGGCGAGCGGTTGATGAGCCGTCTGCCGAAACCCTGCCTGCGCGAGGTGATTGATGTGTCAGGTGACGGCGTCAACAACGAGGGGCTGGATCCAAAGCGGTCGCGTGCAAATGGCAGGCTGGCGGGCATCACCGTCAATGCGCTCGTCATCAAGGGGGCGACGCCCGATCCGGAACCCTTTTACCGCGACCATGTCATCGGTGGGCCGGGTGCATTTATGATGATCGCACGAAACGGATTCGAGGATTATCCCGACATGATCATCGGCAAACTGGTTCGCGAAATCATGCCGCCAGTGTTCATTGGCGCGCTCGACCCGACGGCCACAGCGCAATGAGGCGGGCACTGGTCGCCATGGCACTGGCCTGCGCGGCAATGCCGATATCGGGCAAGGCATGCGAGATCGCACTCGTCCTTGCCATTGATGTGTCGGGCAGCGTCGATCCGCAGGAATACAGGCTTCAGATGGACGGACTGGCGCAGGCACTTGGCGACACGACAGTGCGCGAGGCATTGATCCGCACCGAGGCGCATGTGGCGGTGATGCAGTGGTCAGGCTCCTCCCGGCAGACGGTCACGGTGCCATGGCTTGGCGTCACCTCCGACGCAGATGTCGACCGGCTGCGCCAGGACGTGATCGACGCCCCCCGCGCCTATCGCCACTTTTCCACCGCCATCGGCGACGCGCTTGCCACCGCGGCCTCGCTACTGGGCCAGATCGCCGGTCGCTGCCGCCGACAGGTGATCGATGTGTCAGGCGACGGGATCTCGAATGAAGGCGTAGAGGTGACGCGCATGCGCGACGCGCTTGTGCGCGGCGGCGTTGCGATCAACGGCCTGGCTATCGAGATCGGTAATGACGGGCTGACCGGCTATTACGAGCAGAACGTGATCGGCGGCCCCGGCGCATTTGTGATGACCGCCCATGATTTCGAAGATTACCCCCGCGCGATCCGCCGCAAGCTTTTGCGAGAGCTGACCGATCCCGTGGTCGAGATTCATCCCCCCTTTCAAGACCGGCCCGAAACGCCTATGTTAGTGACGTTCCTCCGGGAACTATGGCGATAAACGCGCACGTAATAAACGGCTCGGACCCGGGGGCGGTACCCGGCGTCTCCACCAAAACTCCCCGTTCATTTGGCGGGCAGTGGGGACGAAACAGGATCGACGGACGTCTAAAGGTGTTAGCTTTTGCCCGGTGAGTTACCACCGTTATCGGTACAAATCGTACAGTTGCAAATGACAACCGTGCTCCGGTCGCAGTTGCTGCGTAAGCAGTAACCAGACCGAAACTTAAGCCCTTGCCCCTAGCCGGGTAAGGCGGGGTTCGCAGGCGCCTGGCAACAGAAGCCTGCACTTTAATCCAGACATTTGTGCCGCTGAGGTCCGCATCATCTTTCTTCGCCAGACGAATCGGATATGGTCTTGTCTTTAGGGCAAGAGGCGCAGCGATGGGCGAAACCGGGCTGAATTACGGAGACATGATGCAACGCGCCCTTCGCGGCGTGATGGCGGACGCGCTGGACCAGGTGCAGGCGCATGGTTTGCCCGGCGAACACCACTTTTACATCACCTATGATACAACACACCCATCCGTCGCAATGCCGGACTGGTTGTTCGAGAGATATCCCGACCAGATCACGATCGTCATCCAGCATGAATATGATGATCTTGAGGTATCGCCCGACGGATTTGCCGTCTCGATGAGCTTTTCGAGCCGCAACGCCAACCTCTATGTCCCTTTCGATGCCGTCCTCACCTTCGTTGATCCGTCGGTAGAGTTCGGGCTCAAATTCGATGCGACCGAAATTGATATCGAAGACGAGGATGAAGACGATGTTGTCATCGATCCTCCTGTAGAGGATGCCAAGGGAACCGCGGATGTTGTGAGCCTGGACCAATTTCGAAAAAATTAACTTCAATACGCCTATGTAATAGTATCGACGAAGATACACCGGATATTGGAGGGACGGTCGCATGATCAGGCAACTAGTTTACATCAGTTCCAGCATCGACCGTGATCCTCATCCCGTCATGCCGGACGTTCTGTCGAAAGCACGCGCAAACAACGAAGCGAACGGCATCACCGGGGTGCTTCTGTTTTCCGGTGGTACTTTTCTTCAGGTCCTCGAGGGCGCGCAGGAGATGGTGGAGCGGACATTCCGTCGTATCTCGGCCGATTCACGGCACAAGCGGGTCATGGTGCTGATCGATCACGAAATCGAAGAACGGGTATTCGAAAGGTGGAGCATGGGCTGGAAGCAGCTCAACGCTGATGATCCGCTGTCATCCCAGATCAAGCGCGTGATTGACGAACGTGACATCGAAAAACGCGATAATGCCAATAGCGCGGTCGTCGATACGCTGATCCAGAGTTTTCTGACCAATTACCGCGACTGACAACGGTTGCAAAAACAGACTGTGTATCAGGCAGACCCGCGAACGCACATTGACGGCAGCAGAATGCCACGGCTAAGCAGATGGGCAAAACAGGGAGACTGCCATGACCGCGACGCGCACCGAAACCGACAGCTTTGGCCCGCTGGAAGTTCCAGCAGACAAATACTGGGGTGCGCAAACACAGCGCAGTCTCAAGAATTTCCCAATCGGATGGGAACGCCAGCCCATCGCGATCGTGCGCGCGCTCGGCACCGTGAAACAGGCCTGTGCCCAGACCAATATGAGCCTTGGCAATCTTGACGAGACAATCGGCAACGCCATCGTTGAAGCAGCCAGCGAAGTGGTCGGCGGCAAGCTGGACGATCACTTCCCCCTCGTCGTCTGGCAGACCGGGTCGGGCACCCAATCGAACATGAACGCGAACGAAGTGATCGCGAACCGGGCGATCGAGATCCTCGGCGGCGAGATCGGGTCAAAGTTGCCGGTGCATCCGAACGATCACTGCAACCGCTCGCAATCGTCGAACGACACTTTTCCGACCGCCATGCATATCGCTTCGGCCATGACAGCCAATCACGTGCTGCTGCCGGGGTTGAAAAAGCTGCATGCCGCGCTGGCTGAAAAGTCGAGTGCTTTCAAGGATATCATCAAGATCGGCCGCACCCATACCCAAGATGCGACACCCCTGACGCTCGGCCAGGAATTTAGCGGCTACGCGTTTCAGGTGGAACAGGGCATGCGGCGGGTCGAGGCGACACTGCACAACCTCTATGCCCTCGCGCAGGGCGGCACTGCGGTCGGCACGGGCCTGAACACCAAACCCGGTTTCGCCGAATCCGTAGCCGCCAACATCGCAGACATCACCGGCCTGCCATTCTACACCGCCCCCAACAAATTTGAGGCACTGGCAGCCCATGACGCCATTGTCGAAGCTTCAGGTGCAGTGAAGACAGTTGCAGCATCGCTGTTCAAGATCGCCAACGATATCCGCCTGCTCGGATCGGGTCCGCGTTGTGGGTTGGGCGAGCTGATGTTGCCGGAAAACGAGCCCGGCTCTTCCATCATGCCCGGCAAGGTCAACCCGACCCAGTGCGAGGCTCTCACCCAGGTCTGCGCCCATGTGATGGGCAATGACGCAGCCATCGGATTTGCCGGCAGCCAGGGACATTTTGAACTGAACGTCTACAAGCCAATGATGGTCTACAACCTTCTGCAGGCGATGCAGTTGCTCGGCGACGCGTCGGTCGCCTTCACCGACAATTGCATCGTCGGCATTGAGGCCGATGAAGGGCGCATCTCGCAACTGATGTGGGAAAGCCTGATGCTGGTCACCGCCCTCGCGCCGGAAATCGGCTACGACAATGCGACCAAAGTTGCCAAAACCGCCCACAAGAACCGCACGACGCTGAAGGAAGAGGCCGTCAAACTCGGCTTTGTCGATGAGGCGACCTTCGACCGTGTGGTGCAGCCCAAGGACATGATCGGGCCGAAAGACTAGGCCGACCTCCTCGCCAAGCCGCCCGCGCGGCTATCGGGCAGCGCCAGGCACCTGAAGGTGAGCCGATGAGAGCGACGGGAAGGGCACAGTCACTGTAGTATTGAGGTCCGGTGCGGCATCCGCCCTCAACATTCTCTCATACCTTGCTGGCGGTATCGAAGACACTTGATGCGATTATCATCCCGGTGCAGGTCATGTCTTTCGGGGCAGATACATCTTCCCCCCGGCGGGGGCGGCAACCATGTCCCGTCGCCCCAAACTCATCCCGCCAAACCGGATCGACGATCAGGAGGGCATCAGCCAGGCGGTTAATGCCGCCGCACGTATTGCTGACGACGCGTGCAAACACCAATCACCGGGCAATGTCTAACCCGATGGCTTAACCGGTTACGGCGACCGGCAGCCGGTGGTGTCGTTTCAAATTGGCCTGCAGGTCGATGCAATCCTGGATTGTAGTACGCTTTGTATGCGCTGAAGAGCCGACAATAACGCATATTCTGGTGTAGTTTTCATTTGTAACAATTATTACGTGCATAAAACATATTTTGAACAAAATCGGCCAAGTGCGACCCTTCGGCCCATTTTTCGCCATCTTTTTTCCTTCTTGTTCAGGGGTTGCAGTTTATCATCAGACCCGGCGCTCACGGTCACGCGGCAGCGACATGCTGATCCCGCGCACAGACCATGACGAAGCCGGGGCTGGAAATGAATTAGTTGGGTGTGGGAATGAGTCATGACTGAATACGCGCGGCCAGCAAAGCGCTCTCTGACCCTTTGCGGTCATCGGACGAGCGTCACGCTTGAAGAACCTTTCTGGAAGAAGTTCCAGGACATAGCGACCGATGAAGAGATATCCGTGAATGCCCTGGCAAGCCGAATTGATGCGTCACGTCCTGCCGGCGTGGGCCTCGCCTCGGCCATCCGGGTCTATGTACTGAAATCCGTATCGGCCCAAAAACCGGGCGTCAGGCTCGAATAGCCGATCATCGCAGATCACTCGCCACTGTGGTGCCTGTCCTTCAGGGTCCGGCGCTGGCGGTCGTGCGCCGATGAATGCTGAGCCAGATGCCATTATCCGATCTGACGGTTAGTTGGGTGACGGGTTCGGGAACGCGGCCCTCTACCGGGCTGAACCTGTAGGCGCGGACGAGCTCCGCAAGCAGAAGCACGCCTTCCATCATCGCGAAACCCGCGCCCGAGCAGACCCGCGGGCCTGCGCTGAACGGCATGTAAGCGTTGCGCGTAGCCTGGCGTTCTGATGGGCGCTGCCAGCGGTCCGGATCGAATTGATCGGGGTTCTGCCAAAGCCTCTCATGGCGCTGAAGATGCCAGGGGGACAGGATGAACATAGAGCCCGTTTTCAGTCGGCGATTGCGAAACACCTCTGGGCGGACCGTCTCCCGCACCATCATCGGCACGGGTGGATAAAGGCGCAGCACCTCGCGAAAGACGTCGCGGGTGAAGCTGAGGCGTTTCATATCAGCCAGTTCCATTTCCCTTGTGCCGACGGCATCATTGATCTCGGCCTGCATCCGCGCCTGGATGTCCGGCGCATTGGCAATCAGGTAAAGCGCCCATGCAAGCGCGCTGGCAGAGGTTTCGTGCCCCGCCAGAAAGAAAATCGCCACCTGATCCAGCATCTCATCCGCGCCAAACTGATCCCCCGTTTCCGGATCGCGCGTGGTCATGATCTTGGTGGCAAGATCATTAGGTGCTGTCCCAGCGGCGATCTCCGCGGCGCGCTGTTCAACATAGGCGCGCAGAAGCGCGCGAATGGCCTGCCCCTCCGCCCGCGCGGCGGCGCGGCCAGGTCGGGGTATCCAGTTCGGCGCGCCCATGATGTCGAGCATCGACAAGACCGGCGCGGTCTTCTGATAGCGCCGGAATGCGTGAAACACGTCCTGCGCCGCCTGTGTCTCGATCGGTTCCGAAAACAGTGTGCGGAAGATGACATCGGCAGCGGCGTGAGAGGTTTCAAATTCAACCTCCGTTTCCCGCCCGTCGGCCAGGGCCGCGAGGCGCTGCACGCAGCCATGTGCCGCCGCGCGCATGGACGGGAAAACCTCGCGCAGCCGCCCGCCTTCGAAGGCGGGATCGATCATCCGGCGCTGTCGTTTCCAGAGCGCGCCATTGGTCACGAACACGCTGTCACCGAGGAGGTCGAACAGGGTCCGCCGGATCACGTCAGCCTTCGGGAAATCATCGGGCCGGTCGGTCAGCGCGGTGCGCACCAACTCGGGCTGATTCACGAGATAGGCATTGCGGACCGGGGTCTTCACCTCCGCCATCCACGCGCGGTAAAGTGAGCCGCGCAATGCAGCGAAGATCGAACGCCGGGCCAGCCGCCATCGGGCCAGCGGGGATATGCCCTCAGGCCGCGAAGGCGGCTTGGGCGGGGTGAACAGCGGCGCGCTCACGCGGTCAGTGATCGCGCAGGCGATGCTGGATGAAGGGCGCGCCCTTCAGTTTGGGCGACTCTCCGCGCGCCGCAAATCGCTCCGCCAGTCGGATCGGACCGGCGGTGACACGAAAATAGTCAAAATCCACAGGCCGGTCGAAAGCGCAGAGATACTGGATGTGAATGCGAAACCAACGCCCCTTCAGCGCGGCTTTCATCTCTGGCGAGACGGCCTCCCAGAAAGTGGCGGAGATGACCTTGGGATTGCGGCGTTCCTTCATCGGGGGGGCGACACCGCTGACGCCGACCGGATCGGACAATGCGTAGCAGCCGCCATCAGCGGGCGACGTCACGTCGATCCAATCGATCTCCTCCGCCTTCCCCAGAAGGCGCAGTTCATCGCGCAATCGCTGCGCACCAGGCAGGAAGCTGAGCATCGGGATGGTCTGGCCTAGCGTCAGGAAAGACAGATGCGGCCCCTTGCGCTTGTCCGCTCCCATCTCGATCACGCGTGCTGCCACGGACGCCGCGTAAGAGCCGCCGGAGGAATGGCCGACGATCAGCACCTCGTCGCAATCATCCTTCGACCACTCGGCCAAGACCCGGGCCGCGAACTCGTCGATCCTCGCCTCGATTTCGGGTGCCTCCCCTTCCGAATGGCTGGCGGTGAACCCGAAATCGCACATCAGATAATAGACCAGCGTCATGTCATCGACCATCCGCGTCGCCCGCATCAGACCGTAGAAGACGATGATGAACACCGGCGAGCAGGCCCAGAGAGGCAGCTCCGAGATACCGGCGAAGGCCCAGACCCCGAAGAGCCCGTTCCATATCGCAATTAGGAGATAGAGGATCATTGCCGCCACCGGATACATGCCGACCCATGTGGAAATGGCGCGAATGCCCGTGAGCGCCCAGAACGCGCCCGACCCCACATAACGCCACCATGTCTTGACCATCAGCTTGTAAGTTGCGGGCAGCGACATGCGCATCCAGGACCGCGCGATGTCATCCCATCGCAGCATCACAATGTCGGCCGTCGACACACGATGATCCTCGCGCAGCTCCGCGCTCCAATGGGCGGCGGATGCGCCACGCTCATAGGTCAACGGGCTGACATCGATCCCGTATCCCGAGATATCCGCCTGTACCTGACTTTCATCACGATAAAGCTGGTAATACCGGCGCGGGCCCTGAGGGTCGAAGCCGGATATGTAGAAGACACGCCGGTGTTTGACGGTCTGCTGCGCAGATCCGCCCATGGCCGGGTCGCTTTCTTCCAGGTCCTTCACATCCGGTTCCCGCTACGCAAACTTGGCTCGGGTCTTAGGCCGATTGCGTTACTATCAAGCAAATCCGGGCGTTCACAAGGCGAGACGATGGTCAGCCGATGGTGGCGAGGATCGGAAATGTCTCGATCAAGAAATAGGCTGCGCGGCTGAACTGATCGGTAACCATGGCGATGCCGATGACGATCAACAGGATGCCCATCGCGATCTCCACCTTACCCATATGGCGGCGGAATTTGCGCATCCAGCGCATGAAGGGTTTGATGAACAGCGCGGCGAGGATGAACGGCAGGCCAAGCCCTGCCGCGTATATCGCCAGCATAATGACGCCGCGCGTAATCGTTTCCTCCTGGCCCGCCAGAACGAGAATCGAGCCAAGGATCGGGCCGATACAGGGTGTCCAGCCAAAGGCAAAGGCCAGCCCGATGATGTAGGATCCGCCATAACTGCCCGCCTTGCTGCCTGCATCGAAGCGCGCTTCGCGATAAAGGAAGGGAATGCGGATCAGGCCGGTGAAATGTACGCCAAGAAGGATGATCACCACTCCGGCAATCTGCCCGAAAATGACCTTGTTCTGCAGAAGGACCTGACCGAGGAACGATGCCGTCGCGCCGAGCGTGACAAAAACAGTCGCGAGCCCGAGCACAAAGAAGACCGAAGAGATCAGAACACGGCGTGCCAGCGCATCATCGACATTCTCATCATCGGTGATCTGGTCAAGCGTCGTGCCCGCCATATACGCCAGATAAGGCGGGACCAGCGGCAGAACGCAGGGCGACAGAAAGCTGATCAAGCCGCCCGCAAACGCTGTCACCAGTTCTAGCATGCACAAACTCTCCCGCTTTTTCCTGGCAACCGCCTATCGCATCGGGCGCGCCGGGTCGCCTCACATCTGCGCGTGCGAATGTGTCAGTTGCGCGCAGCCCCAAACCCATATGGATCGTCAACTATCCAATGTGGAGAGCCAGGCCACCAAGTCCTCGACCTCTTCGCTGGTCAGACGCGTTCGCCCGACCAGCTCATCCGGCACCTGACCGGCTTGGCCGATCGCATAGTAGGCAGGCATGGCGATTTCGGGGTCACGGATCGCCGGATTGACGATCATCAACCGGATCTGACCCGCGCTCCGTTCGTCGGCAATGCCCGAAAGGTCCGGGCCGACCCGTGGCGCATCCTCATGCCCCGGTGCCCTGTGGCAAGCGGTGCATCCGCGATCCGCGAACAGCATCGCGCCGCGATCCGCGTTCCCGGCGAGCCCCGTCAACGGCTCCGGTATCGAAGAGGCGTTCTCGACCACGTAACTGACCAGCGGCTCCGCCACCGCGAGGCCGCCACTCAGGATCGCGGCATAAGTGATCAGCAAAAGACGTGTCATGACGCGCTGCACCCTATCCGATTGCGGGGCGCGCGCAACGCCGCTATGGAGACGCCGGATCACGGATGCGAAGGGAGGCTGCGATGGGCTTCAAATGTGGTATCGTCGGGTTGCCGAATGTCGGCAAATCCACTCTCTTTAATGCGCTGACGCGGACTGCTGCGGCGCAGGCGGCAAATTTTCCCTTCTGCACCATCGAGCCGAATGTCGGTGACGTGGCGGTCCCGGATGAACGGATCGACAAGCTGGCCAAAATTGCCGGATCGAAGGAGATCATCCCGACCCGGCTTACATTTGTCGATATCGCAGGTCTCGTGAAAGGTGCGTCGAAGGGAGAGGGCCTCGGCAACCAGTTCCTCGCCAATATCCGCGAAACAGATGCCATTGCCCATGTGGTCCGCTGTTTCGAGGATGACGACATCACCCATGTCGATGGCCGGATCGACCCCATCGCCGACATCGAGACCATCGAAACCGAACTGATGCTCGCCGATCTTGAGAGCATAGAGCGGCGCATGGCGAATCTCGTGCGCAAGCTGAAAGGCGGCGACAAGGAAGCCAAGGATCAGCAGCGTCTGTTAGAGATGGCCAAGGCCGCGCTTGATGAGGGCCGCCCGGCGCGAACCGTCGAAGTGGCCGACGAGGATGCAAAGGCCTGGGCCATGCTTCAGCTCATCACTGCCAAACCGGTACTATATGTGTGTAACGTTGCGGAGGCCGAAGCGGCCAGCGGTAATGACTGGTCCGACAAGGTCGGCGCGATGGCCGCAGCGGATGGCGCGGCTTCGGTCGTCATCTCGGCTGCGATCGAGGAAGAGATTGCGCAGCTCGAAGAAGATGAGCGCGCAATGTTCCTTGAGGAAATGAACCTTACCGAAGCCGGTCTCGACCGTCTGATCCGGGCGGGGTACGGCCTGTTGGGCCTCATCACCTATTTCACCTGCGGGCCAAAAGAAACGCGGGCCTGGACGATATCCAAAGGATGGAAAGCGCCAAAGGCGGCCGGTGTGATCCATGGCGACTTCGAAAAAGGGTTCATCCGGGCTGAAACGATCGCCTATGACGACTACATCACCCTCGGCGGTGAACAGAAGGCGAAGGAGGCCGGCAAGATGCGGGCAGAAGGCAAGGCCTATACAGTCGCGGATGGCGACGTGTTGCACTTTCTGTTCAATACCTGAACGGTCTCCAAAGCGGTTGTTTGCCGGAATGGCGGGGACCACCGCAAACCTGCGCAACAATGGGACATTCCTGTTCACCTCCGCCCGCGGCGAAATCGCAAGCTGGGTCTTCGCGATGCCGATGGTTTGCAAACTCATCTTCATCCAGCACGTCACAGCCGCAGATGCAGGTCGTCTCCTCGGTATCGCTGACGTTCTGACCTTGCCGACCGGCGACAAGCTACATCTGATCACCAGCTGACTTCATCAGCTGTCGGACGTCATGCCGGGCAAAGCTCCGAAAACCGCCTGAGGAACGCATCCTCTGCTGCGGAAGATGACAGAGGGCTCAGGCGGATCTCGTCCCAGCCCGCGAACCGGGGCCGCGTGAACAATCGGCCCGCCTCAGCTTCGTCAAACCCGGCAAGTTGAACAGCCTCCAGATAGGCTGAGGCACGGTCAGCGCGTTTTATCCGGGCTTTGATGGCGGCCGATGTCTCCGCCGGCAATCCGAATCTGAGGTGAACAGCCCGCTCCAGCCGATCCTCGAATGCGCGGTAATCCAGACCTAAAGCCGCTTTGAACGGCGAGATCATATCTCCGATTACATACTCAGGCGCATCGTGCAAAAGCGCGGTCAGGCGCTGGGCGCGGGTCGGCGCAGGCTTCAGCCCTGAAAAGATGCGCTCCACCAGAACGGAGTGTTCGGCAACGGAAAAGGGATGATCGCCATGGGTCTGCCCGTTCCAACGGGCAACACGGGCCAGCCCATGGGCAATATCCTCAATCTCCACGTCCAGCGGCGAGGGATCGATAAGGTCCAGCCTGCGCCCGCTCAGCATACGTTGCCATGCCCGCTTCGCCTCTACCATCCGCGTCCTATTCAACCGCTTCTGTGACAAATCGCACGGATAGGCCAAGCAGGCCGCATTGTCGAGCAATGGCCGCGCTGATATAGCCGCCTTCGATGAAAGCGGTGGATGGGCACCGCGCGTTAAGGAGATTGTCGCATGACAGCAGACTATATAGTCAAAGACATTGCGCTGGCCGAATACGGGCGCAAGGAAATCATGATCGCCGAGACCGAGATGCCGGGACTGATGGCCCTGCGTGAGGAATATGGCGAAGCGAAGCCGCTGAAAGGGGCGCGGATCGCAGGTTCGCTCCACATGACCATTCAGACGGCGGTTCTGATCGAGACGCTGGTCGATCTCGGCGCAGATGTGCGCTGGGCCTCCTGCAACATCTATTCCACGCAGGACCACGCGGCGGCCGCCATCGCAGCAGGCGGCACCCCCGTCTTCGCCATCAAGGGCGAGACGCTGGAGGAATACTGGGATTACGCCGACAAGATCTTCGACTTCCCCGAAGGCGCGAACATGATCCTCGACGATGGGGGCGATGCCACCATGTACATCCTGATCGGCGCGCGCGTCGAAGCGGGGGAGACCGATCTGATCGAAGTGCCAACCTCTGAGGAGGAAGAGTTCCTCTTTGCACAGATCAAGAAGCGTCTGGCGGCCAATCCCGGCTGGTTCACCAAACAGCGCGATCTGATCCAGGGCGTATCCGAAGAAACAACCACCGGCGTTCACCGTCTTTATCAACTGGTCGAGAAGGGCCTCCTGCCCTTCCCTGCGATCAATGTGAACGATTCTGTCACCAAGTCGAAATTTGACAACAAATATGGCTGCAAGGAATCGCTGGTCGACGGCATCCGCCGTGCGACTGACACCATGCTGGCAGGCAAGACTGCGGTTGTCTGCGGCTATGGCGATGTCGGCAAGGGCTCTGCGGCGTCGCTTCAGGGCGCGGGTGCCCGCGTGAAAGTGACGGAGATCGATCCGATCTGCGCGCTGCAGGCTGCCATGGACGGATTTGAGGTTGTGACGCTGGAGGACGCAGTATCCTCCGCCGACATCTTCATCACCACCACCGGCAACAAGGATGTCATTCGCATCGAGCATATGCGCGAGATGAAAGACATGGCGATCGTCGGGAATATCGGCCATTTCGACAACGAGATTCAGGTCGCGGCGCTGAAGAACCATAAATGGACGAACATCAAGGATCAGGTCGACATGATCGAGATGCCCTCAGGCGCTCGCATGATCCTTCTCTCGCAGGGCCGTCTTCTGAACCTTGGCAATGCGACTGGTCATCCGTCATTCGTGATGTCGGCGTCTTTCACCAATCAGGTTCTGGCGCAGATTGAGCTCTGGACCAATGGCGACGCCTACGGCAACGAGGTCTACATCCTGCCCAAGCATCTCGACGAGAAGGTCGCGAGCCTGCATCTGGAGCGGATCGGCGTGAAGCTGACCAAGCTGCAGGATGACCAGGCCGACTATATCGGTGTCAAAGCCGAAGGCCCGTTCAAGCCGGAGCACTATCGCTACTGACGATACGAACAGCGCCCCTGAGCAGGGGCGGAGCTGCAGGGAAAGCCGGCGTGTGACGCGCCGGCTTTTTTTGTGCTTGGTGAAGGCCACGAATGGCGTGGCCTCTCGCGGGTTCCCGGCACCGCCGCCATCCGTGTGAAGATGGCACCGCAGACAATGCACCGCCTGTTAGCGTCAGGCATCGTCAGCGCCCGCTGAGAAGGCCTGATTACGCATGCGATACGCAATGCATACCGGCATGCTGCCAGACAGCCATCCGTTTACCATATTTCCAGTCACTGGCATTCCCGCGCAGCTTGTTCATTCATCTGCACGAAAATCAGAAAAAACACCATTCATGACGCGTCCATTCATGACTAATGAACGGCAATCGCTTTTGGAGTGATTCTCTTGTTTGCGAAAAATTCCCGAATCGGAGGCCGTTTTCGCGCCAAAAAACGCAAAGCTCGTGTCACTCATGTGCAAAATCGCGCATTTCATGCTTCGCGAATAGACTTTCTGCAACCATAAGGTGTAAAATGAATGGTTTTTGGGGTTAGCGAGTGGTTTTTTGTTTGATTATCTCGGTGGGTCATGCAGATTAACTCTCGAGCAGCGGCCGACGGTCGACTTGACCGGAAAACCGCTGCGAAGAGTGGGTGTGTACGTTGTGTTTGTGCTGTGAGGAGTAGTGGGGCTGCCGCTTTCGACATGTTTGTCAGGTGAAGAGAAAGCGGCAGCTAGCAGCAGTGGGTGCCCGCGTATGTGGAGCGCGGTGTTTTTGGAAGTAGTGGAGAATTCAAGGCCGCCAGTTGAGTTGCGTTTGGGCCTTATAAATGTGTGGAGCGGATGACGAATGATCGTCATTCGGATGTGGTAGTTGCGGTGCTGCGCCGTGAGTGGGAGCAATTAAATGACAACGTATACGATCGAAGCTGAAGATATGCAGCTGGACGGTTATCAGGCCAAATCCAACAGCTCAGAAGCTTCTAACGGTGGATATATCCAGACATGGGGTGATGGATCAGCGACCACCACGTTCGAGGGGGAAGCCGGGACTTACGGCATCGACCTCAGCATGTTCGACGAAAACGACGGATCTTCGACAGTGGAGGTGTTCATCAACGGCCAGCCCGTTGCACTGACCGTCCTCGATCAGGACGAAGGTGGCAACTACATCAACGGCACACTGACGAACTACTCGCTGCTTGATGTGGAGCTTAACCCGGGCGACGTGATCGAAATTCGCGGCAGTTCCGCAGATGGCGAAGCGGCGCGTATCGACAAGCTGGAACTCACGCTGGTCGAGCCGGCGTCGATTGATCCGGCATTGATCGGTGAGAACGTCGTTCTGCTTGAAGAAAGCTTCAACGGGTCCGATTCGGTCGAAAGCAGCGATCTCCACCTCGGCGATGGCTATGCCGCGACTAACGCCAGCTGGGACGGTGATCTGAAATTCGACACCGTCAGCATGGAAGACAAGGTCAACGGCAAGCTGACCCTCGACATGGCGATTTCCCAAGGCGGGTTCGAACAGTGGGGGGAACAGTATGGTGATATGCTGTCCATTGAACTCATTGACCAGGACGGCACCGTGCATGTCCTCGATGTTTTCGTTGGCTCCGGCCACACGCTGGTGGGCAGCCAGTCCGGCCAGGTTCTGGACGGGTGCGACTGGGACAGCTTCGAATATGACATCCCCGAGGGTGTGACTTCGTTCCAGCTGCTGATCCAGACCGATATCTCGGCCAATTGCGAAGTCATCCTGCTCGACAACGTGATGGTGACCGCGAATGAACTACTGGAGCCGGTTGAGCCGGTCCTGACGCTCGACGCAGTCGACGACACGATCACCGTTCTCGAAACCGAGGGCGCAGGCGACACCGATATCAATGTCCTGGAAAATGACACCAGCGATTTCGGTCCGGTCAACCAGGTTCTTCTCGTCGAAGGTCAGTCGGCGAATGTCGGCGAATGGATCGACCTCGACGGTGGCGGTCGTGTCCGCATCGACGAAAACGGCGATCTCGATTTTGACGCCGATGGCGATTTCGATGCCCTGAACACGGGCGAAAGCGCAATCGTCGATCTGGAATACACCATTGCTGAAATGCAGGTCACCGAAGAAGAGTATCAGTGCCTGTTCTTCGACGAGTTCGCAGCCGGTACGGTTCTGACGGATCAGCTGTCGTCTGCTGGCGTGACGATTTCGTCGGCGAACAGCTCGAACCCGGTGATGATCTTCGACACCGATAACCCGACGGGTGGTGACAGTGATCTGGCGACCAGCAATCTCGGCAAGGTTCTGATCCTGTCGGAAGACCGCGATTCGAACGACCCGGACGACAATGCAGGTGGCGGCACGTTCATCTTCGATTTCGACCGTCCGGCCGAGCTGGACAGCCTTACGTTCCTCGACACCGAGGAGCCGGGTGCTGAAATCCGCTTCTACGATGCCGCCGGCGACCTGATCACGACTGTTCAGGGCCCGGTGACACCCGATGGCGGCCAGGCGACTGCGAATTTCGACGTCTCTGGCGTGGCACGGATGGAGGTGGAGCTTCAGGGCTCCGGTGCGATCGACAATCTGGTGTACACACTGCCCGGCTCCGAAGAGATCGTTGCAGAAGACACTGCGACCGTCACGATTGAGATCGAAGGTATCGACGATCCGAACTCGGCTCCTGTTGCCAACGACAACCTCAACGTCACCGATGAAGCGACTGCCGTCAGCGGCAATGTCATTCTCGACGATGACGGGTTCGGCATCGACAGCGATCCGGATGGCGACACCCTGACCGTTTCCGCGCTGAGCTTTGGCAATGTGGGCGAATCGGTTGCCGTCACATCAGCGGGTGGTCGTGAAGGTCAGCTCGTCGTGCTGGCTGATGGTACCTACACCTTCACGCCAGGTGCCGATTTTGCACCGCTGAACCCGGATGAAACCGACACTGTCGAGTTCAGCTACACGGTCAGCGACGGCAATGGCGGCACGGCGAGTGCCAATGTCACCATCACCATCAATGGCCTGAACCTGCCGCCGGTTGCTGTGAATGACAGCATCACCATCGGTGAGTTGGACCAGATCGGAGCGGAAGCCGGCGAGTTGGACAGCGGCGGGCAGATCGTCACGCTGAACATTCTCGATAATGACAGCGATCCGGACGCCATTGACACGATCATGCTGACAGGCGCGGGCAATGCCGCCCCCGGTGAGGCCTTTACGGCCACCACGGATGGCGGTCGCGCGGTTCAGGTGACTGTGGCGGCTGACGGTACAGTTGCGTTCGACACGGCTGGCCAGTTCGATGAACTGAACACCGGCGAGAGCGATGCGTTCACCTTCAACTACTCGATCGCAGACGGCAACGGTGGCACATCCAGTGCCGACGTCACCATCACGATCGAAGGTGAAGGCGAGCCGGACACCGGTGGTCCTGCCAACAGCATCAACATCGTGTTCGTGGTCGATGGGTCACGCTCCAGCACCGATGCGAACGGTGCGGCTGCCTTCTTCGAAGGCTTCGATCCGGCGGACACTGATATCGATGGCGATGGTCTCGTGGCTTCGCAGCTCGATGCACAGCTCTACACCTTGCAGCAGATCAGCGATGCGTTCGCAGCGAGCGGCGAGACCGATGTGGAACTGAGCTTCGTTCTGAGCGGCACGGAGATCAGCGGCGGTACGACGGCTCCGACAGCCTTCAGCAGCTCGGCCGGTCAGTCGACCTTCGCCGCCGGCGAGGATCTGTCGGGCGTGTTTGGCGAAATTGATCAGAGCGGCTCTTCCGGCGTCGCACGGATCGATCTTGGCCTTCAGGCAGCCCAGACGACGCTGACATCGCTGGGTGCGAACGATGCGGACACGACGGAAAACTACGTCTTCCTGATGTCTGACAACTCGCCCGCGCTCAGCAGCGCAGGCGTTCCGGGCCTGACCGGCACGGTCGCCGGGTTGCAGTCGACCTTTGGCGACACACTGGCGATCGATGCGCTGATCTTCGACGCCAACATGACGTCTGTTCCGTTCTTCGAGAATTTCATCACCAATGTGGTGAGCGACGGGAGCGTGGATCAGATCGAAACGCAGCAGGGTCTCAGCGACTATCTGACAACGCTGAACGAAGACCTGATCGCCTGATTGGGGCTAGAAGGCGATCAAGGGCGGCGCGCGATCCGATCGCGCGCCGTATCTTTTTGTAAGCCTGTATTTCTGAAACCAGCTTTCTGACGATCAGGGTGCGCTGGCGGCCATAGAGGCCCGCTGCAAAAATGCATTTCCCCATTTGGTCAGGCCCGGCCGACCGACGCGCCAGTCTGGAAACCCACCCATTTCCGCGCGAAAATCCAGATAACCAAGCGCGCAGCCGACACCGACAACACCCATATCCAATGGCCCGTCAAGATGGTCCAGCCAATGCGTCTCGAGCGCGTCGAGCCCGCGAGCGACCTTGCCCCGCTGCGCCTCGACCCAATCGGTCGAGCGATCCGATTCGTTGCGGCAGCGTACCTCGTAAACGCACAGCACTGCCGCATCGAGCATACCATCGGCATGAGCTTCGAGCGTCAGGGTTTTCCAGACGGCGTCTCCGGCAGGATAAAGCCCAAGGCCGTACCGGGTATCAAGATAGCGGGTGATGACACGGCTGTCATAGATCGGCAGGCCTTCGTCGGTGATCAGGCAGGGGATTTTGCCAATAGGGTTGGCCGCGATGACGTTGTCATTGGGTGCCGTTGGCGCACCGAACCCGTCAATCAGCTCAATCTCGGCAGTCTTGCCTGCCTCTTCAAGCAGCACCATGACCTTGCGGACAAATGGCGACGGCCCTGCGTGCAACAGTTTCATGTCAGTCCCTCTCTGTGGTGATCTTCTTCTGTTTTTCAGACGCGGCGCAGGCGCAGACGGGTCAGAAAAGTCGCGTCCAGTTCAACGCCCGGCCCATTGCTGCCAAGACGTACCGTCCGTTTCAGCCGCGCCGCGCCACCAGCGCGCGCCGCATCGGTACTGCGCTCAAAATCCGTCTCGACGCCTTCTGCAACTTCATCCAGTACACGCTCGCGCCAGACCTCACGCGGCCCGTCTGCACGGCGATGGCGGGTCGCATACCATGTGACAGCCGCCACGGCACCGATCTGCGCGGCTTTCCAGGCAAGAGGTGTCAGTGCAATCGGCGCTGGCATGGGGCATCTCCTTCATCGCTGCCTTAAAGATGAGGGTGAAGCCGCGAGAGCGCAACCAAAGAGATTCAAAGGATGCGCTTGCCTCAGTCGCGCGGCGGCTTGGTCATCAAAGCTGCAAGTTCTTTCAATTCCATGCCGATACCACTATCCGCAATCGCCCGCGCGGCCCCAAGGCGGGCATCTTCGGTCTTGTTCTGGTTCAGCTTCCATGTCCCATGCACTGCCTCGATCCGCATCTCTATCGGCGCGATGGTACGCATCATGCGGGCCATCACCTCCTGATCCATCTTCGACGAATGCCAGACGGGTTTTGGGGCCAGATGGATTTCGAACCGGGCGGAGAGATCATCCAGATGCGCACGCAGAGCCGCCTGATCCAGCAATCGGAGTGTGCCGCGCAAATTCACGGCGACGTAATTCCACGTGGGCACCTGATCGACCGCGCCATACCAGTCGGGCGAGACATAACCATCCGGCCCCGATACCGCGATCAGGGCCTTGGCCTCGCCGCCCCGAAGCGCTCTCCAGATCGGATTGGAGCGGACGATATGCGCTGCCACCACCGCTCCGTCATCGGCTACAATGAAGGGAATATGCGATGCCAACGGCCCCTCCGCACCTGAGATCGTCAGGATCCCAAAGCCACGTTCACGCGCGAAATCGAGGTTTCGCTTATCTTCAACGCCGCGAAAAGCCTGATTAGGATGCATCAGATCTCATCTTTGAAATGTTTCATCGTCAGGCGGATCGGGTTGGGTGCCGCCTGACCGAGGCCGCAGATCGACGCGTCCTCCATCACCTTGCATAAATCTTCGAGGAGCGGTTGATCCCATGCGTCCGCCTGCATCAGTTTGACCGCCTTTTCGCAGCCGATGCGGCAGGGCGTGCACTGACCGCAGCTCTCATCCTCGAAAAACCGCAGCATGTTCAGCGCCGCATCGCGTGCCTGGTCCTGATCCGACAGAACCACGACAGCGGCGGAGCCGATGAAACTGCCATGGGGCTGCAGCGTATCGAAATCGAGCGGGATATCGGCCATCGTCGCTGGCAAAAGACCCGATGACGGGCCGCCCGGCTGATAGGCCTTGAACACATGACCATCCAGCATGCCGCCTGCAGCCTCGATGATATCGGTGATCGTCGACCCGGCAGGCAGCAGATGCACACCCGGTGCCTTTACGCGGCCGGAGACGGAATAGGAACGCAGCCCAATGCGCCCGTTTTTCTCTACCGAGGACAGAATATCACCACCCTCGCGGCAGATACGGGCGATCCAGTGCAGGGTTTCGACATTATGGACCAGTGTCGGGCGGCCAAAGATACCGACCTGCGCCACATAGGGCGGGCGATGGCGGGGCATGCCGCGCTTGCCTTCAATCGATTCGATCATCGCGCTTTCTTCGCCGCAGATATACGCGCCTGCGCCGCGCCGAAGATCAATATAGCCGGCCTCGACAATGCCCGCCCCCTCCAGCGCCGCGATCTCGGCGGCAAGGATCGACAGGACAGCGGGATATTCGTCGCGCATATAGATAAAGCAGGTCTCCGCCTCCACCGCCCAGGCGGCGATCAGCATGCCTTCGAGGAAGAGATGCGGCGTGCGTTCCAGATAGTAGCGGTCCTTGAAGGTACCCGGCTCCCCTTCGTCGCCATTGACAGCGAGGTACCGCGGGCCTTCGGCGGCGCGCACAAAGGACCATTTCTTGCCCGACGGAAACCCTGCCCCGCCAAGGCCGCGAAGACCGGAAGCAAGAACCTCCTCCTGTACCTGATCGACGGTCTTTAGCCCATCGCGAAGGGCCATAAGGGCGGTATAGCCGCCAGCGGCCTGATAGGCAGAAAGTGTTTCGTAATCAGGCACATGAGGATGGGTGTCATCGGCCTTGATCGCAGCATTCACTTTTTCAGGGGTCGCATGATCAATGTGATTGTGACCGATCTCCAGAACCGGTGCAGTGTCGCAGCGCCCCATGCACGGCGCGCGCAGCACGCGCACTTCCGCAGGATCAAGCCCGTCTTCCAGTGCGGATTTCAGCGCCTGCGCACCAGCAAGCTCGCAGGACAGACTGTCACAGATGCGGATGGTCAGGGCAGGCGGCGGCATCTCGCCCTCCTTCACCACGTCGAAATGGGCGTAGAAGGTGGCAACCTCATAAACCTCCGCCTGCGCGAGACGCATCTCTTCGGCAAGGGCGCGCAGATGGTTGGCCGACAGATGGCCATATTTGTCCTGAATGAGATGCAGATGCTCAATCAGAAGGTCACGCCGCCGCGGGCGGTCGCCAAGAAGGTCACGGATTTCGGACAGGGCCACGTCATCGAACTGGCGGCCTTTGGGCTGCTTGCGGCCCTTGCCGCGACCCGACTTCCACACGCCCTTGCGATCATCCAGTGCCACTGCCTAAGCCTCCTTCGTTTGATGGGCGGACCGTATCTGCCGCATCATTCATTGTCCTTCGCCACGCGACGCACGCAAGACGATATCCGACGCACGCGACGCAAAAACCAGATAACTGGACAATTTTCCACAAACTGGTCATCACGAAATATGAAGCGGGGAAAGGACGGCACCGGGTGATGTCTTGGCGACCGATTGCGGCGGCAATGCTGCTGGCCAGCGCCCTGCCGGTTGGCGGCGGTGACAGCTTGATCGGTCTCGGCGAATGGACCCGGCTGACCAGTGGCAAGACGGTCTATTACAGCATCGACGGCGAATATCAGGGCAAGGAATACTACGCGCCAGGCGAAGCCTTCTTGGTGTTCATCGCCCCTGACGGCCAGTGCATCGAAGGGGTCTGGGCCTATACGGACGGTCGCTTCTGTTTCTCATATGGGGCAGATTTTCAGTGCTTTGCCCATCTGCGGCGCGGCGAGAAACTCTTTTCCCGCCCCGATACCGGTGGGGCA
Organism: Pseudomonadota bacterium; assembly: GCA_039030855.1. GTDB lineage: Bacteria > Pseudomonadota > Alphaproteobacteria > Rhodobacterales > Rhodobacteraceae > Pikeienuella. The sequence continues at coordinate 25,711 of JBCCDJ010000023.1, forward strand.
GAGCAGGAGATCGAGCGGATCGTAGAAGAACCACTGACCTGCGGGGTGCCATAAGTGACGAAATCGCATGCCAGTCTGGTTAGACGATCAGTCTGATCCGGTCTGACCAGCTTTCGCTTCAATCGGTAATCTGATCATTGAATTTTTATCCGAACCAGCGCAAAACCCGCCCGAATTGTCATACTCGGCCCTGACAGGCCATTCCGCACCAGAAACAGGGGCTACCATGTCCGCCAATACGACGCCGATCCCAGAACTCTACGTGTCCGCTGACAGCGCAGCGAAGCTGAAGGTCGAAGCGGCCAACCTGCCGTCCTGGGATCTGACGCCACGCCAGATCTGCGACCTCGAACTCCTGATGAATGGCGGCTTCAATCCCCTGAGCGGGTTCCTGTCCGAAGCCGACTATAATGCAGTGGTTGAGACGATGCGTCTGGCCGATGGCACGTTGTGGCCAATGCCGATCACGCTGGACGTATCCGAAGAATTTGCCGCCAAGGTCGGACCGGATCAGGACATTGCGCTGCGCGATCAGGAAGGCGTGATCCTTGGCATCATGTCGGTCACCGACCGCTGGACACCGAATAAATCCATCGAAGCAGCAAGGGTTTACGGCGCTGACGACATGGCCCATCCTGCGGTGAACTACCTGCACAATCAGGCGGGTCCGGTGTATCTCGGCGGGCCGATCACCGGTATCCAGCAGCCGATCCACTATGATTTCAAGGCACGCCGCGATACGCCGAACGAGCTACGCGCCTTCTTTCGCAAACTGGGCTGGCGGCGCGTTGTCGCCTTCCAGACCCGCAATCCCCTGCACCGCGCCCATCAGGAGCTGACCTTCCGCGCCGCGCGCGAGGCACAGGCCAACCTTCTGATCCATCCCGTCGTCGGCATGACCAAACCCGGCGATATCGACCATTTCACCCGTGTGCGCTGTTATGAGGCCGTGTTGGACAAATACCCCGCCTCCACCACCCACATGTCGCTGCTGAACCTCGCGATGCGCATGGCCGGCCCGCGTGAGGCACTCTGGCACGCTCTCATCCGCCGCAACCATGGCTGCACCCACTTCATCGTCGGGCGTGACCATGCGGGGCCCGGCAAGAACTCTGCCGGTGAAGATTTCTACGGACCCTATGATGCGCAGGACATGGTCAATGAATATGCGGACGAGATCGGCATCGAGATGGTCCCCTTCAAGCACATGGTCTATGTGCAGGAACGCGCCGAATACCAGCCCGCTGACGAGGTCGCGAAGGATGCGACCGTCCTCAACATCTCCGGGACGGAGCTGCGTCGGCGCCTTCAGGAAGGGCTGGATATCCCCGAATGGTTCTCCTTTCCCGAGGTTGTGGACGAGCTGCGCAAAACGAAGCCGCCGCGTGCCAGCCAGGGCTTCACCGTCTTTTTCACCGGCCTTTCGGGTTCCGGCAAGTCGACCATTGCCAACGCGCTGATGGTCAAGCTGATGGAACTAGGCGGCCGCCCAGTGACGCTGCTCGATGGCGATGTCGTGCGCAAGCATCTCTCGTCCGAGCTTGGCTTTTCGAAAGAACACCGCGATATCAACATCAAGCGCATCGGCTATGTCGCGTCGGAGATCACCAAGAACGCCGGCATCGCCATTTGCGCGCCCATCGCCCCTTACACGGCCACCCGCCGCGCAGTGCGCGAGATGATCGAGGAATTCGGTGCCTTCATCGAAGTCCACGTCGCCACATCAGTCGAGGAATGCGAGCGACGCGACCGCAAGGGCCTCTACAAACTGGCACGCGAAGGCAAGATCAAGGAATTTACAGGGATATCGGACCCCTATGAGGAGCCAGTGAACGCGGAATTGGTCGTCGACACGATCAATGTCTCACCCGATGACTGCGCCCATGATGTGATGCTGAAACTGGAAAGCATGGGGCTGATTTCCGGGTGACGGGCCGGGTGCACAGCGGTTCGCTTGGCAGGTGATCAACAATCGCGCGGATTGGCGATGCACTGGACTGCGGGTGTGCCGGTCAGCGTGCGCCCGTCGCTGGTCGTGACCACCCAGCGGTTCTGCCGATCCACGCCCGAAAGGAGCCGCGCGATGTCCTCGGTGACGATCATCCGCCATCCGTTGTCATCGCGCGCGAACACCGCTTCGACCTCGCCGGTCTGATCGCCTGATGCTGCTACATTGGCAATCTCGGCCACCCGCGTATTGCGCGACCCTGTGCGCCGGTCATAGGCGAATAGCGCCGTGCGCACCGACATGCGGCAGAGCCGCACATCCTCGTTCGAGGTTGGCTCGCAATTTGGCCCACCGGTCAGCCTGACAACATAGGAGGCATCGGTTTCGCGAACACCGAAGGCTGCGCCGATATCCTCGATCACGATGCCGCTGGACATGGTTCTGATCGTGCCAGGAAGGGTCAACGCTCCGTCAGAGCCATCGGGATACTGGCGGTGGATCTCGCGCACCAGCGCCCGTCGCGCCAGCGCACGCGGTATGTTGTCGATGTTTCCGGAAACAAGCGCGGCAGCCGCCGCGTTCTCTCCGCCCAACAGCAAAGCAACAGGGCCGGTTTCCTCTGGATACTCATTGCGGGTTGTCAGCCCCGGATTGTTCTCCATCGGCTCCTCACGCGACGCGATGGAAAACCGGTCATAGAGCCCGGATTTCAGATCAATGGTGTCGATGGCACCGGAGATCGCGAAAAGACACCGCTTTTGCTCGTGCACGCAGTCAGCCACCCGCCCGCGACCATCACGCATCAGTGCCTGATGATAGATTGCGAAATCGGCAGCACCGTCCGCACTGCGAATCCTGAAGAAGCTGAAGATCACCGGCAGGGCCTTCTTGTCGTACTCGCTCCAGACATCTTTCACGACGCGTGCAAGGTCCGATACGTAGTAGCCATGGTTCTCCATCTCGCAGGCCAGATTGACATGCTGACGCTGCTTGCGGTGATAGACCTGCAACAGATCGAACCGGTACGTGTCGTCATTCAGCGTCTCGGTAAAGGCAACCTCATTACAGGTGTTGACCGGTCGCCAAATCGGCTCCAGCTCCGCCGCGATGTTGTCGAGGGGCAGACGCTCGCGTCCCGTACTTTCCCAGGTCACGGGCTCCCACCGCGCAGGCGGTGACCCGTCACCACGGGGCAGCGAGACAGTTTCGGCGTCACCATCACAGGCTGCAAGACAGATAAAGGCGGCACCAATCAGTCGGCGCATGAATACGATCTCCCATAGAGGTCCACACCCGGTCAGCTTACTGTCTTGATCATCGCTCACAAGCTTTTCCCTTCCGGAGCCTTTTCCGGGTGGCGCGGCGGCGCAGACTGCGGCATCGTCGCGCAATGCATCGCCTTCGCGTCGATACCAGTCTCGGGCCGCTCACCGTTGAGCAAACCGGTGAAGCCATCAGCGCCTTGCATTGGCGAGAGGCAAGCGCGGGCGAGGCCACCCCCCTTTTGCATGAGGCCGCCCGCCAGCTCATCGCTTATGCGAATGGCGATCTGACTGAATTCGATCTGCCGCTGGCTCCGCCCGGCGGCACTTTGCAACAGGATGTGCTGGCCGCGATGCGCGCCATCCCCTTTGGCGAGACGCGCACCTATGGCGAGATCGCCAAGGCGGTCGGGGCCCCGGCACAGGCGGTCGGGCAGGCTTGCGGAGCGAACACCATTCCCGTCATCATCCCCTGCCACCGTGTCACCGGCACCGGTCATCTTGGTGGGTTTTCCGGCATGGGCGGGGTAGAGACGAAGGTGATGCTGCTAAAGCATGAAGGGGCCTATTCCCTGCTGATCTGACGAAGGACCATGGGCATGAGCGACGCAATCAGGCAAGGCGGCACCGCTGTCATCACAGGGGCCGCCATGGGCATCGGGCGCGCTGCCGCGCTGCGTCTTGCGCGCGAGGGCATGAATGTCGTGGTGGTGGACCGCGAACGTGACCGGCTGGTCGACCTCTGTGACGAGATCGCAGCGATAACCGGCGCGGATCAGGTTTTGCGGGTCGTCGCTGATATGGGCGAGCCTGCGGATATCTCTGGCATGGTCAGCGCGGTGAAGGACCGGTTTGGTGCCCCGACTTTGCTGATGAACAACGCGGTCACCCGCGCCGGTCGCGGTCATGACGCGCCGCTGGCCGAATGGCGCGCTGCCTTTGAGGTGAATTTCTGGGGCGTTGTCGAGACTTGTCGCGCCTTCGTCCCCCTAATGACCAAAAACGGCGGCGCGATCGTCAATGTCGGCTCGAAACAGGGCATCACCAACCCGCCTGCCCACCCGGTCTATAATGTCGCGAAATCGGCGCTGAAGACCTATTCTGAGACGCTGGAGCATGACCTCCGCGGCCGCGGCGGTCCGCGTATCACAACGCATCTTCTGATCCCCGGCTGGACGACCACCGGCGACGCCGACCACAAGCCCGGTGCGTGGCTGCCCGATCAGGTGGTCGACATGATGGTGGACGGGGTGCGCAACGGGCATTTCTACATCCTCTGCCCCGATGACGAGACAACCCCCGAGATGGATCGCAGGCGCATCCTCTGGGGCGCTGGCGACATCACCGAAAACCGCCCGCCTCTGTCGCGCTGGCACCCCGACTGGAAGGAAAAAGCGGCGGAGGCATGTTCATGAAGGATCGCTACGGCAATCCGCTGACGACCACATCTGCCACTGCGCGTGACGAGTATGTGGAAGGGCTGGACCGGTTTCTTGCCGCCTCCCCCGATGTGCTGGACCACATCGATGCGGCCATTGCTGCAGATGATCGCTTCGCCATGGCACATCTCTTGCGTGCTCGTCAGCTCCAAATGCTCGGCCGGATGACGGACATGCAGGCCGCGCTCGCCCGCGCAATGGCCCTTGCCCCCGAAACCTCGGCGCAGGAACAGGCAGGCATCGCGGCATTGGCGCTTCTTTTGTCCGGCAAACCGGCGGAGGCGCGCGCGGCGATCTATGCCCATGTGCGCGACTACCCCCGCGATGCCCTGATCACCCAACCCTGCATGGGGGTGTTTGGCCTGATCGGATTCAGCGGCGAGGCGGGGCGAGAGGCAGAGCAACTTGCCTATACCACCGCCCTTGCGCCCCATTACGGCGACGACTGGTGGTTCCTCTCCGGCCATGCCTTCGCCCAAATGGAGGTTGGCCAGCTCGGCCCTGCCGAACGCTCCATCGAAGCTGCACTGGCGGGCAACCCGCAGAGCGCCAACAGCGCCCATTACCGGTCACATCTTTATTATGAGGCGGGCGAGGCAGAGGCCGGGCTGGCCTATATCGACGACTGGATGCAAGGTTACGCCAAGGCGGGCCTGCTCCACTGCCATATCTCATGGCATATCGCCCTTTGGGAGCTCGCCGCCGGGAACGAGGCGCGGATGTGGAAGGTGATCGACGCTGACATCACACCGGGCAGGGCGGGCGGCCCCGCGATCAATGTGCTGACGGATATGGCCGCGATCCTCTACCGGGCCGAGCTGGCAGGGGTCGAAGTGCCGACGGAGCGGTGGCGCATTGTCAGTGAATACGCCGCGACATGCTTCCCGAACCCCGGCATGACCTTCGCCGACGTCCACGCCGCGCTGGCCCACGCAATGGCGGGGAAGGGCGAAGCGCTGACTCGCCTCATGACCGACGCAAAAGGTCCTGCCGCAGACGCCGTCAGCCGCCTCGCCCGCAGCTTCGGCGCATTGGCCAAAGGTGCCTGGGCCGAGGCGACGGCGCATCTGACAACGGCCCTCACCGACCATGAACGCATCGGCGGCAGCCGCGCCCAGCGCGACCTGATCGAGCTGGCGATGTGCGGCGCGCTCCTGAAACAGGGCCGGGGGGAAGAGGCAACACGGCTCCTCACCATCAGGCGTCCCATGGTGGCGCAGGGCGCTGTTGCGGGGCTGGCTTGACCGAAGATCGGTTGCCAGAGACCGGCCCGCACATTACTACTTTATATGTTCGGCCTGCCGCCGAATGATGGAGATTTTATGTTTACGATTGCGGGAAACCGCTAGGTCCTGACCTTCAGGACAATGACATTGAACAAGACCTGCCCCGATCAGGCAGGTTACCCCTTTGTGCCGCTTTCGACGGGGCGTCGTCCCCTCTCCCCACATGACATGCGCATGCAGCTATGGCCGTCATCTCACCACGGCGGTTGAAATGTGAAAGACTCAGACATGACAAGTATAGGACTTACGAAGCGGGCCGACATTCCCGGCATGCAAACCGTGCTTGACCAGACCGGCCTTTTCCCCAGCGATCTCCTGCCGGACATGATCTCACCGGGCCTTGAGGGTGAGGCGATCGGCGATAGGTGGCTCACCTGCGAAACGGACGGCCAGATCGCCGGGTTCTGCTTTGCCCGGGCAGAAGAGTTGGCCGAAGGCACCTGGAACATGCTTGCCATCGCGGTCTTGCCGATCTTGCAGGGTCGCGGCTGCGGCGGCGCGCTGGTGCGGCGGCTGGAAGATGACCTCAGGGCCAGCGGCCAGCGCGTGCTGATCGCCGATACGTCAGGCACAGAAGAGTTCGCGCAAACCCGCGCCTTCTACCGCAATAACGGCTATGCCGAGGAAGCCCGCATTCGCGATTTCTGGGCTGCGGGGGACGACAAGATCGTCTTCTGGAAATCCCTCACCCAAGGCAGTTGATCAGGGCTGCCCCGGAGCGGTCCGGGGCAGTCACCCTCAGATCGCCACCTTCCGGCTCTCATCAATGTAGATCTCGCGCAGCCGCATCGCCACCGGCCCCGGCCTGCCTTCGCCGATGGCAACGCCGTCGATTTCCACCACCGGGGTCACGAAGGCGGAGGCTGCCGTGCAGAACGCCTCGTCGGCACCTTGCGCTTCGGCGATGGAGAATGACCGCTCCTCCACCTTCATCTGGGCTTCCTTGGCGAAACGCAGCACAGCGGCGCGGGTGATGCCGTGAAGGATATCGTTCGACAGGTGCCGGGTGATGATCGTGCCGCCCTTGACGATATAGGCGTTGTTGGACGTACCCTCGTTCACCAGCCCATCCTCTGTCATCCAGGCATCGTCCTTGCCCTGCGCCTTCGCCTCCATCTTCGCGAAGGACGGAAAGAGCAGCTGCGTCGTCTTTATGTCGCGCCGCGCCCAGCGCTGATCCTCGATGGAGATGACCCTGAGGCCGGTTTTCGCGGTCGGCGCGTTCACCAGATCCTTCGCCTGGGTGAACAGAACGATGCCGGAGGGGCAGGCCGCGGGGTCAGGCCAGGCAAAATCGCGGTCGCCGGGGGCACCACGCGTGATCTGGAGATAGATCATCCCATTGTCCAGATCGTTACGCTCCACCAGTTCGCGATGGATCACCAGCAATTCGTCATCCGTGCAGGCGGGCTGCATCCTCAATTCGGTTAGCGAGCGGTGGAGGCGCAGCTTATGGCCTTCGAAATCCACGAGCTTCCGATCAATCACCGATGTGACCTCGTAAACGCCATCGGCCATCAGAAAGGCCCGGTCGAAGATGGAGATCTTTGCGTCTTCCTCGGCGCAAAATTCGCCGTTCACATAAACCGTTCTGCTCATCATCATCCCCAAAGTGCTGCGGTGGGCGGATGCACGCCCCGTTCGTCGAATATCAATGCGTGATCGCGGTCGGATGCCAGCAGCAAGGGCCCATCAAGGTCTGTCACCGCCGCGCCCTGCGCCACCATCGTCGCCGGGGCCATGCCGAGGGACGATCCGATCATGCAGCCGACCATGACCTCAAAACCCGCCTTGATTGCGGCGGATTTCATCAAAAGCGCCTCAGTCAGGCCGCCGGTCTTGTCCAGTTTGATGTTGATCATGTCATATTTGCCGACCAGGCCCGCCAGCGACGCGCGGTCATGGCAACTCTCATCCGCGCAAACCGGCAGCGGTCTCTCGATCCCGCGCAAGGCCTCATCGTCGCCCGCGGGCAAGGGCTGCTCGACCATGGCAACGCCCAATTCGATCAGGAGGGGGGCGATCTCGGCGTAAAGTTCCACCGTCCACCCCTCATTCGCGTCGACAACGATCGTCGCGCCGGGTGCGCCGCGCCGGGCGGCGCGCAGGCGCTCCAGATCCTCCACCCCGCCGCCAAGCTTGATCTTCAAGAGCGGACGATGGGCGTTTTCCGCTGCTTTCGCCTCCATCTCCGCCGGGGCGGCGAGCGAGAGGGTATAGGCCGTGATCTCTGGCCCCGGCGCGCCGATTCCGGCCAGATTCCATACAGGCTTTCTGGCTGTCTTCGCCTCCAGATCCCAGAAGGCGCAGTCGAGCGCATTGCGCGCCGCGCCCGGCTTCATCACGTCCTGCAAGGCGGCGCGGGTGAGGTCCGGATGGGCGGCGAGGCAGGCCTCTATATCCGCCATCACCCCTTCGACGGTCTCGCCATAGCGGGCATAGGGCACGCATTCGCCCCAGCCCTGATGGCCGCCCTCTTCCAGCGTGACAGAGACGACCCGCGCCTCCGTCCGCGACCCGCGCGAGATCGTGAAGACCCCGGCTATGGGAAAGACGTCTTCGCGAACCGTGCCCTTCATGCCAACGCGTCGACGAGGCGGGCGGCGCCATGGCGGAATGGGTCGACGGCTGGCAGGCCCATCTCGTCCTCGACCGTCTTCAGATAGGCGTCCGCCTCCGCTTCGGTCATGTGCTGGGTATTGATCGAGCAGCCGATGGTCGAGACGGCGGGATTGACCACCCGTGCCAGCTCTTCGGCCAGCGGACGCAGCGGCACGAGGCCCGGCGTCACGTAATGAGGCAGGCCGCGCATATGGGTGCGCGTCGGCTCATGGCAAAGGACGAGGTAATCGGGCGCGCCGCCATGAACCAGCGCCATGGTCACCCCGGAATAGGATGGGTGAAAAAGGCTGCCCTGTCCTTCGATCAGATCGTAGTGATCGGCGTCGTTATCCGGCGTGATCGTCTCCACCGCACCGCCCATGAAATCGGCGACAACAGCGTCGAGCGGACAGCCGGACCCGGTGATCAGGATGCCGGTCTGACCGGTGGCGCGGAAGGTGGCCTTCATGCCGCGCGCCAGCATCTCCTTCTCCATGGCAAGCGCGGTATACATCTTGCCACAGGAACAGTCAGTGCCGACCGCCAATATACGTTTGCCGGTGCGGGCCTTGCCCTCGCCAATCGGATATTTTCCAACCGGCAGACGTACATCGAAGAGGGTCTGCCCGGTCCGCCCGGCGGCTGCAACCAATGCGGGTTGATCCTTCAACAAGGTGTGCAGGCCAGCAGCGATATCCATGCCCGCTTCCATCGCCTCGACCAGAACGGCTGTCCAGGATTCGGAGATCAGACCACCCCGGTTGGCAACACCGATAACCAGCGTCTTCGCACCCGCAGCCACAGCTTCGGCAATGGTCATGTCGGTCAGTTTCATATCGGCATTACAGCCTGGTAGGCGCAATTGCCCGACGGAGGCGTCAGGACGCCAGTCCTTGATACCTTGCGCGACCTTCGCCGAAAGCGCATCTGGCGCATCGCCGAGGAACAAGAGATATGGTTGTTTAAGCACGGGTCAGGACCTCTTCAAAATGACGCTGGATTCCCGCCATTTAGCTCCTGTTTGTCAATGAATTCGGTAGTCTCGGAGCAATTTTGCAAACGCCGTGCATATGCGCAGGGCTACCTGCCTGCATCTCGAAGATAAAACCGAATATGGGAATATATTCGAAGATCCTTCGCACAAGCGGGCGAGGAGCCATCGATCATTCGCGATTGAACAATGAATCCCACAGCTTCTGCGCCAGTGACAGCACAGCGAAAGCCGCAATGGCCCAGAGGACCAGCTCATACGGGCCAAGACCGAGATCGCGCATCCACCGCGCCCAAAGCTCCCCCTGCGGGCGGAGAACCTCGATACCGAACAGCCCATCGCGTTCCCACCAGCGGAAAACCCAGAAGCGCGAAAGATAAGCGAGCACTGCCAAAAAGATCGCGGCAACCGCGATCCCGACCACCCGACGCATCAGAGAGGCCTCACGGTTTCGGGGTCGACCTTCAGCACGATGAGATCGCCGCGCCGTTCCAATTCACCCTCCAGCGTCACGAAGGCGGCCATGTGGGTCAGCATCTCCATCGTCAGCGGCCCGCCATCAGGGCCCGCCATCAGGAAGAATTCCGACCCCTCGACCGGCTTGGTGGAGACGAAGACCGGCGGAACGCCGCCGATCACGCAGAGATTGGCACAGGCCTTGTGTGCCAGCCCGCGCCCCGGCCGCATCGCCCCGGCAAGGCACTTGCCGTCGCACATCTCCCCCGCCAGTTGCCAGCGGCCAAGGGACACTGGTGCCGGAACGCTCACCGGGGTGGCATCTGGTGCCGCGGCAAGGCCGTCCGTCCCGCCGCGCGCCTGCAGCATGTCGATATCACCCCGGTTCAGCAGGACGCCAGACACAGTGACCATCTGTTTGCCGAGCCCCGCGCCGCGCGACATCAGCCCGGTCTTGCCGGCACCCGACATCATCAATGTATGGCCCGCCGCGATCTGCTCGCTCCCTTCCGTGACGTAGAGGAGTGGATAGGGGTCCAGTTCCAGAACGCCCGTCACTGTCTGGCGACCAAAATCGAAGCGAAAATTGCCGCCCCCGGGATTATCCTGCGACGCCCCTGCCGCGTAGGCGAGAATGGCGAAAGCAGCGATCAGAACGGCGGATACAGACAGCAGAAACACGCGGAGCCGGGAGGGCATCGGAAAGAAAGCCACGAAAAACTCGTCACGCTCGCTCATCACGTCGCCTCCAATGGTTCGACATAGGTTCCGGGCGGGTTCGCCTTTGTATCCACCTCGACCTGCCCCTCAGAGATGCGCAGACGGTAGGTCGGCACTTTCTCGGTAAACGGTGCGGGCGAGCATCCGTCCTCCACATTATACTGGAATCCATGCCAGGGGCAGGTCACACAGCCATCGATGATGCGCCCCTCACCCAGTGGTCCGTTCTGGTGGGCGCAGGCATTGGATATGGCTGACAGGCGGTCATTATTGCGAAAGACCGCAACCCGGTCGCCGGTCGACAATCGTGCGATCTTTGCCCGCCCTTCCGCAATGTCGCCGACGGCGCAGATGCCCTCCCATTCGCCCATTGCGGCGTCTGGATCAGCTTCCCGCAGCCATGCGGCGACATGAAGGCCAGCCACGATCAGCGCGAGCACCCAGGCGATGTAGGGAAAAGTCATATTCTCGAAATCCTGCCCGACACCCAGGGTGATATGGGCAACCACCGCGAGATAGGCAGGATAGATCAGGTAGTGCAGGCCTTTCCAGATGCGGGGCGTCAGGAAAGACAGCCAGAAATCATGGCTCGTCGTTGCAAGAATGGCGAAGCAAAGAAGGGCAAAGACCCCGAAAATCTCGAACGGGAACCCCAGCACCTGATCGTATGAGATGTTGGAGAAGAGAAGTGCCGCGATCTTGTCGGACTGGCTGAAGGCAAAATACCAGTCGATGATGAACCCAGCATGGGTCAGCGCGACAAAGAGGGTCATCACCCCGAAATGCCGCCGGTTGTACAACAAAGGCAGGAACCGCCGATCCAGCCGCGCCAGAGGCCCCATCATCAGGATCACGGTCAACATGAAAAACGCGCAGGACCCGAAGGCGCGCGCATTGTGCACCTGCCCGTTGATCGGTGGCTGATAACCAAGGATGCCGGGTGCCAGTTCGACAAAGATGTAAAGGTAGATGCCCACACCCAGCGCCAGCACCAGATTGTACCAGTATTTGAACGGGTTCCACTGAACCGGAACGTATTTGACGCTCATTCACCCGGCTCCGACAACTGAACAGGGGTGAACCCTTCGGGCCAGGTCTGCTTTATGGCGATGCCTGTCAGAATGACCGCCGGCATCATGATCGCGAAGACCAGCGCCACATAGCGATGTGCCCGGCGTGGCGGGCGGTGCCGGTTCGGCCAGTGATCGCGCCCCGTCTCCAGCACGATCCAGCGCCAGAGGACCAGCGGCCAGATCAGGATCACGGCGGGCAGCAGAAGCGGGCGGAATACGTAGGCCCCGCGGGCATTCTCGTCGATCCGGTCGATGCCGATGGTCAGGAATACGGCAGCCACAGCAAGGCCGATCCACCCCCACCACGTCGCTACATCAAGGATCGTCGTAGCAGTTTCCATATCGGCGCGTCTCACTGTATTCGGCTACCCCGACAACAGCGTACGCCAGATCATCCGATTGGCACATCACATTTTCCGTCAATCGGCGACTTTGCGCCGTGGGCCTTACGACCTCGCCGCATCCACCAGTTGATCGAAGGCGCGCTTCAGCTCGTCACTCTGCCGGACGCCCTGCAGGACACCGCGCCGCTGACCATCGCCATCGAAAAGCAGCAGCGTGACATGGCCAACACCATGCGCGGCGGCAAAGTCCCGCCCCTTGGTCATCTTGATGTCAGCCACGACATATTGCAGTTGGTCAACGCTGAATTCATCCATGGCGATCCGGGCCTCGCGTTGCAGCGACGCGCATATCGGGCACTGGGGGTCATGGATCTGGACCACGGTGGGCGTGCCATTGCCGATCCGGGTCAGGTCGTATTCGTGCTTCAGATCCGAAAAATACGACTGCGATGCCCACGCGCCGCCGCCAAGCACTGCCATCAGGATGGCACCGGTGCGGACATGTTTCAGAAAACGGCGGCGGTTGCCCTGACCAGCCATTTCGGCCTGCGCCGCGGCCTTACGATGAGCCTGCTGCGCCTTGCGTTTGTTTTTCGCCACTCTCCACCTCCGCACCATCTGCTGAAACACCCCACATGTAGATTACCTCATCGCGGTTTCCGTTCTGATCACGGTTCGATGAGGTGAGCGTGAACACAGTCATTGGAAAGCCGACGGAAACCGGTTGAAATGCGGCTCGGACGATCTTTCCAATCCTCCCGATGGTGCCTACAATACCGTCAACGATTTCGGAGGAACCCTGATGCCTGAATACCGCTCACGCACGACGACCCATGGCCGCAATATGGCAGGCGCGCGCGCGCTCTGGCGCGCGACCGGCATGACTGACAGCCAGTTTGGCAAGCCGATCATTGCGGTCGCCAATTCCTTCACCCAGTTCGTACCCGGCCATGTCCACCTGAAGGATCTCGGCCAGCTCGTCGCCCGTGAGATCGAAAAGGCCGGCGGCGTTGCCAAGGAATTTAATACCATCGCCGTCGATGACGGCATCGCAATGGGCCATGACGGGATGCTTTATTCCCTGCCCAGCCGCGAAATCATCGCCGACAGCGTCGAATACATGTGTAACGCCCATTGCGCGGATGCCGTGATCTGCATCTCCAATTGCGATAAGATCACACCGGGCATGCTGAATGCCGCCATGCGCCTGAACATCCCCGCAATCTTTGTCTCCGGCGGGCCGATGGAGGCAGGCAAAGTCATCCTCGATGGAAAGGAGCGTAAGGTCGACCTCGTGGACGCCATGATGAATGCGGTGAACCCCGATGTCTCCGAAGAGGACAGCAAGAAGACCGAAGACAGCGCCTGCCCCACATGTGGGTCGTGCTCGGGCATGTTCACGGCCAATTCCATGAACTGCCTGACGGAGGCTTTGGGCCTGTCGCTACCGGGCAATGGATCGACACTGGCAACACATGCCTACCGCAAGCAGCTCTTCGTGAACGCCGCGCACACGATCGTTGGTCTGGCAAAACGTTATTACGAGGATGGCGACGAGACCGCGACACCGCGCGGCATCGCAACGTTCGAGAGCTTCGAGAACGCGATGACGCTGGATATCGCCATGGGCGGATCCACCAACACGATCCTGCACCTTTTGGCCGCCGCCCGCGAAGGCAATGTGCCCTTCACTATGGACGATATCGACCGGCTGTCGCGCCGAGTGCCGCATCTGTCGAAACTGTCCCCGTCGACCAGCGTCTACCACATGGAAGACGTACACCGCGCGGGCGGGATCATGCGCCTGATGGGGGAGCTGGACCGGCTGGGCCTGATCCACAATGAACGCCCGACCGTCCATTCCAAAACCTATAAGGAAGCGCTGGACAAGTGGGACATCATGCGCGACCCCGCGCCAGAGGTGGAGGAATTCTTCCGCGCCGGCCCCGGCGGTGTCCGCACGACGGAGGCGTTCAGCCAGTCCAATCTCTGGAAAGACCTCGACCGCGATGACAAGACCGGCTGCATCCGCTCAGGCGAGAATGCCCATAGCCAGGATGGCGGTCTGGCTGTTCTTTACGGGAACATCGCCGAGGATGGCTGCATCGTGAAGACCGCAGGTGTACCTGAGGAGTGTCTGGAATTCACCGGCACCGCGATCATCTTCGAAAGCCAGGACAGCGCCGTTCAGGGCATTCTGAAGGGCCGGGTCAAAAAGGGCCATGTCGTGGTGGTGCGCTATGAAGGACCGCGCGGCGGGCCGGGGATGCAGGAAATGCTCTATCCGACCAGCTATCTGAAGGCTGTCGGCCTCGGCAAGGATTGCGCTTTGATCACTGATGGGCGGTTCTCCGGCGGCTCCTCCGGTCTTTCCATCGGGCATATTTCGCCCGAGGCGGCCCTTGGTGGGGCAATTGGCCTGATCGAGGACGGCGACGAAGTTGCGATTTCCATCGCTGACCGCTCTTTGCAGCTGAAGGTGGAACCCGGTGTCCTCGCCGCCCGCCGCGCCGCGATGGACGCGAAAGGTCCCGCTGCATGGCAACCGGTGGAGCAGCGCACGCGCAATGTCACACCGGCGCTGAAGGTCTTTGCCACCTTCGCCACTTCCGCTTCCGAAGGCGCGTATCGCGATGTGGATGGTGTGCTGGCGCAGACCAAGGGACGTGTCGCCGCCGAGTGAACCGAACATTGAGTGAACAAAAAGGGGGCCTCGCATCAGGCGAAGCCCCCTCCTGCCAAACCGGACGTCCGGAAAACCCCGGCCGACCCTACCCCGGCTTAGCTGTGTCTATCCGGCAGTGCCTGGTGCCAGTACAAAATCGCCCCCGAGCTTGATCGGGCCATCGTCCTTCGCGTAAAGCGTGTCATGCAAATCCCTGCGCCTGATGCCAACGTTTCGTCGACAAACGACATGGCGTAACGGGTCATCATCGAGCCAACCTTTGTTCACGAAATCCTTGTGATCACGTGTTTTATTCGTCGATGTCGTGAAAAAGGTTTCATCTTTTGACAACTTTATAACGCGGCAGCCCGCCAGGTTTCGCGCGAGGGGTGTTTTTCCACTGTCCCTGCGCCGGAAAACCCGGCAAAATCCGCGCCATGAGCAAAGATATGCCACAGGCTGACGATCTGGATGAACTACTGTTGCGGATTGCGCGCGGCGACCGCGCCGCGTTCCGGGCGCTTTATCAGTCCATGTCTGCGAAACTTTTTGGTGTCACCCTGCGAATATGCCGTGACAAGTCCATTGCCGAGGACGCGACACAGGACGCGTTTGTGGAGATCTGGAGGAAGGCAAAGGACTTTGACGGCGCGCGGGGGGCACCCGGTGCGTGGATGGCAGTCATCGCCCGCAACAAGGCGATCGACCAGATCCGCAAACGGGGGCGCGCCGTTCTGGTCACGGGGGGAGAGGACGGAGCCGACGTGCTCGACACCCTCCCCGACCAGAAGGCCGCAGTGGATGGCGGCGTCGCGGGTCTCGCGCTTGGGCAATGCCTCGGGCGTCTGGCCGACCGCGAGAAGGAGATGGTGGTCCTCGCCTATTGCGAGGGTCTGAGCCGGGAAGAGCTATCGGAGCGATATGACGCTCCGGTGAACACTGTGAAGACATGGCTGCGGCGGGGGCTTGCCGCATTGAAGGCCTGTCTGGATGGAGAGGAGGCGCGTGGGCGCCCATGAACGCAGAGGAAGATCTCGACGCCGCGGAACGCGCGCTCGGCCATGCCCCCCGGTTTGGGGAAAAGGCAGACGCCCGGCAGGCGCGGGAGGCATGGGAGGCACGCCTGGCTCCTCTTCTCGACGCAGCAGAACCGGTTGCGCCGCCAGACAGCCTCTGGCAGCGGATCGAAACCGTCATCGGTGCCGAAAGCGGACAGGTCATTGCGCTGGACCAGGCGCGGGCCCAGACCCGCCTCTGGAAAGGCATATCGGGCGTCGCGCTGGCGGCGGCGGCGGCATTGGCAATCTATGTCGCTGTGCCCGCCACAACGCCGACTGAAGCCGCGCAATATGTGGCCGTCGTGACAGCGGATGACGGGTCGGGCACCGGGCTGATCATCCAGTTCGATACGGCCTCCGGCGTCGCAACCGTCATCCCCGCAGGTGCGAGCCCGCCTGACGGATCATCCTACGAGATGTGGCATTTGCCGCAGGGGGCGACACAGCCCGTCTCTCTCGGCCTTCTGCCTCAGGACCCTGTCGCGCGCACGACCATTACCGCAGGCACAGGCGACCTTTTCGCCATTTCGCTGGAGCCGCCCGGCGGGTCCCCGACCGGCCAGCCGACGCAGCCTCTCTATCACGGTACCGTCGTGCGTGTGGAATAGCACCGCCCGCCGTGCCGCATATCACCACAGTTTGACTGGCACTTGCAGGCATCCGGGCCGCAAGATGCACCATGATCACGAGACGAACAGCACTGGCTGGACTGATCGCTTCGGGCCTTGCGCATCCAGCGCAGGCCGCGGTGCCACTGAACAGTCATTTCATCGCGCTCCTCGGCCGGGGTGACGCCGCCTATGACGCCGCCATTGCCGCCTTGCAACGCCATGTGCAGGCGGGCGAAGGGACAGGCCTGATACACGGACTGATCCTGACACTGCGCTACCCGGCCTGGCGCGACAGGCCGATCCTCAACCTCCTGTCCCTGATCACCGGCGATGATCATCCGGACTGGTTCCACTGGATGCTCTGGCAGGAAGCGCGGCCCGCAATCACGGCCCATGACGGCTATCGCGACCTGAAACGCCACATCTTCTATGGCTTCGACCCGCGCTTCGCCGATTTCATCAATGACGACCATCTCGACATGAGCCGCATCCGGTTCGAGGAGGTCACATGGGGCGGCGTGAAGACCGACGGTATCCCCGGCCTCACACATCCGAAGATGATCCCGGCGGCGAAGGCTGATTTCATGGTCGGCTCGGACGCGGTGCTCGGCGTCTCCGTCAATGGCGATACCCGCGCCTATCCCCTGCGCATCCTCGCCTGGCACGAGATGCTGAACGACACGATCGGAGGCGTGCCGGTGGCCCTGCCCTATTGCACGCTCTGCAATTCAGGCATCCTCTTCGAGACAGATATCGGGCTGGATGCGCCGGTGGCATTTGGCACATCCGGGCTTCTCTACCGGTCCAACAAGCTGATGTGGGACAGCGCGACCCGCTCGCTCTGGAACCAGTTCACCGGGGAGCCGGTCATCGGCCCTCTCGCCGATAGCGGCCTGCGCCTGACCCCCCATCCGGTGGTGGTGGAGCCATGGGTGCGCTGGCTGGCCCGCAACCCCGACAGCACGGTTCTGTCGCTCGACACTGGGTTTATCCGCAACTATGGCTCCGGCCATTTCTATGATCGCTACATCCGCAGCGACGATCTGATCTTTCCGGCCCGCGCCGATGAAAGCGTGATCGCAAAGAAGGATATTGTCTTCGGCATCCGGACTTTCGGCGGTGCCAAGGCCTGGCCGCTTACCGCTTTTGAAGGCGGGCGCGTGCTCAATGACAGTGTGGGAGCCCTGAATGTGGTCCTGATCGGCGACCGGCTCGGCGACACAGTGCGGGCCTATGATCGGGGGTCGCTGGATTTTGCATCGAAGGACGGCGCCCTTCATGCGAGCGGGACGGCATGGCAGGTGACGGAAGCAGCTCTGATCGCCCCCGACGGCACCCGCCTGCCCCGCATCGCCGGTCGCACCAGCTACTGGTTCGCATGGAACAATTACGAAGGGGCGGGATCCGAGCTGTTTCGCGAAGGCTGAACACCGCCCAAAATCGTTGAACGGGTCGCCGCCAAAGCACAACTTAATGGCCGACGTTATGTTGTGATCAGGACTGCTCAGCGTTGCGAAACAGCAATGGAGGTGGTGATTGCCCCCTGCCCGAGCACTGCCCAGGCCCGCGGCCAGCCCGACGACATCAGTCGCGCGCTACACAAACCCGAAGAGGCTAAGCTGCTCACCGGTGCGAAGCGCAGTCCAATCCTCAGCGGCTTTGACGGTCGGCGAAGCGCTGCGACGATCACCGACATCACAAACGAAATGGACGATGATGGATGGTTTCACCGGCTCCTCCAAGGCGGGTCAGGACACCAATGAAGAAAAGATCAGCGCCGAACTTGCTTCGCAAATGAGCCCATCGCAAAGCGCGTCCCTGCTCTGACGTTCCGTGGCCGCCAACACAGCGCAGCTTGCAATCGGTCCCCTCTTGCTCGACCATCACATCGTCAGCACCATGCGGAGGACAGAGCGATGTGTCAGATTTTCGCGGGTCAGGATCCGGAAACCTATCAGCCTGAAACCCGGCGGATGCGCCTGAACGGGCACAGTACGAGCATCCGGCTGGAGCGATCATTCTGGTCGATCATCGACGAGATTGCAGCAAGCGAAGGCATCACGACGCCTGCATTCATCTCGACACTCCATGCCGAAGTCATTGAATTACACGGCGGTGCGGCCAACTTTACGTCGTTGCTGCGATGCGCATGTCTGATCCACAAGGGCCAGTTGCCAGTAGGCGGTCAGACCATCGCTGCCGAATAAAGCGGGTGTAGTAACGCGCTACTACCCGGAACGGCGACGACGCCGCTAGCCTAATCCTCTGACAGTGCCGCTGTGCCGGAGGATTGAGAGATGGCCAAAGCAATACATACGATGATTCGCGTTCTCGAAGAGGACCGCTCAGTCAGCTTCTACCGGGACGCCTTTGGCCTGACCGATAACGAACGGGTCGATTTCGACAGCTTTACCCTGGTCTACATGAGCAATGCAGAGACCGGTTTCGAGGTGGAACTGACCGTCAATAAGGACCGCACCGAGGCTTACGACCTCGGTGATGGATATGGCCATCTCGCGGTTTCGGTCGACGATCTCGACAGCGAGCATGCACGGTTCGAGGCTGCAGGCTGGGCCCCGCGCAAGATCGTAGAGTTCAACCGGGATGGCACCCTGTTCGGGCGGTTCTTTTTCGTTGCCGACCCAGATGGCTACCAGATCGAAGTGCTGCAACGGCACGGCCGGTTCAAATAATCAAACGAAGGGCGCGTGCCCCGAAAAAGCGCGTCCACAACAAGGAGGAATGCCAGATGAAGACCAATCCAGCGAAACTCACAAGGCGGCAATTATTGTCGCGCAGCGCCGCCGCAGGGGCCGCCCTGATCGTCGGCCCCGGCTTTGTCGCGGGCAGCGATGTCGCCTGGGCGTTGGAAGTCGAACACCTCAAGCCCGAAACCATGGCGACGCTGATCCAGATGGCGCGCGATATCTACCCCCATGACCATGTGGCCGATCAGTTCTATGCGGCTGCCGTCAAATCCTATGACACGCCCGACGCCGCCGAAGGAGTGGAGGCCGGCATCGCCGCGCTCAACGCCGCCGCTGTCGGCACGGGTGCGGCCAGCTATCTGGCCATGGGATGGGAGCGTGATCGCGTCGATGTCCTGCGCGCGATGGAAAGCAGTCCCTTCTTCCAGATGGTGCGCGGCGGGCTCGTGACCGGCCTCTACAACCAAAAGGCGGTCTGGCCGCTCTTTGGCTACGAGGGCGAGAGCTTTAGCGAGGGCGGCTATATCGACCGCGGCTTTGACGACATCAACTGGATCTGAGGGAGTGTACAGACATGGCTGCACCATTTGACCTGAACGACGACAGCGTTGTCGTCATCATCGGAACCGGCGCCGGCGGCGGGGTTCTGGCAAACGAATTGGCCCAGAAGGGCGTCAGCGTCGTCGCGCTGGAGGCGGGCGGACGCTATCTGCCCGACGATTATGTGAATGACGAGTGGGAGAGTTTCGGCCAGCTCGCCTGGCTCGACGCGCGCACCACATCCGGTGACTGGCGGGTTGCCAACGATTTCTCGGGCCTGCCTGCATGGATCGTGAAAGCCGTCGGCGGCACGACCACCCATTGGGCCGGGGCCAGCCTGCGCTTTCAGGACCATGAATGGAAAACGAAGACCACCTATGGCGACGTTCAGGGTGCGAACCTTCTCGACTGGCCGATCGATCCACGCGAGATGGATGATTACTACACCAAGGCCGAGAACAAGCTTGGCGTCACCCGCACTGGCGGGCGTGATGGCCTGCCCGGTTGCAATAATTACAAGGTGTTCGAAGCCGGGGCGAAGAAGCTTGGCTACAAGGACGTGCATACCGGCCGGATGGCGATCAACGCGGCTGAATATGACGGACGCGCCGCATGCCAACAGACCGGGTTCTGCTTTCAGGGCTGCAAATGGGGCGCGAAATGGTCCGCCGCCTATACCGACATCCCGCGCGGAGAAGCCACCGGCAATCTGGAGGTTCGCGAGAAGGCCCATGTCCTGAAGATCGAGCATGACGATGCAGGCAAGGTGACCGGCGTTGTCTATGCCGATGCTGACGGCAACCATCAGATGCAAAAGGCGCGGATCGTCTGCGTGGCGGGCAATTCCATCGAAAGCCCGCGCTTGTTGCTGAACTCAGCGTCTTCGATGTTCCCCGATGGGCTGGCCAATTCCTCGGGTCAGGTCGGGCGCAACTACATGCGCCACATGACCGGATCGGTCTATGCGGTGTTCGACAAGCCGGTGAAGATGTGGCGTGGCACGACCATGGCCGGGATCATCCAGGATGAGAGCCGCCATGACCCGTCGCGCGGGTTTGTCGGCGGATATGAGCTTGAAACCCTCGCGCTTGGCCTGCCCTTCATGGCCGCCTTCCTCGACCCCGGCGCATGGGGGCGGGAGTTCACGACCGCGCTCGACAGCTACGAGAACATGGCGGGCATGTGGATCGTGGGTGAGGACATGCCGCAGGAGACGAACCGCATCACCCTCAATCATGATGTGAAAGACCAGTACGGGCTGCCCGCCCCGAACGTACATTTCGATGATCACCCCAATGACATCGCGATGCGCAACCATGCCTACAAGCAAGGCATGGCGGTCTATGATGCGGTCGGGGCAACGCGTGTTTTCCCGACACCGCCCTATCCGTCGACCCACAACCTCGGCACCAACCGGATGTCGGCGAACGCACGGGATGGGGTGGTGAATGCCCATGGCCAGACCCATGACATCGCCAATCTCTTCGTCTCGGATGGCAGCCAGTTCACGACCGGCGGGGCGGAAAACCCGACGCTGACCATCGTCGCGCTGGCGATCCGTCAGGCCGATCACATCGCGGCTGAGATGGGCAAAGGCAACCTTTGATCAATCGATCAGGGATGGGGGGCTGCCAGCGCGCCCCCCTTTCTGTCTGGTTTCAGTGGTCGTGGCCGGGATTGGTGCGGGCCAGTTTGCGCATCAGGCCGGGCCAGACGAGGTTGTCGCCCATTCCGGGGATGAAGGCGGGGGCGGTCTGCTTGGATACTGTGTCGGCCATATCCTCCGGCTCCTCCAGCAACTGATCTTCGCCGCCGACAGATTGCGCCAGGATCTGCGTCTTGCAGGCGTTTTCGAGGAAATACATCCGCAGGAACGCAATCGCGCAATTCGGGCCCACAGTCAGCGTGCCGTGATTCTTCAGCATCAGAAGGTTCTTTTCGCCGAGATCGTTGACGATGCGCTCACGCTCCTCCAGTTCCAGCGCGATGCCTTCATAGTCGTGATAGCCGAGGTCATTGACCACCTGCATGGCGAACTGCGTATAGCGGCGCAGGCCCTTCTTCTGGACAGACACAGCTACACCATAGGGCGTGTGCACATGGATCACACAGCCCGCATCTTCGCGCGCCATATGGACAGCGGAGTGGATGGTAAAGCCGGCGGGATTGATGAAATAGGGCGTCTCCTGACAGATCTTGCCGTCTACATCGATCTTGACCAGCGACGATGCCGTCATCTCGTCGAACATGACGCCGTAAGGATTGATCAGGAACCGTTCCTCACCGTTTTCGTCGGGCAGGCGGGCGGAGATATGGGTGAACACCAGATCCGTCCAGCCATGCAGCGCGCACAGCCGATAGGTCGCCGCCAATTCGCAGCGCATGGCCCATTCAGTGTCGGACACTTTTCCCTTCACGCTTTCGATCTCGGCCGGGTCGGGAATGGTGAACCCGGAAGAAATGGTTGCTGCGCCGTCTTTGGCCATTTGTCTCGCTCCGATTACTGTTGATGGTTCTGCAGTCGTCTGAGGTCTGGTTAACCGCAGATCGAGCAGAAGAATGTCAACTTCTTGACAATCTTTATCCTGCCATCGACCTTTTTGGCGAAGATAGCTGAACAGAGGCTGGCCTGCCATGAACATCTCGGAAAGACTGGCAGCGAACCAGTGGCTGACCAGCTTGCCCGAAGATGCGCGCGCCGCCTGCATCGCGGCAGTGCGAGTTGTCAAAATGCCAGCGAACAGCGTCATATTCGCTGAGGGGGATGCGCCGACCGGGTATTTCGGAATTCTCGCTGGCGAGGTGCGGTTCTGCAAGTTCACCGCTGGCGGGCGCCAGTCCACTCTGGCTCGTCTGGGTCCGCCACGTTGGTTCGGCGAGTTGTCATTCCTCGATGGCGGGCCGCGGATCCACGACGCGCTGGCCGTCACCCCGATCACGCTTGCCAAGATATCCGCACCCGATATGGGGGGCCTCATGACCGCATATCCCGCAATCCAACAGGGTCTGATTGCACAACTGGCACGCCATACCCGCCAACTATACGATGCGGTCGATGATCTACTTTTGATGTCGCCGGAACGCTGGCTTGCCAAGCGGTTGCTGGAAGCGGCGGGCACAGCGGCAAAGGTCGACATCAATCAGGAGGAACTGGCACGTCTGGTTGGCGTTTCGCGCCAAAGCATCAACCGTATCCTCCGCCTGTGGGAGGAAGCGGGTCATATCAATCGGGGCTATGGCCGGATCACCATCTGCGCACGCGCCGCACTCACGGACATTGTCGAAGGTGACCCACCCTGAAGGACACGTGCCTACTGCTCGTCGAACCGCACGCGAACATAGGACCCTGGCGCAGGTTCCAGCACGCCGAGTTTCGCGCCCGGCTCGCGCCCCGGAACCTTGGCGCCCGACAGTTTCGCAAGCCATTTGTCCCAATCCGGCCACCAGGATCCCGGAACCTCAGTCGCGCCGTCGAGCCAGTCATCCAGCGTCGCCTGGCGCATGCCGGGGCGGACCCAGTGCTGATATTTGCCCAGCGCCGGCGGGTTCACGACACCCGCAATATGCCCTGATCCGGCAACGACGAACCGGTTCTTCGCATTCTTGAGCAGCTTCGCCCCGCGATAGACCGAAGCGGCGGGCGCGATGTGATCCTCGCGGCTGGACAGGTGATAGAGCGGGATTTTGATGTCAGCCAGATCGACACGCTCGCCCTGCACCACCAGCTCGCCCTTAACCAGCGCGTTCTCGTTATAGAATCGCTGCAGATAGTAGGTATGCACCTTCGCTGACATGGAGGTGCTGTCGGCGTTCCAATACAAAAGGTCGAACGGAAACGGGTCCTTTCCGAGCATGTAGTTCTGTACGACATAGCCCCAGATCAGATCGGAAGAGCGCAGCATGTTGAAAGCATTGGCCATGGTGTCGGCAGGCAGAAAGCCCTTGTCCATCTGTTCATCGACCACGTTCAGCGTCATCTCATCGACAAAGACCTGCAGATCGCCGGCGGACGTGAATTCCAGCTGCCCCGTGAACATGGTGGCCGAGGCGACGCGCTCATCTCCTACCTTGGCCATGTAGGACAGCATCGTCCCGGCCATGGTCGCACCCACGCAATAGGAGGTGATGTTCAACTTTTCCTCGCCCGTCTCTTCCAGCACCTTATCGATGGCTTCCATGATGGCGGACATGTAGCTGTCCCATGTCTCGTCTTTCTGGGCCTCGGATGGATTCACCCACGAAATCATAAAGACGGTATAGCCCTGCTCCACCAGCCACTGGACCATGGATTTCTTTGGATTGAGGTCGAGCACATAGTATTTGTTGATCCAGGGCGGAATGAACAGAAGCGGACGCTTGTAGACCTGCTCCGTTTTCGGCGCATACTGGATCAGTTGCAGGATATCGTTTTGAAAGATCACCGCGCCTTCGGTCAGCGCCATATTCTCGCCGACGCGGAATGCATCCATGTCAGTTTGACTGATGATCAACTTGCCCTTGCCGCGGGCCACGTCCTTGGCCATCGCCTTGACACCGCGCACCAGGTTCGCGCCGCGTTCTGCGACGGTCGTGCGCAGAACTTCGGGATTGGTGGCCGCAAAATTTGACGGGCTCATCGCCTCGGTGATCGTGCGCATGAAAAAGTCGACCTTGCGCCGGTCCCGGTCGGGCATGTCACCGATGGTATGCGCAACGTCCTGCGCCCATTGTGAGGACAGGAGGTATGCCTGCTTCATGTAGGAAAAGACCTGATTTTTGGTCCATTCCTCATCCTTGAAGCGCTTGTCACCGGGGGCTGGTTCGACCAGCGGCTCCGGCTCTTCCGTGCCCATCCAGCCGGCCATCGTGCGCCGCCACAGCTCCGCCTGCTGCATCCACAGCTCCAGCGATTTTTCGGCCAGCGCCTGCGGGTTGTTGAACATTTCCTTGGTCAGCTCGGTGAATACAGGCGCGATGTTCATCGGATCTGCGTGCAGGGAGGGCTTTTCGCGCGCGCTGGCCTCCATCATGCTGGCCCAGATTTCCTGACTGTTCTGCATGACCTGGGTCATGTTGGCGGCAAATTCGGTACTTTGCTCAATGACAGGAAAGTCTTTTGGATCGTTCGTCATTTCTTCCTCCTGCGGCGCGCTGGCTCTGGCGGCGGCGCTGCGCTGCGTTTAGTCTCTCGTCAGTACACTAGCACGAAGGGAACGGAACAGTGGTTTTCTGGCGGGTCCGATATCCGATGATCGCCTTGATGGCGACTGCGCCCCTCGTCGCATGCAGTGATGCCGAGATTTTCGACCGCGTCGCCGGTCCTCGGTCTGAGGTGACCACAACCGCCGACTGGCCGAAGCTGGCGGAGGTCGAAACACCACCGCCGCCCGGCACCTATACCGAGGCCATGCCCGATCCCGCAATCGGCGATGCAACACAGATCGAACTCTCGGTCGCAGCAGAATCTGCTGATATCCGCCGCAAAGCCGTCGAAGGACCCGTGGAATAAGGCCTGAGCCCAGCCGAAAGCAGATCATGCCCCATCTCAACGAAGAATTTCACCGGATCAAACGCTTGCCGCCCTATGTGTTCGCCGAGGTCAATCGGCTGAAGGCTGAATACCGCGCGGACGGCGTCGACATCATCGATTTCGGTATGGGCAATCCTGACATGGACACGCCCGATCATATTATCGCGAAACTGATCGAAACCGTGCAGAAACCACGCACCCACCGGTATTCCTCCTCCAAGGGCATCCCGGGCCTGCGCCGCGCACAGGCCGCCTATTACGAACGTCGCTTTGGCGTCACGCTGGACCCGGAGGCGGAGATCATCGCCACGCTCGGCTCGAAGGAGGGGCTTGCGAATCTGGCCATGGCGATCACCGCGCCGGGTGATGTGATCCTCTCGCCCAACCCATCCTATCCGATCCATCCCTATGGGTTCATGATTGCAGGGGCGGCGCTGCGCCATATTCCCGCCCTGACTGATGGCGCGTTCTCGCCGGAGGCATATTTTCGCGCCCTGCATCAGGCGGTCGTGCATTCGGTGCCGAAGCCCACCGCTGTCGTGGTCAACTTCCCGTCCAACCCGACGGCGCAGGTCTGCGATCTGGATTTCTATCGCCAGCTCGTCGCGTTCGCGCGCAAGCACGATATCTGGCTCCTCTCCGATCTTGCCTATGCGGAGATCTATTTCGATGACACACCGCCACCGTCGATCCTGCAAGTGGACGGCGCGCGCGAGATCGCGGTGGAATTCACGTCCATGTCCAAGACCTACGCCATGCCCGGCTGGCGCATGGGGTTCGCGCAGGGCAACAAGCGGCTGATCGGCGCGCTGACCCGGATCAAATCCTATCTCGACTATGGTGCCTTCACCCCCGTTCAGGTCGCTGCTGCCGCCGCACTGAACGGCCCACAGGATTGTATCGGAGAGATCAGGGCAATCTACAAATCACGCCGCGATGTCATGGTCGACGCCATGGGCAAGGCCGGGTTCGATGTGCCGCCCCCACCCGCCACCATGTTCGCCTGGGCCCCTGTGCCCCAGCCCTTTGCCGCGCTCGGCTCCATGGCGTTCTCCAAGATCCTGTTGAAGGAAGCCGGGGTCGCCGTCTCCCCCGGCGTCGGCTTTGGCGAATATGGCGAAGGGTTCGTGCGCCTTGGTCTGGTGGAGAACGAACAGCGCATCCGCCAGGCTGCGCGCGGCGTGCGCAAGGTGCTGGCCAATGCGGACGAGATCATCGCGCAATACGGCGCGAATGCGGAAACCGCCGCCCCGACATCCTGAAACCTGCGCTGCTGGCCGTTGCCCCGTCTGCCGATTTGACGCATGTATGCGGTCCGAATTTCAGTCAGCAGGCAGGCCAGACATGTCGACCCCCCTTCGTATCGGAATAATCGGCCTTGGCACCGTCGGCGGCGGCGTTGTGAAGATACTCCAGACCCATGACGCGCTTCTGGCGGCGCGGACGGGGCGCGATCTGGCGATCACTGCGGTGTCCGCACGCAGCCGGAGCAAGGATCGCGGCGTCGACCTGTCATCCTACGCATGGGAAGACGACCCGGTGGCGCTGGCCAGCCGCGATGATGTCGACCTGGTGATAGAGGCGATGGGCGGCGAGGATGGCCCGGCCAAGGCTGCCATCGATGCGGCGCTCGCGCGCGGCAAACACATTGTTTCCGCCAACAAGGCGATGTTGGCCCATCACGGCCAGTCACTGGCAGAACAAGCAGAGGCAACCGGCGCTGCGCTCCGCTTCGAGGCTGCGGTCGCTGGCGGCATCCCTTGCGTCAAGGCGCTTGGCGAAGGGATGGCCGCAAATCAGATTACCCGCGTCATGGGCGTCCTGAACGGCACCTGCAATTACATTCTCACGCGGATGGAAGCGGGCGGCGAGGCCTACGCCGACGTACTCGCCGATGCCCAAAGGCTCGGCTATGCGGAGGCTGATCCCTCATTCGATGTCGGCGGCATCGACGCGGCGCACAAGCTGGCGCTGATGGCCGCGATGGCATTCGGCACGCAGGTCGATTTCGCCGGGGTCAATATTGAGGGGATCGACCAGATCTCGCTCGCCGATATTCGCCATGCCGCCGAAATGGGATACCGGATCAAGCTGCTGGGCGTGGCCCGCATGCATGGCGGCGCGTTGGAGCAGCGCATGCAGCCCTGCCTGGTGCCTGCGGGCAGTCCCCTAGGCAACCTCGAAGGCGTGACCAATATGGTCGTTCTCGAAGGCGACTTCGTTGGCCGCACGGTTTATGAAGGGCCGGGTGCGGGTGAGGGCCCAACCGCCTCCGCCATCGTGGCGGACATCGCCGACATTGCGCGCGGCACGTCCGCACCTGCCTTCTGCGCCCCCGCACGAACCCTGAAGTCGGCACCGCGCGCCACCGGAGGCGCACCTGCCGAGTATTACCTCCGCCTTGGCCTCGACGATAAACCCGGCGTTATGGCCAAGGTCGCGACCGCGCTCGGCGATGAGGGTATCTCCATCCACCGGATGCATCAGGAAGGCGAAGGCGGCGAGGCAACGGTTCTGATCGTCACTCACAACACTCTGCGCGAGGATCTCGACAAGGCGCTGTCGGTCATCGAAGCGAGCGATGTCTCAACCGGCACGCCAGTCGCAATCCGCATCGAACAGGTTTAGCCACCGGCTCCCCGCCGTGCCCAGAGGATGAAGGGCGCGGTAACGAGATACATCGTGATGCCGTAGACACCCGACGCCAATGCGAACGGCGAAAACCCGGTTGCGCCTGCCGCGATCAGGCCACCCACCGTGATGCCTAGGGTCGCGTTCTGCACGCCCGCCTCCAGCGCGATGGCGATGCTGTCGCGGCGGTCGAGACCGGCCGAGCGGGCCAGCACCACGCCGATGATCAACATCAGCGCATTCAATGCGATCAGAACCGGACCCAGAAGCGGCAGGTTGTCGATGAAAAGCTGCCAGTTCGTCGCCACGGCTGCGATAACGATAATGACGAAAAGCGCGGTGGCGATCCGACTGGCCCATGGCTCCGCGCTGATCGCGAAACCCGGGGCAAACCGCCTGGCCGCGACGCCCAGCGCCACCGGCACAGCGGTGATCATGAACATGGAGATCCCAAGCGCCGTGACATCGACGTCAGGGGCCGCCAGCCCCATAAAATGATCCGCCGACCACGCCACGAGAAACGGCACCGTGATGACCGCCATAAGGCTGACAACAGCGGTCAGCGTGATCGACAGCGCCAGTGTGCCGCCCGACAGTTTGGTGAGAATGTTGGATGTCACACCCCCCGGACAGAACGAGAGGATCATCACGCCGACGGCGATATTTGGCGGCAGTGGAAAGATGAGCAGGAGGATAAATGCGATCAGGGGCAGTATCGCCAACTGTGCAAACGCACCCACCGCAAACGCCTTGGGCACCTTCGCCACGCGGGCAAAGTCGGCAATCGTCAATCCCAGCCCCAATGAAAACATGATGAAAGCCAGCGACACCGGCAGCACGACGGTCAGCAGCATGGAAATCCCCCCGGACCTTTTGTTCTCGTTGCTGGCGCGATCATGCGCGCCAGCACGGCGTGTGCAAGAGAAAAGGAGGGCGCGCGGCAGCAATGCGAGCCGAGCAGTCCGGTTGCCGGGGTGATCAAAATCATCCTCAGCGCTGGACCTGCCCCGGCCTGACCGCGTAGAAGCCCGGGAGAAGAACCTGAGGAGCAGGACGCCAGACCATGAGCCAGACAACAGATATCGAATTCGCCGACCGCATGCTGTCGCTTGGCCTTGCACGCGTCTCGGAGGCCGCAGCCATCGTATCGGCCAGGCTGATCGGACGCGGCGACGAAAAGGCCGCCGACCAGGCAGCTGTGAACGCCATGCGCGAACAGCTGAACATGCTGGCAATCAAGGGCGTCGTTGTCATCGGTGAGGGGGAGCGGGACGAAGCACCGATGCTCTATATTGGCGAAGAGGTTGGGTCCGGGATCGGCGTCGAGGTCGATATCGCGCTCGATCCGCTCGAAGGAACGACGCTGACAGCCAAGGACATGCCCAACGCCCTGACCGTCATCGCCATGGGACCGCGCGGCACGATGCTTCATGCTCCCGATGTCTACATGGACAAGCTGGCCATCGGGCCGGGCTTTGCGCCGGGCCTGGTCACCCTCGACATGAGCCCATCGGAGCGCGTGCAGGCGCTGGCAGCTGCCAAAAACTGCACACCCGAAGATATCAAGGTCTGTGTGCTGGAGCGCCCACGCCATTCAGAAATGGTCGAAGAGCTACGCTCCATCGGCGCACAGATCAGGCTGATCACCGACGGCGACGTGGCCGGGGTCATCCATTGCGCAGAGGCCGACAAGACCGGCATCGATATGTATATGGGCTCAGGCGGCGCGCCCGAAGGCGTACTTGCGGCAGCGGCGCTGAAATGCATGGGCGGACAGATCCAAGGCCGTCTTCTCTTTCGCAACGATGATGAAAAAGCACGCGCCGCCAAAGCCGGTATTACTGAACTTGATCGCATCTACACGCGTGATGACATGGTCACCGCCGATGTTATTTTTGCCGCCACCGGAGTTACCGATGGCTCCATCCTCGCCGGCCTGAAACGGCGGAGCGGTTATATCGAGACAGAAACCATCCTGATGCGCTCACGCACGGGGTCAGTCCGCCGCCTCCTTTACCGGACGAAGGAAATTTGATGGCACGCAGGGTCGGATTCGGCGAAGAGGGCACCAGCGGGCGGGATGATCAGCCGCGCGTTGCCAAGGGGACGCGCATCCTCGGCAGTCTTTTCCTGATGATCTGGCTGGCGGTCTGGGCCTACGGGATCTTCTTCGTCGGGGCGGCGCTCATCGATCCCAATGGCACTGTCGAGGGGATCGGTGCAATTGCAATGGGGATCTGGCTGGTCATCGCCGTGATCGGCTTTTTCTTCGGCCTGCGCATCTTGCACCGCCTGATGCGCGGTGAGCCACCGCTGAAACGCCGCAGGTGGCGACCGGAGGACGGACCGCCCCCCCCACCGAGCCGAAACACCACGACCGGGATGTTCAGCGATGGCGGGCATGGCGGTGACGGCGGCGATGGCTCAGGCTGACGCTCCAGGCACCGCGATCGCATGAGCCGCGCTTTTCTCGACATCGAAGCGTCCGTCCTTGGGCGGCGCTGGACTGGCCCTTCGGATGATGTCATCCGTATGGGCGAGGCCATCGCGCAGCATCTGGGCAGCAGTGAAATCATCGGGCGCGTGCTCGCACAACGCAACGTGCAACCTGCGGATGCGCGCGCCTATCTTGCACCAACGCTCAAGGCGCTGACCCCCGACCCGTCAGTCCTCAAGGACATGGATGCGGCCGCGGCGCGGCTTTGCGCGGCCGTGAGCGCATGTCAACGTATCGCGATTTTCGGCGATTACGATGTCGACGGTGGTGCCTCCACCGCGCTTCTCGTCGATTGGCTGCGCGCGCTCGGCCTGGATGCGACGATCTACATCCCCGACCGGATCGACGAAGGCTATGGCCCGAATGTGGAGGCGATGGAAGGCTTGGCGAAGACCCATGATCTGATCATCTGCGTCGATTGCGGCACGCTCAGCCATGACCCCATCGCCGCAGCCGTAGTCGCCGGTGCCGACGTGATCATCGCCGATCACCATCTCGCCGGTGAGGTGCTGCCCGTATGCACCGCCGTCGTGAACCCCAACCGCCATGATGATGACAGTGGCCTTGGCCATCTTTGCGCGGCGGGTGTCGTCTTTCTCCTCCTGATTGCTGCCAACCGGCTGTTGCGGGCCGAGGGCCGCACCGGGCCAGACCTGATGACTGCGCTCGACCTCGTGGCGCTGGCCACGGTCGCGGATGTTGCCCCGTTGACTGGGCTCAACCGCGCCTTTGTCCGCCAGGGCCTGAAGGTGATGTCGGGCCGCGCCCGTCCCGGCCTGCGTGCGCTGGCCGATGTCGCGAAGCTGTCCACAGCGCCGGCATCCTTCCACCTGGGCTATCTCCTCGGCCCACGGGTCAACGCGGGCGGACGAATCGGCAAGGCCGACCTCGGCGCGCGTCTTCTCAGCACCCAATCGGCGGAAGAAGCTGAAGGCATCGCCCATGAATTGGACCGCCTGAATGCGGAGCGTCGCCGGATTGAGGCAGAGGTGCAGGCACAGGCGATCGAACAGGCCGAGGCGCGAGGCAGCGACGCCCCTATGGTCTGGGCCGCTGCCGAGGGCTGGCATCCCGGCGTGGTCGGTATCGTCGCCGCCCGGTTGAAGGAACGTTTCGACAGGCCCGCTGTTGTGATCGGCCTCGACGGAGCGGAGGGGAAGGGATCCGCCCGCTCCATCGAGGGCGTGGATCTCGGCGCGGCGATTGGGGCCTGCGCCCGCGAAGGTGTCCTCCTCAAAGGCGGC
This sequence comes from Pseudomonadota bacterium, assembly GCA_039030855.1. Lineage (GTDB taxonomy): Bacteria > Pseudomonadota > Alphaproteobacteria > Rhodobacterales > Rhodobacteraceae > Pikeienuella. The sequence goes on from JBCCDJ010000023.1 coordinate 57,294, forward strand.
GGTCACCGGATGGCCGCGGGCCTTACAGTCGCCACTGCTCGACTGGAAGAAGCGATGGACACTCTTTCTGCCAAGCTCGCCAAACCGGTCGGCGATCTGCCGCCCGCCCGTGCCCTCCGCATTGACGCTGCGATCGCAGCGCAAGCAGCCACGCCGGACCTCGTGGAAGAAATGGAAGCCGCTGGTCCCTTCGGGCAAGCTGCCCCTGCACCCCGCTTTGCCCTGCCGGGCGTGAAGGTGACCTTCGCCAAACGTGCTGGCGAAGATCACTTGCGCCTCACCCTGACCGATCCGTCGGGCGGGCGCATCGATGCCATCGCCTTTCGCGCCTATCAGTCCGCACTCGGCCCGTTCCTCGAAAACACCGGCGGCGCGCCGGTGCACTTGGCCGGACGGCTGGAGATCGATGACTGGGGCGGACGGCGCAAGGCCAAGCTGAGGGTTGAGGACGCCGCGCCAGCGCCATGAGGCCGTCATTGGCGAAAATCCCGGTGAAAATTCCTGTCGCGAATTGCGTTATTGCCACTTGATCAGTTTGCCGGTCCGTTCTAAGTAGCGCTCCAGTCAAAAGGGCTAACCGATGCTCCCTTCGTCTATCGGTTAGGACGCCAGATTTTCATTCTGGAAAGAGGGGTTCGATTCCCCTAGGGAGTACCAAATACGGCGGTGGATCGCTCCATCGCCGTTTTTTCTTGGCCCCGGCGATGGTAGGCTCAACTGATGTCCATCCCCCGCGTTTCGCAGTCCCCGACCGACCCCGCCTTCGTCCAAAACCCCTATCCTTTCTATGCGCGCGTACTGGCCGAGGGCGGCGTGGTGTGGTGGGAGGACTACAACATGCCGGCCTTCGCAAAGTTCAGTCACATCAGCGCGCTCCTGCGCGACCGCCGATTTGGGCGGGCCAACCCGACCCCATTACCATCGGTGCCTCATCTGCAGCCCTTCACCGATTTTGAAGCGCTGTCGCTGCTGGAGCGGGAGCCACCCGACCACACGCGCCTTCGTGGCCTCGTCAACCGCGCCTTTCTAAGCCGCCATATTACCAGCCTTGCACCGAAAATCGACGCGATCGCAATGCGCCTCATCGACGGCTTCGAGGGGCCGTCAGTCGATCTGATCCCGACCTATTGTGAGCCTTTGCCCGCGATGGTCATCGCATCCTTTCTGGGCGTGGGGCAGGAGGCGGTGGCCGATCTCCTGCGCTGGTCCCATGCCATGGTCGCCATGTACCAGTTCAATCGCGATCAGGGGGTGGAGGTCCGCGCCGCCACCGCAACCACTGAATTTTCCGGCTTCCTCCTCGATCTGATCCGGCAACGTCGCGGCGCGCCCGCAGATGACCTCCTGTCTCTTCTCATCGCAGCTGAGGTGGATGATGCGCGGCTGTCAGATGAGGAAATCGTCGCAACCGCGATCCTGATCCTGAATGCCGGGCATGAGGCTTCGTCGCATGCCATCGGCAACGGCATTCGCACGATCCTCATGACCGGAGCCGCTGACAAAGTGAGAGATCCGGCGAACAGTCTTGCCGATGAGATCCTGCGCCACGATCCGCCGCTGCATCTCTTCACCCGTTATGCCCAGCAAGATATGTCGATACACGGACTGCCGCTGGCACGGGGCGATAAGATCGCGCTGCTCCTCGGCGCGGCAGGGCGGGATCCCGGCCGCCATGAGGAGCCAGGCCTCTTTGACCCAGATCGCCCTGACCCGGCGCATCTCGCCTTCGGCGCGGGCGTCCACTTTTGCGTCGGCGCGCCGTTGGCGCGGCTGGAAATCGACATCGCGCTGCGCTCGCTTTTCAGCTCGCTGCCGCAGCTTCAACTGGACGATACGCCAACTTATGCAGATCGCTATCATTTTCATGGTCTGGAGGCGCTGCGGGTCAGGTGGGACTGACGGTTGTGTGATCATGTCTTCGTTTGCGGGCGGGTGGAATTCAATCTATGGTCGGCATGCGCTCGGGGGAGTTTCGAGGGTGAAACTGAAGCGAGACGCGTCACATGACCCTCTACTCGACGATTGAGCCGGCATCGGCCAAGCCGACAAACCCGCGTGACTGGGTGCAGATCCTCGCCCGGTATCGGGAACCCAACAGCTGGCGCAGCGGCTTTGAGCTCTTCGTCAGCATCGCACCGTTCATCACCCTCTGGGTGCTCGCATGTCTGGCGTTGGAGGTGAGCTATCTGCTCGCCTTCGTCATCTCGGCACTGAACGGTGCCTTTCTGCTGCGCCTCTTCTGCATTCAGCATGATTGTGGGCACGGGTCGTTCTTCAGCAATCGCCATGTCGGCGACTGGGTCGGGCGGGCCATCGGGGTGCTGACGCTGACGCCTTATGACGTGTGGCGGCGCACCCATTCAATTCACCACAGCGGATCGGGCAATCTGGACCTGCGCGGCATCGGCGACGTGCAGACGCTGACGGTCAGGGAGTATCGCGCGCTCAGCCCGTTCCAGCAATTGCTCTATCGTCTCTATCGTCATCCACTGGTCCTTTTCGGCATCGGCCCATCCTATGTATTCCTCCTGCAGAACCGCCTGCCATTCGGGCTGATGCGCAGCGGGTCTCGTTACTGGATAAGTGCGATGGGAACCAATCTGGCCGTGGTCGTGATCCTCGGCCTGATCGGGTATTTTGGCGGCCTCGGGGCGCTCTTCCTCGTCTTCCTGCCCTCCACACTGGTCGCGGCCTCTATCGGAATGTGGCTCTTCTATGTGCAACATCAGTTCGAGACGACCCATTGGGACAAGGGCGAGGAATGGCAACTGCATGATGCGGCGCTGCATGGCAGTTCCCATTATGACCTGCCAGTCGTCTTGCGCTGGCTGTCGGCAAATATCGGCGTGCATCATGTGCACCACCTCTATGCGCGCATTCCCTTCTATCGCCTGACGGAGGTGCTGCGCGATCATGCCGAACTGGTGCAGGCCAGCCGCATGACCCTCAGCCAAAGCCTGCAATGTGCCAGCCTCGACCTCTGGGACGAACAGAATCGCCGCCTGATTTCGTTCAAGCGGGCGCGGGCCGAGTACGGGAACGTGTGACGGCTGCAACCAGTCGGTGACGAAAGACCCCCAAACCGCTCTTCCGATCATATTTCGATACTTGGCGGGCAGGTTATGGAGGTCCGAGCCAGTCTTCACCCGAAATGATAAACAGGCAAGCGCCCGTCGCGCTTGATCGACAGGGATGGCGAAGGCGAGGCCACCAGCATAATTACTTCGACGAGACCCAGCGCAACGCTACTATCATGACGGCTGTGCTCGACGGTGTGGCCCCCAGTTTTTTGGCAACCAGCCATTTCGTCTTTTCTTCAAACGCATCTACTTTCTGAGCAGGGCCTTCATTGCACTCCTCACTCAGGCGCTCTCAATCGACTATTTCCAGAACAGCTTAATCAACAAAAAAACGGCCCCCGAAGGGACCGCTGGAAGTGTTTTTATCAGGCTTCTTTTCTGCCCGGTTTCTCGCCTACGGCCTGTTCGCAGGCCGCGCGCACCGATAGATGCGCGCGCCGTCTTCTTAAGAGCAGCCCGTCGTGGAGCCGCAATTGTCACATTTCATGCAGGTGCCGTTGCGCAGCAGGGTGAAGTTGCCGCACTCGCCGCAGGGATCGCCCTCATAGCCTTTCATCTTCGCTTCGGCACGCAACTTCATGTCGTTGCTGGAGGCTGCCACCGCCGCGGTGGAAACGAGCGTTGAGGCCACCGATACCGACGCGGCAACAGCGGGTGCGGCGGCTGCCAGATTGCCGTCGAGGGAGGCCACGGGGTCGGGCGACATGCCGCCATCCACCACGTAGAAATCCTTCGGCATCCGGCCCCGGTGATAGCCGTTGGATGCGGCCACGCGGATCGCTTCGATCTGCGCCAGTGCCTTCTCGCCAGCTTCCTCGAAATTGCGCTTGCCTTCGTTCTCCCCCCGGCCGATCTCGTCATAGCGGGTGCCTTCCGGCTCCACATGCGCAAGGTCGGTGCGGTCGAGATAGCTGATCGCCAGCTCGCGGAAGATATAGTCGAGGATCGAGGTCGCGTTCTTGATGTTCTCGTGACCCTGAACCATGCCCGCCGGCTCAAACCGGGTGAAGGTGAACGCCTCCACATATTCCTCCAGCGGCACGCCGTACTGAAGGCCCATGGAAATCGCGATGGCGAAATTGTTCATCATGGCCCGGAAGGCAGCGCCTTCCTTGTGCATGTCGATGAAAATCTCGCCGAGCCGCCCATCATCGTACTCGCCCGTATGCAGGTACACCTTGTGGCCGCCGACGGTGGCCTTCTGGGTGTAGGATTTGCGCCGGTCGGGCAGGCGCTCCCGCTCGCGCTTGGCCGCCACCTCTTTGACGATCACCTTTTCGACGATCTTCTCGGCCATCACGACGGCTTTCTGGCTGATCGGTGCTTCGATGAAATCATCCATTTCATCTTCATCATCGATCAACTGCGTTGCCAGCGGCTGCGAGAGTTTGGAGCCATCGCGGTAAAGCGCGTTGGCCTTCACACCCATCTCCCATGACAGGCGGTAGGCGTCCTTGACCTCTTCCACGGTCGCATCATTGGGCATGTTGATGGTCTTGGAGATCGCGCCGGAGATGAAGCTCTGCGCCGCCGCCATCATGTGAATGTGGCTGTTCACGCTCAGATACCGCTTGCCGATCTTGCCGCAGGGGTTGGCGCAGTCGAAGACGCCGATATGGTCGTCCGAAAGGCCCGGTGCCCCTTCGAGCGTCATCGTCCCGCAGACGAAGTTGTTCGCCGCCTCAACGTCCTTTTTCGAGAATCCGATCGCCCGCAGAAGGTTGAAAGACGGGCTGTTCAGCTCCGCCTCGGAAAAGCCGAGGACGCCGGTGCAGAACTCTGCGCCCAATGTCCACTGGTTGAAGACGAAGGTGATGTCGAAGGCCGTAGCGAGGTTTTCTTCGACCTTTGCCAGCGTTGCTGCATCAAAGCCCTTCTCGGCCAGCGTCACATGGTTGATGGCAGGTGCCCCGACCAGCGTGCCCTGCCCGACCGCGTAATCGACGATGGCGCGGATGTTATTCTCGCCATAGCCAAGTTTGGCGAGCGCGGCGGGAACCGACTGGTTGATGATCTTGAAGTAGCCGCCTCCGGCCAATTTCTTGAATTTTACCAGCGCGAAATCCGGCTCGATCCCGGTCGTGTCGCAATCCATCACAAGGCCAATAGTGCCGGTGGGTGCGATGACCGTTGCCTGCGCATTGCGATAGCCGTGGCGCTGGCCGAGCGCGAGCGCATCGTCCCAGGCCGCCTTGGCCGCCGCGACAAGGCGCGGATCGGGGCAATTGCCATGATCAAGCGCAACAGGCGTTGTGCGCACGCCCTCATATCCCGATGCCTCGCCATAGGCCGCGCGGCGATGATTACGGATGACCCGCAGCATGTGATCGGCGTTCTTCTTGTAACCGGGGAAGGTGCCGACCTCGGACGCGATCTCTGCCGATGTGGCGTATGAGACGCCGGTCATCACGGCCGTCAGTGCACCGCAAAGCGCGCGGCCCTCATCACTGTCATAACTGTGGCCAAGGTTCATGAGCAAACCGCCGATATTGGCGTACCCGAGGCCGAGCGTGCGGAAATCATAGGACCGCTGCGCAATCTCCGGCGACGGGAACTGCGCCATCAGGACAGAGACTTCCAGCGTCAGCGTCCAGAGACGCGTTGCATGCTCATACCCAGCGATGTCGAACTCCCCATCATGGAGGAAGGTCAGCAGATTCATCGACGCCAGATTGCAGGCGGTATCGTCGAGGAACATGTATTCCGAGCACGGGTTGGAGCCGCGGATGGCCCCATCCTCGGGGCAGGTGTGCCAGTCATTGACCGTGTCGTGATACTGCATTCCGGGATCGGCGCAGGACCATGCGGCCATCGCGATATCGTTCCAGAGCTTGCGCGCCGGAATTTCCTTCGCGACCTTTCCGTTCACACGGTTGGTCAGCTGCCACAGCTCGTCATTTTCCACCGCTTTCAGGAACGCATCCGTGACACGGACTGAGTTGTTGGAGTTTTGCCCCGCGACAGTGACGTAAGCCTCCGAATCCCAGTCAGTGTCATAGGTCGGAAATTCGATCTTGGTGTAGCCCTGCGAGGCATATTGCAGCACGCGGTTCACATAGGTGTCCGGGATCGCGACCTTGCGCGCGGCGCGGATCGCGGATTTCAGGCTGTCATTCTTCTTCGGATCAACCGCATCCTCGATCTTGCCGTCCCATGACTTGATGGCGTCGAAGATGAGGTTCAGCTTTTCCTCGTGCATCTTGGAGCCGGCAACGAGCGACGCAACCTTTTGCTCTTCCACAACTTTCCAATTGATGAACTCTTCGATGTCGGGGTGATCCATGTCGCAAATCACCATCTTCGCGGCGCGGCGCGTGGTGCCACCCGACTTGATCGCGCCCGCAGCCCGATCGCCGATCTTGAGAAACCCCATCAGGCCGGACGATTTGCCGCCGCCCGACAGGTTCTCGCCAGCGCCGCGCAAGGACGAGAAATTCGTGCCGGTGCCGGAACCATATTTGAAGAGCCGCGCTTCACGCACCCAGAGGTCCATAATCCCACCATTGCCAACCAGATCATCGCCAACCGACTGGATGAAACAGGCATGAGGCTGCGGATGCTCGTAGGCGGAGGTGGATTTGGTCAGCTTGCCGGATTTGTAGTCGACATAGTAGTGGCCCTGCCCTGGCCCATCGATGCCATAGGCCCAGTGAAGCCCCGTATTAAACCATTGGGGCGAATTGGGTGCGGCCATCTGATTGGCCAGCATGAATCGCATCTCATCAAAATAGGCCTGCGCGTCCGCTTCCTTGCTGAAATAGCCGCCCTTCCAACCCCAATAGGTCCAGGCACCCGCCAGACGATCAAACACCTGCGTCGCCGCGATCTCTCCGCCGAACCGGTCTTCCTCGGGCAGCTTTGCCAGTGCTTTGTTGTCGGGAACCGAGCGCCAGAGGAATTCAGGCACACCCTTTTCCTTGACCTTCTTCAGCGCAGCCGGGACGCCAGCCTTGCGGAAGTATTTTTGCGCCAGAACGTCCGATGCGACCTGGCTGAACCGCTTGGGAACGTCCACGCCCTCCAGCTTGAACACTACCGACCCATCAGGGTTTCGGATTTCGCTGGTCGCCTTGCGGAACTCGATCTTCGCGTATGGTGATTCACCATTGGTCGTGAAGCGGCGTGAAATTTTCATCTTCGGTCCCCTGTCCCGCTCCGTACCTGGAGCGACTCGTTCGCTACTCGCGTGCCGCATTTTTCTGCGTATCGCGCCTGAAACGTCCCTCGGAGGGGACGTCGGTGGTCTTGATTTGAAAGCGACTAGATCCAGCTAGAAACCCTATATGCTGGGTCCGCTCCCTCTCTCGGCACCATTACTAGGGGTAAGGTCGATTCACGGTCAACGGAATTATTCGACATGGAGGATAGATTTTGCGCTTGACGATTATGTGACTACCAAATGTAGCGAACGAATTAGGAACGCCGCGTTAGCCAATGATTAACCAAGCCGCCACCGTGTTAAGGTTTTCAGCCTTTCGACGCGACAAGCCGTCTCAAAAAACGTCCTGCCCTGTCGTAGACGGACGCGCCCTGCCCGTGATGCCGGGTGATCATCAATTCGCGCTTAGGGGAGACCAACATGCTGCAGAAGAGTGCTCTGATCTCTGAAATCGCGGATGCGCTCGACGCTGTCCGCCAGCCTGTTGGTCGCGCAAAAGGCTTGCCCAACGAGCTCTATAACACGCCGGAGGCGCTGGCACTGGAGCGCGAGAAGATCTTCCATTCCGGCTGGGCCTCCATCGGGTTCGGCTGCGATGTGCCAGAGACTGGCGACGCTGTGCCCATCGACTATCTCGGCGCACCGCTCCTGATGCTCCGCGACAGGGACGGACAGATTCGCGTCTTTGAAAACGTCTGCAGGCATCGGGGCATGATCCTGGTCGAGGAGAAGAAGAATTTCGGCGGCGTCATCCGCTGTCCCTATCATTCATGGTGCTACAGCCTTGATGGCAGGCTGCGCGCGACGCCCCATGTGGGTGGCCCCGGCATCAACGCTCATGAAAGCGTCAACCCGGAGACGACGGGCCTTACGGAGGTCCGGTCCTCTGTCCTGCAGGATGTTGTCTTCGTCAATCTCGATGGCAAGGCTCCGCCGTTCGATGACTGGTCGGCGGGGCTGCGCACGCAACTGGCCGACTATATCGGCAAACCGATCTTCTATGGCGGGCCAGAAAGCACTTTTGCCTTCGATCTGAACACCAACTGGAAGCTGATCGTCGACAACAACGCCGAAAGCTATCACCTGCCATGGGTACATCCGGGGCTGAGCAGCTATTCCCGGCTCGAAGACCATTATCACCTGGAGGAACGCGGCGGCTATTCCGGTCAGGGCACCCTCGTTTACAATCCCGATTACGGCCCGATGCCCTTCCCCGATTTCGCCGACCTGCCTGAGCGCTGGAACAGCGCGGCGGAATATCCGTGCTTTTATCCCAACACATTCTTTTCCGTGCATCGCGACCATGTCTGGGCGGCACATCTCGACCCCAAATCCCATGACCGAACGGTCGAGCGGATCAATATCTACTACACGACGGAAGAGGCCGCGACCTCACCCGAATATCATCAGATGCGCATGGACAACGCCGCGCGCTGGAAAGAGGTACTGAGCGAAGACGTGTTCGTCACCGAAGGCATGCAGAAGGGTCGCGGCGCGCCAGGTTTCGCGGGCGGCGTCTTTTCCGCCGTGATGGACAGCCCGACCCACTGTTTTCACGCCTGGGTGGCCGAGCGGCTGGCATCATAGCCATGGACCGTTCGTCGCCGCCATCCGAGGCCGCCCTTGATGCGGAACTGACGCGGCTGCATGGCAATCCCGATCACGCAGCGCGCCTCACGGTGCTGCATGAAGCGGCAGCGGAGCTCTTTCGCGGTGATACTGGCGCACGGCGGTTCCAACTGACCCATGCCTGGGTTTTCGCGCTGGTGGACGGCGACGAAGCCCGCATCGCGGCGCTGGAGGAAGAACTGCACGCACTTGGCGGGCTCTGACGCAGGCTGGACGTGCAGGCATGGTTGGTCCATTGCTGGCGCAGGCATTCCTGTCGGAGGGGACCGATGCGCCAGATCCTAAACCTTCTCGCACTCCTGCTGGTGCTGGGCCTTTCGGCCCCCGCCATGGCCCAAGTGCCGGGCCTGTCCCGCAGTGCGGAGACCAAAACCAGCCTTCCCGACCCCCTAACACCCGAGGCTGTGCGCGAACTGGTGAGCCAGATGTCGGATGCGGAGGTGCGCACGCTGCTCCTCCAGCGGCTGGATGCCGTGGCGGCGGACAACGCGTTGGCGGAGGACGCGACCAATGGCGGGCTGATCGATTTCGCCCGGCGGGCTGTCACCGGCCCGTTTGATTCGGTCATCGGTGCAATCACGAGGGCACCGCAGATCTGGTCCGATCAGGTGCAAAGCTTTTCTGTATTCCACGAACGGCTCGGCAATGAGGGGATCATGTTCATGCTCCTGGTCCTGGCACTCGCCATCATTGCGGCACTTGCCGTTGAGTTTGCATTTCGGCGACTGGTGCACGGATGGGTCGAGCGCGACCCCGGCATCGATGGCTCACGCACCCTCGGCCAGACCCTGATATCGCTGCTGAAACGCCTGACAACGGACGTCATCGCGGTCTTCGTCTTTTACCAGGCGGCCAATTTCATCGGGCCGATGATCGGCTTCCGGCTTGGACCGATGATGCTGGATGACGTGGCCACGGGAAACATGGTCGGCCTCTATATTGCCGGCATTTACTTCTGGCTTATCATCCTCCCCCGCATCGGCGCGGCCGTGACCCGCTTTGTCATGGCACCAGGGCGTGCGGAATACCGACTGGTCCATTCCGATGATGATACAGCGCGGTTTTTCATGCGCCATATTGTCGGTTTCTCGCTTCTGTTCGGGTTCACGATCTGGATCGTCCGGTTCAACGAGTTGAACGGGATCGATGCCGGAGCTTCGAGGCTGGGATTCTGGCTGAACATCGCCATCCTCGCCTATCTCGGCTGGATGACATGGCGCAGACGCGATGACGTGGTGAAGATGATGCGCGGCTCCGATCCGGATGTGACCCGGAACGAAAGCAGGGCGGCGGAGTTCTATCCGTGGTTCCTGATCGGCGTGATCGTCGCCATGTGGTGGCTCGTTGAGATCCTCGCCAACTACGAGATGTGGGATGTGATTACCGGCTGGCCGCATATTATGACCATCCTTCTTCTGGCCTATGCCCCGGCGATGGACACTGCCATCCGGGCGCTCGTCCGGCATCTGACCCCCCCGATGAGCGGTGAGGGCGTTGTGGCGGAGCGCGCCTATCAGTCTGCCAAACAAAGCTATGTGCGTATCGGTCGGGTTCTGGTCTTCGTTGTCATCATGTGGGCCATCGGGCGCATCTGGGGCATCGATTTTGCCAATCTGGCAGAGGCGGGCGTCGGCGCTCAATTCGCCGGGCGGTTCATCGAAATTCTCGTCATCCTCGCCTTCGGCTACCTGCTGTGGGAACTTGTCAGCCTCTGGATCAACCGCAAGTTGGCCGCAGAGCAGACCGCGCTGGCGCTCGACCTCACTGAGGATGAGCCGGGCGGGGGCGAGGGCGGCGGCGCTGGCGGCTCTCGCCTCTCGACGGTGCTGCCGCTGCTCCTTGGGGTGATGAAAGCGTCCATCGCAGCCATTATCGGGCTGATCGCACTTGGCAACATCGGCATTGATATCACACCGCTTCTGGCCGGTGCGGGTGTTGTCGGCCTGGCCGTCGGCTTCGGTGCGCAAAAGCTCGTCGCTGATGTGGTGTCGGGCATATTCTTCCTCGTCGACGATGCCTTTCGCACCGGCGAGTATATCGAGGTCGACGGCACGGTCGGCACGGTTGAGAAAATCTCAGTCCGCTCCATGCAATTGCGCCATCACAAGGGGCCGGTGCACACGATCCCCTATGGCGAGATCCCCAAGATCACCAATTACAGCCGCGACTGGGTGATCATGAAGCTGAAATTCACCGTGCCGTTCGAAACCGACCCCAACAAAGTGAAGAAGATCTTCAAGAAGATCGGGGCGGAGATGATGGACGTACCCGAATTTGCCGCCGATCTCCTCCAACCCTTCAAGTCGCAGGGCGTTTTCGATTTTGACGATGTGGGTATGATCATCAGGGGCAAGTTCATGGCCAAACCCGGCAAGCAGTTCACCCTCCGGAAGGAGATATACAACCGCGTGAAAGCGGCCTTCGCTGAGAACGGTATTGATTTCGCCCGGCGGGAAGTCCGTGTCGCCATACCCAGTCTCGACAATGCACCGCACCTGACCGAAGATGACAAGGCCGCGATCGCGGCAGCCGCATCGCAGGCCGCACAGGATCAGTTGGAAGAGGGCGGTGAGAAGCCTAAATAAGGGTGGAGTGAAGCGCGAGGATCGCCCGATGAACCTGATGACACCAATCAAATCCATTGGCTGGGTGGCAGGCGTGTTCGGGGCAGAGAAGTCCTTTCTTGCCAATCCCATCATCGGCTCCCGCCGCCTGAACGAGATCGGGCTGCATCGCAGCCGTGTCGCCGCCGCCGAACGCATGGCGCGATTGCGTCGCAGAATGATGGGCGGGATCAGCGCCGAGGATCGCGCCGCCTATGATCGCGACGGGTTCGTGATCAAGGAAAACTACCTTCCCGATGAAGTCTTCAAACGCGTCCGGGAGGAGGTCTTCGGCCAGCAGCACCCGGCGCGGGAGATGCGTCAGGGTCAGACTGTTACCCGGATGATCCCGCTGACCCACAGGGCGAAATCATGGATGCCAGCCACCGTCGGGGTCGCCCATGACCGGTCGCTGAACCGCCTCGCCGGGTATGTGGCCGGGCGCACCGGCGCACCCATCCACTTCATCCAGACAGTGATTGCAGAGCCCAACAAAGGCCCCGCCGACCCGCAAACGGCGCTTCATGCCGACACATTCCATTCCACATCGAAATTCTGGCTGTTCCTGCATGATGTGGAGCTGGAGGACGGCCCGTTCATGTTCGCCCCCGGCTCCCACAAACTGACGCCGGAGCGGCTGGCATGGGAATATGAGCAGAGCCTGACCGCACGCGATGAAAAACGCGCGCATCATTCCTTCGGCTCCTTCCGTGTCGGGGCGGATGAGATGGCACGCTTTGGCTATCGCGATCCGCAACCCGTGCCGGTGCCCGCCAATACGCTTGTCGTGGCCGACACCTACGGCTTCCATTCACGCACCCCTTCCGCGAAGGCGACGACGCGCGTGGAAGTCCACGGCCATATGCGCCGCAACCCCTTTCCGCCCTGGAACGGGCTCGACATTCAGGGCCTGCCCGGTGTGAAGGGCAACCAGATGGATATCTTCTTTGGCTGGAACAAGATGATCGGCAAGGACACGATCTGGAAGGATGTCGGCGTGGTCGATGCCGACGGGCCTGCCATGATCTGACGATCAGTCTGAGGCAGATGCCAGCCGGCGTTTGTCCTCACGACCGATCGGGGAGAACCCGGCCCTTTGGTACATGGGCAGCGCACGCGGATCATCCAGCGTGCACGTCTCCACAGTCATCCGCGTCACCCCCTTCTCGGCCCAGCCTGTGCGAATGGCCGTATCGAGAAGGTAGGCACCGATTCCCCTGCCCTGAGCCTCTGGCGCGAGACCGAAATAGGCGAGGTCACACTGGCCCGCCTTGCGCCAGTCAAGCATGAAGAACCCCGCCGTCCAGCCCTGGATCATGACTGTAAAAATGGCCACTTCGGGATCGGCGATAAACGCTTCCAGCTCAGCCACCGGACGGCGATGCCAGTCGGTCCATTCATGGCCTTCGCCGACACTGTCATAGAGATGGAGGAACCAGCGGGCTGGCGGTGCCTCGGCCCGGAGAACCATGAACCCCGGCAAGGCAGGCATCGGACGGCGCGGGCCTTCGGGTCGCGTGGTCATCTCCAGATAAGTGACGGTGTAGTCGAGCCAGACTTCGCCGGTCATCCCCGCTCCACCGGCAGGTCGGGATAAGCACCCCATTCCGACCATGATCCGTCGTAAAGTGAATTTCGCGTATGGCCGAGCCGGACCAGCGCGAGGTTCAGGATCGCCGCCGAAATGCCGGAGCCGCAGGTCGTGATGATCGGCTTCGTCAGATCAACACCCGCTTCCTCAAAAATCGCGCGGGTCTCAGCGACAGGTTTCATCCGCCCGTCTTCGCCCAGAAGGCTGGCGTAGTGGACGTTCTTGGCACCCGGCATGTGACCGGCCCGCATACCGTCGCGCGGCTCCGGCTCATCACCGCGGAACCGGGCCGGGCTGCGGGCATCAACAATATGCTCTTCACCCAACTTGATGGCACCCGCCACCTGGGTCACATCGCGCACCAGCGATGCATCCTTGCGCCCGGTATAGTGGCGGTCGCGGGTCACGGGGGGCAGATCCTCCACCGGGCGTCCTTCCGCCATCCAGACCTTCAGGCCACCATCCAGAACCGCGACATCGCGATGTCCGAAAACACGAAACATCCACCAGACGCGCGCGGCGGCGAACTGGCCGTCCTGGTCATAGACCACGACCCTGTGCCCATCGCCGATGCCCATCGCCCGCACGCGTGAGACGAACTTTTCCACTTGCGGCAGCATGGTCGGCAGGGCCGAAGTTTTATCGGAAACTTCACTTATATCGAAGAAAACGGTACCAGGAATATGTGCCGCTTCATATTCGCTCCGCGGATCACCATCGGCACCCGGTAGTCGCCAGGTCGCATCGACGACCTTTACATCAGGGGCTTTTAGATGATCTTCCAGCCAGCCAGTGCTGACGAGAAGCTGCGGATCGCTGTCGGGCATGATCTACCTCGTGATTTCGCCTCTGATTTGTTTACTGGCGGCAGCGATCCGGTTCAACGTGCATTACCTACCATGTCCTTCAGACCCATGGGTGGGCTGCGCGAAAGCGGCGAATTCGCGCAGCCGGCATATCGGCTGCATCTCGGCGTTCACAAGACGGCGACGACATATATTCAGACGCGTCTGTCGCTGAGCGAGACGGCGCTGATCGGGGCTGGTATCCGCACGGTACTGCCCGAGGAATTTCGCGGCTTCTACGGCCTTACCCATGCGCGCAACCGCCAAAGCCGGCTTCAGCGCTGGTTCAGGGCGCGCAAGGGACAGAGCGTGCTGAGCCGTGAGCTGGAACTGATCGAGCGGAGCAACCCAAGCTCAATCCTGATTTCCGAAGAGAACATCATTGGCAATTCGCGCCAGATCCTGCGCACTGGCAAGGTCTATCATCAAGCGGCGGAGCGCCTGCGATCGCTACCATCTTGGCTGAACGATCCGCGCACGGAGGTGTTTCTGGCCATCCGAAATTATGCCGACTTCTTCGCCTCCTGCCATGCGCAGCTGGTTCGCGGCGGCGACCTGAGGCTCTGGTCCGATTACCCAACCGAACGACTTATGGACCTGGCATTGCGCTGGCAGGATCTGGTCGATGCGATCCGGTACGCACTCCCGAAAGCACACATCACCCTCTGGCGATACGAGGATTTCGTGACGCTGGAGGCTGATGTCCTAAGGCGGATGACCGGACGCCCTGCAAGCTGTTTGGCGGCGCTACAGGACCGCCCGATGAAATCGCTGACCGCCGAAGGCATTCATCGCCTGGTGGCGATGGCCAGGGCGCGCGATGTCAGGCCAGCGGACATCGCCCATATCGTTGATCAGACGGGAACCGCAAAAGGTTTCGCGCGCTACGATCCTTGGTCACCAACAGATCGCGCCCGGCTGGACGATGCCTACGAGGCGGACTGGCGGTCGCTCCGCGTGCAGTCCGACCTCACCATTCTGCGTCCCTGAAAGTTATTCAGCCGCCATCGCCGTGCCCGCCTTTGCCACCCGACAGGCGGAAAACTTGAACTCCGGTATCTTGCCGAACGGGTCCAGACGCGGATTGGTCAGCACGTTGGCTGATGCCTCGACAAACGCGAAGGGGATGAAGATCATGTCTTCGGCAACAGCGCGGTCAGCGCGGGCCATGATCTCAATCTCACCGCGCCGTGTCTCCACCCGTATCATCTCGCCCGGTGCCACGCCGAGTGCGCGCAGGGTCTTGGGGTGGAGCGAGGCATTCGCTTCTGGCTCAACCGCGTCCAGGACCGTGGTGCGACGGGTCATCGACCCGGTGTGCCAGTGTTCAAGCTGCCGCCCGGTGGTCAGGATCATCGGGAAATTCTCATCCGGCACCTCGGCGGGCGGGGTGACGCGCGCCGGCGTGAACTTGGCCCGGCCCGCGCGGCGCGGGAACCCGTCGCCGAAGACCACAGCCTGACCCGGATCGTCGTTCGAAAGACACGGATAGGTCACCGCATTCTCGTTCTCCAGCCGGTTCCACGTGATGTGGTGGAGCGATCGCATCGACATCTTCATCTCATCGAACACCGAACGCGGGCCATCATAATCCCAGTCGAGCCCGACCCGCTGCGCGATCTGCACGATGATCGACCAGTCTTCGCGCGCCTCACCCGGCGCGTCGACCGCCTTGCGGCCCATCTGCACCTGACGGTTGGTGTTGGTAACCGTGCCGTTCTTTTCCGGCCACGCGGTCGCCGGCAGAATCACATCCGCGAAATTTGCCGTCTCGGTCAGAAAGATATCCTGCACGACCAGATGGTCGAGCTGCGCAAGCGCCTTGCGCGCATGTTCCACATCCGGGTCCGACATGGCGGGGTTTTCGCCCATGATATACATGCCCTTGATTTCACCCCGATACATCGCATCGACGATTTCAACTACAGTCAGGCCGGGGTTCGGATCAATCTCGGTCCCGCGCCAGATATGGCGGAAAAGCTCCCGCACCTCCGGATCGGTGACCGACTGATAATCGGGCAAGACCTGCGGGATCAGGCCAGCATCGGAGGCACCCTGCACGTTATTCTGACCGCGAAGAGGATGCAGCCCGGTGCCCGAGCGGCCAATCTGACCGGTCAGCAACGCCAAAGAGATCAGACAGCGGGCGTTGTCAGTGCCGTGGATATGCTGGCTGACGCCCATGCCCCAGAAGATCATCGCCCGCTGCGCGCCCGCAAAACTGCGTGCAACTTCGCGGATCGTATCGGCCGGGATGCCGCAAAGGGCCTCCATCCGCTCCGGCGGGAAGGCGCGAATATGCTCGCGGAATTCGAAGAAGCCTTCTGTGAAGCCCTCGATATACTGACGGTCGTAGAGCTTTTCCTCAACGATCACGTTCATGATGCCGTTCAGCATGGCGACATCGGTGCCGGGGCGGAACTGCAGCATGTGTTTCGCGTGCCGAGCCAGCCCCTGCCCGCGCGGATCCATGACGATCAACTCGCCGCCGCGCTTGGTGAATTGCTTGAAATAGGTCGCGGCAACCGGGTGGTTTTCGGTCGGGTTTGCGCCGATGACGATGGCCACGTCGGCGTTCTCGATTTCATTGAAAGACGCCGTTACCGCGCCCGATCCGACATTCTCCATCAATGCCGCGACCGATGACGCGTGGCACAGCCGCGTGCAGTGATCGACATTGTTGTGCTTGAAACCCTGGCGGATCAGTTTCTGGAAGAGATATGCCTCCTCGTTCGAACATTTCGCGGATCCGAAACCTGCGACCGACTGGCCACCATAATACGAGCGCAGATCCGCCAGACCCTTGGCCGCGACATCCAGCGCCTCTTCCCATGTGGCTTCACGGAAATGGGTCTGCCAGTCCGATGGATCGACGTTCAGCCCCTTTTCCGGCGCGTCGTCGCGGCGGATCAGCGGTTTCGTCAGGCGGTGCGGATGAGCGACATAGTCGAACCCGAACCGGCCCTTCACGCAAAGGCGGTTTTCGTTGGCCGGGCCGGGGGCACCGTCCACTTCCTTGATCTTGCCGTCCTTGATCTTGAAACTGATCTGGCAGCCGACACCGCAATAGGGGCATACCGACTGAACTTCCTTGTCGAAATCCTGGCTATCCCCGACCTGCGCGTCGTCCACCGCGGTCGCAGGCATCAGCGCGCCTGTCGGGCAGGCCTGCACACACTCGCCGCAGGCAACGCAGGTCGATGCACCCATCGGGTCTTTCAGATCAAAGATGATCTCCGCCGCCCGGCCCCGTCCGGCCATGCCGATGACGTCATTGACCTGCACTTCGCGGCAGGCACGGACGCAGAGATTGCAATGGATGCAGGCATCCAGATTGACCTTCATCGCAACATGACTGTCGTCGAGCAGGGGAATGCGATCGGGCTCGATCGCGGGAAAACGGCTTGTGGCGACGCCCTGCTCATCCGCCATGTCCCAAAGATGCGATGATTTATCATGGGCGGTTTCGCGTGCTGGCTGATCGGCGACCAGAAGCTCCATAACCATGGCGCGGGCTTTCTCTGACCGCTCGCCTTTCGTATGGACGACCATACCCTTCGTCGGCTGACGCACGCAGGAGGCAGCCAGCGTCCGCTCTCCCTCGATCTCCACCATGCAGGCCCGGCAATTGCCGTCGGAGCGGTAGCCCGGCTCATCGCGGTGGCAAAGATGGGGAATACGGTTACCCTCAGCCTTCGCGACGTCCCAGATCGTCTGGCCCGGCTCGGCGATAACCGGCTCACCGTCGAGGGTGAAGATGATCTTGTCGGACATGGCGAAAGCTCCCGCTAAACTCGTGGCAACACTACCTCTTTTCGGGCCTTTTCGGAACGGGTTCGCGACTGGGTGAAGGGAAAATACGACGCGGGATTTGGGCAGCTGAGGCAACGCGTTCACCTATCGGAAACGCGAGGGGCCCATAGGCGTCATCGGCGGTGCCATACGGCCACGAAAAAGGCCACGGCGCAGTGATGCGCCGTGGCCTCCGATTCCCTTGACGACCCGATCAGTCGACGATCAGATTGTCGTCCTCGTTCGCATCGGGGCCTTCGATCACATCGAACGCCGTTGCATCCGGCTCAGCTGTTTCGGCAGCCACTTTCGCGGCTTCCTCCTCACGTTCGGCAATGACCTTGCGGTCACGTTCCGCTGCGACGGCCTTGATGCGCATCGCCGCACCGCCGGTCCCCGCAGGGATCAGACGGCCAACGATGACATTCTCTTTCAGGCCGATCAGCTTGTCACGCTTGCCCTGTGTCGATGCTTCGGTCAGCACGCGCGTGGTTTCCTGGAACGATGCCGCCGAGATGAAGGACCGGGTCTGAAGCGATGCCTTGGTGATGCCGAGCAGGACCGGGCCACCCTTGGCAGGTTTGCGGTTTTCCTTCAGCGCCTTCTCGTTGGCTTCTTCGAATTCCAGCCGGTCGACCTGCTCACCCTTCAGCAGCGTGGTCTCACCGCCGTCCGAAATCTCCACCTTCTGGAGCATCTGACGGACGATCACCTCGATATGCTTGTCGTTGATCTTCACGCCCTGCAACCGGTAGACGTCCTGCACCTCGTTGACGAGGTAATCGGCGAGCGCTTCGATCCCCATGATGGCGAGAATATCGTGGGGCGCCGGGTTCCCTTCCAGAAGATATTCGCCCTTCTGGATGAAGTCACCTTCCTGCACCGCGATATGCTTGCCTTTCGGTACGAGATACTCGACAGGCTCCGCATCTTCGCCCACCGGAACGATGGAGATGCGCTGCTTGTTCTTGTAGTCGCGACCGAACTGAACATGGCCGTCAATCTCCGCGATGATGGCATGATCCTTCGGGCGACGTGCCTCGAACAATTCAGCCACACGCGGCAGACCACCGGTGATGTCCTTGGTTTTCGCACCTTCACGCGGAATACGCGCCAGCACATCGCCAGGACGCACTTCCGCCCCGTCTTCGACGGACAGAATGGCGTCCACCGACAGGAAGTAATGCGCCGGGTTGCCGTTGTCCTGCGTCAACGTCTCGCCATCCTTGCCTAGAAGGCTGATGGCTGGCTTCAGATCGGACCCTTTTGGGGCAGACCGCCAGTCGGTGACGATGCGCTGCGAGATACCGGTGGCATCATCCATATCATCGCGCACGGAGATACCCGGCACGAGGTCCACGAACTTTGCCGTACCCGCCTTTTCCGCAATGACCGGCAAAGTATAGGGATCCCACTCCGCCAGACGCTGACCGCGTTCGATACTGTCGCCTTCCTTGACGAGCAGTTTCGAGCCATAGGCCAGTTTGTGCGTCGCGCGTTCCTTGCCATTGTCATCGATGATGACCAGCTGGACCGAACGCGAGGTAGCGATGATATCGCCATCCTTGTTGGTCAGGAGGCTCGGATTGCGGATCTCCAAACGGCCTTCCTGGGTACTTTCAACGAAGGACTGGTCGTTCACCTGCGCCGTGCCGCCGATATGGAAGGTCCGCATCGTCAGCTGGGTGCCCGGCTCGCCAATGGACTGCGCGGCGATGATGCCGACAGCTTCGCCGATATTCACGCGGGTACCACGGGCCAGATCGCGGCCATAGCAGTTGGCGCAGACACCGTCTTCCGCCTCGCAGGTCAGCGGCGAGCGGATCTTGATGGATACGACCTGCTTCTCATCGATCAGCACCGATGTCGGCTCGTCGATCATCTCGCCCTTGGCAACGATCACGCTGTCATCGGCCGGGTCGAGCACGTCTTCGGCCGGGATGCGGCCCAGAACGCGCTCGGAAAGCGGGGAGACAACCTCGCCGCCATCGACGACGGCTTCGAGGGTGATGCCCTTGTCGGTGCCGCATTCCTCCATCTTCACGATGCAGTCCTGCGCCACGTCGACGAGGCGACGCGTGAGATAGCCGGAGTTCGCCGTCTTCAACGCCGTATCCGCGAGGCCCTTCCGGGCACCGTGGGTGGAGTTGAAGTATTCAAGGACGGTCAGCCCTTCCTTGAAGTTCGACACAATCGGCGTCTCGATGATCTCACCCGACGGTTTCGCCATCAGGCCGCGCATGGCGGCCAGCTGACGCATTTGGGTGGGCGAGCCACGGGCACCGGAATGGGCCATCATGTAGACCGAGTTTGGCTCCATCGTCCGGCCATGCTCATCTTCCTTGGTGGCCGAAATCTCGCCCATCATCGCATCAGCGACCTTGTCGGTACATTTCGCCCAGGCGTCGACGACCTTGTTGTACTTCTCACCCTGGGTGATCAGTCCATCAAGATACTGCTGTTCGAAATCCTTCACCGCATCGCGAGTCTCGCCGACGATGTCCCATTTGGTATCGGGAATGACCATATCGTCCTTACCGAAGGAAATCCCGGCCTTGAACGCCTCGGTGAAACCGAGGGTCATGATCTGGTCACAGAAAATGACGGAATCCTTCTGACCGCAATGGCGGTAGACTTCGTCGATAACCTCCCCGACCTCTTTCTTCCTGAGAACACGGTTGATGACCGAGAACGGCACCTTGGCGTTTTTCGGCAGGAGAGAGCCGAGCTTCATACGCCCTGCCGTCGTCTCCAGCCGTTCCCGCACCGGATTACCGTCATGGTCGAACGTGTCGCGACGCGTGACGATCTTGGAGTGAAGCGTGATCGTCCCATTGGCAAGCGCGTGCTCGATCTCCGCGATGTCAGCGAACATCATGCCTTCGCCCGGCTCTCCCTTTTTCTCAAGCGAGAGATAGTAAAGGCCAAGGATCATGTCCTGCGACGGCACGATGATCGGCTTGCCGTTGGCTGGCGAAAGCACGTTGTTCGTGGACATCATCAGAACACGGGCTTCGAGCTGCGCTTCGAGGCTGAGCGGCACATGGACCGCCATCTGGTCACCGTCGAAGTCAGCGTTAAAGGCCGAACAGACGAGCGGGTGCAGCTGGATCGCCTTGCCCTCGATCAGCACCGGCTCAAATGCCTGGATGCCAAGACGGTGAAGCGTCGGCGCGCGGTTCAGGAGCACCGGATGCTCGCGGATCACCTCGTCGAGGATGTCCCAGACCTCCGGGCGCTCTTTTTCAACGAGCTTCTTCGACTGTTTGACGGTCGAGGAATAGCCCTTGGCGTCGAGCCGCGCGTAGATGAACGGCTTGAACAGCTCCAGCGCCATCTTCTTCGGCAGGCCGCATTGATGCAGTTTCAGCTCCGGCCCGGTCACGATGACGGAGCGGCCCGAGAAGTCGACGCGTTTCCCCAGCAGGTTCTGACGGAACCGGCCCTGCTTGCCCTTCAGCATATCAGAGAGCGATTTCAACGGACGCTTGTTAGCGCCTGTGATCACGCGACCGCGACGACCGTTATCGAACAACGCGTCTACCGATTCCTGCAACATCCGCTTTTCGTTGCGCACGATGATATCGGGCGCAC
>JBCCDJ010000024.1:0-71859 GCA_039030855.1 Pseudomonadota bacterium
CAATCTGGTCGAGCGGTTCTTCTGTCGGATGAAGGACATGCGCAGGCTGACCACACGCTACGAAAAGCTGAAGCGAAACTTCCTGTCCATGCTCCACATCTTCGCAATCAGGTGCTGGCTGAATTGAGTCCAGACCCTAGTCTACAGGATGCTAGGGACTCTATCATTCCGCAAGGATTCGGAGGGACTTTCTCTTGCATAGCGGTCGTTCGCGCGAAACGCAGCGAACGGCAGATCTCCGCCCTCCCACCTCCCCCCTTTGCCCCGCCCCCAATAATCCGCTAAACGCGCGTCACGACATCACGACGCCCGGACCGCGCCCATGAAATTCACGTTGAGCTGGCTGAAAACACATCTGGAGACGGATGCGAGCCTTGATGACATCCTCTATGCCCTCACCGATCTGGGATTGGAGGTGGAAGGGGTCGAGGACCCCGCCGCGACGCTCGGCGCGTTCACCATCTGCCGGGTGATCGAGGCGAAGCAGCATCCTGACGCGGACCGCCTCCGCCTGTGCCGGGTGGAGGCGTGGGTGAATGGGACGGACAAGCCATCGGAAGAGGTGCAGGTCGTCTGCGGCGCCCCGAATGCCCGCACCGGTCTGGTCGGTGTTTTCGCGGCCCCCGGCACCCATGTTCCGGGCACTGGCGTTGACCTGAAACCCGGTGTCATTCGCGGCGTGGAATCCAACGGCATGCTCTGTTCGGAGCGTGAGCTGATGATCTCCGAAGATCATGACGGAATCATTGATCTGCCCGCCGATGCGCCCCTCGGCCAGCGCTATATCGATTATGCGGGTCTGAATGATCCGGTGATCGAGATCGCGATCACGCCGAACCGCCCCGATGCGCTGGGGATCGCGGGTATCGCGCGCGATCTGGCGGCGCGGGGCCTCGGCACCGTGATCACGGCCCCGGTCGAGCCCGTCGCGGGCACATTCCCCTGCCCCGTCCCCGTCACCATCGACGAGGATGCGCTGAGCGCCGCACCCATCTTCGCGGGCCGTGTCATCCGGGGGGTAAAGAACGGCCCCTCCCCTGCCTGGCTGCAACAGCGGCTGCGCGCCATCGGATTGCGCCCGATTTCGGCACTGGTGGATGTTACGAACTTCTTCACCTTCGACCGCAATCGTCCGCTCCACGTGTTCGACGTGGACAAGGTTGAGGGCGGGTTGCGGGTGCACTGGGGCGACGGGGCAGCCTCTTTGACAGCGCTCGATGACAAGGACTACACGCTTGCGCCCGACATGCTGGCGATCTCCGATGATAACGGGCCTGAAAGCATCGCGGGTGTGATGGGCGGGCTTGCAACCGGGTGCACCGGGGAGACGGTGAATGTCTTCGTGGAGAGCGCCTATTGGGACCCGATCGTCACAGCCTCCACCGGGCGGCGGCTGAAGATCAATTCCGATGCCAGGTACAGGTTTGAGCGGGGGATCGACCCGACCTCCTGCGCGCCGGGCGTGGATATGGCAACGCGCCTGATCATGGAGATGTGCGGCGGCGAGCCGTCGGAGATGGTCATTGCCGGGGCCGTGCCCGACACGGCGCGCAGCTACCGGCTGAACCCGGCGCGCACGGCCAGCCTCGTCGGCATGGACATTGATGCCGCCCGGCAGGTGAAAATCCTCTCCGATCTCGGGTTCGAGGCGCGCGAGGCCGACGGCGGCTACGATGTCAGCGTCCCGACCTGGCGCCCCGACGTGAAGGGCGAGGCCGATCTGGTGGAAGAGGTCGCGCGCGTTGCCTCCCTCACCCAGCTCGAAGCCAAACCCATGCCCCGCACGCCGGGCATCGCGGGCGCGGTGCTGAAGCCGATGCAAAGGCGCGTCGCAATGATCCGACGGACGCTGGCCACACTCGGCCTTAATGAATGCGTCACCTATTCCTTCGTCTCTGATAAGGAGGCAAAACTTTTCGGCGGCGGCGATCCGCTTTTGAAGCTGGAAAACCCGATCTCCTCCGAGCTGTCCGACATGCGTCCCTCGCTCCTGCCCGCGCTTTTGGCGGCGGCGGCGCGCAATCAGGCGCGCGGGGCCGGCGATGTCGGCCTTTTCGAGGTTGGCGCGGAATATTTCGGGCCGGAGCCAGGCGATCAGCGCGATGTCGCGGCGCTGATCCGCGCCGGCGGCACCGTGCGGCGCGAATGGACAGCTGCGCGCAGGCCAGTCGACCTTTACGACGCGAAGGCGGATGCAGAGGCCGCGCTCACCGCCCTCGGCGCGCCGGTGGGCCGCCTGATGACCTTCCGCGACGTGCCGGACTTCTTCCACCCCGGTCGCGCCGCAACCTTGAAGCTCGGCCCGAAGGTCACGCTCGCCCATTTTGGTGAGCTGCACCCGAAGGCGCTTGCGGAAATGGACGTCAAAGGACCGACTGTTGCCGCGATCATCTATCTTGAAAACGTGCCCTTCCCGAAATCCAAGGCCACAACGCGGGCCGCGCTTGCTGCATCAGACTATCAGGCGGTGGAGCGGGATTTCGCTTTCGTCGTTGATGCGCATGTTGAGGCCGAAGCGATCCTGAAAGCCGCGCGCGGTGCTGACAAGACCCTGATTGAGAGCGCCACAGTGTTCGACGTCTTCGCCGGGGACAAGGCCGCTGCGCAGATGAGCGAAGGGCGCAAGTCCATCGCCATCTCCGTGCGTCTTCAGCCAAAGACCGGAACCCTCACCGATGAGGAGATTGAAGCGGTTGCGGAGAAGGTGATCGGTAATGTCACAAAGGCCACCGGCGGCACGTTGCGGAGCTGACTGCTGGACCCCTTAACAATTCCTTAATCTCGTCGGATTTTGCGGTATAAGCGGCTCATCCACCATCGAAAAGGTGGGGCTGAACACTGCAAGAGGGCTATAGAATGCTTAAGGAATTCAAAGAGTTTGCCGTCAAAGGCAATGTCCTCGACATGGCTGTCGGGATCATCATCGGTGCTGCGTTCACGACGATCGTTACCACGCTCGTCAACGGCATCATGATGCCGATCGTGGGGTATTTCACGGGTGGCGTTGACTTCACAGATGTCTTTACCGTCCTCGGAGACGGGGAGTACGCCTCGCTCGCGGCGGCTGAAGAGGCCGGCGCGGCGGTCATTCAATGGGGTGTCTTCATCAACTCGTTGATTTCCTTCCTTATCGTGGCCTGGATCCTGTTCATGATCGTCAAGGGCATGAACCAGGCCAAGGCCGCCATGGAGAAGGAAGCGGAAGAGGCCGCACCCGCAGGCCCGACACAGGAAGAGCTGCTGGCCGAGATTCGCGATCTGCTCGCCAAATCCTGATCTGTTATTCTTCATGAAAAGCCCCGGTGCCCACCGCACCGGGGCTTTTCTTTTGGCTGCACCCGGCGCAAGTTTCGGCACAGACCTTAAGGAGACGACCGTGGCGCAACCCATCGACAGACCCGACCTCCCGGCGAAATACGCCTCCTTCGCGGATTTCCGCGAAGGCGCACGGCGCAAGCTGCCGCATTTCGTGTTTGAGTATCTCGATGGCGGGATCGGCCGCGATGTGGGCCTTGCACGCAATTACACCGCCCTCGACAATGTCCGCATCACACCGCGCACGGTCGACGAGGGCATCAAGCCGGTCACGGAGGTGGAGGTCCTCGGCCAGAAAAGCGCGTATCCGTTCGGTGTCGCGCCCCTTGGCATGAGCGGGCTCTTCCACCCCGACAGCGCCACCGCGCTGGAGGCGAAATGCGATGATCTGGGCATTCCCTTTACCCTCTCCTTCGTCTCTTCCCATTCGGTTGAGGAGATCAAGGCAGTTCGGGGCCGCGCGCCCTGGCATCAATTCTACTGGCCCCGACCTGAAGACGTGCAAAAGGACATCCTCGCGCGGATGAAGGCGCTGGGCGTCGAGGTTCTGATGCCAACCCTCGACATTCCCGGCCACCAGTGGCGCGAACGTACGGTGCGCGCCGGTGTTTCCGCCGCACCGTCACCGCTGGTATTGGCCCGCGATGTGCTGCCGCGCCCCGGCTGGGCGATGAACATCCTGCGCCACGGCAAGCCGGGCCTGCCCAATATCCAGACCTATTCCGGCGGCACGACGCTGGATGCGGAGACATGGCTGCTGCAGAACTGCCTGCGCCCGATAGGGCCAGAGGCGATCAGGAAACTGCGTGACGAGTGGGACGGCAAGCTGGTGGTCAAGGGCGTCATGGCTCCGGAGGATGCGGAGGATTTCGTGAAGGTCGGTGTCGACGGCATCGTCGTCTCGAACCATGGCGGGCGACAGTTGGATGCCGCACCTGGCGGAGCTGAATTGCTGCCCCCCATCGTCGATGCGGTGAAGGGCAAGACGGCAATCCTCGCCGATGGGGGCATTGCCGACGGGCTGGATGTCCTGAAGATGATCCGCCTCGGTGCCGATTTCGTCCTGATGGGCCGCTTGCCCTACATGGCCTGCGCGGCGCTTGGGGGGCGAGGTGCCAACGTGCTCGACATGGTTGCCCTGCAGGTGCGCACGGTCATGGTGCAGCTTGGCGTGCGCAATATCGATGAGCTGATGAAGCTGCGCGTCGACGTGGATTAGTATATGTTTTTCCCAAAGTGATGAATGGGAGAGTGCACCATGTTTCGCATGATACTGACAGCCTTCGTATTCGTGGCCCTGACGGGGTCGGCACGGGCGGAGACGTTCAATTTTCAGGAAGAAGGGTTCAGCATCACCACGCCTCAGGGGTGGGAGGTGCTAAGCTTCAGCGAAACCGCCAAGATGGTGGAACGTTCGGATTTCGGATCTGACCTGAAACGCTCCGGTCGAGCCGATAGCAGCATCCTGACGGTCACCGAGGACCGGAACGCACCCGGCGTGTCGCCCGGTATCTTCGTCAACAAGTATCCTGGCGAGATCAGTGATATCAGCGTCGGGCTGAACAATGTGCGGCAATTCATCGAACAGAACACCCGTGATTTCGTGCTGATCGAAGGGCCAACGCCCGATCCGCTTGGCGGCTTCGATGCAGCCTATATGCGCTATAGCTATGTGGTGAATGTCGGCGCGGGTGATCTGGACGTGATCGAGAAGTTCTGGCTGATCCCGCTTGGTGATGAGTATCTCACCATCAGCGCCGGTGCCGCGCCAGGTGCGCCGCCTCAGGTGCTGGAGGCGATCGAAGCCGCCGCAAAATCGCTCACGCCGCTCTGATCGCGGCCGTCAATCCTCCAACCGGTAGCGGAATGTGCACCGGTCGGCACCGCCCATGATTGTCTGGCTCCGCTCCATCTTGATGCGCGGGTCATAACCCTCGCAGAACGTGCCGTCGCGCTGGCAGGACAGAAGGTGTCCGATTTTGCCAAGGCCCATTTCCTTGTACATCTCCGAATAACGACAGCGCGTGACGTCGAAATCGAAGGTGGTGTCGGTCTCTTCCAGTACCTCCACCTCCAACGCACCGCCGCGGGACCACAGCTCGTATAGCTGCTGAAAGCTACGCATCGACGGCTCGTCCCCCTTCGCACGGACCTCATCTGCCATCCCCTCCGCCTGTTCGATGGAGGCGGCGCGAACCGCATCGGCGATTGTCCGCTCCGCCACCGCCTCGCCGTGGCTGGCAACGAGGGTATTGTAGACATGGCGCAGGATCGTCGCTTCGACAGCGCGCTGGCGAAAGATCGGCGAGAGGGTCGGATCGGTGGCATCGGTCATGGAGCAGCTCCTTCGCCGGGACCTTACCGCAAGGTGGGAGTGTTGCAATGGATCGGGCGCTTGCCACCTCATGCGCGACTTGTATCCTTCTCCTCATGACCAGGCGTATCGTCGAGATCAGCGAATGGGCGCTGCCGCTGAAATATGCGGGGTACCTCCTCTTGATCCCGCTCGTCTCCGTCGCGATTGATCTGGCACTCGGCTGGCGGGCCGATGCGTCGCCGCAGCATGGGCTTGTCGCATGGGCCGTGGTCCTGATGCTAGCATCCGCCATCGCGGAATTCTGCGCGTGGCGACTGGAGCAGGGCCTGGCCATCGGGTTCGAAGTGATTGGCGGGCTGATCTTTGGCTCCGTCGGAACGACCATAGCCGCAATCGGCCTCAGCGCCGCCGAGGGGGCGGCAAACAAGCTGTTCGTGCTCGGCTTTGGCGGGGCATTCGTCGGGATAGGGGCGTTTCTGATCCTCTATGTTGATAGGCAATTCAATCGTGCCCGGCCCCTCGGCGATGATCCGGATATCGACCGCGTGCGCCGCCGGCTGAAACCGGTGGTCAAACGTGCGCTCTTTGGTCTTGCCGGGTTCATCGCGATGCTGTTCGTGTTGTTCGACCGGGCGGATGCCCTGTTCCTGACCGTGATGATTTTCATCGTGTTTGCCATTACCCTCATCATCCGGGCCGGGCTGAGACATTGACGCAAATGCGCCCAGCGCATATCTGCGGCGCATGAGCTTGCTGCCGATCCTGATCCACCCTGACCCGCGCCTGAAAAAGGTCTGCGATCCCGTGTCTGACCCGACAGGCACCGAAGCGTTGATCGAGAACATGTTGGAGACAATGTATGACGCCCCCGGCATCGGTCTCGCAGCCCCTCAGGTCGGTGTGAACGCCCGCGTTCTGGTCATGGACTGTGCCGACAAGGAGGCAACGCCGGAGCCGATGGCGCTGATCAATCCCGAAATCCTGACCCGCTCGGACGAGATGAACGAGCATGAGGAAGGCTGCCTCTCGATCCCGGATCAATACGGCATGGTCACACGCCCGGCAGCGGTTAAAGTGCGCTGGACAACACCCAAGGGCAGCGTTGAGGAAGCGGATTTTGACGGTCTCTGGGCGACTTGCGTGCAGCATGAGATCGACCATCTCGACGGCAAATTGTTCATCGACTATCTCGGCGCAGTGCGCCGCCAGATGATCACCCAGAAAATGAAGAAGCTGAAGCGCGAACGTGCGAAAGCGTGAGGCTGCGCGGGTGAGTGATTTTCTCCTGTGGCCCGATAAACGGCTGAAAATGCGCGCTGAACCCGTTGCCGCCGTAAATGCGGATATCGTCGCCCTCTGGGACCGGATGCTGAGCGCGATGTATGCGATGCCGGGCGTCGGTCTGGCCGCGCCGCAGATCGGCGTGATGCTGCGCGTCGCCGTTCTCGATTGCGCCGAGAAGGGCGTAAAGGCTCCCGTGCGCCTCGCCAATCCGGAATTACTGGAGACTTCGAACGATACAAATGATCATGAGGAAGCCTCGCCCAACCTGCCAGGCGTCCATGCGAAGGTGACGCGCCCGACACAGGCGAAGGTGCGCTTTCTCGACGCCACCGGCGCGGTGGTGGAGCGGTGGTTCGAGGGCCTCTGGGCGACGTCCGTACAGCACCAGATCGATCATCTCGATGGCAAGCTCTATATTGACCGTCTCAGTCCGATGAAACGGCGCATGGTGCTGGACCGGTTCAAGAAATTGCAAAGGCGCGGCTGATGCGGATCGCTTTCATGGGGACACCCGAATTCGCCGTCGGGGTGCTGGAGGCGCTGGCAGAGGCAGGCCACGACATCGCCGCCGTCTACACACAGCCCCCCCGCCCCGCCGGGCGCGGTAAGAAGAACCGCCCGACGCCTGTTGGTGCGCGCGCCGCCGAAATGGGGCTGGAAGTGCGCACGCCGCTGAGTTTCAAGACGGAAGAAAACCTCGCCGCCTTCAAAGCGCTACATCTCGATGCCGCGGTCGTCGTGGCCTATGGTCTGATCTTGCCACAAGCGATCCTCGATGCGCCGACCCATGGCTGTTTCAACCTTCACGCCTCGCTCCTGCCGCGCTGGCGGGGGGCGGCACCGATCCAGCGCGCAATCATGGCCGGTGATGCGGAAAGCGGCATTTGCGTCATGCAAATGGAGGCTGGCCTCGACACCGGCCCTGTCGCCCTGACCGCCCGCACGCCGATTACCGCAGAAGATACCGCCGAAACCCTTCATGACCGGCTCGCCGTGATCGGCGCGCCGCTGATGATCGATGCGCTGGACCTTCTGGCACGGGGCGCGCTGACCCTGAAGCCCCAACCTCTGGAAGGGGTCTATGCCCCGAAGATCGAAAAGGCGGAGGCGCGGATCGACTGGACCCGACCGGCGGCTGATATCGACAGGCAGATCCGGGGTCTCTCCCCTTTCCCCGGCGCGTGGTTCGTACTCGCCGGAGAGCGGGTCAAGGCCCTCAATTCCACACTTGCCGATGGCACCGGCCAGCCCGGCACCGCGTTGGACGACCGCCTGACGATCGCATGCGGCACGGGCGCGTTGCGCTTGACGGTGCTGCAGCGCGCAGGCAAGGGTCAGGCACCGGCGGCGGCATTCCTGAACGGCACGCCAGTTGCGCAATCGACGATCCTGACCTGAAGAGGCAAGACCATGTTCTACGGACTGTTCAGCGCAGTGTTCCTCGGCGGGGCGGTCGGTGCATTGTCCGAACGTTTCGGGTTCACCCGGAACGGCTATGTCGTCTCCATCGCGATCGCGATCGGTGGCGCGATGATCCTGTGGTTCGTGCAGTTCCTTCTTGGGCTCAATCTCGGCCTCGGCCGGGGCATGACCTCTATCGTCGGGTCAGTCGGGCTTCTCTTCCTGTCTTCGATGCGGCGGTGACATCGCCCGGCCCAGTCCCTATCTGAGAGACGATCCCGCGAAAGGAGCTTGCATGTCGGTCATTATCCTCCTCCTCATCGGTATTGCCGCGGGGTTCATTGCGACCAAGGTGATGGGTGTGAACCTCTCAGTGGCGGAGACTGTCGCCATCGGCCTTCTCGGGGCCATCATCGGCGGTGTGCTGCTGCGCGGCCTGATTGCGGTATCCGGCATTGCCTTTGGCCTGATCGGAGCGGTCATCGGGGCCTGCGCCATGATCTGGCTCTATCAGCGGTATTTCAGGCGCAATCGCTGATACGCGGCGTTGCCGCCTCTTGACCTTCGGCGTCTGGGAAGGTTCAACCGCCCTCAACTATTTCGAGATATTGCGCGCCCTCACAAGGTGCCTGCCGCCCGGAGACTTCGATGAACGACCAGAAGAACCTGATCGCCGCCGCTGGCCTCAGCTTTTTGGTGATCCTTGGCTGGACCTTCTTTTTCGCGCCACCCCCGCCCGATCCATCGCAGCAACCGGTCACGGCGGAGGGAACTGCCGCACCGACCACCAGCGGCGCATCCGCTCCGGTGGAAGGGCTGGCGAATACCGCGCCTCTGGACCGCGAGGCGGCCCTTTCCCAATCGGAACGCATCTTGGTGGAGACACCTTCGCTGACCGGCTCGCTTTCGCTCCGGGGCGGGCGGATCGACGATCTACATCTCAGCAAGTACCGCGAGACGCTCGATCCCGAATCCGACACCGTCATCCAGCTATCGCCCATCGGCAGCGAGCACCCCTACTATGCCGTCTATGGCTGGCTGACCGCCGAGGGAAGCACCGCGAAAACCCCGGCACCAAACACCGAATGGCAGTTGGAACAGGGCGGTACGCTGACCCCAAATAGCCCGATCACACTGGTCTGGGACAATGAAGAGGGGCTGATTTTCCGCCGCGAAGTGTCGGTTGATGACCGCTATCTCTTCACGATCAAGCAATCGGTCGAGAACAATACGGGCGAGGCCGTCTCCCTCGCCCCCTATGGCTATGTCGCGCGGCGTGGCCAGCCGGAGACGATCAACTTTTTCATCCTCCATGAAGGTGCCATCGGCGTCATCGATGGGGAGCTGAAAGAGCTTGACTACGATGATTTTGAGGAACTGCCCGCCACAGGAACCGGCGTGCGTCAGGAACGCGTGACGGCCAGCACGAACGGGTTTGCCGGCTTCACCGACAAATACTGGATGACCACCATCGCGCCCGGCCCCGGCGTCGCGTTCGATGCGGCCTACAAATTGGTGCAGCGCGCCTCCGGCATCGAATACCGGACCGAGGCATTGCTGCCGATCCAGACCGTGGCTGCGGGCGGCTCGGCGGAGGTATCGACCTTCCTCTTTTCCGGCGCGAAGGAATTTTCCGCCATTCACGATTATCAGGAAAACCTCGGCATCGACCGGTTCGATGACAGCATCGACTGGGGCTGGTTCTTCTTCCTGACGAAACCGATCTTCAAGCTGCTCCTGTTCGTGCAGGGCATTATCGGCAATTTCGGCTGGTCGATCATCGTGCTGACGCTGATCATCAAGGCCGCGCTCTTCCCGCTGGCGTACAAATCCTATGTCTCCATGTCGAAGATGAAAAAGCTTCAGCCCGAAATGGAGAAGATCAAGGAGCGTGTCGGCGACGACCGCCAGAAGATGCAGCAGGAGATGATGGCCCTCTACAAGAAAGAGAAAGCCAACCCGGCGGCAGGGTGCCTGCCGATCCTCTTGCAGATCCCGATCTTCTTTTCACTCTACAAAGTGCTCTTCGTGACCATCGAGATGCGCCATGCGCCCTTCATCGGCTGGATCGAAGACCTTGCCGCGCCCGATCCGACAAGCTGGATGAACCTCTTCGGGCTGCTGCCCTACAGCGTTCCGGAACCCGGCGTCGGCATACTTGGGCTCTTCTCCATCGGGGTGTTCCCGGTGATCATGGGTGTCACTATGTGGATGCAGCAAAAGCTGAACCCGGCACCGACCGACAAAATGCAGGCGCAGATCTTTGCCATCATGCCGTGGATGTTCATGTTCATGCTCGGCTCGTTCGCGTCCGGCCTCGTCATCTACTGGTGCGCAAACAACATCATCACATTTACCCAGCAATATCTGATTATGCGCAGCCAAGGCGTCGATGTGGATTTCTTCGGCAATGTGAAGAAAAGCTTCAAGCGCAAGGCCAAGGAAGGCTGACAATATGGGCAGCCTCGCCGCGATCTACCGCCACCCGGTGAAAAGTCTCGGCGAGGAGGCGCTGTCATCCGTCACCCTGACCACCGGACAGCCCCTGCCGTGGGACAGGTGCTGGGCCATCGCCCATGATCGGAGTGATTTCAATGCGGTAGAGCCGGATTGGGTCAAGCCGCAAAATTTCGTCATTCAGTCGATGTGCCCCGAGCTGGCCCAGATCAAATGCGCGTTCGATGAAGAGAGCGGCGCGCTGACCATGTCGCATCCCGTGGCAGGCAGCGTGACGTCTAAACCTGGTAAGGATGACCGGCTGAGCGCATGGATCGGGCCGATTGCCGGTGCCTCCGGTCCCGGTCCCTATCGGCTTGCCAACGTTCCGGGACAGGCGCTGCATGATTTCCCGGACACACATATCTCTATCGGGAACCTCGCCTCCCTTCGGGCATTGGAGGAGATGGCCGGAAGGAAGCTGGCCCATATCCGCTTTCGGATGAACCTCTGGATCGACGGTTTCGCGCCGTGGGAGGAACTGGACTGGGCCGATAGCGAGATCACCATCGCCGCAACGCGCCTGCGTGTGATCGACCGGGTCAAACGGTGCAACGCTACCAATGCCGATCCTGAAACAGGGACCCGCAACACCGATATTCCGCGCCTGCTCCATGGCCGCTTCGGTCACATGGATTTCGGTCTCTACGCGGAGGTTCTGAACGGTGGGAACGTCGCTGTCGGCCATCAGGCAAGCGCATGAGCGCCTTCAGCCGCGCTAATATGCCCGATACGGCCGAGATCGAAGCCGGGCGCAAGCTCTTCGCAGGGGCCTGCGACTTTGTCAAAGGCGTGGTCGCGATGGACGGCCTGCCCGCCGCCGACCGGCCCGAGATATGTTTCGCCGGCCGGTCGAATGTCGGCAAATCGACCCTTTTGAACGCCGTGACCGGGCGCAAGGCGCTGGCGCGCGCGTCCAATACGCCCGGCCGCACGCAGGAGGTGAACTTTTTCGACCTTGCGTCAGGCGCAATGTGGCTGGTCGATCTGCCGGGTTATGGCTTCGCCAAGGCTCCGGTAGACGTCGTCGCGCGCTGGCAGGCGCTTCTGAGGACCTATCTCTCGGGACGCGCCAATCTGCGCCGCGCCTATGTGCTGATCGATGCGCGCCACGGCGTCAAAGCGGTGGATCATGAGATCATGGCCCTGCTTGACAGCGCCGCTGTCAGCTTTCAGGTGGTACTGACAAAGGGTGACAAGATTGGCAGCGCGGCGCTCGACAAAATCGTTGCGCATGTTGCCAACGACCTCAAACAGCACCCAACCGCCTTTACCGAGATCATCGCGACCTCGTCCGAAACCGGTGACGGCGTCCCCATACTGCGTGCGGCCATCGCCCGGTTGCTGTCGGAATAGCACCCCGCTTTGCCGCGGCACCTGCGGCGGCAGCATCTCCCGTCTCTCCGCAAACCGATAACATCCGCGTCAGAAGACTTGCGCCTCTGACCCGCCCATGGCTTCCTCAGCGCTTCGCAGTGACAGGAGCCGCGCATGCCGCCGATGATCCTCTGCTCCATGGGCGCGTTTCTGGTCTTGGCCAGCCCGGCATGGGCATTCGTCCTTGGCGGTGCCATTGAGCAGCAATCAGGCAACGGTGTGTTCGAAAAACTGGATCCCACCACCCCCTTCGCTGTCGGCAACGATACGTTCAACACCGATAACCTCTATGCGTTCGACGAGGATCAGAACATTGTCCTCGATCGCGATATCCGCGTCGATATCGGCGGCTCACAGGGAATGATCCGGGCAGGTGAGACGATTGCCAGCCATTATGTCTTTTTCGACAGTCTCGCCGGCGTGCATATTGGCTATGTCGATTTCGATGCACCGATTCTCGGGATCGCTGCGACGGAGCCGACTATGGGGGCGACTGATTTTCTCGCCAATACCGACGTGGTCTATCTCAGTCCAGAATTACGGGGGCTGGAGCCGGGCGATTACGCGTGGATCGACCGCGATGACCCTTTCCGCCTCTGGGTCTATTGGGCAGGGTCCAGCCCCGGCGATTACATCCGGGTCTTCACCTCCCGCTCGCCGGGCGGGATATCCTGATCCTCAGATCATGACCACGCGGAGGTCCGGCCAGGTGACCGTGCGGGCGCGCACCGGTGTGCCAAAGAGATCGCCCTCGATCCTCTCGCCAATCTCGCCGCCCATCGCGCGATAGAACCCCTCCGCCACTGCATTTCCTTCGATGTAATCGAGATACATGGATGTCTGACCCCGACGCAGTATCTCGGCAATCAGCGCTCGCATCAGGAGCCGCCCAATGCCCTGGCCCTTTCGCGCCGGGCTGACATGGAAATGATCAATGTAAGGCACCTGCCGGTCGCGCGCCGTCGCCAGTGCGACGACCATACCCGCTTCCTCTGCCAACATGACAAAATCGCCATCTGACAGTGTCTCAGCCGCCCATATCGCCTTCAAGTTCGCGGGCAGGACGGTCCGGTGCACCTCTTCAGACACAAATTCCCGATAAGTATCGAGGCATGACGCAATGTGAACCGCCGCCGCCGCTGATATGTCGGCAGTCGTGGCAAGCCGCGTGATTATCCCCGCCATCGCCGACCTTTCTCTTCCAGAAATATCCCCGCCGGAGGCATGCCCGTCAGGGCGAACCTATTGATGCGGAAAGTAATCCTCGCACGATCCGTCACGATACACATCCGCCGTGCAGCAATGCAGGCCCCCGCCAAAGGCGTAGGCATCGCGCAGATCGACCGGAATAACCTCCATCCCCAGCTTGTCCATCTGTTCAGCCTGATAGACCTCCGATGCCTCAACACAGACAGTTTTCGGATCCAGCACCAGTACATTCATGCTCAACCATGTGGACGAATAACAAAGCGGCGGCGGGCTGTTATGGGCCGGTTGCGCGGCATCCACGATCTCCCACCCGTTCTTGTGGAACATCTCGCGCTGCTCTTCCGGCAGTCGGCGCTGAGGGTTATTCAGAATCAATCCGGGGCGCAGGGGCGTAAAGGTCGCGTCGATATGGATCGGATAGGGATCGCCCGGAAAATTGACCGCATGAACCCGATGGTCGGGGAAATGACGGCGGAGCCACTCGATGCCTTTGAGGTTCGTTGTGAACCCGTGCTGCACCACGAGGTCGCGGCCGAACCGGAGGACATCGGCAGCATCGAAGAGCGGTTCTTCCTCTGTCGTGACAAAGAACTTCTGCGCCGCCCATTCCAGGCGCTTGGTATCACCGATCTTTTCCGACAGATAATCGGGATGGTAATCATCATCTGTCAGACGCGGCTTCGGTGCCGCCTCATGACGGAAATTTCTGTCTTCCTCCCAATATTTCTGCATCAGCGGGCGATAGCAGAGATATTCGAACCAGCGGCAGCGATAGGACATCGTTGCCTCCAGTATCTCATGCCCGACGGTCAACAGCACATCGCGTGGCGGCATGCAGCCGAACTGGCTTTCGGTGTGAAAATCCGGCGTTGTGACAGGTAGCGCGAAATCGGTCGGCGTCGGGCGATCGACCCGCAGGCCACGCTTCTCCAGCATCGCCGCGAAATTGTCGAGCAGCTCATTGCCCCGATCAATCATTTCCTGCGGGCGCTTGCCCCACTGGCCGCGCATATCGCTATCCTCAGGCACTTTCGCATCCAGCGCCGGTTCTGGCGGCGGGATATGGCAATCGGTGGCCCGGCCCACGATCACATGGCGCAATCTGTCCCACTCGTTCCAGCTTTTGACTTCGGTTTTGTCCGGTGACCAGGCCATATGCCCCTCCCATCGTTTTGCTGGGCTGGTATTCACGCCGCGCAGTGACTGCGCAAGGGCTGAATGGGCCCTCCACCCCCAAAAACCGACACCACAAGGGCCGCGCGCGCAGATGGCGTCTTGATCTTCATGCTGCACATGCGAAACGTTGGGGTCATGACACAGACACGCCTCTCAGACAGCCCCGACTGGACCTACCTTCTGCGTGAGTTCTATGAGCTCTATCGCTATCTCCCCTCGGGCGGCAGCCAGAAGATCCGAAGCCATCAGCGCGCGGTGCGCGAGGCGATCAGCCGGGTGATGAAAGCCAATCCGCCAACCCGCTTCGACCCGGTTGAGCAAAAGCCCGTCACGGCCCATTTGCGCCGCGCCATGGACGAGGCAGCGGCGGAAAAAACGGCCCCTGTTATCCGCACCATTCAGGCCGTGATGGATCAGCTCGTCTGGCGTTATGGCTACGATAAGGTGCCAAAAGGGTTGGAAAGGTCTTACGGGTACGCCGAATTCACCGGCCCGTCCGGACCCATCCTGACCGATGAGGTGATTCTCGGAATCGTTCTGTTCGCACCGGGCTGCACCTATCCCGCCCATGCCCACAAGGGCATCACCGAAAGCTATATCTGCCTCTCGGGCGCGGTATCTGAAAACCATCAGGGCGTCTATGCCCCTGGGTCCCTGATCTTCAATCCGCCCGGCCAGATGCACCGGATCACCGTGTCGGACCGCGAACCGGCACTTCTGGCTTATGCCTGGAATGGCCCGCGAGAGCATCTGGCGAACCAGAAGATGACATTCAGCAAGAAATAACGATCAGGCAGGCTGCTGTGCCATGATCGCTTCATAGGCCTCGTTGATCTCGGCCAGTTTCTTGGCGGCGATTTTCACCGCCTCTTCCGGTACGCCGCGTGCGATCATCCGATCGGGATGGGTCTCACGCACCAGTTCGCGCCAGCGTTTGCGAATCTGCGGCATCGGCGTGTCGCGGCTGACCGACAGGACGAGATAGGGATCGGAATGATCCGGCGAATAGCGCGCGCGCATTGCTTCGAAACATGTATCGCCAATGCCGAAAATGCTGGTGACATCGCGCAAGAACGCGTCTTCGCCGGGATGATAGACACCATCGGCGAGGGCGATGTGGAACAACCCTTCCAGCACATCCTCCAGTGCCTTGTGACCCTCCCCGAACATCCGGGCGATCTGGCGGGCATAGCCGTCGAAACCCGCAACATCGGAGCGGGCGAGGTTGAAGACCCGCGCCGCGTTCGTCTCCTCCTCCGGCGGGATGTGGAACACTTCGCGAAAGGCGGTCACCTCGTCCGCAGTGACCTGTCCGTCCGCTTTCGCCATCTTCGCACCCAGCGCGATGACAGCAATGGTGAAGCCGATGGATTTCTCCGGCGGGGTGCGGAATTTGGCGAAGACATCCGCAAGGCTTTCGCCCGCCGCCAGGGCAGAAAGAGCTTCGTTTATGCGGGTCCAAATCGACATGACGGCAGCATATCGCAAACGATCCGGCATGGGCAGTGCGCTATGCGAGACGCCTCGTCGCGCCCGACACGCGGATCGCCGAGCCGGCCTGCGGCGTTGCAAGGCAGGTCAGACGCGAAGGCATGCCCATATCATCGCCCTGCCGGATCTCGATCTTGCCTGCCAGCCGCCCGCTATCACGCAGCCAACCGGCGAAAGCCGCCGCCGCCGCGCCCGTCGCCGGATCCTCCAGCACACCGCCTGAGGCAAAGGCCATTCGCACATCAAATAGGCGCGGCTCCGCCTCCACCACGAAATAGATACCGACAAGGCCATGATCATTCTGCAACGCCGCCCCCGCTTCGAGATCGTAGTCCATCTGGGCCAGACGCGCCCGACTTGCCAATGGCACGATCAGCATGTCCGCACCGGCGGAGGCGCGGGTCACAGACAGGTTTTCCGATAGATCATTCGGCGCAATGGCGAAGAGGTCAGCCATGCGGCGCACAAGATCAGGATCGGGTGCCTCATGCGATGTCGGCGGCGAGGTCAGCGCTGCTGACCAGGTGCCTGCATCCTCCGCCGCCTCGACGGCGATTTCGGCATCGTTCAGCGCCAGTTCATAGCGCGCCGGACCGAACCGTGCGCCGAGCGCCGCGCCGAGGGCGATGGTGGCATGGCCGCAGAAGGGCACCTCGCTGGCAGGCGCAAAGTATCGCACACGCCAGCCCCCGCCTGGCAAAGGCGAGGCAAATGCTGTCTCGGAATATCCGACCTCCGCCGCGATCTGCGCCATGTCCGCGACCGGCGGTAATTCATCGGCAATCACGACCCCAGCGGGGTTACCGCCCGTGTTTCCTGTGGAAAAGGCGGAGATACGTTCGATCAGCATAAGGTATCCTTCGCTCGTTATCACATGAACCTGTGAACAAAGGGCCGCCGACGCCAGTGAATGATTGTGACGCTGTCCATGACGAACACTGATGACAATGGCATCCTCAGCACTGCATCCGCCACCGGATCATCATCGAAACGGCACAAGCCAGTTGCATCGGACAGCATCTCGGTGACCTATATCAGGGATCAACCGACTGGGAGACCACGATGAAGACGAAAAACAAGCTGATCTTTGCCGCCACCACGGCGATGCTGTTCTCCATGGGGCCGCTTCACGCGGCGGAGGAGCTGAACGCCCTCGTGTGGTGCGACCACACTGATCCCGCCCTGTTGCAGCCCTTCGAGGAACAGCATGACGTGCGGGTGAATGTGAAGGAGTACGAAGGCACCGCCGCCGCGCTGGCACTGATCGAACAGTCGCGCCCCGGCGACTGGGATGTGCTGGTGATCGACGGGGTCGATGTGGGCCGCGCGGTTGACCTCGGCCTCCTCGCCCCCTTGCCCGCCGATCAACTGGCCCTCGACAGCTACTTCCCGGAAGTCGTGATGGAGGAGAACAACACCCGCGACGGCGTCATCTACGCGGTGACGGAGAAGTTCGGCTACAACACCGTCGCCTTCAACAGGTCCAAGGTCGATCCGGCCGATATGGAGGATATGACCGCGCTCTGGTCCGGCAAATATGACGGGCGCATCGCGATCTATGATTACTATCTGCCGATGATCGGCCTTGTCGGCCTCGAACAGGGCGTCGCCACGGCTGATCTGGATGCGGCCGCCGTTGAGGGGCTGCGAGA
Source organism: Pseudomonadota bacterium (assembly GCA_039030855.1). Taxonomy (GTDB): domain Bacteria; phylum Pseudomonadota; class Alphaproteobacteria; order Rhodobacterales; family Rhodobacteraceae; genus Pikeienuella. The sequence continues at coordinate 17,719 of JBCCDJ010000024.1, forward strand.
GCGGCTTTATGCCCTGAAAGGTGCCGCGCGGCAGGTTAGCGATGTGGTCTCCAGCCAGACCGCATTGGCCACGGGCGAGGTCGATATCCTCTATGGTGGGGGTGAGTGGCTGACAGCTGTCTTGAATGCGGAAAACCCCGATCTCGACTGGACGATCCCTGCCGATGGCGGCCTGCGCTGGGCGCAATCGATCGCCGTCATGGCCGATAGCGAGCGGCAGGATCTGGCATTGGAATTCGTCAAATACATCACCAGCCCCGAAGGGCAGGCGCGGCTCGCGACCTCTTCCTGTTTCTGGGGCATGCCGGCCAATGCGGCGGCGGGCGATGTGCTGACTGACGAGCAGAAGGCCGTCCTGCGCTGGGACGAGCAGGCCGATTATCTGTCGCGCACGCAGCTTTATCCTGTGCCGGATGCCGATCTCGACAGGGCGATGCAGGATCTCTGGACGGATATGCTGCAGCAGTGATCGGATCGGGGCCGTCCACCGGCCCCGGACTCTCGCCCGCGAACATGAGCATTGAAAGACATGAGCGACGTTACGGCCTCGCGCTGGCCCTGCCCGCGCTTGGCTGGACGGTGGCGTTTTTCCTGCTGCCCTTCATCGTCATGCTGGTGCTCAGCTTTGCCCATCTCGAAGGGCGCGAGGTCGTGCAGGGCTTCGACACCGGCAACTATCAGCGGATCTTCACCGAACCCTCGCTTCTGAAAGGCATCCGGGTGTCGCTGGAGATCACGCTGGTCGTCACCATCCTGTCCGTGATCCTCGCCTGGCCACTGGCATGGATCATCGCCATGCAGGTCCCGCCCCGCTGGCAGCGGCTGGCGCTGATGCTGGCGGTCCTGCCGTTCTGGACCTCCTATGTCGTGCGGTCCTATTCCTGGGCGCTGGTGCTCGGTGAAAGCGGCGTGATGATGCAGGCGCTGATCGGCATCGGCGCGCTGGATGCGCCGGTGCAGATCATGGCAACGCGCGCCGCGACGATCATCGGTTTCGTGCATTTCTTCGTCATGCTGCTGACGCTGACGATCTATTCCAACCTTGTGCAGCTGTCGCCGAACTACGCCCGCGCGGCGGCTGATCTGGGCGCGAGCGGCTGGGCGACCCTGCGGCTGATCATCATCCCCCTCACCCTGCCCGGCATCATGACCGGTGCCTTCCTCACATTTGTCCTCTGCATCGGCGATTACATTACACCGCAGATCCTCGGCGGAAATAACGAGCTGACGATGCCGCAACTGATCATGCTGCAACTTGGGCGGCGCGGGGATTTTCCGATGGCTTCCGCCCTCTCCATCGTGCTTATGGCGTTGGTCACGCTCGCCTATGCCGCCACGGCGCGCTGGCTGAAGATGGATCGCCTCTGATGCGGGTGCTCGGCTGGATCTATCTGGGGGCGCTATTTGGCTTCATCTTTCTACCGGTGGCGACGCTCGTCCTCTTTTCCTTTCAGGAAAGCCGCCTGCCGGTCCCGCCCTTCGATGGGCCGACCTTGAAATGGTACGCGCAGGTCCTCGCCGATAGGGGGTTGGTGGAGGCGCTGGTCAATTCGCTGCTGGTCGCTCTCATCTCCTCCGCCCTCGCGCTTCTCCTCGGGCTCTGCGCGGCGCAGGGGCTGTCGCGGGTCATCCTGCCCGGCTCTGCCCTGATGCGCGGCGTCCTGATCGCGCCGCTCACGGTCAGTTATCTGATCATCGCGCTTGGCCTTTTGTCGGTCTTCAACGCAGTCGGTGTGCGCCCCTCCCTGATGGCGACCGGGATTGGCCATGTGGTGATCAATCTGCCGCTTTGCTTTGCGATCCTCTTTGCCGCCATGGGCGATCACCAGAAGAACGCGGAACAGGCGGCGCGTGATCTCGGGGCGTCAGAATGGCAGATCATGGCGCTGGTGACCGCGCCGATGCTGAAACCGGCGCTGCTGGCGGCCTATTTCCTCTCCGTCACGTTCAGCTGGGATGAGTTCATCATTGCCTTCCTGCTGACCCGCTTCGATGTCACGCTGCCGGTGGAGATCTGGTCGATGCTGCGCTCCGGCCTCTCGCCCGCGACGAACGCCATCGGCTCGCTCGTCTTCCTCGTCTCCATCGCGGTCCTGATCGTGCTTGAGGTGACCGTGTTTCGAAAGGCCCGCTCATGACCGCTGACGTTTCCTTTCGCGCGGTCACCCACCGGTTCGGTGATTTCACGGCGCTTGAAAGCATCGACCTCGACATCGCGGCGGGGGAGTTCATGGTGCTGCTCGGGCCCTCGGGCTGCGGGAAATCGACGCTGCTCTTCATCCTTGGCGGGTTTCTGACGCCGAGTGCGGGCAGCGTGCTGATCGGCGGACGGGACATGGCGGGGGTGCCGCCGAAACGCCGCCCGACGACGACAATGTTCCAGGATTACGCGCTCTTCCCGCACATGTCTCTCAGCGACAATGTCGGCTTCGGGCTGCGGATGAAGGGCGAGGGCAAGCGCGCCCGCACCGCACGGGCCGAGGCCCTGTTGGACATGGTGGGCCTCGCCGACAAGGCCGCCGCGCGCCCGCATGAGCTGTCGGGCGGCCAGCGCCAGCGCGTCGCACTGGCCCGTGCGCTGGCGGTAGAGCCGGATGTGCTGTTGCTGGATGAGCCGCTTGGCGCGCTCGACCTCACGCTTCGCCGTCAGATGCAGGAGGAACTGAAAGCGATCCAGCGGCAGGTCGGCACGACATTTGTTCACGTCACCCATGATCAGGAGGAAGCGATGGCCATCGCCGACCGGATCGTCGTGATGAATGCGGGCCGGATCGAGCAGACCGGCACGCCGGAGGCGATCTACCTGACCCCTCGGACGCTTTTCGCCGCCAATTTCATGGGCGAGATGAACACCATTCCCCCCGGCCACCCTCTGGCCAGCGCGTTCTCGGATGCGGCACACCGCATCGTATGCCTTCGGCCCGAAAATATCGGCCTTTCGGGTGCGATCCCGCTTGGCCCCGCGCGGTTGGAGACGGCAGCGTTTTTCGGCACCTATCACCGCTGCCATTTCAGGCCCGTGGCTGCGCCGGACGAAGAACTGATCGCCCATCTGCCCCTCGGCCCCTTGCCTGAAACGGGCGCTGAGGTCACCCTCCATGCCTCCGACCCTGTCATGCTGGAGCCTTCGCCATGATCCATGCCCGCCCCGAAGACTGGTACCGCATCCGCACGGTCGGCGATGGCGTCACCTGGATCGACGAGCCGCATATCAAGGAATTTTACCGCTGCAATATCTGGCATGTGCGCGGGCGCGACCGCGATATGCTGGTCGATAGCGGTATGGGGGTCCTGTCCTTGCGCGAATGGGTGCCGCTGGTGACGGAACGGGCGCTGGACGCGGTCGCCAGCCACACCCATTTCGATCATATCGGGACCCACCACGAATTTCCCTGTCGCCTCTGCCATTCTGCCGAGGCGGACATTCTGGCCGCCACCACGCGCGAGAACACCTTCGCCGATCAATATGTGACCGATGATATCTTCACCACCTTGCCGCCCGCGCCCTACCAGTCGGCCACCTACACCGTGAAGGCCGCCCCCGCGACGCGCATTCTGGAGGATGGCGATATCATCGACCTCGGGGACCGGCATTTCGAGGTGATCCACACCCCCGGTCACAGCCCCGGCGGCATCGCCTTGTGGGAAGCCGCGAGCGGTCTGCTGATTTCGGGCGACATCGTCTATGACGGCCCCCTGATCGAAAGCGATGACGAGGCGGAAATGGTGCAGTATGTGAACAGCATGAAGCGGCTGCTGGAATTGCCGGTCCGCACCGTCCATGGCGGCCATTTCCCGTCCTATGACGGCGCGCGCCACCGCACCATCACCACCGACTGGCTGCGCAGCAAGGGAGCCTGAGATGAGCCAATTCAACCAACCCCTCGGCGGCAACGACATGCCGCGCTTTGGTGGGCCGGCGACGATGATGCGGCTGCCGAGCCAGGAGACGGCGAAGGGACTGGATGCCTGTTTCATCGGCATCCCGATGGATATCGGCACATCGAACCGCCCCGGCACGCGCCTCGGCCCCCGCCAGATCCGCGATGAGAGCCGGATGCTGCGCCCCTACAACATGGCCACCGGTGCTGCGCCCTTCGACTGCCTTCAGGTGGCGGATATCGGCGATGTGCCGATCAATACGTTTGATCTGAAAAAGTCCGTAGAGATCATCGAGGCCCATTACCACGAAGTGCTCTCGCACGGCACCATCTCCCTGACCCTCGGCGGCGATCATACGCTCACGTGGCCGATCTTGCGCGCCATGAAGGACCGCCACGGCCCCGTCGCGCTGATCCATGTGGATGCCCATGCCGATATCAACGAGCATATGTTCGGTGAGACCGTCGCCCATGGCTGCCCCTTTCGCCGCGCGTGGGAGGATGGCTGCCTGATCAATGACAAGGTCTTTCAGATCGGCCTGCGTGGCACCGGATATTCCCCTGATGATTTCAACTGGGGCCGCGACAAGGGCTGGACCGTGATTGAGGCGGAAGAGTGTTGGCACAAGTCCCTCGCCCCCTTGATGGAGGAGATCCGCGCCAAGATCGGTGATGCGCCAGTCTATCTGACCTACGATATCGACAGCCTCGATCCCGCCTTCGCGCCCGGCACCGGCACGGTCGAAATAGGCGGCCTTTCCACATGGCAGGCGCTGGAGATCGTGCGCGGCTGCGCGGGGCTCAATCTGGTTGGCGCTGATCTGGTGGAAGTCTCGCCGCCCTATGATCCGGCGGGCAATACCGCGATGATTGGCGCGGGCCTCCTTTACGAGATGCTCTGCGCCCTGCCCGGCGTCAGCCGCAACCGCCGCTGATCGCCTATAACCTGAGGAAGGCGAGGCGCTTGACCTCGCGCCGGGCGGTGGTGACGCCCGCGAGGATCAGACCGGTGAAGATGGAGATCACACCTGTCAGCCCCAACGCCGCCGACCCGAGCAGCGTCGGCAGACGGTTCACGACACCCGTCTGCAGATAATCATCAAGAATGCCGAGAAACAGTACGGTCGCCACGGCCAGCGCAACTGCCCCGGCCGTGCCAAAGACCTTAATCGGGCGTTCCTGCACCAGGAGCCGCCCGATCGTGCCGAGAATGACAAAGCCATCGCGAACCGTGTTGAGCTTGCTTTCAGATCCTTCGGGCCGCGAGACATAGCGCGTGTCCATCTCCGCGTAGGAGACACCGAGTTCCAGCATATGGACGGTCAGCTCCGTCTCGATCTCAAATCCCTTGGCGCTGACCGGAAAGGATTTGACGAAACGGCGGGTGAACACGCGGTAGCCCGACAGCATGTCGCTGACCTGCGCATTGAACAGCGTCCGAATGCAGCCCGTCAGCAGCCGGTTCCCGAAACTGTGGCCAAACCTGTATTCGCCCTCGTTCCGCCCCCGCCGGGCGGCAACGACAGTATCGAGCTGATCGCTCTGCAGACGCGACAGCATCGCCGGTGCAGCATCAGCGTCATATGTCATGTCGCCATCGACGAGGACGTAGAAGTCGGCTTCCACATCGCGAAACAACCGGGCGACCGCATGTCCCTTGCCTTGCTGCGTCTCGCGCAAAACCTGTGCACCCGCATCCGCGGCGATGGAGGCTGTCGCGTCAGTGGAATTGTTGTCACAAACGATGATCTCTGCCTGCGGCAATGCAGCGCGAAACCCGGCAATAACACCGCCGATCGTCTCCGCCTCATTGTAACAGGGAATGATAATCGCGGTTCGAAAGCCGATTGGCGCTTCGACCGGCCTGCCGGTTCCGGGGATGGCATCGCCTTGATACATCGTACTCTCATTACTCGTTATGGCAGCTTACCTACCGGAATTTTCGCGATCTGTCTAAACTGATCTCTGCGCGGACCGACCCGGGCAGCATGTAACACCGAATGCCGAGGGCAGGACTTGCCGCTTCAATCCGTCCGGCAACTTGGATAAGGACAAGGGGACGGTCGGAGGGAGAGGGATCAATGAGACCAGCGGTGTGTGGACAGCGCAGATGCGATCCGCGAACAGCTTTGCCGCGCACGGTGATCATCAACCAGCATAAATACCGGGCGGATCGTGGTGGAGGCGGATCAGGCCTCGTCGGTCACATAAGCCGATTTATCGACAAGGAGAGGCCACAATTCGCACACAACAAGACGAAGCGCACTTCGTGTGACATAGCCGCGCCCCGGCGCAACAGACATCCCACGCGTCCATCTGGCCAACCTTATGGGACCCCGTTGGCTGAGGTGACGGGGGAGGCCACGACGGTGGCTTGCCGATGAGCAGCGGGCGAGGATTGATCCTAATCACACTGATCTGCGCCACCGCCATGGTCGCCAGCGCACGTTTTCTGGTACACCAAGAGGGCGCGACGACAGGCATGTCGCGCTATGTCTACTTAGTGGTGGACCTTCCGGCCAATACGATACTCCTCGCCCTGACGGGCACGGTTGCCTTTTTCAGTTTGCTCATGCCCACAAGGTTCGCGCTGCGCTTGTCTGCCTTGTCACTGCCGGGCAGCTCCGCGCCGCTGATCGCCATTTTCACGCTTGCTTTGGCGGCTGTTGGGGCAAGCGAAGTGTATCAGGGCCACGCGTTCTCCATGGATGAGTGGATGACCCGGCTTCAGGGCAGCCTGTTCCTCAACGGCCAGATAGCCGGGGAAATCCCCTGGGACATGCGGCCCTATGCCCGCGCGATATTCCATCCGTTTACGGCCCTCAATGAAAGCGCAGGTACCTTCGCCAGCGATTACCGGCCCGGCATGTCCGCGATCTATGCGCTGTTCGAAGTCGCCGGGATCGGCATCTACAGCTCAGCCGCCATGATGGCTGGCAGTGTCTGGATGACGGCTCTCGTGGCACGGCGGATATGGCCCGATATCGGCGAAGCGCCGGTAATAGCAGCGCTTCTGGTGGCAACGTCGCAGCAGGCTTTGGCGGCGTCGCTGACAACATATGCGATGTCGGCGCATCTCTGCTTCAACATGCTCTGGCTTTGGTTGTTCCTCGGCAACCGCTGGTATCTGCATCTGCTGGCAGCGCTTGTCGGCGTCGCGACCGCATCGCTGCACCAGATACATGTGCACGCGTTCTTTGCGGCGCCATTCTTTCTATTGCTTCTGCGTCCGCTGAGGCTCGACCTGATCGCGCTTTACGGCGGTATCTATCTTGTTGGCCACTTCGCGGTCTATTCGTGGGACCAGATTTCACTCGGCTCCACCGCCCAGACGCTGGCGGGCGGCGAGCGCAGCCTGCTGCAACGCTTCTTGCGCCTGCTTGATCTGCCGGATCGCGATGCGCTGGCCACTTCGGCGGCCAATCTGATCCGGCTCTTCACCTGGCAAAGCCTCGCGATCCCGCCCCTGCTTCTGATGCTGTTCTGGCGTCGCAGTTGGGCGCCTCTGATGGCCGCCATGGCAGGCAGTATCCTGTTCAGCCTCCTGCCCTATCCGTTCCTGATGGCCGACCAGGGCCATGGCTGGGGGTATCGGTACATGCATGGACTGATCGGTCCTCTGGCCATACTTGCGGTTTCAGGATGGATCACGCTGCGCGACGAAGGCCATGCAATACGGGCCAATTTTCAGGCATTTGTGATGGCGAGCCTTGTTGCCTCCGCCCTGATCATGATCCCGCTCAGGGCCTATCAGATCAACGGTCTTGTCGGCCCCTATGCCAAGGGCACCACAATGGTACAGAGCATCGACGCGGATGTCGTGATCATCGATTCCTACGAGATCTACTATGGGTGGGACTTCGGGCAAAACGATCCGCTATTTGCCGAGCCGCCGATCATCATGCAGCTTGATGACCTTGATCTCGAGAAGATCCGGCAGATATGCGCCGCCCACCGCACGGTTCTCATCGGTGCCGATGATGTGGAGCCGCTCGGCGTTCCCGTGATCGGCAGCGGACTGGCGAACGAGCCTTATGCGACCGCCCAGATGCGCGAAGCGATCAACGGGCCGGATTGTAGGCGATAAGCTGGCTTGCGGGGCTTGCGGTCAGGGCGGGGCTGCGGCCAGATGGTGACATGAACCATGTTCCCAGCATCGCAGACCCAAAGCCAGCCATGTCCTGGCGACCACGATGACCGCACCTGACCTGATCTGTATGGGCGAGCCGCTGGTGGAGTTTGTTCGAATCACCGGCAGCGGTGCCGATCATTATGCCTGCGGAATCGGCGGCGACACCTCCAACGCGGCAATCGCAGCCGCGCGGCAGGGTGCCTCAGTCGGCTACCTCACCGCCCTTGGTACCGACCGCTTCGGCGACCGGATCACCGCGTGCTGGGATGCCGAGAGCATTGATCACAGCCACACGAGGCGAGACGCGGCGGCCCCGACCGGCATCTATTTCGTCGAACCCGACCCGGCTGGGCGATCCTTCACCTATTATCGCGCAGGATCAGCAGCGGCCTGCCTGAACGCGGCTGATGTGCCGCTCGACTACATTCGCGCGGCCCGCGCATTGCACCTGAGCGGCATCACGCTGGCCATTTCGGGCAGTATGCGGGCTGCGGCCTCTCGCGCCGCGAAAGAGGCTGCGGCGGCGGGCGTTGCAGTGTCGGTCGACACCAATCTGCGTTTGCGCCTCTGGTCGATTGAAGAGGCGCGCGCCGTGACCCATGCAGCAATGGCCCATGCACATATCGCGATCACAAGCATCGATGACAGCGCCGATCTGACAGGATTGCATGACCCCGGCGAGATTATCGATTTTTATCAGGCCCTCGGCCCGGAGATCGTCCTCGTGACCAAAGGGGCGGAGGGGTGCGAAATCGGCTGGGGTGATCAGCGCGCAGTGATCCCTGCGGTCCCGTGCGAGCCGGTGGATTCAACGGGTGCCGGTGACAGCTTTGCAGGTGCCTTCCTCGCGAGATGGCTGGAGACCGCCGATCCGTTGGCCGCCGGACACTACGCCGCAGTGGTCGCGGCCCGCGTCGTTTCAGGATATGGGGCGATTGCAACGATCCCGCGCCGGGAAGACGTGCTCGCCGCTTTGCGAGCATAGCGTCATTCACCCTGCGGCGTCAGCCAGGTCTGCTCAGGGCCCTGTCGGTGCGCGGGACTGGCGCGTCTCACCCGGCATCCGCACGAGGCCAAGCTGCGCCAGTGTGAGGCTCACATCATCGGACACCATGTTCCAGAACTGATTCAGCCCTGCCTCGCCGCCGGCCGCGATGGCGAACTGCATGGCGCGACCGAAAAAGACGAAATCTGCGCCCTGCGCGTAGGCCTTCACCACATCTTCGCCGGAGCGGATGCCCGTGTCGTAGAACAGGGGATATTCCGGGCCGACGGCTTCGCGGATCAGGGCGAGCGCCTCGATCGGCGGCACGGCGCTGTCAAGCTGGCGTCCGCCATGGGTCGAGACCTGTATGGCATCCACGCCCGCCGCCTTCAGGCGCAGCGCATCTTCGACAGAGGTCACGCCCTTCGCCACCAGATTGCCGTCCCAGTCGTCGCGCAGGCGTTGGAGAAAATCCCAATCGGCGGCAGCGCGGCTTTCGGTCCGGTCAAACTCCCATCCGGGTTCGGTGAAATTGCCCATCACCGGTTTGCCATGGAACAGCGTCGACAGCGACCATTGAGGATGCAATGCGAAATCGATGAACTGCTTCGGCCCGATGCGAAACGGCATCTTGAAGCCCCGGCGCAATTCGCGGGGACGTCGGCCAACCTCCGGCACATCGAGGGTCATCACCAGCGTGCGATAGCCGGCGGCCTTCGCCCGCTCAACCAGCCGCGCGGTGCCGGTGCCATCGCCGGAAAAATAAAGCTGAAACCACGCATGACCTTCGGCAGTTTCGATCATCGTCTCCAGCGAGGTGGAGGCGACGGTGGAGACCCCGACCGGCACCTGATCGCGCGCCGCGATACGGGCCAGCATGAGGTCCGCGCCGGGCGCGGAAAGGTTGCACATGCCCATCGGGCTGATACCGAACGGCACCTTGCCTTCATGGCCCAGCACATTCATGCCGATATCGCGGCTGGCCACATTCACCAGAACGCGCGGTTGCAGCCGGATATCGCGGAGCGCGGCGAGGTTCAGCGCCTCACCATGCCCCTCGCCCGCCGCGCCGTCGATATAGTCGAACACCATCCAGGGCAGGCGTGCCCGCGCACCATCGCGGGCATCCTCATAGGAATGGATCGACGGCGCGCCGAACATCTCAGGCCGAAACGGCTTTCATGAAGCGGTCGCGGATCACCACCGGGTCCATGGTGATGACCGGCAGCTTGATATTGCCACTGTCGCATTTCACGACGATGACGGTCATCTTCTTGCTGTCGATGGCAGCCTGCAGCACCTTGCCGGTGTCAACATCCTGACAGGTCACAACATTCTCGCAGCCGCAAGCCGCCGCCACCGCTTCGAGCTTGGTCTTCTGCCCCGCATAGGTCGGCTGATCGCCGGTGGAGCCGTAGGAGCCGTTGTCGATGATCAGGAGGATGTAGTTATCCGCCACATTATTGGCGATGGTCGGCAACGTTCCGAGATTGGTCAGGACCGAGCCGTCGCCATCAATGGAGATGACAGTCTTGTCCTGAGCCAGCGCCAGCCCAAGCCCGATGGAGGAGGAGAGACCCATCGTGCCGAGCATGTAGAAATTGGTCGGCTGGTCATCGATCATGTGCAATTCCTGGCTCGGCAGGCCGATATTGCAGATGACGAGCTGGTCGCGAAGGATCGGGGCGATGTCTCGCAGGATTTCAGAGCGGATCATTGGTCGCCGTAGCCTCCCCAGAAATTGGCATCGGTCAGGATTGCGACCGGCTTGTTGCACATGAAGGTGTATTTCAGAATGTTGTCGAGTTCTTCGACATCGTTCTGCCAGTGGAAGTGGTAGGTCGGGATGTTCATCTGCGCGAGTAGCGCCTTGGTGTGAACAGCCATTTCCACCTGACAGGCGACAGGCTCGCGCAGCTCCCCCCGATAGGAGATCAGCATCGGCAGCGGCATGCGATAATACTGGATCAGCGTCGCCAGCGTGTTGATCGTCACGCCGATGGCTGTGTTCTGCATGATGATCGCAGGGCGTTTGCCGCCCATGAACGCCCCGGCGCAGAGCCCCATACCCTCGTCTTCCTTGTTCGAGGGGATATGGAAAATCTCGGGCCGCGCTTCAACTTCGTCGATAACACCGGCGAGCTGTTTACAGGGCACCGTGGTGACGAATTCGATGCCATTGGCGACGAAATCGTCCACGATTCTTTTGTCGATGGACACGTCAGATTACTCCTCGTGGGCTGGGATGAGAATGGTCTTGGCGGCTGCCACACGGCCTCCGCGGATATCTGCGAAAGCCGCCTGTCCGTCGGCGAGGGGGCGCTGCTCGATCCAGTCGAGCGTGCCGAGCGCACCTGAGAAGATCGCCGCTGCCGTCGCCTCGAAATCCGTGGCGGTGTAGGTATAGGTGCCGATGAAGCGAATTTCCTGCAAGGTGAGCCGCCGGATATCGAGGCCACCGGTCGCCTCGCCAAGACCAATATGCACGATGGCACCGCCGGCGCGCGCATAGGCACAGGCATCGGCGCGCGTCACCGCATAGCCGACCGCGTCGATGACAATATCGGCGCTGCCCTTGGCCGGGATCGCGGGATCACCGGGGGCGGCGCAGGCAAATTCCACCAAAGGATTGAGATGTGCGCGGCGAATTTCGTTAGGCTCAATCAGGGTGACGTCGCTTGCGCCGAAGGCACGCAGCGCCAGCGCCGCCCCGACCCCGATGGCTCCGCCGCCGATAACGATGCAGCGTGCCGCCGCCATCGGCGTGCTCAGCGCCTCTTCCGCCAGCCGGACACCGTGCCAGCCACAGGCCAGCGGCTCGGCCAATGCGGCTTTGGCCAGCGGCACATGATCCGGCACCGTTATCAGATTGCGGGTCGGCATGGAGATGTACTCGGCGAACGCACCTTCGCGCGGCTGCATGGAGATGATCTGGCGCGTCGCACAAAGGTTGGTGCGCCCATCGCAGCAGACATCGCACACGCCGCAGGTCACCAGCGGGTTGACCGTAACCCGTCGCCCCGTATCGACACCGCTCGCCACCAGTCCGGCCGCTTCATGGCCGAGGATCAGCGGCGCCGGGCGGCGTTCATCGTGGCCGAGAAAGGCGTGCATGTCCGATCCGCAGATACCGGATGCCATGACCTTGACCAGCACCTCTTCGTCCCGTGGTCTCGGGTCCGGCACGTCACCATAGGCGAGCTGTTCGACATCAGTGTAGACGAGCGCCTTCATTTCGCTGTGAACCCCCCGTCGACGAACAGCACTTGTCCCGTCACATAGGCAGACGCGTCGGAGCAGAAAAACAGGATCGGCCCGTCCAGATCCTCGGGCTCCCCGTTCCGTCCGATGCAGGTCTGATCGGCATTGCGTTTGGCAAGCGCGGCATCAGCGAAGACAGGCCCGGTCAGCTCGGTCCGGAAAAAGCCGGGCGCGACAGCGTTGGCGGTGATGCCATGGGCGGACCACGCCTCCGCCATCGCGCGGGTCATCTGCTCAACCCCGCCTTTCGATGCGCCGTAACTGATGCCGTTACCAAAAGCGCGGCGCGACTGGAGCGAGGCGAAATTGATGATGCGCCCCCAGTGCTTGGCCTTCATCGTCGGAACCATGGCCTGCGCCAGAAAGAACGGGGCCGACAGGTTCAGGTTCAGCGTGGTGTCCCACCCCTCCGCCGTCACATCGTCCGCGTTCTGGCGGGTGTTGATGCCTGCAGCGTTGATGAGGATATCCGGCGCACCGAACGGGCGCGCCGCTTCCGCCGCGATGTCGCCAAGCGCCGAGCGATCGGCGAGGTCGCCGACCACTGCCGCCGTCTCTCCGCCCGCCTCCGCCTGCCAGGCGTGCAGCTGTTCCGCACGCCGAGCCACCCCGACTACTCGCGCCCCTGAACCCGCCAGCAGCCGTGCGGCAGCGCGCCCGAGGCCACTGCTGGCACCGGTGACACACACCACCTTGCCGCTGACAGAGAAGAGGGACGCGGTCACGGGTTACTCCGCTGCGGAGAGATCGAAATTCTCGCCAGGGAAGTATTTGTAGAGACGCGCATCGGCTGCCCGTGCATGCCCTTCCATCCCTTCGAGCCGCGAAATCCGTGCCGTGGCTTCGGCGACGGGCTTTGACCCATCGCGCGTCGCCTGCTGCCAGGTGACGATCTTCATGTATTTGTGGACCGACAGGCCGCCCGTATACTTGGCTGATCGCGATGTCGGCAGCACATGGTTGGTGCCCGACGCCTTGTCACCAAAGGACACAGTCGTCTCCTCCCCAAGGAAGAGCGAGCCATAGCATTTCAGCCGATCCAGCCACCAGGGCAGGTCCTCTGCCTGAACGGTCAGATGCTCTGGCGCATATTCATCGGAACAAACGGCCATTTCCTCGCGGTTGGAGCAGAGGATCACCTCAGCATAGTCGCGCCATGCGGCCTCGGCATTCTTGCCATTCATCTCGGGCAGATCAGCGATCAGGCCGGGGACAAGCTCCATGACTTTCTCGGCGACCGCGTGATCATCGGTGACCAGCCAGACCGGCGAGTTGTAGCCATGCTCTGCCTGACTGACGAGGTCGGTCGCGACGATGAACGGGTCCGCCGTTTCATCCGCGAGGATCAGGCTGTCGGTCGGACCTGCGATCATGTCGATGCCGACACGACCGAAGAGGATGCGCTTCGCCTCAGCAACGAACTGATTGCCCGGACCGACCAGAATATCGGCCTGCGGCAGGCCAAAGAGGCCGAAGGTCATCGCAGCCACGCCCTGTACGCCGCCCATGGCGAGGATCTTGTCAGCGCCGCAAAGATTAGCGGCGTAGATGATTGCCGGGTTGATGCCGACACCGGGGCGCGGCGGCGAACAGGCCACGATATGCTCGCACCCGGCGACCTTTGCGGTCGTGACCGTCATGATGGCCGATGCGATATGGCTGTAGCGACCACCGGGGACGTAGCAGCCTGCGGCCTGGCAGGGTATCGCCTTCTGCCCCGCGATCAGGCCTGGCACGATTTCCAGCTCCACGTCCTTCATGGTGCTTTTCTGGATCTCGGCAAAGCGACGCACATTGTCATGGGCGAATGCGATATCATCCTTCAGCTTCTGAGGGACGAGCGCAGCAGCAGCCTCGATTTCGTCGGCCGTCAGCAAGACGTTACCGTCATACTGATCAAACTTGGCCGCATATTCCATGGCGGCCTTGTCGCCGCCGGCTTCGATATCGTTAAGGATCTTCTGGACAGTATCACGGACATCGCCGGCGTCAGTCTGCGCCGTCTTGGTGGCTTTCTTAAGATATTCTCGTGCCATTGCATCACTTCCTGTTCTCAGAGATCAGCCGGGGATAATCGCCATCATCAGTGAAGCAGCCGGAACGCATACATAGCGATACATCCTTCTCGGGCGATTATGTAAACGCTTGCATAGATTCTTGCAAGCGATTACATATCGATGGTGTCTTACATGAAAACGAGATTAGTTTTGCGGGTGCTAAAGGACTTGACCCACCACACACCTATGCTGATCGATGGCTCGCCCTGAACAGCCAACTCTTTTCGACGTAGCCCGGAAAGCGGGCGTATCGACCGCGACGATTTCGCGGGCGCTGAATGAGCCGGGAAAGATCGCATGGGCCACGCTGGAGCGGATAGAGACCGCGATCGAAGAGCTGGGTTATGTCCCGAACTTCGGCGGACGGCTGCTCGCCTCCAGCCGGGTCGACATTGTGGGCGCGATCATCCCCACGATGGCCAACGCCATGTTCGCCAGCGGCCTTCAAGCATTTCAGGAGGTGATGGCGGAGGCTGGGGTGACGATGCTTGTCGCCACAACAGGCTATGATGCGGAAAACGAGATGCATCATATCCGCAGGCTGATCTCCCACGGTGCCGGAGGGTTGCTGCTCATCGGCAATGAACGCCCGGCGGCGACACGCGATTTTCTGATGATGCGCGCTGTGCCATATGTCGTCACCTGGTGTTTTGAGGATGATCCTAACCAGCAATTCGTCGGCTTCAACAATCACGAAGCCGCAAAACAGGCGACGGAACATGTGCTTGCCGAAGGGCATCGCCGCATCGCGATGATCTCCGGTCGCTCGGCCCGCAATGACCGGGCGCGCAATCGCATCGCCGGCGTGCGCGCTGCGATCAGGTCACACGGGCACGGTGCCGAGTTGATTCAGATCTATGAGGCGGACTATCTTCTGGCCGCAGGCGGCACCGGCCTGATGGAGATCATGTCGGCACCCGAACCACCGACGGCAATCATCTGCGGCAATGATGTTCTGGCCGCCGGGGCGATCTGCGAGGCGCGCGCGCGCGGGGTCAAAGTGCCTGATGATGTCTCGATAATCGGCTTTGACGATATCGGGCTTGCCGCTGTCACTGTGCCAGCGATGAGCACTGTCCGCGTACCGCAGATCGATATGGGCCGACAGGCCGCACAGGCGCTGCTGCGGCGCATACGTGAAGGAGGACCCGCCGACAGCATCGAGTTGGCAACGAGGTTTGTGCGACGTCAATCGCTCGGCCCTCCGCCCCATCCCCAGCCGCCACGTCCTGCAAAAGATTGAACGAGCTTGCGCGACCGGACTGGACGCTTTCTCGGCGAAGGGCGGCAGTTTCGCGCCACGCCCGCTAACATCCGCCTTTCAAAACGCCCATCTAAGGTGGCTGAGACCTTCCCGGAAGAAGGTGTCTTGGTGGAGCCAAGGGGGATCGAACCCCTGACCTCTTGCATGCCATGCAAGCGCTCTCCCAGCTGAGCTATGGCCCCGGATATGTATCCCGACCGATCAGTCGGGGCGGCACGGTATTAGGTCCGTCAGCGACCGCTTGCAAGCGAAAAGCGGTCGCGTTTGATCAGGTTTCCTTGTTGTCGTCCCCGACGGCGAAGGACCCGAGGTCGTCATCGTCGTCATCTTCCTCGTCGTCGGCAAGAAGGACGTCCCCGGCATCGTCGTCATCATCGTCGTCGTCGTCATCGGCGAGGATCACATCAGCCGCATCATCGTCATCATCATCTTCAACGACCACGTCGTCATTTTCGTCGTCATCATCATCGAGGACCACGTCTTCGTCTTCATCGTCCTCCGGCACCACGGCAGCCTTGGCTGTCGCCTTCGTTGCCTTCAGCTTGGTGCCCGCTGCGGCTGCGGGGACATATGTTTCCCCACATTTCGGACAATCGACGGGATTGCGGTTCAAATCGTAAAACCGCGCGCCGCACGCAGCGCAAAGGCGTTTTAGGCCCCATTCTTCTTTGGTCATTAAGACCCCCGAAACGGATGACAGGTTAGAAAGAAGCGGCCCCATGCCACATGATGGCGATGTAGTCAAAGGGCAGCGCATGAAAACTTCTTGGGTGCCGCATGTGCGAATGATCCTTGCCGCACTGCAAGATGACAGTTAGGGTTGACAGGTCACAAAGATCGCCGAGCGCTTTCTGGCCGCCGCGAGATCAAAATAAAGGGGTGTTGGCAGTGCTGTATCACGCATATGAGTACACACACGCGGCAGTATCGCCGTGGAGAAGCGTCGCAAAGTTCAACCTCCGCGCCCTTCGAGCTCCGTTTAATCCGCTGGCACAGACATTGCCGGTGCGCACACTTGCCGCATCTATCGACATGTTTCTGTCGTCGACGGCACGCTACGGAAAACCCGACTTCGGAATCGAATCTGTAATCGTCGACGATACGGAAATCCCTGTCGTTGAGGAACACACGGTCGAGAAACCGTTCTGCAACCTGCTTCATTTTCGCAAGGACCGCGTCAATGGCGGCAAGAACCCGCCCGTTCTGATCGTCGCCCCCATGTCGGGTCACTTTGCGACTCTGCTGCGCGGCACCGTCAAAGCCATGTTGCCGAACCATGATGTCTATGTCACTGACTGGATCGACGCGCGCGATGTACCAATATCGGACGGGCGTTTCGGCCTTGACGACTACGTCGATTACGTGCGCGATTTCTGCGCGGTTCTGCACAAGATCAAGGGGGAACGCCCCGCTGTCATGGCTGTTTGTCAGCCTGGTGTGCCGGTGCTGGCCGCCTGTTCGCTGATGGCGGAAGACCATGATGCGCACCGGCCGTCCTCCGTCACCCTCATGGGCAGCCCGATCGACACGACACGCAGTCCGACGGAGCCGAATGTACTCGCGACGACCCGCCCGTTGTCCTGGTTCAAGGAAAACGTGATCGTCACCGTTCCGTTCCCCAATATGGGCTTTCTGCGCCGCGTTTATCCGGGTTTTCTACAGCTTTCCGGCTTCATGTCGATGAACCTGGACCGTCATGTCGACGCCCATGTGAACCATTTCCAGCATCTGATCGAAGGTGATGGTGATAGCGTCGATGCGCATCGCACCTTCTACGACGAATATCTCGCAGTGATGGACATGACTGAGGAATTCTACCTCGAGACAATCGACGTCGTGTTTCAAAAACACAGCCTGCCGCGCGGCGAGATGATGTATCGCGGCAACCGTCAGATCCGCCCCGAAAAGATTGAGGATATCGCCCTGATGACGGTAGAGGGCGGCAAGGACGACATCACCGGACGCGGCCAGACGGCGGCCGCACATGGCCTGTGCGTCAACCTGCCTGGTGCCAAGAAATTCCACTGGGAACAGCCCGAAGTCGGCCATTACGGGGTCTTCAACGGCTCGCGCTTCCGCGGATCGATCCAGCCGAAGATCGCGGCATTTATCACCGAACATCGCGACGGCGCGCAAAGGCCGAAGCCTGCGGCGAAACCTGCCGATCTACGGGTCGTGGGCGAGGATGGGATAACGCAGAAGCGGCAGCCCAAGACCAGCAAACCAGCTGCCAAGCGCCGGACCCGCGCGAAACCTGCAGTCGCAGGCTGAGCGGACACGATGGCCGAGCTGCTCTGGCTCGACGATCCGGGGATAGAAATCGCGCTGCGCCGGTCCGCCCGTGCGCGGCGCTTTACATTGAGCGTGCCACAAAACGGTGACGCACCACGGGTGACCGTACCACCAAGCGCTGCGCTGACCGATGTGAGGATGTTCCTCATGCGACAGTCCGACTGGCTGCGCGCAGCTTTGGAGCGGACCCCGCCAGTCGTGGCGGTGAAGGATGGCAGCGGCCTGCCCGTCGGGGGCACGATGCTGCATGTCGTGCAGATCACGGGCCGCCGCCGCCCGCCATTTATCAAGGATGACCAGCTGGTCCTGTCCGGTCCCGGCGCGCCCGGTCCCCGCATTGCAGCATGGCTTAAGGAAAGGGCTCGCAGCGCGCTGGCCCCGATCGCACGTCACTGCGCGGCGGAGCTTGACCGTGACATCGGGCGCATCACGCTGCGCGATACCAAGGGTCGATGGGGGTCCTGCACGTCGAAAGGCGATCTCAGCTTCTCCTGGCGGCTGGCCATGGCACCGCCTGAAGTACTGGACTATGTGGCCGCCCACGAGGCCGCGCATCTGGTGGAAATGAACCACGGCCCCCAGTTCTGGGCGCTGGTGGATCAGCTGCGCCCGAACTGGAAGACCCAGCGCGACTGGCTGAAACGCGAAGGCGCAGCGCTGCACCGCTATCGCTTCGACAGCCCGTAGCAGCCATCTGACAGTGCCGTGACGGAGCGGCGGTGACCGATTGACCATGATGCAAGGCGAGTGGATTGTGCGACCAGCAACAGCAATCAGCAGACAGGCCACGCAATGAACCAAGCCCAAGGCAAAACCGTCCTCATCACCGGTGCCAGCCGCGGCATCGGTGCCGCCGCCGCGCGCAGTTTTGTCAAAGCCGGGGCAAAGGTGGTCCTCGCCGCACGTTCCAGCGCGGAGATCGAGGCGCTGGCATCCGAAATCAACGATGCGGGAGGGGCGGCTTTGGCCGTCACCTGCGATGTCACCAGCTACACCGATGTCGAAGCCGCGGTGAACCATGCCTGCGCCAGCTTTGGCGGCATCGATGTTCTAGTGAACAATGCCGGGATCATCGATCCAATCGGGCGGATCGAGGAACTGGCGGCGGAGGATTACGCAAGAGTCATCGATGTAAACGTCAAAGGTGTCTTCCATGGGTTGAAGGCCGCCCTGCCCCGCATGACGGCTGCGGGCAGCGGCGTGATCATCAACATCTCCTCCGGTGCGGCCACCAGCGCGCTGGAAGGGTGGAGCCACTATTGCTCCTCCAAGGCGGCGGTTCTGTCGCTGACCCGCTGCGCCGACAAGGAACTGGGGGATAGCCCCGTGCGGGTTGTCGGCCTCAGCCCCGGAACGGTGGCGACGGAGATGCAGGTGGCGATCAAGGCGTCCGGGATCAATCCCGTCAGCGCCCTCGACCCCTCCGTACATATTCCCGCCGACTGGGTTGGCGAAGCGCTGGTCTGGCTCGCCAGCCCTGATGCTGACGAATATCGCGGCGTCGATGTATCGCTGCGAGAAGAGGATGTCCGCAGGCGCGTTGGCCTGACAGGCTGACCATTACCGCCAAACGCCGGGCCAGTCAGCGGTCAATCCGCTCCCCGGTCTGGCGCGGCGGACTGCCTTCGCCTTCGGATGAGAGGAAATCGAACACCTCCTTGAAAACGGTGCTGACGACACCGTCATCATCTGGCCCGCCACCGGAGGAGAGGCGGCCACCAGCACCGCCGCCATCCATGGTCAGCGGACGGGCGGGCAACCCTTCATGGATACGTACCGCAACCTCACGCCAAATGGCTGCGGGAAGCCCACCGCCGGTAACGCCAGTCAGGGGCGCATTGTCATCCTTGCCCATCCAAACACCGATTACATAGTCCGCCGTGAACCCGATGAACCAGGCATCGCGCGCGCCTTGTGTCGTGCCGGTCTTGCCCGCTGCAGGCCGCCCAGGATCGGCGCGTGTGCCGGTGCCATAGGCGATGACCGCATTCATCATCGAGGTCAGCTTGGCCGCCGAGGACGCCGACATGACCCGCGTGCCTCTTGCCGTTTCTGCCGCTGTCATCACCGGGGTCTCATCGCCACGAATGCTGATCTCCTTAATACCACGCGGGGGCACGACGCGCCCGCCATTGGCGATGGTGGCGAATACGCCGGTCATCTCCAGCAAGGTCGCCTCCGACACGCCGAGCGCCACAGCAGGCCCGTCGGCAATCGGTGCGGTCAGGCCCATCGCCGTGGCCAGCTCACGCACCCGGTTGCGCCCGACTTCCTCAGACAGGCGCACCGCGACAGTGTTGATGGAATAGGCCAGCGCCTCCTCCAGCGTGACCTGCCCGCGATAGCCGCCGCCATAGTTTTGCGGCGACCAGCGACCGGAGCCGGGGATGTTCATCTCCAGCGGCCTGTCATCGATCCTGTCCTGCGGGCCATAGCCAGCCTCCATCGCAGCGGCATAGACCACCGGCTTGAATGCAGACCCAGTCTGACGCAGGGCCTGCGTCGCGCGGTTGAAGGTCTGCGCACGCGGGTCACGCCCACCGACAATGGCACGCACCGCGCCATCATGGGCCATCACGACGATGGCCGCTTCGGCGGGGCTGTCCTTGCGCACCCGCGTCTCGAAGATATGGGCCAGCGCGGCCTCCGCCTTGGCCTGCACAGCGGCATCGAACGTGGTCTTGATGCGTACATCTTCCGCCGTTGTGGCCGTCAGGAAGGCCGGGCCATCCTCCATGACCCAATCGGCAAAGTGGCCACCGGTGCGGCGCGCGGCCTCGCGGCTCAGCTCTGCCGGTTTCGCCAGCGCCTCGTCAGCCAGTTGCTCGTCAATGACGCCGGTTTCCCGCATCGCGTTGATGATGACAGAGGCACGGCCCTGCGCACGACCCATATCCGAGGTCGGTGCGAATTTCGACGGCGCTTTCAAGAGCCCGGCCAGCATCGCAGCCTCGGGCAGTGTCACGAACTTCGCGGATTTAGAGAAATACCTCTGCGCCGCCGCCTCGAACCCGGTCGCACCGGCACCGAGGTAAACCCGGTTCATGTAGATCGAGAGGATATCGTCCTTGACGTATTTCAGCTCCAGCGCGATGGCGACGGGAATTTCCTTCAGCTTGCGCTCCAGCGTGCGTTCCGACGTCAGGAACACGTTCTTGGCAACCTGTTGCGTGAGGGTGGAGCCACCCTGCACGAAGCGCCCGGCCCGCACATTGGCCACCATGGCCCGGAGGAGACCACGCGGATCAATCCCGAAATGCGAGTAGAACCTGCGATCCTCCGCCGCGATGATCGCCTGCACAAGATAGGGAGACACATCGCCCGGGCGCACCTCGCCTCCGAACTGTGCACCGCGCCAGGCGAACACCTCACCTTTTCCGTCGAGCAGGGTGACCGACCCGCGCGAACGCCCGTCCAATAGCTCCGACGCGTCCGGCAAGGAGACATAGTAGTACCCGACTGCTCCGCCGAGGATCAGTCCGACAATGACGCCGATCCTGATGGCCATGCGAAAGCAGAACCAGAACACCGCCTTGACGGCACGATCCAGCCATCCCTGACCGGGGCGGGATTTGGGCGCGGCTTTCTTACGCGCGCGCTTTGCCGATCCCTTCGCGGGCGGCTTCTTTGGGGTCTTGGTGGCCACACATATCTCTTTTTACTGCTCGCTTTGCGCGGTTTTAGGCATGCTATGCCAGTACGGCAAATTTGTGGAGAGCCTGCGCGGCTTTCCCGCAAGCCATAGCCGTATCTGCTGTCCTGTTTGCAACAGCGCGAAAGATTGCTCAGACCTGCGCCAGATGATCGGCAAATTCCGCGAAGACCTGCTCATAGGTCGCGCGTTTGAACGGCACGATCCTGTCGATCAGCTCACCCGGCGGCATCCATCGCCAGACGCTGAATTCCGGGTCGTGGCGCGTAATGTCGATCTGGCTGTCATCACCAGTGAAGCGGAGGAGAAACCATTTCTGTTCCTGCCCCCGATAGCGGCCTTTCCAGAGACGAGGCACGAGATCATGGGGCAGATCATAGGGTATCCACTGCTCCGTCTCACCCAGCACATCGACAGATGTCGGGGCGATGCCGGTCTCCTCGCCGAGTTCACGCAGGGCCGCATCGACAGGCGTTTCGCCCTTGTCGACCCCGCCTTGTGGCATCTGCCAGGCAGAGCCGGGATTGTCGATGCGCTGACCGGCGAAGACCTCGCCGCGAGCGTTCATCACGACGAGGCCAACGCAGGGCCGATAAGGCAGCTTGGCGATCTCAGCCGCCGTCAGGGTCTTGCTCACTCGCTCTGCGCGTAAACCGAGAGACCGGTCAGAAGATCAAGCGCATAAGCCAGTTGCAGGTCTTCGCCGCGCAACCTGGCCGTCGCTTCATGACGCTCCCGCTCCTCACGGATCAGGGTGCGTTCCTCTTCGGACAGGCTGTTCTCAAGGCTGCCTCGCAGGTCGGCCTCGGACCGGCGACGACGCTGTTCCGCCTCATCCTCATCCTCTGCGACGTCCAGGGTGCGTTCCTCGATCAGGATATCAGGCTCAATGCCGAGCGCCTGGATCGACCGCCCGGAGGGCGTATAATAACGCGCTGTCGTCAGGCGCATCGCGCCCTGCCCGGACAGGGGCATGATCGTCTGCACCGATCCCTTGCCGAAGCTTTTCGCGCCCAGAATGATCGCCCGGCGATGATCCTGCAGTGCCCCTGCGACAATTTCGGACGCCGAAGCTGAACCGCCATTGATCAGCACCACGATCGGCTTGCCATCGGTCAGATCGCCCGGCTGCGCGTTGTAGCGCTCGCTGTCTTCGGGATTGCGCCCGCGGGTGGAGACGATCTCCCCCTTTTCAAGAAACGCATCCGAAACGGAGATCGCCTGATTAAGCAGACCGCCAGGGTTGTTGCGCAGGTCGATCACGAAGCCCTTGACCTTGTCAGCCCCGATTTCCTCGGTCACATCCTTCAGACCCTTCTCAAGGTTCTCGAAGGTCTGTTCATTGAACGTGGTGACCCGGATGACACCGACATCGCCTTCGACGCGGGCGCGCACGGCACGGATCTTGATCACGTCGCGCACCAGGGTCAGGTCGAACGGCTCATCCTCGCCCTCGCGCACTATGGTGATGATGATCTCTTCCCCGACCTTACCGCGCATCCGCTCCACCGCTTCGGACAGGGTCAGACCCAGAACCGATTCGTTGTTCAGATGGGTGATGAAATCGCCCGCCTCCACGCCGGCGGCAGCGGCTGGTGTCTCGTCGATGGGCGCGACGACCTTCACAAAACCGTCTTCCATGGTGACCTCGATGCCGAGGCCGCCAAATTCACCCTTCGTCTGTACCCGCATGTCTTCGAAATTCTTCGGTGCGAGATAGCTTGAATGCGGATCAAGCGAGGCGAGCATGCCATTGATGGCATTTTCAATCAGTTCCGCCTCGTCAACCTGTTCCACATACTGGCTGCGGACCCGCTCAAAAATGTCGCCAAACAGGTCGAGATGCTCGTATGTCGACCGCGCTCCGTTTTCTTGTGCGATCAGGGGGGAGGTCAGTTGCGTCGCCGCGAAAAGACCAAGGGCCGCGCCACCGATTGCACCAACAAACGCCTGTTTCATGCTGTTACCTTTTCATTCCTCGAAGGCGAACCAGTGCGCCGGATCCTCCGGCATGTCGCCTTGCCTGACCTCTATATAGAGCGTTTCTCGCGCCAAAGCTTCAAGCGGAGACACACCCGCCATCAAAAATTCTTCTGTCTGGGGTGCGGGCCCACCGAGTGAACCCAGTGGCTCTCCTCCCAGAACGACTTCCCCAGCTTCGCGGTAGAACCTCGCAAAACCAGCCAGCACAATCAACATTCCTGCTTCGGGTTCGACGATCACAACCCCGCCATAGCCGCCATAATCCCCTGCAAACCTTACGATACCTGCCCATGGGGCGTAGATTTCAGCGTAGGCCGGTGCGGTGACCTCCAGCCCTTCCAGCGCGACACCATTGCGAACACTGCCGAATCTGCGCTCGATCACTCCTTCGACAGGCGGCAAAATTGCGCCCTTTGCAGCTTTTATGGATGCCGTTTGTGGAGCTTGCAGGTCGCCATTTGCACGGCTGATGGCGGGCAGCGCCGCTGACAGAGCGCGCAAATCCGCCGCCGATTGCGCCAATAATACCCCCTCCTCACGCAGACGTGATAGGATGCCAGGGGATAATTCGGATGCACGGCGGTCCTTGCGGATCAGTTCCGCGATCTCGGCACGCGCTGATTGCAGTCCGGCCAGGGACTTGCGCGCGCCCGATGCAGCCTCGTCGCGGCGGGCGCGAAGGGCGACCATCTCATCAAGCGAGGCTCTCAACCGCGCCGCTTCCGCCTCCAGCATCGGCGCGAATGTGGCCAGCGTCGTACCCGCCCGTGCGGCGGACACGACGCCGCCAGGATGCGCGAGCGCTGCCGCCCGCGGCGCGCGCTGCAACCGCAAAAGCGCGGCGAGAACGGCCCGCAGCTTGCGCGCCTCGGCCTCCATCTCCTCGTCCAGCGCCCGTTGATTACCGAAGATTGTGCGCAGATCGTCACGCAGGGCCTGCAATGTCGCCTCCTGGGCCTGCGCGGCGCGGCCAAGGGCGGCGAGGCGTTCCTTCGGCCCCCGTGCAGCGCTGAGCGAGACTTTCGCCTGTTCCAGCAATGTCGCCGCGCGATCAGCCGCATCGGCCTTGGCCAGACTTGCGCCAAGGCACAGGACAAGGGCAGTCAGCAGCCCCTTCATGACCGCACCAAAAGCGAGCGGCCGGTCATCTCTTCGGGCTGATCCAGACCCATGAGGTCAAGCAGCGTCGGCGCAAGATCCGCGAGACGGCCCGGCCCCTGCAAACGCCCGCTCCCCGCCAAAAGTGCTGCGACGGGCGTGGTCGTATGCGCCGTATGAGGCCCACCACTGACCGGATCAATCATCATTTCACAGTTGCCGTGATCGGCTGTGACGATCATCGCACCACCCGCCCGGCCCAGCGCATCCAGCGCGCGGCCAAGCCCATCGTCCACCGCTTCGCAGGCGCGGATCGCGGCGTCCAGGTCACCGGTATGTCCGACCATGTCCGGATTGGCATAGTTGACGATGATCAGGTCATATCCCGCCTCGATCCCCGCGATCAGCGATGCCGTGACCTCTGCCGCCGCCATTTCGGGCGCAAGGTCATAGGTCTTGACCTTGGGACTGGGTGCCATTCTGCGATCCTCGCCCGATGCCTGAACCTCAACACCGCCATTCAGGAAGAAGGTCACATGCGGGTACTTTTCCGTTTCAGCCAACCGCAGTTGGCGTTTCCCTTTGGCGGCAACCCACGCACCGAGCGTGTTGCGGATCTCGCCGGAGGGGAAAAGCACAGACATGAACTCATTATGTCGGTCGGAATACTCCACCATCCCCGTTATTGATGCGAATGCGGGTCGGTGGGGGACTTCAAACCCGTCAAAGTCAGGATCACCGAGCGCCGACAGTAACTCGCGCGCCCGGTCGGCGCGAAAATTGAGGAAGAGGACCCCGTCGCCATCCTGCGCACCCTGATAATCGCCGATCACCGTGGGCGCGACGAACTCATCGGTCTCGCCTCGCGATGCTGCAGCGCCCAGCGCTTCGGTGGCCGTCGCAGCGCGCTCACCCTCACCCCGGACAATCGCGTTATAGGCGGCGCTGACACGTTCCCATCGGTTATCGCGGTCCATGGCAAAGAAGCGGCCTGAAATGGTGGCGATCTCGGCGGTGTCTGCCAGATCAGCCTCAACTGTCTCAAGATAACCAGCCGCACTTTTGGGCGGCGTGTCGCGCCCATCGGTGAAGAGATGCAGCTTCACCGGCACCCCCGCCGCTGCGACAGCCTGCGCCGCCGCTACGATGTGGCGTTGATGGGCATGGACGCCGCCGGGGCTCATCAGCCCCATCAGATGCGCGGTGCCGCCGCTGGCCTTCAGATTGTCCGCAAAGGCGACCAGCCGGGGATTAGTGGCAAATTCGCCTTCTTCGATGGCCTTGTCGATCTTTGGCAGATCCATCCACACGACCCGGCCGGCGCCGATATTCATGTGCCCGACCTCGGAATTGCCCATCTGCCCTTCCGGCAGGCCGACATCAGGGCCGGAACAGGCCAGCATCGCCGGGCTCTGTGCAGCCACCAGCGCATCGTAGTGCGGCGTGTGCGCCAGGGCGACTGCATTACCCTCCCGCGCCTCACGCCAGCCCCATCCATCAAGGATACACAGGACTACGGGGGCAATCGGGGTGGTCACGAACGCATCTCCTTCAACTTGCCTGACCTTTCTAGAATGGGCGCATCGCGGGGTCGAGATGTAAGTGGCTTATCGGCAATAGAGATGACAGGGTCACCAAAACCCCGCGGGAGGCTGATATGACCCAACGTCTTGATTATGTCGCGATCAACGGATCGGCGATTGCAGCCATGGCGACGGCCAAGAACCACATGCCGCATATCGATGCTGCATTGCGCGCGCTGATCGAGCTGCGCGTCTCGCAGATCAATCGCTGCGCTTATTGCGTCGATCTCCACACGACCGAAGCCCGCAAGGCTGGCGAAACCACCCAAAGGCTCGATTGCCTGACGGTCTGGCGCGAATGCACGTTTTTCACCGCCCGTGAAAAAGCCGCCCTCGCATGGGCTGAGGCTGTGACCCTGATTTCTGCCGACGGCGCACCAAATGCTCTGTTCGGCGCGCTTCAGAACCATTTTTCAGAGGAGGAGATCGTCGATCTGACACTGATCGTCGCGCAAATGAATGCGTGGAATCGCCTGGCGATCAGTTTTGCGCACGGCCCGGACCCCAGAACCGGCTGAGGCGCTCTGACAGAGGCTGATATCAATCCCGATGGTAGGGGCTGCCAGACAGGATCGATGCCGCCCGATATAGCTGCTCGCTCAGCATCACCCGCGCCAGCATATGGGGCCAGACCATCGGGCCGAAGCTGAGCAATCGGTCGGACCGCTGGCGAAGCACCGCGTCATGGCCATCCGCGCCGCCGATCAGAAAACTCATGTCGCGGATACCCTCGTCGCGCTTTTGCGCAAGAAAGGTGGCGAAGTGGCGGCTATCCATCGCCTTGCCCCGCTCATCAAGCGCGATGACGAAGGCACCGGCGGGGATGGCAGCGTCCAGCAGGCGGCTCTCTCCCCTGCCCTTCTTGTCTTCATGCTCCAACAGAACTGCACCGCCGAAGCCCAAGGGCCGCCCTGCCGTGTCGAAGCGTGACAGATAGTCTGTCACAAGGCTCGCTTCCGGACCGCTTTTCTGCCGCCCGATGGCCAGCACCTGGATACGCATCAGATGGTGCTGCTAGGCTGAGCCGACGGTCGCGCGCCCTGCGGATCGGTCACCTTCGGACCCGCTCGTCCACATCTTTTCAAGCTGGTAGAATTCACGCACTTCGGGGCGGAAGATATGGACGATGACATCGCCCGCATCGATCAGCACCCAATCGCCCGCGTCCTTGCCCTCGATCTTGCAGACACGGCTGAGATCCTGCTTGATGCCATCAGTCAGCTTTTCCGCAATCGACGTGACCTGACGGGTGGACCGGCCGGATGCGATCACCATGTGGTCGGCCATGGCGGATTTCCCGCTGAGGTCGATCGACACGATGTCTTCGGCTTTGTCCTGATCAAGACGGTCGAGGATGAAGGAGAGCAGTGCCTCGCTCTCTGCGAAATCGTTGCCCTTGGGCCGCTTTTTGCTGGGGTCGCTCATCGCGCCCGCGTGTATCCGTTCATGCAGAACGTGATCCTCCACATACCGGCGCAACAGCGCGCCGCGTTGAATATAGCGATTTCGAGGCCGCCTCTCAACCGCACTCCTGCAGACTCTTCGGCAAAGGCCAGCGAGCAGTCCGGTTTTTTTCCCGCTCGCGCCAAGAACCGGCCATCATCACACGTCATAGGGTGTGAGATGCGGATGGAAACGACAGATGAAGCGCTCGCGACAGCTGCCGGTCGGGGCGACCGGGCGGCCTTTGCATCGCTGGTCGACCGTCATTACGAGCGTCTCTTTCGCATGTGCTGGCACCTGACCCGTGCGGAAGACCAAGCAGAGGATCTTGCGCAGGACATCTGCCTGAAACTGCCGCGTGCCCTGCGTGGTTTCCGCGCTGAAGCGAAATTCACCACCTGGCTTTACCGCGTTGTGCTGAACAGTGCGCGAGATGCCGGGCGGCGCGACACGACGCGGACCCGCGCGATGGAGGCATACGGGCGCGAAGCAACGCTGGCCGGGTCGGATGCGGGGCAGGAAAGCCGCGCCAGTTGGCTCGACCATGCCATGGGCGCGCTGAAGCCTGATCTGGCCGAGACAGCCGCCCTGATCGTGGGGCAGGAGCTAAGCCAGGCGGATGCCGCGGCGGTATTGGGCATCTCCCCCGGCACGGTCGCATGGCGCATGTCGGAAGTGAAAAAAGCGCTGGCCGCGATGGCCCGTGCGGATATCGAGGCGGACAAGATATGACCGACGAGATGAAAAAGCTTGAACACGCGATGCGGGCAGCCCCCGCGCCGTCGCAGCGCGCCAGGAAGGCCGCAATGGATGCCGCATTGCGCGCGTTCGATGACGAATTTGAAGCGACGAGCCAAGAAACCCCGCAGGCCGCGCGTCAGACCAAGCATACGCAACCTTTGTGGAGCCGTCTGATGACCATCCTGAAACAGAATATCGCCCTCCGCCCGCTGCTGATGGGCGGCACCTCCGTCGCCGCGCTGTCGCTTGCGGTTTTCGTGTCGCTGAATGTGCCGGGGGAGGATACGGGCCCCGTCGCCAAACTCGAAACGGTTCAAAACACCTCACCCGAAGACGTGGGGAAAGAAGCGCGCGAAAACGACCTGCTTACCAAAGCCCGCCCGGCTCGGCCCAATGCCGAGCAACAGCTCGCAGAGACGGAGGAGGCACTCATCGGACCAGCCATTGCGGCAGCTCCCGCAGCGGATGCGGAGGCTCCCGCAGTATCCCCGTTGCGCCGCACGGCACCAAGTGCACTGTCTGATCACGCTCAGGGATCAGCTATCGTCGCCCTTCCTCTCCCCGAACCCGTCATCCAGCAGCCAGAGGTCCGCGATCAGTTCGCCAATGCTGACGCCAACCCGGTCAAGCTGGTGACGGAGGCGCCAGTCTCCACCTTCTCCATCGATGTCGACACCGCTTCCTATGCCTGGATGCGCCGCAGCCTGCGTGAGGGGCAGATGCCCGATCCGCAATCGGTGAGGGTGGAGGAGCTGATCAACTACTTTCCCTATGATTACAAAGCACCTGACAGCGCCGAGACAGCTTTCGCCGTCTCCACCACACTAACAGAAGCACCTTGGGCAGCGGGGCGGCAGCTCCTCCATATCGGGATCCGGGGATATCAGCCCGAGGCACGTCCGCGCGCGAATTTCACCTTCCTGATCGACACATCCGGCTCGATGAGCTCGCCCGACAAGCTGCCGCTATTGCTGACGTCCTTCAGGCTGATGCTGGACAGCTTGGGCGATGATGACACGGTAGCGATTGTCACCTATGCGGGGTCGTCGAGCGTGGCGCTGGAGCCAACAAAAGTCGCCGACAAGGGGGCAATCCTCGATGCGCTGGACCGCCTGCAATCGGGCGGCGGCACGGCAGGTGCGGCGGGCATCAACACCGCTTATCGCCTCGCGGAGGACCGGTTCGATGAGGACGCGATAAACCGCGTAATCCTTGCAACTGATGGCGATTTCAACATCGGGGCAGCATCGGTCGACGAGATGAAAACGCTGATCGCCGAGAAACGCGAAACCGGTGTGTTCCTGTCCGTCCTCGGGTTCGGACGCGGCAATCTGAACGACGATCTGATGCAGACACTGGCACAGGAAGGCAACGGTCAGGCCGCCTATATCGACACGCTTGCCGAGGCCAGGAAGGCGCTGGTGGAGGAGACAGCCAGCCTGATGCCTATCGCCAAGGACGTGAAAATCCAGATCGAGTTCAATCCCGCCGCCGTTCAGGATTACCGCCTGATCGGCTACGAGACCCGCGCGCTGAACCGTGAGGATTTCAACAACGACAAAGTGGACGCGGGCGAGATCGGTGCAGGCCACCGGGTCACGGCAATCTACGAAATCACACCTGTCGGCGGCCCCACCCGCATCGACGATCTGCGCTATCAGTCGGTTGCCGAGCAGGCCGAAGCACCGAAGGAACTGGCGTTTCTGAAGCTCCGCCACAAGGCCCCCGACGCGGATGAAAGCCAATTGACCGAGACTGCCATTGCGCCGGATGAGACAGAGGCGGGAGAGGAAGCCCGTTTCGCCATCGCAGTCGCCGGGTTCGGGCAAGTGCTGCGCGGGTCAACGCATCTCGGCGACTGGTCCTATGACGATGCACTGGCGCTCGCCTCCGGTGCGCGGGGCGAGGACAGGTTCGGTTACCGCGCGGAATTCCTCGATCTCGTGCGGCTGGCCCGATCACTGGATCGGTAGGTCCGGCACCATTGCGGGGGGGGTCCCGGCGCGGAGACCAGGACGGTATCGCTTAGACAACCGTTCCGGCTACCTTCGCAGCCGTCCTACACCCCGCATCGGGACGCCCCCCTCGCAACCGTCCCGGCCCTCGCGCCGGGACCGCCCGGTGACCGAGGGCGTGACGTTTCCGAGCCCTCACCCAAACCGACCCGGCGCGAAAACTGCCGGGTCGATCTTCGTCTGGCGGCCCAGCACAAGATCAGCTGTCAGCCGTGACAGGGCCGGACAGGTTTGAATGCCGTACCCGCCCTGGCCCGCAAGCCAGAAAAATCCGTCCGCCGCCGCATCGAACCCGACAACCGGCTCTCCATCGGGCGAGAAACTGCGCAGGCCCGCCCATGTCCGCTCCACCCGCGTCACCTCGAAGGTGACGCGGGCATTGAACCGGTCGATGCCTTCGGCGAGCACCATGTCATCGGGCCAGATATCGCATGCCGCCACCGGGTCGGCATCGGCGGGGGAGACCATCAGCTTGCCGCTCTGCGGCTTGGCATACCACCGCTCCACCGTATCATCGAAGAGCGGCCAGCCGGTGCAATCGACCCCATCAGGCAACGGAATGATCGCGGCAGAGCGGCGCTTGGGCTGGATGGCAATCGGCGCGGCCCCGGCCAGTGCCGCGATCTGCCCGGCCCAGGCACCCGCTGCGTTAATCACGACCGGTGCCTCGAAGGCCCCTGCGGGTGTTGTCAGGTGCCAGACATCGCCCTCGCGGCGCATGGCGGTGACCCCGGCGCGGGTGATGACCTGCACCTCCGCATCCGTTTTCTGGCGCATCATCTGGCGAAAACAGCCGATCATCAGGTCGATATCGATGTCGAGCGCCACAGCCTCGAACCCCGCCGCCACCAGTCCTTCGGGGCGCAGAACGGGGACCATCTCCATCGCCTCGGCGACCGTGATCGCCTCCACGCCAGTGCCCTGGGCGATCAGCGGTGACAGCTCATCCTGGGCGTCGTCATATTGCAGCATCAACTGTCCGCGCGGTGTCAGGATCGGGGCATCCAGCGGCATCGGTGGATCGGTGAAGAACGCCTCGGACGCCGCCGTCGCGGCGCGCACGCCGGGCGGGCCGTAGGATTTGAGGTAGACGGCGGCGGAGCGACCTGTGGAGTGGGTGCAGGGCGCGTCCTCTGCCTCCAGCACGAGCACACGCGCCTCTCCCGCCAGATGCGCCGCCGCGCCGAGGCCCGCAGCCCCCGCGCCGATGATGATGATATCTGCTGTTCCGGTCATTCATCACCTATGGCAGATCGCACCGCCGGAAGGCGAGAGGCTTGTCATCGCATCAGCCATCCGAAAGCGCGCTGCATGAGCGCCTGCCCGTCCTGCGGAACCGGCGTGCCATGGGCCATCACGACCCGCTCCGCCGGCCAGTCAAGAATGCGGCCGATGGCCTCTCGCGCCGCACGCCTGTCGGTGAAAGCCATGCGGAATTTGCGCGGCACGCTCGGCTCCGCCTCAACCATGAGGTCGAGCCTGGCGACTATTGCGCGCCATCCCCTGTGCCAGCCTTTCGGAAACTGTTGGAGGAGATCGGTGAAAACCACCGTTGCGCTGGCGCGGTGGAAGAACACGACTTCGGTGGTGATCAGATTACCGCCTACGATCACATGATCGATCTCTCCATCCCAGGCGGTCACGGGTGCCGTGCCGAACTCCGCCGTTATGGTGACATCGGTGCGCTTTGCGCTGACACCCGGTGCCGCAAAGACCTGCGCCGCTGGATAAGCCGCATGCCATTCGCCGAGCCAGAGATGATGTAGTGAGTTCGGCGCGATCAGGAACCGCACCTCGCCCAGTGCGTCGACCTCCGCCCGCATGGCAGGGGTCAGCGCGACGGGCGACCAGATGAAAAGACCGCCATCACGCAATTGGATGACCGTCATGCGTGTCGGGTAGCGAAAACCGGCGGTCGAAACGCATCCACCATCGGCGAGCATGATGCCTGGTCCGAACGGTGTCAGGACAGGCACCGCGCCGCCCTTACCGGTTCCCGCGCACCAGTTTCTCGTAATCCTCGGCAATAGTGCGGGTCAGGGTGCCGACCTCGAACATGTGCTCGCCGATCTGGCCCACTGGGGTGACCTCGGCGGCGGTGCCGGTCAGCCAGCATTGCTCAAAACTGTCCAGCTCATCAGGCATGATATGCCGCTCTATCACGTCGACGCCGCGCTTTTTCAAGAGCTCGATCACCGTCTGGCGGGTCAAGCCGTTCAGGAAACAATCCGCCAGCGGCGTGTGCACCGCGCCGTCCTTGACGAAGAAGATATTGGCGCCCGTCGCCTCGGCCACATAGCCGCGATAATCCATCATCAGCGCGTCGGAACAGCCCTTGTCCGCCGCGGCGTGCTTGGACATGGTGCAGATCATGTAGAGGCCCGCGGCCTTTGCGTGGGACGGGATGGTTTCTGGCGAAGGGCGCTTCCATTTGGAGATGTCGAGTTTCGCGCCCTCGAATTTCGCATCGCCGTAGTAAGCCCCCCATTCCCACACGGCGACCGCCATGTGCACAGGGTTCGCCGCCGCCGCAACACCCATATCGGAGCCGGAGCCGCGCCACATGAAGGCCCGTATATAGGCGTCAGACAGGCCCGATGATTTCAGCGCCTCATCCTTGGCGGCGTCGATTTCCTCGGCTGTGTAGGGCGAAGGAATATCCATTGCCTTGGCGCTCTCGATCAGGCGCAGCGAATGTTCGTGCCCCTTGAAGATCTTGCCGCCATAGGCCCGCTCGCCTTCGAAAACGGACGATCCGTAATGCAACGCGTGGGTCAGCACATGTACCTTGGCCTCGCGCCAGTCGATCATCTGGCCATCCATCCAGATATGTCCGTCGCGGTCGTCATATGCGGGTCCGGCCATGGCCTTGTCCTCTCAGTCTGAAGGCTGCCCGTTTACCGGCGCTTGCCTTGGATTCGCTCACTCTATTGCAAAATGTTTCGCAGTTTGGGGCATTTGGGTCAGAAAATAACTCCCTACCTTGCGAAGCGGGTAGCATTCGGTTATTTCTAAGTCAACAACGCTGACATAAAAGACACGCAGCCGCAGATCGAGGCCAAGACATTGCAGAACGCGTCCCGCAATTCCCCTCCGATCCGTGCGGATCAGCGTCTTTTTCTGACCGATGAGCAACTGCGCACGGGCACGGAACTGCTGTTCTTCGCCTATCGCGATTTTATCGGCGATCCCGACCGGCTGCTGGAGGAGCGTGGCTATGGACGTGCCCATCACCGGGCACTGCATTTCATATGTCATCGCCCCGGGATCACAGTCGCGCGCCTGATCGACACGCTTGCGGTAACCAAGCAATCGCTGAACCGGGTGCTTCGCAAACTGATCGAAGACGGGCTGGTCGAACAGACCGTGGGCGAAAACGACCGGCGCCAGCGCCTGCTTTATCTGACGCCCGCCGGAAAGGCGCTGGAGGAAACGCTGGCGACACCACAGCGCGAACGCCTGCGCACAGCCTATCTGGACGCCGGACCGGAAGCAGTTGCAGGATTTCGCGAGGTGCTTCACAGATTGATGGACGAAAGCGCGCGGCAATCTCTGGGTTCAAACAGCGAGTGGTAAGAGTGAACAAATGACAGTATCGAACCTGGCGGCACAGAACGAACACCCTGCCCATATCCTGGTCGTGGATGACGATCAGCGTATCCGCAGCCTGCTGAAACAGTTCCTCGTCAAGCACGGCTATCTTGTGACCGAGGCACGCGATGCCGCACATGCGCGGCGGATCCTTTCGGGTTTGGCATTCGACCTTCTCATCATTGACGTGATGATGCCGGGCGAGGACGGGTTTTCGCTGACCGAAGGGGTGCGCGGCATGATCGATAGTCCGATCCTGTTGCTGACCGCGCGGGGCGAGACGGCGGACCGCATCACCGGGCTGGAGGCGGGCGCGGATGACTACCTGCCCAAACCGTTCGAGCCGCGCGAATTGCTGCTGCGTGTCGGCGCGATCCTGCGCCGCGCCGCGATCATCCCTGTGCAGGATGAGCCGCCGAAGACGCTGGCACTCGGCGAGACGCGCTATGACATCTCGCGCGGTGAGCTCTGGCATGGTGAAAACCTCGTGCGGCTGACGTCCACCGAGGCCGCCTTGATGCGGGTCTTCGCCAAGGCCCCGAACGAGGCGCTGAGCCGCGGACGACTGGTTGAGGAACTGGGCGGGGCCGCCGGCGGCGCGCAGGAACGTGCGGTGGATGTTCAGATCACGCGCCTGCGCCGCAAGATCGAGAACGACCCGAAGAATCCCCGCTATCTGCAAACGGTGCGCGGCGAGGGATATATGCTGACCCCCGACTGAGCCGCAGGCGGTGAACAAACGCCCCCTGTTTCCCGACGATTTCATCGTGCTGGAGGGTCTGACCACCGACAGG
Source organism: Pseudomonadota bacterium (assembly GCA_039030855.1). Classification (GTDB taxonomy): domain Bacteria; phylum Pseudomonadota; class Alphaproteobacteria; order Rhodobacterales; family Rhodobacteraceae; genus Pikeienuella. The sequence goes on from JBCCDJ010000024.1 coordinate 52,491, forward strand.
ATGCGTCTCCGGATGCTGACCATTCATGATGTCGTGAAGGACTTCGACGCGGTCATGTCCAGCAAGGACCGGTTACAAACCGTGTTTCGCCCGGGCAGCACCTGGCCCGATGGTCTGACGCTGGAGCAGAACCTGATCGATCTTGGCTGGCATCAGTATGAATTCCAAAACGGCACCTCATTTTGCTACACGGTGGTTGCGCTTGATGAGGCGCAGATCCTCGGCTGCGTTTACATCTACCCCGCCGATCACCTGGGGCATGATGCCCAGATCAGCATGTGGGTCCGACAGTCGGAGGCGGAGACCGGCCTCGACGATCATCTGTTTGAAACCGTGCAGGCATGGATCGCGCGGGACTGGCCCTTTCGCAATCCGGGCTATCCGGGGCGCACGTCCGACTGGACCGACTGGCGGTAGTCTGGCGCACCGGTTGAACTACCCCACAAAAATGGGCACCGTAGGTTGGTCCCCCTTGCAGGAGCATTCATGACTTTCGCCATCCTTTCGCATCCCGATTGCCTGAAGCATCAGACCCCGCCCGGCCATCCAGAGCGGGTCGAGCGGCTGGAGGCGATCCTGGATGCACTGAACGCCCCTGATTTCGCCGCCGCCGCGCGGATCGAGGCACCGATGGCCAAGGACGCGGCGATCCTGCGTGCGCATCCGCAATCCCATCTCGACCTGATCAACGACAACGCACCGGCATCCGGTCACGTATCGCTGGATCCGGACACACATATGTCGCCCGGCACGTTAGTCGCGGCACGGCGCGCGGCCGGGGCGAATGTCAGGGCGGTCGACATGGTCATCAACGGCGACGCACGGTCTGCTTTCTGCGCGACGCGGCCACCCGGGCACCACGCCGAGAAGACCACGGCGATGGGTTTTTGTTTCTATTCCAATGCCGCCATCGCTGCGCTTCACGCGCTGGAGGCGCACGGGCTATCACGCGTCGCCATCGCTGATTTCGACGTGCATCACGGTAATGGCACGCAGAACGTATTCTGGGACGACGCGCGGGTTCTCTTCGCCTCGTCGCACCAATCGCCGCTTTACCCTGGATCGGGGGCGGAGGATGAAACCGGCGCGGGCAATATCCACAATGCCACCCTGCCGCCCATGGCCAATGGCTTGCAATTCCGTCAGGTCTGGCAGGACCGGCTCCTACCCGCCATTGGCGCGCACAAGCCAGAGCTGATCGTCATTTCGGCCGGGTTCGATGCCCACACCCGCGATCCCCTCGCCAACCTGATGGTGGAAGATGAGGATTTCGCCTGGGTGACAGAACAGCTCTGCGATCTGGCGTCGCAGCATTGCGGCGGGCGGGTGGTGTCCACGCTGGAAGGCGGCTATGACCTCCAGGGACTGGCCAGCGGGACCGCGGCCCATGTGAAGGTGCTGATGGAGCGAGCAGCATGAGCGACAAACTCATCGAGGATATGAGCTTCGAAGAGGCGATGGCCGAACTTGAACGGGTCGTTAGCCAGCTGGAAAGCGGCAATGCCCCGCTCGACCAGTCGATCAGCCTTTATGAACGCGGCGAGGCGCTGCGCAAACGGTGTGATGCGCGCCTGAAAGACGCTGAATTGCGGGTCCAGAAGATCATTCAGGGCGCTGAGGGAGAGGCGAAGGGCGCGGAGCCGTTCGACGCCCCCTGATGTCGCCTGACCAGACCGAAGCCTTCTCCATCGCGCTCGAATCCGCTGCGGCGCGAGTGACGGCCGCATTGGACGATGCCCTGCCCCGTGTCACCGGATCACCCACCGGACGCTTGGCTGCCGCAATGCGCCGTGGCGCGCTGGCGGGTGGCAAGCGGCTGCGCGCCTTTCTGGTGATCGAAGCGGCAAAACTCTTCGAACATGAAAACCCCATCGGGGCCAACCGCGCCGCCGCAGCCATCGAATGCCTCCACGCCTATTCCTTAGTCCATGATGACCTGCCCTGCATGGACGATGATGACCTTCGCCGCGGCATGCCGACCGTGCATGTGGAATGGGACGAGGCGACGGCGGTGCTGGCGGGCGATGCTTTGCAGACCCTTGCCTTTTCCACTCTTCTCGACCGGCGCACCGACCCCGATCCGGCGCTCCGCGCCGAGCTTGCGCTGTGCCTCGCCCATGCGTCCGGCTTTCACGGTATGGTCGGGGGACAGGCGCTCGACATCGCGGCGGAAACCGCCGCCACGCCGCTGAGCCTGGCAGAGATCGATGTGCTTCAGGCCAAAAAAACCGGTGCGCTGATTACATGCGCCGCGGAGTTAGGGGCCATTCTGGGCCGCGCCGATCAGGCCCAGCGCGGCGCGCTGATATCTTACGCGCGCGACCTCGGCTCTGCTTTCCAGATCGCCGATGATGTGCTCGACGTGACGGGCGATACGAAGGCGGCGGGCAAGAAGCTTGGCAAGGATAGCGAGGCGGGCAAGGCCACTTTCGTCACCCTTCTCGGGCTGGAAGGTGCGCAGGCGCGGGCGGCAGAACTGGCCGATAGTGCGGCCTCTCGCCTCGCCCCCTTCGGAGATGCGGCAAATGCCCTTAAACTAGCCGCAATGTTCACCATCAGTCGGCGCGCCTGAACGCCGATGGAGGAGCCGCCCCGTGGCTGACGACGTGCCAAACCGCCCTGCAACACCGACCCTCGACCGGGTTGCGACACCGGCTGACCTGAAACACCTGTCGGACCGCGATCTGCGCCGCTTGGCGGATGAGCTGCGCGCCGAAACGATCTCCGCCGTTTCGGTCACCGGCGGTCATCTCGGTGCGGGCCTCGGTGTCGTGGAGCTGACGGTCGCGCTCCATGCCGTTTTTGACACGCCGCGCGACAAGCTGATCTGGGATGTCGGGCACCAGTGCTATCCCCATAAGATCCTGACCGGGCGGCGCGAGCGGATCCGCACCCTGCGCATGGGCGGTGGGCTTTCAGGGTTCACCAAGCGGTCCGAAAGCGAATATGATCCTTTCGGCGCGGCGCATTCCTCAACCTCCATCTCCGCAGCGCTCGGCTTTGCCGCCGCACGCGATCTGGGCGGCGATCCGGGCGATGCGATCGCGGTCATTGGCGATGGCTCCATGTCGGCGGGCATGGCATATGAGGCGATGAACAATGCCGGCGGCCTTGGCAAACGCCTCGTCGTAATCCTGAACGACAACGAGATGTCCATCGCCCCGCCCGTCGGCGCAATGTCGGCCTATCTCAGCCGCATCTATGCGGGTGAGCCGTTTCAGGATCTGAAGCACGCAGCGAAAACAGCAGCCTCCTTCCTGCCTGAGCCCTTTCGCGAGGGCGCGCGCCGGGCCAAGGATATGGTGAAATCCATGGCAGTGGGCGGCACGCTGTTTGACCAGCTTGGCTTTTCCTATATCGGCCCCATAGACGGCCACGACCTTGACCAGTTGTTGCCGGTGCTCCGCACGGTAAAGGCCCGCGCAGACGGTCCGGTACTGATCCACGCGATTACCAAAAAAGGCAAAGGCTACGCCCCTGCCGAAAGCGCGCGCGACAAGGGCCATGCCACGGCCAAGTTCGATGTGGTCACCGGCGAGCAGAAAAAATCCCCCTCCAACGCGCCATCCTACACCAAGGTCTTCGCCCAAAGCCTGATCCAGGAGGCGGAACGCGACGACAAGATCACCGCGATCACCGCAGCGATGCCGGATGGCACCGGCCTGAACCTCTTTGCCGAACGCTTTCCCGCGCGCTGTTTCGATGTCGGCATTGCCGAACAACATGCGGTGACCTTTTCCGCCGGTCTGGCGGCAGGCGGCATGAAGCCGTTCTGCGCACTCTATTCGACATTCCTGCAACGCGGCTACGATCAGGTCGTCCATGACGTCGCGATCCAGCGTCTGCCCGTGCGGTTCGCCATCGACCGCGCCGGGCTGGTCGGTGCCGATGGTGCCACCCATGCCGGGTCTTTCGACATCGCCTATCTGGCAAACCTGCCCGATTTCGTCGTCATGGCGGCGGCGGACGAAGCAGAGTTGCGCCATATGGTGGCAACCGCACGCGATATCGATGACCGCCCCTCCGCCTTCCGCTTTCCGCGCGGCGAAGGTGTCGGGGTGGAGATGCCGGAACGCGGCATCCCGCTGGAAATCGGCAAGGGCCGCGTGGTACGGGAGGGCACGAAAATCGCCCTCCTGTCCTTCGGTGCGCGCCTGCAGGAGGCGATGCGCGCGGCGGAAGAACTGGACGCCGCCGGCCTTTCCACCACTGTCGCGGACGCTCGTTTCGCCAAACCGCTCGACCGCGACCTGATCCTGCGCCTGGCGCGCGAACATGAGGTGCTGATCACCATCGAAGAAGGCGCGATCGGTGGCTTCGGATCGCATGTGACGAACCTTCTGGCTGAGGAAGGTGCGCTGGAGCGGGGGTTGAAACTACGCTCCATGGTTCTGCCGGACACGTTCCTTGATCATGATACGCCTGCGAAGATGTATGAGGCCGCGGGCATGCAGGCACCAGATATCGTCGCACGGGTGATGGGGGTTATGGGAAAAGAATCGGTGGAAAGACTGGCCTGAGTGCGGCAGTAATAATGGTGTGGTTGTGTGTACGGGTTTGAGGGGGAGTAAGTCATGCCAATCGTCCTGGCAGTCATCGGTGCGATTATAGCAGCCGGCATCTGGTACCATCGCGTTCAAAGCGCCAAAGCAGCGACAACCGATTTGTTGGGGGCCGCAAACGATGTGCGGCTGGCCGCACGCCGGTTTGGATACAAGCGCAAGACCAATGTGCATCCGGTCGATATGATCAACGATCCCCGCCTCGCGGCGGCCGGGATCGCGGCCGCCATTGCTGGAATGGATGCCCCGCTTTCACGAGAAGAGATAGCGCAGTTGGAGCTTGAAACACAGGTGATCCTTCGCTCTGAGCCGGATGAGGCCAAAGCCATTGCTGCGTTCGGCCGCTGGATTTCCGGACAAGCCGGATCACCGGACGAGGCTGTGCGACGGCTCTCCAAACGCCTTCGGAAACTCGCCGGGGAAGAAGTCGCCAATGACGTTCTGTCGCTGGCGCAGGCCGTCGCCACAGCCGACGGCGCGCTTGATGAGCGGCAGGAAGACGCGCTGCGCATGGTTCGTACCGTGTTCAGGGTGAAGTAACGCTTCTGGCACGCCGACTGTTGGCAGAACGGCATGGCCGGACGCTCATTACAGATGATATGAATCTGCCATGCGCCTCGACCAACATCTCGCCGCAACCGGGCTTGCCGACAGCCGCGCACGGGCACAGGCGCTGATCAGAGCCGGGGTTGTGATGGTCGAAGGGGTGGCGGCAACGAAACCGGCGCAGAAGATCGCGGCAGGCGCGCATGTGGAGGTGATCGGAGATCCCTGCCCATGGGTTTCGCGCGCTGCACTGAAACTTGTCCACGCGATCGACCTTTGGGGGCTTGAACCCTGCGGCGAGGCCTTGGATGTCGGTGCTTCAACCGGCGGGTTCACCGAAGTGCTGCTGGCGCGCGGAGCATCGCGGGTTCATGCGCTCGATGTCGGGCACGGGCAACTGCATCCGCGCCTCGCCAGCGATCCGCGTGTGGTGAACCTCGAAGGCATCAATGCCCGCACGGTCCCGGTCGGGTTGATCCCGCCGGTCAACTGGATCGTCTCCGACATCTCCTTCATCGGGTTGGAAAAGGCCCTGCCCGGCCCCTTGTCGCTCGCGGTACCCGGTGCTTATCTTGTTGCGCTGATCAAGCCGCAATTCGAGGCCGGGCCATCTGGCGTCGGCAAGGGTGGGATTGTGAAGGACACGTCCTTGCACGACGCCATTCGCGCCCGCATCCGTACCTTTGTGGAGCGTGAGGGCTGGCGGGTGACAGGAGAGGCCGAAAGTCCGATCACCGGCAGCGACGGCAATCGGGAGTTTCTGATCGCGGCACTGAAATCATGACCCTGCCCCACCTGCTCGACAGGTCCGCCGGGAGGCCCTAAACCGCGCCCATGCAAACGGTCCGGATAGAGCGCCTCGGCGCGCAGGGTGACGGCATTTCCGCCGAGGGCGTCTTCGCGCCATTTAGCCTGCCAGACGAGACCCTGGCAGGTGAGGTCGTCGATGGACGCATCGCAAGGCCGACCATCACAGACCCATCGCCTGACCGGACGACACCGCCCTGCCCGCATTTCGGCACATGCGGCGGCTGCGCCCTCCAGCATGCCAGCGACAGCTTCATCGCCACCTGGAAGCGCGGCCAGATCGCCAGCGCCCTGGCCGCGCGAGGCATCACGGGGGTGGAGATCCGAGATACCGTTACCTCCCCACCCCGGTCCCGCCGTCGTGCGACCTTCGCTGCGCGGCGTACCAAGAAGACCGTGCAGGTCGGGTTTCGCGGACGCGGGTCGGAGGAGGTGATCACCCTCAACGAATGCCATCTCGTCGATCACGCGCTCCTCATCGCGCTGCCTGCCATCGAGGCGGCAGCGATGCTTGGTGCCTCACGCAAGGGGGTGATCCGGGGGACCGCCACCCTGTCGGTGGGCGGGATAGACCTCGCCATCGAGGACGCCAAACCGCTGGAGCGGCAGGGGATCATTGCCGCCGCCGCACTGGCTGAGCGCCATGACCTCGCGCGTCTGACCTGGAATGGCGAGATCACCGCCGCCCGCCGTTCGGCGGCGCAGCGGTTCGGCACAGCCGAGGTCACACCGCCCCCCGGCGGATTCCTGCAGGCCACGCGCGAAGGCGAAGCCACCCTTGTCGCCGCCGCGACAGAAGCCTTAGGCAAGGCGACCCGCATCGCCGATCTCTTCGCCGGATGCGGCACCTTCACCCTGCCATTGGCCACCAGCGCTGAGGTGCACGCCGTCGAAGGCGCAAAGGCGCTGACCGATGCGCTGGATGCCGGGTGGCGACGCGCGGTGGGGGTGAAGAAGGTCACCACGGAGGCGCGGGACCTCTTTCGCCGCCCCCTGCTATCAACGGAATTGGCGGCCTTTGACGGCGTGGTGATCGATCCGCCCCGCGCCGGAGCCGCAGCGCAGATGGAGCATCTGGCCACGCACGGTCCGACCCGCATCGCCAGCATCTCCTGCAACCCGGCCACCTTTGCACGCGACGCGCGAACGCTGATCGATGGCGGTTACCGGCTGGATTGGGTTCTGCCGGTAGACCAGTTTCGATGGTCCCCCCATGTGGAAATCGCGGCCCGGTTCAGCCGATAACCTGCCGCGCAGCAAGCGCAACGATCTACTGAAGCACCAGTTCCACCCGCCGGTTGGCGCTACGACCCTCTTCGGTGGCGTTGGAGGCCCGGGGCGAAAGAAAGCCGATACCGTGGGGGAGGAGCTGGCTGCGTTCGACCCCCGGAGATTCTGCCAGCTTGTCTGCGACCGCTTCGGCACGGGCGCGAGAGAGGTTCATGTTCACCTCCAGATCGCCCTGATTGTCGGTATGGCCGACCACAAGGAATTTCAGATCGGGTCGTCCCTGCAACAACCGCGCGGCCTGTGCCAGCGCATCGCCAGAGGTCCCGATGAGCGTGGCGGAGCCCGGCTCGAACGCGATCCCCTCCAGCGGCGCATGGCCCTGCTCGGTCAAGAGCCGCGCAAGCGCGAACAGACGCGCTTCGCCCGGTTTGGTGCGCGGTGCCGGCGCATCGGTGGCCGCCGTCATGCTTTCGGGTGCCGCATCGCCTTCAATCGAGACTACCTGCACGAACAATTTGCCGCCCTGACGCGACGCGAGGATCGAGGCATGGCGACCGGTCACATTGTCTGAGACTGCCAGATAGCGAAAGTCGGCGAGGTCGAAGCGCATTTTCGGCGGCTCCACCAGATAGATGTTGAAGCGGAAATCGAAGCCGCCACATTCATCCCCAGCGCATTGAAAGACCGTCTCATAATTCAGTTCTTCAAACCGTCGCTGGTAATTGCGGATCGCCTCGAGGGTGGACGTCTCTCCCTCCACCACATAGACTAGCTCACGCACGCGGCCTTCGAGGTCCAGCACAGGTTTCTGATCGCGGGTAAATTGACCGGCGGGCAGTTTGTAGGAATCGAAATTCCGCAACAGAAAATGGGTCAGCGACGCGCCCTCAAGCTTGCCGAACTCGGGGGTAAGTTCCTCCTCCTGCGCGGTCGCGGCACCCCCGACCGACATTGCGGCCAGCCAGAGTGCCATAAGCACCGATACCCATCCCGCACGGATCATCGCGCCATCCCGTGATAGGCATCGTTAGGGCGCATCGCGACGGCGGAGGCCATGCGGTTCGTCATGTTGAAAAACGCCGCAACCTCCGCGATGTCCCAGATCGCGCGATCGGAGAACCCGGCATCGCGCAGGGCCTGTCTGTCAGCCTCTTCGATCAGGGCGCTGCCGGTCGTCACCTTCACCGCAAAATCCAGCATGGCGCGTTGATACGGTGGCAGATCGGCATGGCGGTAATTGGCCGCGATGGCCTCGGCCAATGCCGGATCGCCGGTCAACTGGCGCAGCGCCGCGCCATGAGCGACAAGGCAGTAATGGCAGTGATTGAGCGAGGAGACGGCGACCGCGATCATCTCACGCTCAGCCTTCGTCAGATCGCTCTCCCCCAACATCAATGCATTGTACATCTGGCTGAAACCGCGAAGACGCTCGGGGGAAAACCCGTAAGCTGCCAGAACGTTGGGGATCATTCCCAGCTTTTCCTCGCAGACCTCGTAATAGCGTTTGATATCGTCAGGCAACGGATCGACCGGGGTGAGGTTCAGCGCGGTCAGGCCCTTCGTTTCTTCAGCCATTCTGCTTTCCCCCCTTCATCCGGTGCAGCGCGATAATGATAACGGGCCGTCAATGCCATGCCCAGCGCCTGATATAGGGCGTTGGCGGCGATATTTTGACCCGTCGTCGCGAGGGCGAACTGACGCGCACCCCGTTCCGCCGCAAAACGTGCGGCGGCGGCCATCAGCATGCGGGCCATACCCTTGCGGCGCTGATGGGCCAGTACCTCAACCGCGTGGACCATTCCGATATCACCGTGGACGCCAACAAATGCCACCCCGGCCGGGCGGTCGCCGAGGCGGGCAAGGATGTACTGCTTCGGCACCGTCACCCGGTCCATGACCTGAAGGCGCGCGGGCGAGAGGCCACCTTGGGCCCAGATTTCCTCTATCAACGCGATGCGCAGATCACCGCGCAGGATGCGCGCGGTCTCAGGCGCATCATCGAGCAGCGTCACTGTGGGACACACGTAGAACGGGCTGCGGTCGGTTACTACATAGCCACGCTCGGCGAGCGCCCTGTCCAGATCGTCGTCACCGTCCAGAAGCTGAAAGAGCGGGCGCTGACCCCAGCCCCGCATCGCCGCCGCTGCCTCATCTACATCCGCCCCCGGATCGAGACGCAGCGCGGCTGAGACACGCTGGCCACCGCCCTCGCCGCGGCGCAGCCGCCAGCCGCCGCGCTCCACCACCTCTGCGGCAGGCCAGGTTGCTTCGATCGTGTCGATCAGATCGGTGGCCGACGGCACAGGCTCGACAGACGGGGCCGCGCTCATCCTTTTTCGCGCATCAATCGCGCTTTGTCGCGTTGCCAATCGCGCTTCCTCTCGGTGTCGCGCTTGTCCTGCATCTTCTTGCCCTTGGCGATGCCGAGCGACAGCTTCGCGATGCCCTTCTCATTGAAGTAGATTTTTAGCGGGATCAGCGTCGCGCCTTCCCGCCCAACGCTCTGCCAGAGACGAGAGACCTCTCGCTTGTGGGCCAGCAGTTTACGGCGGCGGCGCTCATCATGACCGAAGGTCTTGGCCTTGTCATAGGCGGGTATGTAGCTGTTGATCAGCCACAATTCGCCATCCTCGACATTGGCGTAACTCTCCGCGATCTGCGCCTTGCCTTCGCGCAGGCTTTTGACCTCGGAGCCGGCAAGCATGATGCCGACCTCAAGGTCATCCTCGATGAAGTAATTGTAGCGCGCCTTCCGGTTTTCCGTCGCGACCTTCTGTTTGGGGTCCTTCTTGGGTGCCATGTCAGCCGTTGATCAGCCCGGCATGAACCATCGCCGCGCGGATCGCCTCCTTCGTGTCCGGCAGGGCAGTGGTGATGGGGGAGCGGACGTCCTCCGTACACCGCCCCAGCAGCGACAGCCCGTATTTCGCGCCGACGACCCCAGGTTCCGTGAAGATCGCCCGGTGGAGCGGCAGAAGGCGGTCCTGCATTTCCAGCGCCTTGTCCCACTCGCCAGCGCTCAGCGCATTTTGAAATTCGGCGCAGGCACGCGGGGCCACATTGCCGGTGACCGAGATACAGCCGACGCCGCCATGGGCACGATGGCCGAGCGCCTGAGGATCTTCGCCAGTCAACTGGATAAAATCATGCCCGCAGGTCGCGCGCTGATCCGATACGCGGTCCACATCGCCAGTGCTGTCCTTCACACCCGCGATGTTCGGCAGCTTTGCTAGCGTACCCATCGTCTCAGGGCTCATATCGACGATGGAGCGGCCGGGGATGTTGTAGATGATGATCGGGATATCGGCCGCATTGTTCAGCGCCGCGTAATGCTCGATCAGGCCGCGCTGGGTCGGCTTGTTGTAATAGGGGGTCACGACCAGCGCACCATCCGCGCCGACCTGCTTGGCAAACTGCACGAAGCGGATCGCTTCATCCGTGTTGTTGGAACCGGCACCGGCGATCACGGGGATACGCCCGGCGACGGTCTTCACCACGAGCTCGATCACATGCTCATGCTCTTCATGGCTGAGGGTCGGGCTTTCGCCCGTGGTGCCAACCGGGACCAGGCCATGTGTGCCTTCGTCGATATGCCATTCCACGAGGTCTTTCAGCGCTTTGTCGTCCACGGCACCGTTGCGAAACGGGGTGACGAGCGCGGGAAGCGAGCCTCTGAACATGACGTATCCTTCGGGTTTCTGAATATGCCGGTCCTCGTGCCGGGCGCGCGGAACCTATCGCCCCTGATGATTTCCTGCAAGAACGTGACTGGCGCCTGCCGCAGGTCATGGTATCGTTCCGCGAAGCAGTCGTAACGATGGGGTCTTTCGCTGTGCGCGCACTATTTGCTTTCCTGATTTTCGCCTCGGTTTCCTTTACTTTTCATATGCCCGCCCATGCGGTCGACGGCACACAGGCGGCAAAGGTTGCCGCTTCCATGGATGCCGCCGACAAGAAGGACTGGGTCCTCTCGCGCCGCCTGGCGCAGCAGGCCGGAGGGCAGGCGGCGCTTGACCTCGCGGACTGGCGTCTTCTTTCGGCGGGCGAAGGGTCCTGGCCGCAATATCGCGACTTCATCGCTCGTGCCGGCGACTGGCCCAATCTCAAGAGAATCCGGAAAGAAGGCGAGCGAACAATGCCACGCGGTGTGACGCTGGCAGAGATCGACGCCTTTGTCGGCACAGAAGGCATTCAGACCGGCACCGGTGCGGTGCGCCGGGCCGAAGCCTTGATAGACGCAGGACGAGCAGCCGAAGCCGACGAGACGGTCATCCGCGCCTGGCGCGAATTGTCGCTCGACCCCAATGAATTCAGCCTGTTTCGCAGCCGGTTTAGTGGTGCCATCCGCCCGCACCATCAGGCGCGCGCGGACATGCTCCTCTGGCGTGGCCTGACATCGGAGGCGATGTCGATGAAGCCGCTGGTATCCGATGGCTGGGCGCGGCTGATCGATGCGCGGGTGAAACTACGCCGCCGCGCTGACGGGGTCGATGCGGCGATCAATGCCATACCGGGTTCGCTGGCGGGCGATCCGGGACTGGCCTATGAGCGGTTCGTCTGGCGTATGCGCAAAAGCCTCTATGACAGCGCAACCGACCTCATTCAGTCACAGACATCCTCGCCTGCATCGCTTGGGCGGCCCGACGAATGGGGGCCGCGTCGCCGCCTGCTGGTGCGCCGCCTGTACCGTCAGGGACAGCATATCGCGGCCTATAACCTCGCCAATCAGAACCATATGACTGGCGGTTCCGACTATTCCGATCTGGAATGGCTGGCTGGCTGGATCGCACTTCGCCGGATGAGCGATCCGGACCGGGCCATCGCCCATTTCACGCGGTTCAACGCGGTGGTCGAGACCCCGATCAGCCTTGGGCGCGGCGCCTACTGGATGGGCCGCGCCTATGAAGCCAAGGGAGATCAGGCGCAGGCTCGCCAATGGTATCTGGAAGGCGCGAAGTACCAGACAAGCTTCTATGGCCAGTTGGCGGCGGAGGCGGTTGGCGCACCGATCGATCCCTTCCTCACCGCCGGAACGAACGGGAACTGGCAGAACACGGGCTTTGCCGGGCGTACCGTGACCGAAGCGACGCGCCTTTTGTCCCGAGGCGGCGACAGGCGGCGGGCGCACTGGTTCCTGACCCATATCGCATCCACCCTGTCATCCTATGACGACCTCGCCGGTATCGCCCATCTGGCGACGGAGCTTGGCCGCGACGATGCGGCGATCCGCATCTCGAAGATCGCGGCGGGCAAGGGCCATGTGCTGGAAGGCTACTACTACCCCGTCACCGGTCTCGCGCGCTTCAACCAAGGTGTGGAACCCGCCCTCGCCATGGCCATTGGTCGGCAGGAAAGCGAACTTAACCCCGAGGCGATCAGCCCCGCAGGCGCGCGCGGCCTGATGCAGCTAATGCCCGCCACCGCGCAAAAGGTATCAGGCTGGGTGGGCGTGCCCTATTCCAAAGCGCAGCTGACAACGGACTGGCAGTACAATGCCACGCTGGGGCAGACATATCTCGCGCGGCGGCTGGACCAATTCGGTGGCTCCGTCGCAATGGCGGCTGCCGCATATAATGCTGGTGCCGGGCGTGTGGATCAGTGGATCGCGGCATATGGCGATCCACGTTCCAGCGGGATCGACTGGATCGACTGGTTGGAGACGATCCCCTTCAACGAGACCCGCAACTATGTGCAGCGCGTGCTCGAAGGCCTGAACGTCTATCGCAATCGCATCGCGGGCCAGCCGGTTGCGTTCAATACCCGGCGCGATGCGCTCGGCCAATAAGGAACCCTCATGCCGATCAGGACCTGCGTCTTCGATGCCTATGGCACACTCTTCGACGTGGCCGCCGCCGCCCGTATCGCGGCGGAGGAACCGGGGCGCGAGGCCTTCGCCGCCAGATGGCCGGAGATCGCGCAGACCTGGCGGCTGAAGCAGCTGCAATATTCCTGGCTGCGCGCGGTGACGGGCGACTATTGCGACTTCTGGGAGGTCACGCAGGACGGTCTCGACTTCGCACTGGACGCCGCAGGCGTTGCCACACCTGATCTGCGCCAGCGCCTCCTCGCGCTTTACTGGGAATTGCAGGCCTACCCTGAAGTGCCCGCCATGCTGGCCGCTCTGAAGGATGCGGGATACGCGACCGCGATCCTCTCCAACGGCTCACCCGCGATGCTGGATGGAGCGGTCAAAAGCGCGGGCATCGGCGACGTGCTCGACGATGTGCTGAGCGTGGAAAGCGTCGGCATCTTCAAACCCGACCGCTCCGTCTATGACCTCGTGGGCAAGCGGTTCGGCGGCACGGTGGCGGAGGTTCTGTTCGTCTCCTCCAATGGCTGGGACGCGGCGGCGGCGGCGGGATACGGGTTCTACACGACCTGGGTCAACCGGGCTGGGGAGCCGATGGACCGGCTGCCATGGAAACCGACCAAGATACTGACCGATCTGACCGCCATTCCAGAAATTGCAAAGGCCGCGCCTTGACCACATTCCAGACTAAAGACGGCCTGACCCTCACTTACATGGACGAGGGGTCCGGGCCGGGCGTGCCGCTTCTGTGCCTGGCGGGCCTGACGCGCAACAGCCGAGATTTCGACTTTCTGGCCGAGGCCATTGGCCCTGACCGGCGGATGATCCGCCTCGACAGCCGGGGGCGGGGCGCATCGGACCACGATCCGAATTTCGCCAATTACAATGTGATGGTCGAGGCTGGCGATGCGCTGGCGCTTCTGGATCATCTTGGCATCGACAGGGTGGTCATCATCGGGTCGTCCCGCGGCGGCATTCTGGGCATGGTGATCGCGGCAACCGCGCCGAACCGGCTGGTCGGGGTCGTGTTGAATGATGTGGGGCCGGAGATCGATCCAAAGGGCATCACCAAGATCATGTCCTATCTCGGCCTGCCGCCACAGGCAAAATCGCTGGAGGAAGCGGCCGAGAACATGGCAGCTGCCTTTGGTCATGACTGCCCTGGCGTCGATCAACAATTCTGGCTCGACTGGGTCACGCGCGGCAATGCGGTCACCGCCGATGGTCTGGCGCTTAATTACGATCCGAAGATCCGCGATGCGACGCTGGCGCAAGCGGCGGAGATTGATCCCGATGGCCCCGGCCTCTGGCCGCTTTTTGCGGCCCTCGGGCCGGTGAAGGCGCTAGTGCTGCGGGCGGAAAACTCCGACCTACTTACGGCGGAGACTGTCGCGAAGATGGTCGAGGCAAAGCCCGATCTGGCCACCGCCGTCGTTGCCAATCGCGGCCACATCCCCCGGCTGGATGAGCCGGATGCGATTGGCCCGATTCGGGATTTTCTGGCGTCCATCGATGGCTGATGCGATCAGCATCGATGACATCCGGGCCGCCGCTGACCGCCTGAAAGGTCATGCCCGTCTCACACCACTGCTTGAATCGGATGCGCTGAACGTGCTTGCCGGGCGGCGTGTGCTGGTGAAGGCGGAAGCGTTGCAGCGCACCGGGTCCTTCAAGTTTCGTGGCGGCTGGAGCGCGGTCAGCGCCCTACCCGAAGATCAGCGTCGCCGGGGCGTCATCGCCTTTTCGTCCGGCAATCATGCTCAGGGCGTGGCGCTGGCGGCGAAGCTCCATGACGCGCCCGCCGTCATCATCATGCCGTCCGACGCGCCTCAGATGAAAATCGACAACACCCGCGGCTTTGGCGCGGAGGTCGTGCTTTATGACCGCTGGGGCGAGGACCGCGACGCGCTCGGCGCGAATATGGCGGATGAGCGCGGCCTGACCCTGATCAAACCCTATGATGAGCCGATGGTCATGGCCGGGCAGGGCACCTGCGGTCTGGAGATCGCCACACAGGCGGCGCTGGCCGGCGTGACACAGGGGGATGTCATCACATGTTGTGGCGGCGGGGGCCTGACATCCGGCATCGCGCTGGCGTTGGCGGCCGAGGCACCGGAACTGCGCGTACGCCCGGCGGAGCCATGGGGATATGACGATGTCGCCCGCTCGCTCAGCAGCGGCAGACGCGAGGCGATTACAGGCAGCGAGAGCTCCATCTGCGATGCGATCGTCACCAAAATGCCCGGTGTGCTGACCTTCCCCATCATGCAACGCCGTTGCGGCCCCGGCCTCGTTGTCGCGGATGAGGAAGCGCGCTGTGCCATGGCGACCGCGTGGAAACACCTGAAGGTCGTGGCCGAACCCGGCGGCGCAGTGGCCTTGGCGGCGGTCTTGTTCCGGCGGGACGAAATCGAGGGCGATGCGGTGATCTGCACGATCTCCGGCGGCAATGCTGATCCGGTGATGTTCAGCGGCGCGCTGGCCGACTATGGCGCGGCCCCTTGATCACCAGCCCTGACTAAGGCACTTGGACGAGGGTGACAGCATGACGCCCCTGCAAGGCGATGCTCCGTGATATCGCTTGCGGTACAGCAGGAAGGGACCGCACGTGGACACGGAGTATCAGAAAGGGATCATGCTGGTCGCGTTTGGCGCGATCCTGTTCGCGCCTGACAGCCTGATGCTGCGCCTCATCGCGCTCGACCAGTGGCCGACCCTCTTCTGGCGCGGGCTTGTCGGCGGCGGCGCGATTTCGGTTCTGTTGCTCTTCGTCTATGGGCGCAGCTTTCCCTCGCGTGTCATCGCGCTCGGCCGTCCCGGTATCGCCTTTATCGCCGTCTTTTGCGCAACCTCATTCTGTTTCGTCTTCGCAGTGCGGGAAACGAGCGTTGCCAACACCCTGTTCCTGATGTCCACATCGCCGGTCTTCTCCGCCATCATCTCGTGGATTGTTCTGGCGGAGCCACCTGACCGACGCACGGTCCGCACAATCGTTGTCGCGCTCTTCGGCACAGCGGTGATCGCCTATGGCGGCGCGAAAGGAGACGGACCAAACAGCCTGATCGGCGATCTGGCAGCGCTTGGTGCAGCGGCGATGCTGGCCTCGTCATTTGTCATCGCCCGATCCGTCCGGCCACTGAACATGACACCGCTAATCGGCATGGCGGGTCTTGTCAGCGCCGCCATCGCTGCGCCTTTCGTTACGGATTTCACAGTACCTGCGCCATCACTGACGCCCCTGCTGGTCATGGGGCTGTTGATCATGCCCATCGCCACCTGGTGCCTTGCATTGGGGCCGCAATACATCCCCGCGCCTGAGGTCAGCCTCCTGATGCTGATCGAGGCGATTCTCGGGCCCCTGATCGTCTGGTGGGTGCTGAGCGAATATCCCGGTGATCTGACCCTAATCGGCGGCGCAATCGTCCTTGGCGCTATCTCATGGTCCAGCATTGAGAGGCTGCGATCACGCAGATCCTGAATTTTTCGAAACTTTGCGAAAAAATTTCGTGTTTTCTGCCTAAATTTCACGCCCCTGTCACGCTGCAGATGGTCTCTCTCCTTATCGGCTCCGAGGGGGCGAAGGGTTTAGACTAAAATGTTTTGGTAACCTGGTGGCGCTGCGCTGACACGAAGGGTGATTTGGCACCCTGAATGTCGCGAAGGGGCGGCGCAAGCGGATCACTCCGCTTCAGGTGGGGCGCTCAAGATTTATTACCGGGCACCGACTGCACTTGCCCCCTTCCGGCCTTGGCCAGGAGGGGGTTTTTCTTGACGGACAGGGCGCGGCGACCGTGCCAGCGACAGGGTCTCTTCTTTCATTTCGGGACTGTTACGTTATACCCGCAGTCAATATCTTTTGCGTCTTGTCTCCGAGGAAAAGTCGGATGTCCGTGTCAGCCGCGCTCTTACATCCTAAAAGCTTTCTGATATCATTGCGCCAGACAAAGGCTGAGTATGTCTTTCTCGCTATCGTCGCCGTATTTTGCATTTGCGGCGGGATCGTCGCCAGCCATCGCGGGCTGCATTGGCCATTTCTTGAGATTGCCTCTTCATACTGGGTTGCATCGGCCATCGTCATCTCGGTGTTCGTGCCCGTTGCCACTTATGTCCTGGCCAAGGGCCGCCTGTCAGCGGCACTGATCCGGAGCTTTGCCCTTAACTTGCTGACATATCTCAGCTTGATCCCTTTTCTGATCGCTTTCTCGCAGATCAAGACGGGTATATACCTTTTCCCGGGCTGGAACTTCGATCCGCAGCAAGCGGCGATCGACAAGATGATCCATTTTGGCCGTGATGCCTGGGAGATGTATCAACCCGTGCTCTCGGTGATGTCCTTTGCTGATGCAAGCTACGCTTATCACGGCCTTTGGGCGGCCTCGCTAAATCTCGGACCGGCCATTGCGATGGCCATCGACAGGGATCGGGCGCGCGTAAAAGCCGGCATCGCCTGCTATCTGTTCATCTGGATCGGACTTGGTATCGGGCTGGCCGCCCTCTTCCATTCCTTCGGGCCAGCATTCTACGGTTCGATCCTCGGCGATGACGGACAGTTTGCAACACTTGCCCAGGAACAGGCCAGAGGTGATTTCAGCTCGACCATGTTCAGTCACTCCGTGCAATGGCTCACACAGGAATGGGATAACGGTCTGCGACTGACCGGCGCCGGCATATCCGCCTTTCCCAGCATCCATGTGGCGATGGCGACGCTGTCGGCAATCTATCTCGCCAGCGTGTCACGCTGGCTACTGGTGCCGGGCCTTGTGTATTTGGCTGTGATTCAGGTTTTTTCCGTCCTGTCGGGACTGCACTATGCAATCGATGGATATGTTTCGATCATCGCGGTCGCGCTCACCTGGCTATATTTTCGCCGCTACCTCTTCCTGAAAGGAACGGCGGAGCCCTGACCTACCCGTTCATCCGGATCGTGACATTGGTGGGGTCGTAGGGGCTATCCTCGACGACTTCGCAGTCCCAGAGCTCCCGGTTCATTCGCACCTTCAGCTTCGTGCCCACCGCCGCCAAGTCGGGACGGACATAGCCGATGCCGATCTGCTTGCCGAAATGCACCGAATATCCGCCCGAGGTGAGACGCCCAATTTTTACGCCTTCCAGAACCAGCGCCTCGCGGCCCCAAGGGTCAGTGTCATCAGGCCCGTCGATGAGAAGCGTGACGCATTTCGCCCGCACGCCCGTGTCGATCATTGCCTGCTTGCCGCGATAATTCTTGTCCATATCGACAAAACGATCCAGCCCCGCCTCCAGCGGCGTCGCATCGCGGCCAAGGTCAGAGCCAAAGGCGCGGTACGATTTTTCCTGACGTAGCCAGTTTTGCGCCCGTGCACCACAAAGCATAAGCCCATGCGGCTCCCCGGCCTTCATGATCAGATCAAAGAGGTAGTTTTGCATCTCGACCGGGTGATGAAGCTCCCAGCCCAGCTCGCCGGTATAGGCGACGCGGATCGCCTTCACCGGACACATGCCGAGATCAATGTCCTTGGCTGAAAGCCACGGGAAGGCCTTGTTGGTCAGGGCCGTGTCCGGGTCCGCATCGATGATGATTTCCTTCAGGATATCGCGCGATTTCGGCCCGGCGATGGCGAAGACACCCCATTGGGTGGAGACATCCTGCACCTCGATCCAGCCGAACTCCTCACGCTTCTTCGCGGCCTCTTTCATCATGTAGTCACTGTCATAGGCCTGCGCCGCACCCGCCGTGACGACGTAGTATTCGTCCTCCGCCTCACGCACGATGGTGAATTCGGTGCGGATGGTGCCGGCATCCGTCAGGCCGTAAGTCAGGTTGATCCGGCCGATGCGCGGCAGCTTGTTGCAGGTCAGCCAGTCGAGGAAGCGCGTCGCGCCCGGTCCGGCGATCCGATGCTTGGTAAAGGCGGTCGCATCGAAAAGACCCGCGCCAGCGCGCACGGCCTCCGCCTCTGCCTTGGCGTATTGCCACCAGCCACCGCGGCGGAAACTGCGCGATGCATGATCGTCGAACCCCGGCGGCGCAAAATAATTCGGGCGCTCCCACCCGTTGACCTGCCCGAACTGCGCACCAGCGGCCTGCATCCGCTCATAGCATGGCGCGGTGCGCAAGGGGCGGGCGGCCTCCCGCTCCTCATCCGGGTGGTGGAGGATATAGACGTGCTCGTAGCATTCCTCGTTCTTCTTCTGGGCATATTCACGGTTCACCCAGGGGCCATAACGGCGCGGGTCGAGCGACCACATGTCGATCTCCGCCTCACCCTCGACCATCATCTGCGCCATGTAATGGCCCGTCCCGCCCGCCGCGGTGATGCCGAAGGAAAAGCCCTCGGCGAACCAGAAATTCTCGACCCCCGGCGCGGGGCCGACCAGCGGGTTGCCATCGGGCGTGTAGCAGATCGGGCCGTTGAAATCGTCCTTCAGCCCGGCC
>JBCCDJ010000025.1:0-67922 GCA_039030855.1 Pseudomonadota bacterium
CCGCCCCGCCGCGCCCGATCAGCCGGTCATCATCGGGGGTCCCCCTCAGACTGTCAGCCGCGCCGTCGCCGACCTTCTTCGCCTCGGAACGACGGGCGGGGAGGGGGGAGAACGGGGCAGACGCGACGTCAGCGCCAGTCGCAACGTCAGTCGCAGACCACGCATCAGGCAAGTATTCGCTGCCATACAGGCTATTTTTGAGTTGTTCCTTTATGATTAAATCCTTGATTTTCGCGGCATTTCTGACAGCGCCAAACAAATATCACCTGCGCCGGCAATTTTGGTCAGATTAATTTTACGCGACCGTCAACCTTCTCCCTATGTATTAAAACACAAAACGGTGTGGGCGACATCTATTTGTAAGTGTGGCCTGGGCAATCGCGGCGGCGCGGGCCGCGTCCGCTGGCAAGCAGCCGAGATGCGGTCTGAGGGAGAGGCAATGACAAAGCGATCAGCCGGCTGTCCTTAGCGGTCAGGGCTTCGAAAATCCTGCTGAGGACGCCCGGTCGGCTCCGGCGGATGAGCGGGTTGCAGATAGCCTTGTGAGGATAGCAATTCTTCGGCCCATCGCACCAGCGCAGCCCGGTCCTTGTGGCGCGGATGTCCCGCCGTTCATCTGCTGAATGCAATGCGAAGAGTGTCAGCCCTTGGGCCCGCCCATGTCAGAAGCTTTCCGGCATGATCAGCTGGGGCAGCCACAGGACGATTTCGGGGAAGGCAGAGAGCAAGATCAGGATCAGCATCATCGGCGTGAGGATGATCGCGACCTCTTTCAAGACCTGGACGACGTTCACCCCGCCAATCGCGGCGGATATCAGCAGGCAAAGCCCATAGGGCGGTGTGACCAGCCCGAACGCCAGAGACACGATGCCGATGATTGCGAATGCGATAGGATCAATGTCGCCGGCCTGGGCAACAGGCATCAGCACTGTGCCCAGAATGATGATGGTCGGTATTGCGTCGATGAAGAGCCCAAAGACAAGAAACAGGCAAGCGATGATCAGCGCGGTCCCGAAGGGGCCGAACTCCCACGCCGTGATCAGCCCAACGATAAGGCGCGGCGCGTTGTAGAATGACAGGAGCCAACCGAAGGCCGAAGCGGTGCCGATGGCAAAAAGGGAAATCGCGGCGAACCGTGCGGTGTCATAGAGGATGTGGCCCAAATCCCTTGGTCGGACCGTGCGATAAACGAACATGCCAAGGATCAGGGCATAGCCGGCGGCGATGATCGCGCTTTCGGTTGGTGTGACAATGCCGCCGACGATGCCGCCGATCACGAAGATCGGGGTGAGCAGAGCGAGGGTGGCTCCCTTCCATGCAGCCCAGAATTCCGCGAGGCTGGGGTTCGCGATGACGGGGTAGTTGCGAACCTTGGCGAAGCCGTAAACCGTGCCCATCAGCGCAAGTCCGATCATCAGCCCGGGGATCGCTCCGCCGAGGAAAAGTGCGCCGACCGACACCTGCATCACCCCGCCCCAGACGATCATGAGGATCGACGGTGGGATGATGACACCCATGACCGAGGAACAGGCCGTGATCGCGACCGCGAAGCGGGTGTCATACCCCTCTCTCTGCATTGCGGGAATCAGGATTTTTCCGATGCCTGCGGCGTCAGCGGTAGAGGAGCCGGAGATCCCGGCAAACAGCATTGACACCGCGACGTTCACATGGCCGAGCCCGCCTGGCATCCAGCCAGTCAGAACGCGCGCCAGTTCGATCAGTCTGTCCGTGACCTTGCCCGAGTTCATCAGGTTTGCCGCCAGCAGGAAGAAGGGCACTGCCAGAAGAATGAAGGAGTTATAGGACTGGAACATCCGGTCGAGCACGATGAACGGCGTCAGGCGCAGTTCCAGCAGGACGACGGGGATTGTCGAAAGGCCGAGCGCAAAGGCGACGGGAATCCGCAGGAAGATCAGCGCGAGAAAGCCGCAAATCAGCATGATGCTGGCGGTCGCGGTATCGAGGATCATGGCTTTGGTGCCGATCTGTTGTGGAAGATGCTGATCTCCTGCGCCAGTCGGTAGCTGGCGAAGACGAACCAGATCGCACCGGCGATGGGAACCGAAACATAGGTCACCGCGAGGTTCGCGCGCATCATGACGGAACGTTGGTTGTTGCCGAACTCCACATATTCGATGCCGTAAACCACAAACAATAGCGCGAAGATCATGACGGCGACATGTACAAGCCCGTTCTGCAGAAGTCGCAGGACCGGCGATGTGGCATCCGGTATCACACGCACGTCGAAATGGGTTCCGTCCCAAACTGCGACCATCGATCCGACCATCACGATCCAGACGAAAATGAAGGTCGCCAGTTCTTCGGTCCAGAGGTAAGTCGGGATCAGTCCGGTGTATCGAGAGATCACCTGCATCGCGACAGGCACCGCCAGCGCACCCATCAGGACGCCCAGCACGACCCGCAAGCCCTTGCAGAAATACTCCAGCCCTGTGCCGATCATCCGGTGCCCCTCACGATGCCGTCCGCGGATGCGGATCTGCGCCCGTTCGCGCAAAAATGGGCGGCGCAGATCAGGCACGCCGCCCCCGTCATGCAGCAGATTACATCCCGCGGATTTTTTCCAGCAGGTCGGTCGCGCCGAGTTCGGCAGCATAGGCGTCTTGCACCGGCTTGACCATTTCGAGCATTTTCTCGCGACCCACGAAGTCATGAACCTCGATCTGGCCGGCATCTGCCATAGCCTGCAGTTTCTCACCGTCCTGACCGCTTTCCAGCGCGCGGCCGAAGGCACCGGCCTTGGCACCGGCGCCCATGATGGCCGCCTGCAGATCGGCTGGTAATCCATCGAAGGTCTTCGCGGACATCACGATGGGGCGCACGGTGATCGTGTGCTGGGTCAGCGAAATATGCGGGGCAACTTCGTAGAATTTGAGGTTCTGGATCGAAGCGGCTTCATTCTCGAAGCCTGCAATGACGCCGGTCTGGATTGCGTTGTAGACCTCGTTATAGGCAATCGCCGACGGTGCGGCACCTACTGCCGAGAAGGTCTGTGCCTGGATCGGCGCGCCCATGACGCGCATTCGGTGGCCCGAGAGTTCCTCCATGCTGGTGATCGGCTCTGCCGAGGCGAGGTTGCGCACCCCGCCGCCGTGATAGCCAACGATCACGATACCGGCCTTTTCGCGCAGATCTTCCTCCAGCGGTTTTAAGGCATCGGAGGACAGGACCGCGTTCCAGTGATCCAGATCACGGAACAGGAAGGGCATATCCATCAGGGGGATCGATTCCGAGAAGACGGCCATGTTCGAGGGGGCAAGGATTGTATAATCAACCGCAACGCCCTGATTCAGATAGGTGACATAATCGGATTCAACGCCGAGTTCGCCATTCAGACGCAGATCGAACGTGACAGTGCCATCATATTCTTCGGAGACGAGCCGCTCGAATTCGCGGAGTGTCTTGGTGAAGGCATGTTCTTCATCGAACATGCTTGCACCACGCAGGGTGACATCGGCATGGGCGATGGACATGCTGCCGATAAGCAGCGTACCTGCGGCAATCGATTTAAGCGAGAAATTGAACATTGTTTCCTCCCAGTTCAAGTTCAGGTCTTTATCCGGGGCTGCATCGCCCTGGACGGGTGAGGCGGATGCGGCCTTACGAGAACGCAACCCCCCCGTTGACGTCGATGCAGGCACCGTTGATGAAGCCAGCACCGTCGGTTGCGAGAAACGCGACGATCTCTCCGATCTCCTGTGGATCACCTTCGCGTTTCAGCGGCGTGGATGCCGCGACCTTGGTCCGGACGTCGTCTTTGGTGAAGATGTTGTGGAAATCGGTGTCGATCATGCCGGGACAAAGTGCGTTCACCCGGATTTTTGGACCCAGTTCCTTTGCGAGCCCACGGGTCATGGTCATCACGGCACCCTTCGACGTGGCATAGGCCACCGCGCCGGGGCCACCACCATCGCGTCCGGCGAGGCTCGCTAGATTCACGATGCTGCCTTTACCGCGCATATGCGGCAAACAGGCCTTGGTCATCATGAAGGCAGATGTCAGGTTCAGATCCATGACGGTCTGCCAATGGCTGAGATCCATCTCCTCGATCGTCTTGCGTGCAACGAGGCCACCCGCATTATTCACCAGAATATCGATATGCCCGTAGTCGGCGATGACGGCATCGACAAATGACTGCGCGCTGTCCGGCTTTGCCAGATCGAAATTGCGGGCCATGGCCTTGCCGCCTGCGGCTTCGATCTGGGCAACCGTCGCCTTCGCGCCATCGGTGCTGGAATGATAGCTTATGGCGACCGAAGCGCCTTGTGCCGCCAGAGCAAAAGCGCAGGCTTGACCGATGTCACGACCGCCACCGGTCACGAGGGCAACCTTGCCTTGCAGCGCGAGCGTCGGTTCGGAACGGTTCTGAGATGTAAGCTCAATATTCATTATGGCTTCCCTCTGTGTTTTGGAGAGAGTTATGCAAGCTTGGATACTAGTCAACAAAAAAGCTGGTGGCTGAAGTTCCTTTTCTTCTGGCTTTTTGAAAGCGCCATTATCTTTGTGCTATACCTTCCGGCTGAGACTTGGCACACTTGTCGACTAGAAAACTGGGAATACGCCTATGACACTGACCCTTGAGCTGCCCGAGCGGAAAACCGGCAGTGATCATGTTTTCGAGACGCTCTTCGGTCAGATCGTGCGGCTGGAGCTTTTGCCCGGAACCAAGATGTCGGAGACTGAGACCGCCAAGGCCTTCGGCTGCTCACGCCAGCCCGTCCGCGAGGCATTCATGCGTCTTGCGAATCTCAATCTGCTGCTGATCCGTCCGCAACGTGCGACCATTGTGCGACCATTCTCCCGCGAGATTATCGCGAACGCGCGGTTCGTTCGCGCTGCGGTTGAATTTGAAGTTGTTCGCGCCGCCGCAGAAAACCTCGACCAGTCTGTGGAAGCAGATATTCGGGCCAATATGCGCGCACAACGCGATGCCATCACACGCGCAGACGCCGAGGCTTTCCATGATCTGGACTATAAGTTTCACCAGCTTCTGTGCAACGCATCGGGCAAGGGATTTGCCTTCGACATCATCGCGGCCAACAAGGCGCAGGTAGATCGTTTGTGTATGCTATCCCTGACCAGCAAGGAGGCGATGGAAACGCTTTATGCCGATCATCAGGACCTTCTTGATGCGCTGGCAAAGGGCGATGCTGAGGCAGCCGTTTGTGTGCTGCGAGCCCATCTTGATCGGCTGACGCCGACGATAGAGGCCTTGCACACGACCCACCGCAGCTATTTCGAGTTCTGAGGAAGGGCCGTGCCCGACGATGGGCGCGCGATCGAGAAAGGTGCTGATCACGCGGTCCGACATCGAAGTCGGCCATGCGTGACCCGCCGCGGGCGATCCGGTCCCAGAAAGCTGAACAATGAGCCACGCCGCGCCCCGAGCGCCGGAGGAATAGAAACAGCGCAATGAGCCGAATTTCTGCTGGTCGGCTCAAGGCCGAAATCGCATTGGACTGCCGCCCGACCGGTGTGCCCCCGCTGAGTGATCAGGCACGACCGTCAGTTCATGCCAGGCTTACAGCTCACCCCATTTCTGGTTCGGTCTTCCAGCAACCTTTCACGGGCGCGCAGTTCAACCGCCCCAGACGGCCCCCGTCTAAAAGAGGAAGTCATCCTCGTCGAACGCCCCGACATTGTCAGTGACAACACGGATCTGAGCAGTTCCAAATCCAATCAGCACATCGTCACCATCTTGTACAAAGTTGAGGTCGCCGAAATCCTGCGCTCCACTCAATATCTCGATCTTGTCCGTGCCCTGGCGGAAGTCGAGAATGGTGTCGTTCCGATCACTGTTCTGGAATTGGAAGACATCCTCCCCGCTGCCGCCGCGAAGCGTGTCATCGCCAAGCTGACCGGCAAGTGTGTCGTTGCCATCGCCACCAATGATCTCATCTGCGCCGCCGCCACCTTTTATCACGTCGTCACCGGCATTCCCGAGTAATCGGTCAGCGCCATTTCCGCCGCTGATCATATCCGCGCCGCCGCCGCCCCGGATCACATCGGTACCACCGCCGCCTCTGATATCATCGGCTCCGCCGCCGCCCCGGATCGCATCGGCACCACCGCCGCCTCTGATATCATCAGCTCCGCCGCCGCCCCGGATTGCATCAGCGCCGCCATTGCCGCGGATCTCGTCGGCACCGGCATTGCCTTTGATGTTGTCGTCTCCACCGCCACCCTTGATCGTGTCGTTTCCATCATTGCCGCGCAGTTGATCGGCACCCAAACCGCCGTTGATGCCGTCGGCACCGGCACCACCAATCAACAGGTCATCGCCGCTTTGGCCGAACACCTGATCATCACCCGCAAGGGCATTGATCGTGTCGTTCTGTGCCGTGCCGAACAGGATGTCGTCACCCTCTGTGGGGATAAGGGGAGGTGCAGGCTCGACAAGGTCAGCTGGTTCGTCAACGGGATTGACCGAGATGGTCACTGTAGCGATGTCAGACAGCTCCCCATCGCTGGCGTTGAAAGTGAAACTGTCAGTCCCGTTGAAGTCCGCCTCGGGTGTGAAGGTGAATGACCCATCCGCGTTTACGGCAACCGCGCCGTTCGATGGACCTTCTTCCAATGAGAAGGTCAGCGTATCGCCATCCTCATCGGACGCCGCCAACGCGCCGCTGATGATGGTGTCTTCGTCGCCGCTGACCGCCACTGCTGTCGCGACCGGTGCTTCGTTCACATCTGTGACAGTGATCGACAGTGCCTGTGCGGCGACGAAACCGTTCGCATCAGTCACGGTAACCTCGATGTCATGGACATTGTTGGTACCTGCATCGATCGGGGCTTCGAAATCAGGGGCCGCCCTGAAGCTGAGCGCGCCGTTTGCCCTGTCGATCTCGAACAGATCGGCATCCACGCCGCCGGTAATCTCAAATGCCACGCCCGCACCGTCGTCGATGGCCGTGACCGTTCCAACGGCGGTCTGGTTCTCCTGCACGGTGAAGGCGTTGTTTTTGGCAATGATCGCCGAGATCTGGCCCGCCGAAAAAACGACGTCATCGAATACGAACGTTTCTACATTGGCCACTGAGGAATCTTCGCCGCCGCCAATGATGCGAAAGCCATCGGCGATGGTCGCCAGCGTGAAGCTGCCAAACGCGCCATCGAACACCGCGGTGTCTATGTCGTCGCCGCCATTGATCTGGTTTGCCCCTGCGCCGCCGATCAGCGTGTCGTTGCCCGCGGCACCGACCAACGTATCATCGCCAGCGCCGCCCTCTAGCACGTTGTTCTGATCATTTCCGGAGAACTCGTCCGCCTGTTCCGCCCCGATCAGGTTCTCGACGTCGATTAAACTGCCACTGGAATTAGGCACACGCCCTTCTTGGGCGCGGGTTATCGTCCCCGTAGTCAGGTTCGCCACGAATGAGATAGCCGCATCAGCGCCTGAGAAATCGACCGTGTCGATATCCGCGCCGCCGTCGATGTTGTCAGCGAAATCGTTTTTGTTGATCAATATGGTGTCATCACCAGCGCCGCCGAAAATCTGATCGACGAAGAAACCGCCATCAAAGACGTCGTCGCCGTCGCCTCCAAACAGGGTGTCCTCTCCGTCATCATCGCTCGCGCCGCCGCCAATAATGGTGTCGTCGCCAGCACCGCCTTCGATGCTGTCAGCACCGTCTCCGCCGTTGATGAGATCATCTCCGTCGCCGCCGAAGAGCTGGTCATCGAAGAAACCGCCTGTGATGTCGTCGTTCCCATCGCCGCCGAAGACCGTGTCGGAGCGGTCTTCGCGGTTGCCGTTGCCGCCTGTAATCGTGTCGTCGCCGTCGCCGCCGAAGATCAGGTCGGCACCGCCTTCGCCATCCAGAAGGTCTTCGCCGCCGAAGCCGCGGATCGTGTCCTGGCCGGAGCCGGGCAGGCTGTCTTCGAAGCTGCCGCCGCCGTCGATCGTGTCGTCGTCGTCGGTGCCGAGCAGCTCCTCCGCCCCGAACTGACCGTCGATAACGAGGCCGACACCGTTCAGGTTTGCCGCGTTCAACTCAAACGCGCCGAGGTCTACCGTTCCGCCATTGTCGACGTCGTCGATGTCTCGCGGCCGTGGCCCGCCTCGGGCGTCTTCGGTCTGGGTGACGACGTTCGACGCGTCCAGGGCGGGGTTCTTCGCGTCAGCCTTGAGCGCCAGCGTCGGGGTTGGGCCGCCATTGTCGGCAACCACGGTGACGAAGATGTCTTCGGCGGCGGCATTGATTACGTTGTAGGGTGAGCCGAAGGGCCCGAAGGCGCTGGCGTCCTCGCCGATGATGCTGACGCCGGTGAAGAAGATCGTGCCGGAATAGGGGACATAGCCGCCCGCCAAGGTCAGTTCCGGCCCAGCGTCGGAGCCGCCACTGTTGCTCGTGATGATCGAGTTGGCGATCGTCCCCGAGGCGATGTCCACCGCCGCCGCGAGCCCGGACGACGTGTTCCCCGTGACGGTCACGTGGTCGAGGGTGGCCGGCCCGTCGACCGCGATCGCGCCGCCAAACCTGCCGCCGGTGTTGCCGACGAAGGTGGAGTTGGCGATCTCCGCCGACAGGGAGCTGACGACAGCGCCGGCGTTCGCGCCGACGTTGTCCTGAAACAGCGATCCGGTCACGCTGATCGTCGCGGTGCCGGTGGAGACGCCGCCATTGACGCCGCTATTGGCGATGAAAACGCTGTCGGTGATCACGCCGGTGCCGTTGACGGAGGAGGCGACGCCGCCGGTCCCGGTTTCGCTCACGTTGCCGGACACCTCGGTCCGCACGATGGTGAAGTCGAAACCGGCTTCGGCGCCGCCGGTTCCAACCGCTTCGTTGTCGCGGATGACGCTGTCGGTCGCGGTGAAATCGCGGTCGGCCCTGGCGCCGCCGCCGTTCAGCCCGGCTTCGTTTTCGGCGAGCAGCGTCCCGGTGATCGTAATGTCGCCGCGCGCGTCGATCCCGCCGCCGTTGTCGGCGGCGGTGTTGCCCGTCACCACGCTGTCGACGACGTTGATATCCAGCGCCGCCGCGATCGCGCCGCCTTCGTCGCCGGAGACGTTTCCTGTGAACGTGCTGCCGCTGATATCGATGTCGCCTTCGGCGTAGATGGCACCGCCGTCGAAGCGCGCGTAGTTGCCGCTGAGCGTGCTGTCGATGATGCTCACCGAGATGTAGCCGGTATTCGCGAAGGCCCCGATCGCCCCGCCGCCGCCGACTTGGTAGCCGGTCGAGCCGCCCGTCATGGTCAGCTCCTCGATCCGGAGGGTGCCGTTCTCATTGCGAAGGATGGTGCTGTTGTCGGCGAGAAGACCGGCCGCCTGGGTCGCTTCGACGTCGGTGATCCCGTTCGCGTCGGTGATGTCGTCGCCGTTGGCGTCGCCGCTGATCGTGATCCGACCGTCGCCGTCTATGACGAGATTGCCTTCGGAATTGAGCCGCCCGTCGGTCAGGGTGATCGTCCCGTCCAACCCGTCGGCGAAGGTGATCGTGTCTTCAAAGCTGCCGTTAAGGGTGTCGTAGCCGCCGAAGCCGCTGGCGTTCGCCAGCGCAATCGCCTCGCGCAGAGATAAGGTCCCGTTATCCTCGGTCTCATCCTCAAGCGTCGTTACGATGAATTCGGCCATGGAGCCCTCCTTGCCGTGCATTCGATTACTTCCACCTCGTGAGTGCCCGGCTGGCGGAGAAAGGTTCACGGGTTTCAAAGTTTTTTCTGCCAACGCCGAACAGACTAAGCTCGCGTCGGCCACCGATGGGATAAATGCAAATGCAAGGGCGACGGATGACGTTGCTTCAAGCCCGTTAACGAGTTGCGACGAAGCGGGACCGCTGTCCATCTCGGCGAATTTGAACCGGATCGTGCTTCTGCGAAGATATGCAACTACGCGACGACACCCTGATGCCTTCCCCAGCTGTTGGGAAGCGACGCTTCCTTCGACGCAATGGTTTCAAAAAAAGAGCAACTGTGAGGTGCCGCACACGCAAAAAGGGCGATTTGGATTCGTATCCCGGCTCGGCTTTGTTGCCGAAAGAGAGGCTGAAGACGCGAAGGACTTCGCAAATATTGCAACTGAAAGTGCTGCGACCGAGGCCATGGCGAGATATTTGCGGCGCGCCTTTGATATTATGTGACCAAAATCGGCTGGCCCCTGGAGCTTGTCCAGTCTCTGATAAGCGCTGCTAAGTCGCCCCCGGCCGGTAGAGCAACGACCGACCGTCGGCGAAGAGATGCACTTTCGCGGGATCGGCTGTCATCGTCATTACTTGACCGCGCGCGCCGCGATGGATGCCCGGCAGCTTGGCGATGACAGCCTCGGCCTCAGCGTCGTTTCGCTTGAAGTAGACCTGTGTGACCTCGCCGAGCTTCTCCGTAATCTCCACGGCACCTGCGAAGGCGTAGCTGTCCGCATCGGTCGGGACCAAATCCTCCGGGCGAATCCCAACATTGATCTTGCGGCCCAAGTCATCGTCCTTTGTCGGAATTGCGGCGCGTATCGCGCCGGTGCCGTTTTGCGTTCTGACTTCGGTCATCTCGCCGGTCGCGACGATCTCGCCGGGCAGGAGGTTCATCGCGGGAGAGCCGATGAACTGCGCGACGAACTCGTTCTCCGGTGTTTCGTAAAGCTCCAACGGTGTGCCGACCTGGGCGATCCCCTTGTCGGCGAGCACGACGATGCGACTGGCAAGCGTCATCGCTTCCACCTGATCGTGGGTCACGTAGATCATGGTGGAATTCGGCATCGATTCCTTCAGTTGCGCAATCTCAATCCGGGTCGCGACGCGAAGTCCCGCGTCGAGGTTCGAAAGCGGTTCATCGAAGAGATACACTTTCGGATCGCGCACGATGGACCGCCCGATCGCAACGCGCTGGCGCTGACCGCCTGATAGCGCTTTGGGCAAGCGGTCGAGATAGGCATCAAGCTGCAGAACAGTCGCTGCGCGGCCTACCGCCTCGTCGATCTCGGCGGCGGATTTCTTCGCCAGTTTCAACGCGAAGGCCATGTTTTCGCGCACGGTCATATGCGGATAAAGCGCGTAAGACTGGAAAACCATGGCAATGCCGCGCTGCGCCGGGGGCACATTGTTCATCGGCTCGCCGTCTATCTCCAGCGTCCCGGCGGTGATGCGCTCCAGCCCCGCAATCATGCGCAGAAGCGTCGACTTTCCACAGCCGGATGGACCGACGAAGACGATCAATTCGCCTGTTTTGATGTCGAGATTGATGTTCTTCAGTACTTCCACCATTTCGCCGTATTTTTTCCCGACATCGGTAAGCTTCACATCCGCCATGCGACTATCCTTTCAGAGCGAAACGGGGCTGCCACGGCCCAAGATGCACTTGCCCGCCTGGTGCCGGCGTGATGGCCGGGGATATCAAGGCTCTTGGGCGCGTCCTAAACCTCGTCCACGGCCGCGCGGTCATCGTATTCATCGAGGGGCGCATGGAACCGGTTGAGAAACTCCGCCGTTTTCGGCTGGTTTTCGAGGAGAGATGATCCCGATGATCGTGCGGTCTGATGCGTGGCCCGATTTTCTGGCTTCGATGCTCCTGCGCGACGGGCGGATTGTTCCTCAACTGTCCGTCCGCATCGTCGAAATTGATCACGTCGAGATCGAAGCCACCGACATCACGGCGCAGCCCGAACCGGGTGATTTCGGGCGGCGCGCCCTGCACTGCCTTCGCGCTCACGCTCCAGGCCGGGCCGCCGAAGATCGACAGCCAGTTGTTCGGTGCCGTCCTGTCCGGCTTTGCGGATATGGGGTCGACGTCGCAATAGTCAGAAACTTCATTGCCGAAATCGTTGACCGGCGAGGTGAAGACCTGGCTGATCCGGATCGCGTCAACGCTTGGCGGGGGGATGCAAGGCAGACGCTCGCAAATCGCCGGTGGATCGCCGATATCATCGCCGTTGCTGTCCTGAAAGCCATGCGGATAGATCTGATCGTTCACGGCATCGTGCCACCAGCGGTCGTTGCGTTTGCATTGCGGCATCCGCGCTGGGGTCAAGTCGATCATTTGACTGACCCGGCGAGCAGGCCACGCACGAGATAGCGTTGCATCGTGAAGAAGACGATCAGAGGCACCGCGATGGACACGAAGGCCGCTGCCGCCAGAATGCCCCAGTCGCCGCCGCGCGAGCCGAGCAGGTCGTCAGCGATCTTGACGGTCATGACCCAGCTTTCGGCGTTCGACGGCAGGAACACTTTGGCGACCAATAGATCGTTCCAGGTCCAGAGAAACTGAAAGATCGCGAAGCTGGCCAGCGCCGGAAAGCTAAGCGGCAGAACGATCTTGGTGAAGACCTGAAAGTCGGTGGCCCCGTCGACCTTGGCGCTTTCGATGATGTCTTTTGGCAGGCCGACCATGTAGTTGCGCAACAGGTAAATCGCTAGCGGCAGGCCAAAACCGGTATGGGCGAGCCAGATGCCAAGATAGCTCTGCCCGATGCCCACGGCATTGTGGAATTGCAACATCGGCACGAGCGCGAGCTGCAAGGGGACGACCAGAAGCCCGACAATGGCCGCGATCAGCAGCCATCGGCCCGGAAACTCCATCCATGCCAGCGCATAGGCGGCGAAGGCGGCTATGAGGATCGGAATGATCGTCGCCGGGATCGTCACCGTCAGCGTGTTGATGAAAGCCCTGTCCATGCTGTCGGAGGTCAGGATCTGCTCGTAATTCTCCAGCGAGAATTCCGGTGGCGTCTCGGCCGCGAAGTAAAGAGAGGGCGCGCGCCTTATCTCTTGCGGCGACGTGTAGATGTAGTCGCCGTTGGCCGTGATGGTCAGCGTGCGCTCGCGTGTCAATTCAGCTGTCTCGCCGGGGGCCGTACCTGTCGGGTCAGTCCGCCGACCGCCGAAGGCAGCGATCTCACCAGTTTCGTTTCCGCCTTCGGCGAAAACGTTGCCCTCGATCACCCAGAGCCCCTCCCGCTCTTCCGGTTCGCCGCCCGCTTTGGCGGCGAATGTCTGCTCGACCGGAAAGGGCGCGTTCCACCAGCCGGAGATCGCGATCTGCTCCCGGTCGCGAAACGAGGAGACAAGGAGGCCGATTGTGGGGACCAGCCAGATCAGCACGAGGGCAATGACCGAGAGATTCACGGCCCAGGCCAGCGCGGGTTTGGTTCCGGCGATGTTATCCATATCAACCCCCTACATGTCCTTCCGGGCCTGCCGGATGTTCCAGATCATCACGGGCAGGACGATCACCATGATGACAAAGGCCACCGCCGTCGCGCGACCGTCGTCGCGGAACATGAAGTCCATCATGTAGCTGGGCAGGATCTCCGTATCGAAATTGCCTCCGGTCATGGCATAGACAACATCGAAGACCTTGAGGACGAGGATGGTGATCGTCGTCCAGACGACGACAATTGTGCCCATGATCTGCGGCACCTTGATCTTGAAGAAGATCTGAAACGGGTTCGCCCCGTCGATGATCGCGGCCTCTACTGTCTCCTCTGGGATGCCGCGAAGGGCGGCGGACAGGATGACCATTGCGAACCCGGTCTGGATCCAGACGAGGATCACCATGAGAAAGAAGTTGTTCCAGAACGGCAGTTGCAGCACGTCGACCGGGGCGAGCCCGACGACATCGCGCACCGCGTTGATAATGCCGATCTCCGCGTCGTTGGCATAGACGAAACGCCAAATCAGTGACGCACCGACGAAAGATATCGCCATCGGCATGAAGATGAGCGACTTCGCGATGTTACCCCATGACAATCGGTCAGTGAGCTGTGCCACGAGAAGCCCGAAGAAAGTCGCGAGC
This sequence comes from Pseudomonadota bacterium, assembly GCA_039030855.1. Lineage (GTDB taxonomy): Bacteria > Pseudomonadota > Alphaproteobacteria > Rhodobacterales > Rhodobacteraceae > Pikeienuella. Next base: position 13,744 of record JBCCDJ010000025.1, read on the forward strand.
GCCGGCACCACAAGAACCCAAAGGAGGTTGTTCAGGAAAGCCGTCTGGAACGCGGCGTCCGAGAAGAGTGAGGCGTAGTTGCCAAAACCGATGAAATCGTCCCCCGCCCGATTGTAAAGCGATCGCCAGAACGACCCAACCACCGGATAAACAAGATAAAGCGTCAGCGCGAAGAGCGCGGGGAAGAGGAAAAGCCATGGACGAACCATCGTGGCCCGATTGATGTTTCGCCCTTTGTCGCCCGGTTTCGGCGGAAAGATAACCCTGTCGAGGATCAGGTTCGACAGGAAGAAATAGGCGACGCAGCCGCCGACGCCGACGATGACCGTGATCAGGCCCTGCACAAGTGGCGACATGGCCACCTCTCCTCCAATATGACGACCACCCCGAGGAGGGCCGGTCGGTGGATCAGTTCAGCGTGTTCCAGCGGTCCTGAATCTTCTGGGCCGCCGCCTCGGCGGAGGTACCGGTGACGTAGTCGACCATGGAGCTCCAGAACTCCCCCGCACCGATCTCGGCAGGCATCAGGTCTGAGGCGTCGAAGCGGAAGGTCGTGGCGTTCTGGAGGATTTCACCCTGCGCACGCGCGGTGTCGTCAATATAGGTGTCGAGGTTCACACCAGCATGGGCGGTCAGGAAGCTTCCTTGTGTCATCCACGCCTCATGCGCGATGGGCAGTTTCAGGAACTCGACCATCGCGTTTGCCGCGTCCGATGGGTTGGTGATCCCGAAAAGCGTTCCGGCACCCAACACCGGCTTGCCCAGATCTTTCTCAGCGAAGGCCGGAAAGTAGAAAAAGTCGACATCGTCTCCCAGCGTCACGTCATCGGGAAAGAAGGCAGGAATAAATGAAGCCTGCCGGTGCATGTAGCAGCCCGGCGGAATCGCGAAGAGGCCGTTGGGGCTGTCTCGAAAATCTGTCGTCGCCACCGCCGCCGCGCCGCCGTTGACATAGTCGTCGTTAAGCGCGAATTCGCCAAAGGCTTCGATTGCTGCGATCACCTTAGGATCGGTGAAGGGCATCTCGTTCGCGACCCAGGCGTCGTAATCCTCGGGCGAGGCGGTGCGGAGCATCATGTCCTCCACCCAGTCCGTCGCTGGCCAGCCCGTCGCGGCACCGGAGCCGAGGCCGATACACCAGGGCGTGCCGCCTTCCTCTACGATGAGGTCCGTCAGCTCCTTCAGTTCCTCCATCGTCTCGGGGATATCGTAGCCCGCTTCATCGAAAGCTTCGGGCGAATACCAGACCAGCGATTTTACATCGATCCGGTAGAACATGCCGTAAAGCGCTTCGGAGCCGTCCGGCCCCGCGTAGCTGCCGAGCGCCACCCATGATGGTCCGGCGGCGTAGTTCTCAGCCACCCAGTCGCCCGTACCTTCAGGCAGCGGTGTCAGAAGGCCCTGGCTGGCCATGTCGGCGGCGAGGCCCGGTTGCGGAAAGACCGCCATATTGGGAGCAGACCCCGCGCGCGCGGAGATGACAATGTCCTGTTCGAAACTGTCGGAGCCGGAATAGGCGACCGTCGCACCCGTCGCCTGTTCGAAGAGCGCAAAGACCTTCTCTACCTGCTCTTTCTCATTCCCGGTCCAAGGGCCGGTAATCGTCAGGGTCTGCCCGGAGAGGTCGGTCGCTTCGGCGAACGCTTCAAAGCTCTTCCATGTAAAGTCACCTTCGCCCACCGTCAGGGCGTGGCTTTCGGCGAATGCGCTGCCTGCGGCGAGTGCACCCGCGCCCGCGATAGCGAAGCTCAGGACTCTGGCTCTGGCCATAGATTTCATTGCGTCCTCCCTGACACGATATGAGAAGCGTCATCCGACCGCTAACGGGTCGTTTTCAAAGCGCTTTGAGTCTTGAAAGGTGACGAAGTGGACATCATGAGTCAACTATTGCGAAAGTTGTCTTTGCTGGACTCGCCATCCGCGCCTACAATTCGGTTACCAGATCAAATCGCTTTGGAGCGTGATGAATCTCCGTGAACTCTCTGGTCGCCTCGGCCTATCTCAGACGACCGTCAGCCGTGCGCTCAACGGTTATCCAGAGGTGAGCGAAACGACCCGCCAGCGCGTGGTCGCCGCCGCCGAGGCGCTTGGATATCAACCGGATGCCCGCGCGCGGGGCCTCGCCACCGGGCAGGCGCGGGCCATCGGGCACGTTATCGCCGGAGCGAACCGCGAAGGGCTGGCCAATGTGGTTTTCGCTGATGTGATCGCCGGCGTCGGGGAGACCTGCGGGCGTCACGGTTATGACCTACTGATGTCAGTCGTCTCCGACGAGGCGGAGGAGGCGGCGTACCGCACCCTCGCACGTCGGCGGAGCGTTGATGGCGTGATCCTGCATGGCCCGATACGGAACGATCCGCGTATCCCGCTCCTCCGCGAACTCGGCTTGCCCTTCGTTGTCCATGGCAGATCCAGCGGAGCGAAGTCGCCCTACGCCTGGCTCGACGTTAACAACCGCCGGGCAATCGAGCGTGCGACGGGCTTCCTTGCCGATCTCGGGCATCGGCGGATCGCCCTCGTCAACGGCGAAGAGCAACATGATTTTGCTTTCAGGCGGCGCGAAGGCTACCTGGCGGGGCTGGCGGCGCGTGGGCTGGGCGAAGACACCAACATTATGCGGAGCGCCCAAATGACCGAAGCGCACGGGCATGGCAGCGCCAGCGCCATGTTGACCGGCCCCAACCCGCCGACGGCTTTCATCGCCGCCTCCATCGTCATCGCAATGGGCGTTCGCCGCGCCATCGAAGGTCGGGGTCTTGTAATGGGCCGGGACGTTTCGGTCATCTGTTTCGACGACGAGATCTCCTACTTTCCAAACGGTGCGAACGACGGGACCGGCGAGCCGATCTTCACCGCGCTCCGCTCCCCGGTGCGCGCGGCCGGGCGGCGCTGCGCGGAAATCCTGCTGCAAGCCATTGAGGCACCCGGTGCCGCTCCGGTGACGGAGCTTTGGGAAGCGGATCTGGTGCTTGGTGCTTCGACCGGTCCCGTTTGCCATACTTGAACCAAGTCCTGGGAACACCGTTCCGTCAAGCCTCAATATGCTACATGCGGGAGCTGCGTCGAGTGGAGGCGCAACGACCATGCTGGCGGTGCCACTGAAGATCATTTTCGGATGCCAGGGCCACGGGCGTGACAACGGTTCACCGTTCTGGACGCCCCTCAATGACCCGGCATGTCTGCATCAGCGTCGTGCGCGCCGCGATCATGGGCGGCGGACCATGCGGCGAGTGACGCGTCGACGCCGTTGATCCGCGCCCTCTGGCGGATGGCGTTCCGACGCGCGGTCCTTTCAATGCGCGTCGCAGCGGCCTCGTCCGGTTCAACGTCACGTCCTTCCTCGATGGCGGACCAGACCCGGCGTTTCGTCTCCACATAGCCTTCAGGCCCCCAGGTCTCCAACAGCGCCTGAAAGGCGGCGAACAGGTCATCGTCAAAGGCCTTGTCGACGCCGAGAGGCGTCATCATTGGGCTGCCGGGATGCAGGTTGAGGGCGGGCGTCAGCCCGTCGGGAACCGGCATGTTCGCAGAGTGGGTGCGCCCAGCCGCCATAAGTTTCGGCAACACATGTGTGTGGGGCCCTTCCGGCGATTTGCCGCCCGTGTCTGGCCCACCGATCATCTGGAAGACCTCGCAGCGCCCCAATGCAGATAGGGCGACGCGGTGGGGGTGCGCCTTCAGGATCGCGCCCATGGCTGGATTGCCGGTCTCGGTGAGAGGTCGCCCCTCTGCAGCGCGCAGGACGCCGATCAGGTCTGGATCGGCGGTGCGGATGCAGAAATCCACATTTCTCTGGCCGAGCCCCATATCAAAGAGAATGGCACCACGATCTTCCGGGCGGATCGCCGCTTCGTCGGGACCGAGCGCTGTCAGCGCTGTTCGCTTTGCCCGCAGTGCCTCTGCTGTGGGCAGGCAGATCGCGACGCCCTGCTGCCAGCGGGTCGGGTCTTTCGAGAGCGCCTCCCAGGCAATCGGCACGGCACCGTCCGTCCGTTCGATCCGGATCGCGCCGCGCGCAGTGGCCCGGGCAAGCGGCTCGGCAATGATGGTATCCTCGCCCTCGTCCTGATGAAACTCGGCAATCGCACCGAATGAGCCGACGCTCCACCCCGCCTGCCAGTCGGTGAGCTGCGTTTCCAGCGTTTCGCGAAGATTTGCCATCTCAGCCTTCCTGTTCCTTCATCCAGTTCTGTGCGCCCGTCGCAACGGCGTCGTACACCGCACGGCCAACCGCCTCGCCGATGGCTGTATGCAGCCCGGCATGGCGCGCAGTGCCCGGCGGGGCCGCCACGGCGAGGCAATCGGTGCCCGTGCCTGTGGCGCGGCCCGATGCCAGCATCGGCCCATGCGACATGATCGCAGCGGTACGCGCCGCGGTCGCAACCGACAGAGTTTCGATTATTGCCGCTTCCGTCAGGCCGGTCGATACGGAAACGGCGATATTGATGGTGCCGATGGCGAAATCAGCACGCCGCACGGACCCGACCCGCTCAGCGTTTGAGAGGCCGATCGTCGCGACGGCCGCGGCTTCGACGCCCTCTACCTCAGCGTGGCCTGTTGTGAAGCGCGTTACGTCGCGCGAGGTCAGGAACCCGACAGCGTCCTCCTCACCAACCTGCGCCAGCTCGGCGGCGAACCATGCGTCGGCGTCGAAGTTTTCGGGCAGGTCGGCGTCGCGCACCTCGCGCCAGACGATGCGCCGCGAAGTCACGAAGCCGGGGCGGTTGAGCGACCAGCTCAGGACGCGCTGCGGCTCTCCGAGATCGGCCATCAGCCAGGGACGGGCGAGCGTGGTTTTCATGCCCCGCTCCGCGCAAGGGGCTGAACGACGAACCCGTCCTCTGTCTCGGCAATATGCGCCGTGACGCCATAGACCTCCTTCAGAAGCGTAGGCGTTAGCACCTGACGTGGTGGCCCGTCTGCGACGATGGCACCGTCCATCATCACCACAAGACGGGTACACCAGCGCGCGGCGAGGCCGAGATCATGGAGCGCCGTCAAAACGGCGCGCCCTTCGCTGGCGAGCGTCGCGAAGGTCTCCATCGTGGCGATCTGATGGGCGGGGTCGAGGGCGGCAATCGGCTCATCCGCCATCAGAAGCGGCGCCTCCTGCGCCAGCGCCCGCGCCAACAGAACGCGCGCCTGCTCTCCGCCCGACAACGCGGCGGCTGGTCGCGACTGGAACGCTCCCACCTCCATCCGCGCCATGGCCGAGGCGATTGCCGCATGATCCGCCGTGGAGAACGGCGCACCAAGGCGGCGGTGCGGTGCGCGGCCAAGGGAGACGAGTGTTTCCACATCAATGTTCCACGCGATCTCCCGCTTCTGCGGCAGCCACGCGGCGGCGAGCGCACGCTTCGCGGCGGGCAGGTGCGCAAGGTTCGAGGTCCCGTCATGGCCGATCAGGCCAAGCGCCGCGCGCATCAGCGTCGACTTGCCCGCACCATTTGGCCCGATCAGGCCCACGCATTCGCCGGGCGCGACCGTCATGCTGACGCCGCGCACAGCGTCGCGTGTGCCAAGGCGGACCCGGATATCGGTGAGCATCAGCGCGGTCATGGCATGCGGTTCCGGCTTTTGAGGATGAGCCAAAGGAAGAACGGCGCGCCGACAAGGGCGGTGACGACGCCGAGCTTCAGTTCCGTCCCGTCCGAGAGGACGCGCACGGCGACATCTGCGGCGAGCAGCATCGCCGCCCCACCAAGTGCAGATGCGAGGAGGAGCCGTGAGGGCCGCGCACCGACCAACGGGCGAAGAAGATGCGGAACGACAAGCCCTACGAACCCGATCGCCCCGGCGACCGCCGTCGCCGCGCCGACGGAGGCCGCAACGCCAAGCACGGCCATGAGACGCACTCTATCAAGCCTGACGCCGAGGGAGGCTGCGGCCTCCTCCCCCAAAGTCAGCGCATCGAGCCCGCGCCCAAGCCCGGCAAGCAGCGCCCAGCCAAGGATCATAAAGGGCGCGGCCAGTTGGACATGCAGCATGGAGCGGTCAGTGAGTGCGCCGAGGAGCCAGAACACGATCTCCAACGCCGCGAAGGGGTTGGACGACAGGTTCAGCGCCAGCGAGGTCAGCGCCCCGGCAAGCGCGCTGATCGCGACGCCCGCAAGGATCAGCGTGAGCGATCCGCCCTGCGCGCCCGAAAGCGCCAGCAGAACCATGACAGAAACGACCGCACCGGCGAGTGCCATCAGCGGCAACGCCAGTGGAAAGGTCGCCGAGAGGCCCGTATAAATCGCTACGACAGCGCCGAGCGCAGCAGAGCCGGAGACGCCGATCAGGCCGGGCTCGGCCAGCGGGTTTCTGAGATATCCCTGTAAGGCGGCACCGGATAGGCCGAGGCTGGCACCGATCATCGCGCCGAGGATCGCGCGGGGCAGCCGGATTTCCCGCATTACCAGGACCGTGGCTTCGCCTTCCCCAGCGAAGAGCGCGGCGGTGCTTTCCCAAAACCCAATCGCAGCGGGGCCGACGAGAAGCGACGCCGCAAAGAGCGCGACGACCAGGAGCGAGAGCCCCGCGATCAGGACGCCATAGCGCACCCCGCCTCAGCGCTCCGCCAGAACCGCATCGCGCGCGGTGGCGAGGCGGCGGATCGCTTCGACGATAAAGGGCGTGCCGCAGACCCAATCGCGGTCGGCAACGGGCGCAGCCGCCGCATTCGCGCGCAACGCGGCGAGAGCAGGATGCGCGAGGCTATCGCTGGCGAGCGACGCGCCTTTGAGGTCGCGGCCCGTGACGATCAGATCAGGCACCTCCATCACCAGCGTCTCAAGGGGCAGACGCCCGCCGCCCTCATAGCCGAGCTCCACCGCGAGGTTCGATAGCCCCGCCGCCTCCAGAACGGAATGGGCCAGCATTCCGGCACCGAGCGTGTAGCTGTTGGCGTAGTAAAGTGCCGTCCGGGGCCGTGATGTCCCTTCGGCCCTGGCGGCGGCGAGGTCGGCATCGAACCGTGCGACGAGACGTTCGGCATCGGTCTGGCGGCCGAGCGCTATGCCCATCTCGCGCACGCGGGCGCGCACGTCGTCCATCGAATTCGCGGGCGCAAACTCCACGACCGGAATGTCGAGCCGCTTCAGCATGTCGACCGTCGCCCGGGTCGTAAACGTTCCTGCTATGACGAGATCGGGGCGCATCAGAAAAACCTCCTCCGCCAGTCCGCGGTTCGCGTGATATCCGCGCGCTTCCTCCGCCATGGCCGAGGCGCTGGGGTCCGAGGCAAGATAGCTGACAGAGCGAAGTTGACCCGGCCCTGCCAGCAGCATCGCGAGCTGGTCGGTGCAAAGGTTCATCGAAACGACCCGCTTCGGCATCGAATTCTCGTTGGCCAGTGCGCCGATTGCGAAGAAGGCCAAGGCGGCGGCGATCGCTTGCCCGATATGTCGGAAAAAGATCATCAGACCCATCTCAGAAAGTCAGCCGCAGGCCGGCGAAGCCGGTAATCCCGCGCGTCGCGAAGCCGTCGACCTCGAAGTAGTTCTCGTCAGTCAGGTTCTCGATCCGGGCGAAGATTTGCCCGTTTTCGGAGAACCGATAAGAACCGTGGAGCCCAAAGATCGCGTAATCCTCCAGCGCGACCTGGTTCGCGCCAAGGCTTGCCGCCGTGAAGTCAGTGTCGAAATTGTCGATAACGAAACGCATGTCGCCGCCGATATTCACTCTGCCGTCGAGGAACGTATATTCGACGCGGAACGAACCCTCATGTTCCGGTCGACGCACCTCGCGAATGCCCGCTGCATCCTCGGAATCCGTATAAGTATAGGTGGCGGAGAACGTCAGCCCCTCCAGTGGCGTGATCGTGCCGGTCACCTCGATGCCCTGCCGGTCGCTGTTACCTGCTGCGTTCACCGGCGTCGCAACAAAAGTGTTGGGATCGAAATTCGTGACGATTTCGTTGTCGAGCGTCTCATTGAAATAGGTCACGTCGATCACGCCGCGCCCATTGAGAAAAGTCTGCTCGACGCCGACATCGAAGCCAAAATTATCCTCCGGATCGAGGTCGGGATTGCCGATAAATGTCGCCGGGTTGAAGCCGAACTGCTCGAAAAAGGTCGGGTTGGTCACGCCGCGACCGATCGAGCTGCGCAGCCGCGTGCCCGTCGGCGCATAGAGATAAGACAGGCCGGCCGCGAAGGTGGTCGCGTCGTTGAAGGCGTCATTGAAATCGTGGCGCAGGCTAAGCTGCAGGTCGAGCCCGTCATAAATTGCGCCGCGATACTCTGCCGCCACGCCGAACAAGTCGCGCCGCTGAAGGCCAAGTTGGGATGGGTCGAAAACCAGCGCTGGATCGCGATTCTCAAAGGTTTCGCGCTCAAACTCGCCAAGTAGCGTCAAGGTGTGCGCGGAGACGGCAACCATCTCGCCGTCGAGCGCCACTGTACCCTCATAACCAAGGCTGAACCGTTCGCCGATGGTGGAGCTGGTTGGCGCGCCGGATGTGAAACTATCCGCGAGAACGCTGGTGAACTCAGCCCGTGGCCCATGCGCCAGTGCGCCGTCAAAACCTTCGAGATCGGCGAAGAAAGACGCGAAAATCTCTCGTTGTCGCAGAAAGTTATCTGCATCCGAAACGAGGCCGTTGCTGTCTGCCGCGCCGAAGTTGAACTGGTCAAAATCCGACTCGCGGTCGGTGAAGCGGAAAGTTCCGCCAAGCCTGACGTCCGCCGCGAGGTCGGCACCAAAGCGTGCGTTGAGCGTGATGTTCTCATCCTCGTCGTCTTCGCCGCCGGGATCCCCGGATACGTCGAACCCGCCGTCGCGGCGCGCGGCAACCGAGAACGAGGCGTCGATCCTATCCGTTCCGCCCCGGATATAGGCCGTCACGTCAGCCGTCTCGTTCGTTCCCCCCTTGAGCGTTGCGCCGTAGCTGAAACCGTCACGATCGCCCCGTTTTGTGGTGATGGAGATGACGCCTGCAGTAGCGTTTGAGCCGTAGAGTGCGGATTGCGGACCGCGTAGAACCTCTACGCGTTCGATGTCCCCGGCAAGAAGGCCGCCGAAGTCGAACTCGCCGTTCTGGGGTGCCGCCGCCTCCACCCCGTCGATCAGGACGAGCACGTGGTTCGCCTCCGACCCGCGAATGCGGATCTGGGTCAGGCCGCCGGGGCCGCCCGAGCGGCTGACCGCGACCCCTGGCAGCGCGCGCAAAACTTCGGAGACTTCGCGGATCTGCCGCTGTTCGATATCCTCTGCGGTGACGACACTATTGGCGCGACCGAAGGCGTCGGCTTCGATCGGCGTGAGACCGCCGGAAACGACGACTTCCTCCAGGGTTATCGGTGGCGTGGTTTGTGCGCAGACAGCCGTGGCAGCCGCAGCACATAGCGCGACCGGCAGGCAGGCGAGTGGAAGACGTGTCATGTCCCTCCTCCCCAAAATTGACACGGCGCGTTGCGCCGCAATGACGGTTTTGTCTTTGGGGTGGTCCCTCAGACGGCGATCATCGTCACCGCTGCGGGTTAGCCGCTTCGGATGCGCACCCCGCGCACCGAATGGGTGATTGCCCGGGCAGGTCTCCTGGCTCGCGGGTCATCGCATCAGTCTCGCCTTCCCGACCAGAGGTCAGTGGCTTTTTGAGACCGTGCTCGCCGCTCACAGTTGCGGGGGCAGCCCCGGCATTGTGCGCCGTCAGCGCACGCACCGGGTTCCCTTTTCATTCCGCCGACGATTCGGCGAAAACCTGAGCGACAGGAGTGCAACACTAGGCGACCACAATCGTCAATCGTTCATAGTGATCGCTTCAGGCTTCGCAGATCTTTCGCTACTAACTGCGCCGCGACATACCTGTCTGAAGGGGCGCTCAAGCCCGCGTGGCTTGCATGGCGAATTGCTGCGAAGGGCGGCGTTTTGATCGCAGGTGTGGTGGGCTTGCGCGATACGCGCCAAATTTTTGCAGACCTTGGATGTCCGCAAATGAAGGCCCATAGGGCTCCATCGATCTCACTGCATCGATCGCCGGGTTCGGGCATATCGGCCGGTGATCTGGCACGCGCAATCGCTCCGAACACCACCTCCGCGATTATGGTTGCGCCTGACGTGAATCGCTCAATCACCTTCTGGCGCGCCCGTCCCAGAGCCTTCGCATTTAGATCAAGCCCGAGAACCCGCTTCTGCGCGCCGACAGCGTGGGGCCGACGATCCGTCACGTCGCCGCCAGTCCTCCGCCATGTGCGGAGTGCTGTTCCAGTTATGCATGCCTAGTGAGACACTGTAACCGCAGTGGCTTGGACCTTTCCCGGCCATAAGCCCAAGCCGGATCGGTACCCCTTCGAACAGGTGAGCGATCCACAGTCATCGCATCAGATCCTCCTCGAAAGGGGAGTGCGAGAGAAGCTCGACGCCATGCTCGGTCACCAGCACCTGCTGGTCCAGCTTGACGCCCTCCGTGCCGCCCGCCTCGCCGATGTAACTTTCTACGCAAAGGGTCATGCCGGCGACGATCTCGCCATCGTAGCCGGCTTTTGGAAAGTCGCCTGCGTGGTAGAGATAGGGGTACTCGCCGGTCATGCCGCAGCCATGGGCCGAAAGGTAGTAGCGGTTCTCATAGTACTTTTCCGGGATGTTCCAGGCCTGGTCCGCATAGTCGCGAAAGGTCATGCCCGCATGAAGAATGCCCATGTTGTGCTCCACCTGCTCGCAAGCGACCTTATAGAGATCGCCCTGCGCTGCAGTGGGCTTGTCCGGCCCGGAATGGAAGGTGCGCGAGAAGTCGGAATAGTAGCCGTGGCACCCGACGACGTCCGTATCCAGCGCGATCAGTTCGTTCTCGCCGATTACATTGCTCGACGTCTCTTGGAACCAGGGGTTGGAGCGCTGGCCCGCATTCAAGAGCCGCGTCTCGCAATAGTCGGCATTGCGCGCGATGACCGCCTGGTGAAGGACGGACCAAAGCTCCGCCTCGGTCATGCCCGGTCGAATGGCGGCGCGCATCTCGGCGACGCCCGCCTCGGTGGCCCGCAGCGAGGCTTTGATGCACTTCATCTCCTCAGCGGATTTTACGGCGCGGGCCATTTCGACCGGCTGCTGCGCGTCCACGATGCGCAACCCCTGTTTCTGCAGTGCGATGGCGGTACCCGCGTTCAGCCGCTCCAACCCGACGGTGGCACCAGGGCCGACCAGTTCGACGATCAGATCGGCCATTTCTTTCGCCCACTCACCCTCTCGTGCTGCTATATGCGGGCCTGCGGCGACAAAGCTGGCGGTCTTGGCGGGGCGAACCTCGTCGATGGTTTCGAAGCCCTCGCCCAGATGTAGGCAGCCCGTGAATTCGAACAGAATTGAACGGTCTGCGGTCAGCAGCAGATAGCGCGAGGGCGCATTGCGCTGGCAGAAGATCTGAATGTTACGCGCGCCGGTCGCGTAGCGGATGCTGATCGGGTCCGACAGGACCACGGCATCGACGCCGTAGCGCGCCATTTCGGCCCGGACCCGGCCTCGGCGGTAGAGACGCACGGCGGGCAGGTTGATGCCCTCGCTCTCGGGTGCGCGGTCGAGCAGGGCGATACCCGCCAAGTCGCTGCGTTCTGCGTGCCAGTCGAAATTCGCTATGTTGAGCCTCCGTCCTTTCGGGCACACGAGAAGCATTGGGCGTCGATCGTCCACGTTGAAAATTTTCGGGCTCTGCCATAACCAGAAGGAATGGATCGTCGCCGCACCGCCTTGCCCCGTCGGATACGCTCGTCTTCTTCGAGGCCGTAGCCCGGCGGGGAGGCTTCACCGCAGCCGCTTCCGAGCTGCTTGTGTCGCAAGCCGCCGTCAGTAAGTGTGTGCGGCAGCTTGAGGACGGCTGGGCGCGGAGTTATTTCATCGTGGCCCTCGTAGCCTGACGCTGACGCCCTCGGGCGCGAAACTCTCGGAGCCGGTGACGATGGCGCTCGATTATGTGCAAGGCGCGCTGGCCGACATACGCGCACCTGTGGGCGGACCGGTCCGAATCTCGGCGAATGGAGCTGTTTCCACGTTCTGGCTGATGCCTCGGCTACGCGCCTTCGCGCTCGGGCCCACCGCCTGCGCGGTTGAGATGGTCATGTCAGACGACCCCCAGACCCTGCTCGAACCTGAGGTTGATCTCGCGATCGTCTATGCCGAGGTGCCTCCACCAGGCTGGAGCGGAGAGCGCCTGATGGGCGAGGAACTCGCCCCCGTGGCTGCGCCGGACGCGGCACCGGGCCTCCCGCTCCTCGACTACGAGCGTCACGCGCCGGACTGGATCAACTGGGACGTCTGGGCAACTCGCCACCCGGAAGATCCGCTGCTCTCGCGGCCGCGAACTGTCTGCCGGACTTATGCGCAGTCGATCGGGCGCGCGATCTCGGGGGACGGAATCGCATTGGCGAGCTGCATGCTCCTCGAGGTCGAGCTCGCGTCTGGGGCCCTCGCCCCCCTGACCGCTCCTGCGCTTAACACCGGCAAGGGATACCTTTTGATCACGCGTAACGGCGCTGAGCCCCGACCGGACGTGGCCGTCCTGCGGGCCGCGCTGGGCGGCGGCCCGAACCCGCAAACAGTCGCGAATGACATGTGACGCGGGTTCCCGGATAACTTAAACCGGTTTTGTGAAACGTACCGGAGCATCCACATGAAAACCGATGTGCAGGTCGCCGTTATCGGGGGCGGTATTGTCGGCGCGGCCGTTCTTTACTGGTTGGCGCAGCTCGGCTGGACCGACGCGCTCCTGATGGAACCGCGGGAGCTGACCTCCGGCTCGACATGGCACGCGGCCGGCAACACGACCTATTTCGGGCCTTACCCGAAGATGACTACGCTTTTCGCAGGCTCCATTCGCACCCATTTCGACGCTGAGCGGGAGACGGGGTAATCCGTCGGCTTCCACAACACCGGCAGCTTGCGCCTTGCCGCGACCGAGCGGGAGTTGGAGCTCTTTCACGCCTATGCGCCGCGCTACGCCGAGTTGGGTATCCCGTTTCATGTCCGCAGCCCCGATCAGGCCGCGGCGCTGCACCCCTTTCTAGACGTCGGCGCAATCCACGGGGCAGCGCATACGCCCACGGACGGCCATGTCGACCCGACCGCGCGACCCATGCGCTGGCACAGGTGGCCCAAAAGCGCGGTGCCGCCATAGCGCGGCGATGTCCGGTCACTGACCTTGCCCAGGCCGATGGCGGCTGGGTGCTGGAGACGCCGAAGGGCGTCATCGCCGCACGACATGTCGTCGTCGCCACGTCCTTCTGGGCGCGCGAGATGCTCGCGCCGCTCGGCCTGGATCTACCCCTCTACCCAACGCAGCATCACGAGATCATCACGGAGAGCCTGCCGCAAGTCGCGGCTCTGGACGATGAGCTTCCGTCGATGCGCGACAGCTGGGTCTCCTGCAACGTTAGGCGGGAGCGCGATGGGCTGCTCATCGGCATCTACGAGACCGAACCCGAATTCTGGGCGCTCGATGGCATCCCGCCCGACTTCGCGGAGGAGCTGCTCCCGCCGAATATCGATCCGCTGATGCCGCATCTGGAACGGTTGATGGAGCGCATGCCGCTTTTTTCCGAGGCCGGGATCAAGGTCGCGAACAATGGGCCAATGTGCCTGACGCCAGATGGCTTGCCGCTCATCGGGCCCGCGCCCGGCATGGATGGCCTCTGGCTGGCGACCGGCTTCAATGTCGGCATCGGGACAGGTGGCGGATCGGCCGAGGTTCTGGCGCGATGGATGACATTGGGAAAGGCTCCGGACGGTTTAGACGCGATCCATGGCGACCGGTTTGGAACCGGCATGCCGAAAGACGATGTGCTTCGAGCCATACGCGCGGTCTATGCTCGTGGGTACCATCTGCCAGTGAGTATCTGATCCGAACGGAGAGTAACGACGTCAGTGGACCGCTGTCTGGCGAAGCAGCTCATTCGTCGGACCGATGCTCCAGCTCGTCACCAACTACCATGATGTCGCCGTCCCAAATGACTATGTCTGCGTGCCTGAGCCCTGTTTTTTTGCAACCCGGTTCAGTTGAGCGTGCGGCGCAAATTTCCAGGCTGAAATCTTCGGCTGGCGAAGGGGTGGATTGCGGACTGGCCGTATGTTGGGTGAATGCCAGCTTCCATAAGTCGCCGTTTTTCCGCTCTGGTGCGATACCGCACCCCGATCGTTGGGCCTTTCTTGCGAAAACCTTTGCGCTGATTGGACCCCGGCGGGATCTCGCCGAGCACCTGCGCTTGGCGCATGACGCCCGACGGCAGCGAGCGGCAAAGCTTCATCGGTCGTCGTGCGGTTGTCAGCTTGTCGCCCAACAGGATCACATCACCTGACGGAGCCCGCATATGCGGGTGGTGCTGGAAGGCAATGCGATGCTCCGTACCATTGATTTGTGGGTCCGCCTCAGCGCCGCCGATCACGCCTTTCCACGACACCCTGTCGACCCGCGTCAGCACGATCCATCGTGGTGCTGAAGCCAATCGAAATTGCCTTTGAAGTCGATGACCTCACCATCCCATGCGACGAATCACGGACGCTCATCGCGTTTTCTACTGTCTGATCCGGCATGGCGTTCCTCCTGCGTCCCGCCGGGGACGGGTCCGTCAAACAGCTCCCGAAATCTCCGGCGCAAAGTGGGAAAAGTCACGCTGAGAGCGACGGAGCTGAGATGTCGGGCCAAGCTCAGGGACGAAGAGTTCGGGACCGTATGGCCCAACTGCGTTTGCCCGCAACGGTTTGCCGAAGGACCGACTGCGAGCGATCATGGTCGCGAACGCAATACGTTACCACATCCGGTCCGGTATTGTGGTGGCCTGACAAAACCGGGCCCTGGGTCGCGCATGCAATATTGCAGCATCACGCCCCAGGGCCCGGATTTAATCAGCCAACTTCTGCTTTGTCCCAGCGGCAGGATTTTGCGCCGACTGGGACAGGCATTTCGGATTTGATGGTCAGTGATGATCACCCAAAGAGGAAATCATCTGCCTCGAGTTCTGTTTCGGAGATCCCTTGAAGACGGATGGAATAGTCGCCGACCTTGATAAAGGCGTCACCTGCCCTTGAGCCGATGTCCAGTTGACCGAACGACGATGCACCTGACTCGATAACGATCTTGTCGATACCTTTCTCGAAATCCTTGATGAGATTCGACCTGTCGCCGGTGGCAAAGGAAAACTCGTCGAAGCCCTCCCCTCCGGTCAACTTGTCGAAGTTGTTTCCGCCGAACAACTTGTCATCGCCAGCACCACCGAACAGGTGGTCCGATCCACCGGAGCCTTTCAGGATATCGTTTCCAGTGCCACCGACGATCGTGTCGTCACCGATACCACCTACCAGCAGATCATCGCCTGACCCGCCATCCAGGTTGTCCTTGCCGCGCAGGCCCATGATTACATCATCTCCGGCACTGCCGACCAGAAGATCGCCGCCCTTGCCGCCATAGATGGTGTCATTGCCTCCAACACCATCAATGCTGTCGGCACCGGCGGCACCGATCAATTCATCGCCAGCGGCGCTGCCAATGACGGCGTCACTCTCATCTTCGGTCTGGGCTGATGGCTGAGCAATCGATGGTGCTGATGCCTGTTCGGAAATCTGGACACCTTCAACAATTCGCAGATCGGTGATCGAGCCTTCAAACGGGTTGGCGAAGCCGGTTTCGCCCGATGCGCTTGACCAGCCAAGCGCGCCTACCTGGAGCGCCTGATTGTTGTCCAGCCAATCAACATCAAAGCGGCTTGCCCCGAAGACCTGACCATCAAGCGATGCGGATACAAACCCCTCGCCGAAGGTCAGCTCGACATCGTAATCTCGACCAGGGGTGATCCCATCTACCTTGAACAAACGGTCTGTAGCACCGTCCTGAAAGCGAGCGATCAGTGAGCCGTTTTCAAGATAAACAGCTAGGTGATCGCCGCCGTCATAGCCAGATGCATCCTTCGTCAGGAGACCATTCCTGCCATCGACGAGCAGCGCGCTGAACGAAAAGCTTATGGTTGCCGAGCTGACCTCAAAGCGTCCGTCATGCTCGACTTCAACAACATTTCGTTTGTGCCCGTCAAAGAAAGTGGTTCCCGGAAGCGCAAAAATTGCAGCTGCATCGTCGACGACCGGCGGCTCTTCCGCTGGTGGTTCCTCAGCTGGCGGCTCCTCAGCGGGCGGCTCCTCTGCCGGCGGCTCCTCTGCTGGCGGTTCCTCTGCCGGCGGTTCCTCAGCTGGCGGTTCTTCTGCTGGCGGTTCCTCAGCTGGCGGTTCCTCTGCCGGTGGTTCTTCGGCGGGCGGCTCACCAGCTGCTTCGCTTTGCAGTTCTGCAATACGCTCGGGTGTCACCACTCCCTCCACAAGGAGAACGTCGGAGATGTCGCCGGAAAATACGCTTACGAAACCGTCCTGACCGGATCCTGACGCCCAGCCGTTCGCGCCGATCTGCAATGTCTGAACGTTGTCCAGCCAATCCATCAGGAACTGACCGCCGCCGACCACTTCGCCGTTCAGCCACACCGAAACCGCACCGCCGCCAAAACTGATCTGCAGGTCGTAATCCTTGCCTGCCTGAATGCCGTTTACGGTCACGACTTTGCTGCTGTCATTGTCCTGGAACCGGACATGCAATTTGCCGTTCTCGATATAGGCGGTCAGGTGATCGCCGCCCGCAAAACCGCTTGCATCCTTTGAGATCAGACCAAACTGACCATTGACGGCCGTTGCATTGAAGGTGAGCGCAATCGTCGCTGAGCCGACTTCGAAATCGCCGTTGTGGCCGATTTCAACGACTTTGTCCGAAAGACCGTTGAAAGTAGTCTTACCGGGCAGGGCATAGAAAACGTCGCCCTCTGGTGGAGGTGGTCCGACGACATCAGGCTCCTCCGCCGCAGGAGGCGTATCGGGAGCAGGACCCTCACCAGCAGGCGGACCTGGATCCTCTGCCGGCGGCTCGTCTTCGTATTCAACTGGCGGTCCTTCGTTCAAAAGTTCGAGCAGCCGATCAATTGCCCCTTTGCTCTCAGCCAAGCTGCCGGGGACGGGACGCAGGTCTGCAAGAGAAATGCCCAGTCCCTCGGTCGCGTTCACGAACAGGTCCGAGTAATGATAATCGGCACCGGGGTTGGTGTGCTGGACGCGAACGTTGCTGCCCTCAATCTTGCCCGATCCACCTGAGATGATGTTGTTGGTGACCTGCGACCCTGAAGGTACACTGACGGCGGTTGCCTTATGGAAACCGCCCGGCATGTTGAGGATCGTGTTGTCCCGAACGACAACACCGGATCCGTCAGTAACCCAGACGCCCTGCACAACACCGGTGTACAGAATATTCTGTTCGACCAGGACGTTTTTGTAGAAACCGT
Source organism: Pseudomonadota bacterium (assembly GCA_039030855.1). GTDB lineage: Bacteria > Pseudomonadota > Alphaproteobacteria > Rhodobacterales > Rhodobacteraceae > Pikeienuella. The sequence goes on from JBCCDJ010000025.1 coordinate 31,020, forward strand.
CATCAAGGAAGATCGCCTGATAGCCGATCTGGTTGCCCGGAAGATAGACGTTGCCGCGAATGACGATGTTTTCCGAACTGCCCTGAAACTGGATGAAATCCAGATGTGCGTCCGGTTCCTTGAAGCCAAGCCGGGGCCCGACATTATTCTCGATCAGGATGCCGTCCACCCCGGCAAACTTCATACCGTCATTGCCAAGTCGATTGAGTGTATTGCCAACGATTTCGATATCATCGCTGCCAAGACCGACAATACCGTTCTTCACATCGTGTATGTCGTTGCCTTCTATTCGGATGTTACTTGCCGTGCCGCCTGTATAAATCCCGTAATGACCCTGAAAGGCATTGTAGTTTGTCGTATTGTCGACCGAGCCATTTACTTCGGAATTTGAAAAAATGATGTGATGACTGCCATTGTCGATATCGACGACGCGGGACGATGGCGAGCCGTTCGAGGAATTGTCGACATGCACATTATCGATTTTCAGATAGCTGCTGCCCTTGATGTCGATGTCTTCAAAGGTCGCGGGATTTCCCGGATTGGCAGACGTGACAGTCACATATCCGGAGTAATCATGGTTATTGAATGCAAAGCTGCCGTAGTCACCGGATGCAAGCCGGATCGTGTCGCCTGCGGAAGCTGAAGACAATGCACTGGCGAGCTGCGACGCATTCGAGACGTTAATTGTTTTGGCCATAATGTTCAGACCCCAATAGAGTGTGAAAAGTTGCACTTGCTGTTGAAGAGCGAGTGACTACCTTCCGTCAGACAATTACTCATGCTCTCTGCCCGGTGACCGGGGAGAAAATCGGGGTTTTTTGCAATCGCGAAGGCCTGGTACCAAGATATTTTTCTTGCTGCTCGGCATGCGTATTCTAAGTGCTGTTCGTACATAACTTTCCAACTCATCTTGACCCCACGCATCACACACAAAACATCGCATAGTTAAGGAAGTGTTGCGGGGTCAAGTCAACCATCAGTGCAATATATTTCAGGCAAACAAGGCATACAGATGATCTCCATCGTCTCACCTTCGTCCCATGGCTCCAAGGTGCTGATATAAAATGCTAAATAAGTTTGAATATAAATGACACCATATTCCATGACAGCCCAAAGAAGTCGCAATCTTTACCCGACAATATTACAGCCGGACAGTAGGTGGGTTCGTATCGGACACAACTTTAGATCGTAAGGGCGACTAGCCCTTTGCGAATCTCTGATTGGTGATCGGATCGGAAACTCGACACGCATTGGTTGCTGATGCGGGCCGAACCGGCCCGCTATCCCGATATGCTGATCGCAGGCGGATCAGAAGATGAAATCGTCCTCTGTGATCTCGTTAACATTGACCCCTTTCAGCAGGATCTTTCCGCCATCGTATTTGATATGTGTATCGTTGCCCTGGCGATTTATCGCGAGATCTTCGAAAGCGACATAGGGCGCGGTGATGGCGATTTTGTCTTCGCCGTCCTTGAAATCACGCACGATATCCAGCGCGCTCTTCAGGCCAAAGGTGAACTGATCCGCACCGGTGCCGCCGACGAGGATGTCCTTGCCGCCACCGCCGTCGAGCGTATCGTTCCCCGCGCCGCCTTTGAGGACATCCTTGCCCTTGCCGCCGAAGATCATGTCATCGTCGCCGCCGCCGATCAGCTTATCCTTGCCCTTGCCACCATGGAGATCGTCATTGCCGCCGCCACCTTTCAACTTGTCCTTGCCGACGCCACCATCGAGCACGTCGTTACCGGCCATGCCCTTCAGTTTGTCCTTGCCATAGCTGCCCAGCAGATAGTCGTCATCATTGGTGCCGACCATCGTGTCCTTGCCTGCACTGCCCCAGACTGCCTCCAGCTTGGACAGGTCGCCACGCTCCCGCCCGTCAGTGGCATAATCGTATTCGAGCGCGGTCGGGTCGGTGCCCGCTTCGGCAAGCAGCAAACCCTCCAGCGGGGTCAGTGCGCGGTCGAGGGCGACGATATTGGTGATTTCCCCTTCGAAGAAAGAATGAACCCGGTCATCATCGTCACGGCGTTGGCTGGAAGACGCCCCGATGATCGTGTCCTCAGTATTGCCAAGCATCCCGCCAACGAACCCGTCCTCCTCATCAACAAGCTCCCCGTTGATGAACAGCTTGAGCGAGTTCTGATCGAAGGAGAAGGCAACCTGATATTCCTCCCCCGCCACGATGGGTTCTTCGCGGTAGTGCAGGTAGTAGCTGTCGTCTTTGTCCTGGATGCGGACCTTCAGCCGGCCGCCGCCGTCAATCCAGACGGTCAGATGGCCGCCATCCTTGAACCCGCTGTGATCCTTGGACAAAAGCGTCTGATCTCGCCCACCCGGCGCGTCTGCGGTAAAGGAGAAGGCCCATGTTCCTTCCTCCAGCGCCTGCGCGTTGGTATGGGCAATCTCGAGCGCGCTGAGCCCGTCGAACTGGTCGCCTTCATTTTCGACCACAACCTCGAACGCTCCGCCGCGGCCGCCGGTGTCATCGAAATCGACCAGATCGCGGTAGGGGTTCGCGCTGTAGTATTCGGGGTTTGTGGCCAGCGGGTCCCCCGCCACATCGCGGCTGTCATAGCCGAACAGCTCGTCCCCGTTGGGCCTGGTGGAGGTTTTGGTCTCGCCGGTTGGGGCCAGTGCCTCCTGCAGCTCATCGATGGTATCGACGATGCCGGGCGTCGGCTTCGGCGAGATGACGATATCGTCCTCGTCCACCAGATCACCATGTACGACGATGAAGCCCAGCAAATCCTCATCATGGGCACCGCCATTATCGCCCTGTTGCGAATAGGCAGTGATAATCGAGACCGCGTTGTCCTTGATTCCGTCGCCATCGCTGTCCGAAAGGCGATAATCGACGGATACTCGTGTCGTGTGACCGATCACCTTGATGACGTCTTCAGAGGCGTTGTAATCAGCTACGATATCGATGCCGAGGCTGTCGACCCAGTGGTCGTGAATGCGATCATTCTCGCCCGCGACACCGGCCCAGTTGATGGTCCGGTCCTCATTCACATGGCGCAGGATGATATCCTGTTTGGCGTTGATGAGCGTGCCGAAATAGAATGTATCTGCGCCATCGCCGCCGACCAGGATATCGTCGGCCACAAGCGGCTGGTCGACCCAGTCCACCAATTTCAGATATTCGTCGCTGATGGACGCATCGGGGAAATCACGGCTCGGCTCTCCAATGACCAGCTGTCCGGCGCGCTGTTCGCCCGCATCGGACCAGGCATAGAGGACGTCATCGCCTTCGCCGCCGATCAGCAGGTCAGATCCGCGACCACCATCCAATGTGTCATCACCGAAATCGCCGCGGAGAATGTCGTCGCCATAGCCGCCATAGATCTCGTCATTGCCGCCATTGCCGCTCAGCGTGTCGTCGCCCGCCTCACCACTGATCGTGTCCGCGCCGCCCTTGCCGGAGAAATTGTCGTCCCCTGCCTCCATCGGTTGGACGCCGGCCTCATTGGTCAGGGCACTGCCGGGGCCGTCCTCGATCAACTTGCGAATCTTGTTGCCGGACAGGGCATCGCTGGGTGCATAGCCGCCCCAGACGCCGAAATCGGCCAGCGCACCTTCGAACGCGTTGTCGAGCTTGTCATCGTCGGCAGCAAACTCGGCCGCCGTGTCGCTGATCTCGGTGCGGTGGCTGTCGGCGCCGAGGATCCATGGCTCATCATTCTGGACGAGGTAGGCTTCGGTAAACTTGCCGGGGGTCGCCACATCGCCGTCAACGGCAGTCCATTTGGCGTCGCTGATCGCTTTACCGTCGACATAGACCTTCACACCGTTTTCGGTGAAAGATACCGCAATATGGTTCCAGGACCCCTGATCCAGCACTTTTGAATCAGTCTCCCACGCGTTGTTGCCACCGCGCCGATCGCCATCGGCCATCCTGAGGAAGAGCTTGCCGCCCTCCACATGGCCAAGCCGGAAATGTCCGCCATCGCCATTACCCTGCGCGTCCTTCGCCACGATCATGCCGGTGCTCGAAAGATCGAAGGGCTTGGCCCAGATCGCGATCGTGCCCTGGGTAACGTTGAAGGCCGGATCATGGGCGATATAGGCGAACTCGTCTTCACCATTAAAGGACAGCGCGCCGTTGGGCACACCGCCCGGCCCGTACACCATGCCGTCAGTGCGCAGAAGCGCCTGATTTTCGTAGAGGGTGTAGGCCTTTGCCCCCGGCCCGTCACGACCGTTTTCATAGGCACCTACTGAGCCGCCACCGAGGCTCCAGAACCCCAATGCGCCGGGCACGCCATATGTTGCGGCGGGGCCGTCAGGCGCGATGACATCAGCGCCGCCCGTGCCCTTCTTGGTCTCACCAGCGACCGTTTCCGTCCCCAGCTGATCAAACGGCCCACGGGTCAGTTCCGGCCCCGGATCGGTCGGGTCGGCAAACTCAACATCGCCAATGTAATCGTTGTCGATGAAATCCTCGGGCGATCCTGTGATCGCGCCGTAATTGCCATCCTCGTCACGGGTGTCGTAGCCGAATACCTTCTTGCCGTCGATCTTGGTGACCTTTGTTTCACCCGCAGGCAGCAGGGCCTCGACCACTTCGGCATAGGTGTCGACGATCCCGTAGGTGACACCGGCATCGGTGACGATGTCATCTGCCGTGACCATGTCGCCATAAACGATAATCTGGCCAAGAAGATCCTGATCATGGGCACCGCCCGAACGGGCCTGATCATCGATGCATGAACATTTCGCCGCACCGGTGACGCAACCGCCCGACTGATCAGATGAAATCGAGACGATCGTCTCCATATCGCCATCACCGTCAATATCGCGATATTCGACATCACAGACCGTGGCGGTGTGCCCTGCAACGACGATCTGGTCTTCTTCAGCATTATAGTCGGCGATCACATCAATACCGAAACTGTCGACCCAGTGGTCGTGCAATTCGTCGTTCTCGCCCGCGACACCAGCCCAGTTGATCGTCCCGTCGGAGCGGACATGTTTCTGGATGATGTCGAGTTTTGCGTTGATCTGCGGTGAAATGAGGAACGTGTCGCGACCTTCGCCGCCGATCAGGACATCATCGGCGATCAGCGCCTGATCCTCGTATCCTTTCAGTTTCTGGCGTGCATTGTTGACCTCGTTATCCGGGTCATCGCGGGTGGGATTTCCGACGGCCAGCTGGCCGATACGCTGTTCACCGGCATCGGAGCGAGAGATGATCAGGTCATCCCCGGCGCCGCCATGCAAGAGGTCAGAGCCACGCCCGCCATCGATCACGTCGTCGCCATCGCCGCCTTTCAGGCTGTCATCGCCATAGCCGCCGTAAATCTCGTCATCGCCGTTACCACCATCGATGGTGTCGTCGCCGCCATCACCTTCGATGATGTCGCGCGCCGCTGTCGACGAGGTGTCGTTGTCTCCGTCCTCGGTCAGCGGATTGACCAGTGAGGGGTGATAGTCCTCCACCGGGATCAGGGGTACGTCAGAGCCGGGGTTCTGGAATTCCGCGACCGAGCCGTAGAGAGCGCTTTGATCGATTGGCAGGCCGTCGATCTCAAATGTCAGCGACTGGCCGCCACCAGCATCGAAATATTTCAGCTCAACTTCGTAGAGCCCGCCTTCGAAGTTGACCACGCGGGCGGTCTCATCAGTTCCACGCGTGCCGGTAAACTCGGAAAAGAGAACACCGCCAATTTCGAGTTCAAACCCGTCATCGGAGGAGATGGCAATTTCGTGCGCACCTTCGGGGATGAAGATGAACCCTTTCATCACCAAGCCCGACGGACCCATTTCGACATTGCCATCGCCGCTGATCGATGCGGCATCGTCCTTTAGAAACTCGCTGAGCGTTGTCTCGCTCTTATTGCCGCCATAGGCGAGGTTGCTGGCCGTGAATGTCGCATCAGGCAGGTTCGTCGCGATGATGTCGTCGAGCATGCCGATCGACCAGATCTTGTCGCCAGGCGCGTAGGCAGCGCCCGCGAGGCCGGTGCCCTGAGACGGAACATCATCAATTTCGGAGATATCGAGCGCCGTTGACATCCCGAGAAGCGTCTCGGCGTTTGAGGCATCAAAGAAGGGGGAGTAGGCATTCATCGGGTAGGCTCCTCAAACTTACAAACGCACGCAGCCGCGTTTTGCGGCCGCACATGTGCAGCGGATCTGGGCAAGAGTAAAAGACACTCTGACACAGCCCCACCGCTGGTCTTCGCTCTCATTGACGCCGCGACGATATCAGCGGATCGTCAATTGTGAACCCACCGTGATCACGACTTCAGTAACATGATGTTACCAACATCCCAGCGAAGCAACCTTGAAATCCTTGGGTTTTCCGCAGTTCGGCTCAGGCGGTATCCGAGCACTCCATCGCGCGGCGATAGGCAAAGACGTCATTGTCCACTGGCGTGACGATGTCGTCGTAGCTCACTACCGCGCCCTTTTTCACATCGCGCTTCAAAACGACGTCCTGCGCCAGACCAATGGGCAAAGCGTGGTGTGCAATCGACGTCGAAGCCGGGATCAGTTTGCCCCAGACATACTGCCCGCCCTCGCCATCGAGGGTCTGGCCGGACAAAATGTCGCACTTGGCAGTTGCTACCACATCTCCCGCAAACTCAAGGGTTTCTCCGGTGGCCTGATGAAGCAGCGCGGCGGAGAGAATCGATATGTTCAACTCCATCCCGATCAGGTGAAATGGCTTGTACATCGCCGAATAGCGCCCCGAAGCGTCCGTGTTCATCCCATATTGGCGAAAACACCCTGCGGCATAGTCATTGGGGGCCTCGAACACTGCATAGACACCCCAGCGCAGATCGCGGAACACCGGACGGCCATCACGTTCCTCCGATGACACCGTCTCTACGGTGCCTTTGCGCTCCAGCACCCCACCTTCGGCCGCTGGGCGCAGGATGTGGGCGAGGTCATCGACACCGCAGGGTGGGAACAGCAAACCATCCGAAGGGGGTGTCAGGTGACAGGCATTGGCAATCGCCGCCATTTCCAACGCCGATTTGGTGCCATCGACAAAGGAATTGAACATCTTGGGATTCATCCCGTCGCGCACCGCTTGTTCAGGATCGAAGCCGAGGTTGCCCCAGACAGTATCCGGCGTCGATTGGTGATAATGAGGACGATATTTGGTTCCCTTGCCCGCGCACACGATGTCAAACCCACAAGAGCGTGCCCAGTCGACGATCTCTGCTGTCAAGGCGGGCTGGTCGCCATAGGCCATCGTGTAAACCACGCCCGCTGCGCGCGCCTCCCGCGCCAGTGCTGCGCCGGCCAGAACGTCCGCCTCCACATTCACCATCACGATATGCTTGCCCGCCGCGATGGCGGCGCGGGCGTGACGGATGCCGGCATGGGGGTTACCCGTCGCCTCCACCACCACATCGACATCATCTGCCGAGAGAGCCGTCAGCGCATCATCGGTGAAGGCGGTGGCGGCGATCTGCGCCTCGCACCAGCCGACTGTCTGGCAGGCAAGGCGTGCTTGGTCGGGCAAAAGGTCAGCAATCCGCGTCACCTCCAGCCCCGCAGTGGTTGGTACCTGCGCCAGAAACATCGACCCGAACTTCCCCGACCCGATCAGGCAGACGCGGATCGGCCTGGACGCCGCGACGGCGGCTGCGAGTTTGGCTTGCAGAAACATGGGTACTCCCTCAGGTTTTGACCCGATCAAGACAGGCGTCTGACCGAAGGGCAAGAGGAGACCGCAGATGACCGTTCTGATATCCGGAGCAGGGATCGGCGGCCTGACGCTCGCGCTGACCTGTCACCAGCTGGCGATTCCGGTGCACGTGGTCGAGCAGGTGGCGCAGATGAAACCACTCGGCGTTGGGATCAACCTTCAGCCCAATGCGGTGCGGGAGTTGATGGCGCTTGGCCTTGGCGATGATCTGGCAGCCATAGGAGTGCCAACGGCGGAGCTCGCCATGTTCGCGCCCAATGGCAAGGAAGTCTGGCGGGAGCCGCGTGGCAAGGCGGCGGGCTATCGCTGGCCCCAATACTCCGTGCATCGGGGCGAATTGCAGATGATGCTCTACCACGCCGTCATGGATCGGCTGGGGCCGGATGCCATAGAGACGGGTACCCGCGGACATGGGTTCCGGATGGAAGGGGATGAGGCCGTTCTGGACACCGATCAGGGGCCGCGCCGGACCCGCGTGCTGATCGCCGCTGATGGTCTTCATTCCACGATCCGCCGCCAGATGTTCCCCGAAGAGGGTCCGCCGAAATGGGCGGGCGCGATCCTCTGGCGCGGGGCGAGCCGCGTGCCCCCCTTTGCCGACAGCAACCTGATGGCGATGATCGGTGACTATGGGCAGAAATTCGTGACCTATCCGATCTCAGGCACCGATGGGGACGGGACCGCGCTAATCAACTGGATCGCGGAAAAGACGTATGATGCGAGCCACGGGTGGAGCCGAGAGGACTGGAGCCGTGAGGCCCCAATCGATGATTTTATCCACATGTTTGAAGACTGGCGGTTTGGCTGGATCGACGTTCCCGCCATCATTCGCGCCGCAAAGACCGTCTATGAATACCCGATGGTCGACCGCGATCCGCTGCCGCATTGGACCATGGGCGCGGTGACCCTGATGGGGGACGCGGCACATATCATGTATCCGACCGGCTCCAATGGTGCCTCGCAGGCCATTGTCGATGCGCGCAAACTCGGGGCGGCGTTGATCCGACATGGGGTCGGACCCGACGCGCTGGCTGATTACGAGGCGGAGATGCGGCCCCGAATGGCGCAGGTGATCGCCGCAAACCGGGGGGCTGGGCCGGATTACGTGCTGGAGATCGTGCGCCAGCGCTGCGGCGGCGTGTTCGATGATATCGAAGATGTCATGCCATTTGCAGAACGCCGCGAGTTCGCAGCCGCCTACAAGAGAACCGCAGGCCTCAGCATTGCCGACCTGAATGCGGCACCGCCGATCATAAAGATAAGTTAATGGCGGCTCGTTCGATCAGGATCCTCCGCCCGACAGAGGCGGCGGCACGGAAAGGGAAGATATTGACCCATCGATATTGGTGGCCGCCTGCGCCAGCTCATCGGTCAGACTGGTCACCACCGCGTTGATGCCGCTGGTCCCGTCCGGGCCGAAAACCGCATATGCGATCCCGATGCCGATCACCACGACCGCAGCCGTCAGTGCGACCCAGTCTACGGTAACCGCACCTGTTTCATCGGCCCAAAGGCCGCTTCGAATAGTATTCGTCATGATTGCCCCACTTCAGAACTCAGAAAACACTTACACTCACATCATCGCCGAATCGCGGCGACTTAACCCGACAAACAATACCCATCCAGCACATGGCGGAAAACGAAAAAAGTGCTGGATTGGCGAAAAAGGTTGATCTTCTGATCGTAAATACCGCGATCATTCTTGGTAAGCGGGCACGAGAGGCGGCAGTGCCACCGGAAAGTGCGACGGCAGATGATGGACGGCTACGAACGGCATCGATAAGGTCAAACCTGACGACTAAGTCCCATATACGCGAAGAATGCCATGACAGCGCCCCTTGACGATCCCCATCGCGACGCGCTCCTCGCCGCCCTTTCCTGGCAGATCGAGGCGGGCGTCGATGAATGTCTTGGAGAGACCGCTCAGAACCGGTTTGAAGAGATTGCAAGACGGCCAGCCGCAGCGGCGCCGGAAAAGAAACCTCCAATGCCGGGGCGAAAACCCGCCAGCCGTCCCGCTAGCCCAGTCCCCGCAGCTGATGATGCAATCGAAGCTGTCACCGCCGCCGCCGCCCTGGCCAAAGGCGCGCAAACCCTCGACGATCTGCGCCGCGCCATCGAGGATTTCGATGGATGCAGCCTGAAAAAGGGTGCGCGCAGCACCGTTTTCGCTGACGGTCATTCGACTGCCCGCGTGATGTTCATCGGTGAGGCGCCGGGCCGCGACGAGGATCGTGCCGGAAAGCCTTTTGTGGGACGCTCTGGCCAGTTACTCGACCGGATGCTGGCGACCATCGGCCTGGACCGACAGTCGGACGATCCGGCCACGGCTGCCTACATCACCAATGTCCTGCCCTGGCGCCCTGTCGACAACCGCGATCCTTCGACAGATGAGGCGGTCATGCTCTGGTCTTTCCTCGCCCGGCATATCGAACTCGCCGCGCCGGAGATGATTGTGGCGCTCGGCAAGACCCCATCGGCTGTGCTGACCGAACGGCCCATCGCGATCACGCGGGAGCGGGGCCGCTGGCTGACACCGGGGCGCGGCGGGGGACGCCCGGTTCTGCTGACATTTCACCCCGCATATCTGTTGCGCTCCCCCCACGAGAAAGCCAAGTCATGGCGTGATCTGATGTCGCTGCGCGCCGTGCTGGATGGCGAAGCACCCAAACTGGAAGGTTGAGCCATGGCCGCTGCCCCCGCGCGAGAATTTTTGCCGATCCATATTGCGGTCCTGACCGTGTCGGACACACGGGATCTGGCGGATGACCGCTCTGGCGATGTTCTGGTCCAGCGACTGACCGACGCCGGGCACATCCTCGCGGACCGTGCCATCGTGATGGACGACCAGACCTTCATCGCAGAGCGCCTGACGGGCTGGATCGAGGATGAGGGCGTCGATGTGGTCATCTCCACCGGCGGCACCGGGCTGACGGGCCGCGATGTGACTGTGGAAGCGCATCAGTCGGTCTATGAAAAGGAAATCGATGGCTTCGCCGTCGCCTTTCACATGATCTCATGGGAGAAGATCCGCACCTCCACCATCCAGTCGCGCGCCTGCGCCGGTGTGGCGGGGGGAACCTATCTCTTCGCCCTGCCCGGTAGCCCTGGTGCGTGCAAAGATGGCTGGGACGGCATCCTCGTCCATCAGCTGGACTACCGCCACATGCCCTGCAATTTTGTCGAGATCATGCCGCGGCTTGAAGAGCACAAGCGGCGCAAATGATCCGGGATGACGCTTTTTCTCTGCTCGGGTCTTGGGACAACCCAGGTCCCTATCGCGGAGCGGTCCTGATCCCATCGGACATGACCGGACGTGTGCTGATCCAGCTGCGTGACCACAACGAGGCGGCGATCTATCCCGGCAAATGGGGTCTGTTCGGCGGCGGTGTGGAGACGGGCGAAGACCTGATCACCGCAGCCCGACGCGAATTTGAAGAAGGGACCGGCATTCTGGTGGACCATGCAGCGCTGCGCCCCCTTGCGCGGATCATCGGCGAAGGAACGAGGGCGCAACTCTTTGCTTTTGAGATGCAGCTCGACATCACGCCCGCGAATATCCGCCTCGGCGAGGGGGCGGGATTTGCATTTCTGGGGATCGAGGATCTGATGCGTCTTGATCTGGTGCCCGCGTCCCGTGTTCTGCTCACGCACTGGGCCGAAACTCAGATCAGCCGTGGCTGATCGGTCAGGTCCAGTGCCTCCAGAAATGTCGGGATGCGTTTCTTGAGCGCAAAGAAGCCTTTCTGGGCATGCGGCCAAGTCAGCGCATCATAGGGCCGCAGGATTAGGTTTATTGTCAGCCCCGCCTCAGGCAAGGCGGTCATGGCCGGGGCCAGAAGATCGGATACCGGCCCGATGGCGGGCCGCGCCAGCGCAAAGCCATTGAGCCCCAGCCGGTCCGCTTGCTCCTGAAGCGATTGTACCGACCCATCGGTTGCACCCTCGCCCGGCAGGCCAAAGTGATCCGCCGCGCGGGCCATCGCGTCGGTCACAGCACCCGTGGCGAAGTCCTCCGCGCATTGGCCTGTTGCGAGCGGCCCGCGCGGCACTGGCGCAAGACGCAACACGGCCGCGGGTTTGTGCGGCAGAGCCAGGCTCTCGGCCAGACCGTCTTCTTCCGTGATGATCAGGCCATAGCGGTCGGGGAGGGCCAGCGGCAACGCAACCGGTGCCGGGCGCGGTGGCGGCAGCTCCGCTTCCATCAAGGGCGGCGCATCGGGCGCAAGGCCAACGGGGTTGAACCGCCCCTCTGTGTAGCGCGCGATGTTGCTGGCGCGGGCAAGGTAGGTCTTGCCCTTGGTGTGCAGCCCGCCGACCCAGCGCCAGGACAGGGTGTTTGACGCCGCATCGCCATCAACGAGATGACGCAGAAAGAAATCCGCCCCCAGCACCCAGGGCAGCCGCAGCGTGAAGATCCAGATGGAGGCGAACCACATTCGCGCGTGATTGTGTAGCCAGCCCGTCTCCACCAACTCGCCCGCCCAAAAATCGAAACAGTCGATACCCGTCTGACCACTGACGGCGAGGTCATATCGTGCCCTCAGACCACGATCCCGATCAAGGTTGTCGAGACTGTGGCCGAGATCATTCCGATAGCGCACCCAGACCTCAGGTCGTCCTTCGAGCCAGCCTTTGAAGTAGGCGCGCCAGAACACTTCCTGCACGAATTTCTCGGCGCGGGCGGGGGAGTGATGGTCCAAAGCCGCCCGCAGAACCTCCGTCTCTGCAATCAGCCGGTGGCGGATGAAGGGGGAGAGCGCCGAGACACATTCATGACGCCCTGGCCCGAAGTCGAAGTTACGCAGCCGCGCGTAATCGCCACCGGTGCGCGGGGCGAAGGTTGCCAGTCGTCGCAACGCGGCATCGCGTGTCGGGGTCCACGTAGTGTCAGTCATGTGCAGCCTGCTTTCTGGTGGCGGCGGCATTGCGGGAACAGGCGGCCGAGCAGTAACGCACCTGTTCCCAGTCGCGCGCCCATTTCTTGCGCCAACTGAAGGGCCGCTGACAGACCGCGCAGGTCTTTTGCGGCAGGTCCGCCTTCTTGCGCATCTTCATTGCGTCACTCCACCCCGAGGTCCAGCGACAGTTGCCCGCTGGGCTGAGCACCACGCTGACCCCGGTTCTTGATCCCTGATTTTCGACTGCCATGCTTGGCCTGGATGTGTGAAGCCTGATTGCGATAGGCCGGACCTTTGCGGATGGCCCAGACTTTCTGACGGGCAGCCTTTGCGGCGTCAATATGATCGACAATGGGATGCGGATAGGAGCGACCGAGTAGTGCAGCCGCGCCCTCCCACGTCCAGGGCGTATGGATATGCGCTGTCGGAACCATGGCCAGTTCCGGCACCCATCGGCGGACAAAAACGCCGTCTGGGTCCTGATCCTGCCCCTGCTTCACCGGATTGTAGATGCGCACAGTGTTCACGCCTGTTGTGCCCGACTGCATCTGCACCTGCGGCCAGTGGATACCTGGTTCGTAGTCGGTGAAGCGGCGCGCCAGATGCTCTCCCGGCCTGCGCCAGTCCAGCCAGAGGTGATAGGAGGCGACAGCCATCAACATCGCCCGCATCCTGAAATTCAGCCACCCCGTCGCGTAGAGTGAGCGCATGCACGCATCGACGAAGGGTAGGCCGGTCTCGCCCGCCTCCCATGCTGTCAGCCGTGCGGCATCGGGTTCCGTCGGGCGCAGGCCGTCATAGGCGGGATGAAGGTTGCGATGCTCGATCTTCGGCTCATCCTCCAGCTTCTGCATAAAGTGGTCGCGCCAATGTAGGCGACCGGAAAAAGACGATAGGGCACCTGGCCACTTGCCCTTTTGCGTGCCTGCCTTGACCTCCGTCTGACGTCGCCAGAGGGCCTGCGCCGCAGTCCGGCTCGATATGGTGCCCCATGCCAGATGCGGGGATAGACGAGAGCAGGCACCGGCGGCGGTGATCGGGGATGACATGGCGGTGCGATATGTCTCCCCCCGCTCGGTCAGGAAGCTGTGGAGGAGAGCCCCGCCAGCACGCGAACCACCCTCTTGCCGGTCCGGGCACGGGTCAGCACGCAACCCCAGATCGCGTGCACGGGGCACAGGGCCGGGGTCAATCGCGCGCAGGGGTGCCAGAGGGGGCGGCGCGCTTGCAGGTTCGGCCATGAACGCATCCCATCGCCGTGCCCATCCATCGCGTGATCCGATACGCCGAATGACACCGGATTGGCGCGGCTCATGCCAAGGGATTGAACGGGCGCGCGTCCATGCGGCCACGCGCCTGTCACGTGCAAAGGTCCACGCATTTCCGGATTCTTCATGGGACCAGAGGGCCCCGATCGGGTGATCTGGCGCGATTTGATCCAGAATGTCGGTGACTTCGCCGATGCGGATAACCAATGGCTGGCCCAATGCCGCAAGGCCGGATCGCAATTCCACTAGGCTTTCGGCAATGAAGTCCCAGTGCCGCCCCGCCATATCCCGCTCCGCCCAGAGCGCCGGCTCAATGATGTAGAGCGGCAGCACAGGTCCAGCCGCCGCTGCCTCAGTCAGCGGTCGGTGGTCCGATACGCGCAAGTCACGCTTGAACCAGACGATTTGTAAAGCGGGCTTTGTCATTGACGGCGACGTAGCGTGCGCTGATAGCTTGCCAAGCGTGTCCATTCTCACCCGCCGGACGTCGTTTTGCGAAATTGACGCTGCGTTGTGGTTCTATGTTAACCATTATCTGCGCATATTAGATCTATGGACAACGAACCCGACACCAGAACCTATTCAGGACATGAGATTGCGGCAGATGCCGTGGTGCACGCGCTGGGTGTCGGATTTGCGCTGATCGCGGGGCCGATTCTCATTGGCCTTGTCGCAGCAGAACACAAATTTGGCGAGATTACCGCGATTTCCATCTACGTGGCTTCACTGATCGCCATGTTCTCCTTCTCTGCGATATACAATCTTGTCCCACTGCCCGCAGCGCGTGAATGGTTTCGCCGCCTTGATCACTCTACCATCTATCTGAAGATTGCCGGGGCCTACACGCCCTTTGCGGCCATTTCGCTTGGGGGCAAGGTTGGCCTGGTCCTGCTGGCATCCGTTTGGGGCGCAGCGATCATCGGCATTTTCCTGAAGATCGTCTTCCCTCGCCGGTATGAGCTGTTTTCGCTTTGCCTCTATCTCGCGATGGGCTGGGCTGCCATCATCGTTGCCGGAGACATCGCCGAAAATGTAGAGGTGATGACGCTCATGCTGATGGTCACCTCAGGCATTCTCTATACACTCGGCGTTGTCTTTCATGTCTGGCGGGCGCTGCCATTTCAAAACGCGATCTGGCATGTCTTCGTGCTTGTCGCGACGGCCGTGATGTATTCCGCGATCGCCTCTGAATTCGTCTGAATCTTAGGGTTCTTTTGCCATGGAAAAAGGCGAAGGCCCGATGACCTTCGCCTGTTAGCCGTCAGCCCGACCTGATCAGGCGGGCGCGCTACCCTCAGGGTCTGGTCGATTCCGTTCATTCATGAATTGATCGAATTCTGCCTTATCCTTGGCCTTGCGAAGCTTTTCCAGAAAACCGACGAAGGCGGACTGCTCTTCCTGCAGACGACGCAAGGTTTCTTCGCGATATTTGTCAAAGGCAGTGTTGCCCGTCTCGTTCATACGACGGCGATAGGTGTTGCGTTTCCAGCTGTGTTTCGAACAGTTCATGCGACCACTCCAGATCATGAAAAAGAGAATTGCGAGGCCAATCGGCCAAACGAGGATGAAACCGAACACCATTGCGGCAATCCAGGCAGGCTTCCCGCGGGCGTCCAGCCACGCTTCAGCCGATTGTAACCATTGAACGACCCTATTCACGATGCTGCCTCCTTCCGGCGATGTTAATGTTAATCACATTCACATAGATGGGTGCAAATGGCCGTCGCGTCAAGCGAGCGCGCGTGAAAAGCGGACCGAAACTGCGTGAATCAGTCCTCTTCAGGCAAAAATCCAAGGCCGCGCAGGTAAATGCCCGCTCCGGCCTCCAGTAAATCCTCCGCTGATATGGGGGTCGCCCTTCGCGCATCATCGCCCCTGCCAAACAGGGCGGTGACACCATGGCTCAGCGCCCAGATGTGGTAGGACATCATCAGGACCGGGGGACGTTTCTCAGCGGGAATCTTGGCTGCCAGCGCTTCGCAGGAGCGGTGCAGCGCGCGGAAAGCACGGTCAGCGGCGGCGCGCAACTCGCTGTCATGATCGGGCGAGACCCCGGCTTCAAACATCGCTGCGAAATACGCCGGTTCCGCCTTGGCAAACCCCAGATACGCCCGCCCGACACGCTCAAACGCCGACAGCGCGGAGGGTCGCCCCTCATCCCATGCCGCCTCCAGCCGCCCGGCGAAAAGCTCATATCCGCGGCGCGCGGTCTCTACGATCAAGTCGTCACGGTCCTTGAAGTGGCGATAGGGCGCAGCAGGGCTGACCCCTGCGCGGCGCGCCGCCTCGGCAAAGGAAAACCCGTTCGGCCCCTTCTCCGAGATCAGCGACAGAACCGCATCGACGAGAGCGGACTTCAGATTGCCGTGGTGATAGCTTTTGCGCGACATGATTGTCTCTATATGACCCCGCCGGACGATGGTGGCCAGAGCAGGCAGTGGCATTTCGCGATGGGCCACGTTATCACGCGCCATGGATCCGACATCATCACGACCCCGCAAGAAGCCCGCCTGGGCGATTGAAAAAGACCGCGCGCGGAAGGCGGGGCCGGAACCTGTGTGGCTCTTCGGTCTCCATGCTGTGCGCGATGCGCTCGCCAATCCGTCTCGCGATATCGAACGGCTCGTGGTCACCCGCAATGCGGCCGCGAAACTCGACGAAGCGATCAGGGCGCGGGATGCCGAGGTTGAAGAAGCCGACCCGCGGAAATTCCCGGCGCCGCTCGATCCAGGCTCGGTCCATCAGGGTGCGGCGCTGTTGACCCGCCCCCTGCACTGGGGAGAGCTGGAGGAAATTTGCGCGCCGTCAGACGCCGACCCCAACCCGATCATGGTCTTCCTCGACCGGGTGACAGACCCCCATAATGTTGGTGCGATCCTCCGCTCGGCAGAGGTTTTCGGCGCACGCGCAGTCGTTGCCCCACTGCGCCACGCCGCACCGGAGACCGGGGCACTGGCGAAATCGGCCTCAGGCGCGTTGGAGCGGCAACCTTATCTGCGGGTGCGCAACCTTGCTGATGCGATGGAGCGGGCACGCTTTCTCGGCTATCGCCTGATCGGGCTCGCTGGCGAAGCGGAGACGGACATTACCGAAGCTGTCGCCGCCGAAGGCCCGGTTGCACTGGTTCTGGGTGCCGAAGGACCGGGCCTGCGCGAAAAAACCCGCAAGACATGCGATCAACTTGCCCAAATTCCGTTTGCATCGGATTTCGGATCACTGAATGTCTCGAACGCGGCTGCTGTTGCGCTTCACGTGACGCGGACAGCGCGCTGATCGGGCATCCATTGATTCTAAGTACCCCAATGCAGCAGCACCAAAATTCAGAGCTTTGAGCCGATTCTCTAGGCCTTTCATGGACTGATGACGCACTGCAAGAAACTGTGAACATTGTTACCAAGGTTATGCGAGGGTTGCATGATAGATGCTCAAAAAGGACTTAAATTGCTGATTATAAACAAAAAAGGAAGTCCTCATCAGATTTCTAGATTTATCGGCCCGAGTGCCTCAACGTGAAAAAATACATTGATTGAAACAATCGGAAATAAAAAAGAGAGCACCGACTAGCCAACCTCTGCTATAACTCCCATATGAGTTTTGAAGCTGGCGTGAACGGCCTTCTTCACCAACTCACTGTCCCTCGTTCTGACTGCGCCCGCTTCGGCGGGCGCATTTTTTTGCTCAAACGTGATCATTCCTCGAACCCTAAACCTGTCCTTGCCACTGGACATGTCCGGCTGGCTGCGGTTGATCTTCGTGAATGGACTATTCCGACGCATATCTGAAGGCGATCCTTGACGAGGTGAGAACCGTGGCGCTGGTCGGTGTTTCGATGAAGGAAGTGCGGCCATCCTTTTATGTCGGGCGCTATATGGGCCTCAAAGGATACAAGGTGCTTCCGGTCAATCCGGCATATGAGGGCGAAAGCCTGTTCGGTGCCAGGGTCGCGCCGTCACTGAAGAAGCTTGCGAAACGCAAGGTGACTGTGGACATGGTCGATATCTTTCGCCGGTCCGAAGATGTCGGCCCGGTTGTGGGTGAAGCCATAGACCATCTCATGGATAAGGGTCTGAAAGTCATCTGGATGCAGATCGGCGTGATCAACAAGGCTGCGGCGCGAAAGGCGGAGGCCCATGGCCTGAAGGTCGTCATGAACCGCTGCCCGAAGATTGAATATCAGCGGTTGGTTGGCGAGCTGTCGATGGGCGGCTTCAATTCGGGTCGCATTTCCTCTAGGCTTCGTTAAGTAATACATGAGCAAACCTCACGTTGGCATTTCGTGCCTGCAGATTTTTGGGAGACTTCGATGGCAGACCGTCAATACGGCTTTGATACGTTGCAACTTCATGCTGGTGCCGCGCCCGACCCGGCCACCGGTGCGCGCCAGACACCGATCTACCAGTCGACGGCTTATGTGTTTCGCGATGCGGATCACGCCGCTGCGTTGTTCAATCTGCAAGAGCTTGGATATATCTATTCACGCCTGACCAACCCTACGGTCAGTGCCCTGCAGGAACGGGTTGCGGCGCTCGAAGGCGGCGTCGGCGCGGTGGCCTGTGCGTCCGGCCACGCGGCGCAGATCATGGCGCTCTTCCCGCTGATGGAGCCGGGCGCGAATTTCGTGGCGTCCAACCGGCTCTATGGCGGTTCCGTCACGCAATTCGGGCAAAGCTTCAAGCGGTTCGGCTGGGAATGCAGGTTCGTTGATTTCGAGGACACCTCAGCGATTCGCAAGGCCATCGACGGCAACACGAAGGCGATCTTTTGCGAGAGCATCGCCAATCCGGGCGGTTATATCACCGATCTCGACAAGATCGGAAAACTGGCGGACAAGGAAAAACTGCCGCTGATCGTCGATAATACATCGGCCTCCCCATATCTCTGCCGTCCGTTCGAATGGGGCGCGACACAAGTTGTCCATTCGACGACGAAATATCTTTCCGGCAACGGCACCTCCATGGGGGGCATCGTCGTCGATTCGGGCAATTTCGACTGGACGGCGGCGGGCAAGCATCCTTCGATGATCGAGCCTGAGCCCGCTTACCACGGATTGAAATTCCACGAGACATTCGGGCCGCTTGCCTACACTTTCCACGGCATCGCCATCGGCCTGCGCGATCTTGGCATGTGCGCGGCACCGATGAATGCCTTCCAGACGCTTCTCGGGGTTGAGACATTGTCACTGCGTATGGACCGCCATGTCGCCAATGCCAAGAAGATCGCGCTGTGGCTGCAAAAGCACCCGAAAGTGGAATTCGTCTCTTATGCCGGGCTGCCGGACAGCCCCTATGTGCGGCGGGCTAAGAAATACACGCCAAAGGGTGCGGGGGCCCTGTTCACTTTCGGCGTCAAGGGCGGGTACGAGGCCTGCGTGAAGCTGGTCGATAATGTCGAGATTTTCAGCCATGTCGCCAATCTTGGCGATACGCGTTCGCTGATCATCCATTCCGCATCGACCACGCACCGCCAGCTGACCGATTCCCAGCGCGTTGCCGCCGGTGCGGGGCCAGAGGTGGTGCGTCTGTCGATCGGTATCGAGGACGCAGATGACCTGATCGCAGATCTCGATCAGGCGCTGAAGGCGGCGACCGCGAAGAAGAAGCCCAAGAAGGGCTGATCGCACGCACCGCGCCCCCTCGTCGGGGCGCGGATGACCGCCCGCGTTACATGCTGGTGCAGTGCCCGGTTCGTGATGTATAACCCGCGCGTGTGATCTTGCGCGATCGGGAGGCGGAGGAGTGACCACAGACACCACAACTGCGTCCATGTCTCGCAAGCCGACAAAGCTTGCGCTTGAATTCCGCGCGGATTCGCTGGCGCTCTTTGCACTTGGTTCGCTGCCGGAATGGCAGTGTGTGTTCGTGGTGCCGCTTGATACTCCGGAATTCGAGGTACAGGTCCTCGCCATGCGGCGCCATGCGACCGATCTGACCGGCGATCCATCACCCCGAGTGGAGCTGTGGCTGCCTGCCGAGCAGGTGCTGAATACCGAGATCTCAAAGCGATATGCAATCTATGATCTGATCGGAAAGCGTCGCGCGATCTCAGCGGCGGTGGCCGAATGCACGACGATTCCCCAGAGTGATCTGTATCTCGTCGACACCCCTGCCAGGGCCGCCGGTCATGCGATTTCAGTAACGGAACGCGCCGTTGTGGAGGAGGCGAAGAGTTATGCCCGCCGCTGGGGGTTTCGGCCCGCGCGTATCACATCGCGCCATGCCCACCCGGCATTTGCCACCTGGCCGACATTTGGTGGTCTGCATCGATTTGCCGTACCGGCAGCGGCCGCCGCGGTAATCATTGTCGGGGCTGGTCTCGTTTGGGCCGGTCTTTTGGCAGATTCCGGATCCGACAGGATCGACCTCGCAGCTCTGTCAGACACGCCGCCCACTGCGCAATTCGAAGCGGCAATCCTGCCTCGCACTGCCCCTGTCGGCGCTGATCGCTCTCCGGTCATCGAAGACCTCGATACCGCTTTTGCAGCGCAATTCGCTGACATGGCGGTCGCATCGCCGCCGGGTTTCGATAGGGTCAATACCGCTCTGATCACCGGCGAACCTGTCGACCCGGTCAGACTGTCACTGCTGGGTGGCGAGGCGCTGGCAGCCGAGCCGGACACGGATAATGCCGCGCAGCCGGTTTCCGCATCGATGAGTGCCTATCTTCTGACCGCTTTGCCAGACGCGCTGCGTGATCCGGTGACGCCCGTGCCGGTCAGCGTTGCGAACACACCGACAGAGCCGCCGTCAGATACAAACAATGATGCGCAGGCCATTACGTTGGCCGCACTGCCTGACGCGACCGCGCCCACCGGTATCCCGGTCGCACCACCCGCAGTGACGTCCATCATCCAGCCCCATCCGGATATCGGCGAGACGGGGCCATCCATCGGCTCTGTAGGACAGTCCGACAGAAACGATCCGCGCGCCACGGGTGTGACGCCAGCCGTCGATACAGCTATCGCTGATGATCAGGAGCCTGAGGCGAATGCGCCGATCGCCGCCATCGTCCCAGCGGAACGACCAACCGAAATCGAGGAGCGTCCGAGCGAGCTTGCCGTCACCAATGCACCGCTACCCCGCCCGCGCCCGGCGGAGCTGGATCTGAGCCCGAGTGATCTGGCGCTTGCCACGGCACCACAGCCGAAGACCCGGCCAAGATCGATCAAACCGAAGGTGACGACAATCATCGCCGCGACCCCGTCAACAACGGGCGCGAAAACAGTACGCGCGCCTTCGCGCGCTGCTCCTGCCGGGCCGGGCGCTGCGAATGCCGCGACCCTGAAGGACGCCATCCAGCTGGAAGAGCTCAATCTCCTCGGTGTGTTTGGATCGAAAGACAGCCGCAGGGCCTTGCTGCGGCTGCCGGATGGGCAGGTAATGCGGGTCAAGCAAGGCTCGGTCATCGATGGCTGGGTCATCTCGCGGATCACAGCGACATCAATGCGCATTACCCGCGGCGGTACTGCCGAGACGCTGACGATCGTGCGCTAGGGCTGCGTTTCACCCATCTCTCCACCGCCGCCAATCTTCTGGTGTGTCGAGATCCGTGCGCGCGCTTTCCCCGCCAAGGGGCACCGGACAGACGAGGTCGGCATGGGCGGCCAGCAACGCCCGCGCGCCCTCGTCTCCCTCCAACGCGCGCAAAGGCTCGAAAAACCGCTGTCCGAACAGGACCGGATTGCCGGGGGTGCCAGCAGCGGTGGTGGCGCGGATGATCTCGCGGCCTTCTTCAGCATCATAGGCGGCGAGAAGCCGATCATGATCTGCCGCTGTCAAATCGGGCATGTCGGCCAGCGCGATCAGCACGCAGTCGCATTCGGGTGCGATCCGCGTCATTCCTGCCCGAATGGACGCGCCCATCCCCTCATCAGCCTGCGGGTTCTCTATCAACTCCACCGCCAACCCGGACAGGGCTTCGGTGCGGTCGGTATCATCGGGCCGCGTGACAACGATGACATGGTCGACCTTGGAATTGACGAGCGTCTCCGCCGCGTGGCGCAGCAGGGGTTTGCCGCTGACATCCTCCGTCAGCTTGTCGCGCCCCCGCATGCGGCTGGAAGATCCGGCTGCCAGCAGGATCGCTGCAACGCGCGGGCGGCTGGGCGTGACCTGCCCGGCGCGGGGCTGCGGGCGCGACGGAATTTCCTTCAGAAGGCCACCAACGCCCATGGCCTGAATGTCAGCGCCGGTAACCTCCAGGCCTGATGCAAGACGTTCCAGCACCCAGTCTGCGCCATTCAGCTTGGGCGATCGGGCACAGCCCGGCAGGCCGATAACCGGACGGTCGTTCAGTGTGCCAAGAAAGAGGAGGTTTCCCGGATCAACCGGCATCCCGAACCGCTCAATCGTGCCGCCAGCAGCGACAAGCGCGGCAGGGCCGACATCGTCGCGGTCGGAGGTGGCGGAGCCACCAAGGATCAGGATCATTTCGCCCGTCGCCCCTGCAAGTGCGGCGGCAAGCGCATCCGTGTCATGGGCGGTGACCACCGGTGTGGGTGCGCTGATGTCGAGAGCGGAGAGCCGGGCCGCGACCGCTGCGCCGCCCTTGTCGATCAGAGAGGGTTTCATACCCGGCGTGTGTGTCAGGAAAACCGAGGCCGTGCTGCGGCTGCGCGGGTGGACCGTCAACGCCGGGTGCCCGCTGAGGGCAGAGGCAGTCGCGCGGCACGCCTCCGCCGGTGCGGCGTAGGGAATGATCTTAACCGTTGCCAGCATCTGACGCGGTGCGACGCGTGAAAAGTCAGACAAGGTTGCAATGGTGACCGCCTCATCAACGCTGTTGGCGGCCGCGATTGCGGCGGCATCCACCCGCAGGATGCCCGCTTCCTCCGCGAACAGATTGACCCGACCCGTGAAAGGCGCGGAGAGGGACATATGCGGCCCGCCGAGCGCACCGGCAATCAGTGCGGCTGCCTCATCCTCGCCCATGTCTTGGCCGCCGAGCCGCGCTACGGTGACGGTGTCCACCCCAGCGGCACGCAGCGCAGCGATATCCTCCGATGACAGCACTGTTCCCTTGCCGAAACGACGCTTCGCGACGCGGATCGAATGGGCGAGCACCGCGCCTTCAGCTTCCTCCAGCGGCACGGGGCCAAACTTCATCAGGTCGCCTTTCTCAGTCGCTCGGTCATCTCCGCCATGATCGCCACCGCAATTTCAGCCGGGGATTTGGCACCGATATCGAGACCGACCGGCGCGTGGATGCGCGCGATGTCATCTTCGGAAAACCCAGCCTTGATCAGACGGGCCGCCCGTTTTGCATGGGTCTTTTTTGATCCCAGCGCCCCGAGATAGAAGATCGGCGATTTCAGCGCGGCCATAATCGCCGGATCATCGAGCTTCGGATCATGGGTCAGGGTGACAACCGCAGTTCGCTCACCCAGGCCGAATGCGTTGAGCGCTTCGTCGGGCCAGTCATGCACGATGGTCTCGCCTGGGAAGCGGGCGGCGGAACCGAAGGCTTCGCGCGGGTCGATGAGGATCGCATCATAGCCGACCAGCCGCGCCATCTGCATCAGAGGCTGCGCGATGTGGACCGCACCGACCACTGCGAGCCGCAGCGGCGGGTTGTGCACGCCAAGGAACCAGTCGCTGTCCGGGGCGAAACCCGACCGGTCGGTCCGCCGCGCCGTGGCCGCGGCATCGGCCAGCGCATCAGCCGCTTCGGCGGCAAGTAAACGACGCTCCCATGTCTGGGGATTGACGGCATAGACCGCAGCTTCGCGCGCGGCACGGGCTGCGGCGAGGCCCTTAATCATATCACTGTCCGGCCCGCGCCCGACACCGATCGGCTCGACCATGACCTTAATCTCGCCGCCACAGGCGAGGCCGACGGCGAAGGCTTCCTCATCGCTGACGCCAAATTCCAGTACGCGGCAATCGCCATCCTCCAAAGCCTCCAGCGCTTCGGCAGCGACAGCCCCTTCGACACAGCCGCCGGATACGGAGCCCATCAGTTCCGCTTCCGAAGAGATCGCCAGTTGAGATCCGGTCGGACGTGGGGCGGACCCCCAAGTCTGGATCACTGTGGCGAGCGCCGCCCCCTTGCCTTCGGCAATCCAGGCGAGCGCCTGTTCGACGATCTGGTCATGGGCTGAGCGGGCATTGGGTGAAGTCATGATCCAGTTTCCTCACAAATGTCCGGGCGTTCGATCCAGTGTTGTTCGCGCGAGTTCCGCGGCACCACGCGCTGCCCTGTCGAAATGCGCGGCATCGCGGGATACGGCAGCGATGAGCAATCCACCCTGCAGCGCTGCCAGCACCGCTTCGGCCCGCATTTCCTCATCCGGTTCTCCACCAAACACTTCGCGAAGCCAAGCGAGGCTTTGGTCGAAGAAGGATTTTACTTCCGCCGTCACGCGCGCGGGCAGGCCAACCGATTCCGCCGACAGCATTGCGCAGAGGCAAATGCTCTTGCCTTCGACGAAAGCATTTGCGTGAAGATCGATCATGGCCTGGACCATCGCCATGCGATCCTCGACGCCCTCGGTCGCATTGGCGAGAGCTGCGAACTGACCCTCGGAATAGCGCGCGACTAAGGCGACGCCGAGGTCCTCTTTCTGCGGGAAATGGTAATGCACGCTTGCGCTTTTCACTCCGACATCAGCGGCGATGTCGCGAAAGCTCATCGCGTTGTAGCCGGCCGCACGCATGCGCGTCTCGGCCGCATTCAGGATTTTTTCGCGCATCGACATGTCATCACCTTCTTTGCCTATCCATAGATAGGGGATTGACAAGGCCAATGCCAATCTGCATTTGTCTATCTACTGATAGATAAATAAGGAGACCTACGATGAAGATCTATGACGTCCCCGGCCTTCCAAATCCTCTGCGCGTCCGCGTGGCGCTAAGCGAGAAGGGAATGACCGATCTTGTCGAGTTTGTTCCTGTCGACGTAATCGGGGGTGAACATCGCGAGCCTGACTTCCTGGCAAAAAACCCCTCCGGCGTTGTGCCGGTGCTTGAATTCGATGATGGTCGGACGCTGTCGGAATGCTCCGCCATCACCGAATATCTCGATCATGCCGATGGCAATCCCGTCCTGACCGGCACCACCGCCAAGGCGCGCGGCGAGATCGCCATGCAGCAGCGAAAGGCTGAGGCGGATGTGCTTGACGCGGTCGGGGCCTATTTTCACCATGCAACGCCGGGCCTTGGGCCTGATCTGGAGACGGACCAGAACAAGGCGTATGGTGAAGCCCAGCGCCAGCGAGCGGAAGACGCATTCGCGCGGTTTAACTCCTTGCTGGAGAGCCGAGATTATCTGGCAGGCGATGCGTTCTCTGTTGCAGACATAACCCTTGCCGCAGGGCTTGGATTTGCCGATTTTGCCAAGATCGAAATTCCGGCGCATTTGACCGCGCTGCATGACTGGCGCGCCCGGGTCACATCCCGCCCCAGTTTCGCTGCCTGAAGGAGCCTTCCGATGAACGCAAATCATGATTTCAGCAAACGGGCCGTCGTCCATGGCGGCTCCACCCCCTGGATCCCGTCGCCGATGAAAGGCGTCGATCGCAGACCGCTCGACCGTATCGGCGGGGAGGTGGCGCGCGCTACCTCCATCGTGCGCTACGCGCCGGGCAGCGCATTTTCTGCCCATGTTCACACAGGCGGCGAGGAATTCCTGGTGCTCGACGGTGTGTTTCAGGACGAACACGGTGATTTCCCTACCGGCACCTATGTGCGCAACCCGCCAACGACGCGGCACACGCCGTCCTCCGCGCCCGGCTGCACGATCCTGGTCAAGCTCTGGCAGTTCGACTTGGAGGATCGTAATCAGTTTCGCATCGATGCGGACGATATGGATTTCGCGGCCGCCCCTGACCGGCCCGGTGTACTGGCCGCGCCCCTGCACGAAGACGAAAACGAAACCGTGCGGATGGAGCGGTGGGAGCCCAACTGCCACGTCACCCTGCCACCCCAGACCGGGTTGGAGGTCTTCGTCCTAAAGGGCGGGTTCACCGAACAGGGCGAGGCGTTTGCGCCATGGTCGTGGCTGCGTCTGCCAAATGGGGCCGCACTGAATGCCATAGCCGGCAGTGAGGGCGCAGAAGTCTGGATCAAGGCTGGTCATCTGCGCCAGACCCCCAAGGGGCCGCAGGCCTGACATGCCGACATATCCGCAAGTGAAGACGGCGCGCATGATGATGCGCGCCGTTTCGTGTAGCCGGTAACGATCTGCTCAGCCAATCACCGCATCCGCATCTGCGACCGTCGAGAGGAAACGGTCGAGATCGCCCTGGTTCTGAATTTGCGTGGCCTCGCCATCCGCGACCCGTGATGTCACGAGATTCGTGAAGAAGGGGCGCGCTGTGAAGGCGCTGTCGAAGATCAGCGCATCAAGCTCCAGACTGTTGCCGAGCGCGGCATTCAGGTCACCCATGGTCGACAAGAGATTTGCGACATCTCCCGAAAGAGCGGGCGAATTGTCGGACATCAGAAAAAGATGGTTCCGGCTTGGTGCCACGTCGCCGGACCGCAATTCATTCAGGGCCAGCGTCGCCGCCTCGATACCCAGATCGATACGCGCAACGCCGAAAGAACCGCTCTGATCGATTTCCTTGAACAGGAATGACAGGTCTTCGCCAGCATCGAACACCGACTGACCAGTAGCGCTGATGAACGGTGTCGGTGGCACTGCGCCGCCGATGATTTCGGTACCGCCGAGGATGAAGCTCAGATCGATATCGGCCTCGCCAGTCGCGGCGAAGGCATCGCTGATTTGCTGGATGGAGGATAGCTGCGCGTCCAGCTGCGAGGCAGCGTTGCCATCACCGTCCAGATCGGCGTCAGCGTCGCTGGCCCCCTCGAAGAACGCCGCCGCACCACCAGCATCCGTGCTGGAACGGGACGCATCGACAACGAAGACCAGATTGATGCTGACATCGGGCACGGCCACGCCCTTGCCGAGGATGTTGATGGTCACATCCGCCTCGTCAGTGCCACCATTGCCATCAGAAACGGTGTAAGAGAAGTCGATTGCGTCGGTATCTCCATCATTCAGGTCGTCGAACTTGCCGTCCGTCTCGAAGATGACAGCGCCGTCCGCCTCGACCGTTATCTCCACATCCACACCGTTGCGCGTCGTGACAGCGAAGGGTGTTCCGGCGGCGATGACCGTCGTGCCGATGGTGGTCGCCGCCACGCTGAGGGGATCACCATCAGGGTCGCTGTCAGCTGTCCCATCGGTCAGCACGTTCAGTGTCAATGATTCTGAGCCATCGTCGTTTTCGGCGTTCTCGTGGCGAAGGCTATCATCCTCATCGATCGTGATCGCGTTCGGGGTCGCGTTTGGCGGGTCGTTGAGCCCGTTGATCGTGATGGTGACCGATGCCCTATCGGTTCCACCATTACCGTCCGAAACCGTATAGTCGAAGCTCAGCGTATCTGACGCGCCAACCGGCAGCGGGTCAAAATCGGGACCTGGCGTGAAAGTGTAAGAGCCGTCGCTTTCAACGGTCAGGCCCCCTTTGCGGCCACCGGCGGATGTCACCGACAACACGGTGCCGAGTGCGCCGAGCGACATGGCGGTCACCGTCAGAGGGTCACCATCCGGATCACTGTCCACGCCGAAACCGTCGTCATCCGTGAGCATGTTGCCGGAAATGGTTGTGTCCTCATCGGTGGTGTTCAGATTGTCGGTCGCGGTCGGAGCCACATTGCCCTTCGGTTTCACATACCGGATATCGTCGATCGCGCCGGAGCCCTTGAGCTTGATATCCAGGCGCAAGACACCGTCGGTCTGGATGGCGACGGTGGCAACTTCGCCATCGCCGATGCGGGGCAGGGCGATGGTCTTGATCGTTCGATCCGCTTCATCGAACAGCGTCACCGTGCCGCCTTCTTCGGTGTCGATCACTTTCAGATCGATGACCTTGCTCGGTGCGTCGAAGGTGAAATGGAACGTCCCGCCTTTTGCGTTGTCGTCTGGATTCTTCCGGTCGCCATCTTCGGAAATGATAAGGACATTGCCCTGACCGTTATGGGCAAGATCAGAATCGCCGCCTGTCGGACGGTCGGTATCAAAAATCATCGCCTCGCCGGCGACCGCCTGATGTTTCTTCTTTCCTGCCGGTTTGGAGACGCTGACCGTCACGCAGTCATCAGCGTGATAGACGACATCGCCGCGGCGAAAGTCCTCGAAATCGATGGTCAACACATGGGTGTCTTGGTTCCCCGCGACGCCCGCATCATTGTCGACACGGTCCTTGCCAGCAGTGACATCAATATCCCGGATTTCAGACTTCTTTGCCCTGATGAACTGCGCATCGCTGTCGATGCTGTCATCATCGCCGACATTGGTCTCGATCAGATCGCGGCCCGTTTTCCGGTCAATGAAGCGAACGCCGTAGGTGCCCACGTCGAGCCCGGCGAAGCTGTAGTTGCCGTCGGCATCGGTGAAGGTGGTCTTACCTGCATGGCGACCCTGTTCATCCAGCAGCCTGACCTTGACCCCTTCAACGCCATTGTCCGGGCCGTCATCGTCGATGCCATTGTTGTTCTTGTCGATGAAGTAACGACCGGAGAGCGAGCCTTCCTGTGGCTGCGCATGCTGCAGTTTCACATCATCGATTCCGGCCCCGCGATAGCTGTGGCTGAGCGATTTGAACTCCACATAAGCCTCGCCCGCGTTGAGGTGCAGCTCATAGGTCAGCGTCTCCGCGCGCGCTGCCGTAACGGTATCCACGACCTGTCCGTTGACGATGATCTGGAAGGTGTTGTCCGAATCGCGATGTCCACGCCGCGTCACGTCCAGCAACAGCTGGTAGAGGCCCGCTTCCTCCAGTTCGATAGTCTGGCGCAGCACCACGCCGCGCTCCAGCTCCACAACCGCGTCGCCGCGGGCGTTGCCGTGACCGTAGTCCTGTTCATGGATCTGTGCCGCAGCATGACCACGATCATGCCATCCGCTGGAGACGGCGTTCGTCATACCAAGGGAACTGCCGGTGTTGTTCGTCAGATTGTCTTCGAAATCACCATTGACCAGCAGGTTGGGACCGAGCGGACCGCCATGACCAGATGCGCTGAAATCGTCGCCCATGCCCAGCTTGTCGTAGGGCAGGCCATCGGTGCCCCAGCTGTGCTGGAGGGTCAGTGTCACGCCCGCTGGTGGGGTGCCGCGGGCGGTGTTGAAGGTATAGATTTCTACCCCGGTATATTCCTGCTTCATCACGACAAGCTCATAATACTGCCCGTCCGATCCCGTGACGCCGAAGACTTTGTCGATGAAGATCCGGCTGGTATTTTCGGTTGAGTTGCCGTCCAGCGTGATCGCCGCAGACTGCCCGTAGCTGTCGCGCGACCAGCCGCTGCGCCCGCCATGCAGTCCTGCGTCATTGTCCGAAACAACGACGGATGTGTTTGAAAACGACGGCATTGTGAAACTGCGTCCGGACGCGGCTGTGCCGCCGAGAGCTGCACCGGACAGCGCAGCGAGCTCGTGTTGAGCGATGGTCATCTGAATAGCCCCTAAGTTTGCGCGGCACCACACAAGGTGCCGTCCCCACATCAAACCCGGAACGCAAACTGTCTTTTCGTCGAAGCCGTGGCGATGCCCCTCGCCAATCAGTTCAACCCACAAATTGAACGCATCAAATTACTAGACGAACAACCTATACATTCGATTCGCCTCTCGATTAAAGGAAATTATCAAGAATAATGTGCATTATGCCCCATATATGAGGTATTTTTATGTTGATGCCGCTGGTGGTTGAGCATGCCTCCAAGAATGCCTGCATCTCGGGCACAGTTTTGATTGACGCGCCCAGCCCGAGACGACTTTCAGCTCCTGTTGCGGGGGCGGTATGTTGTGTCAAAACGGGCAGGCAAGGCTGTCTCGATCAGCTCGCAATCAGCGCTCATGTCTGAATACCGCGCCATCATGTCAGGTGGCAGGACAAAGGCATCGCCTGCGATCAGATGATGCGGGGGCTTGTCCGGCACCTCAAGCACCAGCGAGCCTTCCTTGACAAAGGTAAACAGAATATTGGTGTCGTGGCTGCTCCAGATGGGATCGCCGCCGCCCGTGCCGGGACGTGCAACATGGACACCCGCAACACCGCCGGTAGCGGCACCAATGCCGGTGTCTCGCGCCTCCCACCCCGGAACGCGCCAGGGGGCCCATTGCGCGTCTTTCGCACGGTGATGGATGAAGCGTGTGCCCTGCCAGACGCGATCCGGGTTGATGGCACCGTTCGGCAATGTCATCTGATGATCGATGGTCGTGATATGCTCCGCCGGTACGCCGATCTCCAGAACCTCGACATTATCTGACGCTTCCAGAACCCGGTGGCGGATTTCGGGGGGCTGGATGACGCAATTACCCGCCTCCAGTACGAAAGGCGGTCCTTGATCCTCATAGACCAGCCGCACCCAGCCGCGATAACAGAAGATCAGTTGAAACCCGACGGTGTGGTAGTGAACCATGTCGGGCACCGGCCCGCCATCGGGGATGCGGATGTGCGAGGCGATGATCGATCCGCCGAGCCGGTCCGGGATCAGGTCGCGGTACCGCATGCCCGCCCGTCCGATCACCCAGGCATCGCCGTCGCGTAGATGGCGCACCATGAAGGCGTGCTGCGTTTCCGGTGTGTGGAGCGGCGGATATGCTTCCACCATCTCGATCACCGTGCCGGCGGGTGAGGTGAGGTGACCGGCATCTTCGTCAATTGCCGCCTCGGCGATGCGCAGCCGCAATCTGCCGGGCGGCATGTCCGCGTTCCGGTCCAGACGAACGCGCATGCCGTGGCCGGAGAGGACTGCGACTGCCGGATCGTCGGCAGGAAAGATCTCCTCTAACCGGAACCCCAGCCGGTCGATAAAGAAAGGCATCTCCATGCCGAGGTCATCCGCAGGCAGACACACCTCCGCCGTGATGATTTGATCCTTGGCCGGGAACGCGCTCATGACAGGTGGCAATCCTCGATACGGTTAACCCCCCCTTTCATCCCGCATCTTCGCCAGCTGTGCAATCGCTACGGGTCACGCGGCAAATGAAACAGTTGTTCACCGCAGACCGGAGGTCGACATAAGCCACGGTTTCGTCCGACAACAACTGATCACAATGATCCTGCATGTCCATGGTCGGCACGATCTCGCCGACGGTATGGATGCGGTGGTCTCGACCATAGGGCTTGACTAGAAACTCCTGGCGCACGGCGACAACGGGCGGCAGCGCATAGTCCGGCTCCGCCCCCTCGCAGGCCGCGCAGAGGAATATGGGGCCGGTTTCCGCATAGGGTTGCAGGGCGGGGAAGGGCCGGTGGGCAAGGATCAACATGTCCTCACCCTTCTCTATATCGCGCAGACAATGGCGGCAGGGATTGCCGCTGCCATCGGAAATCACCCTTTCAGGTACCATGCCATAGGCATCCGGCCCGCCAGAGCGGAGGGCAGCGACCGTATCATTGTCGAGGGGGCGAAAGATGGGGCTCATGTCATGTCTCCTTTGGTTCGAGGTGGTTCTATCAACCGGCAGTCCGGCTGCGACACCCGGTTCTTGCGGGCGATCACAGGAACGGGAGATATCGGCGATAGCGACCCTTGGCCCCTCGCATTCGACAGGGATCGCCATAGGTGGGGATGAAACGGTATTCATCGGAGTTCGCCCATGTTGACGCGTACGGCACAAACCATCCTTGCCCTTACGGCGCTGTTCTCGATTGCCGCCTGCTCAGTGGTCGGCAGCGAGGCCGCGCCGGAACCCGACTACACAGTGGTTCGGGCGGAGGAGGCGTTTGAGATCCGTGACTACGGCACACTTGTCGTCGTAAAGACGCCGATGGCGGATGGGACACGGGCGGCGTTCGGGCGGCTGTTCGATTACATCTCCGGCGAAAATGGCGGGGCGCGGGAGATTGCGATGACAGCCCCCGTGCTGAACGCCGATGCAGCGGACGGGGCCGAGATTGCCATGACCGCGCCCGTTCTTCAGGGCGGTGGGGATGGGCGGGAGATGATCTTCATCCTGCCCGCCGATCTGACACTGGCGACCGCACCGCTGCCATCCGATCCGATGGTCTCTCTCGGCGAAATCGAACCGCGCCGGGTGGCGGTGGTCCGTTATTCCGGATCGATGGACGATAATGCCGACGCTGAAGAGGCCCGCCTGCGCGAATGGATGGCCGAGAACGGCCTGGCACCCATCGGACCGGCGGAGGTCGCAGGCTATAACCCGCCCTGGACCCTGCCAGCTTATCGCCGGAACGAGGTGCTGATCCCGATCGCCGACGAATAGCCGCGCGTCAGCGCTCCCACCGCTGCGATGCCGGGATGGTCCACGTCGCCTTGTCCCAGCGACCGACTTCTGCTGCCTCGCGCGGGGCTTCCATCAAACGCATCAACCGCGCCTTGTCGCCGCCGTCATTACTGCGTGTCAGGGCACCGGCAAGATCCTCAAGCGAAGCAATGTTGTGGGAGGCGCGAAAACTGTCCACATGGGGCAGCATGGCCCGCACGCCGCGCGCCTTGGGTGAGAACCCCTCCCACCGCAGGAGCGGGTTGAGCCAGATGAGCTTGCGCGATGAGAGCCTCAGACGTTCCATCTCCTTCGCCAGCCGGTCTGGGTCGTCGCGGTCGAGGCCATCAGTGATCAGGATCACCACCGCCCCCTGTCCCAACACCCGGCGGGACCAGTCACGGTTGAACTGGCCAAGACAGGCACCGATGCGCGTGCCACCCTCCCAATCCTCTGCCTCTTGCCCTGCACGTTTCAGGGCGCTGTCCACATCGCGGACCTTCAGATGCCGCGTGATATTGGTCAGCCGTGTGCCGAAGGTGAAGGAATGGACATCCGCCCAGCCCGCGCCCTTGGCATTCGATGCGGCATGGAGGAAATGCAGCAGCATCCGACTATAGCCCGACATCGATCCGGAAATATCGCAAAGCGCCACCAGCGATGGCCACCGCTCCCGCCGCGTCTTCATCTCCAGCGCGCGAATGTCCCCGCCCGTGCGCATGGCGGAGCGGAGCGTGCGCCGCGTATCGACCAGACGACCAAGCGACGCGGACTTTGTGCGACGCGATGCAATGGGCCGGATTGGCAGCGACAGACGAGCGATGGCCCGCATCGCATCTGCCTGCTCCTGCGCCGACATCTGTTCAAAATCCTGTTGTTTCAGCTGTTCATCCGCCGAGAAGGTCAGCGAGGCGTCAATCTCGATCTTCTCCTTTTCCCCCTCAGGTTCGGGAATATCGGGCTGGTCCATCCCGTCGAGCAGCGCTTCTGCCGCGCGCTTTTCCGCATCCTCCGGCACATGTTCCTCCGCCGTGCCGCGCATGGTCGGGATCAGAAGCGACATCATGTGTTCTAGGAATTGCGGATCGCGCCAGAACAACCGGAATGTCTGGCCAAACAATTGCCGCTGTTCGGGTTTGGTCACGAAACAGGCATGCAGCGTCCAATAAAAATCATCGCGCGATGAAAATCCCGCCGCCTCCACCGCGCGGACCGCGTCAATCATCCGCCCTGGCCCGACCGGCATCCCGGCCTTGCGCAGCGCCCGTGCGAAATGGACGATATTGGTGGCGAGCTTGCCATCCGTATTGATCTGCAGGTCGGCGTATTTCGCCATCACGCGGGTTCCAGCTTGCTCCGCGCCTCGTCGAGGATGCGTTTCGCCTCCGACCCCTCCATGGCCTGAATGTCGTCCTGATATTTCAGGATCGCACCGAGTGTGTCGGAGATGACCTGCGGGCTGAGCGCGATGGCATCCAGCGCGATCAGGCATTTTGCCCAGTCGATGGTCTCCGCCACGCCGGGCCGCTTGAAAAGATCCTCGGTGCGCAATTGCTGGACGAAGGCGACGACCTCGCGGCTCAGCGTCTCTGTCGCCTCGGGCGCGCGGGCGGCGAGGATTTCCATCTCCCGCTCAAAATTCGGGTAGCCGACCCAGTGATAAAGGCAGCGCCGTTTCAGCGCGTCATGTACTTCGCGCGTGCGGTTGGATGTGATGATGACAATCGGCGGCTCCGCCGCCTTTATGGTGCCAAGCTCAGGTATCGTGACCTGAAAATCGCTGAGCGCCTCCAAGAGGAACGCCTCGAACGGCTCATCCGTGCGGTCCAACTCGTCAATCAACAGGATCGGCGGGCCGCCCTCCTGTGGCTGCATCGCCTCCAGCAGCGGGCGGCGGGTGAGATAGCGGTCAGAGAAGAGATCATCGGTCAGCCGCGCCGCATCGGTGCCGCCCGATGCCTCCGCCGTGCGGATGGCGATCATCTGCGCAGGGAAGTTCCATTCATAGACAGCGGAGGCCGCATCCAGCCCCTCATAGCATTGCAACCGGATCAGCCGCCGCCCAAGCGTCGCCGCCAGCGCCTTGGCAATCTCGGTCTTGCCGGTCCCCGGCTCGCCCTCAAGAAACAGCGGCTTGCCGAGGGTCAGCGCCAGATAGGTGACAGTCGCCAGCGCCCGGCCGCAGACATAGTCCACCTCTCCCAGCATGGTTTGCACATCGTCGATGGATTTCGGCAGATCGGTCATGGGGCCTCTGAAAATTGCATGGTGGCAATGGAAGCCCATCGCGCCCCGAATTCAAGGGCGGCTTTGGTCGCGTATGCCAAAGGGCCTACGCGATCAGAGCATGAAATCGCCGGGGTCGAGATCATCGGTTTCCGCAAAGTCGATGAGATAGGTACCGAACAATTCGGAATCGAATGACACTACCTCTAGCGCGTAGCTCGTATCCGCTTCGGCGGTGAAAATGATCTCCGAACTGCGGTTCCCGGTGGCGAAGTCGATATCGTCATTGTCCAGAAAGGTCGTCCCGTCCGGTCCGATTTCCCTGACGCGAATGACCGGATCGAAGAGCGTTCCGGCCGAAGGGTCGTCACCATTTGCCGAACCCTCGACACGTATGCGGTATTCTTCCGTCTGAAAGGTTCGCAAGGCGAAAACGTCGCGGTCTTTCAGATCGCCATCGATGAAGGGATCAGCGCCGATATCGTTGATCTCGCTCCGATAAAATCGCTGGTTCGCGTCCAGTTGAATGCCCGAGAACGCGTCGCTCTCGTTATTGTCCGGAGCGAGGTCCGCGATATCCACCCGCTCGGTCTCCTCGACCACCAGACTATCGGATGACGGAAATTCAACCTCTACCGCCGTGCGATAGACCAGCCGGTCATCCGTGTAAGTATAGGCGAGGTTGCCCGCGTCCTCGTTGGCCTTGTCCAGCTCGTAAAAGGCCGAGGTGGTCGAATACTCGCCGGTCGCGATTTCCAGATCGAAGAGGCGGTAATTCTGCCCGGAGGATGATTGCTGCCCGATATCGATGGGGATGATGTCAAAGGCATCGGACTGGAACGCGACCCGTGTGCCATCTGGCGAAAGGACCGGGGCCACAGCATCGCCACCAAAAACCTGAAAGCCGCCTTCTGCCACGCTGACGCGGAAAAGATCGCTCACCGTGAAGGTATCGAGGTCGATATCGGCTATATAGACGTCCTGCTTGCCATTGGTATCTGCGCCGACCAGCGCCCCTGCCGTCGAGAAGGCGATGCGTGAGCCGTCAGCGGACATGCTGAAGCCGGTAATCTCCTCCGGATCGATGCCGGTGATATTCAGGCTGCGGCCCCCGACGGTATCGCGCAGATACAGGTCCTGCTCATCATCCGTATCACCGGCCACATGGCCATCATCCGTCAGATAGGCGACATAGCGGCCATCGGCTGACAGCTCCACCACACCCGCGCTCAGCCCGCCGAACTCCGTTGTATAGGGGGTGATGACCCCGCCACCTGCCATTGCCGCCGTGGTGCCCACACTGACCAGTTCGGTCGTGCCCGCCACGAGATCGCGCAGATAGATATCGGCGGTGCCGTTGGTATCGTTTGCCCCTGCGCTGGTCAGATCGGCGGTGCTGACAAAGGCGATGCGCTGCCCGTCGGCGGAGATATCGACGACTGAGACGCTGGAGGTGAAGTCATCCCGGCCCAACGGCACGCCGCCCCCCGCGCTGCCATCGGCAGCCACGCTAACCAGCACCGGATCGGTATCGGCAAGGAGATCGCGCACATAGATATCGCCCTCGCCATTCGTATCGGCGGCAGCGGCCTGACCATCGGTCGCGTAGGCGACGAACCGGCCATCCTCGGAGATCGCCGGGCTCATCGATTTGGAATCGAACCCACCAGCGGTCTTGGCGATCACACCATCAGCGTCGGCATTCACCCGCTGTACCTCGCCCGTCAGCATGTTGCGCACGAAAACATCCATCGTTGCCAGTTCCTGGTCGAACTCATCGACCACGTCGAGGAGGTTGAAATCACCGGGATTGAAGTCGAGGTCATCCTTGTCGACAAAGGCCACATAGCGCCCGTCGCGCGTGGCTGCGGGGTCCACGCTGTTATTGCTGTCATTGGTGAACCCGTACGGCTCTGCGGAAAAGGCAGCACTGCCTGGTGCCGGGGCGTCGAAGCCGTAGGGGATCAGTTGTTCGGTCGTGAAGGTCACGCCTTCGAGGCGAAGAACGGTCTGGAAGCCCGCGCCGATATCGATTGCAATCAGGGTGTCACCGCCGGTCGGGGTGGCGCGCACCACATCCTGCAGCCGCGCAAAGGCGATGCCGGACAGGGCCTCGCCAAGGCCGATCTGATCACCGCCCAGATAGTTGAAATCACTGACGGTATCGACATTTGCATCGACCTGGCCGCCGACCAGCTTGACCAGAAATAGGTCTGCATCGGTCCCGCCTGTCAGGGTGTCGGTTCCCGCGCCGGTCTCAATGGTATCCCGGCCGCCTAGCCCGAGGATGATTTCATCCCCCGGCCCTTCACCCCGGAGGAGATCGGCATCATCTGTGCCTGTGACCTGATCTTCGGGCGGCATGGTGTCGTCGCCACCACCGCCGGGCATCGTATCGTCACCACCACCGGGCATGGTGTCATCGCCCCCACCGGGCATCGTATCACCACCACCACCCGGCATCGTATCATCGCCCCCGCCCGGCATCGTATCGCCCCCACCCCCCGGGACCGTATCGACAATCCCCGACAGTACGAAATCATCGGCGTCCAGCGCCGCTTCCGAGGTCACGCCCTCCAGGATCACCCGTCCGGTGCCGATCTCTATC
>JBCCDJ010000026.1:0-63463 GCA_039030855.1 Pseudomonadota bacterium
GGGGAAGACGGCCTCCTTCACGGCAATATATTTTTGATCCCGCTGACGGCGCCGCATCTCGTCCAGATCGAAGTCAGACAGTTTTGCGCCCGCCATGACCTTGGCCGCGATGTTGGCGACCGGAATCCCGATCGCCTTGGCAACAAACGGCACTGTGCGCGACGCCCGCGGGTTCACTTCGATCAGATAGACAAGCCCGTCTTTCACCGCGAACTGGATATTCATCAGCCCGACCACGCCAAGCTCGAGCGCCAAGGCTTCAGCCTGCCGACCCATCTCGGCCTGTATCTCTTCCGACAAAGTATAAGGGGGGAGCGAGCAGGCGCTGTCGCCGGAATGGACCCCGGCTTCTTCAATATGTTCCATGATCCCGGCAATGAAGACCTGCTCACCATCGCAGATCACGTCGACATCCACTTCGACCGCATCGCGCAGATATTGATCAATCAGCAGTGGCGATTTGCCAGAGACTTTGACAGCCTCCGAGATGTAGCGTTCCGCCGCGGCTTCATTATCGACAATTTCCATGCCCCGTCCGCCCAGCACATTGGACGGGCGGAGGACGACCGGAAAGCCCACCTGTTCGATTGCAGCGCGCGCTTCTTTCGCATTGCGGGCAATGGCGTTGTTGGGCTGTCGCAGGTCGAGCTTTTCGACCAGCGCCTTGAAGCGTTCTCGGTCTTCGGCTCGGTCAAGCGCATCAGACGGCGTACCCAGAAGTGGGATACCCGCCGCTTCCAGCGCGCCTGCCAGTTTCAGCGGTGTCTGGCCGCCAAACTGAACGACCACGCCGAGCAGTTCTCCGCTTTCCATTTCACCCTGAATCAGCTCGAGCACGTCTTCTTCGGTCAGCGGTTCGAAATAGAGCCGATCGGATGTGTCGTAATCCGTAGAGACCGTCTCCGGGTTGCAGTTGACCATGATGGTCTCATAGCCCGCATCGGTCAGCGCAAAACAGGCGTGGCAGCAGCAGTAATCGAACTCGATCCCCTGCCCGATCCGGTTCGGCCCGCCGCCGAGAATGACGACCTTCTTGCGATCCGACGGGCGCGCCTCACACTCGACAAAGCCCATCGCATCGGCCTCGTAGGTCGAATACATGTAAGGCGTCTGGGCCTCAAACTCCGCCGCGCAGGTGTCGATCCGCTTGAACACCGATTTGATCCCGAGCGAGAGCCGCGCACCGCGCACCTTTGCCTCAGGCGTCGCGGTCAGCGCGGCGAGGCGGGCATCGGAGAACCCCATCATCTTCAGTCGCCGCATTTCCGACGGGGTGGTCGGCAGGCCGCCTTCGCGGACCGCTTCCTCTTCGATGAGGATCTCGCGGATACGGGCGAGGAACCAGGGATCGAAGGCTGTAATCTCATTGATCTCCGTATCCGTGAAGCCAAAACGCATGGCCTGCGCGATGATGCGAATGCGGTCCGGCGTCTGTTTCGACAGCGCCTGTGTCACACCCTTGTCGACGGTTTCCTGAACGATGGGGTCGAGCCCGGCGATCTTGCTGACGCCGCCTGCTTCCAGCGCCGCCCGGTTGATATGCGGCGCATCATCCGGCACCTCGTCAATGGCGATTTCGTCAAAGCCGGACAATCCGGTTTCCATCGACACCAGCGCCTTTTGCAGGGATTCGTGAAACGAGCGGCCGATCGCCATCGCCTCGCCCACCGATTTCATCGCCGTCGTCAGATCGCTTGTCGCGCCGGGGAATTTTTCGAACGCGAAACGGGGGATCTTGGTGACGACATAGTCGATCGTCGGCTCGAAAGATGCCGGTGTCACCCCGGTGATGTCGTTGTCCAACTCATCCAGCGTGTAACCGACGGCCAGTTTCGCTGCGATCTTCGCAATCGGGAACCCCGTTGCCTTTGATGCCAGCGCGGATGACCGGGATACGCGCGGGTTCATCTCGATCACCACGATGCGCCCGTCCGCCGGATTGATCGCGAACTGGACATTCGATCCGCCGGTCTCCACGCCGATCTCCCGCAGGACCGCGATGGAGGCCGTGCGCAGCATCTGATATTCCTTGTCGGTCAGCGTCAGCGCGGGCGCGACCGTGATGCTGTCACCGGTATGCACGCCCATCGGATCGACATTTTCGATGGAGCAGATGATGATCGCGTTGTCCGCCTTGTCGCGCACAACCTCCATCTCGTATTCCTTCCATCCCAGAAGGCTCTCATCGATGAGGATCTGGTTGACGGGGGAGGCATCAAGGCCGGTGCCGCAGATGCGGATATAATCCTCCCGATTATAGGCGACCCCGCCGCCTGTGCCGCCAAGGGTAAAGGCGGGCCGGATGATTGCAGGCAGACCGACAGTATCGAGGGCCTTCATGCAGTCATCCATGCTCTCGGCGATCGTGGCAACGGGATTTTCCAACCCGATCCTGTCCATCGCTTCGCGAAACAGCTTGCGGTCCTCGGCCATGTTGATGGCTTCGCGGTTGGCTCCGATCAGCTCCACCCCCAACCGGCTGAGCGTGCCATCCTCGGCCAGCGCCATAGCGGTGTTCAGTCCGGTCTGCCCGCCCATGGTCGGCAGCAGCACCATCGTCTCGCCCGGATAATCGCCCTGTTCCTTCTCGATGATGCGGGCGACAACCTCAGGCGTGATCGGCTCCACATAGGTGGCATCCGCGAGGCCGGGATCGGTCATGATGGTGGCTGGATTGGAATTGACGAGAACGACGCGATAGCCTTCCTCACGCAGTGCCTTGCAGGCCTGCGCCCCCGAATAGTCAAACTCGCATGCCTGCCCGATGACGATGGGCCCCGCGCCGATGATGAGGACGCTGTCGATATCGGTGCGTTTGGGCATGGAAGGTACCTCCGGGATCAGATTCGGGATCCCGCGTCAGGATCGGGCCGGTTATAGGCATAAAGCGCGCCGGGGCAAGGTCGGGCGCAGCAGCGCGAACAGCGGCAGGCTTCCGTTATGCACGCAGCGCGCAAAAATTATCACGCCAGAGCGCCCGCACCCCGTTTCCCTCTCTGCCGCACTGCGTCATAGTGCAGCCAGAACCTAGAAAAGGAGCCAATGTGGCAGACCCCACCGGTGCGACTGATCCGATGCTCGCCAATGCCGCGATCTATCTGGCAGCGACGGTGATATCGGTTCCGTTGTTCAAACGGCTCGGCCTTGGATCGGTATTGGGATATGTCGCGGCGGGTACGCTGGTGGGGCCCTTTGGCCTCGGCCTCCTGTCCAATGTCGAAGAGGTCCGTCATGTGTCCGAATTCGGTGTTGTGCTCCTCCTCTTCGTTATCGGGTTGGAGCTGCGACCAACGCGCCTCTGGCGATTGCGGGCAGAGATTTTCGGGCTTGGCCTTGCGCAGGTTCTGTTGACCGGTGCCGCCCTTGCCGGGATTGGCGTGCTGGCCAGCCTTGATGTCAGCACCGCCATCGTGATCGGGCTGGCGCTGGCGCTGTCATCGACCGCATTCGGCGTGCAATTGCTGCGCGATCAGGGCGCGTTCTCAACCCCTTACGGAGACCGCGCCTTTTCGATCCTCTTATTTCAGGACATCGCAGTCGTGCCTGTGCTTGCACTGACGGCGGTGCTGGGCGGAGCCTCATCGGGCATGACGATGGAGGATGCCTATATTGCCGGTGGTGCGCTGATCGGCCTTGGCCTCGTGGGGCATTTTGGGTTGAAGCACGTCTTCCGGCTGATTGCGCTGGTCAAGGCGGATGAGGTCTTCACCGCCGCTGCGCTGCTGGTTGTGGCCCTGGCCGCGCTGGTGATGCAATGGGCCGGTTTGTCCATGGCGCTTGGCGCATTCATCGCCGGGGTCCTTCTGGCGGAGACCGAGTTTCGCCATCAACTGGAAAGCGATATCGAGCCCTTTCGTGCGCTCTTTCTCGGCCTCTTTTTCGTTGGTGTCGGCATGGCGGTCGACTGGACGATTGCCGCCAACTGGTGGTGGCTGATCGTGGTCGGAGCCGTCACCTTGTTCACGGTCAAGATGGCGGTTCTCTATAGTCTGACACGGCTATTCGGGTCGAACCATGCCGATGCACTTCGAACCGCGGCCACCCTTGGGCAGGCCGGCGAATTCGGCTTCGTCGTTTTTGCACTGGCCGCAGATGACAGGGTCATGTCCTACGCACAGGAAGGCATCCTGACTGCCATGGTCGCGCTGTCCATGGCCCTGACCCCACTGGCGCTCAAGGTGGTGCAGCGCTGGCTGGCACTCATGGCCGTTGAGGATGACGGGGCCGATCTGAATGGCGCGGACGCATCAACGCAAGCAAAGATCATCGTCGCCGGGTTCGGGCGTACCGGGCAGGTGGTGGCGCGAATGATGCGCATGCGCGGCTATGACGTGACGCTGATCGACAATGCCCCCCGTCGCATCCGTCTGGCGCGGACATTCGGGTCCGAAGTGTTCTACGGCGACGCGACCAAGCAGGACGTCATGCGCGCCGCCGGGGCGGAGGAAGCAGAAGCGATCTTCTACTGCATCGATGATCGGGACGGCGCGAGACTGGCGGTCGAGCGGATGCGCGAGCGGTTCCCGAAGGCGGGCATCTTCGTATCCGCCTATGACCGGTTTCAGGAGCTGGAGCTGATGTCCGCCGGTGCCACCTACGTAAAACGCGAAACGCTGGAGAGCGCGATCGAGCTGGTCGCCGCCGGTCTGCGGCAACTCGGCGAGGAGGATGTCGTCGAGGAACTGGTCGAGGAGTTTCGCAAGCGTGATGAGGAATTGCTGCGTCTTCAGGCCGAATACGGGATGGAAGCCGGTGCCGAGAGGATGCGCAAGAAATACGCCGTCACCTGACCGAAAACCGCGTCAGTCCAGCAATTCCGTCGCCACCCGGTATTCCTCCAACTCGTCGGGGACGAGGAAATAGACATCCTCCGGCGGTGTCTGCAACGCCAGAGCATGCACCCCGGCATCGACCCCCGCCTCACGCGCAAAGGCGATGACCTCGCCCTGAATGTGCTGCACTTCGGCCACCGCCCGCCGCGTGGTCACTGCCGTCACATCCGCGAGATAGCTTTGATGCATGCCGATCCACGCGGTCCGCGCGACATAGCGCGCGGTTCCTGCAAAAAGAACCGTCGGACAGGCGGAAATGCAGGCCGCATCCGCGACGACGAGTGTATCGAGCGCTGCCCCGCGAATACGCCGGGCAATGACGAGCGCATCCTGAAGCGACCCACCGGGGCTGTGAAGCGAGACAGTGCCTGGCGGCGCGGTGCCGTTCAATGCTGTCTCCAGCGCCGCGACGAAGCGGTCGCCATCACCGGGCGCAATGCCCCCCTCAACCACCATCACCTCGCCAAAGCGTTCGTCCGTGATCTGACGAAAGCTGAGCGCGCGCATCGTCTCCGGTAGGGCGATCGTGCCCTTGCGCGCGCCATCCCGACCCCGCCGCTGACCATCACGGCTCGGCACCATTGTCGGATCATAGCGGCGGACCTGATCGCCGGGGGCGACTGGCGTCGTCTCTCGCGGGGTGATTGGCACCGTGCCGGGCTGATGGCCCGTGAAGTCCACCCAGACCAGCGCCGTGCCAAGGGCCAGTTGAGCGATCAGCAACGCCCACATGATGCGCTTGACCAGGTTCGTCGTGTCGGGTTTGGGGGCGGCCCGACGGGTTGCCAGAACGCTCATCTGACAGGGCGCGGCCCGGCTTCATCGACGCTGCGCAGATCAGGTTCCCGCGATGGTGGCGCGGGTGCCGCATCCGCCCCTGCC
The DNA here is from genome assembly GCA_039030855.1 of Pseudomonadota bacterium. Classification (GTDB taxonomy): domain Bacteria; phylum Pseudomonadota; class Alphaproteobacteria; order Rhodobacterales; family Rhodobacteraceae; genus Pikeienuella. The sequence goes on from JBCCDJ010000026.1 coordinate 5,715, forward strand.
GGGTTCATCTGCCCGTCGATGCGGCGCATGGCTGTCATCGCCGCTTCGAGATCGGCCAATGTCATGCTCTGCTCCAGCCTGAGCGCCGCTCTTTCATGGCGGATCGCCGCCTGCGCCACGGTCAGGATCAGGACCAGAACCCCCGGCAAAAGATCGATGGCGATGGCACCGGCCCAGGACGGATAGAAGTTCTGGGCATACTTGATCACCGCATCGGCGGTGGAGATCGGCGTGTAGGTCGTCTCCGGCGGCGGCGGCAACGCCAACACCTCACGCGCGGCATCTGACAGCGTCTTCGCGCGCCCGTCCAGCGCATCGAGGATTGACCGGATCGTCGCCGATTGCGCATCGCGGGTCGTGGCGTCGCGGCCATCAAGCTCCGGCAACACGACGGAGGCGCGCAGATCCTCCGAAGCCCGCGCAACCAGCGGTGCAACGGATAGCTGGCGCAGGGTGGCGATCACCCCGGCCAGACGCACGGATTGTTCGGAAAAGCTGACGGATCGTGTCTCCACCGGGCCGGTTTCCGCAATCAGGCCACGCATACGGCTCAGGATCGCATTGCCCTGCTCGAAGGCCTCGGCCACTGGGCGGGCCTGTGCCTCGATCTGAACCTCAAGCGATGACAGCTCCTCCGCTTTCTGGAGGAGGAGGCGATAGACAGCGCCTTGCCCGCCGACGCCCGACAGGGTCCCGGCCTGCTCCTGCTCGGACAGGTTTTCAAAGCTCTGGCGCGCCCGCGCGACATCGCGGGCCAGCGCCTGTCCGGCGATGCTGTTCGAATGCGCCTGCTCCAACGCCGCCTGATAATCCTGTACGGTGCGGGCCAGATGCTGTTCCACCGCCGCCGATCCGGCCAGCGCAGCGGCATTGAGCCAGGACGACATTGCCACGATGGCGAGCGAGCCGACGCCCATGGCCCCGAAAAGGCCGATGCGTGCCCCCGCCGTGGTCATCGCGGGCAACAGGCGCAGAAGATAGCTCCAGAAAACGAAAATCCCCACCGATACGGCAGAGGAATAGGCAATGGCCGCAAAGAACGACAGGGCCCGGTCTTTTCAAGAAGGCCCGAGACGCCGAGATAGGTGTAAATGCCCGAAGCCACCGCCAATACGCCCAATGCCAAAGGCGTGAATGTGTCCAGCCATTCGAGATGACCGCGCACCTCACGCGCTGATCGCAGGGCCTGTTCGGATTGTCGGCTGATCGCTTCTTCGCCATGTTTCGCGGTATCGGTCATCTTTCGTTCCTCGCGTATGCGCATCGCGCCCTGCCCCGCTGCAAAGGGCGGCGCTCTCCGACGTGGGCGAGCAATGTGGCCAAATCGCGGCAATGCCGTTTGCGTTTATGTGATATCTGCCTGCGCCATCGGCCGAAAGTACCGCACCACACTTGACTATACCCAAGGTTGCGTTCGACATGGATCAGCACGCGATCAGACCAGACGGTTCAAAGGAGGGGACGGTGGCGGAAGACCCGCTTGTCGCAGGAGCGTTCGATGCGCTGCCTGAGCCGATGCTAATACTCGACGATATGATGAAAATCCGCCGCAGCAACGCGGCATGGACTGCGCAGCAATTATCTGCGGACAGGCAACCCGAGGTGACAGCCTTCGATCCACGAAACATGGGGGCCCCAGCCGGACATGCGACTGTCATCCGGACCGGGATTTCAGAGACCATCGCAACCGGGACGCCGTTCGAACACATGTTTGACTGTGCAGACAGCGCAGCACCGAAATGCGTATCCATGCTCGCATCGCACGCCGTAATCTCCGGGCACGCTTATGCGCTGGTGACACTTCGCGATGTGACCGCGCTGCATCATGCCCGCCTCGTCGCCCGCGAGACAGAGTTGCAGACCGCGCTCTGGGCGGCGGTGGTCCAGTCAACCGCCGATGCGATCCTGACCTACGACCTCGACGGTCGGGTCACCACCTGGAACCCGGCGGCAGAGGCGCTCTACGAATACACGGCTGAAGAGATGATCGGCCAATCGATGGAACGGCTCTACCCCGCTGACTGGCCGGTTAGTATCAAAACCTATCGCGACCGCATTCTGTCGGGGGAGCTGGTCAATTTCGAGGCGACGCGCGTTACCAAATCGGGATCCGCACGAGAAGTCTCGATCACAGGCGCGCCGGTGGAGAACCGTCACGGCAAGATCATCGCTGTCTCGAACATCCACCGCGACGTGACCGAATTGCGAAAAGAGGAGGAAGCACGCGCCATCATGGCACTCGAAGCGGTGCACAGATCGAAGAACCTGATGGCCGTCGTCATCGCCATCCAGCGGCAGATCGCGAGATCATGCGATACGATTGAAGAGATGAGCGACAAATTCTCCACGCGCATTGCCTCGCTCAGCCGGTCGACGGACCTGTTGATTCGCGAGCGCTACACGAAAGTGCCTCTGGCTGAGCTGATCCGCGCGCAGTGCGAGCTTTTCGACAAAGACGCTGTCTCTTCGGTCTATCTCAGCGGCCCCGGCGTGGTGATCGAGCCGCAGGGCGCGCAAACCATCGGCATGGTGATGTTCGAATTGCTCACCAATGCCATCAAATACGGTGCCCTCGGCACATCCGGCGGCCACGTTGATCTGCAATGGGACGTTAGCGACGACGCCGACGGGCAGAACATCTGCCTATCCTGGACCGAACACGGCGTCACGATCACCGAGCAGCCGGAGCGCGCTGGCTTCGGCTCAACAGTCCTGAAACGGCTGGCGGGTGCGACGCTGAACGGCAAGGCCACGATGACCTTCGGAGAGACCGGGTTGCGCTGGTCGCTGACATTCCCGGACGCGTTCTTCTCGCCCGGCGGGCCAGCAGTGGGCGACCACAATCCGAACGGCTAAGCACCATTGACATCCCGACGACCAGGCCGTATTCGCCGCGCTAAATCGCCATCCGTTAGGTGGTGATCACGTTTGGCGTTCGTGGCTGCCGCAAGGCAGACCCTGTCGTCCGGGCCACCCCCGGAAGAGGAGGACGCCCTGATCTGAGACAGGGCCAATTTTCGGCCCGAACCTATTTGTTGGAGACTGCGCGTGACGAAACGTACCGCCGCAAAATACAAGATCGATCGCCGCATGGGCGAAAACCTCTGGGGCCGCCCGAAATCGCCGGTCAACCGCCGCGAATACGGCCCCGGCCAGCACGGCCAGCGCCGCAAGGGCAAGATGTCCGATTTCGGCCTGCAGCTGCGCGCCAAACAAAAGCTCAAAGGCTATTACGGCGATCTGACCGAAAAACAGTTCCGCCGCATCTATTCCGAGGCCGAGCGGATCAAGGGCGATACCGGTGAAAACCTGGTGGGCCTGCTCGAAGCGCGGCTCGACGCCGTCTGCTATCGCGCAAAGTTTGTACCGACCGTGTTTGCCGCCCGCCAGTTCGTGAACCACGGCCATGTGCTTGTGAACGGTCAGCGGGTGAACATCCCCTCCTATCGTCTGAAGGCGGGTGATGTGATCGAAGTGCGCGAGAAATCCAAGCAGCTCGTCGTTGTGCTGGAAGCGGTTAGTCTGACCGAACGTGACGTGCCTGACTATGTCATCGCCGACCATTCGAAGATGACGGCAGAGTTCAACCGCGTCCCGACACTGGCGGACATCCCCTATGCCGCCGCGATGGAGCCCAATCTCGTGGTCGAGTACTACGCGAAGAACTGATCCGGCTCAGCACCCTGAGACAACGACCCCCGGTCATCGCGACCGGGGGTTTTTTGATGTGCGGTAGAGATAGGGCGACTCAGCTCCGCGTTATCTCCAGCTCATAGGTGTCACCATTGGCGAAGGTGATGCGTGAAGGCAGGATGCGCAGGACCTTTTTATCGAGCGGGCGCAGCCCTTCGACCGTCAGCTCGCGGCGGAGCGCAAATTCCTTGCCACCCTGCTTGAACCCCGCCTTTTTCAGCACGAACTGGTCGCCGACATCGACCTCCCAATCCACACCATCGACGCGGATGTCGATTTCCCAATGGGGAAAGCCGTCAAGCTCTTTCGAAATCCAGCCTGAGAGGGCGATCGGGTTTTCGGTGTCCCAGCGCATATAGCCATGATGGGCCAATACGGGGGCGGCGATCAGACCTGACAGGGCCGTCAGCGAGAACGTTCTGCGCGACATTCGCATAAGGTAACCTCCTGAAACTGGGGATCAGATCACGGGAAAATACGCGATCATCCGCCCACAGACCAGAGCACCCAGCCAACAAAGCAGCGATGCTGCCCCATGGAACGCAAGCTGCCGGTCACTGGCCCGCTCCACCCAGAGACCAGCGCGCAAATGCAACAGCAATGCGAGGGTCGTGCCGGTGATTATCAGGCATAATTTCGCATAGAGCAGCACGACCTGCACATAGTCTTCCGCCCGCACGGTGAAGAGGAGCATGCCCGACATCACCGCCAATACGAGCCCTGTTGCCGCCATCGGCACGAGAACCCGCACAAGGCTCGCACGGTCGGTTTGCCCCCAAACACCCAGAAGTCGCAGATCAAGCGGCAAGATACTCCCAACCAGCAGCGCAATGCCGAGGACATGACCGGTATTGGCCAGCGCATAGCCCCAGCGCGAAAATTTGAGCGTCTGCGCCAGGGTTGAACTTTCAACAGCGGTGGCGAAGGCAGCAATCAGATCGAACATTTGTGCTTTCCGTAAGAGTGAGGCCGCGATCGCGCGTGATAGGACCGGCAACCATCAGCCGCCATGCGCCACGCGGCTGTCAGCGGGAGCCTCAGTCCGGTCGAACATGCCATAGTCACGGATCACATGGGCGATTTTCAGCCGATAATCGGCAAAAATCCCCGACCGCCATCGGATTGCGCCTTGCGATGGGCAACCAGCTTGCGCCACCGGTCGATGGCCGCATCGTCATCGAAAAAGGACAGCGAGAGCAGCTTGCCGGGATTGGTCAGGCTCTGAAACCGCTCGACGGATATGAAGCCCTCGACCTCCTCCACCATCGGGCGCAAGCGCGCCGCGATGTCGAGATAAGCGTCCTTCTGGCCATTGGCAGGTTCAACTTCGAAGATGACGGCGATCATGTCGGGGCTCCATGCGGGCGGGAAACGCATTTCAGAAAGGTCCGATCTTCGCGTAACAGGAATTTTTCGGTTTGCGCAAACTCATAATTCTCACGTCCGCGGGGGTCGGCCGCCAGCCGGGCGCGATAGGCTTCGTAGGCGGCGAGGCTTTCGATATGATAGACGCCATAGGCCAGCGTGCTCGATCCTTCATGCGGTGCGAAATAGCCCACAAGATCGGCACCGTTACGGGGGATGGCCTGACCCCAGTTGCGGGCATAGGCGGCGAACTGATCGCGTTTGGTCGGGTCGATCTGGTAGCGGATGAAACAGGTCAGCATGGGTATCTCCTTGATTGGCTGACCATGGTGTAGCGACTTGCCCGGCGCTAATGCTTCGACTACCATCGAACTATGAGAGAAGGCCCTGACATCGCCCGCATTGCCGCCCTGATCGGTGATCCCGCACGCGCCAACATGCTGACCGCGCTGATGACCGGCAAGGCATTGACCGTCAGTGAACTGGCGGCAGAGGCCGGGGTGACATTGCAGACCGCCAGCGCGCATCTGGCCAAGCTGGATCAGGGCGGGATGTTGCGCCCGCGCCGGCAGGGACGACACAAGTATTTCACCATCGCAAGCGACGATGTCGCGGCGGTGTTGGAAGGTTTGATGAACCTCGCGGCGGGCAGCGGCCATTTGCGCCACCAAACCGGGCCGAAGGACGCGGCCCTGCGCCGGGCGCGGGTCTGTTACAACCATCTGGCGGGTGATCTCGGCACGAGGTTCTATGACCGCCTGCGTGCGCGTGGCGAAATCCGGGGCGATGAGGACAGCCTGGTGCTGACCGAGGCGGGCTCAAACTTCGCTCGCGATTTCGGCATCGATCTTGCGGCGCTGGAGGCGGGCAAGGCCCCGCTCTGCCGCGAATGCCTGGATTGGAGCGCACGCCGCTCACATCTCGCGGGCAGCCTGGGCCGCGCCTTCCTGGCCCGGTTCGAGGCCCTCGGCTGGGCGCAGCGCGATGGTGCCACACGGGTGATCCGCATCACCCATAAGGGCGAGCGCGGCTTTGCAGGCCTTCTGGCCACCGGAGCGAAGGGTTGAGGCCATCTGCGCGATACGATACGCCCGCGAACATGGTTGCAATCTGGTGGCACTGATGATCCCGACTGTCCTGATATCGTTTGGTCTCGTGCTTGTTATCGCAGGGCTAGGCGGCCTTGTCTGGTGCGTGCGCCTCGCGCGGCGGGCGCAGTCGGGCAACCTGTCGGATGAGGAAATCAAGGGGGTTGCCGGAACGCTCGCGGCGGTGAACAGCGCCGCGATGGGCGGTGCGATGCTGGGCCTCGGGCTGATGCTTGTCGGGTTCATCATCGACTGACAGCGGGGTCAGTCGCTATCCACCCTCAGCAATTCAGACCAGAGCGCGCGCTGCGCCGCTCCATCATTGATCTTTGACGCGAGCGCGGTGCCCGCCGCCGCCATCTGGTGCGTGCGGTCACGATCTGCGACCAGCCCCCCGAGGGCCGCTGCCCACGCAGCTGGGTCAGGTGGCAGTGAAAACCCCGCTCCTGCATCCTCCGCCAGCCGCGCACCGGGCCAGTTGTCAGCGTAAAGCCCAGCAGCGCCCGCGATACCGTGCTCGATCAGTTTGTTCAGCGACCGGGCCGCGTTAAATGGCGTCTTGTTCAATGGATAGAGCGCCACATGAACCCCAAGTGCGCCCAGCTTCCGCCGATAGGTCGCCCATGGCATCGGGCCGAGCGCGCGCACCTGACCATGACTGGCCAGCGGCCCGATCTGCTCATGCCCACCGGCCATCACCAGTTCAGCCTCCGGTGTCTCATCGAGAAATCGCGCCAGCATTGGCACCAGCGGCGCGATGTCCGGCCCGTGGGTCTGAGAACCGAGATAGGCAATCGTCAGACGCGGTTTGGCATGGTGCCCGAGTGATGACACAGGTTCCGACCAGTAGGGATGAAGGACGCGGATATCGCCATCCGGCAACCGCTCGCGGATCATCTCCGCCAATGCGGGGGAAGAAACGACGACGGCATCGGCACCGGGCAGGTAATGATCGGCGGCGGCGCGCTCGACCACTTTCAGCTTGAACCGCCAATAGGGTGACAACGCCTCATCTGCCCCCCGCAGATCGATGGCATCGTCGAGGAGGTATATGCGCCGCCCCCGCCGCGCCGCGCGCCCCGCCCGCGCATCATGGCGGATGATCAACTGGGTGCTGGCGGACGTGAATACTGTCGGCGCATGCCGGACGATGCGGCCATCGGTCAACCAGTCAACGCAGGCATTGGCGAAATAGAGATCCGCCGTCGGCGAATTCAGCGTCGTCAGCGCCCGCGTGAAGGCCCATCTCAGCAAGGCGCAGGCTTACCGCCGGTCCTTGATATTGTAGGAGATCATCACCAGCACCACCCAGCCCATGAAGATGAACATCGCCACCAGTCCGCCAAGGAAATATCGCTGCGGATATTCGGGGGTCTGCGCCAGGGTCGGTGAGATATGGGCGCGCAGATAGCGCTGTTTGCGCCGCGCGGACGCTTTCGCCTCTTCATAGGATGCCTGTGCGACAGCGTAGGTTTGTTGCGCAAGCTCGCGGTCGACCATCAGTTCCTCGAACTTACCGACGGTGGTCGACAGCGTGTCGCCCTTTGAATCGGCACTGGCGATCTTGCGTTCCTCGTCGGCGATCAGGCGCCCCAGCGACTCGATCCGCCGCAAGGTCACCGCGATGCGGCTGTCACCTTCGGCTGCGAATTGCTGCAACTGATCAAGCCGCAGTCGCTCCGTCGCCACCTGTGTGCGCAACTCCTCCACCCGGCGCTGGGCTGCTTCGACGATCATGCCCGGATTGACCATGACCTCTTCGTCACGCAGTTCGCTGATTTGCAGTCTGACATCGCGGAGCCGCTGTTGCGACACCTCCAGGTACTCACGCGCATCACGCACCGCATCCTCGCGCGCCTCGTCGGACAAGCGGTTGATCAGGATTGTGCTTTCCTCCAGCACCGCCTGGGCGATCGCACGGCTGTCATCCGGGTCGAAGGACCGGACCTCCACCTCCACGATCCCGGAATCGAATGCCACCAGAACCATCGACTGCCAATACTCGACAAGTTCCTCGATGGATCGGCCCTCGCCCAGTCGAAAATACCAGTCATTTGCGGGTTTGTTGAAGACCACTCGCAGGTCCAGCCGCTCATCCATCACCTCGACGAGGTTCTGGCTTTGGATGAAGCCATAAAGGATTTCGGCATCATCCGCCCCGCCGCCAGCATCGCCCCCCAGCAGGTCGCCCAAAAGCGACACGCTCGGCCCGTCATCGGATTCGATGGTGAACGACAGTTTGGACGCATACTGGTCCGCAGCGACCTCATGCAGGTACCAGTTGGCATATGTGACCGGTGCCACTACGAGCGCGAGAAAACTGATGATCAGCATGATATGGCGGCTGCGAACGCGCGCCTCGATCGGATTGCGCCGCTGGGGGCGCCCCTTGTGCGGCTTCATTGCTTTGCCGCCACCGCCGCCACCGGGTTTGACCATAGGGGGGCGCGGGTTCGCACCCTTCGCCGCCGGCTTCTGAACGGGCTTCGGCTTCGCAGCGGGCTGCATTTTGGCATCGCCCGTCTCTGGGGTCCGCTTCACCGTACCTGTTTCGTCAGTCATCCACTCGTCCCCGGCTGGCCGCGATGAATTCGCTTCAGCGTCACCGTCATATGCGGGTTTATTCGTTATTTTGCAATGAAACAGCACATGGCCTGCCTTCACAGATCACTGCACTTGATCGCAGTATCGTAGCGCAAAGTGACAGATGATCGCTTTGACAATCCCCTTATCGGTGGCTAGCGATGAGATGCGATCTCCAACGAGGCGACCATGTCCAGCAATCCGATGCCAAGTTTCATCAATATCCGCGTGATCGTCGCCCTGATGATGCGCGAGATGACAACCCGGTATGGCAAGTCTGCCGGTGGCTACGTCTGGGCACTGCTGGAACCCATTGGAATGATTGCGGTTCTTGTCATCGTCTTCAGTCAGGCGCTGCGCTCTCCGCAGCTTGGCGACAGTTTTCCGCTGTTCTTTGCCACCGGCTATATCGCCTTCGGCTTCTATGGCGAATTGTCCAATTTCGCCTCCGCCGCCATTGCGATGAACAAGCCATTGCTGACTTTGCCGCGGGTTACGCCCATCGATGCCATATTGGCGCGGTTTCTGCTCCAATTCATCACTTTGTGTGTGACTGGTGTCATTATCCTCAGCGGGATCATGTGGATTGAAGATATTCACACGGTGATCGACTATGCCTCCATCCTGAAGGCCATCGGCTACGCGTCGATCCTTGGCCTCGGGGTCGGTATCACCAATGTCGTAATCTTCTCGTTCGTTCCGACCTATCAGAATGTCTGGAAGATCATCACCCGGCCCATGTTCCTGATCTCAGGCGTATTTTTCATTATGGAGGACCTGCCGGGACCATTGCAGGACATTCTCTGGTGGAACCCGGTGATCCATGCGACCGGGCTGATGCGCAAAGGGTTCTTCCCTCTCTATGATGCAAATTTCGTGTCCGAACTCTATATAGGAGGTCTGGGGTTCGGGTTCCTGACCCTTGGCCTGTTTCTTGTCTATTCAAACCGGAGCTTCATCGTAGACCGGCCATGATAGAGTTGCAGAATGTCACCAAGATTTACCGTACCGCAGGCGTGCGGCGGCTGGTCCTCGACAATGCCAGTCTTGTCATTCCACGCGGGCGCAGCCTTGGCCTTCTGGGACGCAACGGTGCAGGCAAATCGACACTGTTGCGGATCATCGCCGGGACGATCGAGGCCGATGCCGGACGCATCTTCCGCCATGGCAGCGTATCCTGGCCACTGGGGTTTTCGGGCAGCTTTTCCAACCTGATGTCGGGGGCCCAGAATGTGCGGTTCGTTGCTCGTGTCTATGGCTGCGACGCCGATGCGCTGACCGAATATGTCGCGGAATTCTCTGAACTTGGTGAATATCTCTTCATGCCGGTCGGATCGTATTCGTCAGGGATGCGCGCGCGGCTGGCCTTCGGCGTCTCGATGGGGGTGGCGTTCGATTATTACCTGGTCGACGAGACAACGGCGGTCGGCGATGCGCGGTTCAAAAAGAAATGCCGACAGGTGTTTCAGGAACGTCTGGTATCTTCCGACGTCATCATGGTCTCGCATTCCATGGGCACCTTGCGCGACTACTGTGAGGCGGGTGTTGTTCTGGAAAACGGTCAGATGACTTATTACGAGGACATCGAAGAGGCGATTGAGGCCCATGGAGCCAACTTGGTGCATGGCTGATGATCAACGCGCCCATTCGGGATAGGGTCGCACGGTCAGCCGCTCCACCATTTCGCGTATGGCATGGTCCTGCCCTTCGCGGTTGAAGAACGATCCCTTGACCTGAATCTCCCGCGCCAGTGCCCGCATGAAGGCCGCTTCGAGGTCCATGTCCACAGGCTCCGGCGCGGACCAGAAATCGTCCAGCGATCCCTGATGTGTGAGGCCCGGCATGTCGTAGACCGCCGCCCCCAGCGTTTTCACCGGCAGACCCGCGCGCAGGCAGTGGATGCCCACGGTGGAGTTTGCCATGACGGCACCTTTGGCATGGCGGATCAACTGGTCGAGATTGCCACCCTTGATCAGGTCAATCCGGTCCTCGATCCCATGCCTGCGCGCCATCTCCGGCACCCGCCGCCACCAGTGCATGTAGTCATTGTCGAGCGGGTGCATCTTGATGACCAGTCGATGCCCCTCCGGTGCGGCGCGGGCCATGGAGGTGAAGATATCATCGATCAGATCCGCATAATCGTCATAATCGGACGAAGCGCGGATCTGGTAATCCTGCGCCAGTTGCATTGCAAAAAGCGTGTAATCTGCACCCGGCTCAAGACATTGCGCAACCACGGCATCTGCCGCACGTTCGCGCGCCTTGTCCTTGAACAACGCTTTGATCCAGTAGCCATAATGGGTGAAGATCGAATAGGGCAGATCCAGTCGGTAATGGGGATAAGCGGACAGGAAAATAATAGTCGACGCAAACATGCCGATATCGGCCATCGCCTCGTCCCTGAAACTGCTCGGAAACCGCATATCGGCACTGGCATTATCGCGTGCGGGATCGGGCGCACCAAGCTGGCGGATCACGTCAGGATCCCGTGGAAACCGGGAGAAAGCGCCCATTGCCTCTGGCTCCAGCGTCAGCCAGTCGGGGCGCAGATAGCCGAATTCGATCGTCCAGGCGCGAATGCCGAGCGATTTGGCTGCCGCCAGCGCGTCTACATTCCAGGGATGGCGATCAGCATAGTAGATCACGTCGGTGACCCCCTCGCGCGCCAGATAATCGGTGATCCAGCCCTGCCAGCGGGCCTTTGTGCCGCGATAGGAGATCGCCCCGCGCCGCGGCCAGTAAACGATATCCTGGCCAGAGAGGCGGATCTTCGCAATGTCATGTCCCGCTGCCTGCAAGGCATCGGCAAGACGCACCCAGAGGCGCGAGTGATGTCCTTGCAAAAAGAGGAATTTCTTGCGCTCCGCCACGGCGTGTCGCCCTTTTCGCCTCGTTCAATCGGCCCTTTTCAGGCTGCTGTTTATGCTCCGCTTCCTGTCGCATGTTCGCCCCGGCGGGGCAAGCATATGCCGGAGCCCGATGGGGCAAAGGCATCGCTTTCCCTGACTTGCGTTTCGTGCTTTTGTGCGCCGCATCAAGATGGCGGAGACAACCATGCAGCGAGGCGGAGAAGGACGGGTTTTCCTGCTGCTGCAGGGGCCGTTTTCGTGGTTTTTCACCTATCTTGCCGCTGCCCTGCGCGACGCCGGTGCCGATGTGCACCGGGTCAATTTCTGCCCTGGCGACATCATGTTCTGGCGCGGCCCGAACGGCACGTCCTATCGCGGTGATCCCGATGACTGGCCCGGATATCTCGAAAGGCTGATCGCTGATCGCGGCATCACGGATATCGCGGGCCTCGGTGACGGGCGGCGGTGGCATGAGGATGGATATCATGTCGCACGAGAACATGGCCTGCGTGTCCATGTGATCGAACAGGGCTACATCCGGCCGCATTTTCTGACGGTAGAGCCAGACGGCACCGGCGGGCGCACGCGGTTTCCGCGCGACTGGGCCGCGATTGAGGCACTGGCCAAAGGGAGCGATATGCCCGAAGCCCCGCGGTTTCAGACCAGTTTTCTGAAATATGCGGCGATGGATGTGGGCTATAACCTCGTAAACCTCCTCTCGTCATGGCTGCTCTTTCCCCGCTTTCGCCGCCATTCGCTGGATCATCCGCTGACGGAATGGTCGGGCTGGATCTGGAACAGGTTCCGGCCGCATCGTCGTCGGCACCGGATGCTGGCGGAGGCTGAGGCCCGGCTGAAGGCGCATCAGGGGCCGGTCTATGTCCTGCCTCTCCAGCTCGACACCGATTACCAGATCCGCATCCATGCGCCGCCCGGCGGGGTGGCCGGAATCATCGATCGCACGGTCGCGTCCTTTGCAGCCCACGCACCGCCCGATGCCCTTCTTGTGGTGAAGGTACATCCGCTGGATCATGGCTGGACAGACTGGCGCGGGCATCTTGCCAAGCGCGCGGGCGCGGCAGGGTGTGCGGCCAGATGCGTCTATTTCGACGGCGGCGATCTGGAGGCGATGTTGCAACGCGCCTCCGGCACCGTGGTTGCCAATTCGACCGTTGGGCTGTCAGCGCTTCAGGCCGGATCGCCTGTCATCGCGCTAGGAACAGCCATCTATGACCTGGAAGGGCTCTGTTATCAGGGCCAGCTTGATGAATTCTGGCAGAATGCCACGCAGCCGGACGCGGCCCGACTGGACATGTTCCTGCGCGCCATCGCGACCAGTATCCATGTTCCAGGCGGGTTCGACGGCACCGGCGCGCAGCCCGGCGCGCGTGCCATGGCGGCGAAGATGCTCGCACCACCGCCCTATTGAGGTAGTCTTCGACCATGACACAATCCCTTGTCCTAACAGGCGCTTCCAGCGGGATCGGTGCTGCCCTTGCCGCCGAATATGCAGCGCCCGGCATGATCATGCTGCTGATCGCCCGCGATGCGGCGCGGCTGGCGGAGGTCGCGGGCGCCGCCCGCGCCAAGGGGGCGGAGGTTGAGACCGCGATCATCGACGTGACTGATGAGGCCGCAATGCGCGATGCGCTGCTCGGTTGGGACGACAGGCACCCGATAGACATCCTGATCGCAAATGCCGGCATCGCCCTTGGTGGCATGCCGGAGCCGCAAGGACAGGCGCGCCGCCAGATTGAGGTTAATCTTCTGGGCACGCTGAACACGGTCGAGCCCCTCTTGCCGCGACTGATCGCGCGCGGGGCGGGACGGATCGGGCTTGTCAGTTCGATCGCCGCGATCCGGCCATCGGGTGATCTGCCCTCCTACAGCGCCTCCAAAGCGGGCGTGCGCGCCTATGGGCAGGCGATCCGGTCATGGCTCAGGGGCAAGGGCGTCTCCGTCAGCGTCATCTGCCCCGGATTTGTAACATCGCCCATGTCAGCGCGCCATGAAGGCCTGAAGCCATTCGAAGTGCCCGCCGACAAGGCCGCGCACATCATTCGCACCGGCATCGCCAAGCGGCGCGGGGCGCTGACATTTCCCTGGCAATTCGCGCTGATGATCTTTCTCGGCAACCGCCTGCCGCCTTTCGCCTCCGACTGGTTCGAGCGTCATTATGCAGCCGATGTTAAGGGTAAGAACTGATCAGACAGGGTTTCGTTCCACCTATGATCACTTTGGTTTTACCCTTGTTCCCAATCCGCAACCTTTACGAGAAAAGTTGAAAAGCCGAAAGAACATATCGGAAACATGATCAATTGCGCAGGCTGGCGAAAAGATCCACGCCCTCCAGCTCTTTCACGACATCTGATGCGACCTCAACCGCCTTGTCGATCTGCTCATCCGTGTGGTCTGACGTGAGGAAGTAGCGAATGCGGGCCTGTTGCTCCGGCACTGCCGGAAAGATGATCGGCAGGGCGTTCACACCCTTTTTGTAGATCTGGTCAGCGGCCACCACTGCGCGGGGGCTGTCACCGATGATCACCGGGGTGACGGCATACCCTTGCGTGAAACCGATATCGAGCCCCGCCGCCGAGGCTGCATCACGAAACCGCGTGCCATTATGATGAAGGCGGCTGACACGCTCCGGCTCATCCAGCATCGCCTGCACCGCTGCGGTCGCAGCCGCCGCGACGGGGGCCGCGAGGCCAACAGAAAAGACGAAACCGGGTGCCTTGTGCTTCAGATAGTCAACCAGTGCCTGAGAGCCGCAGATATACCCGCCACAGGCCGCCAGCGTCTTCGACAGCGTGCCCATCCATATCTCGACCGTGCGCGGATCAACGCCCTGCATTTCCGCGATCCCGCAGCCGGTCTCGCCCAGAACACCAAACGCATGCGCCTCGTCAACCATCAGCCAGGCTTCGTGGCGGGCCTTGACGTCGACGAATTTCTGCAGATCGGGAAAATCGCCATCCATGGAATAGAGACCCTCCACAACGATCAGAACCCGCTCATAACGGCCGCGCACACGACTGAGCGTCTCATCGACCCAGTCGAAATCATTATGGGGAAAGGTCAGACGCGCGGCACCGGACAGACGCGCGCCTTCGGAAATGGAATTGTGAATGAGCTGATCCATCAGGATCAGGTCCTTCGGCCCCAGCAGCGCGCCGATGGTTGTCACATTTGTCGCGTGGCCCGACACCATGGTCAACGCCGCCTCAACCCCATAGGCACCGGCGAGCGCCTGCTCGAGCGCGGCGTGATAGGGACGCTCCCCCCCCACGAGCCGGGACGCATTGGCCGAAACGCCCCATTCCTTCGCTGCCTCCACCGCTGCTGCGCGCACCTTCGGATGACCGCCAAGGCCGAGATAGTCATAGGAGGCGAAGTTGATCTTCTCTTCCCCATCCATCTTGCAGAGCGCACCCTGGCGGGCCTCGATCTCCCGAAAGAACGGTGTGCCGATGCCAAGCGATTTGGCGACAGCTTCCTGAAACCGCATCTGTTCAAAGATCGGCATGGTTGAAAAATCAAATGCCTTGGCAGCGCTCTTGCGGGTCTGGCGCGGGCTGGCTGGCGAGCGCCCGCCACGTCCGCGTGCCTCGCGTACCTGACGCAGTTTGTCGACCAGTGCGGTCCGATCCGTCTCTTGCGCGCTCATCGGCAAGCTCCACTTCAGCTGCGCGAGACAGCGGCCCCGCTTCGACATCGATATAAGGCCATCTCACCCGGGGGTCAGCCCGTTTTTCATCACTTCCGAAGGCTCTCGGCCTCCTTGGCGAGCTTCTCGACGACAGCCTTGTCCGCGTCGTCGATTTTCGCAGTGACGTGCTGGGAGACGAGATCGGACATGGCCGGCCCTTCGGTGCCACCAACAACGCCGCGTGCTTCATCGAGCAGCTTGCGCGCCAGATCCGCCAGCCCAATCCCTTCGGAAAGGGACATGAGCGGCAGCGACGCTCCGACGCGTTCCTCCACCGCCATCTTCAGATCAACGGCCATCAGGCTGTCAAAGCCCATCTCCGTGAGCGGACGGCGCGGATCAAGTTCCGACGTCGGCTGCCGCAGGATACGGCTGGTCTCGGCGGCAAGGAAATCGATGATCACGTTCAGGGCCGCCGTATCATCGAGGCCCTCGATCATCTCGCGCAGATCAACGACGCCGTCGGCACCGCCCGACGGATCGCGTGCCGTCTCGATCCGCTCGAAGAGCTGCGTCTGCAACAGCGGCAGCTCGCCCGACAACATGCCCCAGCGCATCGGCGCATAGGTGATCGCAGGATCGGCGATACCGGCGCGCAGGATCAGATCGAGACCATGCAGCGCATCGGACGCGGTCAACATGGTGCCGCCCATCCGTTTGGCCAGCATCTCGCGGGTCTTCTCCTCACGTGCGAGATAGCCGATATCGGCGATGGGTCCCCAGCCGACCGCCAGACCCGGCTCGCCCGCCGCATGGCGTGCCGCCATCAGGCTTTCAAGATAGGCGTTCGCCGCGACATAGGCAGACTGGCCCGGATTGCCGAACAGGGTGGTGACGGAGGAATAGGCGATGAAATGATCGAGCCCGATGCCACGGGTCGCCTGATCCAGAAGATCAGCACCGGCGATCTTGGGTTTCATCACCACAGCCAGGCGCGCCGGATCGAGGCTTTCAAACAGCGCATCATCCAGCACCATCGCCGAATGGATGACGCCCTTCAGCGGCACTTCGCCGGATGCGATCTCAGCCATCAGCGCATCAAGCGCGGCAGGATCAGTCACATCGGCAGCAACCGTCGTCACTTCCGCCCCTGCCTTGCGCATGGCAGCGATCTGGGCACGGCCTTCCTTGCTGACAGCGCCGGAGCGGGACGAGAGCCATATCTGGCGCACGCCTTTCTCCACCAGCCAGCTCGCCGTCTCCAGTCCGAACCCGCCAAGTCCGCCGACGATCAGCCAGGCCCCATCGCCCACCGGGCGAATGTCGGCTGCGACCGGCTCGGGCGCGGCGGGCGGGCGGACGACGATCTTGCCGACATGGCCCGACTTTTGCATCATCCGGAACGCGTCGATGATCTCATCGGCCTCAAACACCTGCGCAGGCGGCGGGGTGAATGCGCCTGAGGCGAACCCCTCTGCCAGATCCCGGAACAAGCGATCCGCTATTTCGGGCCGCGCCGACAACAACTGATCCGCATCGACACCGAAATATGTGAGGTTACGCCGGAACGGGCGCAAGCCGATGGGCGAGTTGGCGTAGTAATCGCGCTTGCCGAGCTCGACGAAGCGCCCGAAGGACTTGAGGCAGCCGAGCGAGCGCTCCATCGCCTCGCCAAAGAGCGAGTTGAGGCACACATCCACACCTTCGCCCCCGGTCACGGCCATCACCTGATCCGCAAAGGCGAGCGAGCGGCTGTCGAAAACCTCGTCAGCACCCAACGCCTTCAGGAGCCTGCGTTTCGCAGGAGAGCCAGCGGTCGCGATAATCCGCGCACCGATACGCTTGGCGATCTGAATCGCAGCGAGACCGACGCCGCCCGCGCCGCCGTGGATGAGGACGGTCTCGTCCGAGCGCAGGTTGGCCAATTCGACCAGACCATATTGCGCCGTAATGAAAATCGTCGGGACAGCGGCTGCGGTTTCGAACACCGTGCCAGCGGGCAATGGTGCGACGGCGCGCGCGGCGATGGTCGCGTGGGTGGCGAAACAGGCGGGCCCGAAGGCGATGACCTCCTCACCCACTTTACGGCCCGATGCGGCACCGGCGCAGGTCACGACACCCGCGCATTCCATACCCAGCGTCGCGCCCGCGAACCCGTCTTCAAGCGCCTCTTCGGGCAGAAGACCCTGCGCCCACATGACGTCGCGGAAATTCAAGCCAGTGGCACGAATGGCGATCTCCACCTCATCCGGCTCAGGCGCGCGCCGACGCGTCGGCGTCCAGTGCAGGCTGTCGAACGAACCCTGCTGGGTGATTTCCAGAACCCGTGCGCCATCCTCCCCGAGCGATGCCTCGATCACCCGGTCCGGCAGATTGTCGGCTGCCTCGACCCGCGGTGCGGCCCGTCCGGCGTCATCCCAGATCACCTCAAGATTCTCGCCGGGCATGGCCAGTTCGGCAACCAGGTGTTCGGCCACCGCTTCGGAGGTGATGGCCGGATCGAAATCGGCAAGCCTGATTTGCGGGTTGCCCGGCTCATTCGTCAGGACACGGCCGAGGCCCCAGAGAGCGGCCTCCGCCGGCGCGCGCGATCCGCTGGCACCGACGCTGGCAGGCCGTCCGCCGCGTGTAACCAGCCAGAGGCGCGACGGGGATGCCGCCTTCAGCAGCCCATGAACATCGGCAACGCGGTCCTGCGCGCGTTCCATATCCGGGCGCTCATCGGCGAACAGACCGGGCAGGTACAAGGCCTCCCATCCGTCCGGCAGATCGCCCGGCAGATCGTCGATGGCAGCCAGCCGGACGGAGCGTCCGATGGCAGCCAATGCCGCCTCGACGCCTTCAGCTATGGCAATCTCTCGCTTGTCGCCGCCATGGAGAGCGACGATGACATTGGGCTGCTCTTCCTGTGCCTGCGCACCGGATTGCCGCTCCGGCGCGCGCGCCATGAGCACCGATATCTCGGCCGTATCGCTCTTGAGAACCTGGCTGGAGACCTGCTCAAGCCTCAGTGCCTGCAACATGCCGAGCCATTCCTCGCTCGGCAATCGCCGGCCAATGGGTGTCTCCGGTGTCAGGCTGTCAGCCCACCAGTCCGCAGCAACGCCGTGCGCCAGATCATCCGCAAGGTCCGGTGCACGCTCCAACGCAACCAGCAATCCATCAGAGCACAGCGAGCCTGCCGCCACGCCGATCCCGTCACGACCAAGGCCGGAGAGGCTGTCACCGCAGATCACGACGTCATAGCGCGCCTTGGCAACCACATCCTCAAAAGGTGCAATGCGCAGCTTGGGATGGGCGCGGGCAAGCTGCGCCATGTTCTCGGAGGCATGGTCGCTCGGGTCTGTGACCACCAGCTGCGACAGGGCCGGGGCAGCGCAAAACCGGGCAATCGTGCCCGCAGGTGCAGCACCAACCAGCAGAACGTCAAGCCGCTGGTCCGCTTCCCAGCCTGCCGCCACATCTTCGAAGAACGCACCCGCGGCGTCCCAGATCGATCGCGACGACGGTGTCAGGTCGATGCCGGAGCCGATTGCAGAGGTATCCAGCAATCCGTCATGCAGGCGTGTGGGCAGGTCAGCCTCCAATCGGAGCAGCCCCATCATCTCGCTGCCGCGCACCGGGGCCTCGGCAACCAGTGTCTGGACGAGGTCATCGACGCTCGGATAGGGGCATTCTGCGGCAAGCTGCCCGGCACCCAGATCATCGGCGATGAAGGCACCGTCTTCTTCCAGCGCCTGAAGCGCGCGGGCCAGAAGCGGGCGTGCGGATGGATCGAGATCAATGGCGGAGGCGATGTTCAACTTGGCTTCGGCATCCGCGAACCGCGTTGCCATATCCCAGGCAAGCTGCCGGCTGAGCGCATCGATCAGAAGCGCCCCGACATCAGGATCAGGTGCCGTGTCAATCACAAGGCCCAGCTGCGCTGCACGCGCCGCCGGGTCGGCCCATGCGGCGGGCACTGCCGCGCGGTGATCAGCTCCGGCCATCCGAACGATACTTTGCCGCCAGACGCGGTTGTTGATGCGCGCGGCCCGATTCAGAACCACTGCCTTGAGGCGCAGACCGCTGGCCGATGCGACAAGCGAGCCGTCATCTGCCAGCAGATCAACCTCGGCTTCCGCGCCGCGGGGGGAAAGTTTGATCAGGCGAACCACAGCGCGGCTCGCGGCAGTGGACTTGGCGTATAGCCGCATGCGCCCGATGCGCACCGGCAGGAACGAGATACCAGCCCTCAGCGCGTCACCGCCTGCATGGGCGCGGATCAGCGGGAAAATCGCATGCATCGCGCCATCGAAGATCGTCGGGTCGAGCGTCAGCCCGCCCGCAGGCGGCGGCGCGTCTGTCAACCGCACATCCGCCACCCTGTCGCTGACACGAGCGCTCTTGATGCGCTGGAAGGTCGGACCATAGGCAAGGCCGAACCCGCCCAGCGACTGATAAAGCGATCGCGCGCCCAGCTTCGTCGCGCCTTTCAGCTCCACCCGCTCCGGTGTCGGGGCGGCAACCGGTGTCTTGCGCAGAATACCAAACGCATTCAGCGCGAACTCGCCTGTCGAAAGGCGACGGCGGCTTTCAATGCGGACCTGGCCGGAGCTGAGATCGAGCGAGACGCGGGTTTCCACCGCACTGCCCTCCTCCAGGACCATCGGGCGCAGGATTTCAAACTCCGACAATTCGGCGAGGCCGAACGTCTCGCACCCCGCCGCAAGTGCCATCTCGACGTAACCCGCAGCCGGGAAGACGACAGCGCCGTCGACCTTGTGGTCGGCTAGCCACGGATTGAGGGCGGCATCGATCACATTGTACCAGTCGCCCTCGCCGGCCCGCAGACGCCAGCCAAGCAGCGGATGCACACCGTTCTGGGCAAAGACGTCCACGGATTCGCTGCTGTGCTCGACCCGGAACGTGGTCTTGCGCCACGTATAGGACGGCAAGCCGCCCGCAAAGGGCACGGGGGTGCCGAAAAAGGTCGCGAGATCGACACGCGCGCCATGGGCCAGCGCCCGTGCGGCGATGGATTGCGCCGTCGGCTCGTTACGCGATGATTGTTCCAGCGTCGGGATGACGGAGGCACCGATACCGATGGAATCGAGTGTATCAGAGACGTAGTTCTGCAGGACTGGACGCGGTGCGATCTCCACGAATACGCCGCAGCCCAATTTTGCAAGCGCATCCACGGCTTCGCGAAAGCGCACCGGCTGACGCGCGTTGCGCCACCAGTATTCGGTGTCGAGGGCGATACCCGGTGCCTCCCGCCCGCTGGTCGAGGACACGTAGGTCGCATGCCCGGCCCCGGGTTTCAGATCGCTCAGGTCCGCGATCAGCTTGGCGCGGATCGGATCGATGGCCGGGCTGTGATAGGGATAATCGATATCCAGCAACTTGGCCGCGATCCGCCGCTTGCGTGCGAATTTCGCAAAGGCTTTCAACGCCTCCACCGGACCTGCGATGGTAGATGAGCGGGGGGAGTTGTCCCCTGCCACCGTGATCGTGCTGTCACCGAAATCAGCGAGCGCCTGTTCGACCGCTTCCTCACCGGCCAGAACGGCGGCCATCCCCCCCATGCCCTTGATGAATTCAAGCGCGGTGGAGCGGGTGCGGATCAGATGCACCGCATCAGGCAGCGTCAAAACGCCCGCAGCCCATGCCGCCGCGACCTCGCCCAGCGAGTGACCGGCCACTGCGTCGGGCTTCAATCCCTGCGCTGCCAGGCTTTGAACCACCGCGACCTGCACGGCAAATAGTATGGGCTGCGCGATGCGGCTTTCGGCCAGTTGCACGTCCAGATCTTCGGCAATCAGCAATGCGCGGAGGTCGATCTTGTCCTCTGTCTCCGCCGCGAAAAGGTCGGACACCTCGTCAAAGGCGTCCCGGAATGCAGCATCCGTTTCATAGAGCGTCAGCCCCATGCCCATCCATTGCGAACCGTTGCCGCCAAAGACAAATGCGACCTTGTCGCCGCGACCGACACGCTGTCCTTCGACGATATCGGATGTGCTGTCGTCGGCCTCGCGCGCTTTCAGCGCTTCGACGATCTCCCCCGCATTACCGCCCAATGCCACCAGACGGTGCGTGCCAAAATTGCGCCGATGCGCCGCGCCATTGATCAGGAGGTCGGCTTCTTCGGGTTCCGCGGTTTCCAGCGTCTCGCGCCAGCGCAAGACCATGTCCGTCAGGCTTTCACGCGACGCCGCCGTGATGGCAAGCGCCCGTGCAGGCGGCGCGGCCTGCTGGGCTGGCTGTTCGACCGCATCGGGCTGGCGCAGGACCACATGGGCGTTCGCGCCGCCGAACCCGAAGGAGTTGACCCCCGCCAGCCAGGGCGCGTCACGCTTGGGAATTTCCACCGGCTCAACCGCGACATCGAGATTGAGATCGTCAAAGGCGATGTTCGGGTTCAGCTCATTCACGTGGAGCGTGCGCGGATAGACCCCTTTCTCCAACGCGAGTTGCGCCTTCATCAGGCCGACAAGGCCGGAGGCAGGTTCCAGATGACCGAAATTCGATTTCGCCGATCCGATGGTCAACGGGCGCGCGCGGCGGCGACCGAAAACCTCGCCGATGGCATGCGCCTCAAGCGGGTCGCCAACGGGCGTGCCGGTGCCGTGACATTCAAGAAAGGCCAGGTCGTCCGGGTCGAACTGCAATTCGCGCTGCATCTGGCGCAGAAGGTCGGCCTGACGTTCAGATGACGGCAGGGCCATGCCGGTGGTACGTCCGTCCGAATTGACGCCAGTGCCAACGATGACGGAGCGAACGCGATCGCCCGCATCCTGTGCCACGTCCATGCGGCGCAGCACGAAGGCGAGCGAGCCTTCGGAGCGCACATAACCATCGGCGGAGGCATCGAACGCCTTGCAGAGCCCTTCGGGTGACAACATCGTCGCGCGGGCAAACCCGATAAACGCAAAAGGCGACAGAAGCGCGCTGACGCCACCGACAATCGCGGTTTCGACCTCGCCGCTGCGCAGCGCCTGCACCGCCTGATGCAGTGCATAAAAAGATGAAGAGCAGGCCGTATCGACGGTGTAGCTCGGCCCCTTGAGGTCCAGAAGGTAAGAGATCCGGTTCGAGACGATGGAGAGGGTGTTACCCGTCATGAACTGCGCGTCAACCGATGCCGGATCGCCCAGGAACATGAAGGAATGGTCAGAGGCCGATGCCCCGATATAGACGCCGGTGCGCCCGCGGCTCAGGTCCTCGTTGGAAAGGCCACCATGTTCTATCGCTTCCCAGACGGTCTGCAGCAGGATGCGCTGCTGGGGGTCCATCTGCGCAGCTTCGCGCGGCGACACGCCGAAAAAGCCCGCATCGAAATCCCATATGTCTTCAATTTGCCCCGCAGCGAATGTGTAGCTGCGCCCGAGCATATTTTTGTCGCGGTGCAAAAAACGCGCCTTCGACCAGCGGTCCTCGCGCGTTTCGGTGATGACGCAACGGCCCTCGTCGAGCACGTTCCAGAACGCGTCCGGCGATTTAGCCTGAGGCAAGTTGCACGCATACCCGACGACAGCCACGTCGTGGGTAAACTTGTGAGGTTTCGCACTCATGATGGTTCCCATGCCTTCCACGCTCACAGAAACAGCAGGATAACGCGTTTAACGCCAATCAAAAACTGCTGCACTCTGAAACCTAACGTCACGCTGATACTGATCAAATTGCCCGTCCATGTCTTTTTGATGACGGTAGCCTATGACCACACTGCCTCTTACTTTAGGGAATACACCAGAGGTCGAAGTTATGGCAAATCGGATGATCGAAGACGCAGACTTTCTGGACCAGCTTGCGGCCGTCGACGACAACAGCGCGTGTGCGGTGCAACATGCGCGGATGATCTGGCGTCTGGCACCACCCATAGGCCCGCTGACCGCCGCCATCGCCCATGATATTGGGGATCTTGGCAGGAATGCGGTGCAATTTGATGGGGTTACCACCGGTGGCACCCGGTGGACCGGTCGGATCGACGCAGCTGACCGGGTCATGGCCCGGGGCTTTGACCGCCTTGCCGCAGCAGGCGATCTGCTGGATGCGGATGTGGTTTACGGCGACGATCTGACGCGAACGGGCGACGGCGTCAGATTGCGTCTGAAACCCGCCTTCGATCCCGTTCTGTTGGCGCGGCGCGACTATATCGGGCGCGCGGCCCTGATCCGCCGGGCAGCGCTGGAGCCTGATGAGCTCGCCTCGCTGAAGGGTCCGGGCGGGCTTGTTCAAATCATGCGACAGAAACACACATTAAGGGTCGCGCACCTGCCCTTTCCTGTCTTGTTGGCCGCCGGAGAGCCGGAGCCACCACCCGCCCGGGCGCAGGCGATAACCGCGCCGCAGCCAAAAATCAGCATCATCATCCCGAACCGCAACAGCCCGGACCTGATCCGCATGGTCACCGAGGGTCTGCGGACCATCACCGACTATCCTGACCTTGAAATCATCATCGTCGACAATGGCAGCGACGATCCAGCTACGCTGGCGCACTATCAGGCGCTCGAAGATGATCCGAATGTCACCGTTCTGATCCAGCCAGAGCCGTTCAATTTCGCCGCAATGGTCAATCGTGGTGCGGCAGCAGCCACGGGCGATGCGCTTCTCCTGCTGAACAACGATGTCGAGATGCAGAACGGCGACTGGCTGGGGCATATGGTTGCCTGCCTCGCGGAGCCAGAGGTCGGCATCGTGGGGGCCAAGCTGCTGTTCCCAGATGGCACGATCCAGCATGCGGGCGTCACGATCGGCCATGGCGGCGTTGCGGGCCATGTATTCAAGGGGGCGGCCGCGGATAGCGATGATGCGCTCCATCGCCTGACGACGCCGCATGGTCGCGAGGCAGTCACGGCGGCTGCGATGCTGATCCGCCGCAAGATCTGGGATGATCTGGGCGGATTTGACGAGCGCGCCTTTCCTGTCGCCTTCAACGATGTCGACTTTTGCCTGCGCGCAGGCGCGGCGGGCTGGTATGTCGCCATGGCACCCGATGCCGTACTGATCCACCATGAGGGGGCATCACGGGGCGGGTTTTCACCGACCAGATTTCTGCGTCACCAGCGCGAGCGGACGATGTTGCGCCTTCGCCATCGCACCATCGGTCATGTCGACCGCTTTAGCAGCCCATGGCACGATCCGGCCAGCCTGACCCCCAGGTTCAGAATGCTGAAACGTCTTCCCGAGGCGCGCTTCTAGAGCTCTTTTGGATCGAGCAGGACCAGAAATTGCGCCGGGATTTCGCATGTCCAGCTATCCGCAGCCCAAACTGATCCGAAAATGCGCTAGGCCAGCGCCGTGACTTCACGCCGGAAGGGCAGCGCATCGCCGCGATCCGGCTCGTCCAGCTCCCGCGCGTAGCGGTGTCCGGCATAGGTGGCCCAGGCGATGGGGCCCGGAGCCTGCGCATCGCCGATGACCTTGATCGTTGAAATGCCGTGATCCGGCCACTCGTCGCGCCGCGCCTTCAGATCGTACCAAAGCTCTTCATCCGGGGCCTGCGCGGTGACCAGAACCACCGCGTCAGCTTCCTGCGCGGCCTCCGCCCCGGTGAAGGCACATGCCGTGATTACGCCCCCTGCCCCGATGCCGGTGAGCGCCCGGCCCGTGACGATAGTGACACCAGCATCGACAAGCCGCCGGTGAATGGCCGCCTGTTCCAGCGTATTCACAGCCCATTCCGACACCAGCGGCGCAGCGGTGATCAGAGTGACGGCAGCCGCCCCGCGCGCGCAGAGTTCCGCCAGGACGCCGCCCATGTAGTAGTGATCATCATCGAACAGGACGACCTGGCCCGTCGGCACCTCGCCCGCCATCAGATCATCTGGCGTCAGCACCCGCATGGCCGGATCGATGGCCATGGGTTTGACATGCCAACGCGCCACGCCGTCGCGGCGCCAGGTGGAGCCGGTGGCGATGCACACGTTCTGAAAGCCGAATTCCAGCACCTGATCGGCGCTGAGGGGGCTGTCAAAGTAAGTCTCCACATTCGCCATGCGCCCGATCTGGTCGGTGCGGTAATCGGCAACGCGCCCCCAGGCGGCGAGCCCCGGCAGGTGCCGCTCCCGCGCGACACGGCCACCAAGGGTCTGGCCCGCTTCTGCCAGCGCCACGTCATAGCCCCGCATGCCCAGCGCCCGCGCCGCCTCCAGCCCCGCCGGACCGGCACCGACGACCAGCACGCTGTCGGACGTGCCCTTCGCATTCATCCGCTCTGGGTGCCAGTCCTTGCGCCATTCTTCCATGAAGGTGGGGTTCTGGGTGCAGCGGCTGAGGCTCATCGTCATGTCACCGGTGATGCAGATGTTGCAGCCGATGCATTCGCGGATGTCCTCGATGCGCCCCTCCTCCACCTTCTTTGGCAGGAAGGGGTCCGCGATGGACGGGCGGGCACAGCCGATCAGGTCGAGCACGCCGGATTTCACCTGCCGCACCATCGCATCGGGGGAGGTGAAGCGCCCGACGCCGACGACGGGTTTGGTGGTCAGCGCCTTGATCCCGCGCACCAGATCCTCCTGCGCGGCTTCGTCCTTGAACCGCGACGGGCCGGAGCAATCCTCCCACGTCCCATGGGCCAGATCCCAAAGGTCGGGGAGATCGGCGTGCATCTCGATAAAGTCGCGCACCTCCGAATTGGCAAACCCCAGATCGCCCATCATCTCATCCAGTGACAGACGCAAGGTGATCGCCATCCGGTCCCCGAGCGCATCGCGCAGATCGGCCATCAACTCGCGCACGAAACGGGAGCGGTTCTCCAGCGAGCCGCCATATTCATCCGTCCGGTGATTGGTGATGGTGGAGAGGAAATGTTGAAGGATGCCAAAGCCATGGGCACCGTAGAGGCAAATCAGGTCGAACCCCGCCGCCTCCGCCCGCCGCGCCGCGTTCACGTGCCAGCGGCGCAGATCGCGGATATCCTCGCGGTCGAGCGTGCGGGCATGAACCGGGTCATTTGTGAAGGTGCGAATGGGCATGGCGGAGACGGCCAGCGGCACCTCGCGGGTATACATGTTCGGCCCGTTCACCCCGGAATAGGCAAGCTGTAGCCCCGCCAGCGCGCCATGGCTTTTCATCGCCTCGGCCATGCGCGCGATGGCGGGAATGTCCTGATCCTCCCAGAGCCGCAATTCGATGAAGGGGGTGATTTCGGATGTGTGATGCAGCTCGCATTGCTCGGTGAAGATCACCCCCCAGCCGCCTTCGGCCTTCACCCCGCGCATGGCGGCGGCGGCGCTGGGGTCACGGTAGCCGCCCCCATTGCAATGGGGCACCTGATAGAAGCGGTTTTTGGCGGTCTTCGGGCCGATTTGCACCGGCTCGAACATGATGTCGTAGCGAGGACCGCGGGTCATGGGACGAGGTCTTCAAGCTGAGTGGACAGGAGGCGCAAACGCGGATCAGCGCGCGCCGGAATGTCTGCGATCAGGATGGCGGGATGCAGCCCGGCCATGGCCAGCGGCTCCCCATCCGGGCCGGTAATGATGGAGCGTCCGGTATAGGTGACGTCGCCCTCCTCCCCGCAGAAATTGGCATAGGCGATGGACAGGCCGTTCTGCGCCGATTGCGCGGGGATCATGAAACGCGAGACGGTATCGAATGGTTCAGGATTGGCCGTCGGGCAGAGGATCAGATCGGCCCCGGCGCGGGCATGGTGGCGAATCACTTCCGGGAATTCCGCGTCGTAACAAATGATGACACCGATTTTCAGGCCTGCATGGGTGAAGGAAACGGGTGCCGTTCCGGCCGTGAACAAGCGCCGCTCCCGCGCACCGAAGAGCTGCACCTTCGCATAGCGGGCGAGCGATGCGCCATCGGCATCGTAGACGCGGGCGACATTTTCCGTCCCCTGCTCGCCCGCCTCCGCCAGACCGCAGACGAGCCCGGTGTCCGCATGGGCGGCGGCGGCCGACAGGCGTGCGGGCCAGTCGGGGTCTGCATCCATCCGCTCCTGCCCATAGCCGGGCAGGAACAACTCGGGCATCACCACGAAATCAGCACCCGCCGCCGATCCGACGGCGAGTGCATGGTCGATGGCAGCAAAAGCCGCGCCGATATCCCCGCCCGGCGAGGGCCCCTGCCAGAGCGCGATGCGCATTACTGCTTCACGCGGGTCCAGAGCTGGTCATAGACCGTTTGCGTTGCCTGATCACAGACCTGCACGAACGTCCCGGCAGGTGCGGTGGCAGGCGGGTTCTGCTCCGGCGAGGTTTTCAGCGCCTCGTCCAGCAGCGGCTTCACGCCTTTCACGCCAGCGGTGTACTGTGCAAAATTGGTGACAGCGGCGATGTTCTCAGGCTCCAACAGGAAGTCCATGAACTTGATCGCATTTTCGCGGTTCGGCGCGTCCTTCAACAGCACGACATTGTCCATCCAGACGATGTAACCCTCCTTCGGATAGGCATATTCGATCGGCGCACCTTCGACCCGTGCCTTGGCCCCAAAGCCGTTCCAGATCATGCCGACCGCCGCATCACCGGACACAAGCACATCCTTCGCGCCATCGGAGTTGAAGGACGCCCAGTTGCCTTTGGCTTCCTGCAACAGCTCGTCCAGCGCCTTCAGTTGCTCGCGGTCATTGGTGCATTGGGGAATGCCGAGATAGAGCGACGCCATCGCCAGCACCTCGCCCTGCGTGTCCAGCACATTGATTTTGCCCTTCATATCCTCGGGCGGATTGAAGATCATCGCCATGGTGTCGATCTCACCATCGAAGGCTTCGCGGTTCACCGCAAAACTGGTCGAGCCCCACTGGTAGGGGATGGAATGCTGGCGGCCGGGATCAAAGGCCACGTCCAGCCATTGCGGTTCGATATTGCCCTTGTTGGCCAGCTCGCCCTCGGCGATGGTATCCAGCATCCCCTCGCCGCGCATGATCTCGACCATGTAGTCGCCGGGGACCGCAACGTCGTAGGAGCCAAGCTTGCCCGCCTTCAGCGATGCAAGCATCGCCTCGTTGCTGTCATAGGTGTCCATGGTCACTTCGATGCCGGTCTCTGCCGTGAACTTGTCCAGCACTTCCTGCGGGATGTATTCGAACCAGTGATAGACCGACAGTTTGCCCTCCGCCGATGCCATCCCGGCAGACAGAAGCAGCGCGGCAGCGCCATATTTCAGTGCGGATTTCATGAATGTACTCTCCTTTGTTGGACGTCGTTATTTTGGTTTGGTGCCGGAT
Source organism: Pseudomonadota bacterium (assembly GCA_039030855.1). Classification (GTDB taxonomy): domain Bacteria; phylum Pseudomonadota; class Alphaproteobacteria; order Rhodobacterales; family Rhodobacteraceae; genus Pikeienuella. The sequence goes on from JBCCDJ010000026.1 coordinate 34,098, forward strand.
CGCCCGATGACCCAGGACAGGGTCACGAAGAGGACGGAAACCAGCAACATCAGCGTCGATAATGCCATGATATTGGGTTTGATGCCCTGTTTGATCGACCCGAAGATCGCGGTTGGCAGCGTCTCCACCCCCGCGCCCTTGATGAAATTGGTGATGATGAAATCATCGAGCGAGATGATGAAAGCCAGCAGAAACCCAGACATGATCCCCGGTGCCGCCAGCGGCAGGAGGACATGGCGCAGCGCCTGCAGGCGAGAGGCATAGAGGTCCTGCGCCGCCTCTTCATAGGCCGCATCGATCCCCTGAAGCCTTGCCGCGATGGGCAGATAGGCAAAGGGGATGCAAAAGACGATATGGGCCACGAGGATCGACGTGTAGCCGAGCGTGAAGCCGATGGTGGAGAAGAAAACGAGCGTGGCGACCGCTGTGACGATCTCCGGCACCATGATGGGCATGGAGAGGAGCGCGAAGCTGACCGATTTGCCGCGAAAACTGCCGCTGCGCACCATGCCGATGGCCGCGGCTGTCGCGATGATGGTCGATGCGCTCGCCGCCATGACCGCGATGGTGAGGGAGTTCCACGCCGCTGTCTTGAACTTCGCGCTCTCGATCCCTGTGAAAATCTCCGCATACCATTTCAGCGAAAACCCACCCCAGAGTGTGACGCTCTGCGAGGCGTTGAAACTGTAGACCATGATCACGATCAGCGGCGCATAAAGGATCAGAAGGCAGATCAGCGTGATCGCACGAAACCCCGGATAATGGCGCACCCCCTCCGCCATCAGACCGCCGCCCGCGATTGCTGGCGCGCATGGAACAAAAGCGCGATTAGCACCAGTGTCAGGAGGATCATGGAGGCTGCCGCCCCGAAGGGCCAGTTGCCCGCCGCGCCCTTGAACTGCTCCTCGATCAATGAGCCGATCATGAAGGTCTTCGCCCCGCCGAGGAGGTCGGGCGCGAGAAATGCGCCAAGCGAGGGCACGAAGACAAGGATGCACCCGGCAATCACACCGGGTTTGACCACCGGCAAGAGGATGCGCCTCAGGATCGTCCAGCGCCCGGCATAGAGATCCGCCGCCGCCTCGGAGAGCGCAAAGTTATAGCGCTCGACCGAGGCATAGATCGGCAGGACCATGAAGGGCAGATAGGAATAGAACAGGCCAAGCTGCACCGCGAGATCGGTGTTGATCAGGGCCAGCGGCTCGCCAATCACGCCGAGCGCCAACAGCCCTTCGTTCAGCGGGCCATTGTCGCGGATCAGGAATTTCATCGACATGGTGCGGATCAGAAGGTTGACCCAATAGGGCACCGTGATGAGGAACAGCCAGATCATCCGGCTGCTCGGCGGGCGCGTTGCGATAAAATAGGCGGTCGGGAACCCGATCAGCAGGCAAAACAGCGTCGCGACCGCCGCCTGCACGATGGAGCGGACGAAGATCGTGATATAGGTCCACTGGATCGTCGGCGGATCATCGCCAAAAAGCCCCCGGTCAAACAGGAACTGGTCATAGGCCGCGAGCGAGAATTCCCAGATCACGCCGCCGCGAAATTCCTTCGTCAGGAAGGAATAGACCAGCATGATGAAGATCGGGATCAGAAGGAAAAACCCGATCACCAGCCATGACGGCAGCAGGAGCCAACCCCGGATCGGCGCGAATGTGCCGCTGGCCACGCGTCCTGTGCCGAGCGTTCCGGCCATCAGACAGCGACGCCGCTTGCAGGAAATGCCACCACGCTGCGCTGGCGATCAGTGGACGCGGCGCGGTGTCTGTCCTCACTCATGTCAGGGGCGGATATCTGGCGGGAGACTGCCTCTTGCAACATGGCAGCCTCCCCAGAGCGACTGTTGCCAGCCTGCTCTGCGCTGGTCGATAAGCCGCCGATGCGGCCGGCGGCAAGGGTCGGAGCGGGTCTGCAGTCGATTTCTCCTCGCCCGCGTGTGCATGTGGCAACACTTATGGCCCGATATGCCGGTTGCGCCGTGGGTGGTCCAGCGGCGATCCCGTCTCTTCCGATCGCCGATCCCGGCATGACCCCCCGCCTTTCAATCCTGCACCGTGTCAAAGCCTATTGGCTATGCCGCAGTGCGAAAGACGTTAAGGGCATAGCCTTGCTTTGGAAAAGCCGAAGCAACCGGAATGGTACGGCATGGCGTCGGCATTCGCAGGGGACGTCGGCAGCAACTCACGGCCAACATTGTCAGATCCGAGCAGACCAGCTGAGCGCTCGCAACCCTTCCCGGATCAGGGTAAGTTGTCGGTGCGCATCCCATTCCCAACAAGGCATCAATCCCCCATGCGATCTCTGGAAATCCTCGACCGGCTTATCGCTTTTCCGACAGTCAGCCGCGATCCAAACCGTGATCTGATCGGGTATGCCGCTGATCTCCTCTCCGCCATTGGGGCCGATATCACCGTGATCCCGGATGAAACCGGCGGCAAAGCGAACCTCTATGCCATTCTTGGCCCCGAGGACCAGCGCGGTGTGATGCTGTCGGGGCACACGGATGTGGTACCGGTCGAGGGGCAAACCTGGACCACCGATCCCTTTCGCTTGAAGGAGGTGGAGGGACGTCTTTATGGGCGCGGCACGGCGGATATGAAGGGTTTCGTGGCCTCTGCCCTCGCCGCCGCCGAACGCGCTGCGGGGCGCGATCTGAAGACGCCGCTCCACATCGCGCTCAGCTATGATGAGGAGATCGGCTGCGTCGGCGTGCGCTCGCTCGTCGACATGCTGGCCGCCGCCCCAGTGAAGCCTGTGTTCTGCATCGTGGGGGAGCCGACGACCCTCGCCATCGCAACCGGGCATAAGGGCAAGACCGGATTGCGGAGCGTCGTGCGGGGACGCGAAGGGCATTCGGCCCTCGCGCCGATGGCGCTGAACGCGATCCATGTGGCAACGGATTTCATCGGGGCCATCCGCGCAGCCCAGGCGCGGATCGCTGCGGAAGGCGCGCAGGACGGCGATTACGACGTGCCCTACACGACGCTGCATGTGGGCAAGATCAGCGCGGGTGTGGCCCTGAACATCGTGCCAAACCGCGCCGATATCGAATGGGAGATTCGCAATGTCGCCGCCGACGACCCGGCGGCAATCCTGTCGGATCTGGAACGGGAGGCCGCGCGCATCGTCGCCGCAGCCGGCGACGGTGCCGCCATCGAGACGGCGATCTTCAACGCCTATCCCGGCCTCGACACCGCGCCCGACAGCGCCATCGTCGCCTTCATGAAGTCACTCACCGGCGCAAATGGGACGATGAAAGTGGCCTTCGGCACCGAAGGCGGACTTTTCTCCGGCAAGGTGGATGTGCCAACGGTCGTTTGCGGTCCGGGGTCGATGGCGCAGGGCCACAAGCCCGATGAGTTTCTGGAGCGAAGCCAGCTTGAGCAATGCGACAGCATGCTGGATGCCCTGATCGGGCGGCTGGAAGCCGGGCTTTAGGCAGGGCCGATCAGTTCGGTGATGGTGTTGCACCCCTGCCCCGTGCATCTTTGCCCGGCTGCACCCCCCGCTAGCCTTCGGCGGCCATGCCGGGAATGGTATTGTCGCGCACCCGCTCACGGCAATGATCCTCGAAGGCCTGTGTGATCCGCGTTGTCCGCTCGCTCCGCATCCGTGCAAGGCCGAGGCGCAGAGGCGTGAAGTCCCCCTCCAGATCGACCATGGTGAGCGGCGTTCCGTCAGGGGCCGCATCCGTGCGCGAGCGGATGTTCAGCACCGCGTAGCCATAGCCGTTCGCCACCAGCGAGCGAAGCACCGGCAGGTCAGAGGTGCGCTCTCCGATCAGGGGACGAAACCCATGCGCGTGGAACATGGTCAGGAAATATTCGCGGCTGATCGGCAGGTCGAGCAGGACCATCGGCACCTCCAGCAGATCCTCCAGCGACACTTGCCCCCGGCGGGCCCAGGGGTGATCTGCGGCGATCAGTACATAGGGCGGCAGGGCGGCCAGCGGGGTGAAGGCGATGTCCTGGGGCAATTCCATGTCATAGGTGATCGCAACATCGATCTCCGCCCGGCGAAGCATGTCGAGGAGCCGTGCCTGATCGGTCACCGTCTGGGTCACTCGTGCCTCGGGGTAGCTGCTCTCAAAGCTCTTGCGCAGGGAGGGCAGGATGAAAGGCGCGAGGGTGATGAAACAGCCCACCGCCAGCGGCCCGCCCGCCTTGGAGGAGATATCGCCGGTCACATCATAGAGCGCACGGCCCTGTTCGAGGATGCGCTTTGCTTCCTTGAACACCCGCCGCCCGCCGGGGGTCAGCGAGAGGCCCTGCGCGTGCTGGCGCACGAAGAGCTGGACGCCGAACTCCGCCTCCAGCGCCGAAATGGCGGCAGAGATGGACGGGGACGAGACCGCGACCCGCTCCGATGCCTTGGCGATGGAGCCGACCTCGCCCACGGCGACGAAATATTCGAGCTGGCGAAGCGTGTATCGGAGCGGCATGACGATTAGGATGTGGCTAAGCCCGCATCAGGTCAAGTTCGGCGCAGCCGATCCTGGCTGCCCCGTCTATCCGTTTGCGGCGAGATACTGATAGAAATCCCAGATCGTGCCTTCCATATCAGGCGGCGCGAGCGGGCCGGACTGCGCCGCAACGGAGCCGAGGGCGATCTGCATCGCCTCCAGCTTCTCGCGATCCTCGCGGTTCACCTCGCGCCAAAGCGCGATGGCCTCGTCCAACTGCGGCGGGCTCATCTCGCCTTCATAGGCCGACATCGTCCAGCGCACCTTGACCCGGTCCACCGCCACGGGCTGGAGCGAGAGCGACACCAACAGCCCCGCCGACTGGCTGGCAACCTGGCAGGGGAAGACGGAGAAAAGGCGTGACTGGTAACGTTCCTCCCGGCTGAGATGCGGCGCGCCGGTAAAGCGTTGCTCTATCGTGTCTGGGTAATGCGCGGCGTAGGAGGTGAAGGCGGCATCCGCCATTGCCTTCCGGCTGAGCCCCGTCGGCGTGAAGGGGTGCAGTGTTTCCGGGTGTACGACGCTGAGGTGATAGGCCTCCATGAAATTCTCGACGAGGCATTTCCAGTTGCAGCGCCAGTCTTCTTCCTCGATATGCTGGATCTGCATTTTCGACTGGTCGTAGATGCCGATCAGGTCGTCCAGTTTGGTCAGCTGCGGGGCCAGCGGGGCGGCATCGCCAGAGAGATTCACATAGATGAAGCCGCGCCAGATTTCGGTGCGAAACGCGTGCAGGCGACAATCCTTCACCCGCTCCTTCGGCATTCGCGGCGCGGAGGCCAGCGCACCGTCGCGTCTGTAGCTCCACGCATGATAGCGGCAGACAAAGCGCGCTTCGTGCCCGCGCCCCTCCACCAGCGGCATGGAGCGATGGCGGCACACATTGGCCAGAACCCGGATCTCCCGATCATCACCGCGAACGATCAAAAGCGGCTCGGTCAGAAGCTGCACCGTAAAGTAATCGCCCGGTTCCGGAACCTCGTCGGTGCGCCCGAGGCAATGCCAGCCGGTGCGCAGGACTGTTTCGCATTCATGGGCGAAGTAGGCGGGATCCGTATAATGACAGCCGGAAAGAGACAGCGGCGCGTCCGCCGGAGCGGCGGCAATCGCGCGGAGGGAGGTATGAAGATCGCTCTGCATTGGTCCGCTCCGTTACCCCAGCGCCCCACCGTCCCGGCCCTGAGCCGGGACCGCCCGCTTCACCGCACTCCGGAAAAGGTCGGTGCTCCGGATTGCGGATGCCATCGTCCTACTCATCGCCCGGCACCCCGTAGTTCGGTGCGCCCGACGGGTTGAGGGCGCGCGTCACGTAGTCATCCAGTTGCGGCCTGTATCGCTCCCACAGCGCCGCAAGCTCGGCAATCGGGCAATCATCGGTCCAGTCCACACGCAGATCCGCAACCGGCCACGGCACATCGCGCACCAGCTTCATGCCAGCGGAATGGACAGGCCCTGCCTCCCCCCCCGTGCTGAGCGCGACCTGCATCGCGGTGATAATCCGGTCGCCCAGCGCACCCGTCGAGGCGGCGAAGGCATCGACCATGGCCTGTGGCACGTCGCGATTGGCCAGCATATTCCCGGCGCAGGCGACGTTGGCTCCGGTCGCCTCGGCAAAGATGCCGAGCGACTGGCCGCCGGAATGGATCGCGGCCTCGCCCGCATCATCGACGACAAGCACCTGTCGGTAATCCGCATCAGGCGCGGTGCGCGCAATGATCGCCGCGACCTCGCCTGCCCCTGCCCCATCTGCCAAAAGGCGCAGCGCGCGCGGGCCGAGGCGCGGATCGGTAACATTCTGGCTGGTCACCGCCCCCACGCCCGCCTCCGCATAAGCACAACGCGCCGCCACGGCGGGGGACGAGGAGGAGACGGCAACCCCGAACATCCCCGTTTCTGCACAGCGCGCGGCGATGGCGAAAGTCATGACGCGTATCCTTCGGGGATCACGGCGGTCGCGTCGATCTCCACCAGCCATTCGGGCCGCGCTAGCGCCACGATGACAAGTCCCGTACAGACCGGGTGCACGCCCTTGATATACTCGCCCATCACGCGGTAGATCGCCTCCCGGTGGCGGATATCCGTCAGGTAGACGACCAGTTTTGTCACATGAGCCATTTCGGAGCCGCATTCGCCGAGCAACTGCTTGATGTTCTGCATCACCTTGTGGGTCTGGGCGACCGGATCGCCAACACCGACATTGGCACCGCCGTCCAGCTCCTGCGGGCACTGGCCGCGCAGGAACACCATGGTGCCGCGCGCCACCACGGCCTGCGCCAGGTCATTGTCCAGCTTCTGTTCCGGATAGGTGTCCTTCGTATTGAAGGGACGGATGCGGGTATGGGCCATCAGTCGTTATCCAGTCCGAAACTGTTGATGCAATGGAGGATGAAGGTCTCGGCCACCGCGCTCCGCTCCGCCCCTTCGCGCTGCGCCAGCACAAGGCGTGACGGGCGTACATGGTCGGCCAGCGGGCGCATGGTCAGGGCCTTGCCATCATAGCTCATCGGCGAGACGGGTTTGGTGGCCAATAGCGTGTAACCGAGCCCATGGGCGACAAGGCCGCGTACCATTTCGAAGCTCTGCGCCTGATAGGCGACGTTCGGCGCGGCGATGCCGTCGAAAAGGCCGAGGAAATAGTCACGGCTTGGCGGTGAATTCAGCAGCACCATCGGCTCGGCCACCAGATCGGCGAGGGTGAGACGATCGCGCGCGGCCAGTGGCGATCCCTCCGCCATCAGCACATAGGGGGTCAGGTCGGTGATCGGGATTTTGGCAAAACCGCGCCCGAGGCGAATGTCATAGACAAAGGCGAGGTCGATCTCTCCGGCACGCAATTTGCGCGCCAGCATCGCCTGATCGCCCTCGTGGATGTCCACATCGACCTCGCCGATCTCCTCGGCCAGTTCGCGCAGGACGCCGGGCAGGATATAGGGCCCGATGGTGTGGAGCGCCCCGACCGACAGGCGCCCCGCCACTGCCCGCCCCTGCGGCCCCGCGCCGAGCTGCACCGGCGTGCCGTAGGAGCGGTTGGCAAAGATCAGCGGCGCGCCATCTGGTGCCACGTAAATATCCTGCACCTCGCCGATGAAGACATGATGGGTGCCGACACGTTCTCCGCTGATCACCTTGCAATCGAAGGCGGTCAGCGGATCGACGACGCGCGGCGCGCCGGTCTCCATCGCGGCCCAAGTGGCGCAGGCGAATTTGTCGCCGCCCGGCTGCGGCAGGCGGCCCGCGAAACTGTCAGAGATATCGGACTGGTCATCACGCAGGATATTGGCGCAAAAGCAGCCGTTTTTCAGGATCGTCTCCGCCGCCGGTGATTGATGATGGACGCAAACCAGCATGGTCGGCCCGCCGCCATCTTCGCCATCGGCTGACACCGACGACATGGCCGACACCGTCACCCCGGCCCGTCCCGCCGGGCCATCGGTCGTGACCACATTGACCGTCGCGGCGGCCCGGCTCATCCCCTGGAGGAACCGGTCACGCAGCGGCGCTTCGATCATCCGTTCAGCTTTCGCGAAATCCATTGGGCGAAGTCGAAATTCGGACGCTCCAGATGGCTGAGATAGCCCGGCTCCGCATCCGATGCGCAAAGACCGCGATAGACTTTTTCGGTGCAGCCCTTGTCCTCGTCATTCACCCGATCCAGCAGTGCCTTGGTCTCGGCCAAATGCTCCGTCCCCTTGGGATCATTGGCAAAATCAGGCGACATGCCGCCCCCATAAGTGATCTGCACCCGGTCGACCCCATCGGGATGGAGGCTCAGATACCAGAAATAGCCAGGCGTCAGGGTGATCATCAGGCTCGGGTAGATCGCCATCAGGTAGGTCGTGCGCCGCCGCTCACCTTTCAGCCCCGTATTGGTCGGATGGGCGTTGGACAGGAAGAAATCCGGGTCCTTCAGGATCCAGTGATAGTTGAAAGCGTCATGGCCGGGCGGGCATTCCATCTCCTCCAACTTCACCATGCCGCCGATGGTGCCGCCATGGCAGACCGGCAGGTGGTAGCTCTCCATGAAGTTCTCGGCCAGCACCTTCCAGTTGGTGTTCCAGTTATGGGTCTCGAGAAAGGTCTGCTTGTAATGCTCCATCCCGAAATCGGCGATCAGGTCGTGGACTTCCGATAGCTGCTCAGAGGCCGAGGGCGCATCGGGGTTCAGCGTCACCATGATCCAGCCGAGCCATTCCTCGCAGCGCACCTGCGGCAGGCACACCTCGTCTTTGGAAAACCCCTCATTGTGCATCATGCCCGGTGCCCCGCGCAGGCGGCCGTCGAGGCCATAAGTCCAGGCATGGTAAGGGCAGACGATGGAGGACGTATTGCCCGATCCCTGCAGCAGCGTCGACATCCGGTGGCGGCAGACATTGGACTGCGCCCGGATCGTGCCGTCCCTGTCCCGCACGACCATGATCGGCTGACCGGCCAGCTCAAGTGTCGTGTAATCGCCCGGTTCGGCCAGCATGTCGGCGCGGCCCGCACAGAACCATTCCTTCGCGAAGATCTCCTCAATCTCGCGCTTCAGGAACGCCTCCGACGTGTAGACGGATTTGGGCATGGCGCGCGCGCGCTCAAACGGCTCCGCAACATTCGCGGCCAGTTCCGCCGCTGCATCTATGGTTTCAAATCGGGTCATTCCGCAGCCTTTGGCATGTTTTCGTCAAACCACTGGGCCACCGCGCCGTCCCCGGCCATGCGGCCCCTGTTCTCCAGCACATTATCCGAGAGATCAGCGGATTTCTTCACAAAATCGAGCGGCCCGTCCCAGTCAAAGTTCCGATAAACCGCGCCAAGCTGCGCAAAGGGCGCGGACTGGGCAAAAAGCTGGAAGGTAAGGCGATGGCCCGCATAGCCCGAATTCAGCAAATCACGCCCATAGGCCAGCAATTTGCGCCGGTCCTCGGCGACCCAGTCATCGTTGATGGTATAGAACTTCTCCATCCATGGCTGCGTCTCCTCGCCCTCAAAGGCGGCAACATTGGGGGTGACGCAAATCTGCCCGCCACACAGCTCCCGCGCGATATGCATCATCTCCGCCAGTTTCGAGAGGGCATGAACGCGGCCGGTGTAAAGAAGCGACTGGTTCGGCATCAGAAGCCCGGCAGGCGAGGGTTCGGCCAGCGCGATGGAGGCCGTGAGATGCGCATTGATCCCCTCGCGCCAGACGGCCAGCGCTGAGAGCTTCTCCTGCACGGCGGGCTGTTTTTCGAGCCCCGTCTGGCGCGCATTGAAGAGCGCCGTGCCGATCATCTGATCCGCCTGTTTCAGCGTCCGCTGCACGAAGGCGAAGGCCGAATACCGGTGCAGCGTCGCGCGAATGAAAGTCGCGGCCTTGGTGTGGCGATAGAAGAGGACATTTTCCCACGGGATCAGCACGTTGTCGAAGATGACGAGCGTGTCGACCTCATCAAACCTGTTGGAGAGCGGGTAATCGCGCTGATCGGCGCGCGGGCACTTGCCGCTCGCCCCCGCAAAACCCGACCGACAGATGAATTTCAGACCGGGCGAGCCGAGATCGCAGATGAAACCCACCGCATAATCCGAAAGCGCATCATTGCCCCAATTGGCGATCGTGGGCTTGGTGAATGCCTGATTGGCATAGGCGGCGGCGGTTTCGTATTTCGCGCCGCGCACGACGATCCCGGCATCGGTTTCCTTCACGACGTGGAGGAGCATGTCCGGGTCCTGATCCTGCGGCGCCTTGGACCGGTCGCCCTTCGGATCGGTGTTCGCCGAGACGTGGAACGGGTCCTCGCGCAGGACCTTGTGGATGTGGTTTTCGATGTTGCGCGCGAATTGCGGATCGACCTCGTTGAGGACATCCTGCCCATCGTAGAGCGACCACATCTCCCCCACCGTCTCATCCCCGACGCGGGTGACGACGCCGCCGACCTCCTCCATCACCGCGTCGGTCGCGCGGCGCTTGGCCCACCAATCGGCCTGGGTCTTCGGCAGGGCGTTCCCGACCGCGTTCACCTCGCCGTCCTGATGGACGGTCATCACATCGGCATGTTCCGGCTCATGCGCCATGTCATAAATGCGCGCACGGATATCCACGAGGGGCCGGAACATTGGATGCGCGATGACATCCGCCACCTTGTCACCGTCGATATACACCTCCCGCCCGTCGCGGATCGATGCCTTGTATTCGTCACCTGTCCTGATCATTCGGCGCGCCCTCGGCTGGTTCATATCATCGGAAAAATCGCGCAAAAGCCGATTCAGGAAAAGGAGGTGTTACCGGGGCCCTGATTAGACACAGCCTAAGGCGAAAGGCGGCGCTGCCCGGCCTCAGCCGACCCGCTGAGCGTCCAGCGCGAGCCAGAGCGCGCCGTCCCGATACCCGCCCTTGATCAGGAAACCCTTGTTCCGCACCTCCGGGAACGTCTCCGCCCAGTCGCGGAACCGGTCATTGGTGACGACCCGCGCGCCGCGGTCGCGGGCGGCGGTAAGGATGAAGGGATCGGCCTGTGTGCCTTTGGGAACCACCATGACCCGGTCCCTTGGTAGGCCGAGCGCGCGGGCGAGCGCCTTATCATCGAGGTACCCTCCGGCCAGAAGGTAGCCCGCATTGGCATCAAACATGACGCCGGCCTTGATCCTGTCGGCAGCGAGGCGCGCCAGCACATCGCGCACCGCTGCGATGCCCGGCTCCCCCGCCTTCCAGTACATGATGTTGGAGCCGTCGATCACGACTTCCTCCTGCGCGCGCCAGCGGCGGATCGACCGTAGCAGGAGCCCGAAGCTGATGAGCGCTGGCAGCAGCGCTGGCAGGAGCAGGTCGGAGAGACCGGGTCGCGCGATCGCGGCCACGAGAGCGGCCAAAGACAGGAGGAATGTCACGATCCAGAACACCATGGGTGTTCCTACGACGCGTGCCCCAGCGCAGCAATCCACTGGAAGGAATTGCGGTCGTGGTTTGTGCGCTGGGGATGGCGGCCCAGGCTCGGGGGCCGGGGCGGTTGTAAGCAAGGGGCGTCGAAGCGCTGCGGGCGGCGTCTGGCCCTGGGCGAGCGCTTCGGCCGGTCTTGACGGCTTGGTTTATGGTGACGCTTCACTCCGACCTTTCCGCAACTTTGATCGCAGCAATGCGCGCGGCCCGGTCTGGCCGCACGGGCAGGGGATATCTGTGAAGCCCGCCCACCCGGCTCAACTTGCGTTTTTCGGCCCTCAGGCCGCCTTGTCCAAGGCTGCAAGGTAACCCTGCAGTTTCGCCATAGCGGGCATGGAGGCGATTTTCAGCCGCTTCATGATCGCCTTTTTCTCGATATCATCATCCGTCAACTGGCTGACCATCTTTGAAAACCCGTCGAGACGGTTCTCCAGAAGCCATTGGCGCAACTCCGGCGTTTGGGACCAGTTATACTGGTTCATCATGAAGGCGGCAGTGAAGCGGATGTAGTCCGTATCGTGATTGGGCAGGCACACGACACCGCAGAACTTGTTCTTGGTCTTGTCGTCATCATAGGCCACTTCGCAATGGGCGATAAATGCGGCGGAGAAGACCGGCTGGTACGATCTGACGGTCTGCGGCGTGATCAGGTCGCCCTCGAAGATAGGCTTCATGGCAAGATTGGTGATGGCGGAGGCGGAGCAGTCCACATGGAGGATGCCGGGGCCGGTCGGGATCTCGCCCTCGGCAAGGATGATCCGGTCCGCCTCAATGGCGCTGACACGGCCCATGCGGATGATGTTTTTCACCTCGCGCAACAACGCCAGCTCCTTCTGGCTGACGGTTGCGCCGTGGAACATCGTGGGGCGCACATCGCGGTCAATCCGCACGAAATAGCCGCACGCCTCCAGCCGGTCGAACATATCCGTGAGATCGCTGGAGGCGGCGATGGCTTCGAACTGATTGGCCTGACAGCCAAGCGTCGTCTCGAAGAACGCCATGGACGGCTGTGTGTTCTGCCGATCCAGAAGCCAGGCATCGCGCGGCATGATCCAGCGGATCTTGTCCGGATCAACGCCCCGCTCCAACAGCCACAGCACCGCGTCGATCCCGGTCTTACCACCCCCGATTATGGTGAAGCCTTCGGGCGGGGTCGTGACCTTCGGCAGATCATTGAGCGGCATGAACCACGTCCCCTCGGCGATGGAGAAACCGGGCGTGTGGGTCGAAGGAGTGGCGGTCTTCAGATAGGTGCAGTCTACGATCTTCTTTGCCTTCACCCGGTATGTCTCGCCGGTGAGGCGGGAGATAAAGACCCCCTCTCCCCGATAGTCACTCATGCCGAAAAACTCGACCCGGCCCGAAGGCAGGAAGGTCTGGCGCATCACCTCGTCGAAATAGGCGAGGATCTCGGCCCCGGTCGCGAGATCGCCGAGACCCTGGTTAAGCCCGGTCTGGTCGATCTGGCCCTTGCTCAGCTCCTTCGACGACACGCCATAAAACGCCGAGGGCTGGTGGAGCGTCACGAACGGATAGGCGACGTTCCAGTGCCCGCCGGGTTTTGCGTGGCGGTCGATCACGATCATCCGCGCGTCGCTCTCATGCAGGAGGGTATCTGCGAAGGCCATGCCGACGGCACCAGCGCCAACGATGAGGTAGTCGGTTTCCAGCAAAATCTCGGCCATGATGTGCGCTCCCGCAGGTTCCGGTGGACAGGATGTTTATAACAGTGTTATGGCATATGTATAACAGCGTTATTAGAGTCAAGGGAAAACAAGAGAAAAGATGACGGCGACTAAGGCAAAAATCCTCGATGCAGCATCGGACCTGTTCCTGGAGGGCGGCGTGCGGGCCCTGTCGGTGCGCGCCATATCGGCTCGCGCGGGGCAGTCTACAATTGGTATCTACTCGCACTTTCAGGGCAAGCAGGGTGTGCTTGACGCGCTCTATATCGAAGGATTCGAGCGGGTCGGGGCGGCGATGGCCGCGGCGGAGGGCGCAACACCCCGCGCACGGGTGATGGACGCGATCCGCCGTTATCTCGACACGGCGGAGGCCCATGAGGCCCACTACCGCCTGATCTTTGGCGAAGCGACCGAAGGCTATACCCCCTCGCCGGAGGCGGAGACCGTCGGGGCGGAGGCCTTCAAGGGCTGCGTGCGGGTCGTCTCCGCCCTCCTCCCCGCCGACGCGCCGCTTCGCCGCCGGCAGGATGTGGCGATGCAGATCTGGGCCATGGTGCATGGTTATGTCAGCCTGAAGCATCACGCGGTGTCCGGCCTGGTGGATATGAGCGACTGGAAAAGCCGCGCGCTGGATGGGATTGCCGTGCTGGTCGATGCCATCGCCGCCAAAGCAGCGACAGACTGACCTCCTGGTAACATATCCGCCCCGAAGCGCCGATTTGCGGCAGAACGTGCTATACATCGCCCCGCAATAGGACTACGCGCCTGACTTCCTTGCCGATACGGCCCCAATACAAAGCATGACCCCCGTGATCCAGACGATTGCCAAAGCACTGGCCGACCGCGGCTATGACCAACTCACCCCCGTGCAGGAGGCCGTGACGGACCCCGCGCTGGATGGCGCGGACCTCCTGGTCTCCGCCCAGACCGGATCGGGCAAGACGGTCGGCTTCGGCCTCGCCATCGCGCCGACCCTACTGGATGAGAATGGGCGCTTTGACCGCGCGGCGGCCCCGCTCGCGCTGATCATCGCACCGACGCGGGAGCTGGCCCTGCAAGTGAAGCGGGAGCTTTCATGGCTCTATGCCGACGCGGGCGCGGTCGTCGCCTCCACCGTCGGTGGCATGGACATGCGGGATGAGCGGCGTGCGCTGTCGCGAGGCGCGCATATCGTCGTCGCAACACCGGGGCGCCTCTGCGATCATATCAAGCGCGGCTCGCTGGTCATGGACGATATCCGCGCCGTTGTGCTGGACGAGGCGGACGAGATGCTGGATCTCGGCTTTCGTGAGGATCTGGAATTTGTGCTGAGTGAAGCGCCGGAGGCCCGCCGCACGCTGCTATTCTCCGCCACGGTGCCGCGCATGATCGCGACGCTGGCCAAGAAGTACCAGAAGGACGCGGTGCGCGTCTCCACCGTGGCCGAGCAGAGCCAGCACAGCGATATCGAATACCGCGCCATGAATGTCGTGCCCCATGACGTTGAAAGCGCGGTGATCAACACCCTGCGATACTACGAGGCCGCCAATGCGCTGGTCTTCTGCAACACCCGCGCGATGGTCAACAGGCTGACCACGCGATTTTCCAACCGGGGGTTTTCGGTGGTCGCGTTGTCTGGCGAGCTGACCCAGACGGAGCGGAGCCACGCCCTGCAAGCCATGCGCGATGGCCGCGCGCGGGTTTGTGTGGCGACGGACGTTGCGGCGCGCGGGATCGACCTGCCCAATCTTGAATTGGTCATCCATGCCGATCTGCCGTCGAATGGCGAGACGCTCCTCCACCGGTCGGGCCGTACAGGCCGCGCCGGGCGCAAGGGCGTCTCTGCGCTGATCGTGCCGGGCAAGTTCCGCAAGAAGGCCGAACGTCTGCTGGGGGCAGCGAAAGTGCGCGCCGAATGGGGCAATCCGCCAAGCGCCGAAGATGTGCTGGAGCAGGACGAGGCCCGCCTACTGGCCGATCCCGCATGGTCCGACCCGGTCAGCGAGGAAGAGGCGGGTTTTGTCGAAAAACTGACATCGCTCCACGACCCCGATCAGATCGCGGCCGCCTTCCTGCGCCTCTACCGCAGCCGCCAGTCCGCGCCGGAGGAGCTTGACACCCCCACCGCGCCGGGTGAGCGGCGCGAGCCGCGCAAACGCCAGGCCTTCGGCCCCTCGGTCTGGTTTTCCGTCGACCTTGGACGCAGCGACAATGCTGAGCCGCGCCGCCTACTCCCCATGCTGTGCCGCGAGGGGGATCTGACCAAGGACGATATCGGCGCGATCCGGGTGCAGGAACATGAAAGCTTCGTCGAAATCCTCGCCGCCAGTGCCGACGGGTTCCTGAAGGCCGTCGGGAACGACATGCGTCTCGAAGACGGCGTCGCGCTGCGCAAACTCGACGCCGCACCGGATCTGGCGCGCGGCCCCAAACCGCGCCGCGACGACCGGCCAAAGCGTGATGACCGCACGCCCTACAAGAAGTCTTCTCAGGCTGCCCCGCGAAAAGACGGCTGGCGACCCGACGCCCCCATGGAGGAGGCTCAGCCGCTGAAATGGGCGGTGAAGCGCGAAGCCCCCACCAGCGAGGCACCGCCAAAGCATCGCAAGACGCCCGACGCCAAGAAGGCCGCGACCGACAAAACAGACGGCGCAAAACCACGCCGCGAGGATACCCATCACAAGGCGCGGTCAGAGCGGCCACAGGCGGAAAAGCCCAAGCATGAGGGCGCGAAAGCCAAACCGGGGCCGAAAAGCCCAAAGCCCAAACGGGCGCTCAAGGGCTTTACCGGTCCCGCCGCCTCCGATCCCTCGGTGCGTCTGCGCGATGGCAAACCGCCCAAGAGCAAGCGCGCCCAGGGTCGCCGCGCCGCCGGAGCCACACGGGGTTCCGCCAAGCGCAAACCATAGGGGTTGCACCGGCGCGCGGTGGCGATAGCTTCTTGCCGGACATGCAGAGGAGCTGATCATGATCGACCTGTACACATGGGGCACGCCGAACGGGCGCAAGGTCTCCATCGCGCTTGAAGAGATGGGGCTGGCATACAATGCGCACCCCGTGAACATCATGAAGGACGAGCAGTTCGCGCCCGACTTCCTGAAGATCAGTCCGAACAACAAGATCCCCGCCATCGTCGATCATGACAACGGCCAGACCGTGTTCGAGACCGGCGCGATCCTCCTGTATCTGGCGGAGAAAACCGGGCAGTTCATGCCCGAGGACCTCGCAGGCCGTGTCGTGGTCTGGGAATGGCTGAACTGGCAGATGGGCGGGTTCGGCCCGATGCTGGGTCAGGCGCACCATTTCCTCCAGTTCAACCCCGGCAAGGCCCCCTACGCGGAGGAGCGGTTCGGGGCAGAGGCCGCCCGCCTCTACGGTGTTCTGGACCGCCGCCTCGGCCAGACGGCCTATGTGGCAGGCGATACACTCACCATCGCCGATTTCGCGGTGTGGCCCTGGGCGGCGCGCTATGAATGGCAGCGTATCGACATGAGCGCCTTTCCAGACGTGAAACGCTGGTTTACCGAACTGGCAGCCCGCGACGGTTTTCAGAAGGGGTTCAATGTCCCACCCACCGATCAGAAAATCCCGCAACCCTGACCGGCAGGACGGTGCGGATTTTTCTTGGCGACGATCCCAGACGAGCGCTTGACGAACCCCCCAACCCCGCCTAGAAGGCGCGCGCAGTGGCGGAGTAGCTCAGGTGGTTAGAGCAGCGGAATCATAATCCGCGTGTCGGGGGTTCAAGTCCCTCCTCCGCTACCAAATAAATCAAGCGCTTAGATGGAAATCAGCCGCCACTTAGTCTCATTTTAGTCGCAGCGGTGGAAATTTCCGAGATTTCATCCTTTCAAGAGAGTATGCAGACTACGAATCTGGGGGTCGGGGGTTCGAATCCTCCTCGGCGCGCCATATCACATTTACCGCACTGAATTTCCTCTAACACCTTGAAAAGTAACGCTGTTTTTGGGGTTCGAACACCCTGATTCCGGCAGTACCGAACAGGCTCCGAAAACGCCAATCTGAGCACTGTTTTGCGCCATACCGAATCCGCTTTTTCCCAAATATTCCAAGGACTTGACAGGAACTGGAGAGCGAGTTCGAACGACTCCTCCAGGGTGTGCCGTGGCCCGGCGTATTTTTCCGCTTGTTCTTCCAGCAACAGCTTTTCAGTTTCCAGCTTGTCGATACGCTGCTCATAGGACTTAACAACGCGCGGATTGCCGGATTCCACGATCCGGTCGAGCAGGGACTCGATCTGCTTGTCAATCTTGTGGATATCTCGCTGGCGCGCTTTGGTGTCATCTTCGGCTTGCGCCAGACGCATGTTCCAAAGGTCGCTGAACATCTCCTTGGCGAGCCCAACCAGACTCTTCGAGGGTTGTAGCTGCTGGAGCAGGGCTTCGAAGTCGCCCTCCAGCTGATCACGCCGGATCGACTTGCGATAGCTGTCGCAGCCCTTGGTCTTGCACAGATAATACGGGTGCTTTTTGCCCGTCTTGCTGGTGGACCAGCACGCGGTCAGCGCTTCGCCGCAGTCATCACATTGGATGAACCCCCGCAGCACGAAGTCTTCGTTGATGTCCTTCCGCGCCGGAGCCTTGGCTGTTCCCTTTAGGCGTTCCTGAATACGCTGGAAGGTCTCGAAACTGATCAGGCCTTCATGATGGCCCTTGCGCATCGACACGCCCCAGCTTGGCGCTGAGACCATGCCCGCATAGATTGGCTGTGTCAGAATGTCGTGGATGCGCTGATTGCGGATTTCTCCGTTTGGCAAATCCTTCGGGTAGTCCCGCTGATGCTCTAAAAAGCGCTTCACCTCCACCTGCGTTTCAAAGCGCCCGCTGGCGTAGCCCTCCAACGCTTCTTGCAGGATCGAGGCGATAGGCTCATCGCGCACCATGATTTTGCCGTGCTGTGCGTGGCGTTCGTAGCGATAGCCGCGCGGCGGCCTGCTCAGCACGCAGTAGCCATTCATGACGCGGGCGCGCATGCGGTTCTTCGTTTGCTCGGCGTTCTTCTGGCGCTGGTGCTGGGAGACCGAGGCCAGCATGTTCTCAACGAGGATCGAATCCGAATCCTCACCAAACTCAATGGAGGGGCTCTGCAATATGCCGCCTGCGCTGGAGATATCGGTGCGCAGCTTCAAATGCGCATCCAGCCCGCGCGCCAGGCGCGAGATGTCATCAATAATGACAACGTGGCTGTCTTTGCGGCGCTTGCGCAAAAATTGCAGCATCGCCTGCATGCCGGGGCGGTTGGCATGGCTTCCTGACATATCGTCCGAGAAGACCTGCACGATCTCATAGCCCTTGTACTGGGCGAACTCCCGGCACCGGGTTTCCTGAGAGCCGAGGCCATCGCCTTTTTTCATCTGCTTGGCAGAAGAAACGCGGGCATAGATCACGGCCTTGGTCGCCGTCTCGGCGCTAATGTCTATCGCATGGTTCATGACTCCTCCTGTGTCCTGCGGCGGTCTTATTCCGCCGCGAAGTTGTTGAACGTGTCTGTCAGGGTATCTGCCTTGCAGGATACCATAGCTTCTTGATCAGCGCTCCGCTCAGCCTCGGTTTCGGTGAGTTTTCCACAAGCTTGTTGCAGGGGATGAACACCGAAGCCCAAATCAACGAAAGCTGTGATGATCTGCCAGAGCGCCGTGATCATCTGTTCTTTTTGATCATCGGTGAGATCGGGATCATCAAGCCAGGCTTGATACTTCTCCACATCGATCTCAACGGCGCGCTGAGCGCTCTTCTCAAGCGCCAGTCCCAGCTCCTTGGCCAGATCAGGCGCGTTTTCAAAATCTTTCTTCATGGCCGCGCTCTCCTTTCCCACCCATTGTTCAGGCGTGCATGGCAGCACCTGCGCAGCGCGCGGGCGCAAAACATATCCGTCTGCCCTTGGGGATGCCCCGGTCTGATCAGACGAGGCGGAAAGTAAAGCCGGGGGAGTTTGATCCCGTTTTTCTAGCTCTACTTCCAGTTTAGCATAATTTATGCGCTCCGCACAAAATTCGGCAGAACTCTGCCTTTTGCCGGGCGGCGCTTTGGATCGGTTCTTTTTGTTCATCTTGCAGGTCATGGGCTTTCTTTCTCGTCTTCAGGGTTTTACTTCAGGCCAATCATGGCAAGCGCCCGGTCCGCCAGATCGGCGGCACGGCTTCTGGGTTTGGCGGGCTGGGGCTGATAGCCTTCCACGAAGCGCCAGAAGCCATCGCGGTATTGCGGCAGATGCGCAAAACCCTCCGGCACGGGCGCGGTGATCATCCGCGCGCGGCGTTTGCCCCGGCCTGTGGGCACGAGCACTCTCTCCACATCCGCATCGATATTCGGGTTGGGCGCAAACAGCCCCGCATAAGCGGGCATGGCGTAGTAAGGCCGTTTCTCCGCCATGAAGGGCGGGATACCGTAGCTGGATGCAAGAACCAGCGCCTTGTCATGATCCATGCCCAGAATTTCATCGGGGGTGGCGAGCGGTCTTGCCATCTTGCTGGTATGGCCAGCCTCATACTCCAGCCCCTTGAGCGTCATCCCAGCCTTCACCGGATCGCCGCCGCCCAGAAGCGCTGCGCGCACAGCCTCGCGCTTTGCCCGCCTGGCGCGCCCCTGGGTGAGGCGATCCTCCAGATGTAGGGTTTGATTGCCCAACTTCTGAGAAAGCAGCCGGGCGGTTTCCAGATCGGAGATACCGCCGCCGAGATACAGCTCCAGATCGGCGCTGGCTTGCAGCGTCATGGAACCCGTCGGCCCGAGGTTCTTTGTGATCTGCCCGAGGCTCTGATAGGCGCAGAGCGGCGACAGACCAAAGCCCCGGCCAACGGAATAAAACTCGGCAATCTCCGGGAAGGTTCCGAGCTGCGCCGCCTCATCAATCACAAGATTGATGGTGGGAGCGGACGGACGTCTTTGCTTGAGCGTGCGCAGCGCCGAGAAGAATTGCCGCAGCAGCGGCGCGCTTTGCGCAATCAGCTCCGGCGGCAGGCAGAAGAACACAAAGACGGGCGCATCATTCTCCTCGCAGAGCACATCCAGCGTAAAATCAGCGCGCGCTGTCTCCACGAAGGTGGATTGCAGCGCCGGATCAACCATTACGGAAAGCGCATTGGCCACCTCGCCCAGCACGGAGTGATAGGTGCGCTCGGACTCCTCCATCATCTGGAACATCTCGGCGAAGGTGACTTTGAGATCAGGCTCACCGACGCTGGCCATAAGATCAGAGGTCTCAAGCCATGCGGCGTGATCGCCGCGCACCATGCCCAGCAGCTCATAGAGGCTGGCGGGCGAGACGCCGCCATCCAGATGCACAAGGCCGCGCATCATCGCATCCAGCCAGTTCTGGGATTTCTGCTCAAAGAAGCGGGCATCGCCCGTGCTCATCTCCGGCACGAAGGTGCTGGCCGCCTTGCGGCTATCGGCAACAAGGCTGAGCGAGCGCGGGGTGAGATGCGCCAGCAGCGAGAGGTTTTGCCCGGATACGCCGTGAATGCCGTAGGGGTTCACCTCATAAACGCGCGCGCCGATATGCGCGAAATACGGCTCCAGCACAGCGCGGATTTCTCGTTTGGGATCGAGGATCGCATAGCGTTGCGGCTGGCCGCTGCGCCCCGGCGTATCCATGATATGGGCCAGCACCGAAGTGAACTTGCCCGAGCCCGCCCCGCCCAGAAGCAGCATCCCCGCATTTTTGGAATGCGTGAGCTTGCGGCCCTTATGAAAGCCGAACGGAACCCCGCCCTTGGCGCGAAAGGCGCGGCGGATTTCCAGATCGGTTGCATAGCGCGCAGAGCCGTAAGGATGGATATGAGCGTAAGAGGCGGACATGGTACTTTCTCTTCTGCTTGAAGGCTGATCAACCGGGGCGATCCGAAGACACTCAGATCGCCCCGGCGCTTGCGATCATGTCAGCACGTTGTAAAGAACAACGATGATGATCGCGGCGAATACGAAGCGGGCTACCACTTCCTGAAGTTTCTCCAGAAACGTTGGAACTGTCTCGACGCGGTGGAGTTCTCCAAGTTTTGTTCTTTTGTATTTCGGCATCGGTGTTTTCCTTCATGGCTATATTGGGCTGAGTACGGCCGGATGGATCAGATGAAGCGGTAGGCGAGATACATCCCGGCCACCGTCAGCGCTCCTGCGATGCCTGCCCGCGCCGCGAAGAACACGAACGGGTAGCAGGCAACCGTCCAGGCGATGTCGATCAGATCGACCGCATCAGCCGGATAGGATTGCTGCGCCAGATAGATCACGTATGGCGCGGTGATCTCATCCAGCGAGGGGGCCACCAGCATCGCCAGCATGGCTGCCGCCGTTGTGGCGAACCCGCCCTTCAGATCATCAAGCGGAGAGCGATCACCGCCTCCTCCGGGCGGTTGTGGGTAGTGCATGTCTTGCTCCTTTCCTTCTGCGCTGGCGCTCAGGCACAGCTTCTCCGGTCGCCGGAATCAGTATTTCCGGCGTTGGTTTTGGGTTTCGTTTCAGTTGTTTGGGGCGCTTCAGTGCGGCCACGGCGGCTATATGCGCCCTATCTGCCAAACAGCCAAGAAACTCGGCCTGAGCTTAGGAAGTCCTGTGTACCGCCTTGATCAGAGCGGCGGGATTCCCAGATAATCCCGCATGGCCAGATCGTTTTATAAGGCGCACAATCGCTTTGTTCTGAATTCCAAGATGAACGAGCAGACCTTTAAGGTCTGGCTCACGCTTTACCTGCAGGGGATATCTGTCTCGGAAGCTATGGCGAAGTTTCCAGCACTCGCAGGAGCCGACGCCCCAATGCCAAGTGCCAAGACGGTCACAAACCTGTTTCGGCGCATGGGACGCTACATCTTCCATAAGGGCTTTGAACCGTACCTTTGGAGCATAAACCGGGGCATTCCGGCCAAGCATCTTGCGAAAGGCCCTGGTGCCTATCAGGACCATCTCGACAGTGTTGCGCGAAACATTATCGATCATGCGAAGGACGCGATCACTCTGGAGCAGTTTCACGCAATGACTGGGTCCCGGCATGTCGGTCATCTGGGAGATCGTATCGCAATGGAAATCCGCGCCTTGCTTGTTGCCCGCAAGGGTGTGAGTGATCCACGCGCTGATGTTGGCTTGGCTTTCTTACGAGCGCTAACGCCCGGATCGCTGCCGAGAAACAAGATGCATGCGGATCACGTTCTGGAGATGGCTGAGAACGCTCTGCAATACATGCTGAACGACCCAATGGACGAAGAAGGCAACACGCATTCGTATCTTCGGCGCGATCCAAGCAAGATCCACTACAACAACAATGGAATCTTCGAGAAAAAGTACTGGGCTACTCATGGTCAATGGATTTGGGTTTGGCAGCAGAGGCAAAAGTACAAGAAGGAAAAACGGCGGCTCGGCTATATCCGCACCGTTGCTGGAGAGCAAAACCTAAAAGAGCAGCGCGATGCGCTGGCGACTGTGGGTTGCGAGTTGGTGTTCGAGGACATTGATGTTTCCCCGGAGACTACGTGCTGGCCCGGACTCGACGCATTGCTCAATCAAACATTTGATTTTGACGTCGTCGTTGTTCTGAGCCTGGATCGCTTCGGCCCCTACGACAAGCAATGGACCAAGGTGATGAAGGCAATTTGGAAGGGGGGCGCGGAGCTTTGCGCAATCGAAGAGGAATTTGACACCAGCCGACAGATACTAAAGGAGCGAACTTCCATCTTAAGGAAACCTTAACGCGCTTACGCAAGTCGTTTTCACCTTTAAACATCCAATTGACTAAAAACCTTCGATTCTGGGCAGCCGGAAGCACGAAAATCATGAGCGTGTGGCCAATTATCAACGCACCGGGACGTAGGCTTGGCTATGCGCGGGTCTCACGAAAGACCAGAAACTCAGAATGCAGAGAGACGCCCTAGAAGCCGTGGATTGCGATCCAATCTTCGAAGATCATGGAGTGTCCGGAAGAAAGGCATCTCGCGAAGGGCTGGACGCCATGCTGGACGAAGCAAAACCGGGCGATACGGTCGTCGTATTCAAGCTCGACCGTTTGGGAAGATCCGTCCTGCATCTGGCCGATCTGCTGGTGTGGTTCCAGAAACGAGGAATCCACTTCTGTTCAATCAGCGAGGGCATCAACACAACGACACCGGGCGGCAAACTCGTCTACCACCTCTTCAGCGCTTTCGCCGAATTCCAACGCGATATTATCGTGGAGAACACCCTGGCCGGGCTCGACGCCGCCAAAAAACGCGGCTCCAAACTCGGCAGGCCACCTAGCATCGACATCGAAACTGTCATGGCCGCGCAGCGGCTAGTCGCTCAGGAAAGCGTCTCTATCTCCGAAGCCGCCCGCAGATTCGGCGTTTCGCGATCCACGCTATCTCGAATACTTATCCTTTATCGTGCCTAAAAAGCTCACATACTTCAGAGTTACAATGAAAAAAATTGCATTTTAAATACTTATTTGTTATTTATGGTGCCTGAAATTATGCATGTATGAGGAATAATGAGATCAGAATTTAACAATTTGGCTTGGTGTGGAGCCGAGATTGCTCTTTCTGCTGCTGCGATATTTGCTACTGTTTCGGCTCTCGGCTACACAATTCCTATCTGGGGAGCTATAGCGGCGGGAGCAGTCTCACCAGCAGTCAGCTCAGTAAGATCGGGTATTTCGCGGTGGTCGAAATCGCTTTAGATACCTTTTGTCAACATAGCACTTTCCACTGTAAGGTACGCCAGTTTTTTGGCAATCAATTTCGTAGCTGTTGTCAAACTCCTGAATTATGAATACTCTTTGCTTTCTCTCAAGTCTTCCAACAGGATCAGTAGAAAGATTGTCTGGGTCACTTCTTACATTGAGATGAGTTTCCTTCGTGGAAACATAATATACATCTGGCACTTCTTCTCCAGGCACCGTGTTTTCTATATATGTAACTATAATGAATGCAGTAACAGCACTCTTAATTACATGATCAACGATGCTTGCTATCCTGGCCTTTAAGGGGAGCTTTTCAGCCTTACACTTGGCATCCAACTCAGCCTTTAAGGCTCTTGCCTCAAGCTCTTTTCGATCCTTCGCTGCTTCTCGTAGCTCATCAACCAAGTCGGACAACAGGCAATGTAGATCGCTATCTGTTGACAGTGCGTCGAGTTCTTTGATTTTTTGATCAAGGGCTTCTGTGTCTGCCTCATCATCATGGCTTGGTCGATCCATGCGCAAAGACAAATCTTCAAGTGGATCACGCGGTTGAAAGGCACGCACCACGGGCAAAGAAATTCGTTCCGGGATTCGCTCGAGACCATGAATCTCTTTCACAAGCTCTGTGAACTTTGAATCTGGCGGCATGTACGATGCGAATTCTAGAAGGCTGGGCATAGCTCCGTTCATTGAATCGCTCCTGCATGAAAGATGTTGTTTTGGCAGATGGTTATCAATTTCATGACTGCACGATACCAGAGCGCCGTCCACAAGAGAATTCTGTTACAGAGTTTGCAAGATGTGTCCCGGCGAGGCCGAAACCTGAACTGCAAGATGTGTGCGTGGTAGTACCACTCACATCTTGGCAAGGGAGACGCTTAAGGCGCTCTCCCGTTGCATCCCTCTAGCCCGTGGCCTTCTTCAGCATCGAGGTTCATCAGGCCAATAGAACGTCTGGCCGTTCAAACACCACCATTTCATGGAGACACTTTCAGCGCGACCAGGAAGGGAGCACTTCGTAGCTGCCCTTGCCTTGGAACCATCCCATAGATCAAAGGGCATTCTGCGCCCTTGTGAAATCCCGACCAACCCTGCGCGGATTGGATGCCGCCACCTTGTCGAAGGTGAAACACGACTCGGGGGCCTATCGCCACCCCTGAAAACCAGCTCGCATGGCTTGCCGAGCAGTCTCGCCGCCTGCACTGATGCCAAGCACCAAAGGACGCTCCAGTTGATCACCCCGCAACCTATGCGTCGGGTGGATCACGGCATCACTTCCGCGCATGCATATGACATGATGCGCCCCGTTGATCATCGGCAAAGCTACAACTCATACATGCGTCTGCATGAAAGCAGACAACTTTGCTTTGCGCATGTGACGACAGAATGCTAGTCTCTAAGCAAAAATAACGTAGCAGGCCAGAAGCAATGAAATTTGCACAGGCATATTAATCAATGCATATAGATAAAATAGAAATTTCCAACTTCCGCCTACTTGAGCAATGCATTTTAGATATGCAGCAGAAAACGACATTGCTTGTGGGCAAGAACAATACAGGAAAAACTTCGTTTGCCGTTCTTCTGGAGAAATTTCTCGATAAACCGGATTCCTTCAATTACACAGATTTTCCGCTTTCGATGCGGCAGAAAATCTTCACGCTTGATGAAGAAACCGATGTGGTGGATATGGCAATCCGGCTGGTTATGCGTGTCTCCTACACCGAAGACGATCAACTCGAGGTGCTTTCGGAGTTTATGCTGGACCTAGACCCGGAAAGGCGTCACGCGAACATCCTTTTCGAATGCTGCATCGATAAACCAAAGCTCCTGAAAAACCTTCCTGCTGATGACGCTGAGAAAAAGAAGTTCATCGAGAATAATCTCGGCGGCAAGTATCTTGATGCCAAAGTTTATGCTTTCGATGATCACGGCTATGAAGGTGAGCTACCATACTACATTGCCCACCGTGATCAGCTAGAAGAAAAGGATCGCTCAAACATACGGGCGCTGCTCAATCTTCAGGTTATTCATGCTCGAAGAAGCGTTGCGAGTTCAGAAGATGGAGGGCGCGGCGCAAAACCTCTATCGAATATATCTACCAAGTTTTTTAAGAAGCATGACGTTACCGCAGACAGCGGTGAAGGGAACGAGAATGAAGACGGTGATGCCGAGACGGCAAGCATCGAAAAACTGCGGTCAATGTTAGCAGAGATCGATGCACAGCTTGGCGAACAGTATACTGAAGTTTTTGGCGGCTTTCTAAAAAGCTCACGCGATTTTCTTGAATTAGGCGATCTGAAGGTTGTCTCCAATATCCAATCACAAGCCCTTATCGAAAATTCATCACAGGTGATATACGGGGCAACAGATAATTTTCTACCAGAACAATATAGCGGCCTTGGATACCTGAATATTCTATATCTTCTCCTTCAAATCGAATTATGCCGCGATGACTTTGCGGTACGAAAAGCCCCCTTAAACCTTCTTCTTATTGAAGAACCTGAAGCACATACGCATCCGCAAATGCAGTATGTTTTTGCAGATAAGATACACGGGCTGATTTCTGAGATTCCTAAGCTACAGACTCTACTGACGACCCACTCATCCCATATCGTTGCGAAGTCTAATTTCGAAGATATTCGTTACCTCGCACGGAGCTATCCCACATCACCCGTAACGATAAAGAACTTTCATACCGATTTGAGCGAGAAATATGCTGATTTGGGAAATGATGGCGAAGCCCTGTTCCGTTTTTTGAAGCAGTATCTCACAATCAACTCGGCCGAGCTGTTTTTTGCCACCAAGGCGATATTCATCGAAGGCACGACGGAGCGCATTCTGCTTCCTTTGTTCATCGAGATGCATGATCAGGAAAGTGCAGAGGCTAAGGCCGAAGGAGGCCTATCTTCCCAGAACATCTCCGTGCTTGAAGTCGGCGCGAACGCCCGAGCCTTCGCGCCATTTCTCGATTTCATAGGGGTGAGAACACTGGTGATCACGGACATCGACACCACCAAAGCAGTGGCCAGCGAGAAAAACGGGAACCTTACCTACCAGGCGTGTCCGGTTGCCGAGGCGACGCATACTTCCAATGAAACCTTGAAACATTTTCTTGACAGTCCCGGCATACATGAGGAGGCGGACTTCGCAGCTTGGTATGCCAAGTTGCTTGCAGGTGACGCGTCATCTGACGATGATCCGATCAAGGTGGCATACCAAACGGAGGAAGACGGTTATCACGCGAGGAGCTTTGAAGACGCATTTGTCTCTGTCAACTTCGCAAAGCTCGAAGCACGGAAGGACACTTTGGGTGGTCTGAAAAACAAGAAGAAGTTTGACGAGTTCGATGGCAAGGACTTCTACGCTCTTACAAATTCAGTGATTGATAAGAAGTCAGACTTTGCCGGATCGCTCCTGTACGCGGCGCTCGTTGATGACGAAACTTGGAGCGTTCCCGAATATATCATGGATGGTCTGAAATGGATTCACAAGAATTGAACCCAGTCGACCAGATTGCGGAACTCGTTGAGAAGGGACAGAATTTCGTTCTTCAAGGCGGTGCTGGAAGCGGCAAAACCGAAAGCCTAAAAAGGGTGGTGCAGCGTGTACTCGAAGCTAATCCTGACCTTCGGATAGCGTGCATAACCCACACCAACAAAGCTGCCGACGAGATCGCAGACCGCGTTTCGGCTCCGATCAAGGTTTCGACAATTCACTCGTTCCTTGGGGAAATCATCTCCCCGTTCAAACGGAACATAAAGCATGTTTTTCCGAAGCTGTTCGAATTGCCGGAGTTTGTGGCCCTTGATAACGAGCACTATGGCGGCGATGAAAAAATCAGAAAGCAAGAAGAACATAAACGCTTCAAAAAATTGCATGAAAAACTTGCTTCGAGAAGGCAGACTATCTTGAACGAGAGCACCGATAAGGTGACCGGAAAACGTGAATATGATAAAGACCCGCCTACCTTTAACGCCGCGCTCAATGCACTTATCACAAAACTCAACGAACAAATCTTAGAGCTGTCGCTGGATCATTCGCCTAGTGCATTTTCCTATAATGACACTGCGTATGATAACTTCAATGAACCATCCTACGGACATGACGGCTTGATATCGACCGCTTGTCATATCTTTGATGAATTTCCCTTACTCGGAAAGATCGTATCGGACAGATACGATTGCATCTTCATTGATGAATATCAGGATACGGACGCAGGGGTTATTCGCGTCTTGTTGAGCCGACTGCCCGAAAATGACAAAACGATCATCGGCCTGTTCGGGGATTCCGAGCAAGCAATTTACTCCGATGGTATTGGCAGCGCCCAAGCGCATATCGACTCCGGCGAACTCATTCTCGTCGAGAAGGAGGATAACTACCGCTGCTCCCCTCAAGTAATCGAGTTCGCGAACCAATTTCGCACTGATGGTCTTAAACAAGAAGTTGCACTGAAAACGCTTGATGATGGAACGACCGAGGACGTTGAGAGCCGGGAGGGGAGCGTAAAAATACTTTATGATCTTGCGCCGGAGCTGGTTGAGACAGACAATAAAACACAGGATAGAAAAGAAAATGCGGCAAATTTCCGAAAGGCTCTTGATGGTCTGGTTGAAAAGGTAAGTGCCGAGTTTCCCAGTTTCGTTCAATTGAAGCTCACAAACAAAGCAATCGCGAATGATGTGGGGTTCGGCGGCCTGTATCGGGTTTTTGATGATAGATATACCGAGCCAAGAGACCGGATGCGCAAGACTCTTGACCGTTTGCAGTTCGATGAGGTTCTAGAACTGATCAATCTTCACAAGAGCCTGCCAGGTGACCGGCGATCATATAATCGTTTGATTGCGACCCTCAAAAAGCGCGGTTTCTCGATCAAGTCTGTCGCGGATAAAGCCAAGCTTGATGATATGCTGCGCTCCTTCTCTGTTGAAGATCGAGGAGCCTATGAGGCTATCGAATTCGCAGCTAAGAGCGGACTGATCAAGCTTTCAGAAAGCCATAAGGCCTTTTTGACCAGACGCGACGAATTACTCACGCGGCTAGCGAAGGATGAGATTTTCTCTGGCTTCGAAAAGCTTCATCAGGATGGCTTTCGAACGAAAAATCAGATGCAAAAAGAGATCGAAGCCAACCCGGTAGACAGTATGAACCGCGAAGTGGTCGATTTGCAGTATGATGATCGTGATTTCGAGATTAAACAAAAAACATTCTACGGAGGACTATTCTCAGCTGATCTGCCAATGAAAGAAGTGATCGCATTTTACGGATATGAAGACGTTGATAGCGAATTTTCTACGATGCATAAAACAAAGGGAACAGGAATTGAAAATGTACTTCTGGTCATTGATGAATACGGATGGACATCCGAGTATGATTTTTTGAGCTGCTTTTTCATGGATACGCCGGAATCCAAAAAGGAAATTTCCTCGCGAAAACTCTTGTACGTCGCTGCTTCACGTACAAAGAAAAACCTGATCTGCGTGAGATTGATGAACGATCAGGCCGAAGCTGACCATATTGCTTCGTTTTTCCCAGAAGCAATGGTAATCCCCCCATTTTTAGAGGGGCGCATTAGTAGAATCTAAGCTGCCTTCAGTTTCTGCACCGGGGTCATCCCGCCGATCCCCATGTTTGGCCTTTCGTTGTTGTATATCCAGAGCCAGCGGGTGGCGTGGTCTTGCAC
>JBCCDJ010000027.1:0-63151 GCA_039030855.1 Pseudomonadota bacterium
AAGCGGGGAAACATGGCTCTCTATACGGCGCGACGCGCGCTTATCAAAACTGCATCCGCGCTCGCAGCGGCAACCGCAGCACCAAATACCAAAGCCCAGGAAGGCCCCATAATCCTCGACGACATCGTTATTCAGGGTGAGAAGAGTGGTCGGACGCTCGCTGAAACGTCAGCAAGCACGGTCGTTCTGAACGGGGCGGAAGTAGATAATCCACGCAACCTGGATGTCAGCGCGGTCGCAGATGGCGTTCCCAACGTGGTGTTTGATGATTCCGCGCTTTTCCCTGCTATCAGGGGGATCGACGGCTCCGCAGGGCAGCTCGGTGCGGTCGCATTCACCACGGGTGCGCAACCGCGCGTCAATATCATTGTCGATGGCGTCGCGCGTCCCGCGAATGTCGGCGCAGCCGCGCCGGCCATTTCGTCGCTGTGGGATGTCGAACAGGTCGAAATAGCTCGCGGTCCCCAGTCCACACTCGGTGGCCGCAACTCGCTTGCAGGCAATATCCGTATCGCGACCGCAGATCCGACATTCGAGTTTGAAGGCGCGGTGCGTGGCTTGGGTTTCACCCAGGACGGCACGATCGGTGCCGCCGGGATGCTCAACATTCCGCTCGTCGACGATCAACTGGCCCTGCGGGTGACGGCGGAGGCAACCGATGGCGAGAGCTTCATCAATGTGATCGACCCCGCCGTGGCGGCAGATCGAAGCGAGATCGAAGACGAGGAATACCGGCGATTTCGCGCGAAGCTGCTCTTCGTGCCCGAAGCCGTCCCGGGTTTGGAGATCGTCGCCGCCGTCGAGCGGAGCGAACTTAACAACCTCTTCGAGCAGGAAGCGGATTTCGGCTCCGACGGCTTCGATCTCTCGAACTTCGCGGTCGTCGGCTCGAATAACGACAATGAGCAAACGGTGCTGAGCCTCAAGGGCGTATACGCCCTCTCCGACAACATCGAATTCGAAGCGAGCGCGGCATATCTGGACAATGATTTTCGCATCCCGCCGACGAACCCGACATTCGACTTCGAACAGGAAACGGAGAGCGTATCTGCCGAAGCGCTGCTGCGGATCGAAGGGATTGGCTTTGTAAACCGCGCCGTCTTCGGCTTCGCGTTCGAGCGTCAAACCGAGGTTGGCGTCAACGACGCCCCCGCGCTTGCAATCTCCCTCGACGGCGAAATTGTCAACTACGGCATCTTCGGCGAGATCGAGTTCGGTTTGACCGACCGGCTCGCTCTCATTGCGGGTGGACGCATCGAAATCGACGATCGCGATCGCGTGCTGGACGTGTTCGGCACCGCTGGAACGCTCGATATCTCCGAGACCGCCTTTATTCCGAAGCTGGGCGTTCGATATGAAGTCACTGACGAGTTGACCATAGGTTATCAGTACACCGAAGGGTTTCGCGCCGGCGGCATCGACTTCGATCTCTTCGATCCGTCGGCGGGTGCAGTCACATACGATTCAGAGACGCTTCGTCAGCATGAGATCTACCTGAGGTCCAGATTCCTGCGGGATCGCGCCGCGCTCAATGTCAGCGCTTTCTACTACGAATTTGATGACGTTCAACTCTCAGGTGCCGGTGGTCCCGGACCGTCCGGCCTGTTCGATCTTTTTGGCAACGCACCCCGTGCAGAAGGGTTCGGGGTTGAAGTCGAGGGAGCGTTCGAAGTCACGGATTGGATCACGGTCACGGGAGCCATCGGGCTTCTGGACACCGAGATCACCGATCCCGGGCCGGAGTTGCCAGAATTTCAGGGGGCGGAGTTGCCGCGCGCACCGAACCTCACATTTAGCGCGGGGGTCAGTTACGTGTCTGACTTTGGCCTCGACGCTTCGGCAACTGTGAGGCATGTGGGCGAGCAGAGCGCATTTCTCGGTGATGACCCGGTGCCATCCTACACCGTCGTGGATCTCAGCGCAGGCTACACCTTTGAAGTCGACGAGCGGCGGACGTTCCGCATCGAGGCGTTTGTCAACAACGTCATTGACGAACGCATAGTTCTGAGCGCCGACGCACCGAACTCGGAGACGGTCGGCCGTCCTCGTACCTTCGGCCTCGGCGGCACGTTCCGGTTCTGAACTCGCCAGTCGCGCGCAAGCTGCCGACGGCGCGTCATCTTTCAGGCACAGCGACACAAGTGACGGCGAGGTCATCCTGACAGACGGGCAGTTCGGCACACCACTCAGGTCACTGAAGGGTGGTTCTGTCGAGGTCGCAGACCCAGCAAGGACGTTGTCGGCGATACATCGTTCGGCGGGCGGATGCCCAGAAATCTCAGTCCAGATTGAACCCCTTTGCGCGGACGAATTTTCCAAAATTGCTCCGCTCCGCCCGGCTGTACTGCCTGACCTTGTCATCGGACCAGCCATAGCTGTCCGCCTCGCCGAATGCCTCGGCAAAGCGCTGCTTTTCGTAGGGCTGCACCTTTGAGCGTTCCAAATCATATCCTTCGACCGCGTGGCGCAGATCGCCCTCCGAATAGCGGTCCGTGTGGCAGGTCACGCGCAGGGGCAGGCGTTTCGATATGTCTGCCGCACCGCTGGGATAGCCGACAGCCAGGCCGGCAAACGGGAATACGTGATCCGGCAGGTTCAGCATTTCGGATACCGCCTCCGGCTCATTGCGAACGGCGCTGATCGGGCAGCAGCCGAGCCCAGTTGCCTCGGCCGCGGTGACGAATGCGCCCAATGCGATTGCGGCATCACCCGCGGCGTTGAAGAACGCATCGAGGTGATCATTGGCAAAGGCAATGCCATGCCATTCATGCAGAAGTCTCTGGCGGCGATTGTTGCCGCAGAAAACGACGATCATTGGTGCGCCAGCCACCCAGGATTGCCCCGAAACGAGATCAGCAAGGCGCTGCCGCTGCGCTGGTGATTGGAGCAGGATAATGTCGCGTTGCTGCAGATCGCTCTTCGTTGGTGACGCCAGCGCGACCGCACAGAGCATGTCCAGCACACTGTGTGGAACAGGCGCATCGCGAAACGACCGGCAGGACCCACGGGCGGCCATGGGCCGGATCAGATCCGGGACTTCGGTCCGGTCGTCAAGAACTGGTGCATCGCCATAACGGGCGTCAAATAGCGCCTGCAGGTCAGATCGGGGGTCGTAGATCATGTATTCCCTTCCGCATCGCGCGAAATGTAAGTGCTGCTAACGCGTACATAAAGTATTTTTCGCGCTCATTAAGATGGTCTTTCTGTTAGCATTTGCAGATCATTGCGCAGCTTTGGAAAGCCACGAACAAGAATGACGCCTGAGCCCCTTAAAGTAACCATCGAACGTGGCCCCGGCACGCGGGATGTTTTCGATGTGCCCGCCTATCAAAGCCAGACGGTGCTGGATGTGGTCTCGTGGGTGCAGCAGAATGCCGATCCCACCCTCAGCTATCGGTTTGCCTGCCGCGTCGGCATGTGCGGCAGTTGCGCGATGATGGTGAATGGCGTTCCGCGCTGGACCTGCCGGACGCATATTTCCAAGGTGCTCAATGGCAACGAAGTGACCATTGGTCCGCTGCGAAATTTGCCGGTGATCAAGGATCTGGTGGTCGATATGGACCCGTTCTTCGACAAATGGATCGCGGCGGAGGGCGTGCATCATGGTGCATTGACGCGCGATGATCCGATCGCTCCAGTTGATGAACAGACCGCCGGGCGTGTGGAAGCGAATGCCGGGATCGAATGTATCAACTGCGCGGTCTGCTATGCCGCCTGTGACACGGTTGCGGGCAATCCCGACTATCTGGGCCCCGCTGCCCTGCAGCGCGCCTGGACCTTGCTGAATGATGCGAAGGATGAGGGGCGCGCCACCATTCTTGACGCGGTATCGGGAAAAGGCGGCTGCCATAACTGCCATTCGATGGGTTCGTGTACCACCTATTGCCCCAATGATCTGGACCCGATGTCCGCAATTGCGGGCCTGAAACGGGAGACGGCCAGATCGTTCTTCAGGAGGGCGCGCTGATGCTCGATCTGCGTCTCTACATGCTGCAGCGCATAACAGCGCTCCTGATGGCTCCGCTCGTGCTGGGGCATCTCGCGGTCATGATCTATGCCGTCCAGGGCGGATTGAGTGCGGCTGAGATTCTTGGACGCACGCAAGGCTCCGTCCTCTGGTTTTTGTTCTACGGCGTATTTGTTGTCGCCGTTTCCATTCACGGGGCAATCGGTCTGCGCACAATTGTCCACGAATGGGGCGGCCTGAACGGCCTGGCATTGGACATCTTCACCTGGGCTGTGGGCTGCGGGCTGTTCGCGCTGGGGGCCCGTGCTGTCTGGGCCGTGACATTCGCCAGCTGTGCAGGCGCATGACGGCCGCAGGAGGCGTCCGATCGCGCGCGCATCCCCTTTGGCTTGCCTATATCCTGCACCGGATGTCGGGGCTGGGGCTGGCACTGTTTCTGCCCCTGCATTTCTGGGTACTGTCGCTGGCGGTGACGGATCCCGCGCGGCTGGACGGGTTCTTGCGTCTGACCGAAGCGGGCGTCGTCAAACTGGCTGAATTTGGTCTCGTGTTCCTGCTGGCCGTCCATATGTTTGGCGGCCTGCGGCTGATGGCGATGGAATGGCTGCCATGGACACCGCCCCAAAAAACACTGGCCGCGGGCGCGACGGCGCTTTCGTTCCTGATCGCGGCTCTCTTTTTACTGAAGGCGATCTGACATGGCGTTGCACGATGTCGAACGGCACGACACAGATATCCTGATTCTCGGGTCAGGAGGCGCGGGCCTGTTCGCCGCACTGCACGCACAGCAAAGCGCGCCCGATGGCACGAAGATCACCATCGCCGTCAAGGGGTTGATCGGCAAATGCGGTTGCACGCGCATGGTACAGGGCGGCTACAACGTGGCACTGGGCGGTGGCGACACGGTTGAGCGGCATTTCATGGACACCATTGAGGGCGGCAAATGGCTGCCCGATCAGGATATGGCCTGGCGTCTATGCGAACAGGCCGTGGTGCGCATCCGCGAGCTGGAGAACGAGGTCGGCTGTTTTTTTGACCGTAATCCCGACGGATCGCTGCACCAGAAGGCCTTTGCCGGACAGACCGCCGACCGGACGGTGCACAAGGGTGATCTGACGGGGATCGAGATCATCAACCGGTTGATGGAAAAGGTACTCGCGAGCGGTGTCGAGAAGCTGCAGGAACATCGTGCGGTCGGGTTGATCCCTGCGAAAGGCGGTGCAGCGATTGCCGGCGTGCTGATGATCGACATGCGCACCGGGCGCTTTCGTCTGGTGCGGGCCAAGACCGTCCTGATGGCCACGGGCGGTGGCCCTACAATGTACAAGTATCACACACCATCAGGGGACAAGACGATGGACGGGCTGGCCATGGCCCTGCGCGCCGGGCTGGCCTTGCGCGATATGGAGATGGTCCAGTTTCACCCCACCGGCCTGCTGGCAGGCGACCATACCCGCATGACCGGCACGGTGCTGGAGGAAGGCCTGCGCGGCGCGGGCGGCCAGTTGATCAGCCATTCGGGCCAGCGCTTCATGTTCGACTATGACGAAAAAGGCGAACGCGCGACCCGCGATGTGGTCAGCCGGGGCATCTATGCCGAGATGCGCAAGAACAACGATCCCAGGCAGGAAGGCGTTTTCATCTCCATGGCGCATCTCGGCCCCGAGAACGTGCGCCGCAAGTTCAAGGGCATGGTCAAACGCTGCGCTGACAGCGGCTTTGACCTCGCGGCGGGCAAGGTCGAGGTCGTGCCAACTGCCCATTACTTCATGGGCGGTGTCGTGGTCGATGTTGACACCCGCACGACCATGGAGGGGCTGTATGTGGCAGGTGAGGATGCAGGCGGCGCGCATGGTTCCAACCGTCTTGGCGGCAATGGTGTTGCGAATTCGACCGTCTATGGCGGCATCGCGGGCGACATGATGGGCCGCGATGTGGCCGCCATGACCTTGCGCGACCCCGACGAAGAGGTGCTGGCGGCAGAGCTGGCCCGCGCGGTCCACCCCCTGACGCGCACGCCTGATCTGGTTCTCCCGCTCCGCAAGCGATTGCAGGACCTGATGTGGGAAGAGGTCGGCGTCATGCGTACCGAAAGCGGCATGAAGCGCGGTCTGAAGGGCATTGCCGAGGTATCTGCAGCCCTGATGGATACCGGCGTGGACGACAGCAACCTGGCCTTCAACCTGACATGGCATGATTGGCTGAACCTGCGGTCCCTGTGCGACATCTCCGAAGTCATCACGAAGGCCGGGATCGCCCGTGAAAACTCCCGCGGGGCTCATTTCCGCGAGGATTTCCCCGAACCGGGTGCGATGGAAGACAGCGAATTCACCGTGGCTATGTTCGACGGTGGAAAGGTGGCCGTTACCAGTAAACCGGTTCAGTTCACCATCGTGAAGCCGAGCGGGACGATCCTGCCGGAGGGGGAGCCGGAAACACTGGTCGCGGCGCAATGAAGGCCAGCAAAGCATATGCGGCGGACAGCGCGTAACACTGGAGGACGCGAGACATGACCAAACTCGTTCTTATCTTGCGCGGTTTCGAAACCGGCGATGAATGCGACAGCGCGCCAATCAGTGTCGGAGCAACCGGAACATCCAGGCGGAAAGATCGTAACGTCGGGGAACTGATCAGCCCGACTGCGGAGGTCTTCACATGATCCCTCTCTCCCTCATCCAATCCACCGCCGAGACCCTTATGGACAAGGCCGCAATTGAGATCCCGCAGGATTATCTCGACGGATTGCAGGAGGCTGCGCGGACCGAAGATGGTGATCTGTCCTCTTTTGTCCTGAAGGCCATGCTGGAAAACTACGAAGCTGCGAAGGAGGATCGCCGTGCCATGTGCGGCGATACCGGTGTGCCGCGCTGGTTTGTGAAAATGGGTAATGACGCGCAGGTCGAGGGCGGGATGATCGCGCTGGAAGCGGCCCTTCGCCGGGCAACCGCCAATGCCACCAATGGGGTGCCGTTGCGGCCGAACCGGGTGCATCCGCTCTGGCGGACGGATCACAACAATAATGTCGGCATCGGCGCGCCCGAGATTGAGTACGGGTTCGAACCCGAAGGCTCGTGGTTGGACCTGACCACGGTCCACAAGGGGGGATTGTTCGGCACGGACTATCGCATGCTCTTCCCTTCTGACGGCATTCAGGGGATCAAGCGTTTTTATCTCGACAGTCTGATGGCCTTCGGTAAACGCGGCCTCGCATGCCAGCCCGCGATCATCGGGATTGGGCTTGGCGGGTCAAAGGACATCTGCATGACGCTTGGCAAACGCGCCTCTACGCTTCGCATTGTCGGATCACGCAACAGCGACCCCAAAATCGCGGAGATGGAGGACGAATTCAAGGAACTCGGCAACTCCATCGGCATGGGTGCCATGGGATTCGTGGGCAAGAACATGGTGATCGATTGCAACATCGAAGTGGGCTATTGCCATACCGGCGGCCTGCCAATGTCGGTGCATGCCTTCTGCCTGTCATCGCGCCGGGCGGTCGCGCGTATCCATGCCGACGGGCGCGTCGAACACCGGACTGATCCTGACTGGTTCACACCCTATCAGCGGCGTGAAACCGTCGAGTGGGAACCGATGCTGGAGGCAGCGGAATGACCGGCCCGCGCGAAATCCGCCTGTCTACCACGCCGACGGACGAGGCGATTGCCGATCTGCGGCTTGGCGATGTCGTTTATCTTGACGGGCTGATGTACACCGCGCGCGAAGGCGTCTACATGCGCGCGCTGGAGGATCAGGCCAATATCCCAATGGAATTGCCGTCTCAATCGGCCGCCAATTTCCATTGCTCACCAGCGGCGCGGATCAATCCCGATGGTTCGTTCGACATGGGCGCGGTGACGGCGACGGCGTCGTTCCGCTTTGCCAAATGGCTACCCGAATGGATGGCCAGAACCGGGGCCAAGTTGATTGTCGGCAAGGGGGGCATGACCTCACGGGATTACAAGGATTACTTCGTGCCCAATGGTGCCGTCTATCTGTCGACGGTCGGCTATGGAACCGGCGCGTTGCTCGGGCGGGGGGTGGAAAATGTCGAGGCAGTGCATTGGAACGAGGAGCTTGGACTTGCCCAAGCGATGTGGGTCCTCAAATGCAACAAGATGGGGCCGTTCATCGTGGCTTCTGACATGAACGGCGACTGCCTGTTTGAGCGCGAAAACGCCAAGATCGCAGCGAATGTTGCGCGGGTCTACGAGGGGACGAGGCCCGCGACCCTGAAACGCTATGGTGAAAGCGACGACCGCACGGACGAAGTGATCTGATGGTTGCTGCGACCACCAATGGTAGTCCCGGAATGCGGCCAGCGCTGACATGAACGCTACCATAGCGTCGGGTTCATGATTGCTGGAGGCTTCGGCGCTTATGCGTCTACCGATTTGCGTT
Source organism: Pseudomonadota bacterium (assembly GCA_039030855.1). Classification (GTDB taxonomy): domain Bacteria; phylum Pseudomonadota; class Alphaproteobacteria; order Rhodobacterales; family Rhodobacteraceae; genus Pikeienuella. The sequence continues at coordinate 8,366 of JBCCDJ010000027.1, forward strand.
CAGCGGACGCTTTGCGAATGACGCCGGCAAGCGCCTCGTACAATTCGTCGATGGCCTGCATCTTGATCTGGCTTTCCTGATGGACCAGACCAAGTGTCCTCTGCGGTGCATCGGGACCAAGGCTCAGCCGCTTCACCTGAACGGCATCGGGCGGTTTGACCGCAAGATCCGGCACGATGGACACACCCACATTGGCATGTACCATGCTGGCAATCGCCTCGGGGCTGTCCAGTTCCATCGTCTCGGCGACGCGAATGCGTTTCGACAGGATCCAGTTATCGATCAAGGCACCGACGACCGCATGCCTGTTGAACCGGATGAACGGCCTTGATTTCAGCAGTCTGATCGGGTCGTCCTCGGGCTCTTCTATTGCCGTGATCAACTGCATCGGCTCATGCGTCAAGTCACGAAAGGTGACGCCGACAGGCATTAGATGCGGTTTCGTGACAATGGCTGCATCGAGGTTGCCGCGCTCAATCTCCGCAATCAGCGTTCCGGTCAGGCCCGGCCTGATATGCAATCCGATCTCGGGATATTTCGATTTGAGGGCGGCCATCGCCTGGGGCGCGAGGCCGGTCAGGGTCGTGGGCAACACACCCAGTGTGATGGATCCTGTAAGGCCGCCATCGCCCAGGACCGAGGGCACCAGATTGTCATAATCGGCGATCAGCTTTCGCGCTTTTGCAACGACCTGATGGGCAATCGGCGTCAGTTCCGGGGTGCGCGTGCTGCGGTTGAACAACGCGATGCCGAGGTCGGCCTCCAGCGTCTGCATCTGCTGGCTGACTGCGGCATGGGTGACATGAACGACCTTGGCTGCCGCGCTGAATGTCTCCGTGTCGGCGACGGCGACCAGGGTGCGAAGCAGGCGAATAGTCATGCTGTGTCACTCAAACTGAAAGGGCCCCTGTCAGTAAGTGTAAGATGTTTTGGCTATTTTTAAGCTGGACTTAACCCTATAACAGGCCAAAGCCATTCGCAATTGGCACAGTCGACTGGGAGGAAGACATGAAATTCACCACACTGACAGCCGCGATCGCATTCGGAGCCATGCTGACCGCAACGGCGGCCTTGGCCGAATATCCGGAACGGGCGATCAACATGATCATCCCCTATGGCGCGGGCGGGGCGACCGATATCTCGGCGCGCACGATCGCGGAACCGCTTGGTGCCGCTGTCGGCAAGCCGTTGGTCATGGCCAATGTCACAGGTGCGGGCGGGGCGACCGGATCGGTTGCCGTTCAAAACGCAAAGGGCGACGGCTATACCATGCTCTTTGCCCGTGTCGGGTCCCATTCCGTCAACCCCGCCATGAAAGCGACCTTGCCCTATACGCTGGATGATTTCCGCTTTGTCACGGTTTATGAAATCAATCCCGTCGCCTGTGCCGTGACACCGGCATCGGGCATCACGTCGATGGACGATCTGGTCGCCAGGGTCGCCGAAGGCGGCGTCAGCTACAGTTCCTCCGGTGTCGGCTCCCTGCCGCAGCTGGCCAGCGCGATGGTGCTGAAGGAATTCGGCATTGAAAACCCGCTGACCGAGGTAACCCATATTCCGCAAAAGGGCGGCGGTGCAGCCGTGACCGCGGTGCTGAACGGAACGGCGACGTTTCTCTGCACCAACTCCTCGGCCCTCGCCAGCTTTGTGGCCAACAAGCAGATGGTCCCGCTTCTGGTGACCACCGCTGAACCCGTTGTCGGCTTTGATGCGCCAACGGCGAACGAATTGGGCAAGGATGCGCTGAACCAGCTGGTTGGCTGGACCGGTATTGCTGGGCCGGATGACCTGCCGGACGATGTGGCTGCCAAGTGGGGCACGTGGATGGCTGCGGCAACGCAGGACGCCAAGTTCAACGAAACCATGTCCGCACGCGGCTCCGTCATCCGACTGATGGATCCGGTCGAGGCGAATGTGTTCATTCAGAACCAGTATGAAACATTCCGCGCGCTGGTGGATGAACTGGGCATGCGCGTCGAAGGCTGACGCCGTACTTTACCTCACCCCACATGATCTGCGGCCGCCATACTGGCGGCCGTAACCGTGACTGCAGGAGCGTCCCTTGCCACCGAAAGCCATTCAGTTCCGACTTGGCGTGGGGGCCTGCATCGCCGCCCTGTTTTTGGCACTGGTCGCGATCCCGAACTGGGTGTCATCGCCCAGTAACGTCGCAAATGTCGTCCTGTCACCCGTCTTCTGGCCCTATGTCCTGACCGCGCTGACAGGCATGACCGGTCTGGGGCTGATCCTCGCCTCACGTCGTGCGGGGACGACGCCTGCCTCAACCGGGTCAGAGCCCTTGGATGGCCGGTCCTGGTACCGTCTCGGTGCATTGGCAATCATCATGGCAGTGACGATGTTCGCCCTACCCCGGCTCGGGATGGTCTGGACCACCATGATCGTATTCGCTGCCACCGCGTTCCTGTTGCGAACCCGCCACCCGATCACGGCGTTGGTCTGCGCCATCGTGATCCCGCTGGTTCTCTATGCCTTCTTCGCCCATGTCGCCGGTGTCGCAATCCCGCAGGGCAATCTGCTGAGGCTGCCATGAGCTTTGCCGACAGTCTTATGGCGGGCCTCGGCCTTGTCGCCTCGTTCGAGGCGTTCTTTGCCCTCTTTGCCGGGATCTGCATCGGTGTCATCGGCGGCGCGATCCCCGGCCTTTCAGCCACTATGGCCGTGGCGCTGACCCTGCCCTTTACCTTCGCGCTGCAGCCGATCACCGGCATTCTGCTTTTGCTGGGTGTCTACAAGGGCGGGATATTCGGCGGGTCGATCCCCGCGATCCTGATCAAGACGCCCGGCACGCCCGCGTCCTCCGCCACCATTCTGGACGGCCATCCCCTGGCGGAACGCGGCGAAGCGGGCCGCGCGCTTGGCATGGCGCTCTGGTCTTCATGCACGGCTGATGTCGTGTCCAACCTCGCATTGATCCTGTTTGCGGGGTGGCTGGCCTCCTTCGCGCTCAGCTTTGGCCCGCCGGAGTTTTTCGCGCTGATTCTGTTTTCACTGACAATCATCGCAGGCGTGTCCGGTGACAGTCTGCTGCGCGGTGCCCTGTCAGCGCTGCTGGGGCTGTTGCTGGCCACTGTCGGGCTCGACCTTGTCTATGGGACCAACCGGTTCACCTTTGGTGATCCCAATATGATGGGGGGGCTGAATTTCATAGCGGTTCTCATCGGCCTTTTTGCCATCCCCGAGGTTATCGCAATGGCCTGGAACCCCGTCGCACATCTGGGCAAGGCGCGGTCGCTGGGCAAATCGAAAACATCCTTTGCCGACTATCGCCGCAGCTTCCGGTCGATCATCCGGGGCAGCGTTATCGGCGTTTTCCTCGGCTCGATCCCCGGCATCGGCGCGGCCCCTTCGGCCTTTCTCAGCTATTCCGAAGCGCGGCGCAAATCGCCCCACAAGGCGAATTTCGGCAAGGGAGAGATCGAGGGCGTCGCCGCATCCGAGGCCGGCAACAATGGCGTCGCCGGGGCGACCCTGATCCCGCTTCTGGCGCTGGGCGTGCCGGGCGATGTGATCACCGCGATCATTATCGGGGCCTTCATGATCCACGGCCTGCAACCGGGGCCGATGATGTTCATCCTGAATGTCGACATCATCTACGGGCTGTTCATCGGCCTGATTGTCAGTTCGGTCTTTTTGTTCATCGTCGGCAGCGTGGCGATCCGCGGATTTCGCTTTGTCGCCGATGTGCCAAAGCGCATCCTCATGCCCGCTGTTCTTGTTCTCTGCATCTATGGGGTCTTTGCGGTGAACAATAATATCTTCGATGTCGGCGTGATGTTCGCCATGGGCTGGGTCGGCTTTCTGATGATGCGCTATGATGTTCCTGCGGCACCCTTTCTCATCGCCTTCATTCTCGGCCCGCTGCTGGAGGACAATTTCCGCCAATCCATGCTGATGTCGGGCAGCGATCCGTTGATCCTGCTGCGCGGACCGATCACATGGTTTTTCTGGGCGATGACGTCAATCACCATCATTGCGATCGTGCGCAATCTCGGCAAACGATCAGGCAGTTGATCGGCAATTGTGTCGAAAGCCGCAAACCAGACGTCCCGTATGTTCCCACCTCTCTCAATCCACCGTTCCGCCAGCAGGACTTGTCATCGACATTGGCCCGGCTGACACCTGTCCCGATCACTGGTCACAGATGCGAAAGCCGACTTCATCACGTGGACAGATCCTCTATGATTGCCCGTGACTGACGGCAATTGGCGAGGCCCGGTCGCGTGACAAAGAACAGCGTCTTGGCACCGCCCTCCACCGGAACCGCCTGTTCGGACAGGCTGCGATGCCGCGTCGGCCTGTGCAACAGCAGCGCATCGAGGTTATTGCCCCAGATCAGATCGACATCGTCGCTCACGCGCGTCTCCCGGATATAGGCATCGAGGGCGCGCGAATGGCGTGGCCATCCCTTTGGCAGATATTCAATCAGACCTTTCGAGACTCCGACGCTCAGCTTGCGGCCATTCATTGCCGGGGCAATCGCCTCTGTCGCATCGGTCAACAGGTCGAATGCCTTCGAGACCATGGGCAGATAGTTTTCGCCCTCTGCGGTCAACAACAACCCGTGCGGCAGGCGTCGGAACAAAGAGATCCCGAGCGCGGCTTCGAGGCGCTTGACCTGCTGGCTCACCGCGCCGGCGGTGACACCCAGTTCCGCCGCGGCTGCCTTGAAACTCAGGTGCCGCGCGGCAGCTTCGAAAGCCTTGAGCCCGTTCAAGGATGGAATTCGATAAGTCATTGGTCACCTCCCCACGGTGGGTAGCATGCCGCAGATTGCCGACAGAGCGAGATTTTCTAAGCCTGCCGCGCAATTATTGTCGTTTGAATCAGGGCTGCCGACCGTGCGCAGATCGTCGCGCAGAAAGGAGGGTCCAGATCATGACCATCAGACATAATCCACCAACAGGCTGGCCACAGGCAGGACGACCGTTCCACCACGGCGTGGTCGAGCCGTCGGGCAGGGTCCTGCATGTGACCGGACAGGTTGCCTGGGACAGGGATGCAAATGTGATCGGCAAGGGCGATTGCGAGGTCCAGGCACGCCAGTGCTTTGACAACGTAGACCGTATCCTGCGTGCCTTTGGCGGGACACTGGACGACATCGTCTCGCTGACCGTGTTCTATGTCGATCCCGCTGACATGCCCGCCATTCAGAAAGTTCGCTCCGAAAGGCTCCGCCTAGAAAACGGTCCTGTCAGCATCCTGATCCAGGCCGCTGGACTGATCGAGCCCGCGCTGCTGGTCGAGGTGATCCCGATTGCCGTGATCCCCGAGGACCGGTTTCAAAATCCGACAAAACCCGCACATACTGACGGAGCCGACGATGCAAGATAATACTGGATTTGATGCCATTCGAAGTCTGGATTACGTCATCCTTCTCTGTGATGATCTTGAGAAAATGAAGACGTTCTATTCTGGCCTGTTCGCTTTCCGTGTCGAAGAAGACAAGGCGGATGCCATGATTTTCTTCCGGGTCGGCACCTTGTTTCTGGGGCTGCGGCGAAGAGGGCGCGTCTATGATGGCCCATCTGTTCCCGTGCAGTCTGCCTCGATCCAGATAAGCTTTCGCGTGCCACCAGCGGATGTCGACATCGCCCACTAAAAACTGCTGGATCAGGGGATCGATGTCATCGAGAAGCCGACAAATCAGGATTGGCCCCATCGCACGCTGTTCTTTCGCGATCCTGAAAACAATGTGATCGAGGTTTTTGCCGATATTCATCCTCTGGACACGCTGCCGTCACCGTCCGGCGCTCATGCCCTTCGCGATTGAACCTGTCACCCTATCGAGCGGACATCCGGACTGATGCAATCACTGGATCAGACAAATCCGCCTCGCATCGAACGCCGTTGCTATGGTGACACCCTTTGCAAAACTGAACGATGGCAGATGAAAGGTTGTGCAGGTTCTCAGGGGCTGACCTGAAACCAGGTCAAACATGGCGATACCTTGCACGGGGTCGAGTTGTGATGCGCATGTGGTCGATCATGACCGAGGCTTCGTCGGGAGCGATGGGTTTTCCCACATCCTTGCAAGGCAACGGCATCTTCGAAGCCATGCGAACATGCGCTGGATGATCCCGCGACGGGGCGCTCAGATCGCTGGGCGGTACCGCGCCGCTGAGCGGTGTGGATCGCCCGGTCACGGTACCTCTTGAGCGCTTTGCGCAACTCGGGCCCGGAATGTCCACCCTCAGCGAAGATATAGCGCAGGAATGGTTGGCGTTGGCGGATTGCCGCCAGAACGGCTGGCGCTGCGTGACGGTCCTGAACGCCGGCACCGGAACCATGACACCGGCCATCAGCCCCAACATGTCGGCCAGGATACGATGCTCGCGCCTTTCTGGTTCCCATGCGGCCATCATGGGCAGACCGTCCAGAGCCCATGAACGCGCCAGCGATGGAGGAAGCGCCGCATGGTCGAGACGGACGGAAAACCAGGCGGAAGACCCGCAGACACGACGTTGCCGAGGAGAAGGTTCGCATCTGGCTGGCCGGATTGCGCGGTGAGGACAGTATCGGAGCGCCTTCGCCGGACGCGTGCCTGACGACAGACGCATCTGTCAACTGGCAACCTCGCTGCTTGCGCAAGCTCCCTCTGCTCCACGGTGAATGCGAAGAACGATGCCGCCTGACTGGCTCAATTGCCCACAACAGTTCAAGAAATCTGCTTGAGTGACTCTCGCATCGCAATCGAAACTTCGAGCTTCCGCACTACGCCCGTGCTGCGCTTTTCGACCATGTTGATCAACTCTTGCGCAGCAATCCGACCCATTTGCCGATGAGGAACATGCACCGTTGTGAGCGGTGGTTGCAGGATGTTGGCCAGCTCGATGTCATCAAACCCGGTAATGGAAACGTCGTCGGGGATGTTCAGGCCAAGTTTCTTGGCCCGGCTGATGGCCCCCGCCGCCAAGACGTCGTTGCCGCACATGATGACCGTTGGTTTCGGATGCGTCTGCATTAACGCTTCGAACGCTGCTGCGCCGTTTTCGATCTCGTAAGCGGTTTGAATGACCGGCAGCGTGTCGGGATCGTAACCGTGCGCAGACAGACTTTCCCTGATGCCGCGCAGGCGGCCTTCGGCGCGGTCGTTCCCCTCGGCGATACCTGAAATTACGGCAATTCTGGTGTGTCCCATCGAAAAGACGCGATCCGCAAGCATCCGCATTGCCGCGCAATTGTCGAACCCTACAGAGGCGTGGACCGCGTCAGGCCTGAACGTCCAGGCCAGCACGGTCGGAATACCGCGTCGCTCAAGATAGTCGTAGACCTCCTGACCGCGCTCGTATCCGATCAGCAACAGGCCGTCCGCGCCGCGCGCGACAAGGGCGCGAATCTGCTCGACTTCAAGTTCGGGCAGGTAGGCATTGCTTGAGACCAGCAGATTATATCCCGAAGCGTGAAGTGTCTCCTGAAACGCTTGCAGGCCCCTCGCGAAGATCGCGTTTTCCATCGTCGGGATTATGGCCCCGATCGTGTGCGTCCGTTTTGCGGCCATGGCACGCGCATGGAAATTCGGCGTATATCCAAGGTCGTCGATGGTTTTCATGACCCGTTTGCGTGTCTGGGCAGAGACCTTCTGTTGTTCGTTCAAACAGCGCGACACCGTTGCCGTCGACACGCCTGCGACGCGCGCAACATCGTCAAGAGTTGGAATGTAGGGAGGGTCGGACATGCGTGTTGAGAACCCGCTTCTGTTGGTTTGTCCGACATCATAAGACCATTTCGCGAATTGGCACGAAAGAAATGTAAAGGCTTGCACGAATCGATTGTAAGCGCTTACACATATTGTTGAACCAGTCACGTGGAGGCTTCCATGTTCCTCTTAAGCTCATTGATTCTTTTTGCGGTGTTCTTTTTGAACGTCGCGCTGGGGGCATTTGCTGACAACGCATTCCTGGGGGACGTTGGCGAGATGTTGGTTCTGTTTTTTGCGTCGGCCGTGTTCGTCGTCGCAATTCTGAAAAAAGAAGCTGATCGGTCGAAAAACGATGACAGCGCATGAATCCAACGGGAGGAAAACCAAATGGATAACGAAGATCGTAAAGAGCTCGTGTCAGCAGAACGCCGGAATTTTCTGAAGATCGCATCGACGGCCGGTTTTACCGCAGCGTTGGTTGCCGGTGCGGCAGGTACGCTTTGGTCCACTGAGGCGGCCGCACAATCCGCAAACGAAGAGCGTGAGCGTGAGAACGCAGCGGAGCACACGATGACGATCGCCACCGCCTATGTGCTTGGTGCATCGCGCAGCTATCCGATCATGCAGCTGGACCTGAAAGAGAACATCCAGAACGCCACAAACGGCAAAGTTTATGTAAAACTGGCGCCTGGCGGTCAGCTTGGTGCCGGTGGCGCTTTGGTGCAGGCCGTTCAGGGCGGCACAATTCAGGCGGCGCAGCATTCGCTTTCGAACTTCGCGCCCTTTGCGTCCACGGTCGACCTGATCAACATGCCTTACCTGTGCGGCTCCAACCAGCGGTTCACCAACCTTGTGAATTCCGATTTCTGGAACAGCGCTGTCACACCGAAGATCGAAGAGAACGGTTTCAAGCCCCTGTTCTATGTGAACATCGACCCGCGCGTTGTTGCCGTCCGCAAGGGGGGCGCTGGCGCTGTCCTCACGCCCGGCGATCTGGACGGCGTGAAATTCCGCGTTCCTGGTTCCGCGATGCTGCAGCAGTATTATCGCCTCGTGGGTGCCAATCCGACGCCCGTTGCGTGGGGCGAAACGCCTTCTGCGATTCAGCAAGGTGTCGCCGATGCGCTGGACCCATCTGTAGGGGCGCTCTTTGTTTTCGGTTTCAAGGACATCCTGTCTCACGTCACCTTTACACAGGCTGTCCCCGACTCGCAGGTCTATTCCTGTAATCTTGAATGGTTCAACTCCATGCCCGCCGATGTGCAGGAAGGCATCATGTGGGGTTCCGAGATGACAGCGCACCAGAACCTGGCCAAAGTGCCGTCCGCACGCGCCTACGCCATGGCGGAGCTCGCCAAGGCCGGCGTGGAATTTCACAGCCTCAGCGAAGATCAGCTGGCAGAGTGGAAAGATGCGGGCGGCTACCAGCGCTCCGAATGGGATGAGTTCAAGGTCGAGCTTGCAGGCTCGATGGATGCATTCGCTCAGATGGAAGAGGCGGCCAGCACACAGGGCAAGTACTACGTCCACGACGCCTAGCCAGACGTGGGGGCGCCTCTTCCGGGGGGCGTCCGAAACTTCTCCCTTTTCAGCATGGCAAGAGTCTGCGCTCACCAAGCGTCCTCAGATGTCATGGAAACCGAATGGGCTCCGTCATGAAACTGCTACGCAAACTTGACCAGAATGCCGAACGATGGCTGCTTTTGACCTTCTACGTGATGCTGGTCATCACGATGGCTGTCGAGGTGCTCCGTCGCGAAATATTCGCCTATTCGTCGATCTGGGGCGAAGAGATCGTGCGCTATTCGTTCATCTACCTTGCCTGGATCGGTGCCGCCGCCGCAGTCAAAGAACGCGCACATATCCGCATTGACGTCATCATGCATTACCTTGGGCCAACACCCAAGGCGTTGCTCTATATGTTTGGCGACATCATCATGATGATCGTGGCGGTCATCGCGCTCTACTGGTCTTACGAATCCGTTCATGTCTCTGCCAAATTCGGCTCCGTCACTGACGGGCTGCGGATTTCGAAGGTGTGGTTTCTGATGGCTGTGCCGACTGGTTTCGCCCTCATGATCTGGCGTCTGCTTCAATCACTGCGCCGTGATTTCATCTCCCTCAAGACGGGCAAGCCCGTTTACGAGGGCGACACGCTGTTCGACTAAGGAGCGCGAAAAATGCTTTGGAATACTGTCGCGCAGACTGTCGAGCTTGGTTGGGATTTCTACGTTCCTGTTCTTGTCTTCGTCGCCCTGATCGCCATGGCCGTGCCCGTTTGGGCCGCCATCGGATCCTCCGCAATCCTGATGCTGCTGATGTCGGGCGATCTGCCACTATCCCTGGTCGGAGAGCGCCTGTTCACCGGCATTGACGCCTTTGCCCTCACCGCAATTCCGCTTTTCATCCTGACTGGTGACGTGCTCGTGCGCACCGGGCTCAGTCGTAAATTCCTCGATGTCGCCGAAGCGTTGACCTGTTTCACCAAGGGCGGCTTCGGGTCCGCTACTGTGCTGGTTTGCGGCATGTTTGCCGCCATCTCAGGCTCGGACGCGGCCGGTGCCGCCGCGGTGGGCCGAATGACGATCGCACGGCTGGTCGAGGCGGGCTATCCGCGCCCCTATGCCTGTGCGCTCGTGGCTGCCGGTGCGTGTACCGGCATCCTGATCCCACCGTCCATCGCCTATATCATCATTGGCCTCGTCCTCGGCATATCGGCCTCGACGCTGTTCCTTGCCGCGCTGATCCCCGGTCTGTGCATCCTCTTCGCGATCTTGATCACGAACCTCGTCGTGAACCGTGTCTATGCTTATGAGGGTGGCGGCAACCTGACGTTCATGGAGTGGCTGGCTAATCTGGGCCGGTCCCTGAAAACGGGCTGGTACGCCTTTATAGTGCCCGGCATCATATTTTACGGCATCTTCTCGGGCCGCCTGACCCCGACCGAGGCGGGCGCAACGGCTGTCGTTGTCACGATTGGCATGGGCTTTATCCTTGGAACGCTGAAATGGGCGGATTTCCCGGCGATGCTGGTCAGCTCTGCCAAGGTGAATGGTGTGATCCTGCCCATCATCGCCTTCTCCGCACCCTTGGCCGAAGCATTGGCAATCATGGGCGTGCCACAGGGCTTTGTGACCTCAGCCACCAGTCTGACGAACGAGCCTTGGCTGCTGATCCTGCTCATGATCGGTATTCTGATCGCCGCGGGCTGCGTAATGGAAACCACACCTAACATCGTGATCCTTGCGCCGATCCTTCAGCCACTGGCCGAGAATATCGGCATGAACGAGATCCAGTTCTGCATCATGATGATCACCGCCTTGGGTGTGGGCTTCATCACGCCGCCTCTTGGGCTTAACCTGTTTGTCGTTTCGGGAATTACAGGTGAATCGATCCTCAAGATCGCCGCACGCGCCGTTCCGTTCGTGCTTTGCATGTTCATCGTCGTGCTGTTCATCGCCTATGTCCCGGCGGTGTCGACGACCCTTCTTCCGGATATCTACAAATAGGCCCCTGCGACGCAACACACGAATATTCTGCCGAAAGCGTCACTGACCTCCGCGTCAGATATACCGGAATTCAGCAATATGGTCGCTTCAGTCCGTGATGACATCAAGGCGCGCGGCGGCCCGAAGGCCATGGGCCTCTGACGCAGAACGAAGTCGACGCCACCACTGCGCTGATGCCTGAATTGCTTCATGAACTGCGCCACGATCATCCCCTTCCTGACATCCGCGATCCAGATCGTGCGCCCCTTGATGGGCGAGGGTGAGGATATTTACCGTGTGTCGGGGCGTAATCAGGTCGGCGTACAAATCTGTGGCTGGAGTGGACAAACGACTGCTTTGAGAAACAGTGCCGTAAATGTCGTATCGTTACCGGAGTTAACGCCGCCCATCGTCACGGAGAAACCGAAAACGCATGAGAGTGCTGGTTATCGAAGATTCCACCATCTTGCGCGAAAGCCTCGCACGGGGGTTACGAGGCGCGGGATATGTGGTCGACGTGTCTGCGGATGGCGAAGACGGGCTTTGGCGCGCGCAGGAAGAAGCATACGATGTTATTGTGCTGGATCTGGGCCTGCCAAAAATGGCGGGCATGGATGTCCTGGCTGCGATGCGGGAGAAAGGCCGCGCGACACCGGTTCTGATCCTGACCGCGCGCGACACAATCGATGACCGCGTGCGGGGGTTGCGGTCGGGGGCCGATGATTACCTGATCAAGCCATTCGCCTTTGAAGAATTGCAGGCAAGATTGGAATCGCTCATCCGGCGATCGAACGGCCAGCCGGACAACTGCCTCGACATCAGGGGGCTCACCATCAATCTCGCACAGCGTTCCGTTGCTATTGATGGCGCGCCGATCAGCCTGTCGCCGCGCGAATACGCCCTGCTGGAGTTGTTGGCACTCAAGGCCGACACCGTTGTCAGCCGGGCCGATATCGAGGCAAAGATTTACGATGAACATGTTGAGCCCAACAGCAACGTGGTTGATTCCGCGATCTCGATCCTGCGCAAGGCGATCGATCCGCCTGCAGGTCCCTCCCGGATCGAGACGCGGCGCGGACAGGGTTACCTGATGCGCCGCTCGTGACGTCGATCCGCCACAAAATGGCGCTCTGGATGGCGCTTGCCGTCTTTGTGGTCACGGCCGTGTTCTGCGGGCTGACCTATCTGATGGTCCGCCACATGCTGATTGTCGGCTTTGAACGCGCGGCGCTGGAACAGCTCCGCTCAGTGGCCAACACTGTCAAGGTCTGGACCGATGGCGATATCTATGTGGAGCTAAATCCGTCGCTCATGGTTGGGTTTGCGGCATATGGGGACCGCGCTTTCGTCGTGCGTGATATCTCTGAGCGGGCTCTTATTGAGGAATCGATCAGTCTCCAAGCCGCGAAAACGACAATGGCGGGGCTGGACGGTGCGACCCGCGAGGCACCGGTTTTCGGCGAGGGAAGGGCCCCAAACGGGGCGGACGCCATCGTCGTGACACAGATCATGCCAGCACAGTGGGGCTGGGATCTGGCTGATACGGACATTGAAACGGCACCGGGTGTTCGCGAGACGCAAGTCGAGATCACCGTTGCGATTGACCGTACACCACTGGACGAGCGGCTTCGCAGCCTCGGTCTGTTGACGACGCTGATCGCCATAGCGTCGGCGCTCGCCGCCGCGATTACTGCGCTGGTGACCGTAAGGAACGTGCTGCGTCCGCTTGATCATCTTGCCAACCGCGCCGCGGAGATACGCGAACCATCTTACGACCGGCCCTTTCCCGATGACGGCCCGACAGAACTGCGCCCCATCGCGGAGCGGCTGAACGATCTTCTGGCGCGGCTGGCGGATGCGTCGCTGGTTGAGCGTCGCTTTACGGCGGACGCGGCACATGAGTTGCGAACCCCGATTGCCGAACTCAGGACGCTGACCGATGTGGCGCTACGGTTCCCGACGGCACCCGAGCAGATGGGAAACGTCATCAGGTCGAGCAATGAGCTTTCGGTCCGGCTGACCTCATTGATCGACGCGTTGTTGGGGATCGCACGCAAAGATGCGATCGCCGCCGCGCTGCAGACAGCACCGGTGAACACGCTGGATATTCTGCGGCGCGGTCTGGCCAAACATGCAGCGCAGGCCGAACAGCGCGGGTTGCGTGTTGATTTATCCGTGCCCGAGGATCACGGAATCATGTCGGATGAGACACTTTTGCAGTCAGTCTTCGACAATCTTGTGGGTAATGCCATCAGCCACGCGCCAAGCGGTGCAACGGTCGATATCTCATACATAATAACAGAGCAGGGCTTCCGCCTCACCGTGTCGAACCCGGCGCCCGCTATGGAACCCGGTGATCTGGCCTCGGTGTTCGAACCCTTCTGGCGCAAGGATGGGCAACAGTCGGGCCAGGACCATGCGGGCCTCGGGCTGGCGCTGTGCCGGGGGTTCGCTGATATTCTTGGCCTCGATCTCAGCGCGGAGCTGCGACCGCTCGGGACTTTCTTGATCATCCTCACGTCGCGCATGAGCGACAAATAACTGCCGGTACGCCTGTCCGCCGTAATCTTCGCATAAGGTGGCATTCCTTAGTCCGATGGTCAGATCAGACCATCTGCAGGGGATCAAACCATGACCATGCCGTTTCTCTACCAGCTTCAGAATGCTGACTATGCCTCATTGCAGGCGACAGATTTTCGCGTTGCCGTCATTGATCCTGACGATTCCGCCCTGTCGGCCGAACAAGTCGGCGATTTACAGACATCACAAGACAAGCTGCTTTACGCATATACCAGCATCGGCGAAGCCGAAAGTTATCGCGACTACTGGGAAGACAGCTGGACGATCACGCCCCCGGACTATGTCCTCGGCGAGAACGCGAACTGGGAAGGTAACTTCCGTGTTGAGTTCTGGGACACCGATTGGCAGGCCATTATCTACGGTCGGATCGACGAGCTTCTGGCCAAAGGCTATGACGGTGCCTATCTCGACATCGTGGACGGCTATACCGTTGATGAAGTCATCGCGGCCTATCCTGGCTCCGATGCGGAACTGCGCCAGGCGATGATTGATTTTGTCATCGGTATTTCGGAATACGCGAAGGCGCAGGACCCCGATTTTGCCATAGTCCCTCAGAACGCGGTGGGCCTTCTGGGCCTGACCGAAGGCGGGCCAGACAGCGGTGCCAACACTGCCTATCTGGACGCCATCGACGGCTTGGGCGTCGAGGACCTGTGGTACAACGACGATGTCGTTTCGGACTGGACGCAAGGCGATCTCGACTACATCGCGCTGGCTAAGGCCGCTGGAAAGTTCGTGCTTGCCACCTCCTATCCCACGATCGACGCTAGTCAGAAGACGTTCATCGCCGACGCCATCCAAGTTGGCCTGATCCCATTCGCCGCCGAGCGCGACCTGAGTGGTCTGATCGATACGGTCAATGACGGCATCGAAGCCGCCATGGAAGGCGGCGTTTTTGACGCGCCCTGGGTCGGCATCGTGTCAGCCGGCATTGACCTGACAGTCGACCAGTTCGCCGTGCAGTATTCCAATCTTGATGCTGCCCAGATTGCAGCCTCGCCCTATAACGTGCTGATCGTCGAGGGTAAGCCCGGCGATGCGGCGGCGGCAGAGTTGACGGACGCCGAGGTGGCAGCGTTGGTGTCAGGCGGGGTTCAGATGATCGGCTATGTCTCTGTCGGTCAAAGTGATGATGCACGGCCCTATTGGGACGCGTCCTGGACAGATGACGGTACGGACATCGGGACGCCGACAGATGCGGCACCCTCATGGCTGGGAGAACAGGCCGAGAGCTATGATGCGGCTATTGTGGAGTTCTGGAATCCTACATGGCAGGCGCTGGTGATTGACCAGGTTACGGAGCTGGCAACCCGCGGCTACTCCGGTATTTTTCTCGACAACATGCTGTCCTATTACGAGATCGCGTCCCTGCGCGGCGAGTTGGGCACGGAGCAATCGAAGTTCTACGCGCAAGAGATGATGAGCTTTGTCAAGGCAGTCTCCGAGGCGGGCAGTGCGATCAATCCCGACTTCTTGGTCATCCCGAATGGTGCGCCATACATCATCAGCGATGCCGGATATGCCTCCGGCAGCGCAGAGGCCACTGCCTATCTTGACGCCATCGACGCCGTAATGGCTGAGAGCTTCTTCGGGCTGGCGACAGGATATCTGGACGAAGCCGCACTCGACGCTTTCCAGGTAAATTTCGCGGATCAGGGTGTCGATGTGCTGGCGCTCGAATACGCAACCGATGCAGACGCCATTGCCGCATTTGCCGCAGACGCCGAAGCACGCGGGTTCTCGGCCAGCGTGGCTGCCGACATGGCACTTGATGAGCTTGCCACCCCCCTTGCCGACGTGGCGGAGCCGTTGGTTCTAACAGGAACGGATGATGCCGACAGGCTCTTCGGTGCCGATGGGGATGACCAGCTTTCAGGCAAAGATGGTGCCGATCTTCTTGAAGGCGGTGCAGGAGACGATGTCCTGACCGGCGGACGTGGAAAGGATGAGCTTCAGGGTGGCGCAGGCAGTGATGAGCTGCGTGGAAACAAGGGCGGCGACCATCTGGATGGTGGTGCCGGATCAGACGCCTTGTTCGGTGGTCGCGGCCAAGACGATCTGTCAGGCGGCAAGGATAATGATCAACTGTCCGGCGGCAGGGGCCATGACGAGCTTTTTGGAAACGCTGGCGACGATCTGTTGAAGGGTCACAGGGGCCACGACTTGCTTATTGGCGGTGACGGAGCGGATCGTCTTGTCGGCGGGAAGGGAGGCGACGAGCTCTATGGTGGCGAGGGTGCCGACCAGTTCGTCTTTGGCCCCTCTTCCGGATGGGACGTGATCGGCGATTTCGATGTCATGCTCGATATGCTCGTCGTCCGGGGGGTGGAGCTTGTAGAGGTCTTTCAGACGGACGAGGCGCTGGTGCTGAACTTTGAGAACAGCAGCCATGTCGAGCTCACAGGATTGGCTTATGAGGCTTTGGCTGAGATCGATATTGCCTATCTATAGGGCGTCGCCCCATTACCCATTGCGGGGCGGTGCGATCATCTAATACGGGTCCAGGATGCGGCAAGCGGGGATCGGCTGTCTGTTCTCAGGGATTTGGGACAGTTGTCTGCCAGATCTGATAGAGGGTCCGGCTCACCTGGTCGGTTGGATCCTGCGGCGATCAAGTGGACAGGCGGCATCAAGACCTGCTCTGGTTACTCAGCCCTGCCTGGTCTTTAGGAGGTCTCGAAGGTCACGGACCAGCAAATCAAAGACAACTCGAATTCGTTTGCTGGTCTGAAGCTCCCTGTGGGTCACGAGCCAGATGGGGAACTGAAAAGGTGGCAGTTCTGGTTGAACACGTTCCAGGGCGGGATTCGGATCGCAGAGCGCGTTCGGGAACACCGTTATGCCGAGATCCGCGAGCAGGAGCTGCCATACGACAACACCACTGTCACTGGACATCACAAAATTGTCCGGTCGAAGCGGGATGCCGAGGTTCCGCATCGGCGCAATCAGACGGTCTGGATCCGGGTTTCCGACAAAGGCGTGTTCGGCCACCTCCTGCGGTGTCCGGGGTCGCCCTGCCTGATCAAGATATGCCTTGGAAGCATAAAGACTTGCATGAAAATCCCCCACATGCCGCGCGATGAGATCGGGCTGTTCCGGGCGAACATGGCGGATCGCGATGTCAGCCTCGCGTTGAATGAGATTCTGGAGATCATTGGACGCGACAATATTGACGCGGATGGCAGGATTGCTGTCGCGCAGCGGGGCAAGCAATCCTGGCAATATCTGAGCGGATAGCAGGTCGGTCGCCGTGACGCTCACGAGGCCCGAGATATCCTCGGAATGCGCCGTGGCAGACATTGAGATCAGGGTGGCGGCCTCCCCCATTGCGCGCACATGATCAAGCAAGTCACATCCGGCTTCGGTCAGCTTCGGGCCACGCACACTGCGTTCAACCAGGGTGATCCCGAGCTTTTCTTCAAGCTCGGATATCTGGCGTCCAATCGTGGGCTGCGTTGTATTCAGCGCTCTGGCCGCACTACTGAACGAGCCCTCCTCGGCTGTTGCAAGGAATGCTCTTACCTGATTCCAGTCAAATGATATCGCCGTCCAGTTCATGCATTCACGTATAGCCGATATACGATTATTGACAATTATCAGTTCACATACGCACAGCTAAAAGACCTCCGAAACAAAGAGGCAAACTATGCAAACCGTACTTATGAACAGCGAAACAGCGTCTTTCTGGGACAGAACTGCCCCGAAATACGCAAAGAAGCCGATCAAGGATCCGAAGGCCTACGCCGCCAAACTAGAGGCGTTGAGGTTGCATCTCACGGCCAGCGATACAGTGCTCGAAGTTGGATGTGGAACCGGAACGACTGCGCTTCATCTGGCACCGGAAGTCGCCAATTATACTGCGACGGACCGCTCACCTGCGATGATCAAAATCGCCGAAGAGAAGCGTTTGAGCGGTTGGACAAGCAATCTGTCTTTCGCCGTCGCCGATGCGACAAAGCCCATCAAAGGGGCCCCTTTCGATGTCGTCATGGCTTTCAGTCTGCTGCATCTCGTCGATGATCTGCCGGCGACCCTTTATGCTATCCACAACCAGCTTCGCCCTGGCGGCCTGTTCCTCTCGAAAACGGTGTGTTTGGGTGAGGCCAATTTGGCAATCCGACTGTTGGTGAAAACGCTCCGTTTGGTGGGGCTGGCACCCCGCGTTCTCTTCCTGAGCAAGGCGGAACTTCGAGAAGCTCTGATCACGGCTGGATTTGCTGTGGAGGACTGTCGGTATTTCAACAGAGGCTCCTTGAATCCCTTCTTCATAGCGCGCCGGGCCGCCTAGGCCGGCACCAAGACGTAAAAAGCCACAAGATGCGCGATATCGACCTTCACACCAAACTGCACGCGCTGTGGCTGTTCATCCTTCCGAACGTCGTGTTCCGCGATCTGCATCACTTCGTGATCCGCGGTTTCCTCGACATGATCATAAGTGGAAGATCCAATCGCATGGAAATCACACAAGAGCTCATGTTGATCGGCGGGCTTGTCGTATCAGTGCCCATCGGCATGGTTCCTCTATCACTGTTTCCAGAGCGCAAGTTTGCCCGCCCGCTCACGTTTTTGACTGCGATCATAACGACGGCCACCATGGTGCCGCTGGCACCAATTGATCTTGATGACGCATACCATTTTTGCCTTCAGGCGGTTGCGATGGTCGCCGTCATGTGGACGGCATGGCGATGGAGAGAGGACCGCGGCCATGTTCATCAGGGCGTGGTGACATGACACTTGTTGATGGGCAGCGCACTGATCTGGTCTCGGTTTATGATCAACTGGCGACCTCTTATGACGTTCTGCATCAGCGCTGGCTTAGATATGCGGGCGGTGAGGCGCAGGCAGCTTTGGAAGCCGCGGTCCGCGCCGTGTTGCGCTCCGACGACAAGGTTCTGGACGTTGGATGTGGAACGGGTGCTTTCGCGCGCAGGCTCCTTGCGGAAGGTCTGTTGCCCGAGAACCTGACACTTGTAGATCCTTCGAACCGGATGCTGCAATGTTGTGATGACATTCCGTGCCTCAAGACGAATGGTCGGCTTGAACAGTTGCCTTTCGCGAATGCTGAATTTGATGTCGTGACTTGTGCGTGGGCGATAGAGACTGTTGCGGATCCTTCGCTTGCGATAGCGGAGTTATGTCGGACGACACGCGAAGGTGGCACGGTCTGCCTTGCATTCTGCGCCGAAAGGCCAAGTCGTGGTCTGGCGGATTGGATCCTCAAACGGAGGCTGATTTGGCGTGGCACAGGCAGGTTCCTGTCGGTCGACGCGATCTCCTCTCAAATCGAGGCAAATGGTGAATTCAGCGTGCAAATTGTGCCCCTGACGGGGCCTGCTTCAATGATTGTTGCACGGCGAATGACGAGTTGCATCTGAGAATGCCTTACAGTTTGGAACTGGCGTTTTTGATGACAAATCGGTTGCGTTCAGCATCCATCGTCGCCTTCCACTGCGCGCGCAAAAGGTCCATCCGGCGCGGTATCTTGTCTGACAGAACAACCGCAGCTGAGATGCTCTCCGTCCGAAAATACCTGAAGGCAGATCGAAGTTCGCACCAGGCGGCGATGATCCGCCCTTCTTCACGATATCCAAGTAGTAACGGCCAGATGACGCGTTCTGTTTCGGCATTATCGGAGTCGCGATACCATATTCTGATCTTGGTACGGCGGCGAATGGCTAAGCGAATGTCGGACGCGCCCAAAACCTCCTGCGGTTGGATTGCTGGGGCGACGCTCACAGCGGGTTCAAAGAATGATGCGCGGAGCCTCTCGGGAGCGACCGTTTTGATCTTGCTGATGAGCTTCTCCGCAGCCACCGCCAGCTCTGGCTCGCCTCGTGTCTTCACCCATTGGGCACCCAATATGGCGGCCTCGATTTCATCCGATGTCAACATCAGCGGAGGCATATGAAACCCCGCCTCAAGAATGTAACCGACGCCGGCCTCGCCCTGGATCGGTACGCCTTGCGCGATCAGGGCGGCGATATCGCGATAGACCGTCCGCTTGGCCACGCCAAGCTCTGTACCAATGGATTGGCCGGAGATCGGACCCCGCGCCCGCCGAAGGATCTCGATGATCTCGAAAAGTCGGTCGCCACGTCTCATGCCAGTCTCCTTTTGGCCAGAATACATATGCTGCCACTATGGTGACAGTACGCTGTCAGCATGGGGCCATTACCAATGGCGCACCGACATGAAATGAGAGGATCTCGTGATGACCATTAAAGGAAGCTGTGCCTGCGATGCGGTCCGCTTCGCAATAATAGGTGCGCCAGCAGCCTTGGGCACATGTCATTGCTCACGTTGCCGAAAACTCGGCTCTTCAACGATTATCTTCGTCAAGCGGGAACAGTTCAGCCTGCTGCGCGGCGCAGACCACATTGAGACGATCCAACCACGCGCGCCCTATACCTACACACGTTCTTTCTGCCGATCCTGCGGCACGGCCCTCGGCGAACCTCTGTCACCGGACGCCTGCTTTCCGATCAACGCCCATTGCCTGGATGATGACCCGGGGATCGCGCATTCCTTCCACGAATTCACACAATGTCGACCCGTGTGGGAGGACAACCCGGAGACGACATTGAATGTGCTCACGACCAGTGAAGAGGTGGTATGATGCAAGCGATCTCTGCCCTGACCTTCACGGGACGCGCTGCAACCGTGTTCGGGCGTTGGCCGGTCGCGAATACTAGCCAGATGCACCGGGACTGGATGCTGAAGAGAACGCAGCGCTGATAGCTGAGGGCGATCAGGTTGATGCGATGCCCTGATAGCCGCCAACGGCAACCGATCGGCGGTGTGCGACCGGGCAGGGGAGGTTGATCGGGTCTTGGCGTCGATCCGACATCGCTGCTGAACAGCGCGCCGAGGTGCTGTAAGTGAAGGCCCTGCGAGAGCGCAATGCGCAACACGGGACCGTCCAAGACGGTGCTGAGGTCCGTTTTGCCGGGGCTGATGCTGATGGCGATGCTGAACACGCGCGATGGGGCGACGGCGTGCGAGCCGACAGATACCAACTGTCACGGGGCACCACTCAGCCCGGCAATCCGTCCAAGCACGACGGCGGAGAGGAGCCCGTTGCCGGAAAGATAGCCGCTGTCGCCGCTGCCCGACACGCCGCAGGCCGCCCCGCCGCCAGCGTGAAGATTGGCAATCGCGGCACCATCGCGGGTCAGAACGCGGGCCTGTTCGTCGACGCGCACACCGCCCTGGGTGTGAAACAGTGCGCCGGTGACGCGCACACCGCAATAGGGCGGGCGGAGGGGCGTTGCGCCGAAGCGGCGACCAAACTGGTCGGTGCCGTCACGGGGGACCGCGGCGAGGGTGTCGCTGAGCGCCGCGGCAGGCAGGCCGAGCGCATCGGCGAGATCGGGGATGGTCGCGCTGGTCCTGATGGCACCTTCAGCCTCGGCCCGTTTGAAATCCTCGAACTGGCGGGCGATGGCGGCGATGCGGGCATCGAAAATCGCGAAGGCCTCGCCGCCGGGTTGGGCGAGAACGGCGCGGGCGGCCTCGGAATAGCCCTGCGCCTCGTTCCAGAACCGCTGGCCGTCGCGGTTCACCTGCACACCGCCTTCGGTGATCGTCGCCCAGGTGATGAGGACGCCATGCGGGTGGGCGACATTGCCGTGGCCCTGAAAGGCGCCGAGATGGTCAGTCGCCGCACCAAGCGCATCGGCCCAGAGCACCGCCTCGCCCCGGTTGCCGTCATGGCCGAACCAGAGGCCGTCCTTGATGCCGGGCATGTGTTTGCTCACCAGCGCGCGGTTCCCACCGAACCCGTTGCAGGCGAGGATGAGGCGGGCGCAGCCGATCCGCTCCTCCCCATTATCGGGGCGGCGGGCGGCGATGCCGTGGACGTGGCCTTCGGCGAAATACAGCGTCTCGGCCCGCCGTTCGCAAATGATGTCGATGCCGGCGCGTTCGACCGCACTGCGGAGCGCGTCGATCAGCTCAGCACCGCTGCGCGTGGGCAGTCCGTGCATGCGGCGGCTCGTGTGGCCCGGATAGTCGAAATCATCGACGATGGAGAACGGCAGGCCGTGGGTTTCGGTCAGCCAGTCGATGACCGGGGCTGCGTTTTGGGCCAGAAGGTCGACAAGCGCCGGGTCGTTCTCTCCCGCCGCTTTTGCCTGGATGTCGGCGGCAAAGCGGGCCGGGCTGTCCGCGATCCCGGCTGCCTCTTGCAGCCTCGTGCCCGCCGCCGGGATCAACCCGGCCGAGAGAGCGGTGGAGCCGGAGGGGAGCGCGTCCGCCTCGATCACCAGCACTTCCTCCCCCGCTTCATGGGCGGAAAGAGCGGCGACGAGGCCGCAGGCCCCGGCACCGATAATCAGGGTTTCGACCGAGAGATCGAACCCGTTGGGCGGGGCCTCAACTGTCGGAGCGGTCATAGGATGCGCCCTTGGTGATCAGCGCACCCGTGCCGATGACGTCATTCAGACCGCCGAAATCGAACATGCGATCGGCAAAGGGTTTGTTGGAGCCGTGCCGGGCGAGGCCCTGATAGTAGTCCTGCGCCGTCCTGGCCAGCGCACGGACGATGCCACCGGGGAAAATCACGATGGAAAATCCAATATTTTCAAGGTCTTGTGCATCCGTGATGGGGGTTTCGCCCCCCTCGACCATATTGGCGAGCAGGGGCGCGCGGGCACCGAAGCGGGCGGTGATCGCCTCCAGCTGCGCGCGGCTTTGCGGGGCCTCGATGAAGAGGACATCCGCGCCCGCCTCCAGATAGGTCCCCGCGCGGTCGGCGGCGGCCTCGAACCCCTCGACGGCGATGGCATCGGTGCGGGCGATGATCAGCGTCTCGTCGCTGGCGCGGGCATCGGCCATGGCGGCGATCTTGCCGGCCATCTCAGTCACGGAGATGAGGGATTTATCCGCCAGATGGCCGCAGCGTTTGGGATAGGTCTGATCCTCCACCTGCAGTGCCGCCGCGCCCGCGCGCTCATACAGCCGCATGGTGCGCTGCGCGTTCAGCGCGTTGCCAAAGCCGGTATCGGCGTCGATGATCACCGGGAGCGCGGTACGGTCGGCGATCAGGGTCATCGTGTCGGCCATTTCCGACGCGGTGGTCAGGCCAATATCGGGCCGCCCGAGGCGGGTATAGGCGACGGCGGCGCCGCTGAGATAGAGCGCTTCGAACCCCGCCGCCTCCGCCAGCGAGGCGGTCAGCCCGTCATAGACGCCGGGCGCGACGAGGATGTCCTTTCGGGCGAGGCGGGCCTTGAGGCTCATGATGCGCCCTCGATCCAGGCGAGGGCGTCAGCGCAGGTCATCTGCCGCGTCACCGTACCGAGCGAGAGGATGGTGGCGTCATGCACCTCGTCCCGGAACGCGGCGCAGCCATCGGTGAGCATGACGGTTTCGATATTGCGCAGATGCGCATCGCGAAGGGTCGACGCGACGCCGCCATTGGTGACGATGCCGCCGACGATCAGATGGTCGATGCCAACCGCGCGCATCACGTATTCGAGGCGGGTCTGGTAGAAGGCGGAATAGGCGACCTTTTCCACCACGAAATCCGCCGGGTGCAGCCTGTCCACAAGGGTATGGCCAAAGCTGCCTGGCGCGAAATCCCCCTTGCCGAGGAAGGGGCGGAGTTCTTTCAGATGGGGTGCGATCAGCGGCGCCCCCGCCCGGTCGGGGACAAGGGTGAATTGGGCGGAGATATAATGGCCGCCCTTGGCGCGCAAAGCCTCGATAAGGGGCGCGACCCGGTCGGGCAGGGCGGCGATGCTGGCCGCGCCCTGGCCCGCGCGGCCATAGGCACCTTCGGGATGAATGAAGTCGTTTTGCAGGTCGATGGTCAGGAGCGCCGTGCGCGAAAGGTCCCAGGTTTTCGGATCGCTCATGTTGTGGCCCCTCGCGGCTCGATGATGGTGTTGCCGAAGCGGTCGACGCGGCCCTGCAAGTCCGGCTCGATCGGCACGGTCGTGTCGGGCTGGATGAGGATCGCGGGGCCGGTGATGGTGGTGCCGACGGGCAGAGCAAGGCGGTCATAGATGGCGGTATCGTGCCATTCGGTGCCGAAATGCACCTGCCGCTGGCCGATGGGTCTGGCCGTACCTTCGCCGGAAGGCGCGAGGGCGCCGAGGTCGAATTTCGGGCGCTTGCCGGTCACCGCGCTGCGCAGGTTCAAAATGCGCCGTACGCCGCCGGGCAGGAGCCTGCCGAAGGTCGCGTGATAGGCTGCATCGAAGGCGGTTTCGATGTCCGCCCGCGAAGGGGCCCGCACCTTGCCTGCCGTGACCATCACGTCGAGCGGGACGGAGACGGTATGGGTCTGGCCGATATAGGCCATGTCCAGTTCAAACCGCGCCTCGCGTGCTTCGAACGTCGTGCGCGCAGCGTCCAGCAGCGCCATGCCCTGATCGGCGTGATCCTGCATGAAGGCGCCGAGCGCGGCCTCGTCCAGCGTGCCGACAAGGGTGTTGATGGTCTGGACGAAATCCTGGCGCATATCGGCGATCACGCAGCCCATGGCGGAGGTCACGCCGGGATAGCGGGGGACGATGGCGCGGGCGATCCCGACCTCCGCCAGCATCGCACCGGCATGGAGGGCACCGCCGCCGCCAAAGGGCATGAAGGCAAAGCGCTTGGGATCGAAGCCGCGCTCCACGCTCACCAGACGGATCGCGCCCGCCATGCGGCTGTTGGCAACGCGGAGGATCGCCTCGGCGGCGTCAATGGTGGAAAGGCCGAGGGGCGTGCCGACATGGTTGTCGATGGCGGCGGCGGCGGCGTCGACATCAAGACGGTCGAGCTTGCCGCCGATGGGATTGTCGGGATCGATGCGCCCGAGGACGACATTCGCATCCGTCACCGTCGGGCGCGTATTGCCGAGGCCATAGGCGACGGGGCCGGGATTACTGCCCGCACTTTCGGGCCCGATATTCAGCAGCCCGCCCTTGTCGACCCAGGCGATGGAGCCGCCGCCCGCGCCGATGGTCGTGATCTCGATCATCGGATTACGCACGACCATGCCAAAATCAATCGATGTCTGCGGCGACAGCATGGAGCGGCCTTCGGCGATCAGCGAGACATCGAAACTGGTGCCGCCCATATCGCCGGTGATGATGTTTTCGAACCCCGCCGATTGCGCGATGTACCCGGCTGCGATCACCCCGGCGGCAGGGCCCGAGAGGGCGGTGCGCACGGGCAGGCGGCAGGCGGTATCGACCGCCATGACGCCGCCGTTGGACTGGACGATCATGAACTCGCCATCGAAGCCGCCGTCTTTCAGCGCGGCCTCCAGGCGGCCGAGATAGCCGGAAATCTCGGGCTGGAGATAGGCGTTGAGGGCAGTGGTGGAGAACCGTTCGAATTCCCGGATCTCGGGCAGGATCTCGGAGGAGGCGGAGACGTGGTCATTGTGCCAGACCTCGCGCAGGGCGGCGACGGCGGCATCCTCGTTGGCGGTGTTGGCATAGGCATTGGCAAAGAGGATCGCCGCTGCCTCGCACCCCTCTGCCTGCAGTGCTTTGGCGGCGGCGCGCACGGCGTCGAGGTCGACCTTGGTGCGCACGGTACCATCGGCCAGCGTCCGTTCCGGGACTTCGAGACGGTGGCGGCGGTCGACGACGGGTTCAAAATCGCCGCGCAGACCCCAGGTGCGGGGCCGGTCGCGGCGGCGCATTTCCAGCACATCGCGCAGGCCCGCCGTGCAGATTACGCCGGTCTTCGCGCCTTTGCGCTCCAACAACGCGTTGGTGCCCGCGGTGGTGCCGTGGACGACGACGGCGATATCGGCGAGGTCGCTGACCTCCCGCCCGATGCCGTCGAGGAAACCGCCGGACTGGTCGGGTCTGGTTGTCGGCACCTTGGCGACGGTGGCGGTGCCGGTGGCTTCGTTCAGGACGAACACATCGGTGAAGGTGCCGCCGACATCGACGCCGATCATGCGGCCGCTTCTAGTGCTGCTCATTGGCCTGCCTCCCGCCATGCGGGGCCATAGGCGCTGTCGGCCTCTGCCGCGCTCATCAACCCGCGGGCGACGTCGCGCGCAACGGCGGTAGCGGCGCGGTCAGCGGCGGTGCCATAGCCGCCGCCGCCCGGTGTCTCCAACCGCACGGCCTGACCGGATCTGAGGCGGATGCCGCGCATTTTCGAGGCCAGCGGCGGGGTCTGCCAGCCCTCATCCTGCTCATAGATGAAGACGTTGAGCGCGCCCTCGCCGCCGCCCGCTATCCCCTTGGGGGCAAAGCGCCCGCGCTCGCCAAAGAGGAAGGCTTCGGCGCCGTTCTCCTCCAGCACTTCGATTTCGTAGACGGCACCGAGGCCGCCGCGATGCGCGCCTGCGCCCGCGCTGTCGGGGCGGAGCGCCCATTGGCGGAACATGACGGGGTAGGCGGCCTCCAGGATCTCCATCGGCGGGATGGTGGCGGTGGAGATCGGCGCATTGCCGTGGTTCAGCCCATCGGTTTCGGCGGAGCCGCCATGGCCGCCGCCATAGAAACTGAACATCACCCAGGGCTGGCCATTCGCCCGCTTGCCCGCGATGGAAAGCGCGTTGATCGTGCCGTAGGCATTGGCGACCACCCGTTCCGGCGCGGCCTGCGCGAAGGCGGAGAACACAACATCGATCATGCGCAGGATCGTCTCCGTATAGCCGCCCGTCGGGGCGGGAAATTCTGCGGAGAGGAGGCTGCCTTCCGGCACGATCACCTCGATGGGGCGCATCACGCCTGCATTGGCGGGCAGGGCGGGGAAGACGTGCTTGATGGCGACATAGGCGGTGGCGACGGTGGTCGGCAGGGCGATGTTCACCGGCCCCGCGCATTGAGGGGAAGAGCCGGTGAAATCCAGCACCATCCTGTCGCCCGTAATCTCCAGCGCGATGGCGATCTTCAAGGGGGTGTCGGTGATGCCGTCATTATCGAGATAGTCGACAGCCTCCCACCGCCCGTCGGGCAGGTCCGTCAGCTCCGCTCGCATCAACGCCTCGGCGCGGTGGCCAAGGGCGGTGAGGGCGGCGGAGATCGTCTCGCTGCCATATTCGTCCAAGAGCTCATCCATCCGCTTGACGCCGAGATCGAGCGCGCCAAGCTGGCCATTGAGATCCCCCATCGCCGATTGCGGCAGGCGGGTATTGCGCAGGAGGATGTCGATAATATCCTGATTGATCTCGCCTTTTCGTGCCAGCTTGACGGGGGGCAGGTTGAACGCCTCCTGAAACACGTCGGTGGCGGCGGGGTTGTAATTGCCGGGCACGGCCCCCCCCACATCATGCCAGTGGCCGACCGAGGCAAGGTAGCAGAAGAGCGCTCCATCGCGAAAATAGGGCCGGACGAGCCGCATGTCGGAGAGATGCGTGCCGCCGATATGGGCATCGTTGAAAATGTAGATGTCACCATCTTCGAGATCGCCGTCACGCGCGGCCTTTTCGATCACGGCCTTCACCGCAAAGGACATGACGCCGACGAAGATCGGCAGGCCGGATTTGCCCTGCACCAGCGTGTCGCCCGAGGTCGCGTGATAGAGGCCGTGGCTGGCGTCATGGGCCTCGGCGATGATGGGGTTGAAGGCGGCGCGAAAGAGGGTCGCGTCCATCTCGTCTGCGATCTGCTCCATCCGTCCGGAGAGAACGGAGAGGGTGATGGGGTCAATCTCGCTCATGCTTGTGCTTTCGTTTCGGCCATGTCGTTCCAGACGTCTTGACGGGTGATCTGCCCTGCGGTGACCTCGAACCGGTCGATGAAGCGGATGCCCGTGAACGCGCTGCCATCGTGGTATTCGCCCGAAAGCGTGCCGCGACAATAGACAATGGCCGCCGCGCCGGTGCCCTGCATCGCGTCGAAACCTTCATAGGATTTGGTCACGAAGCGGTAGCGCGGCGCGGACCATTCGATCAGCTCTTCCAGCTTTCGCATCGGGGCCGTGCCGGGGAAGGTCATGGTGAAGTCGTCGCCTAAGTAGGTGTGCGCCCTGTCAAGCTCGCGCGCTTCCATTGCGGCGAGGTATTCGCGCACGATCTTGGCGGGGTCGGGCAGGGCAGGGGCGGGGCGGCGCTGGCTGCCGCCCCGATAGTAGTTTTCGGGCACCATGTCATGGATCATCACGGTCACAAATTCCGGCGCGGCGGGAACCACGGATCGCACGGCGTCGGTCAGGGCCGCGCCAAGGCGTTGTTTTTCCACTGCGCCATAGCCTTCGATCACGTGCAATTCGATGATTGGCAATACCATCCCTCCTGCGAAATCTGTATTATTTGTAGAACAAATATCTGGCTTTTCCAGAGAAGATATTTAGCCTGCTGAAAATACGGATACTTGCCTTTGCGGGGAACGCATCTACCCTCAGGGCCGCAAAATAGGGGAATCACGCTTGCGCGCAGAAGCTGTTCAGATACTGCCCGAAGGTGCCAAGGCGCGGCGCGTCTATCTGTCGTTGCACGACCAGATCACCGGCGGCGCGCTCAGCCATGGAGAGACGCTGCCGGGCGAGCAGAAGCTGGCGGAGGTGTTCGGCGTCTCGCGCGTGACCGTGCGCCGGGCGCTGGAGGCGCTGACCCAGGGCGGGCTGGTGGAGCGGCGCGCAGGCAGCGGCACGAAGGTCTGCGCGCGGCCCGACACCGGCCAGTGCGCGGCCATGGATTTCAACACCCTGATGCCGCAACTGGTGGAGATGGGCCAGAAGACGACGGCGCGTTTGCTATCCTTTTCCTATGGCAATGCGCCCGATTTCGTGGCTGCCGCCATGGGGCTCGATGCGGTGCGCAAGGTGCAGATCGCGACCCGCGTACGGCTGATCGGCGATGTGGCGTTCTCGCATCTGACCACCTATGTGCCTGCCGCGATTGCGCAGAATTATTCCGAGGACGATCTGGCGACCACGCCCCTGTTCAAGCTGTTGGAGCGCAGCGGCGTGCAGATCGAGGCGGCGCATCAGTCGGTCAGCGCGACGCTCGCCGGGCCCGACGTGGCCGAGGCGCTGGAGGTGGATGTGGGTGCCGCGCTTTTGTCCCTGCGCCGCGTGGTGCGCGATGTGGATGGCAACGGGGTCGAATATCTTTCCGGCCTCTATCGTCCCGACAGGTTCCGCCTTGAGATGCCGCTGACACGCGTCGGGCAGGGCAGCGCGCGCCATTGGGAACCGGCGATTGGCCAGGGTGAGGAGCCTGTCTGATGGGCGCGCCGCAAACCATGCTGGACAAGCTCTGGTCGGCGCATGAGGTGGTGCGGCGCGCGGATGGGGTCTCGCTCCTTTGGGTGGACCGGCATCTGGTGCACGAAGGATCGCACCACGCGTTTGCCAAGCTTGCGGCTCGCGATTTGCCGGTAGCGGAGCCGGGCCTGAATTTTGCAGTCGTCGACCATTACGCACCGACGCGCGGGCGCACCCGGATCGCCGATCCGCAGATCGAGCGGATGATTGAGACCTTGCGCGGCAATGCGGCGGCGCACGGTCTGACGCTGTTCGATCTCGATGATCCGGGGCAGGGGATCGTCCATGTGATCGGGCCGGAGGCGGGGATCACCCTGCCCGGTCTTCTGATCAATTGCGGTGACAGCCACACCTCCACCCACGGTGCTTTCGGCGCGTTGGCCTTCGGGATCGGCGCGACTGAAGTCGCCCATGTGCTGGCCACGCAAACCATCTGGCAGCGCAAGCCCAAGGCCATGCGCCTCACCATGGACGGCACGCTCGGGCCGGGGGTAACGGCGAAGGACATCGCGCTCAATTGGATTGCGCAGCTCGGCACTGATGGCGCGCAGGGGCATGCGGTGGAATACGCTGGCAGCGCGATCCGGCACCTCACCATGGAAGCGCGCATGACGCTCTGCAATCTGTCGATTGAGGGCGGCGCGCGGTTCGGCATGATTGCGCCGGATGAGGTGACATTCGGGTATCTGGAGGGGCGAAGGTTTGCCCCCAAAGGCGCGGCCTGGCAGGCGGCCTGCGCCGATTGGGCGTTGCTGGCCAGCGACGATGGCGCGCCCTTCGACCGCGAGGTTGCCATTGATGCCGCCGTGATCGCGCCGACCGTCACATGGGGCACCAGCCCCGAGCAGGCGCTGCCCATCGGCGCCCATGTGCCCGACCCGGCCCATGTGCCCGCCGCCAAGGCGGATGCGGCGCGCGCGGCGCTCGATTACATGGGACTGGCACCGGGGCAGAAGCTGGAGGGGACACCGGTCGATCAGGTTTTCATCGGCTCCTGCACCAATGGGCGGATCGAGGATCTGCGCGCCGCCGCCGCCGTCCTGAAGGGGCGGCAGGCGCGTGTGCCGGGCCTCGTCTCGCCCGGCTCGATGCAGGTGAAAGCGCAGGCGGAGGCTGAGGGGCTGGATGCGATCTTCACGGGCGCGGGGCTCGAATGGGCGGCCTCTGGCTGTTCCATGTGCGTTGGCATGAACGGGGATCTGGTGGATGCGGGCAAGCGCTGCGCGTCCTCCACTAACCGCAATTTTGAGGGCCGTCAGGGGCGCGGCGCGCGCACCCATCTGATGAGCCCGGCCATGGTCGCGGCGGCGGCGGTGACCGGCACGCTGGCCGATGTGCGCCCGCTGATGGCGGGACGGGCGGCGTGATGGCGGGCTGGACAGTGCATCAGGGCGCGGCGATCAGCCTGCGCCAGGCCAATATCGACACGGATCAGCTGATCCCCGCGCGGTTCATGTCGGTGCCCCGGGCGGAGGGGTATGGCCGGTACCTCCTCCACGATATGCGCCGCGACGGGGCAGGGGCCCTGCGCGCCGATTTCCCGCTGAACGCCGCGCCGGAGGCAAGCGTGATCGTCGCGCGGCGCGGGTTCGGCAGCGGGTCATCGCGCGAGGCGGCGGTCTATGCGCTGGTCGATGCGGGCATCCGCGCCGTCATCGCGCCAGGTTTTGGCGATATTTTCGCAGGCAACGCAGTGAATAACGGCCTCCTCCCCGCGCTGGTAGACGAGGCGACCTGCGCCGGTTTCGAGGCGGCGCTTCACGACGGGCCGCAGGCGGCGCACATCGATATCGAAGCGCGGCGCATCACGCTTGGCCCCCATGAGGCGGCGTTCACGCTGGACGACAGCTGGGCGACCAAGCTGATCAACGGTTGGGATGATATCGATCTGACCCGGAACCACCGCGCGGCCATCGCCGCCTATCGAGAGACAAGACACCAAACCGCACCCTGGGCCTGGCCCGGCGGGACGGATTGAAATGCGCCGCGACACGCGGTGTCCCACGGCCCGTTGAAGGCCATCGAAAACGGGGTACATCACCCCCGCAACAGTGGAGAACGACATGATGAAGATGAAACTGATGGGAAGCCTTCTGGCGGGGGCGACGCTGATCGCGCTGCCTTTGAAGGCCGAAGAGACGATTTCGGCGGTCCACGCCTTTCCCGAAACGCTGATCTACACGCAGAGCTTCCTGAGCTTTGTCGACAAGGTGAATGCGGCAGGCGAGGGCGTGATCCAGATCGACGTGCGCGGTGGGCCCGAAGCCATCGGCATGTTCCAGCAGCCTGACGCCGTGCGCGACGGGATCGTCGATATGGTCTACACGCCCGGGTCCTTCTATGGCGGCGCGCTGCCCGAGAAAGACGCCATGGTCGCCTCCAACCTGACGGCGGTGGAGACGCGCGAGAATGGCGGCATCGCGCTGATCGACCAGATCCATCAGGAGAAGATGGGCCTGAAATATCTCGGCTGGTTCGACAGCGGCGTTTGCTACAACCTCTGGACCCGCGATGCGCCCACATTTGATGCGAACGGTAATCTGGAGGTCGAGGGCCTGAAGCTGCGCGGTAACAATGTCTACAACGCGTTCTTTACCAACTATCTCGGCGCACAGGTGATCGACCTGCCGACGGGCGAAGTTTATTCGGCGCTCCAGCGCGGCGTGGTGGATGCGACCGGCTGGACGCAGATCGGCCTAATCGATCTGAAATGGAACGAGTTCCTGAACTACCGGATTGAGCCTTGTTTCTTCTCCACCGATCTTGGTGTGATCGTGAATAACGAGAAGTGGAACTCCCTCTCGCCCGAGGCGCAGAAGATCCTGCAGGATGTCGCCATCCAGCATGAAAAAGACAGCGTCGCCACCCTGCGCGTGAAGCGTGATGAGGATTTCGCCGCGCTTGATGCGGCGGGCATGAAGGTCGTCACCCTCGAAGGGGAAGCCAAGGCCAACTACCTTGCCGCCGCCCGTGAGAAGACCTGGGAGCGGATGCAGGAGGTCATGTCCGGCCAGCCCGGCGGGACCGACAATTACGACCGCCTGATCGAGCTCTTTTACGATCTCGACGCGGCAAACTAAGCCGACCCAAGCGCAGGCCCGCCCCGGTGGCGGGCCTGCCATTTTCATGCCGGGGGCTGACATGCTGACCAGAGCCTATCAGACGCTGCTTTACAGCATGGCCGGTCTTTCCGGGCTGATCCTTGTCTGGATGATGGTCTCCGTCATCACCTCGGTCGTGATGCGCAATGCCGGGTTGCAGCCCTTTGCCTGGCTCTTCACCTCGGCGGAATACGGGCTTTTGTACATGACGATGCTCGGCGCGCCCTGGCTGGTGCGCGAAAAGGGTCATGTGCATATCGAACTGGTCACTGCGGTCCTTCCCGATGGGCCGCGCCAGATCCTCAGCCGGGCGGTGGCGGCGGCCTGCGTGATCGTTTGCGCCATCCTCACCTGGAAGGGGGTGGAGCTGGTCATAACCAATATCGAACGCGGTGATTTCGACACCCGCGCCTATTATTTCCCGCGCTGGCTGCTGACGATAGCCTTTCCCCTGTCCTTCGGGCTGATGGCGGTCGAATTTTCCCGCTTCGTCTTCGGTACGGAGCTGATGCATAGCGGTGAAGCGGGGATCCACGAATAATGGAATGGTATGAGGCGCTGGCCCTGCTTCTGGGCGCGATTGTCTTTCTGATGGCGGTCGGGATGCCGATCGCGCTGGCCTTCCTGGCCGCCAATATCGTCGGGGCCTGGGTGTTCATGGGCGGTGAGCGGGGGGTCATGCAGCTCTTGAACAACGGGCTCGGCTCGCTCACGAAATATGCGCTGATGCCGATCCCTCTCTTCCTCTTGATGGGGGAGATTTTCTTTCACACCGGGCTTGGGGGGCGGATGTTCACCGCCATCGACAAGCTCCTCGGCCGCCTGCCGGGGCGGCTGAGTTATGTCACCGTGCTGGGGGGGACGGGATTTTCGACGTTGTCGGGCTCGTCCATGGGGTCGACCGCGCTGCTGGGGTCCCTGATGGTGCCGGAGATGGCGCGGCGGGGCTACAAATCGCATATGAGCATCGGGCCCATTCTGGGCACTGGGGGGCTGGCGATCATCATTCCGCCCTCGGCCCTTGCGGTTCTGCTGGCCACGCTGGCGCAGATCGATGTCGCCGCGCTTCTGATCGCGGGTGTTGTGCCCGGGCTGATCCTTGCCGGGTTCTACATCATGACGATCTGGGTGCAGACCCGGATCGATCCGACCGCCGCCCCCGCCTATGATGTGGAGCCGATGTCGGTCGGTGCGAAGATCAAACTGGTGATGACGGAGGTTGTCCCCATGGTCGGTGTTATGATCGTGATCATCGCCCTGATGATCCAGGGCTTCGTCACCCCGTCAGAGGCGGCGGCCTTCGGTGCGCTTGGGGTCATCATCCTGGCCGCCGTTTTCCGCTGCCTGACATGGGAGGCGATGAAGAAATCTGTCATCGGCGCATTGCGCGTGACGCTGATGGCTTACCTGATCGTCTTCGGGTCGGCCACGTTCAGCCAGCTTCTCGCCTTTTCCGGTGCCTCGCGCGGGCTGGTCGACTGGGCAACGGGTTTCGATCTGGCACCGCTGGCGATGCTGCTGGTGATGTTTTGCGTTCTCCTGCTGCTTGGCATGTTCATGGAGCAGATCTCAATCATGCTGCTGACCGTGCCGATCTTCTTTCCGCTGGCGCAGACGCTTGGGTTCGATCCGATCTGGTTCGCGCTGATCATGCTTTTGTCGCTGGAGATCAGCTTTACCACCCCGCCTTTCGGGCTGTTGCTGTTCGTGATGAAAGGCGTGGCACCACCCGGCACCACGATGCGGGAGATTTACAGCTCCGCCTTCCCGTTCATCTTCTGCTCGCTTTTGCTGGTTGGCCTGCTGATCGCCTTTCCGCAACTGGTGCTCTGGCTGCCTTCGCTTTGAGCGCCAATGCGTATCTCCCTCATGATCGGTCCTTTGGTTTGGTTCCGCGAACCCGCTTCGCCTGGCCCGCGCACTGCACCAAGACCGAAGGTTATCTTGCCTCCGCCTACCCCCACCTTGTCAGTTCCGTCTGAAAAGCGGTTGTTGCCTCGTCCGAAGGCGGGGGCGCTAGGCCCGGGTCGATCGGGCGTGCAGGAGCCGTTCGACCAGTGCGCGCATGTCGCGGGCCAGTCTGGTTTGTTGCGGTGGGCCATCCCCTGCGAAGTTGTGGATCGGCGGGTTGGCCCGGCAATGGCAGTGTCGAGACCACTGAGACCAGTGGCCGCGCTGGAGCCATGGTGCTCTCACCCTTGGTGGCCGGCGTTCCGCGATGGGCGGACGTATGGTCCAGATTGACCCGTGCGGCAGTCATGTGGCCATCAAGGGCTGGTATCCGCGCCTGACAGCCCTCGATGACCGGCTGCCACCCTACAAGGGCAACCTGTACCCAACTGGTGCGGCGGCGGAACGGTCGCCCGGTATCAGCGAATTGGTTTGCCAACCGACATGTCCCGCGCATAGCTTCACTAGCAGTCCTGATCAGCCCGGCAGGAGGTCCCTTGCCCTACGCGAGTGCAAAGCAGCTAGACGATGCGTTGATACCGGTGGTGGATATCGGCCCGCTGCGCAATGGGACCGACGCCGGCAGTGTTGCGGCGGAGCTGCATAAGGCGAATTCGGAGATCGGGTTCATCTATGTGAAGAACCACGGCATCGCGGAGGTTGACTTGTCTGCCGCCCGCGACACGGCGCTCGCCTTCTTTCGACAGGAGGAACCAGACAAGGCGGCGGTCAGCGTCTCAGACAAGCATCGCGGCTGGCTGGCTTCTGGCGGCGCGAAAATGGGAGACGACGCGCGCGCGGATCTGAAAGAAAGCTTTATCTGGGGGCTTCAGGACGCCGAAGGGCGAACACCGGACGACCATAGCCTACGCGGTGCCAACCGTTGGCCGGAGCATGGGAAGGCATTTGAGACGGCTGCGATGGCCTGGTTCGAGGCGGCGCATGACGTGGCACGCGACTTGATGCGTGCCTTCGCGATCGGGCTTGGAAAGGACGACGACTTCTTCCTGCATAATGCCGACGCGCCGATGAGCCGTGCGTCCTTCGTCTACTATCCGCCTCAACCGGAGGAATTGGGCGATACGCAGTTCGGCGTCGGACCCCATACCGATTTCGGCGTCCTCACCGTTCTGGCACAGGATCAGGTCGGTGGGCTTCAGGTGCAAAGCGCGAGCGGCGACTGGATCGAGGCACCGCCGGTGCCGGGTACGCTGGTGGTCAACGTCGGCGATCTGCTGGCGCGGTGGACCAACGACGCCTACCGATCGACGCCGCACCGCGTGGTGAACAGTTCGGGGCGCGAACGTCTGTCGCTGGTGCTGGCTTATGATCCTGGCCCGGACACGATGATCGACCCGCGCGCCGTCTTTGGGAACGACATCGAAACCGCATATGAGCCGATCAGTTGCGGCGACTATCTCGAATGGCGGTTCGCCAAGGCATTCGCCTATCGCAAGTAAGCTGCTAGAGGCAAATTTGCACGCGGCCATCCCTGATCCGCGCGGGGTAGACCTTGAGCGGTCGCACGACAGGGGCTCCGATGGCGCGTCCGTCCCGAACATCGAAGAGCCCCTGATGCAGCGGGCACTCGATGCGGCGACCGTCGAAATACCCATCGCAGAGCGCCGCGCCCGCATGGGTGCACAGTGCCGCCGTCACATAGATGCCGTCCGGCGCATCGAAGACAGCCAGGCGCCGTGCGCCGAGCGACGCGGGGGTGACGTCTCCCGGCTCCAGCGCGGCGACGGCGATCAGATCGATCCAGTCGCTCACTCCGCCGGCGTGCGCGTCGCGGCACGAACACGCGCCATGGATCGGATGATATCGAGATGGGCACTCAGATAGCCGTGCCTTTCGACGAAGATATCATCGCGAATACGATGATGCAGGTCGCCAAGCGCGTAGAAGGGGACGGATGCCGCATAGTGATGCTCGGCATGGTAGTTCATGTTCCACGCCAGAAATCGCCATGGCGCGGAGACGACATTAGTGCGCGTGTTGACCCGCATGTCGGGCACATTCGGACGCCCGACATGTTCCGTCATGCGGATGAAGCGCATCACCGGCTCAGCCATGAACATCGGCAGCCACCAGTAGAAGAGTGGCGCAAGCCAGCCGGTCGTCGCCATCAGCCCGATGATGGTGAGGTAGCCCGCAATCATCGCGCGCCCCTCCCAGATCACCTTGCCGCGTTCTTCGCGCGGAATGAAGCGTTGCTCCTCCGCCGTCAGAACGCCGGCGGAGCGGCGGAACATGCCGCCAAACTGGCTCCGCCAATACGGGATAGCGGAAAGATAGAGCAGGTATTTTCCGAGTGAGATCGGTAATTCGATCATCTCCGGATCGCGGCCGTGAAGATTGGTGTAGGTGTGGTGGTCGCAATGCTCGTAACGAAAGAAACGCGGCGGGATCACAAGGATGAAGCCGCAGATATGTGCAAGAAGGTTGCAGATCCAGCGCGAGCGGAAGGCAGTGTAGTGGCTGCATTCATGCTGAAGCGCGAAATGGTGGACGACAACGATGCCGTGCAGAAACATCGCCGGGATCAGCAGCCACAGGGCGTCGCCTGCGCCCCATACCAGAGCGCCTGTTGACGCCAGGACGATCATCCACAGGGCAAGATGCCACAGGCCGGGTGCGTTGGAGCGGCGCATCAACCGCTTCAGATCCCGGCGAGGTACGAGCGCATCGGCGGCCATGGCCTGCGTTTGCGGCGTTACTACGCTTTCCATGCGCACCCGTCGGGAATGCCGATGTCGCGCCGTGGCGTGCGGAACAGCTCAGAAAGCCGCGGATGGCTCGCCAGAATGCGGGCGCAGTTTTCCATCCTCTCGGGGCGGAGGCATCCATCTTCCCAGACCGCCACACCATCAAGCGTGATGGTCGGATCGAAGATGTTCATGGATATCTCACCCGGCGCAAAGTCGCCGCAGGTGTGAAAATGCAGCACCCGCGGATTGCCGAAGGCGCTGCCGGACCACCGGGTAATCTGGCTCTCCGCTTCGGCAGCGAAACCGCAGCCAGGATGCATTCCTGCATGCCAGGAATGAACGAACCAAGGGTCGAGGCCGAAGCGATCGCCGACGTCGTGATAGTGCCTGCGAACCATCTCAGCTTCCGCTCCGTCGAAACCCACGATCTGGTTGTCTTCAACAAAGGCATAGACCGTTCCGGAAAGAGGCAGAGAATACGGCTCATAGAACCGTGAACCGGTCCCGACGAGAAACCGCGTCAATGCGATCCGCCCTCGGAACCCGGCGGCTGGCACGGGGCGGGGCACCAGCATCGGGAAGCGTTTTAGCGAGACATCGATGCTATTGGCCGCGAAGGTCGATGGATCGCCTGCGTAATCCGTCCCACTCGGGCAGGTAACGCGGGCTTCCGACGCCGC
Source organism: Pseudomonadota bacterium (assembly GCA_039030855.1). GTDB lineage: Bacteria > Pseudomonadota > Alphaproteobacteria > Rhodobacterales > Rhodobacteraceae > Pikeienuella. The sequence continues at coordinate 45,704 of JBCCDJ010000027.1, forward strand.
CGCGAAGGTGTCGTCGATGGCGGCTTTCAGTTCGCACATGCCATGGTGGCAGGCGGCACCGAAGGCGCTGTCCAGCATCTCCCGGTCCAGCGCGTAGCACATGGTCGAGGGAGGCATGCCCGGGATCTCCGAGAACCGGAGCTGGTCACCGATGCGTGTGAAAAAGACGATGTGGTCGAAACCCTTCAGGGTGTCGATGAATGCGCTGACTTCCTCCGCGTTGCCCAGGCAGTCGGGCGCTTCGGTCTCGTAGACGCGCATGCCCAAGGCCCGGCCAGCGGCTGCGGCCATCTGCTGCGCCTCATCATCGTAATAGCCGGTTCCTTTCGGCTCCTCCACGATCAGCAGACGTTCACCCGGGTAGCCATGAACGCAATCGCGCAGAAGACTTATCGCCCCGGCTGAGAGGACGGACGTCGTGTCATGGTCTCGCGTTGCTGCGCTCATCACCTTCCCCAAATCGACATTTGCGGGTGGCTCAGTCCGGTTTGTAATACCCTACGACGTCACCGTCGGTCGTCACACCCAAACCGTTCAAAAGCCGGTTCACGTAATTGAAGTAACCGATGATTTGATTCGCTTCGAGAATTTGTCCGTCATCGAGCCCCGCAGCGCGCATTTCTGCAATGTCGGTCTCGGTCATGTCACTGGGGGTTTTCGTCAGCTTGCGCGCGTAATTCATCAATGCCAGTTCGCGCCCGTTGAACGCGGTCCCCGGTGCATCGGCATGTAATGCCGCTTCTATTTGATCCGCCCGGGCGTCGTCGCCGATCAGATGGCGTGCGTTCGCCCAATGATTGGCCAGCGAATAGGGGCAGTCGTTCAGGATCGACACGTAAGATGAAATCGTCTCCTGCAACCACATCGGGATCGTGTTCGCATCATCATGCAGCGCGGCGCGATAGAGGATGACATGGCCCCGCATCGTGTTGGGTCGCAGCGAATGCACGCGCATCACATTGTCGACCGTCCCGTGCGGCGTCCGCGCAAGCTGCAAAACCTCGAGCAGTTCCTCGTCGGCGTCTTCGTCAGTGATCATCTTGATCCATGCAGACATTGGCGGTTACCTCCCGCTTATACATCGTCGAATTTACGCATCCGCCGCTCAATGCGCGCGAACAAAAGTGCGAGCCCGTAGCAGAGCAGGAAATACATCGCTGCGACAACGATCCATGTTTCGAACCGCCGCCCGGTGGAAACTGCGATCTCGGTCCCGATGAAGGTCAGCTCCTGCACCGAGATCAGCGAGACGATGGCGCTGTTCTTGACCAGCATAATGAACTGATTGGCAAGCGGCGGTGTCACCGCGCGTAAGGCTTGCGGCAGGACGACGAGGCGAAAGACCTGCAACCGGCGCAGGCCAAGGCTTTGCGCCGCTTCCGTCTGCTCATGCGGGACGGAACGGATGCCAGCACGGACAATCTCCGAAATATACGCGGCCTCGAACAGCGCGAGGCAAATGATGCCGGAAATGAGGTTCTCCAGCAGATCGGGCGGGCCGAGCAGAATGTTGACCGCCGCGCGCCCGCCTTCGCCAAGATTGCGCGCCCAGCTATCGACGCCGAGTGCGGGTAGGATCTGCGATGAGATGAAGAAGTAGAAGACGAAGATGAAAACCAGAGGTGGGACGTTTCGGATGACCCCGACATAGGCGAGCGATATGAGGCGTGGCAGCAAGCGGTGCGTCGTGGCCATGAAGCCGAGAACCAGGCCGAGCGCACTCGCAAAGATCATCGCCCAGATCGATAGCCGAATGGTAGTCAGCAAACCTTCAAGCAGGACATTCGGTACGAGCCAGCCGCTGCTTTCCTCGCGTTTGAACAGAACCTGCGGCAGAAATCCCCAATCCCATCGATAGACCAGAACGTCCGATACGCGCGTCCATGCATATACCAACGCGCCGAGTGCCAGCGCGATCAGGACGGCGTCCAGCCAGCCGAAGCGGCGTTTGCGATTGGGATCGGGATACATGGAGGGGGGGAGCGCCGCGCGCGGCGGCGCTCCTTCAGGATCAGTTGGCGATCTGGTCAGCCCAGGGGCGCCCGCCGAACCAGTACTGGTGACGCTCGTCGAGCCATCCGCTGGTGCGGTTCAGGAGAATCCAGTTGTTGAAGAAGTTGAGCGCGTCCACATCGCCCTTGCGCAGCGCGAAGGCTTCGGAGTTCGGCTCGATCTTCTCATCCGTCGCCGAGAAGACGACATCCGGGTTCTCGAAGATCGTGAACGCCGGCAGCGGCTGGGAGGAGACCATGACATGTGCGTTGCCGTTCAGAACTTCCTGCACGGTCTGGCCCTGGTCGTCGAACTGGCGGAGCGTCGCCTTCGGGAACGTCTCCTGAATCCAGCCGCACGGCGTCGCGCCGCGGCGACAGACGAAGGTGACGTCAGTCGCGTTGTAATCGTCCGGCCACGCCTTGCCGTCGGCCAGCTCCTTGTTCGCCATGGCGCCGAGCGAGGAGTTCGCGTAGGACGACGTGAAGTTCACCGTCAGGTTCCGGGCGGGCGTGATCGACATGCCGCCGATGATGACGTCGAATTTGCCGGCGAGAAGCGCGGGGATGATGCCGTCCCATGCTGTTGGCACAAACTCGACCTCAACCTCCATATCCTCGGCGAGCTTTTTGGCGACGTCGATCTCGAAGCCGATCAGGTCGCCATTCTTGTCGCGCATCGCCCAGGGGACGAAGGTCGCCATGCCGACGCGGATCACGCCGCGCTGCTTGATCGTCTCGATGACGCTTTCAGACGCCAGCGCCTGCTGCGTCTCGTTCGCCGTGGCGGCGACGGGCGCGATGAACGTTGCGGCAGCAAACGCCATAGCGGCCAGTCCATTCCAAAACTTCATGGGGCTTCTCCTGTCTGTGCGGTCATGAGCGGGTGAGCCCCCGTCGCGCCCGCGATTCCAACCGCGCCGCGACGGCAGAAAGGCTTATGGTAAGGCTCAAGTAAATCGCGGCGATGGTGAGCCATATTTCGAAACTCAGGAACGTATCTGCGATGACGTTTCGCCCTTCGTTAGTTAGATCGAAGATCGCGATCGTCGATACGATGGCTGAGTTCTTGATCAGATTGACGACCGCCGAAGTCATTGGCGGTGCCATAATCGGCACGGCCTGCGGCAACACGATTTTCGCGTAGACCTGCCAGGGCCGCATGCCGAGCGCGGACGCCCCCTCCCATTGCCCGCGCGGCACGGACAGAATGCCGCCGCGTATGATCTCGGAGATGAAGGACGCCTCGAATACCGCAAGACACAGGACGCCTGTCCAGAACCGATCGATACCGATGATCGGCGATAGAACGAAGTAAAAGAGATACATCTGGACGAGCAGCGGCGTGTTGCGCACCAGTTCCAGATAGGCGGTCGCGATGGCGTGTCCGGCATAGGATCGCGACAACCTCAGAAGCGCGGTGAAGAGGCCGATCACCAGTGCGACCACACCTGCCCAAAGCGTGATCTCAATCGTCACCCAGAAGCCTTTGACGAGAGGGCCCCAGATGACCTCGCCATCGATGACCCGGTAGAAATACCGGGGCACGCGGTACCACTGCCAATTGTATCCCATGGCCCCGGCACCCGCGACAACACCCCAGACAAGCAGTCCGAAGCCGACCACGAAAAGCGCCCAGTCGCCGCCCGTGCGAAGGTTCGTGCGTCGCTGTCCCGCACGCGGTGCGTCTTGTATCTTCGATACAGCCAATCAGAGCTCCGCGTCGGTGATCGCGTGGATCAAGACCATCAGAATAGCCGTGGAATCCCAAACGGCAAACGTTTCCCTTTTGCGCGTTTGCCTGAAGTCCGCACGGACGGTCGGGCCCCGCTTGCCCGGTAAGTCAGATCACGCGACAGCGTCCCCGTCACCAGACATTCGCCGTGAGAGCGAAATCGGCGAACGGTCCGGTGTGTGTGTTGCGGATAACTGATCAAAGGCGGCGTTGGATCACTGCCGATAGGTCGCGATCTTGTAGGCTGCGAAGCTGAAGAACAGGCCGAGCGATCCCTCGATCCACCGGCGAGCCTTCTGGTATGCGGCGATCACGGGCGTCGCAGAGAACGTCACTGCGTAGAGAACGTGAACCACCAAAGATAGTGTTGTGGCAGTCAGGATAAGTGCAAGGCCAACCCACAAGGATGCCTCGGCACCAAGGCCGATGCCAACGATCGCAACCCACTGAAGCGCGGCTTTCGGGTTCGTGAGCTGGATTGCGATGCCCTGGAGATAGAGGTTTTTCCCGCGCGCAGCCTTCGGTTTATGCAGGTGAGAAGGTGTCGCTGCCGAACGAAATGCCTTGTAGGCCAGCCACATGAGGTATGCAGCGCCAAAGACTTTCAGGAGTGTCACGAAGCCTGCATATGCGGTGACAAGGGCGGTCAGACCGGCAACGGTGGATGAGGCCCAAACTGCCGAACCAGAACCCACGCCAAGCGCCAATTTCACACCTGCACCCCGCCCGCGTTCCATCGAGGTGCCGATAATGGCGAGTATGTTGGGGCCGATACTGACAAAGCCGACTGAAAAAATACCCAAGGCCAGAAGCAAACTGTAGATTTCTGCGCTCATCTTCGTTTCTCCTCCGGCTATGCCGAACCCTAGCAGGCGGCGTCCTGTAAAGAAGCCCTCATTCGCTGCACCATGCCGAAATTGCGGGACAGGTGCAAAAGACCCTTCGCCATGCGCCGTCGCAGACGTCGCGGCCTGGTCCTGCCGGTTTTCCGGTCTTTGACCGAACTTTCAGGGACCACCAGATCCAGAAGATTCACCACTGGTTGGTCAAGCGACTGCGGACCTGGCGGCGGCGGAATACGCAGGCACGTAATTGTCGCTGCGCCCCGGTTTGGGAACGTCTCAGCGGCTCCTGCCTTTCACAGAAATGACGTGCCGAGGAGCAGTACGCTTGTCAGCAATCCGAAAACCGGCACGACCATCGGCACCCGAAAATGCTCCGCGGGTTGCTGTCTGGAGACTTTCAGCCTTATGAGAGCAACGTTCACCAGCATGAAGACCACCAGCACGATCTGGGATGTATGTGCCGCCAAATCGTCGATCGGCAGTATCTGGGACAGGACCATGATGAACAGGACAACACCAATAGTCGCGGGCACTGGCGTCTTCGTCCGATGTGATACCCAGGCCAGGAACGCCGGAAGCTGTCCTCTGTCAGCGAGGCCATAGATGACGCGAGAGGCCATGATTGTCTGGATCAGTACACCATTGATGGTGGCGACGATCGCAACAAGCGAGAAAGCCTGTTTGACGCTTTCGGGTGCTGTCTGAAAGACCAGGATTAGCGGCGCCGCTGAGGCGGCCAAAGATGCGAGCGGCACTGCGAACAGGACGGCGCTGGTCGTTCCGATATAGAGGATCGTTGTCAGTACCAGCGTCCAGATGATCGCCTGCGGCATGGTGCGAACCGGGTCTTTCACCTCTTCGGCGACATTGGCCATATCCTCGAAGCCGACGAAGGCGAAGAATGCCAGCAAGGATGCTGATGCAATCCCTGTCCAGTGGGCACCGCCGACTGGCGGCAGCATCGCCTCAAGGGCCACGCCATTCGGCTCGGTTACGCCAAATCCCCAGGCGATTACGAAGATCAGGCCGGAGATCTCAATGACGGTGATGATCGCGGCAACGGTGACGGATTGTGTGATGCCCCAGAGCGCGATCGCCCCCATTGTGGCCACGATCAACATGGTCAGAAGCCCGTGTGGGGCGAATGTGAGGGCCTGCAGGTAGGACGCCGCTCCGATCGCCACCGCCGAGGCCGAAACGATACCGGATGAGGCGACTGCCAGCCCTGTGACTGTGGCGAGCCATGCGGCCCCGAAGCCAGCCTGGATATAGGCCGCCTCTCCCCCACTGACAGGATAGCGTGTGGACAGCTCCGCGTAGGAAAATGCCGTGAATGCAACGACAGCTGCCGCGATCAGGAAGGAAACGGCCGCATATGGTCCGGCCTCGGCAGCGGTTGTTCCGATCAGAACATAGATGCCCGCACCGACGGTCACGCCAAGACCGTAGAGTGTAAGGAGCGGTGTGCCCAGTGCCCGCCGCAAGCGCGCTGATGATGGCTTTGTCGGGTTCATGGACCAGCCCGCCGAGTTCAAATCCGTGACGTTTCATCTGACCTACCGCTCAACCGCCCTTTGGCGAATGACATGGGTCAATCCGGACCTCATGCTGTCACTGTTGTGCAACTGGGGTGTCAGTCCTGCGCAACTGATCGTCTGAACAGCATCAGGCTTGCGATCAGCAATAACGTCCCGAGCAATGCCATCCCCAAAAGCTCTGGCCAGATGATGTCGATGCCCGCGCCTTTATAGGCGATGGCCTGACTGGCCGCGATGTAGTGGCGCGAGGGCAGGAACAGGGTGAGTGCCTGCAGCCATTCCGGTTGCCCCTCGATGGGTGTCTCACCCCCGGAAAGCATCAGCATCGGCAGGATTGTCAACATGACCAGAAGGGCAAACTGCGCCATTGATCGGGCGAGCGTTGCCAGAAAAACGCCAAGCGCGGTGGCGGTGAAGAGAAACAGCGCGGTGCCCAGAAGGAACAGCAGTTTGGACCCGGCAATGCTGACACCCAGAAACCCCTGCAGCACAAATGCGAGCGACAGACCGGAGGCGACAAGCACAACCGCCGCGTTGGCGGAGATCTTCGCGATGGCGATATCGAAGGGCGTGAGCGGCATGGCTAGCAGATGTTCGATGGTCCCGTGTTCGCGCTCGCGGATCATTGCGGCACCGGTCAGGATCGTCGACAGCCACATGATCTGGCCGATCAGGGCCACGATGCTGGCGAAGCGGACCTTATCGCGATTGGGGTTGAAGGCGCTGCGGATAACAAGGTCAGCCGGTGACTGGTCCAAGAGGCCCGCGCCAATGGCAAAACGTTGGATCTCAACGCCGAGAATATTTGTGATATAATTCGCGCCGATACCCGCCTGTTCCATGGCGGTGGCGTCGATCATCACCTGGATCTCCGGCACCCGCCCAGCGCGGAGCTCCTTCTCGAACAAAGGGGGCACCGAGACGACGAACAGAAAACGCCCGGCATCCATTTCGGCCGGGCCGGTCCCCGGAGCGATCTGAATGACGGGCTGGAACTCCGGCTCCAAGAAGGCGGCCGCCAGTGCACGTGACAGTGGCGAGTTGTCTTCGTCCGCAAAGGCGATCGAGGCGTTGTTGACGGAACTTGCAACCCCCGTCGCCTCCATGATCGGGGCCGCCGTGAAGGACCACAAGAGGAGGGCCATCATGACCCAGTCCCGGCGCAGGCTCATCACCTCTTTCAGTCCCAGCCAGAATATGCGCCGCAGATGTTTCACCTCAGGCTTCCTGTTCGCGCAGTGAGAAGACTGCGATCAGGGTCAGGGCCGGGCCAAAGCAGGCGAGCGCGAGGATGTCCGGTAACAGCGCTTCCCATCCCAGCCCCTTTGTGAAGGCCCCGACATTGAGGTGCAGGAAGTACGACGCCGGCCAGAGCGAGCCGATCATCTGCGCCCCGCCATCCAGTGTAGACACCGGCTGCAACAGGCCGGAGAACTGTATCGTGGGCACGATGGCTGCGATGCAGGTGGCAAAGACCGCTGCGACCTGGCTGGAGGTCATGGTCGCCATCACAAGTCCGAAGGACGTCGTTGCCCAGACATAAAGAAGTGCCCCGAGGAGCAGCGGCAGCAGATCACCTTTCAGCGGTACGCCAAAAATCAGGACCGTCATGGCAGCCAGAAGGATGAAGTTCGCGAAGGCGATCACGATATAGGGCAATTGCTTGCCCACCAGGAACTCCAGCCGGGTCGTTGGTGTGACATAGAAATTCGTCACCGAGCCCAGCTCACGTTCGCGCGCGATGCTGACCGCCGCCAGGATGGCCGGCAGCATGATCAGCAGGATCGCAGGCATTGCCGGTGCCATCGCGGCAATGCTCTCGAAGCTCTGATTATATCGAAACCGTGGCTCGACGCGGGCAAGTTCCGGGATCTGTACCCCGGCGTTCCGCGCAGCGACATCCAGAAAAGTCTGGTGCAGACCGGCCATGTACCCTTCGACCGTTTCGCCCTTGAAGGGGATCGCGCCGTCCACCGTCGCCAGAATCTGGGTCTGCTCACCGGCACGCAGCTTACGCCCGAAATCGGGGGGCAGCTCCACAACCAGTGACACCTCGCCAGCGACCAGACGGCGGCGCGCTTCCTCACTTGAAAAGACCGCTTCGGTCGGGCTGAAATAACGGGATCCTTCAATCTCGGCGATATAGGCCCGGCTTTCGGGGCCCTTTGACAGATCGAGCACGGCGAAATTCAGATCCTCTACATCAAGAGTGATGCCAAAGCAGAACACCACCATCAGCAAGGCCGACCCAATGAACGCAAACGCGAGCCTAATTGGGTCGCGCAACACTTCGACGGTCTCGCGCCGCGCATAGGCCATCGCGCGCTCCAGACCACCGCCATGTGTCGCCTTGGTTGCATAAGCGGTGACTTCGGGGGCGGAGATAGGCGCGGGCGTCTCCGCCGCCTCCAGTATCGCGATGAACGCCTGTTCCAGAGTCTCGGTTCCCTCCGCCGCGATCAGATCATCGGGTGTGCCTTCGGCAAGCACCTGACCGGCATGCATGAACGAGACCCGGTCGCAGCGCTCCGCCTCGCCCATGAAATGTGTGGAGACGAAGATCGTGACGCCGTCTTTGCGCGACAACTCCCCCAGCAATGTCCAAAAATCGTCGCGCGCTTCCGGGTCCACCCCCGAGGTCGGTTCATCCAGTATCAGGATGCGGGGGCGATGAATGACCGCCACCGCCAGCGACAGACGCTGCTTGATCCCAAGCGGCAGCGAAGTGGCGAGCGTGTCCAGATGTGGGCCCAGACCAAAGCGGGATGCGAGATGCGCGATCCTTTCCTTCTCGTCCTCGAGAGCGAATATCCGTGCGTGTAGTCGAAGGTTCTGACGAACCGTCAGTTCGCCATAGAGTGAGAATGCCTGGCTCATATATCCGATGTCGTGGCGCATGGCCCGGTCACGGGCGTCGATCGGTCTGCCGAACAAGAGCGCTTCTCCACTGCTGGCTGGAAGCAGCCCGGTCAGCATCTTCATCGTCGTCGACTTGCCGCACCCGTTGGAGCCGAGAAAGCCGAAGATTTCGCCTCTGTGGATCGAGAAGTCCACCTGATCGACAGCGGTAAAATCCCCGAACCGCTTCGTCAGCCCGCGCGCCATGATTACCGGCTCACCGGTATCGGGCGGCGGCGGCTGATCCGACATGCCCTGAGGCACCGCCCCGCCCAGAAGGTTTCGATACGCGGCTTCCAGCGTCTGCGCGCCGGTCTTCAGCTTTGCCGGGCTGCCCTCGAATATGGCACGCCCCGCGGTCATCGCCACGATGTGGTCGAAGCGCGCCGCCTCCTCCATGTAAGCGGTCGACACAAGTATTGAGAGACGCGGTTGCTGGTTCCGGATCGCATCGATGAGGGACCAGAACTGGCGACGTGACAGCGGGTCGACGCCCGTTGTCGGCTCATCGAGGATCAGAAGCTCAGGATCGTGGATCAAGGCGCAGCAGAGCCCGAGTTTCTGCTTCATGCCGCCTGACAACTTGCCCATCAGACGGTCCGCGAACCGGGTCAGGCCGGTCGCGGACAGCAGTGCCTCGATACGGGCCTCACGCTCAACTTTCTCTTGCCCGAACAGGCGTGAGAAAAACTCGAGATTTTCTCGCACCGAAAGTTCAGCATACAAATTGCGACCAAGCCCCTGTGGCATGAATGCGATTGCCGGGCCAACCTTGCGCCGGTGGGCTCGGCTGGAAATCGGTCCGCCCAGCACGTCGATTGTGCCAGCCTGCAGCTTCTTAATACCTGCCAAAAGGCTGAGAAGGGTCGATTTGCCAACGCCGTCAGGGCCAATCAATCCGACGAGCGAGCCGGACGGCAGGGTGAGGGACAGATCATCCAGCGCGATGCGGCGGTGATAGCGGTGGGTAACGCCCGTGATCCGGATCAAACCGGCCTCGGCCACGGAACTCATTCGAAGAGTTCTGCAGGAATGCGCCGGTTCAGCACCTCCGGCCAGCCAACCTGCGCGTTTAATCGTATGATCGCCGTGCCGCGAAGACCGGTCTTCACATGTTCGATCCGATCGGCGACGAGATCTTGCGGGATGCGGACCCGAACGCGAAAGACCAGCTGTTCGCGCTCGCTCAGGGTTTCCACCTGTTTCGGTGTGAACTGCGCCTCCGGCGAGACGAAGCTCACGACCGCCGGGATGGCGTAATCCGGCAGCGCGTCCAGCACGATCCGGGCTTCGGCACCGATGGGCAGGAGACCGGCGTCGCGGGCTGGCAGGAAGACCTCCATATAGATGTTTTCCAGGCTCAGAACGGTCAGAATGGGTTCACCCGAACCGACGATCTCGCCCGGCTCAGCCAGACGATACAGCACACGGCCCGGCATCGGCGCGAAAAGCACGCTGTCGTCGATTTGCGCGGCGATCCGCCGAGCTTCCGCCTCTGATGCAGCGATCTGGCTATCCGTGGTCGCAACGCGCGCCTTGGCCGCACCGAGAATGGCCTCAGCCACCAGGCTGGCCGTTTCGCGTTCTTCGAAGGTGGTCTGTGAAATGGTATTGTTTGTGATCAACGCTGTCGCACGCTCAAGCTCTTGTCGGGCACGGCTTAGCTCGCTCACACGCTGGACCACGACTGCCTCGGCTTCGACCTTGGTCTGGCGCGCCAGCGCGACCTGAGCTTTCGCGCGATCGAGCGCGGCCGCGAGCTCATCGGTATCCATCCTGACGAGCAGGTCTTCGGCCGCAACCAGGCTGCCCTCTTCGGCAAGAATGCTTGCGACACGACCGGCGATCATCGGTGCGATCTCGACCTGCTCGGCCTCGATCCGCCCATTGCCCTGGACAAAGCCCTCCGGCAATTGCCCGGTGTCTTTGAGCGACAGCAGATAGGCAGCACCGCCAGCCAGGACCAGCAAAGCACCTATGACTAATCCCTTTAATCTGAAGCTCATGGCTTACCGGCATCTCCAGTGGGTGATGCGACAACGGTTACAGAGTGGATCGCGGGCTTATCTTGATCTTGATCAATGCTCCCGCCGTGGCTTTGACGGTGCTGTCCTGTCAGTTGTTTGATGTAGACGAAGCGCGATGCCGCGCTGATCGACCACGAGATTCAGCCACAGACGATACCGAGGAACAACATGACGACCTCACCACTGATCAGGCCCTCAGTGGTCCCCTGCGGTGTCCGTGGCAATGTATCTCCTGCACGATCTCGTTGCTGATCAGATAAAGCATCACGCCAGCCGCGAAACCCAGCAGAGCATCGTCAGCCCGTGGCAAGACGATCTTTTCAGAAAGGACCGGCAGAGCGCGATTGTAGCGAGACAGCCGCTAGAGCCAAACGCGATGATGCGCATCTGCGCCTGACGCCTTCCGCGCCAATTACGACCATTATGGCAGGGCCCTCTGGCCTGACAGTTCAAAAACGGTAATGCCGCGGCTTCGCCCTTTTAGCGGATGTTCGCCGGCAGAGCGCAATTCGAACCGCTCGCCAACCCGCTCAGCGGTTTCCTGACTGATCAGGATCGCGGTATCCCAGTCGACCGCTGACAGCGACCGCGCCATCTGTTCAATGCGTTCAGCGACATTGACCGTGTCACCGATGATCGTGAAATTGGCGCGTCCCGGCCCGCCGATATTGCCGACAATCGTCTCTCCGCTGTGGATGCCGATGCGGACCCTGACCGGGCTCGCCCCGGTAGCAGCGCGGCGCATGTTCTCGCGGGCGATCGCCGTCCTGATGCAGAGTGCTGCGCGGCAGGCATGTGCGGCATGGTCGGTATCATCCTCCAGCCCTCCCCAGAACGCCATTACCGCGTCGCCGATGAACTTGTCGACGAAGCCGCCTTGTTCCTGCACGCAATGGGTCACCAGCGCGAAGTGGTCGTTGAGCAGGGACGCCACCTGTGATGGTTCCATGTTTTCCGACATTGCGGTGAAGCCGATGATATCCGTAAACATCACACTGACATCTCTCGACTGTGAGCGGAGCAATGTCGGGTCATCCATTTTCAGCAGCTTCGGGGCCAGCGACCGCGGCAGATAAAGTCGGAGCGAACGAAGCGCTCGGAAAGCGGCGGCAAAGGCGTCATTGGCCTGATTGACTTCATGAAAGATGCTTCGTTGCAACTCGAGCGGTCGCTCGACGTCCAACTCTCCGATTCTGCCCGCTGCGGAGGAAAGGACACGGATCGGCAGGCTGATCATTCGTCCGATGATCAGCGCCGCGAGCGCCGCTGCAAGCGCAAGGCCAAGGCCGGCGAAGACGACCGCGCCTGAGGTTGCCGCACTGGGCGAGAACGATACAAGATCGAAGACCGCACCGATATACCAGGGCTCCGGGCCGAGCTCTTCAACAATGTCGAGCAGCAGATAGCGTTCTTCGCCGCTGACAGAATACGGCCCCGGCCCGTGGGCAAGGGCCAGGCTGGGCCGTTCGTCAGGAAATCCCAACAGCGGCGGCACCGGTATCTGGTCGCTCAGCTCAAATCGCCTGCGTGCTATCTCGGGGTGCGCGAGAACACCGTCTCGCCCGTAAAGGATAAATGGTGTGCCATCGAGTTCCACCTCGAGCCTGCCAAGATAGGCAGAGAGATCGAAAAGGCTGACGCTGGAGATGATGAGTGCCAAATGACCTTCGGCATCGCGAAAGGGTGTGAAGTAACTGATAAGGGTCTCGCCGCTCGATTCCGCATAGAACGGCCGTCCCCAGGCTGGCGAGTTTCGGGTCCAGGTTTCGCTGACGAGCTCCGCGAATGCTGTTTCATCGCTCCAGTTACTTACCCGGATCGGCTCTTCCGGCCGGTTTCGAAAGGCGCGTATCAATGAAAGATCTTCGCTGACGAGCGCGACGGAGGACACCTGCGCGGCAGCGGCCAGGGACGCTTGCAGCAAACGCGCTACCGACGTCTCATCTGCGCTTTGAAGGTCATGACGCGCGAGCAGGTCCGCAAGAAAGCCTGCCTGTGCCTCCGCGGGTCGCACCTGTGCTGCAATCCGCTGCTGAATTGCGCGACTGAGCAGTTCGGCCTTTTCGGCGTGGAGCTCCTCGACACTCGACCGGGACAGATTCTCGACCACGAAGAGCATCCCTGCGCTTGCGAAGATCGCGACAAAAACAAAAAGCGCCGTGATCGACATGACGATGGAGATGCCCTTGGGCCGCGGTTTGTCGTCGGAAACAGGTCCTCTGTTATTCATCGCAACAGCTTGACTGAAATGACGGGACAGACTTCGAAGACTGTTCAGGCGGCAGGTGCATATGCTGCGCCTGCGGGCGCATCCTGTCCATGTGTCCGCCCTCAGACGACATCGACGACATCGCATAGCGCACGGCGAGTGGTCGCGGTGGGTCTGGACTTTGCCGCGCCGATCCGCAGCAGGATCTGGGGATGCCCCTCTGCCCCCGCCGCGGCAGCCAGCCGTGGTCTGAGCGTTTCAACCTCTATCGGTTGATTGAGATATGACGACGCTAGCCCGGCAGCGGTGAGACGCAGGATGATCCCCGCCAGGGCTCGCCCTGTATTCACCCAGTCCCTTTGCTTGTCCTCAGGCGTTGTTATCAAGGCGAGCACAGGGCTGCCTTGCAGGATCTTCCGCTCGTCGGCGGCGGCGATCCCATCGCCGAGATCGAAGGTCCGCACTGCGAGCCGCGCCACAGGGGCCAGGATATCCGGCATGCCAAAGCTGCTGCCGGACATGCCGTCAGCTGATCCCATGGTCGCGCTCCTGATCCAGAGCGCCAGCTCCCGGCGAAACCTCGGATCATCGAATTGAAGCTGATCGCCTTCGGCCACCAGTGATGCGATGCGCGTCTTCGCATGCCGTTCGGAAATGACGGTGAACCCGACGCCTACCTTGGTTCCGGCGACCTCGCATGCCTTGATGACATGCTGGGAGACGATAGTGTCGGTGAAAGGTGACCGTGTCGTTCGATGCTTTGTAATGGCATCGAAATGGGCGATATCGCCACCGCTTGCCGGATCGCCAGGCCCGAAGCGGAGGCGTGCGATCACATCCGGGTCGTCATCGCCGACGGCAACATCGGGGACGAGCGCAAAGCGGGGCGCGGCATGTTCGATGAACCCGACGGCGGCACCGCAACTGATCGCCAGTTCGCGGTCGTGCGGATCGACCACCGGCAATGCGCGAGACCGGTCGGCGAGAACGGTAATTCCGTCAGCGGTAATCTGAAATCGCCATGGCTGGCTGTTGTGAGACGAGGGTGCAAGTGCGCCGTAGCCCGCCAGAAGGACCAGCTTGCGATCACCCTGCGCCTTGAACACGTCATTCGCGACAATCCTTCGCGGATCGACGTCAGGGACGTCCATCGCCATCTCCTCATCTGCACCAGCCCCGGCGGCCGTAGCGACGATCATCACATGGCGCAGTTCGCGGGCAGTTGACCTCCGTCAACTGGCATCAGGCATCCGATGCCACGGTCGACCTGGTAGTTGATTTCGAGTTCCCGATGTCGGACCGCCCGCTCTTGGCCCGGTTAGCCGAAATGTAGGCTTGCGCTTTCTGTCACGGACGCAACGATCAGGAGTTTTGAAGGTGCTTCGAAAGGCACCGATGTATTGCCCGTGACCGGGCTGGATCAAAGGCATCCCGACGTCTGCTTGCAGGTATTCCTGCTTGGACAGAGACCGGCTGCAATGGCCGGCGCGACCGGTTGACCTGGGTCAGTGGTGGGGTGGCCACATCGTGGCATGGATGACAAACCAAATCAGCCAACAGCTCCCTCTCTGCGAGGGGTTTTGAAAGTCATCATTCTGCGTGGCGAATCGATCATTGGCTGCTTGTGTTTGGAGGGCCGCGCACCGATCCCGTCTCATATTGGCGTGCCTGCAAACTGGCGAAAAGGCCTCTGCGAGTGGCAGCAGCTCTTTCGCGTTGGCGGCAGTAGGACACCCCAAAAAAGGAATGCGCTCTATATTGGTGGCTCCGCCCAGCGACAATGGAACCGGCTCCCCCGGTTCTTTGTCTGGCCCAACTGGAAAAGCGAACTCTGCCGCAGAATGATGGATGGGGGCTTTTGCCAGCATGCCGGGCCCACCCTTTTTCCCATTACGCCTTCCGGGGCGACGACGGCAGGATATCGAAATCCGGGGTGGATGCCCGCAATGGACGTCATTTTTCTGGTTGATCTGTCGCGACTGTTGTCTGCGGCCAGGAACGACGCACCAATTTTCGGTTGGTGCGGGTTACACCGATCTGCTGCTGTGGCCGACGTCCGGAAAGAGGTGCAGCGCTAACTCGCCGACCTACGTCGCGTAGGCAGGACGATTGGCGCGACGTTTCAAAGCAAATCGATATCGACCAGCGATGCGACAGCGATGCTGTCTGCAAAGTCGTCGACATGCACGCGAAGCGCGACGAGGTCGTCGGTCAGGTCGACCGCGGTGTTCGGGAACCCGTCATAATCGGCGTCCACGACGAATAGTTCATCCTCGTCGACATCGAGGACAAAGACCCGCGATGTGCCGTCCACCGACGCCACAAACCCGACCTGCGAGCCGTCGGGCGACACCAGTGGCCCGCGCGCACCTGAGGGAAAGAATTCGAGGCTGTCGCGCGGTGCGCTTGCGAATGTCGCGCGGGATGCCGTGAAATTCTGCAGGTCGATATCGGTGTAGTAAACGTCTTCCGCCCCGTTGGCATCATCCCGTGTCAGCGCTGCTGTGGTCGAAAACGCGATCCGGCTGGCATCTGCCGACAGCGAAACACCGGTCACTTCGCCCGAAGCAGCGCCCGAGATCAAAAGGGTCTCGTCCAGCCGGGTGTCGCGCAGATAGGCGTCCGCGAGGCCGTTGGTGTCGCCATCGACCAACGCGGCCTCGGTGACGAAAGCGACGTAGCGCCCGTCCTCCGAAATCGCGACCGCATCGCCGTCCGCATTTGGCACCTGTGGATTGAGCACGCCTCCGCCAGCATCGTTCAGATCGATCCGCCGCGATGTCTCGATGACGCTGATCAATTCGGTCTGCCCGGTTCTCAGATCCTTCAGATAGACGTCGCGCCCACCGTTTGTATCGATCGCTTTCGTAACGCTGTCAGCTTTGGTCACATAGGCAACGCGCGTGCCGTCGCCGGACAGCGCGACGACGCCGGCGCTGGTCATGAAAGTTCGCGATCCCGACGGCACGCCACCAACCGCCTCGCCGTCGAGGCCTGTGCTGACCAGAACCGGGGCTGTATCGTTGAAAAGATCCCGCACATAGACGTCGCCAACCGCCGCCCCGGCGGAGATCGAATTTGGCCCGGCCACAAAGGCGATGATGCGCCCGTCTGCGGACAGGGACGGGCTCATCGCATCAAGCGGATTGCCTTCGGCGTCGCGCATCAGGTCGCCTTCGCCATCGGCGCTCGCCCGCTGGATCGCGCCGGTTGCCATGTTGCGTACAAAGACGTCCATCGTTGACTGTAAGGCGCTGAGTATCGGCACATCACCTGCGTTGGAGACGACGGGTGCAATATCGTCCGGATTTCCATCGAGGCTCTGCTTGTCGACGAAAGCCACGAAAAGACCGTCGCGGGTGGCGTCCGGGTCTGCGCTGGTCGTGGTTGAGTTCTGGAACCCCACCGGGTTCGGAACGAACGCTGCGCTGGCACCGGCAGGTGCCTGAAATCCATAGCTGATCAGTTGCTCGATCGTAAGGTCAACATTCTGGAGGCGGAGCGC
Source organism: Pseudomonadota bacterium (assembly GCA_039030855.1). GTDB lineage: Bacteria > Pseudomonadota > Alphaproteobacteria > Rhodobacterales > Rhodobacteraceae > Pikeienuella. Next base: position 62,452 of record JBCCDJ010000027.1, read on the forward strand.
GTCCCGGAAGATGCCGCCATTCATGACTTCGACCATCGTGTCGTCGCCATCCGGTCTGATGCGTACGACTTCGGACAGGATCGTGAAATCAACATCGGCCAGCGCTTCGCCGACGCCGATCCTGTCGCCGAGCGTGTAGCTGAAATCTGCCACGATATCGATTTCGGCTCCGATAACACCCGCCTCTAGTCGAATATCAAAGACGTCCGCGCCTGCCCCTCCGGTGAGCGTGTCGAGGCCTGGACCTGTTGCCAGAAGATCTTCGCCTTCAAGCCCGAAAATCTCTTCCGACCTGGTGCCACCTACGAGCGTATCATCACCTGTGCCGCCAAAGATCTGGACTGGACCTGGATCACCCCCGCCCGGCATCGTATCGTCACCGCCACCGGGCATGGTGTCATCGCCCCCGCCGGGCATCGTGTCATTGCCGCCCCCCGGCACCGTGTCGACGATGCCCGAGAGGATGAAATCGTCCGCGTCCAGCGCCGCCTCGGAGGTCACGCCCTCCAGGATCACCCGTCCGGTGCCGATCTCTATCGTCACAGCACCGTTCAGACGCCCGAAATCGATGCTCCCGAACGTGCCCGCACCCGCAACCGCCGTCAGGTCGATCTGGTCAGTGCCGGCGCGGAAATCGACGATCCGGTCCACTGCGCCACCGCTGAACTCGCTGCTGCGAAAGACGAACACATCCTCGCCC
>JBCCDJ010000028.1:0-58309 GCA_039030855.1 Pseudomonadota bacterium
CCCGGCATCGTATCGCCCCCACCCCCCGGGACCGTATCGACAATCCCCGACAGTACGAAATCATCGGCGTCCAGCGCCGCTTCCGAGGTCACGCCCTCCAGGATCACCCGTCCGGTGCCGATCTCTATCGTCACAGCACCGCCCAGACGCCCGAAATCGATGCTCCCGAACGTGCCCGCACCCGCAACCGCCGTCAGGTCGATCCGGTCAGTGCCGGCGCGGAAATCGACGATCCGGTCCACTGCGCCACCGCTGAACTCGCTGCTGCGAAAGACGAACATATCCTCGCCCGCGCCGCCGCGCATGCGGTCGCTGCCAAAGCCGCCCTCGATGATGTCATCGGCACCGCCGCCATTCAGGCTGTCATCGCCGCCGCCGCCGCGCAACCGGTCCTCGCCGCCATTCCCTTTCAGCGTGTCGGCACCATTGCCGCCCTTCAGATTGTCCGCGCCGCCGCCGCCGCGCAGGTTATCGTCCCCGCCGCCGCCCTTGAGGAAATCATCCCCGCCGCCGCCGCCAAGCCGGTCATTGCCGCCGCCACCGATCAGGCGGTCATTGCCGCCGCCGCCCTTCAGATTGTCCGCGCCGCCGCCGCCTTTCAGCGTATCGGCCCCACCACCGCCGATCAGCCGGTCGTCGCCCGCCCCGCCTATGAGATTGTCATCCCCACCAAGCCCCTTCAGCGTATCCGAGCCACCCCGCCCCACCAGCCGGTCATCATCAGGCATACCCGTCAGACTGTCATTCGACGCCGCCCCGATCAGCGTCGCCTCGGCAGAACGCCGGGCAGGGGCGGACGCGGCGGCAAAGGCCTCAAAGGACAGGAGATCGTCGTTGCCCAGCGGCTCCGACACGGTTCCACGGAGCGACCCGGTCAGCATCTCACCACCATAAAGTGGATTGGTCAGGTCAGTCTTCATGATTGCCCCCGCTCGATTTCCCCATCGAAACACAATCCCATGGAGCGTGCGTCGAATGGGCCCCGCCCCTTCTGCCTAACACATAGGACGTGGACGGGTCATCCGATATTGCATATTGGCACGCCGCACGACGGGTGCCGCCCGATCAGCGGCCCCGGATACGCGGGTCGAGCGCGTCGCGCAGACCATCGCCCATGTAATTGACGCTGAGCACCGTCAGCGAGATCGCAAGGCCGGGCCAGAGGACGCGGCTCGGGAACTGCTCCAGAAACACGATGCCGTCGAAGACCAGTCGACCCCAGGTCGGGAAGTCGGACGGAAAACCGAGACCAAGGAAGCTGAGCGCACTTTCGGTGATGATCGCACTCGCAATGCCAAGCGTGGCGGAGACCATGATCGCACTGAGGATATTGGGCAGGATATGGCGCGTGATGATCCGGCTTTCACCCGTGCCGATGCTCTTGGCCGCCAGCACGAATTCCCGCTCCTTCAGCGCCAGCACATCGCCGCGCACGATGCGGGCGGTCTGCATCCAGGACGTGATCCCGATCACGAAGACGATGAGGATGAAAATACCGGTTTCCGGCCCAAAATTCGCCCTGAGCGTCTCGCGAAAGAGCATGATGATGACCAGCAAGAGCGGCAGCAGCGGCAGCGCGAGAAAGAGGTCCGTCAGGCGCATCAGCGGCCCGTCGAGCCGTTTGAAATAGCCAGCCAACACACCGACAAGCGTGCCGATAAAGAGTGACAGCAGCATCGCCGTCACGCCAACGGCGAGCGAGATGCGCCCCCCCGCCAGAACCTGCGCCAGCGTATCGCGGCCCAGCTGATCCGTGCCCATCGGGTGCATCAGGCTCGGCCCCTGGTTCTTGGACCGGATGGCGATGGTGTTGGGATCGATGGTGTGGATATAGGGCCCGATCAGTACCGCCAGTACGATGAGGATGAAGATCGCCGTACCGATCAGGGCACCGCGATGGGTAGAATACTGGTCCCATACATCACGCCAGAGCGACCGGTGTTCGGCAATTGCTTCGCCGGCGTCATCGGTAATGACGACATCGCTGGTAGCATCAGTCATAGCGGATCCTCGGGTCCAGAATACCGTAGAGAATATCGGCGAGCAGGTTGAAGAAGACGATCAGCACGGCGAAGATGAAGGTCAGCGTCTGCACCAGCGGAATGTCCGCGCCCTGAATGCCGATGATCAGCAGCGCGCCAAGGCCGTTCACCTTGAAAATCTGCTCGGTGATGATCGCACCGCCAAAGACCTGCGGGATCAAAAGCGCGATGACGGTCACCACGGGGATCATCGAATTGCGCAGGACATGGATCAGAACCACGATCTTCTCCGACATGCCCTTGGCACGGGCCGTGCGCACATAGTCCTGGCTGAGATTGTCGAGCATGGAGGCGCGCATGAACCGCGCGATCTGGCTGGCATTGAAAAGGCCGAGCACCATGACCGGCATGATCATCTGCTTGACCTGTTGCCAGAAGCTGCTGAAGTCATCGACAACCAGCGTGGTGTCGTAGATCGACGGCAACCAGCCAAGCTGGACCGAAAAGATCACGATCAGCACGGTGCCGGTCAGGAAGGTCGGCACCGAAAAGCCGACCATGGAGATGAAGGTGCCAAGCTGATCGAACCAGGAGTAATGCTTGTAGGCGGAGATCACGCCAATCGGCACCGCAATGATGACACCAACCACCAGCGACATGCCAACGACCCACAGGGTTTGTGGCGTCCGCTCGACAATCAGATCCACAACGGGGGATCGGGTCGCCCATGACTGCACCCGCAGCCGGGACGGATCGGGATCGATCCAGCCCCATTCGGCCAGAATGTTCAGTGGCTCGTTGATGAAGAACTGGTTCATCCACAGGAGGAACCGCACATACATCGGCTCGTCCAGGCCAAGCCCTTTGCGGATCGCTTCGCGGACTTCGGGCGGAATGGTTAGCGGCAGGTTACCGGTCGGGTCATTCGGCGCGAGGTCGAGGATGAGAAAGATGATGAAGCTGATCAAGAGAAGCGTCGGGATCGCGAAAAGCGTTCGCCTGATTGTGTAGGTCAGCATGGTGGACGCCCCGGATGATGAGCCTGAGAGAGGAGAGCGGCGCGGACGCCGCCCTCCGGTTCGTATTGCTCGGCGTTACTCAGCCCGCGACCAGTCTGCGATGTTCCACAGCTCGCTGTCCCAGGGGTTCATCACCACACCGGCCAGCTTGTTGGACTTGGCAGACACGCGGCCACGGTGAACCAGCGGGATCATTGCGCCTTCCTGCATCAGCATATCATTCATCTGCTTGGCGATTTCCGCACGCTCTTCGAGGGCGGCAGTCACCGCCAGCTTGGCGATCAGCTCATCATAGGCCGGGTTGCAATAGCGCGGCATGTTCTCGCCGAGCCAGTTGTTGGACGGCGCAGGCATCGCCTTGCAGGACCAGGACGCCATATAGGCCTCGGGGTCGGTGCCATTGAAGTTGTTCGTGTACATCTGGATGTCCGCGAAGAACTTCTGGAACGTATCCGGGCTGGACTGGTCACCACCGAAGAAGACTGCGGCGTCGATGTTCTTCAGCTCGGTCTCGACACCGATCTGACGCCACCAATCCTTGATCAGCGCCTGTGTGTCCTGACGAACGGCGTTGGTCGATGTCTGGTAGAGGATCGACAGACGCACGCCGTCTTTGGCGCGCACACCGTCGCCACCCATGGCCCAGCCAGCTTCATCGAGCAGCGCATTCGCGCCGGCGATGTCCTGCGTCATGCAACCGTCATTGGCGGTGGAGACATAGATTGCCGGGCCAGGCAGGATGTTGCAGGTCGGCTGACCTGCGCTGCCATAGCCAACTTCGGTGATCAGCGCCCGGTCGATGGCCATGCTGAGCGCTTTGCGCACGGCGGGGTCGGACAGGTATGGATGCGGGCCCGCTTCGACGGTGGATCGCTTGTCACCATTGGACGCCGCTGTGCCGACCTGCGCCACGTCGAGACGTTCGACGGACGTACCGAAGGCAGAAATCACCTCGCCAAGGCCAGCCGATTCCATATCGGACAATACCGTTGGGTCGATCTGCATGTTCCAGGCGTAGTCAAATTCGCCCGTCTGCAGGACCGAACGTGCCGCAGCCTGTGCGTCGCCGCCACCTTTGAAGGTGACAGTGGCGAATGCGGGTTTGTTGGCATCGCGGTAGAACGGGTTCGCCTCATAGGTCACCACGTCATTGGCCTTGAACTCGGTCACAATGAACGGGCCGGTGCCGTGGGGGCCAAAGTTCTGCGCGGTGCAATTTGGTGCCTCGGCACCTTTGCAGGCTTCGAACTGGGCTTTCTGGATAATCGGGCTTTCACCGCCTGTGAACGGGCCATAGGGGAATGGCTTGGGCTTGGAGAACGTGACCTTCACGGTCAGCGGATCAATCGCCTCGACATTCGCGACATCGTCGAATTTCGCCAGCTGCTGACAGCCGCCTGCCGGATCCATGCAGTATTCTGCTGTGAACACCACGTCATCGGCAGTGAAATCGGAGCCGTCGGACCATTTGATGCCGGATTTCAGCTGCCAGGTGATCGACAGCAGATCCTCGGAGACGCCGCCATTTTCAACGGTCGGGATCGCTTCGGCCAGGTAGGGCGTCAGCGTGCCGTCCTGATCATAGCGTGCCAGCGGTTCAATGATCAGCGAGGATGCCTCGACATCCTTGGTCCCGCCTGACAGGAACGGGTTCAGGATCGACACCGCCTGCCAGTAGATAATGTTGAGATTGCCGTCGGAGCCGCGCTCCGCAGCAAGGGCACCGGATGCCGTCATCGCGACAGCAGCAGCGCCAAGGGCTAGATGTTTGAGTTTCACTTCGGTAGTCTCCCTGCTTTTTGGGTTTTCGATCTGCGCGGGTTCGCCCACGTCATGATGATTTGATTTATGGATACGGTTCGGGGCTCTTTCCTCAATCCTCAGTTCAAGAGATGACAGGCGGCGAAATGGCCCGGTTGCACTTCGCGCCAATCAGGTTCGACCTCGTGGCAACGGGCCTCGGCCACGGGGCAGCGGGTGCAGAAATTGCATCCTTTCGGTGGGTTCGCAGGGGACGGCACATCGCCCTGCAGGATGATCCGTTCGGTCTTATTGGCCTCGATCGTGGGCACGGCCGAAAGAAGTGATTTGGTGTAGGGGTGCAGAGGCTCCTCATACAACGCCTCGCGTGGAGCCAGTTCCACCACCTTGCCAAGATACATCACAGCAACCCGATCCGCGATATGTCGTACCATCGACAGGTCGTGCGAGATGAAGAGATAGGTCAGGCCAAATTCCGCCTGCAAATCCTCCAAAAGGTTCACGACCTGCGCCTGGATAGACACGTCCAGCGCCGCAATTGGCTCGTCACACACGATGAACTTCGGATCGAGCGCCAGCGCGCGGGCGATCCCGATCCGCTGGCGCTGGCCGCCTGAAAACTCATGGGGGTATCGGTTGGCGAAATCGGGATTCATGCCGACCTGATCCAGAAGCGCACGCACCTTGGCCTGTTTTTCAGCCTTGGACATATCTCTGCGATGCTCGTCCAGCGGCTCCGCAATGATTGATCCGACGGTCATGCGGGGATTGAGGCTGGCTTGCGGGTCCTGAAAGATCATCTGCATCTGCGGGCGAAGCGCCCGCAACTCATCGCCCTCAAGCGTGGTCAGATCATGCTCTCCCAAAAGGACGGAGCCGGCAGTCGGTACATAGAGCCGCAGGATCGCGCGACCGGTCGTCGACTTGCCGCACCCGCTTTCGCCGACCACGCCCAAGGTCTCGCCCTTGCGAATATCGAAACTCACATCGTCGACCGCCTTGACCACTCCGACCTGGCGGCGCATCAGGCCCTTGAAGATGGGAAAATGCATGGACAGGTTGCGAACACTGACCAGAGGTTCCGCCTTGGTGTGGTCGAGCATCATGTCACTGCCTCGGGTGTCGGCGGGGTCCACCAGCAGGCGACATCATGGCCCATACCGCGATCAATCACCGGCGGATTGGCCGTGCGGCACTGATCCGTTGCGTGGCCGCATCGCGGGGCAAAGGGGCAGGAACTCGGCGGCGCATTCAGAATCGGCGGTTGTCCGGCGATTGACAGCAGGCGGTCGGGCCGCTTGCCCGAAATGTCCGGCAGCGTCTGCATCAGCGCGCGGGTATAGGGGTGCTGCGGACGGGCGAATAGCTCGGCCGTCGGTGCATGCTCGACCACCTGTCCGCCATACATCACCATGACGCGGTCAGCGATGCCCGCCACGACGCTGAGGTCATGGGTGATCCAGATGACGCCCATCCCCATTTCCTCACGCAGACGCTGCACGAGGTCGAGGATTTGCGCCTGAATGGTCACATCCAGCGCCGTCGTCGGTTCATCCGCGATCAGCACCTTGGGATCGCAAGCCAGCGCAATGGCGATCATCACGCGCTGGCGCATACCGCCGGAAAACTGATGGGGATAGTCCTGAAGACGATCCGCTGGCGATGGAATGCCGACGAGCGCCAGCAGTTCTGCGGCACGCTTGCGCGCCTGCGATTTGCTGAGGCCGAGATGTTCGCGCAGCGGTTCCACCAACTGATAGCCAACCGTGAATACTGGGTTCAGCGACGTCATGGGGTCCTGAAACACGAAGCCGATCTCACCGCCGCGCAGGCGGCGCATCTGCGCCTTGTCCATGCGGCGCACATCGCGGTTCTGGAACAGGACCTGTCCGTCAGTGATTTCCGCCGGAGGAGAGGGCAGAAGATCCATCAGTGACATCATCGTCACCGACTTGCCTGACCCGCTTTCACCGACGACGCCCAGCAATTCGCCTTCACCGATGTGAAAGCTGACATCGTTGACCGCGTGCACGGCACCGCCCTTGACGTGAAAGATCGTTTTGAGACCCCGAACATCAAGTACCCGGCCCTCATCGGCCGAAGCGGATGTGGTCGTCGCAGAAATTGTCATTCGCTACCCTGTTGGCGCGCCTTTTTTTGGCGTCATCAAAAGTGAACACGAATAAATTGTGCACCGCAAGGGCGGACTGCGCAGCATCTGGGTGCGGCAGGCATTTGATCGACCGCGACCAGCGGTTTGAAACAGGTCTTGCTGGCGTGTCGCGAGTCTCGCAGAGACGGATCATCACGGCCGTCAGGGAGAGACCTTGCTGCGTGACAATCGGTCCTTCGCATCGCGCCGCACGGCGTCCAGAAACCCGAACCTGCCTTGGATCACCGCCTCTGCGGACACATACTCGAAACTGTCGAAGAACCGCCGCACGCCGAAGCTTTCCAGCGGCATTTCGCGAAATTCTGCCATGATCTCGTCGAAGCTGTCGTCCAGCGTGGTGTCTTGGGGGTTGAGGTTCGAAGCGACCAGCAGGCCGGTTTTCCGACAATCGAGAACATCCAGTTTCAGATCGGGCCGCCAGCGCTGCAGCACCGGAATCAGTTTCCACACATCGCCGGTCCACGGGCCTTTTTCATGTTCCGCCAGATTGCGCGTGGTCATCTTGATCGAGAAAGGGCAGCAATCATGGACCGCGATCGCTCCTTTCGGATCGGCATTGCGCTCCACATTGATGAAATCGCGCAGCGCGTTCTCGATCAGGTGCATGCCGTCGATGAAGCAGAAGCTGACCCTGATGCCGTTGCTCTGCAAAAATCCGCTGTCGAAGAACGCATCGCTTTCCATTTGCTGGGCGATGAATTGTGGCTTGTTTCCAATGACATTGCTGGTGATCCGAAAATACGGATCGATCACAATGGTCTTGCTGTCGACCGCTTTAACCGACCGGCCGCGCCGGCAGCCGATCTCCATGTACCAGTCCAGGTAGACCTGCCTGTGAAGCGCCTCGAAGAAGCCGTCATAACGGATGCCCTGTGCCCGAACGAAGTCCGGATTCGGTTTACGGAAGATCATGCAATGTCGCTCCGGCCACATAAGTCCATCGGTGGCCGTCGATAACGCCGATGGACCAATGGTTCAATTGCCGGGCCGATGCAGGAACCGCCGCACGATGATCAGCCGCCCCCCGAAGATCATGACCTGCCGGAGGAGGAGCGCAATGCCCACACCGATCAGTCCCACCGTGTTCACGCCAAGCAGCACAAGCCCGACATAAAAGATCGTGACCGCGAGCGACAGAAAGATCAGCTCCCGATCCTTGCCCACCGACAGCATGATCGGCTCCAGCGCGAAACCAAGAACGACGAAAGAGGACGCAGCACCGGTGGCGATCAGAAGACCTGCGCCTTCGGCTGCGGATGCATCGAAGAGGGTAACAAGGATCACTTCCCCCCCCAGCGCGAGGATCAGCACAAACCCTGCCATTACGCCGCCAAAGGCCAGAAGGATGCGTTGCAGAACCTTGTCGATCTGCGCCCGGTCGCCGCGAGAGGCCAGAAGCGCGACCTCAGGGAAGATCACCGGGCCGAGCGCGGTGCCAAGTTTGCTGATCGATTCGGTGATCTGGCGCACGACGCCGAACAGGCCAGCCGCGGCGGGGCCAAGCGCGCCACCGACCAGGAGGACGGTGAGGTGATTGACCACCGTCTCGATCAACGAATTGCTGTTCATCACCAGCGAGAACCGCCAGATGTTCGGAAATCCCTCGATCAGTGACGCCCACGATCCCAAGAAGCGCGGTTTCAGATCGCGGAAACGCAATTCGCGCGCCGCCATCGCCATCATGTAAAGTCCGCTGAGGACGGAAGACGCGATCCAGACGACGATCAGCCATTCCAGCCCACCGCCAAACACAAAGATCGCACCGACGCCCAAGAATCGGATGATCGCATTCAGCGCATGCTGACGCGCCAGCACGACGACCCGTTCAAACAGTTGCAAGATCCCAGTGGGGGTTGCCGTAACGATGAAGGGTGCACTTATGGCGAAATAGGGGGCCAGCGCCTTCGCCTCAGGTGGAAACTGCAGAAGATCCGCTGCCAGATCAGCAAAAAGAACCGTCAATAGGAACGCCGCTCCGAAACCGATCATGTCCAGCCGCAGGGTGAACCCCAGCAGGCGGCCCAGCGCGTCCTTGTCGCTCCGGTCAACCTCCGCCGGACCATAGCGGACGACCGCAGCCCATGTTTGCAAGCGCACGAGGCTGGCGACGAGCCGGATGTAAGCCTGGAGCAGGATGACGATCCCGAATGCCTCCGGCCCCACCGCGCGCCAGGCAAGGCCGGCGCTGGCAAGGTTCAGGAGGCCGAAGACCAGTCGCCCGCGCAGGATCACCATCGCGTTGCGCGCGAACCGGCGCAGCAGCGTCTTGTGCTCTGATGGGTCTGGCATGTCTCGCGCTGCGCTCAGGTTCGTGAAACGAGGCGTTGTGACTAGACGAGATTGCGCGCCGATGCCAGATCGCCGGGCGGGACGGGCCGATTGTCGAGCAGATCGGCGATCACCGCCTCGAACCGATCAGCCGCTGCTTCGACTGGAAAGCGCTGTGCGACAGTCCGCGCATCAGGGGAAAGCGCGGCGGCAATGGCTGCCTTCAGGCTTGTCTCGTCATCGAACCAATGTGCCTCCGGCGCGGTTTCCTCATATGCGGCTTCGCGCCAGGCCACCAAGGGAAGACCCAGCGCCGCTGCCGTCGCGGCCTTGACGTTGGATTTCCAGGCGCGGGATATCCAGCAGCCGTCGCGCCCACCGCGAACGGCGATCATCGCATCGGCAACCGGGGGATCGTGATAACTGCCCTTGCCCGAATCCAAGGTGACGAAGCGCGCACCCAGCGACCGCGCGGCGGCATCGATCCGGCCCGACCATTCGCGCAGGAACGCCTGATTGCCGAAGTAAAGCAGTGTCTTGTCCCGCCCTGTGTCGGCCCGTTGCCGCTGGTATTCGGTCATGTCTGGCAGGCGGGGATCGGCATGGTGATAGATCACCTCCGTCCGACAACCGAGGGAGGCGATGCCCGCTGCCATCTTCCGCGTTACGCAGATAACCAGATCGGGATCATATCGCGCGAAATGCGCCCTGAAGAGAGGCCCGACCTCTGCCACAGACCGCATCCGCTGCGCCCGGCTGCGTGGCCTTAGGCGTGATTTCGGCTGTCGCCAGAAATCAAGTGGGTCATAGATCAGCGGGATACCGTAGGATTTGATCATCGACAGGGTTTCAGGCGTGGTACGCTTGACCACCACGACGGCATCGACCCCGTTCAGGTCGGTGGGCGTCAGGTCCAGTGTCGAAGCCCAAGATGCCCGGCACGCTGCGATCTGTTCGCCCCGCATGGCGAAAGTTCCCGACGACCTGTCGCTGACAAACACCAACCGCACGGAAGCCTCGCTGACTGCATCTATCGGGCGGCGTGCGGGTCTCGCCGCGACGCCGTTCCCTTCTTTGGCACAGCCGTCTCATCGCGCCAACACCCGGCGCGGCGATGCGCGCAGTGCCCCGATATGGCATCAGGCGATTGAAAGCGTTAGATAAGGCACAAACATCCCCGAAGGGATGACCGCCGTGGACAGCCGGAGCGAGCGAGATGAGTGCCACTGTATTTATACATACCAACGATCAGCAGTATTTTGGGGCTGTGGTGGCGCGCCATACGCTGAAACGAATGGCCAAGGACCCTGATGCGTTCGACGTATCCATCCTGCGGCGCGAGGATTTCCCGGTTTTTGAGACATTTCACGGGCGCAAGTTCCTGCGCGCCGGTGGTTGGCGGGTCTGGCGCAATGACGATCTGCAGAGCTTCACACCGCTGCGTTTCGCCCCGCCTGAGGTGATGAACTACCAGGGGCGTGCCGTCGTGATTGATCCGGATGTATTCGCGGTGGGCGATGTCGGGCATCTTTTGGACATGGACATGGGCGGCAAGGCGGTGCTGGCCCGCCCCCGGCCCGGCCATAACGGGCGCGCTGATTACATGGCGACCAGCGTGATGCTTATGGACTGCGCGCGCCTGACACACTGGAAGATGCAGGACCAGTTCGAAGCGATGTTCAATGGTGACCTCGACTATGACGACTGGATCACACTTGCCAGCCAGCCTGCAGGATCGACCGGGCCGCTGGACGAGGTGTGGAACCATTTCGACAAGCTGACGCCAGAGACGCGCCTGTTGCACAACACGAAGCGCCGGACCCAGCCGTGGAAGACCGGCCTGCCCATCGATTACACCAACCGTGTGCCACTGATCGGCAAATTCCTGCCCAATGCGGGCATCCGGCTGCCGGGCAAGTACAAGCCCCACCCGGACAAGCGGCAGGAGAATCTGTTTTTCGCCTTCCTCGCCGAATGTCTGGATGCGGGCGAAGTATCGGAGGACGACATCAGGGCGGAGATGAAGTCCAACCATCTGCGTCATGACAGTCTTGACCTGATCCGTTCGGCACATAAGGTCGACGACATCCTGACCCACTGATCAGAACGGCAACGTTCAAGTCAGAAGCTGTGCAACGCGCACGGCGGCGTCCTGATGCTCGCGCTGCACTTGCGGCCATGCGTTATCAAGATGGATTGCCCCACCCTCGCGCCGCGCCAGTCCAGAGGTGATCAGCGTCTGAAAGAACCCGCCAAGGTCAGGCGGCGAGGCCAACAGCCTCCGATTCCCACCACCCGAAAGCCAGCGCCGCCCGCCCGGTATCTTGCCAATGACAGACAGCCATCGCGGCGGCGGCGCGGGCACCACTGTTACGGGCCGCCCCGTTCCGACCGCATCGGACAAAAGCGAGACGCTGTCGCCGGAGAGGACGCAACTTTCCGCCTCCGCCAGCCAGGTGCGATAGGGGTTCGGTTGTCCGCCATCGCGCGCCCAGTCGTAGATCTCGGTGTTCTTTCCAAGGCGGTCGCCCAGATAGGTGGCGGCCCCTGCCGGGCTACGCGGTGAGGTGATGACTGACAACCGACCCGTACCGGCCACCCCTGCGATGCGTGCAAATTCGTCCAGATAAGCGGTCGTGATCCGCGCAGACCAACTCGGCCCACCGAGCATGACAAGACGCCGCGTGCCACCAGCTATCGCAGGCTGCGCGGGGGAGAATGGCAACGACAGGCGATGCAGGTTCGGCGCATCGCCCAAACCATATTGAGCGGTCGCCAGAACGAGATCGAAATAATGGAGCGCGGCGCGGGGTCGGCCAAGCCAGACCAGCTTTGTCTTGCCACCACTTTCCGCCGCGATCCACCGGGCGGCGGGTACGTTCCGGCGACCGACGCCGATGACCATATCGGGCCAGGGCAGGCTGAAAGCAGGGGCATTGCGCAATGTCCGCAGCGACCGACCGAGCCAGTCATTCGGCACTTCGCGCAAGAGATTATGGGACAGCGGCCATTCCCGCACCGATCCGTCAATCCTGCCGCAGACCAATTCGGCCAGTGTGCGTGCCTGCGTATTATCCCCGTGATTGCGCCCAAGCAGCAGCCAGATAAGGGGTGCGACATCTGCCGGACGATCATCTCCGATCCGTTCCGGCTGCACGCGCAGCTCAGCACCAGTTCCTGCCCTGCTGTCGCGCTTATCACTCAATGGATTATCTCTTGGTCTCATCCCACGCCGGGACGCGCGGTCGGGTTCATAGAGACATGATCCATCACTCAGAGGTCAAGCGCGCTGCCCGCGTATCCCTCATCGGCGCTGCAATCACGCCTAAAATAGTCGCCTGCGCCACATCGCCCCTCGCCAAATGTCGCGAGACACCCTATGCCGCGCGCAACATCTGATAGGAGCGGGCCACGTGGACCTCAGGAACATCGCCATCATTGCCCATGTCGACCATGGCAAGACGACACTTGTTGACGAGATGCTCAAGCAGTCGGGCGAGGTGCAGGCGCACCAAACCCTGGAAGAGCGCGCCATGGACAGCAATGATCTGGAGCGTGAGCGCGGCATCACCATCCTCGCCAAATGCACCTCCGTCGAATGGGACGGCGCGCGCCTCAACATCGTCGACACCCCCGGTCACGCCGATTTCGGCGGCGAGGTGGAGCGCATTCTCTCCATGGTCGATGGGGTTGTCCTCTTGGTCGATGCCGCTGAAGGGCCGATGCCGCAGACGAAATTCGTGACCTCCAAGGCGCTGGCGCTGGGCCTGCGCCCGATTGTCTGTCTCAACAAGGTCGACAAACAGGACGCCGAACCTGACCGCGCCCTTGATGAGGTGTTCGATCTGTTCGTGGCGCTGGACGCAAGCGAGGAACAGCTGGATTTCCCTGTCCTCTATGCGTCAGGCCGCAACGGCTGGGCCGATGACAGTCTTGAAGGACCGCGCGACAGCCTCAAGCCGCTTTTCGATCTGGTGATGAGCCATGTCGATGCCCCCAAACAGGTTGCCCGCAAGGATGAGCCGTTCCAGATGCTGGCCACGACGCTGGAGGCTGACGCCTTTCTTGGCCGTATTCTGACGGGTCGTATCGAGGCAGGCACCGTCAGGGCAGGCGATACCGTCCGCGCCATGACCCGCACAGGGGCGGAGCAGGAACGGTTTCGCGTCTCCAAGGTGCTGGCCTTTCGCGGCCTGCATCGTCAGCCGGTCGACGAAGCCCATGCGGGCGATATCGTTGCGCTGGCCGGGATGGCAAAGGCGACCGTTTCCGACACGCTCGCCGCGCCGAGCGTGACGACACCTATCGAGGCCGCGCCGGTGGATCCGCCGACCATCTCCGTCACCTTCGGGGTCAATGACAGCCCACTTGCTGGCAAGGACGGCGACAAGGTCCAATCCCGCGTCATTCGCGACCGCCTGATGCGCGAAGCCGAAGGCAATGTCGCGCTCCGCGTCTCGACCACCGAAGAGGGCGACGCCTACGAGGTCGCGGGCCGGGGCGAATTGCAGATGGGTGTCCTGATCGAGACCATGCGCCGCGAGGGTTTCGAATTGTCGATCTCTCGGCCGCGCGTCCTCTTTCGCGAGGAGGACGGCCAGCGAATGGAGCCCATCGAAGAGGTTACCATCGACGTCGATGAGGAATATTCCGGCGCGGTGGTCGAAAAGATGACCCAGCGCAAGGGCGAGCTGCGCGAGATGCGCCCCGGTGGCGGCGGCAAGACCCGGATCATCTTCCACGCGCCCTCGCGCGGGCTGATCGGTTATCACGGCGAATTTCTGACCGACACGCGCGGTGCCGGGGTCATGGCGCGGATCTTCCATTCCTGGGCACCGCATAAGGGGCAGATCCCGGGGCGGCGCAACGGGGTTCTGATCTCCATGGAAAACGGTCAATCCGTTCCCTACGCCCTTTTCAACCTTGAGGATCGCGGCAAAATGTTCATCGGCGCGCAGGAGGCCGTGTATCTCGGCATGATCATCGGCGAAAACGCGAAATCCGGCGATCTGGAGGTTAATCCCCTGAAGGGAAAGAAGCTTAGCAATGTGCGCGCATCCGGTAAGGACGAGGCTGTTGTTCTGACCACACCGAAGCGGATGAGCCTGGAGGAGGCGATTGCCTATATCAGCGATGATGAACTGTTGGAGGTCACGCCGAACCACCTCCGGTTGCGCAAACGCCTGCTCGACCCACACGCGCGCAAGCGTGAGTTGCGGAATGCGAACGGTTGAGCATCGCAATTGCAAATTGCATTGCATTTTGCGAATCTTGATAGGGCATAGGAGTGACTGAACCCGCTCAGGATTTTTTAACCTTCTGGTAGAAATTTTTTCAGGCTGCATTCTCGTTGAATCACAACCTTTTAGCGAGAAATGATGGAAACCTCGAAAAAAAACATCTTCAATCAGACACTTTGGCCCGCTCTTTGCATACACAACTTATTAGTGAAGAAATTGTGGAGAGTAGGACGATGAAACACCCCGTTGATGTACATGTCGGAATGCGCGCACGCCACCGTCGCTGGATGGTTGGGATGACCCAGCAGCAACTTGGCGAGAAAGTGGGCATCAAGTTCCAGCAGATCCAGAAATACGAGACCGGCATGAACCGGATCAGCGCCAGCCGTTTGTGGGATATCGCTGCCGCGCTGGACGTGCCGATCTCGTTTTTCTTCGAAGGTCTGGACGGGGCGGACGACCTGACAGCGGCGGCGCAGGTGGGTGCGCGGTCGCAGGGTGATCTTCTTGCAGACAAAGAGGCATTGGAGCTTGTGCGGAGCTACTATGCCATTCCCGAAGCGCAGCGTCGTCGCCTGTTCGATCTGGCACGCGTCCTGTCGGACGCCGCCTGAGACACGATCCCGGGTCAGGTCGGATTGACCCGGGATCACGCTTGCTGGAAAGGTCCGGTAGAACCATCTACCGGACTTTTTTCATGACCCCTGCACTGATTGAAGAGCTGACAGAAACCGCACATGCGATGGCCGATGCGGCGCGCGTGCCGATCCTGCAACATTTCCGGTCAGACAAATTGTCTGTCGACAACAAGCTGGCAGACGGGTTCGATCCCGTCACCGCCGCCGACAAAGCCGCGGAGGCCGCAATGCGCGCGGTTCTGGCCGTTCACCGACCAGAAGATGCCATTCATGGCGAGGAACAGGGGCAGACCCCCGGCTCATCCGGTCTGACCTGGGTCATCGATCCGATCGACGGCACCCGCGCCTTTATGTGCGGTGCCCCGGTTTTCGGCACTCTGATCGCGGTGCATGAGGGGGCCGCGCCCATCCTTGGCATCATCGACCAGCCCTATACGGGTGAGAGGTTCCTTGGCCGTCCAAACGAAGCGGGATCGGCGCAACTGACCCGCAACGGGCAGGTACGGCCACTGGCGACGCGGCGCGGTGTGTCCCTGGCCGATGCAACCCTCCTTTCAACATTTCCAGAGATCGGAACGCCAGCGGAGGCGACAGCCTTCCGTTCAATCGCGGCCGACGCACGTCTGACAAGATACGGGCTCGATTGTTACGGTTACGCGCTGGTGGCGCTCGGTCAGGCTGATCTCGTAATCGAGGCGGGTCTGAACGCCTATGACATCCAGGGGCCGATGGCCGTCGTCCAGGCGGCGGGCGGCATCGTCACGAACTGGCGGGGCGGCCCCTGCGATCAAGGCGGCCGCGTTATCGCCGCAGGTTGCCCGGACCTCCATAAGGTGGTGGTGGAACGCCTGTCTTTGGCCGATATCTGATCTGGCACCAGATGCCGGATATTCAGATGCCCTGATCGACCAGAAAGCGATCTATCTCGCCCCATATGGTCTGCCTTATCGCCGGCGTTTCCATCAGGATCTCGTGCTTTGCCTCCGGCAGCTCGACCAGACGGCATGATGGTGCTTTCGCATCAAAGGCGCGGATCGCGGCGGAGCTGACGACGGCCTCTGCTTCGCCAAGCAGCATCAGGAGTGGCATCTCGGGCGATGGCGCATGGGACAGCGCCTCCATCTCCTCACCCGCGCGCGCCATCCAGCCAATGGTGGGGGCGCCAAGGCCAAAACCCGGTTCAGCCTCCAGATGCTTGGCAAACCAGGCGTAGTGATCGCGATCCCCGGTCAGGACGTTTTCCTCGAAAGACGCTGTTTCGACATAGGGACGGGAACTCTGCCGACCCGGCACATACACGGTCTCGAAATCGAAGCGCGCGCTGAGACGGATCAGCACGTCAAGCGCGATGCGTTGCACTGGTGTCATCGTCAGGCCCAGCATCGGTGCCGACATGATGACGGCGTCGGGTTCCACACGCTCCTCCAGCAACGCACGCATGCCGATGCAGCCGCCCATTGAATGGCAGAGGAGGACGTGCGGTCCGGGCAAAGCGGTGATTTCCGGCGCGGTGCAGAAAGCCTCCACGTCCATCTGATAGGCATCGAACCCTCCGACATGGCCCTTCATCGGGTCCCCGAGAGGACGATCCGACAGCCCCTGGCCACGCCAGTCGAGGGTGGCGACATTGAACCCCCGTTCCGTCAGGCTGGTGACGACCCGGCCATATTTCTCGATGTATTCGGTGCGCCCGGTGAAAAGCAGCACGGTGCCGCGTGTGCCCCCATCCCAGATTGCGCAGCGCAACCTGCGGCGACCGGACATCACCCATAGCGCCCGACCGTGTTCCGGCGCGTTGGCAAGGTCGCAATATAGCGGCGTGTCGTTCGACATTCGGCTCCCCTAGACTGATCGTGATCCCGCGCAGAGATCGAAATCGATATGCAAGGGCGCGTCGATCCTTGCCTAATTCGCTGTCACGCCCCATCATCATGGCCATCATGATTATTTCTGCAATCCGCCGACCGCTTTTTGTCGCTCTCCTTGCCATTGCTGCGCAGCCCGGCATGGTAACGGCGCAACCTGCCGCTGAGTCGGGTGAGGCAGCGCTGCCGCAAGGGTCCGAAATCGTACCGGCAGAAGATCGCGATGAGCGGCTTCAGCAATTGTTTGACCAACTGCGCGATGCAAGTTCCGAAAACGAAGCCGAACCTATCGCCGCAGAAATTCGCGGCCTTTGGGCGCGGTCAGGCTCCGACAGTATGGACCTCCTCCTCTCACGCGGTCGTGCTGCGATCAGCGAGGAGGATTATCCGAAAGCGCGTGCGCATCTCAGCGCCCTGACCCGGCTCGCGCCGGAATTCGCCGAGGGTTGGAACGCAGTCGCGACCCTGAACTATCTGGAGAAGAATTATGGCCGTGCCGTCGCCGATATCGAGCGCACGCTGGCTATTGAGCCGCGCCATTTCAGTGCGCTTACGGGTCTTGCGCTGATTTTTGAGCGGACAGGACAGCCCCTGGCAGCCATGAAAGCATGGCGACAGGTCAATCGCATTTATCCCGGCCTAAAGAATGCGCAAGACGCCATTGATCGCCTGTCGCCAGAGGTTGACGGCAAAGGTATCTGACCCCATTGGCCGCGCGCCACGCCTCCTGCGTTGAAGGAGCCTTTCTTGATCCCCTCACTCGCTGGCATCTCGCCCTCTGTCGGTCGTGACGAAACCGTCGAAGCGGTCCTTGGCCCGACCAATACCGGCAAGACCCACTACGCTGTGGAGCGGATGCTGAGCCACGATACCGGTGTGATCGGCTTTCCGCTGCGCCTTCTGGCGCGGGAGGTTTACGACCGTGTCGTGGCCCTGCGCGGCGCTCCGACGGTTGCGCTCCTCACGGGGGAGGAGAAGATCACCCCGCCCTCCGCTAAATACTTCCTCTGCACGGTGGAAGCGATGCCGCTCGACTGGGGGGCTGATTTCATCGCCGTCGATGAAATTCAGCTCTGCGCCGATCCCGATCGGGGCTACGTGTTCACCGACCGCCTTTTGCGCGCACGCGGGCGGCGCGAGACGCTATTCCTCGGGGCTGAGACGATGCGCCCTCGGATCGCGGCGCTGCTGCCAAAGGCGCGGATCACCACGCGGCCCCGGCTGTCGACGCTCAGCTACACCGGGCCGAAGAAAATCAGCCGAATGCCCGCAAAATCGGCCATCGTCGCGTTTTCGACCGATCAGGTCTATGCGATTGCGGAACTGATCCGCCGCCAGAAAGGCGGCGCAGCGGTCGTGATGGGGGCGCTGTCGCCGCGCACCCGCAATGCGCAGGTCGATATGTACCAGAATGGCGACGTCGAATACCTCGTTGCGACGGACGCCATCGGCATGGGACTCAATCTTGACCTCAAACATGTCGCCTTCGCCGGTCTTTCAAAGTTCGACGGGCGGCACACAAGGCGGTTGACCAATGGCGAGATCGCGCAGATTGCCGGTCGCGCAGGCCGCCACACCACCAATGGCAGCTTTGGGGTCACGGGCGATTCCGGACCGCTGAACGATGAGGATGCGCTGGCCATTACCCAGCATCAGTTCAAGCCGGTCAACCTGCTGGAATGGCGCAATGCGCGGTTGGAATTTGGCACTGTCCCCGCTCTGATCGCATCGCTGGAAACGCAGTCACCCTATCCTGGCCTGCGCCGCGCGCGCGATGCCGATGACCTGATCGCGATACGCACCCTTTGGCGCGATGCGGAGCTTCGCGATATGACCAAGGGCGGCGCGATGATCCGGCGGCTCTGGGATTGCTGTCAGATTCCCGACTTTCGCAAGGTCGCGCCCAGCGAACACGCGGCACTGGTCGCCAAGATTTACAGGTTTCTCGTCAGCGCAGAGGGCGCTATACCCTCCGACTGGATCGCGGGTGAGATCGCAAAACTGGACCGTGCCGAGGGAAGCATCGATCAGCTCTCGCGCCGTCTCGCCCATATGCGGACCTGGACTTATGTCGCCAATCGCGGCGGATGGCTGGCTGATCCCGGTGAATGGCGGGGCCGTGCCCGCGCCGTCGAGGACCGGCTGAGCGACGCATTGCACATCGCGCTGACGCGCGAGTTTGTTGACCGGCGCACATCTGTGCTGATGCGCCGGTTGAAACAGAAGGAGGGCCTTGTGGCCGACGTGAACGAAACCGGTGAAGTCACCGCTGAAGGCGAGCATCTTGGCCGTATCGACGGCTTTCAGTTCATCGCGGACCCTGGCGCGGGTGCCGAGGAACAAAAGCGCCTGCGCACCGCGTCCATGGGCAGTCTGCAGGGCTGGTTCGCCCATCGGGCAGACAAATTTTACAACGCACCCGACACAGAGATCGACGTCACCGAACAGGGTGGCCTGATGTGGGGCGAGATGGCCGTCGGGCGGCTGGAGGCCGGTGCCGATGCGCTGTCACCCACAGTTCGCGCCTTTGTCGACGAGATGTTGGAGCCGCCGGTCGTCGAGAAGATCGAACGCCGCCTTAGCCATTGGATCAACCGCAATGTCGCCTCGCTGTTTGAGCCCCTGATCGCGCTGCGCGATGACGAGACGGTCAAGGGGATGGCGCGCGGCGTTGGCTTCCAACTGATCGAAGGCCTTGGCGTGTTGGAACGTCGCCCGATTGCCGAGGACATTAAGGCATTGGATCAGGATGCCCGAACGCAATTGCGCAAACATGGCGTGCGATTTGGCCAGCATTCGGTTTTCATGCCCGCCCTTCTGAAACCCGCGCCGACACGGCTGCGCCTTGTGCTCTGGGGGCTGAAGGAGGGGTTGGACATGATCCCCGGCGCGCCTCCGCCCGGTCACGTCACGATCCCCGCGGTCGACGGTGCCCCGGCTGGTTTCTATGTGCGCGCGGGCTACCGCCTTGCGGGCGACCGCGCGATTCGCATCGACATGCTGGAACGACTTGCCGACATGCTGCGCGATCAGGATGCCCGCGCCGGGTTTGAGGCGAGCGCGGATATGCTGTCGATCACCGGCATGACGCTGGATCAGTTCGCCGGGCTGATGGGTGGGCTCGGCTTTGACGCGGCGAGGGGCGAGAGGCCGAAACCGGCGAAAACCGTCATGTCGGATATGCCATCAAAACCTGCCGAGGATGGCAGTGTGGACATGCCGCCGACCACCGAGGCGGTGATCGAGACAGCCGCCGCCGATACCAAGGCAGTCGAGAGCGTGGATACCGCCAGCGCGGAGGTTGCTGAGCCAGGATCCGACGTGCCGGTTGAAAATCCCGTCTTTGATGCGGAGACAACCGCGGCCAATGCCACTTCGGACGATGTGGTGCCTCAGGACGCCGCGGCGGCGGAGCCTGGCGCGGCTCCTGAAACGGCAGTCCCTGAAACGGAGGTGTTCTACACCTTCACCATTGCCCGCAAACCGCGCCAGCACGCCCGGCCCGGAAAGGCGCGCGATAATCGCGGCAATGGCGAGGATCGCAAGGGCGGCAAACGTCAGGGCAAAGGAAAGTCCGACGGTAAACGCGGAAAGGGTCCGCGCCGCGACGAGGGGGCGAAGACATTCTCCGCCAAACCGCAGCGGCCAGAGCGGGGCCCGGACCCGGACAGCCCGTTCGCGATCCTCAAAGCGCTCAAAGACAAGTAGGATATGGGCGACGACGCGATCCCGGGCCTCAGGATCGACAAATGGCTGTGGCAGGCCCGGTTTTTCAAGACCCGGTCACTGGCAGCGAAGATCGTCGCCAAGGGCGTTAGGCTGAACGGACAGCGCAACAGCAAGACCCATGCCTTGCTGCGGCCGGGTGATGTGCTGACGTTTTCCCAGGGCACCGATATCCGGGTGGTCCGGGTGTTGGCACTGGGCGACCGGCGCGGCCCGGCAGCAGAGGCGCAGACGCTCTATGAAGATATCGAAAAGACATCGCGATGAGAGGCGCGACCGCTTGGCGCTTGCCCCGGATCATTCGCCGCATTATGTCGCTTGCGGGTGCCAGTCCAATGTCTGATCGCGGGATGAAGTGAATGACCTATATCGTCGTCGATAACTGCATTAAGTGCAAATATACCGATTGCGTGGAGGTCTGCCCGGTCGACTGTTTCTATGAAGGCGAAAACATGCTCGTCATTCATCCTGATGAGTGCATCGATTGCGGCGTGTGCGAACCTGAATGTCCCGCCGATGCGATCCGGCCCGACACTGAGCCGGGGCTGGAAAAATGGCTGGAGATCAACACCAAGTTCGCATCGATCTGGCCCAATATCACGCTGAAGAAGGAACAGGCGGACGACGCCGAGAGACATGACGGCGAATCAGGCAAGTTCGAAAAGTACTTTACCGAGGCACCTGGCACGGGCGATTGATGGAACTGTCCTGAGATATGCGGTTGACAGGTTAACAAACGCACTGATTTGAATGCGATTCTGAGCGAAAACGTCGCGACGCCATGGGTTAGCCACGCAATAACTGGCAAATCGCCGTATTTCTTGCTATATATAAGGCATGCAAAAGCTGACCGTGCTCAGGGAGAGGCTGGAAAATACCCTCCGCTGGACGGACCTGCTTCCCTCAATGGACTACCACCGCCATCGCAGCTCGATGGTGCGGGGTAGCTTTTGGTGTGGCTGCACATCGCGAAAATGACAGAGTGGACCGGAAAAACAGTATGACAACCAAAACGAAGACAAAGAACGAGTTTCGGGCCAATGATTACGTGGTCTACCCAGCGCATGGCGTCGGCCGCATCATTTCGATTGAAGAGCAGGAAATTGCCGGCCTTTCGCTGGAATTGTTCGTGATCTCTTTCGAAAAGGAAAAGATGACTCTCCGGGTCCCAACCGCAAAGGCGAACTCGGTCGGAATGCGCGTGCTGTCCAGCCCCGATGTGATCGGCAAGGCACTGGAAACCCTGAAAGGCCGCGCCCGCGTCAAACGTGCGATGTGGTCCCGCCGGGCACAGGAATACGAGCAGAAGATCAATTCGGGCGATCTGATCTCAATCGCAGAAGTCGTGCGCGACCTGCACCGTGCAGAGGATCAGCCGGAGCAGTCCTATTCTGAACGCCAGCTCTACGAAGCAGCGTTGGAGCGTCTGACCCGCGAAGTCGCTGCGGTTGAGCGGATCGATGACACCCGTGCGGCGCGCCGCGTCGACGAAGCGCTGGAAAAGAAAGCAGCCGCATAAGCGACAGCCGGCTTGATGACTGCTTGAACTCAAAAAAGATCCCGGATCGCATGGCGCGAACCGGGATTTTTTGTTGTCAGAGGTACGATGATCAAACCCGACTGGATCGCGCTCGACTGGGGCACCACCAACTTGCGCGCTTTTGCGATGACAAAAGAGGGGCGCGTGGTGGCGCGCGCGTCATCCGATGCGGGGATGGGATCGCTCGCGCCGGACGGGTTCGAGGGCGCGCTGTTGGACCTGATCGCCGACTGGCTGGACGACAGGCGAATGCCGATCCTCGCCGCAGGCATGGTCGGCGCACGGCAGGGATGGGTGGAGGCCTCTTACCTTTCTGCTCCGACACCGCCGTTGGCCACCGCATCGCTCGCAACACCATCGACAGCGGATGCTCGGCTGGATGTTCATATCATTCCCGGTGTCTCGCAGGCGCGGCCCGCTGATGTAATGCGGGGCGAAGAGACGCAGATCGCGGGCTATTTGCGCCACGATCCTGATTTCGACGGCGTCCTCTGCCTGCCGGGAACTCATTCGAAATGGGCACGGATCAGCGCAGGCGAAATCGTTGGCTTTCGTACCTTCATGACCGGTGAAATGTTCACCGCCCTCAGCCAGTACACGATCTTGCGCCACGGGCTTGGTACCGGCTGGGATGACGAGGCATTCATCACCGCCGTTCAGGACGGGCTGTCGCATCCGGAGATGATCGGCGCGCGTCTCTTTGCCATTCGGGCGGAGGGGCTGCTTGACGGTCTTTTGCCCGATATGGCCCACGCCCGCCTGTCCGGTCTTCTGATCGGCGTCGAACTGGCCGCATCGCGCACATGGTGGCTTGGCCAGAACGTCGCGCTGATCGGGGCGGAGCCGCTGTCGCTCCACTACCAGAAGGCCCTCCATCAGCAGGGCGTCATCGCACCCGTTGCGTCGGCAGAGGACATGTCGCTGAGCGGTCTGACAGCGGCGCACGCCCAAATGAAAGGTACTTCATGAGCCGTAACATCATCGCCATCTTGCGCGGCATCCGCCCGGCGGAGGTCGAGGATATCGGTGCCGCCCTGATCGAGGCGGGCATCACGTCCATCGAGGTGCCGCTGAACTCCCCCGATCCGCTGACGAGCATCGAACGCCTGGCGGCGCGGTTCGGTGATTGCGCGCAGATCGGTGCCGGAACGGTTCTGACTGCCGGAGCCGTCGAAGATGTCGCCACTGCGGGCGGGCGACTGATCGTGGCACCAAACTTCGATCCTGCGGTGGCGGAGGCCGCGACCGGGCGCGGCCTTGCCTATTTCCCCGGCGTATTGACTGCCAGCGAATGTTTCGCGGCCCTGAAGGTCGGCGCGACGGGTCTAAAGGTCTTCCCGGCCTTCCAGATGGGCGCGAAGGGGCTGAAAGCGCTGCGCGATGTCCTGCCGCCAGATGCAAAGGTCTATGCCGTGGGCGGCGTGGGTACTGATGACTTCGCCGCATGGCTGGCCGTGGGTGCGGACGGGTTTGGTATCGGTGGCGCGCTCTACAAACCTGGCGACAGTGCGGTCAGTGTCGGGCGCAAGGCCGCCGCGCTTGTCACAGCTTGGGACAGCGCACGAGGCTGACGGGCTCAGGCCGTCTCGCCCGCGCCGTCAAAATACCGGTCAAGCACACCTTCGTAGATCCGCGCCAACGCTCTGATTTCCTCGACCGGGGCGCGTTCATCCACCTGATGCATGGTCTTGCCAACCAGACCAAACTCCGCCACCGGGCACATCGCCTTGATGAAGCGGGCATCCGATGTGCCGCCCGTCGTCGACAGTTCGGGCCGCCGCCCTGTTTCAGCCTCAGCCGCGGCGGAGATGACATCCGACAGATGGCCGGGCTCGGTGATGAAGCTCTCGCCAGAGACCTTGAAATCCGTCTCGATCCGAACTTCGGTACCCGCGGTGGCTGCCGCGGCTTCCTGCAGGATCCACATCGCCAGTTTTTTGGATGTGTGCGCATCGTTGAAGCGGATATTCGCGGTTGCCTTCGCCCGCTCCGGAATGACGTTATTGGCTGGGTTGCCGACATCCACGGTCGTAAGCGCCAGCGTTGAGGCGTCGAAATGTTCGGTCCCCTGGTCCAGTTCATGGTTTGCCAACCGGTCCAGAAGGCGCATCAGCGGCGGTAAGGGGTTGGCGGCGCGGTGGGGATAGGCGGAATGGCCCTGACGGCCGGTCGCTGTGAAAAATGCCGTCATCGACCCGCGCCGCCCGATCTTGATCATGTCGCCCAGGTTCTCGGGGCAGGTCGGCTCTCCAACAAGGCAATGGTCGACCGCCTCACCACTCGCTTCCATCCAGTCGAGGATCGCAGTGGTGCCGTCCATGGCATTACCCTCCTCATCACCGGTGATGAGGAGGGCGATGGAGCCTGTGCCGCCCTTTTCGATATAGGCAGAGGCAGCGGCGGCGAAGGCGGCGACGCCGGATTTCATGTCAGTCGCGCCCCGCCCCCAGATCTGTCCGTCGGCGATATCGGCATCGAAGGGACCGTGGGTCCAGTCGGCTACGTCGCCTGGCGGCACGACGTCCGTATGGCCCGCGAAAGCGAAGACCGGACCGTTCGATCCCTCACCAATCCGCGCATAGAGGTTCGCGATACCATTCCGGTCGCAGCGGTGGCAGGCGAAGCCGATGCTGCTCAGCGTCTCCTCCATCAGCGCGATCGCACCGCCTTCGGCGGGGGTGACGGAGTTGCAGCGGATCAGCGCGGCGGTCAGGTCAACGGGGTCGATCATTCAAGCCTCCTGAGGATCAGATCAGCCGCCTCGGCGGGGTTGGCGACAATATCGGTACAGCCCGCATCGGACAGCTCGCCCGGCTGGCCATAGCCCCACAATGCACCGACCGGGGTGAGGCCGTTGTTCAGGGCACCGATCATGTCATGGTGGCGATCGCCGATCATGAAGCTGGCTGCCGGGCTGGCCCCGGTTTCAGTCAGCGCATGGGCGATCAGTTCCGTTTTGTCGGTACGGGTGCCGTCCAGCTCCGACCCGAACTCGCGTGTAAGATGGCGGCCGATGTCGAAATGCGCGGTTATCTTCTTGGCATAGGCTATCGGTTTCGCCGTCGCGAGATGCAGCATGCAGCCCGCCTCGCCCAGCCGGACCAGCATTTCGGCGATGCCATCATAGACACGGTTCTCAAAAAGACCGACGGTCGTGTATCGTTCCCGATACAGGGCCACGGCACGGTCCTGATCTGCGCGGTCCATCCCGAACCCCGCGAAACAGTCCCACAGTGACGGGCCGATTTGTTGGTCGAGCACCGCCTGTGGCGGCACGGGATGCCCCATTGCCTCCAACGCATGGGCGATGGACCGGGTGATGCCGATCCCACTCTCCGTCAATGTGCCGTCAAGGTCGAGAAAGACATGGGTCATCGGATCAGTCTTCAAAAAAGGGCGTGATTTGCGCGACGATTACCGCGTTTTCAGCGCGGGCACGATCCATCAGGGCGCGGTCCTCGTCGGAGATGTCATGGCCCTCGGCCTCCCGCTCCGCCAAAGTGCCATAGCCGGACACTTCGAGAACCGAGATTTCCGCCTGTTTGAGAATGGCGACAGTCTCGCGCACGGCCTCCGCCTCGTCGATGCCGGTGGCGTAGCACATCAGCGCCGCACCGGTCGCGCCGTCTGGCAGACCGTCGCCTGCGCCCCGGCCTGCCTCAACGAGAAGGGTAAAAACCTCCTGCGATTTGGATGATTTTGCCATGCGGCCCTCCGTTCTGAGGGAGGTGCCGTGCCTTGGCGGACAAGTCAACTCCGGCCGCTATCAGCGTGGCACAGTATCAGATCAGGGAAACCGGCATGCCGGTTTCAGCGGAGCGGTGGATGGCCTCGATTACCTTGAGGGATGCAAGGCCCTCCGCCCCCGACACCAGCGGCGCGGCCCCGTTGATCACGTCGCAGAAATGCGCGATCTGGGCGTCTAGCGGATCAATGCTGGGTACTGCGTCGGCGTGGTGGTGGATCGGCTTCCACCAGCTTGGGGCATCATCCTGCGACCAGACCGTACCGGTTGGTATCTCGAGCGAGCCCCGCGTGCCGCCGATCAGGTAACAGCTCTGCCCGGTGGCCGGATAGGCAGGGTTCTCCGCCGCCGTCAGTTCCCAGCTCCAAGGCGCTACAATGGCATCGGAGACCGTGACAGTGCCAAGCGCACCATTTGCAAAGCGAAGCGAAACGACGGCCGTATCCTCCACCGCGTGACCGCGCGTGACGGAGGACCTGAAGGCATGGACGCTGTCCACCTCGCCGATCAGGTGGCGCATCAGGTCGATATCGTGGATGAGGTTGATGAAGATCGGCCCGGCACCCTTTTGCTTTCGCCATCCGGTCGCGAAGTATTGGTCGGGTTTGTAGAACCAGCACTGCGCATGTGCGGCGACGATGGCCCCGAGGGCACCACTGTCGATCCGGGCTCGCGCTGCGCTGATGATCGGGTTATGCCGCCGGTGATGACCGACGAGGATGGGAACCGCCTTCGTCGCCGCCTGATCGATCAGGCGCTGTGCCGTCGTCGTATCGTCCGCGATGGGTTTCTCGATCAGAATGGGCATACCCGCCGCCACGCAGTCCATCCCATTTGGTACATGAAGCGTATTGGGCGTTGCGATGATCGCGCCATCGGGGCGCAATCTTGTCAGCATTTCCGCAATCGATGCTGCCCACGGCAGTCCCCGCTCCGCCGCGAAGGTTTGCGTGTCAGGTGCCGGGTCCACGACGCACGCCACCTCAGCCCCGTCGACCCGCTCTATCACCTCCACATGGCACCGACCGATCAGGCCGGCACCAATCACCGCGATGCGGATCATCACTTAGTCGCGCAGGAGCTCATTGATCGAAGTTTTCGACCGGGTCTGCGCGTCCACTCGTTTCACGATCACCGCGCAATAGAGCGATACGCCGTTTTTCGATGGCAGCGAGCCGGAGACCACGACTGATCCGGCGGGCACTTCACCATAGGTGAAATCCCCGGTCTCCCGGTCCACGATCTTGGTCGACTGGCCGATATAGACCCCCATGCCGAGGACAGAACCTTCGCGCACGATGCAGCCTTCGACGACCTCGGATCGAGCCCCGATGAAGCAATTGTCCTCGATGATGGTTGGACCGGCCTGCATCGGCTCCAGCACGCCGCCGATGCCGACGCCACCGGACAGATGCACATTCTTGCCAATCTGCGCGCAGGACCCCACGGTGGCCCATGTGTCGACCATCGTGCCTTCATCCACATAGGCACCCAGATTGACGAAGGACGGCATCAGCACCACACCCTTGGCGATGAAGGCGGATTTGCGCACGACGCAGTTGGGCACGGCGCGGAACCCGGCAGCCTTCCACTGATTATCGCCCCATCCAGCGAACTTGCTGTCGACCTTGTCCCACCAGCCGCTGCCCTGCGGGCCGCCGGATTGCTGTTCCATATCCTTGATCCGGAACCCCAGCAGAACCGCCTTTTTTGCCCACTGGTTGACGTGCCAGCTGCCGTCTGCCTGCCGCTCCGCCACGCGCAGCCCGCCACCATCAAGCGCGTTCAACGTGTCTTCAATCGCTTCGCGGGTCTCGCCCGATGTGGCAGGGGTAATGGTATCGCGGGCTTCCCACGCGGCTTCGATAGCGGCTTCGAGCTGGGCATTGGACATGGGCAGGCTCCTCAAGGGGGTTTGTCTCGGATCGGCGGAGGCTATACGACGGCGTTAAGCGCCGTGCAATGATACCGGTTTTCGGTGACCTATCGGGGGACAGAATGACTGATCAGAACGAACGGGTATCCGTTTTCACATCCATCTGGAAGGACCTGACGCGGGCGGAACGCATCCCCCACACGCCGCAGACGGAGCATCCGAATTATCGCCTGCCTTATGTCGATCAGGACTATATGCGATCAGACCCGCTGCGCGGTGTCCGATTGCAGTTGGAGCTGGAAAAGCCCGAAAGCATCCTGCGCGCCGAAGGGATCGACAGCACGGTCGTTCTTTTTGGAGGGGCGCGCATCCCATCCCCTGAAGAGCGCCATACCGCGCGCACCGAAACGCTTGCCGGGCTGGCCGATTACTATGACGAGGCGCGCAAATTCGCCAAGCGCGTGACGGAGGCGAGCCTGGCGCGCGATGGGCGCGAACTGGTCGTTGTCACTGGCGGCGGCCCCGGCGTGATGGAGGCCGGTAATGTCGGCGCGGTGGAGGCCGGGGGGCGCTCCATCGGTCTTGGCATCGTGTTACCGCACGAACAGGCCCCCAACACTTATGTTACGCCGGAGTTGTGCTTCAACTTCCACTATTTCGCGATCCGCAAGATGCATTTCCTGATGCGCGCCAAGGCCATCGCCGTCTTTCCCGGCGGGTTCGGCACGCTGGATGAACTCTTCGAGACCTTGACCCTGATCCAGACCGACCGGATGGAGCGGATGCCCGTACTGCTCTTTGGCAGCGAGTTCTGGAAGCGGATCGTGAACTGGGATGCGTTGGCGGATGCCGGTACGATCTCGGACGAGGATCTCGATCTCTTCACCTTTGTTGATACGGCAGAGGAAGCATGGGCGGCCATGGCGGACCGGGTCTGACCGTATTGGTTCAACAACTGTGCGAACAGAAAGGACTGCCCCGCCATGGCCCGACAGATCGATCTTAACTCCGACCTTGGTGAAAGCTTCGGGCCGTGGGCGATGGGGGATGACGCCGCGATGCTGGGCGTCGTGACAAGCGCCAATATTGCCTGTGGCGGGCATGCCAGCGATCCCGAAACGATGCACCGCACGCTGATGCTGGCACGCGACAACGGCGTCATCGTGGGCGCCCATCCCGGTTATAATGATCGCGAAGGTTTCGGACGCCGGGTCATCCCCATGCCCCCGGTGGAAATTGGGCGCATGGTTGCGGCACAGATTGGGGCCTTGCAGGCACTGGCTGCGATGGCGGGAACGCGGGTCACTTATGTCAAACTCCATGGTGCGCTTGGCAATCTTGCTGCTGCCGACACAGAGGTGGCAGAGGCCATCGTGGCAGCGATCAGGGATGTCGATCCAGCCCTCGCCGTCCTGGCAATCTCAGGTGCGGCGCTGGAGGTGGCGGCGCGTAATGCGGGCAGCATGGTCTATTCGGAGATTTTCGCCGATCGTGGGTATCTGTCGACGGGCCAACTGGTCCCGCGTAGCGAGCCCGGCGCAATGATCCATGATGCGGACGAAGCGGCAGCGCGCCTGCTCGGCTATCTTGACACGGGACTGATGCCTGTAATCGATGGCGACCCGATCCCGCTGAAGGCCCAATCGATCTGCGTTCACGGCGACAGCCCCGGAGCGGTCGCAATGGCCCGGACGATCCGCGACCGCCTGACTGCAGAAGGTGTGAGCATCAGGGGTTTTGCAGCCTGATGCACTGCGCAGCGGCGTCAGTTCCGCCGCGTGAATGATCGGCATTCAGTCAGTCGTCCAGCACCTGCACGCGGGCCAGATCGAAGGTGGCAGCCATTTCGGAACCCTCGACGATCTGTTCGCTGGCTGCGGCCTGTACGCGTGCAACCAGCGGGCTGCCATCGCCTAGGGTCAGATGGTAATGCGTGTCGGTGCCAAAATAGGTCGCCCCGGCGACTGTGACCGCCAATGCGCCTGCCGTCTCCTTCGGGACGATGCTGATCTGTTCGGGGCGGATTGCAGCGATGACCTTGCCGCTGTGCCCGGTTGCGGACACCGCCAGCAGATCGCCGGAGGGGAGGCGCAGGCCGTCGCTTTCCACCTCCGCATCGAGGAAATTCGTCTCACCAATGAAATCGGCGACAAAGCGGTTTGCCGGGTGGTCATAGATGTCGCGCGGCGACCCGACCTGGTGCAGCCGCCCCGCTGACATTACCGCGATCCGGTTCGACATGGTCAGCGCCTCTTCCTGATCATGGGTCACAAAGACGAAGGTGATGCCTGTCTCATGTTGCAGCCGTTTCAGCTCGCTCTGCATTTCTTTGCGCAGTTTCAGATCCAGCGCCGACAGTGGCTCATCAAGCAGCAGAACTTCCGGCGCGGGGGCCAGGGCGCGTGCCAGCGCGACGCGCTGCTGTTGTCCGCCCGATAATTGCTGCGGCAAACGGTCGGCGAAACTGTCGAGCCGGACAAGCGCAAGGACACGCGCCACGGTCTTGTCCACCTCTCCCTTCGATTTGCCCAGCATGGTAAGGCCGAAGGCAACATTCCTGGCCACTGTCAGATGCGGGAAGAGAGCATAGGACTGAAAGACGGTGTTCACCGGACGCTGATTTGGCGGGGTGAAGGTGATGTCATTGCCTGACAGCATGATGCGCCCGCCGGTCAGGTTCTCAAACCCCGCAATGCAACGCAGCAGGGTCGTCTTGCCGCAACCGGACGGGCCAAGAAGGGTGAAGAACTCGCCCTTGCGGATGGCAAGCGACACGTCATCCAGCGCCTTTACCGCCCCTGATCCCTTGCCGAAAGTCTTACTTGCATTTTCGACGACCACCGCTTCTGTATTGACCACGATCTACCCCCCGGTTTCCCAAAAACCGTGCTACAGCACCCGTCTCTTTGCAAGCTGACGAGCCCGGGCGGCGAAAATTAGGTGCGCTCGGGCGGCGGGATGACCATCCCTTTGACAGCTTTCCCCAGTTCTGCCCAAGATGCGGGCAATTGCAGATCACGCGGGGCGGGACCCGCAGTTCGGGAGGAAAAGAACATGGCACATGGATTGAACCGTCGCACCGCGCTGGCCCTGATGGGCGGTGCCGCCGCTTCGGGCCTCGCTGCGCCCGCGCTGGCGCAGAACCGCAAGATCACGGTGGGCGCACTGCGCTTCACCAGTCATTCCGGCACGTTCATTGCGGTTGAGCGCGATTACTTCAGCGCGGCGGGTCTGGATGTTGAGCTGAAGTTCTTTCAGGCCGCCCCGCCAATGGCCGCCGCCATTGCGTCGGGTGATGTGGACTTTGCGGTAACAGCCATGTCGGGTGGCCTCGTTTCGCTGGCTGACAAGGGGGCGATCAAGATCATCGGCGGTGCCCTGTCAGAGGAAGACGGCATTGATGGCCAGCAGATCCTCGCGTCAGACGCCGCGTTTCAGGCCGGTGCGACCAGCCCCGCAGCCCTTGATGGCAAGAGCTTTGGCATGTCTGCTGCGGGGTCATCGTTTCACTACATGGGCTCGAAGATTGCCGCGAAGGAGGGGATCAGCCTCAGCTTCAAGCCCCTGCAGAAGGTCGGCGCGATCATTGGCGCGCTGAAATCCGGCCAGATCGACGCCTGGTCCATCGTCCCCCATATCGCCAAACCGCTTGCGGGGTCAGGCGCGGTACACATCATCGGCAAAGTGTCGGATTACCTGCCGAACTATCAGGTCACCACGGTATTCACCTCCGCGGCCAATGCAGCGGATGAACGGACGATGACCGGTGATTTTCTCGGTGCGTATGCGCGGGGTGTCGCCGATTACAATGCGACGATGATCGACAAGGCCGGCGGCGATGATGCCGTACAGGCCATGGTCGATCTGATCCACAAGTATGTCTACACTGACCGCCCCCGCGAGAAGGCCGCGCCGTCAATCATCAACGGCACGATGCGCCTGAACGAAGGCGCGGCGCTCAACGCCGCGTCGATCCAGGACCAGCTGAGCTGGTATCAGTCCGAAGGGCTGGTCGGCGCGGACATCACGCTCGATACCGTTGTGGATGGCAGCTATGTGAAGATGCTGAGCTGAGGCCACACCGGCCATGGACATCCGCCTGACGGGCATCAGCCATCGCTATGGCGCAACAGAGGTGATGCGCGATATCAGCCTCGACATCCCGTCGGGCCGGATCATGTGTGTGGTGGGCCCATCGGGTTGCGGGAAATCCACCCTGCTCAGGATTATTGGCGGGCTTGAGCAGCCCACAGAAGGTCTGGCAGAGCAGATTGGCGCACCGCCTGATGGCTGCCTCAACCCGCTGACCTTTGTCTTTCAGGATTTCGCACTGCTGCCCTGGCGGACCGTGCGCGGCAACATCTCGCTGGTGCTGGAGGATCACGGGATCGGCACCGCGGCGGCGGGCGCGATCGTCGAAGATGTGCTGGCGCGCACCAACCTGTCGGACTTCGCTGATGCGCTGCCAAAGCAACTCTCTGGCGGGATGAAACAACGCGTCGCCATCGCCCGCGCGCTGGCGGTGCGCCCGGCGGTGATGCTGCTGGATGAGCCATTGTCAGCGCTCGACAGTCAGACGCGCGAATTGCTGATGGACGACCTCATCGGCCTTTGGACACGCGCGCCTTTCACCGCTGTCTATGTGACCCATAATCTGGCAGAGGCCGTGCGCCTTGGCCATTCGGTCGTCGTCCTGTCACGCCGCCCCGGACAGATCCGCGAAATCGTCGAGATCGACATGCCGCTGAAGGCACGCAGCCATGGTGACCCCGCGCTGGAGGCACGGCAACGCCGTCTCTGGTCACTGATGCGCGAAGAAGCTCGTGCCGCCGATGCGGAACTGATTGATGTCTGAAACCGGAACGGAGGGGCAGAAACCGGTCCCCTTTCGCGGCGGTGGCTTTGCCCCCGGTGCCCGGCGGGGGGTGGGCATCATCGTTTTCGTCCTCCTCATCGGCCTGATCGAATGGGGCACGCGCATCGGCATCATCAGCCCGCTGACCCTGCCGCGCCCCTCGGATGTCGCGGAGACCTTCGTGCAGCTCTATCAGACCGGTCTCCTCTGGAAGCACCTTCTGCCATCGCTGTCGCGCCTCGTCATCGGGGCCGCGCTTGGGGCAAGTGTAGGAATTGGTGTCGGCATCCTGATCGGGCTTTTCTCTTATATCCGTGCGGGGCTGGTTCCGGTGGTCGCCGCCCTGTTTCCGATCCCGAAGATTGCTATCCTGCCGCTTTTCGTCATCTGGTTCGGAATCGATGAGGGGTCGAAATACGCGCTGATCGCGTTTGGTACCTTCACCCCGACAGTTGTTGCCACCTATGGCGCAGTCGACAATGTGGACCGCACTCTGATCCGCATGGGGCAGAGCTTTGGCCTCACATGGCTGTCCATCGTGCGCAAGATCGTCCTGCCCGGCGCGATGCCCGGTATCCTGTCGGGCCTCCGGATCAGCCTCGCCATTGCCATCATCCTTCTGGTCGCCGCCGAAATGCTCGGCGCCGAATACGGGATCGGGGCTTATATTCTCGAGGCGGGGTCGCTCTACGATCTTGAAAGGCTTTTCGCTGGCGTGACCATCCTCTCCGTGCTCGGTGTCCTCCTCAGCTTTCTGATCGGCCGCCTGGAGCGGTACCTGCTGTCATGGCGGGTCTGACGTGATGATGTCATCGATTCGCACAGGTGATGCCAGCGGTTGATCCCATGGCGCTGTCCCGCCGTCCCGGTTGTATTTTGGTGTATTTGACCTCAAAAATGACGAAAAATCGCAATTATCCGTAAATCATGTGGTATATGAATGACCTGTCAGATGCCGTGTTTTGGCAGAGACATGTGTGAAGACCTTTTGTGGGAAGGGTTGGATGTGGGGTTCTTGAGACCAACGATCAAACGGCGCCTCTGCGTCGCAGGACTTGCCTTGCCGTTCGTCCTGTCGGGGTGCATTTCGAAAACGCCTGAGTTGCAGCAGGCTTATGCGTCCGGCGGCAGCTATGCGTTTCTGAGTTGCGCGCAGTTGGAGGAGGTCACGCTGGCGGTCCAACAGCGCATCGCCTTTCTGGCGCAGCCGGAACCTAAAGTTTTCGAGCAGGTCGACGGGACTGGCGGGCAGTTGGAGAGTACCATCATCCTCCAAAGCGCACTGTCCGATCTGAAGCGGCAGGCCAGCCTGCGCGATTGTCCGCCGCCCCGGCCTATGCCGACAGTCGCAGAGGTGCTTGAGGAGGATGAACACGACCTATTGCGCAACCGTGCAGGCAAATCGCTCTATCTTCAGGTTGCGATCTTTGCCCGGCCTGCGAACACGGCCCGCACGATCAGGAAATTCGAGAATGTAGGGCAAACGGCCTTCGCTGAACCGGTCAGCGTCGGCGGGCGGATCTATGACCGAGTTCTGGTCGGCCCCTTGCGGAACCGCAACGACGTGTATCGCACCAACGTGGTGGCGTATGAGCTCAGTCTCTGGGATTCCTTTTTCCGCCGTCGGTAGCGCAGCATTCGTGGTTGACGCGACCGGCATGGAGACTTAGACCCTCCGTGCTGCCGACCAGCGCAATTCGGGACACACGGATAGCGTCTATCGTGGAGGGGTGGCAGAGCGGTCAAATGCAACGGACTGTAACTCCGTCAGGGAAACCTTACGCTGGTTCGAATCCAGCCCCCTCCACCACCTACACCCCGCACCTTGTCGCCCATCCTCTCGATATCCTTTGAAATGCTTCGCTTTCAGCGGATGCGTCAGTGCTATCCATCGCATCTTGTTGCTGTGTATCGCATCTGATATGTGGGGGTCAATGTGGGGTTAAGGGGAGATTGCTGTGGAAACTCAACCAGCACCGAAGAAGGGAAAGCCCAAAGGGCGGCACCCTGAAAACCGCCTGACCGCCACTGCCGTAAAGAAAGCCAAGGCTGGGCGTCATGCTGATGGCAACGGGCTTTTCCTTGAGGTCGATAAGAGCGGCGCGCGTCGATGGATGCTCCGCGTCGTAGCCAATGGACGACGCCGCGATCTTGGCTTGGGGGGTGCGAGTTATGTCGGCTTGGCCGAGGCTCGGGCGTTGGCCGAGAAGTTGCGGAAAGTAGCACGAGAGGGCGGCGATCCTAAGGCAGAGCGCGACCGGGACCGTCGCGAGGCAATCACTTTCAAAGATGCAGCCGAAAGGGTTTATGCAGAGCAAGTTGTGCCGATAGCGAAGCCGGGACGCCACGTCAGAGAATGGCTAGCCTCTCTGGAGCGCATCGCATTCGATCAGATTGGCGCACTGCCTGTCCACCTGATCGGCGAGGCCGAGGTGATGAAGGTTCTCGCTCCGGTGTGGACTGAAAAGCCCGAGACAGCGCGGCGGGTTCGACGGCGCATGGCGCAAGTGCTCGAATGGGCGCGCGCCGCAGGCCATCGCGAAGGTCCGAACCCGGTTGATTTTGTAAAAGGCGGCGCTGGGCTGCCGAAGCACCGCGACGAAGTTCGCCACTTCACTGCGCTGCCTTTCGATGACCTGCCGGCGTTGTGGCCGAAATTGGCCGATGCGGAGGGGATGGGAGCCGCTGCGCTGCGCTTTGCCGTTCTTTGCGCTGCCCGCTCCGGCGAGGTTCGGGGCGCGACTTGGGCAGAGATCAACCTTGAGGCGCGGACGTGGGTAATTCCCAAAGAGCGCATGAAGGCAGGCAAAGCCCATAGCGTCCCTTTGTCTGACGAGGCGATTGCAGAATTGCAGAAGGTGAAACCACTGGCTGAGGGTAAGGGCGATGCTGCTATCATCTTCCCGTCACGCATGGGTAAGCCAGTGTCAGACATGACTTTGGCTGCGGTGCTGAAAAGGCTGAAAGTGCCAGTCACTGTGCACGGCTTTCGCAGCACCTTCCGCGATTGGGCGGAGGAACGGGCCCGAGCACGCTACGAGGTGGCTGAAGCTGCGCTGGCGCACCGGCCGGAGAACAAGGTGGAACGGGCTTACCGGCGTAGCGATCTGTTTGACCAGCGGCGCGACCTGATGAACCAGTGGGCGCGCTTTGCAACCGGAGGCACGGCTGACGTCGTGCAGCTGCGGGCGTGAGCGACAATTTTTTACGACCGTATGACGACCGCTACACGCGGATTAAGGACGTTTTGGCGGAGATGCTGGGCGAGCACAGCCCTACGAACCTATTTGGCGAGGAAGGCGTAGTTTTCCTAGATCCTGAACTGTCACCACAGGGGATAATTAGAGCTTTCGACGCCCCAACCTTCAAAACTAGCGAAGAATACAGAAACGCAATCGAGAAGCTGAAAAAGGCTCAAAGGTCTGCGGCCGATTTTAGGAAGGCCATCGATAGTGCGAAGACTTCCCTTGATCGAACGACGGGGAATATCCCCATCAGGAAAAGCGCAGAAGGTGGTGCATACCCACCGGTGCTAACTATGGCTTTGGTCGATGGGCTGCCAACGTCAGCTGGCCTTCTCGCAAGCATTGCCGGTGATCAAGCAGGGCGCGAAGCAAATAGACTTCAAGAAGAATGGGATACGCTTTTCCCCAAAGTGACAAATGCGAAAGGTCTGACCCGTAGAAAAAAATCACCTGGTGACAAACGTGCATATTTGGTTGCACATCTCCTTGCGCGCATCTTTGCATTCTATCGGAGCGAGCCGCCAAAGGGCTCTATGGACAGTGATAGCAGGCAGCCTTATGGCCCCTACATGACTTCATTGGAAAAAATTTTCAAAATCCTTGGCATTGAAACAATTTCAGTGAGAACGCCGGGCCAACAAGCCTGCAGCGCTTATTCAGACGACGACTTTGTGTCGTCACTCGCAAGAGCTATGCTGTCGTAGCAAACAAACGAAGCTTCCCGCATCAAGCATCCTGTAATCACAAGCAGGAGCTAACAAATGTTTACTGATGCAAAGTTGAGTAAGAGCCTCGAACCCGCCGCGTTGATGGATGCAAAAGCCGTAGCCTCGTTCTTGGGGGTTCACTCCGCGACCGTATGGCGCAAAGCGCGTGATGGCGAGTTGCCGAAGCCCATCAAGATCGCTGGCCGGACGATGTGGCGGCGCGACGAAATTCTTGCGTCGATTGATGCTGCGACTGCGACGCGTGATATCGCGTGAGGGATGGCCAAGAATACCCGCCGATCTGGCCCCGCCCATCCATCTGATATTTTGGAACCGCCCGACGTTGGGAGCGCCGGGCGGGAAGCAATTATCGGCGCTGGGGAGCGACCTTATTGGGAAGGTAAACCACCAAGCCACGCTGGGAAAGCCTCACAAGAGGCTGCTGACGATTACCAGGACGAGATCGTGCGATTGAATGATCGCTGGCGCGTGATTGTCTGCAAAGACGGCATCCAATGGATTTTGCAGCGGCGCGACGCTGGTGGGTCCCATGCAGCGCGATGGCGCGGCCGTAGCTATGCCACTACCCGAAAAGCCTTGATGCGGCTGTGTGGGAGCCTGTGTGAAGCCCCTGACGAGATCGCGATGGTGGCTATCGCTCTCCTGCCAGAACGCTTGCCGAGGGCCAAGCGATGAGTATCGCGACGTTTGTCCGCCTTAACGACTGCGCTCGCGCCGCAGGGATGCACTGCGAAGCATTCCGGGCATTTCTCGCCACAGTTCCCGGTGCCACTGTCGAGGTCAAATTCGGAAAGACTGGCTTGTTCGATTTCGATTTGGCAGCGACGCTGGGCGAGCTTGCAGAGCGCACCGAAGCGGGAGCGGCGCACAGTGGAGATGGATGGGCATGAGCATCCGCGCATTGAATTGGGCCACAAAAGCTCTTGATGAGTTTGATCTCGGCAGTTTGGAGCGCTTAGCGCTTGTCATACTCGCCTACTGTCACAACGAAAAAACTGACGCGTGTTTCCCTTCCTACCAGACCCTCGCGCGGCGAATGGGGTGTAGTCGAACAAGCGCCATCAAGGCAGTAAAAGGCTTGCAGCGTTCCGGGTTAATTCAGGTGAATGCAAGACGCGACGGCAATCGCCAAGGATCCAATCAATATGCCCTTTTTAGGTCGCCTGCCGATACTCTCAGGGTAAACCCTAGTTTACTCTCAAAACGAGCTTCAGGGTAAAGTTGGGGAGACCCTGAGGAACATTTCTCAGAGTAAACTGTGGTTTACCCTATAAGGAATAGACCTATGGATAGAGATACCGCCAAGCAATTTGAGCGGCCCCCTTTGCCGCAAGCGGTCTAAGCCTATCTCAAACACCGCGCCTCCGGCGCTGATAAATGCACTGACATCAAGTGGCGGAGCTGACATCGCCTAAATTTGCTTAGACCAATGAAGGGTATTGGGACGGCAGCGCCCTGCGGAGCGGCTTTCGCCTTTGCGACGTTTTTGTCTTTGGCGTAGCAGAATGACCAGATTTCATCGCACTGGACACGGTTGACGGTCACGTTGCGAACCGCCTCGTCATGGTAGGCAGCGCACGCCTCGCCAGCTTCAACCATCAGCTTCGTGACTGTGTTGATGGAAACGCCGACCGTGCAGGAGATCGACCGCATCGACATGCCCTCAACCAGCATGTTCAGGATCATGACGCGTTTGTGGAGAGGTAGCTTGTTCATACCTCTGATACAGGTGTGTTAATTCATGTTGGCAAGTAAAAGGTTCATGTTAGTCTTTGCGTCCAGTTATATAACCAATTGCCCCAGTGAATATCCCAAATAGAGGAGTGATTAGATTT
Organism: Pseudomonadota bacterium; assembly: GCA_039030855.1. Classification (GTDB taxonomy): domain Bacteria; phylum Pseudomonadota; class Alphaproteobacteria; order Rhodobacterales; family Rhodobacteraceae; genus Pikeienuella. The sequence continues at coordinate 38,497 of JBCCDJ010000028.1, forward strand.
TCTAAAAAGCTCTTATTTTCACCATTTCCAGTGTATAGATAAGCAATTATCACACCAACCAAAATAATTGAAAATAAGAAAATAACTATAGCGGCAATATTCCCTTTCTTTTCTTCTCCGTGGCCGATTGCTTTTCCGACAACGCCCATCTTTTGGTCTAATATCGGGTCTTTGGTAAGGGGGTCATTACCTACAGGCCCAGGTGGCGCGCCTGTTTCCAACTTGGCACCATCAATTGCTTCGGGAGCGACGTTCTCTTGGTTAGTCATGCACTCGTGCGGCTGATTTCAATAAAATGATCTCGGATCATATTGTCAGGAATATACTGGAGTCCATTTTCGCGAGCATACGACCAAGGTGTTCCTACGGCGTGGGTCATGTCTGACAACTCCTGCCCTGAGAAGGCTTTGTATCTAGCCCAAACTCGATCAAAGATATCGTAGAAAGCAGCATCGGTCGGATTAACATGTGTAGCACTTGAGGCACCCGTAACTGGGTCAATATCTCTCGCAAAACCAGTAATCGGCTGAAATCTGAACCCTTTGAACTGATGGTATAACGAGGCGTTCACTGGGCCGTGCGGCCACGCCTCAAACCTCTCGCCTATTACTGGAGACCCGGTGACGGCTAAGTTCCACCCATGAAGATTGTAGACCAGCTTCTGTATCTTGAGCGGATCAACATCTTTCACACCTTCGTTCTTGGCGCGGACCAAGAAGCTGTTTGCAACCCAAGAAGGCTTGTAAACTACCCGCCTCGGAGGATTGTTTGACATCAGCCCCAGCTCCCCGCAGCGGCCTTGCGCGCGATCTCGCTGCGCTCCTCCGCCGTCAATGACTGCGCGCGCGCCTTCGCCCCCGCGACGCCACTCTTGCGCTTCGCAGGCTGTTTCAGCGTGGTCTCTTCGATCTCCCCGGTCGCGATCTTGGCAATGTGAACTGCGTTGCCAATCACGTCCGCCGGGCGCTTTTGGCCCTGTGGTCCTTTTGGCACTGGTATTCTCCCGTCTGCATGCGTGGCTTATTTTGCTGTCAACCGCTTGACAACAGGTTACCAGAAGCTTTCGCATCGTGTGCGTGAAATGTGTATGAAACTGGGAATAAGCAAGAGACTTGTTGCCGCGCTTACGCCTGGTGATAACCTACCCACAAGCTTTGCAATGCCATCGCGCGACGGAAACAAGAGTAGAACATCTCAAACTGATATAGCACCTGGATTTCCCACAGCTTGCGTTTTTACCGAGGTCCATATCGTCCACCGCTTTTCATCAGCCAACGTCGCCACTCCGCGCCGCCATCGTCCCGCGCTCGCCTAAGCGCGATAGCCCCGGATAATCGGTCAAACATTGAAGCACCGCCAGGCATATTGCGTGCCAAGAGCATCGCTTCCTTCGGCGACAGGCCTGATAGTGCTTTCCGCCCCTCCCGCCGCGTCTCCTGCATCGCGAGACCACGATGGGCTTGCCCCGACAGTAGCCAACGGACATTGCCAGAATGATCAGGGCCGGCTCGCATCCTCCCGCCATGCTGATGGCAACGATCCGCGCCACGCATTGCAGGAGCGCCGCAGGGCAGACCCTCCCGGTTTCGAGCGCTGCACCTGGGCGAAAGCCTCGCCGCTCGCACTCCCCTAGTGGGATCATCGTGTCTCGCCACCGAGAGTGCCTCCAGTTGGCCAAGGGATACCCGACGTGACTTCCGCATCCGTTGGCGGGCTGACTTCGCGATTTCTGCGATAAACTCGACGCGGTTCATGGTCGCCTCAAAAAAAAATGTTTTGCGATGAGTGTAAGTCGAACCGAAATATCTGGCCAGCCGGGGGAGAGACCCCAGGGGGGAGGACCGAGCATAGATGCAGGGGGCGTTGGGCGGCGAAGGCATGACGCCCTTGCCCCGCCCCCCTTTACCTGAGCGTCGTCAACCTGCCGGATTGCGCGGAGCCAGGCCGATCCTCGCATAAAAGACCATTGGCGAAATATCGCCGAAAAACAGCCATTCGAGCGGCAAGCCAAATCGTTCCGCAAACATTGGGATAATGCCCGTTCCATATGGACGCTCAAGCTCTTGCCATATCTCTGCGTCGGTCAGGCCCAACAACTGAGCACATTCCTGCGCCTTCATCGGGACAGGGAAGGCGACGGTAGGCTCTGCGTAGGTCGCGCAGACAACCGCCAGTCGTGCCCGGACTTCGGTCGGATCGATCTTATCAATTTTCAGCATGGCTTTAGTGTCTCCTGTTTTGAGATTGATCATTCAGCCAAAAGCTTCGCCAGCTCAAAGATAACTGCATGATGTGGGTTAAAATGTGGGGTACGTGCTGCATGATAATTTTCAATTACCTGCAATCATTTAGGAAAAGGTATTTGATTAGAGGGAAGCCCCCTCCACCACTCCAGACTCATGATCGAAAATTTCGCCTAACACCTTGAAAGGAAAGGTGGTTTTTGCGGTTCGAACGCCGGATTTCCGGTTGTACCGAAGACCCTCTAAAAACACCAATTTCAGCACTACCCTCTTGAGGGCGAAGCTTCCTTTTTCGTATATATTCCAGGGGTTTACCAAAAACTCCATTGCTGGTTCGAATGCAGAGACCCTATCGGCCTTTTCAGGAGCGGTATTTTCCACTTTCTCCATCAATTCGAGCTTCTGGCGCTCCAATTTCTCCAGCCTCGCCTCATATGCAGCGACGACGGTAGCGCTTGAGGCATCCATGATGCGATCCATCAGACCTTCGATCTGACGCTCAATATCGCTGATCTGCGATTCTAGCGCTCTGTGCGCGTCCTGCGCATCTACGAAGCGCATCGCCCAGATATCATCGAAGATCGCCTTGGCGAGGTGCTGAAGCTGTTTGGCGGGCTGAATGGCTCGAAGAACCGCTCCAACATCGGCTTCAAGGACCGCGCGGCGGATCGACTTGCCACGGCTCGCGCATTCTTTCTGCACGCAGAGGTAATATGGGTGTTTCTGGCCATTGCGGCTTTTGGACCAGCAAGAGGTCATCGCAACGCCGCAGTCATCACACTGAACGAAGCCGCGCAGCGGGAAGTCGGCGCTGATATCTTTACGTGCAGGAGCGTATACGTTTCCGGCGAGCCGATCCTGAATTCGTTGATGAGTGGCGAAGCTGATCAGAGGCTCGTGATGCCCCTTGCGCAACGAGACTCCCCAATCGGGCGCTTCGACATATCCGGCGTAAACCGCACGCTGGAGTATCTCTTTGACCTTGGACGGGTGAACTTCGCCGCTTGCGCCGCTTTTTGGGAACTCAGGGCGCGACTCCAGAAAGCGCTTCACCTCAACCTGAGACGCGAAGCGACCAGATGCATAGCCCTCCAGAGCCTCCGAGAGGATCGAAGCCACAGGCTCATCGCGCATGAGCAGCTTGCCGTGCATGCGATCCTTGCCGTAGCGGTAGCCGACCGGCGGATAGAAGACATGATACCCCTTTTCGATACGGGCCTTCATCTTCTGGATCACCTGACGACGGTTCTGCTCACGCTCCAACGCGCCTTGCGCGGAGATTACGGTTTCAATGAAGCGGCCTTCCGGCGTTTCATCAAAATTGAAGTTGAGGCATTCGATCCGCGCACCGCGATTGGCGATCTCGCGGCGCAGTTTGATGTGATACTCGGTATCGCGAGCAAAGCGCTTCAGATCATCGAAAACGACGACATAAGGCTTACCCTGCTGCGCATCGAGAAATGCGAGGAGCGCGACCATGCCGGGGCGCTTCATAAAATCGCCGCCGCCCGAGCTGTCATCAGGAAACACGGCCTCAACCGTGTATCCTTTTTCAGCCGCGTACTGACGGCAGCGATGCTCCTGAGATTCCAGGCCGCTTCCGTCTGATTTCTGTTTGGCGGAGGAGACGCGGCAATAGATCAGCGCCGCCTCCGACTTGTCTGGTTTTTCATGCAGTTTCATAGGTCCTCCTATCGACTTTGAAGGGCCGGACTATTCATCCAGTCCCTGGTTAACATCCTGAGTTAAATCAGCTTTATGCGCCGCCTCTCTATCGGAATCATTCTTCGGCTCACCGTCAAGCGTTTCGGGAAGTTGTCCACAAGCTTGTTGAACGGGATGGATTCCGAAGCCCAGCTCAACGAAGGCCGACATTATGCTCCAGAGCGCAGAGATGATGTCTTCTTTCTGTGCTTCTGAGAGCGCTGGGTTATCCAGATAGGCTTGATAGCGCTCGACATTGATTTCGATGCGCCGTGCTGCAGATTTGTTTAGCGCCTGCCGCAAATCAGGCGCGTTTTCGAAGTTATGATCTTTCATCGCATCACCTTTCTTGCTGCGCATGAGTTCCGAGCCTCGCAGGCGATGCGAGACAGATATTGATCCTTCAACCTGAGGTGGGTATTTTTTATTGCTGCATTATTTTTTTTATCAGCGGAAGCCCCATTATTTAAATACTAACATACAAAACAATGACTTCGCAAAATTAAATATATCACGATTTCAAATAAGAAGCTCAACCCATGATATTTTTTACTCAGAACGGTATTTCATCATCCAGTTCGTTTCCGAGCAGAATATCGATAGCACGCGACGTTTGCGCCCGCTTGCCGTCGAGCCACTGCAGATAGGTCACGTGGATCGCAACCATCGCGGCATCATTAACGGTCGTCTCAAATTCCATGGCTAGATGAGAGAGCTGATCCATAGCCGCTTCGCTGAGGGTCGTTGGGTCAATCGAAATCGAACCCAGCTTCTTTTTTACGTCCATTGCTCACTCCATATTGAGTGCGGATCAGTAATCCGCACGCTTCAAAGCGTTGATCGTGGACCGCTAATTATATTCATTTTCACTGATTTTCACGGAAACCGCTGTTCTCTAGAAGGGCGCTTAATTTGAAACTCAGTGGGCTTCTTTCGGAAACTCCTGCATTTGCCCCCCTGGAAACAAAGACTATGAAGTTCGGGCCCTAGATAAGTTTTTTATTTTTCTTTGGCGAAAGGCCTTGATCGAGTTTTGACGGCGGCAACATATATTGAGGTAGCCGGGCGTGTACGAATGGTTTTTGGCCAGATCAAGCGCGTCTTTTCATCAACCCCCAACCCAAGCGTGAGAAGTCCGCCATTTGGCAGGGCTCTCAAACGCGACTGAAACTTTAGGAGACTGAGCCCGAAAATATGGGCGCATTAGGAGGGCATAACGTGCCACTAGACCACAATGATCACCAAGAGCGAATCTTCGTCGCTTCAGACTTCCAGCTTGTGAACCGGGGTTTTTACCGGACGCGCATCTGGGGTCCTGCGCGTGAGTTGACCGCCGAGATCGGCGGCGTGTCGAAGTGGACATATGCTTTGACCATGCTCTACGAGGTGGATGAGCGCCTTTATCATTCTATCGGCGGGTTCTACCCGCTCGCTGAAATCGATGAGGTGTTCGGGCAGCATGCGGAACGCTGGATGCGGAACTTCCTCGAAGCGGATGAAAGCAATCAGGCCCCCGCGCGCTACACTCATCTCCTTGAGCGCTTGCGTTTGATCGAGCTGTACTGCCGTCTAATCAAAGATCAGCCATGGGCATCAGCCTGACGCCGATCTGAACATGGCGCGGGCGATCCAAACCACCAGGATCGCCCCGCCAGCCATCAGGGCAGGACTTGGCATAACTAGCCAGTAGGGCAGAGCCACCACCCCGAGAAGCGCCAGCTGCAAAGAGGCGCGCTCCAGGAAGCCGGGACCTCGCAAGCCGTTTGAGGGACGATGCTCGCCCCTCGCGAGCGCTGTCGCCGGATCATTCCAGACGTCACCGCGCATTTCATCCATTCGCCGCCAGCGCCGCGCGCGTTCCCACGCGAAGAGCGCCGATGCGATGAGCAAGGGCGGGCCGAAACTTACGCCAACCATATTCAGCCACGGATGGAGAACAGGCACCAAAATTCCCTGATGGCTCAGGATCAACGATACTGCTTCGTAGGCGAGGCACGCGAGTATCGTGATGAGCAGAAATCCACCAAGCATGACGATCACCCCACTTTCAGATGCGGCTCTAGCGCCGCGCCGACATCGAAACCGGGCTTGGTGAAATCCACGGACCGAACGATGGAATGAGGCATGAACTCCGCGTCCCATAGGGGCATGCCGCTCGCATAGCGGTATCGCCGATCCAGAAAATACGCTGGACGCCACCCTATGACCGGAAGCGCGCCCGCGAGTTTGATGAACTGCACCGAAGGATGCAGGCTCATCATCTCATCCGGCGTTATGAGCGGGCGCGAGCCATGACTATCGCCAGCCCCTGAAAACTCCGGGTCGCCAAAGGCGGAGGAGCGAACCAAGGCGCTCTCAAAGCTAGTTTTCTGCGTACTGGACGTTCCGGCGAGGCTTGAGAGATAGCGCGCCGTGAACACGTCATTCGTCCCGAAGCATTGAACACTGGCGGAGTTCGCGATGAAGGTTTCCCAGCGGCTCCTGTAGAGGTCTTTGATCTGGGTGAAGTCCTGGACAATGCCGAGAAGCTGCAGGCCGTAACCCGCCATCAGGCCAAAGCTGCGTTCGACGATCTCCATACGCTCCAGCGCAGCCATTTCTTCCAGAACAAACAAAACCGGATCGTCAGGCCTTGTTTGGCGCTGTGTGACGGCGTTGATGAGCAGCGCGGTCAGCAAACGCAGCCAGCCACGCGCCGTGCGAATACGGCGGGCCGGAAGAATGATGTAGATCGCTGTTTCATCGCCGATATCGCCAAGATCGAAATTCGAGCAGCTCAAGCTGTCAGCAAGCTTTTGGCTTTCAAGAAAATGCGTGTTGCGCTGAGCGGTTGAGATGACGCTGCTCAATTCGCGTTCGGACTTATTGTCGATGCGCGCTCCCGCACGTTTCACCAGCGGTGACGGGCTTGCAATCATGCCTGCTACATACTGCTCAAAAGCATCGCTACTCAGGCTGAGTGCAGCGCGCACGCCTGCCAGATCGCCCCCAATTTCCGCTTCACGCAAGATCAACCCGGCAATGAGGCTTTCCGCTTCTGCGCTCCAATGGCTATCCGCGCCGCCTTCAGGAACGACGATCGCGCTGGCGATCAGCATTGCATCGTCAAAAGCCGCGTCGCTCTCCAGATCGATCATCGAAACCGGATCAATCTTCGCAGGCCGGTCGCCAATCGAACTCGCAAACACGTCGTAGGGGTCGAAAAGCACGAGCATCTGTCCCATGCCATAGCGGCGAAAGCGGGCTGTGAGCTTCGCCAATTCTCCATCCTTTGGATCAATGACGACAATGCCGCCCTGATGATCCAGTAGTCTCGGGACTGCACCGGAGACCGCTTTGCCGCCTCTCGTGGGGGCGACAATCATCTCGTGCCGATCTCCGCCATAGGTTACTGGCGCAGCGCCACTGCGCCGATTGTTGGACGGCAGATAGCCAAGGAGATGCGGCCCTGATGAGCCGTATCCTCTCGCCTCCAGATGGGCGGAATCCGCCCATCTGGCGCTTCCATGCGGGTCCTGATCCCACGTCCAGGCACGGCCCTGGTTCGGGTCACGGTTTCGCATGACCGCCTCCGACCGCTGCGCAGGATTTGAGCTGCAGCACAGTTTGCTTGCTCCAGGCATCGCTCAGCACTTCGAAATATCGCCCTAGCTGTGCCGTGAGATCACCGCGATGCGCGATATAGCTGTCAGCCAGCCCTTGCAGCCACGCATCATCCGAAGCGCCCAAAAAATAGACGAGTGTCAGGACGTCGCCCTTGGCGGCCTCGACGGCTGCCTTTCGCTCCAGCTGGCCGTTGACCCGGCCATCGGTGATGATGATCACCGCCTTCTGATGATCTGTAAATTGAGAGCGGTTCATCCAGCTGTAGAACTCAGCCAGAGGCCCAAAGAGATCAGTACCGCCACCAGCCTCCAACCCTTCCAGCTCAAAGCTTGAAGCTCTACAGCTGCGATCAGCCCAATCTTTGCGGGGCGCAACGCTCCACTGACTGGCGAAGGAAGCGACGCCGCAATTCGCGTGATCAGGTAGATCGTCCAGAAACGTTTTCGCAGCCTCGCGCACTTGATCCATGACTGGAGCCATCGAGCCGGAGCGATCAATCAGCAGGTTAAAGACCATCGGGGGCGCTTGTTCGACAGTATCGATTTGCGCGCGCTCAAAGCAGAGCCTTTCGCCGCCAGTGCGATAGGCGGCAATCGTCCCGAGCGCTGGCTCAGAAATCCGGCCTTCATTATCTTTGAAAAGCGCCGCGATCTGGAGCCCGGCAGGCGTGTCGCGGACTTTGACGATTTCCGCAGTGCCGCCGGAATAACCAACAACGATATCGCGCTGAGTGTCGATGTCATACGCGCCCCGGCTGATCTGGAGGCCAGCATCATCAATCATGCCGATGCTCTCAACGAGCTGCACAAGCCGGGCCGAAGGCACGAGGGCCGGATCAGTTCTGACCGAGAGCCGCACGTTCGCTTCGAAGTTCACCAAGCGCTGCAGCCGAAGATCGACGCTCACCTCCGGCTCGACCTCGCGCTTAAGCGAGAAGCTTTGCGTGCTGGCGGGCGCAGCAACAAAGAGCGCGGCGGCCAAAGCCGCCACTGAAACTGAAAAGCGCATGATTACTTCCTTTCGAGAATGGCCCCCGATGCAGCCTGCGTACGCGCGGCATCCATCACGTCAAAATCAAGCTCGCCGCTTCGCGCGCGCTCCAGAACGCCCGCCGCTTCAAGATGCGTGAGGTAAATCTCATCCTGATCGGGATGAACGAGCAGAAGTCGAACCCTGCTTGCTTCTCTGGCCAGCGCGCCGAGGCGCAGCTCGCGCGGAGCTGCTTGTGGCAGAGAAATTTCTCCACCCTGACCACACGGGAAACCGGCATGGATCATCGGACCGATCCCGATCAGATCGAACTCATCCGGGTAGGTGATGCGCCGCGTCGTATCGACCTGCGCCCAGGCTCGCACGAGGTCAGAGCAGGTATTGACGAAGGCAATCCGCTCCAGCACGGCATGCCCTTGCTCAAAGAGCTGTTGCGGCGTGCCAGACCACGAAACTTCGGTCGGGTTCGCAGTGAGCACGATATGTATTTGCGTATCGCGCGTCGCCTTCCTGCGTCGCAGCTGGGCGATTTCGCCGAGAAGCGAGCTTGTGGCGTGCATCTGCCCTTCGCGATCCTGCACAACCCCGCCGTTTTCGATGACGATGAACATTGAACGACGGGGCTTTTCGCCCGCAAACGAGTTTGAACCGCCAGTGAGAACGATGCCAATCATGGCCAGCATGGCGACTTTGAGAATCTGAGAAAGACGCATGATCAAAGCTCCATGGATTTCTTGAGGGCGTGAGCCGCGCGCACCGTCAGAAAAGCCAGGACGGTATTCACCACCGCGACGAGTCCGGCGACAAAGATGCCGAGCCCCTGGTTCTGAGCGAGAAACTCCATGAGCGGCGGCTGGTTGTGCGTTATGAACGGCCCGCCAACGCTTTGCTGCGCAATGAGCGTGTAGAGGTTCACCACCTCCAGCGCGACGACGAGCGTATAAACGCCGAGCGCAATACCTGCGTAGATGCGATTGGCGGGTTTGGCGATCCAGCCCTGCGGATCGGCGAAGATGTCCTGCCGGAACATCTCGTTCCAGATCGCCATCGGCACCGCGATTGAGAAGATCGCGAGGAGCAACGCCAAAAGGTGTGAGACGGTCATCTCATCATCCAACGCACAGGACGGCGGCCCGATAAGCGGCAGATCGCAGAGATAGACGTCTGAGAGCATCCCCATCGTTTCTGCATAAGTGCCGAACAGCACCCCCAACATGAGGAGATCAATGAAGGCCAAAGCGATCAGGCCTAGGATTTGACCGATGGGCGGACGGTTGGATAAGCCGCCCATGTCAAACGACGGCGCTGGTTTTCGGCGGGATGTCATTGCGGTTTCCTTCGCGCAGTTTGTCCAAACGAAGCGCGAGAACCGCAGCGGAAATCCGGTACGACTCACGCCTCAAACTGGGCGGAGGTAGATCAGAGGTTCGAAGACAGCGTCGGATAGCGGTTCGAACTTGAAAGGTTGAATGTCGGAAAGTTCCAGGAATTCTCAACAGACTATCAATAGATAAATTCATTTATCTGTTGATATAATAATATTTTCTATATATAGATATAGAAAAGGACAAATATCTAAAATGAAATTATCAAATAGATTTGAAATTTACTCGAAGAGATTTACTGATGCTTCATGCAGTCAGAATTTTCTGACGTTCTGCTTTGCAATGGCTGCCGTTTCAGCGCCTTTTAGCACGGAGGTCGCAGTTGGCGCAGCTATTTCGCCGACCCTCTTACACGGCTCAGCGCTTCTTGCGAGGGGCGCTGCGAAAATACTAGTCGAAGTTGATCAGCTTCGAGGCGGTGGTTAAGTGCCGAGAGCGGGAGAACACGATATGAGCGCTGCTTTTAGCGCGCCAACCGCATTTGGGTGTTTGTGCGCTAGGCACTTAAACGCCTCCGCTCGGACCTGAGCCCAGTTGAAGTTAGGATTGTCAACACGAGCTTGCTTCTTGCAATCCTCGTAGTCTTTCCATACCTGCGCGCCGACTTGCGCAGCAACGCAGGCCGCATAAGCGGCACTTGCAGTCAAATCAACGGTTACAGCGTTCATTTCTACCGAGTATGGTAGAAGCATATTTTCACCACTTAATAATAAAAAATATTTACTTGATTCCCTTATGTTTGATTCTATCCAAACATCAACATGTATTGTAATTTTTAGTTGCTCAGATTCAATTGAATCTTCGTAATATACCTCAAAAAATGCACCATTACCATTCGACTCTTCATAATACTCCCCTCTCGATATTGGATTCATCCCAAAATCCCTTCCGTCTGATTGATTCATCGCACCCGCAGAAAACATGCGCCGCATTGTTATCAAAAAGCCACAGGGGCTTACTTAGAACATTGCACGACCAGTTTATTTGACCAAGTGTGATCTGACGTATTGGCACAGGAAGCCAATTTGGGCGCAAACGCAAAATGCAATCGGGAAATTACCGAAATGCGTAACGCAAGATGTGTTTTGTACTACAAAACTATCTTGGCAAGGGGACCCGCTGCGCGCCCCCGTTGCATCCCCCCGGCCCATGGCTCCTCCAGGGTATTGAACCCGTTCCAGAGCCAACAGATCGTATCGCCGATCAACCACTCGAAGGGCTTGGAGATTTCCCTCTCCACCTTCACCGAACCATGTATCAAAGAGGCTATCGCGCCCCCTTGAAACCCCACTCGCAAGGAGATTTCGCTCTCCCTGCACCCATCGACTTAGGAGCGTTCCTGCCCTCCAAGACCCCTGACCATTTCATGGGGACCAACCCTACGCGGATTGAATGCGCGCCATCGTGTCGAAGATGGATCACGTATCTCTAAGCGCTCCTCAGGACATGCTTTGGCAGGCTTGAGCAGCCATCCAAGCGCTCTTCGCCGAGGAGATTTACGACCAGTTGGATGTGGTGACGCGGAACATGCATTCTCGCCTTCGTTAGTGCCATAAAGACAGCTTCTTCGTGGTCTCCTCCAAGTGCCTTGGCGACGTTTGGGTGCAGCATCACATCCGTCGTAGTTGCCACCTGGAGATCATTGAATCTCTCACCGCAAATTCGTTTGGCCTTTTTTTCGTCAATCAGTGCGGCAGCGTCGTTGTTAGTGGCATATGAAATTGTTGCGGCTTCTCCGTCACCGAGCGTTTGCGCGGCAGAGCCTTCGATCAACGACCGGTAGATGGGTTCCTCTCGCTCATCCAAAGAAAGCACCTTCAAGAGTCCAAGGTCCTTGAGTTCCCGAAGATCGCTGGCTGTTGAATAGCCAAGTCGTTCCCCTTCTAAAAGCTCGTCAAATGCATTCTCTGTCGTGCACAGAACGCCACATGCCGCTTGGACAATCTCTCCAGCGTATCCTGATGCATCTAAATTGATGAGAACGCTGGTGTCCGCAACGACCTGCGATTCACGCAAGTTAGGAAAGCTTGAACAGCTCATTAGCCTCGCTTTCCTCGCTACCGTTATCCTCAACAAGTGCTCGTATGTCGAAACGGCTCAACTTAAGCAGTCCTGCAAGCTGTCCCTCGCTGTATAGACCTTGCTTCCAGGCCTCTTTAGCAAGAAGCGCTACACGCGGTGGCATTGGTCCACGCGGGGGTAATATGACTTCTTTGCGCTTTGAATTGTCCCCCACGACTTGATGAACTTGCTCGTCGGAAATTCCTCCATTCGCTACGAACCAATCCCATGTGCCCCGTTTGGCAAGGCCAAGTTCTTCGAGCCGTCGCGTCATAGCTTCGCGAGAAACGCCGAAAGCATGCGACAAAAGAATAATGTGACGACGCGTCAAGCGCGATTGACCCGCTGTCAACTCCGCAAAGCGCTGGCGCACGGCACGGGCAGGCGTCAAAAAACAACGGGCAAAGGAATTCGCGTAAATCTCGTCCCGCGACGAACTGCTATCGTTCGCTAGTAGCGCCTCCGGCTGGCGACGCGCCGATATGAAATGAGCCAATTCGTGAAGAGCCGTTTGGATTATTCGCTCTATCGGATGGCTAGAGTTGAGGAGCATGCACGCTCCAGCATTCTCGTCATATGCGAAAAGACCGGAGATCTTTGGCGGCAGTGGGCGCAAGAAGACACGAACACCAATCTGAAGTTCGAGTATCGAGATGATGTCAAAGCATGGACCTGAGCCAAGTCCTAGCCAATTCCTCAGCTCCTGCGCATCCTGTTCCGCCTGCGACTTTGCATTGCCCGGCAATAGTGGGCGTTCAGGCGGGTAGTTCGTTTGACGGTGGATACCGAGAGCGTTTTCAAGTTCGACTTCGGAGCGCACCAGATCATTTAGAAGCAGCGCCGCATCGAGCACATCATCTTCTGTGCTTTGCGTGAGCTTGCGAAATCTCGGCACAAGATCGAGATGCACAGCCTCGCTTCGCAGCAATGCATTAGCTGACGTGCCATAGCTGGATGCCAGTTTCTGTAGTTCATGCGTGCGAACCCGTCGCTGCCCCTTTTCTATGGCGACGATTGTCGTTCTCGCCACGCCGATCTTCTCAGCAGCCTGTGCTTGCGTGATACGAGCACTTTCACGGGCGATTCGCAGACGTTCTCCGACCGTGGCCTCATCCAGGTTTGTTTTTACGCTACTCATCGGTCGCCTCGAACCCAATTTTGAACAAACGATCTACCCCCGAGCGACGCGACGAACGCGCGCCACTCGACAGAATGCTGTAAGATCATTTGCGTGATATTCGCTTCCGTCTCCGAAGCTGTCCTTCCTAGAACTTCAGCCAGATCGGTCGCATTTCGCCTCAGCACGGGCTGTCCGTCGTTTGTCGCAAGATCAGCAAGATGGTCCATGTGCAGGACACCTGCGATTGCGTACTGCGTGAATGCCTTGTTTACCTTGTCGAACGATGCGGGAACGCTGTCCGCAAGACGTGCTGCGGATAAATTCTCAGCAAGGTAAGTGCCTTTCGGTTCCGACTGCCCGGCGGCGTAAACGCTAAGGCGGCGTAGCATACATGCGGCGCAGACACCGCATTGTCGGAATTCTCCACCCACCGTGCTCCACCGCGCAGATTTCCAGCAAGAGCGCGTGGCCGCCCACTCATCTTGGCTGTCTGTGAGATCAAGATACGCTTTGAGAGTTTGGCCCTTCGTGTGCCATAGGCGCGGGAAACTATATCTGACTTCGTGTCCTAGAAGAGCGACGATAAATCGCTCCATTCTTTTTAGAAACGCAGGGTGATTTCGATAATCAGGATAAGCGTGTGCAACCGGAATCAAAACAGGGCCTAGTGCACCTTGGCCGCTCTCAGGAATGATAATTTCTTTTGCCTTGCAAATATATGACGCAAGGCCGCTAATTAGCGCGAAGCGAAATCCTCGATTTCGAGCGCTAGGCTCCGCATTTTGGACCTTCTTCTTGAGTTTATAAGGTATCGCCGCGAAGGGCTCGCCTTTCTTTGGTTTATCAGAGCGTTTCGAGCCTAAACGAACCCTAACCAGAGCGTGCCCGTATTCTGCTTTGACTATTCCCGCAACGGCGCGTGAGTCCATGCCATCACTAAAGGCCAAAGTCGCCCGCGTCTGAGACGGTATCTCGAGGTAGCCTTGACGAGGCTTTGATACGCTCTGCATCCGCGTTACGAACTCGAACGACCAAATATCGCCCGTCAAGAAGCGCAGCGCGTCACACAGCGAGTTGAGCACCCCAGGAGCTTTCCAGCGATTTGGCTCATGAACGGGTACTTTGATTGCGAATTGCCGTGCCCAAAAGCGAGACGAACGTCTGAGGCTGCGATCACAATATTCAACGGCCGCTGCTACAACCATCGCATCGTAGACAACCGGGTCCCAGTTGGCTGTAGCATAGGACTCCAGGTCAGAGGTCGAGAATTCAATATCCCGGCCAACAACCAAGATGTCAGAGCGATCAGCTCTTTCGCCATCGCCCTCTGCAACTTCAATGCACATGGCCCTGAGATTGGCAACTTCTACATGTTCGTTCATCGCAGTTCCGGTCCCTCATCAAGGCCGCTGCGTCGAGCAAGGGCTCCGTCTTTGCCTCCCTGACCGGAGCCACGAAGTATCGCTTGCGACAGGCTTGCGAAGTCGCATTGATTGCGCGCAGCGTCCAATCGGAACCGCAAATTACGCGCTCGGTATTCTGGAGCCTCGCGGTAGTAGTGCTCCTCCATACCCCGAAAAGCTGATCGAGAGCATTCTTCCAATGCGCTATCAAGAGCGTGCGCACATGCTTCTTCGCCCCGCAAACCGTTTGCGAGCGCCTCTTTCGCGCAGTCTATCAGTAGATTTCCAGCCGCTGAGCCAGGACACGCGGCCCTAAGAGGTTCTAGATCACTCGGACTTTGCGCCGAAAAGAGTCCGGCCTGTTCGCTTGCTCCTAGAGCTTTCTTAAGTTGCTCCAGTGGAATTTCCCTGAATTCCGCTCGCAGCGCGGCGGGCAGAGCTTCAGAGACTTCGTGCTCGGAATACGCCGCCTTGTCGGCGCGCTCTGCTAGAATCTTCCAATGCTTACGCATTGGAAGGCTTTTGTGTGGTCCGTCACTCATCTTTGCGCTCCATGTCAGAAAAGATATCTGATATGTCTGACAATGTCAATTTATGTCGTCGCGCAGGTCAGTGTGTCCACAGTCTAGTCGTTTGCTGCGGGATCGAGCAGGTTAGCTCTGCGGACCAACTCAGTTACTATTGGGTCAAGCCAACCGATTAGAATCTGTGTCAACTGCGAGTAATGGTTCACTCATTTCGGAATGGGACATTAGGAATGCCATCCCAATGCATGCCCTCTCGGCCTTCCGCTTGCGGCGGTAGTACAAGGCTCGTTTCAGAGAGCGGCCTTCTCTCGGGCCGTATTCCGCGCCATTGAAAGGTTTCATCCATCGCCCACGTTTCTTCAGGTGACGCTTCGGGCGCAAAATAATGCCAGTAGATGAACGACAAAGGTTTTCCCTGGGGGTCGAAGTCGTTGATATTTTGCATGATTTTTTCGTAGCGCCGCTCTTCAATAATATCATCGCCAAGAGCTTCTAAGCCGATATGGATCACGCCTGGGCGATCCTCGGGTAATTGCTTATTGGCTTCAACAAGTTTGCGTTTGATGTCGCGCGCCTTCTTCTCGACCGCGCCATCTGAGAGACTGCGGGTTCGAAGGACAATGGCCTGATCAACTTCGTCAATGAAATGTGGGTTTTCTGCGTACTTCACTTTCTGCACGGTATTTAGGTCGTCGTAGCGAATGTAACTTCCGGTCAGAAGGCGATTGTAGATCGGGCCAGGGTACAGAATGTAGCCATCTTCGAGAGCTGCTTTGAGGGGTGTCAGGTCAAGATCACCAATCACCCCCGAAGCATAACTGTCACTCCAAAGGCTCGTCTCTTTACCTGAACGCAAAAACTCAATCGCACGCCGGACTAAGTAGTCTGAGGGCACGTCTGAAAGCTCAACTGCGAAATCGACATTCGCGTAGATGCTCCGCCCTGACGGTATGAGAAATCTAGTCGCTGGCATCCAGAGTTCACGCTTCCGCGCGCGTTCACCTTCCACGTAGTCTCCAGCTTCTAAGCGTTTACACTCAACTGCCCAGGAGGTTCCATGAACCTCGACATCAAGATCATAGGTTTTAGCTTTTCCGCGCTCTTCCGGCTTGAATGCTACGCTTGCACCATCTCTTGCATAGGCTAGCGCGACCAATATCTCGAACAGGCCGCCATTAGGCTGCGATTTTTCTGAGCCAATCAGACGCAAAGCGCGCTCTTCGAAGCCACGGATTTCGGGGACAAGCTCAAGATTACGACCGATGGCCGCTAAGATCGGCACCACTCGGCAACCGTAGAAGACTTCATAGTTTTGGGGGTGATCGGTAAGTGACTCTCCCAAGAACAGGTACCAGCCGAACAGATCGTCGATACCATAAAGCCGACCTTCGCCAGTTGGGTCATCGAGCTCTCCAACCAGCGAGCGATAAAAGCGCCAAGCTACAGCTTCACGGCGCTCGCTCCATTCGTTCATCCCCAGGAGATCACGAAAGTAGCCAACTCCGGCGCTCAACTCGGGAAAATCACCGAAATGGAAAGGCTCATTGGGGAGGCGGACGAACATATTCGGGGGAAACTTCGATCTAAGCATGATCCATTGTAGCACCCGTTCAGGAAATATTGAACGGTTACGGGCCTTTGCGCCGCCTATCGTCCTCAATGTTGAATTTCCGATTTGACAAAGCCCGGCTCAATGTAGGCCTGGAAAGCCTAAGCCGTCGGGCAGTTTCGGTGATTGTGAGGCCCTCCTGCGCGATCATCTTTTGTGCGATCAGCAGGCGGTCAGTGTCTATGCTTCGCGGGCGACCCAACCGAGTTCCGCGTTTGCGCGCGGCCTCCAATCCGGCCAGCGTATTTTCCAGGATCACGTCGCGCTGGAATTCGGCGAAAGCGCTGAACAGATGATAGACGAGTTTGCCGCCGGGCGTAGTGGTGTTGATCCCCTCGCTCAGCGAGCAGAAGTGAATTTCACGCTTCTCGAACCAGACCAGCAGGTCGGCGAGGTGCAGGACTGATCGCCCCAATCGGTCGAGCTTGAAGACGATAACCGTATCGCCAGCGCAAATCTCTTCCAACAATTGGTCCAGCCCTTGGCGACTGGCTTTTGCGCCGGATACCCCGTGATCCTCGAAAATAAGATCGCAGTTTACCGCGCTGAGCGCATCGCGCTGCATGCGCAGCTTCTGATCCTTGGTCGAAACTCGCGCATAGCCGATGCGGCGACCCTTTGATGAAATTTGCGGCCCAAAAGTCATGGCGGATTGGCAACATCCCGTTCAGAAACGAACCTTTCTGAACGCACGCCCTGGGCGCGGCAATGATCACGCGGAAGCTCCGGCAAGCCGCAGATATCCATACGCAAACAAAATAATTCCTTGAAAAGCACCTGTGAATCTCCTTTCGTTCAAATACCTTGGATTATGATCGGCTTTAAACGAGGAGTAGTCATCGGTTTAATGGCTGTAGCTTCAGTCTATCCCCAGAATTCTTCTGCAAATGAATTTACGGCGAAGCAGGTTCTGGATTGGAAGGAAACCTCGCAGAACAACCTCTTTCAGGACTCAATTGCGATGACCTCGATCATCGCCACCCAGACTGGGCGGCACGATCACATCGCGACTTGCATCGACGGATGGTATTTTGTTTCAGATGATGTGCGTGCCAGCCGAAACTCTGAAATACGCGATGCACTGCGTCGGTTTCCCGACAGTCATCCTCAGGCGATTATTCTAGCGGTAATTCAGAAAGCGTGCGGCAAGTTTGGCGACAGCTAGACCTCAGGCACAATCGCGCGTGCTGGCGACACCGAGTAGTCGGCGCGTTCCAGTTCCGGGCGATCTTCGCGTACGGCCCCCTTCATGAGGGGCCGCACGCCGTCCTCAATCTCGCGTTTGATTTCTTCCAACTCATCTTGGGATGGCGGATTTTCAGGATCGTTGAGACGATCACGCGCTCGGCCAAGAACGTCAGTTTGATAGAGTAGTAGCGAATCAAGATCGCCGCGCGCGTGATCGACTGTTTCTTTAGAGCGACGATATTCTTCATGGCTAGGCGCGTCGTTCGGCCAAACGATGCTTTCCGCATCTTCCCCTGTGATCAATTCGCCGTTTTCGCTCCAAATGCGGCCTTCGGCGTCGCGGAATACCCGCGTTCCATCTTCGAGCTGTGCCGCTTGGGAAAGCAGCGCTTCATGGGCTTTCTGAGCTTCATGCAATGCGACTTCCGCCGCTTCGATAGCGGCCTGAGTCAAAGCTTCGGCTTCGCTCAATGCATCCATCACCTGGACGTAGAGGGCGGCATAGGCCGGGTCGCTTGCCATAAGCAGTTGCAGGCGCGTTAGCGCCTCGGCGCGTTCCGCGCGTCTGTTTTCAGACACGCGGCCTGAGAAACGCTCTTCCGAAACAAAGCGATTGATTTTGCCGCGACTGATCCCGGCCATCTCATATTGAAGATCGTCGTAGTCTCTGGCCTGCCGCATAAAGGTCTCACGCAGGCGTTCGTCTCTTTCCAAGTCAGTAATTCCCACAGAAATATTGTAAATTATCTGCAGTTAAGAACTCGTTAAGAAAAGGCGTGACTGGCAGAACCGGCCACGCGTAGGACTACGGCAGGCGAGATGCAATCTCGCGCTCTACTGCATCCAGCGATGACAGAGCGTTGCGTCGCTCCTGGGAGCCGCGCGGGGTGCTGGCCACTGCGTTGAATGCTTCGCGGAACAATCCTTTCAGCTCTTCAAGGCTGAGTTTCGCTGCTTCGTTTCGTGTGATGAGTTTCATCGTATCCTCCTTCTTCGGATCAAGGAGGCCCCGACCATCAGAGCCTTTCGGCCCTGGACCACACATAATCATTGGGGTTTGAAGGCTCTGTATGGATCGGCGGCGTGTGCCGATCCCGCTTCTGGTGGATCGATGAATAATCAGCTCACGAGGCGTGAGCGATAAAGCGCAGCGGAAGAGCTGCATCGGTTTGTTGAAATGAAAACTTGGGGCTGAAGCCCCCGGCGCGGATCAAAGGGTGGGTCCTCGCCATGCTCGCTTCCGCGATTGCATCTTGTGCAGCTGCGCGTGGCTCCGGTCCCGGCTGCGCCGCCTTTGCTCCTTGCACCCCCTCTCTTCGCCAGAGGGGCAGTTCGGTTGCATGCGCAACCAACAAAAGGAGAAAATCAAATGACCAAATTCTTTGCCCAGCCATACGATATCGCCGCTTGCGGCTTCTACTTCAGCGACGCTGAAGGCTTCGAGAACCAGATTGGTAAGGTCCGGAAAGACTACGGCCAGCCTGTCGAGGAGTTTGAAATCCAGTTCATTGACGGTGAGGCGCTAGACTGCGCCTTTGCGAATGCCTGGGGCGTAAATCAAGCCAATGTCATCAAGTTCATAGAGGCACTGAGCGAGTGGGAGGAACACGAAAAGCTATGCTTCATCATCGCAGTTGGCGAGTGCGGCTATAGCTTCGATCCAAAGGCGGTCAGCGCCTATGACTTTGACGTCGATATCTATGAGATGGAAAGTCTGCGCGAGCTGGCCGAGCACTTCGTAGATGAAGGCCTGTTTGGCGACATTCCGGAGCGCATCAGCTTCTATCTCGATTATGACGCCATCGCCCGCGACCTGGGGATGGACTATACTGAAACGGTAATCCCCCCATTTTTAGAGGGGCGCATTAGTAGAATCTAAGCTGCCTTCAGTTTCTGCACCGGGGTCATCCCGCCGATCCCCATGTTTGGCCTTTCGTTGTTGTATATCCAGAGCCAGCGGGTGGCGTGGTCTTGCAC
>JBCCDJ010000029.1:0-54092 GCA_039030855.1 Pseudomonadota bacterium
AGTAAAGGCTCAATCACTGCCCATTCTTCGTCGCTCAGATCAAATCTTGCCATAGTCACCGCCATTTTTGAGGCAGTGAATCAGAGGCTTAGGTTAGCAGCAAGTGCCACACGAATTGGGTTCAGACCCTAGTCTGGCTTGAGCACCCGATTGAGCAGGTCCGCTATTCCCGCATTCTTGGGATGGGCACTTGTGCTCGCCAATGCAAACGGCGTTTGCCCGCCGCCATACATGTCAGCCTTGGCGCTCTTGCTTGCACCTCGGGAGAGGAGACCCTTCGCAAGGTCCACGGCGTTCAGCGGCACGCGCTGTCTGATGCTCTCCACACCATTGGCTGCCAGATAATGCAGCAGCGTGGCACGATGCCCGTATCTTGACCTCTGTGTTGTCAACTCGGGCATCTCGTCGATGAGAGATATGACCTCTTCGAGATGCCCTCTGAGCATCGCCTCCAGCGCCCTCTCAAACAGTGGATCGGGGACCAGTCCACCCAGTGCCAGAACTGCCGTCCAATCGGGGTAGCCATACTCGCGCGATATGGTCAGGCGGGCATCATCGACGCCGAAGTCCGATGCCATCACGGCGTCCAATTCTTGACCCGACGCAGCGGGCCACCAGCACATGACCTGCATCCCGATGCGTACATCACCGGCCTGATGTGCTTTCAGAACGGTGTCGGCCTGCGCTGAGATCTGTTCGACGATGGGTAGATCCAGAAATTCGGATGAGGCAGCGTAAGGGTGCAGCGCGCGAATTTCCGCGACTTCGGGAGCGATGTATCCCGGGGTCATCCTATGCTGGCTCCAGCCTTTGCGATTGGCTCAAATGTATCTGAAAGACAGGACATCCGCAGTATTGATCGCGTGCCACTCCTGTGGCCTTGGTCCACAACCATCGACCAACAGTTAGTCGCCTGGCGTGGCACCTGCCCTTGACCAGCACTTGTCAGCGTTCTGCGATGCGTTGGGGCGACATTGGCCGCCCCATCGCGCGTCATTCCTCCGGCGCGGCGCGGCGACGGCGCTCCAGCGTCAACTCGCCGTCTCCGTCGCGGTCCAGCCGTTCGACCAGGCGTGCGACGCTGCGGTCGATCTCGTCAGGGGCGATCTGTCCGTCGCCATTCGCGTCGATCTTCTGAAAGGCGTCGACCATGCGTGGACGGGTGAGATCACGATAGAGCGTGTCAAACTCCGCAATCGACAATGCGCCGTCGCCGGATATGTCGACCTCTGCCAGACGTGCCGCCCGGTAGGCATCGATCTCGGCCTGTGTGACGGCTCCGTCATTATCCGTATCCGCCGCATCGAAGATGTTGCGCAGTATTTCGCCGCCGCCACGATGGCTGCGTCCGTGTCGTCCGCCCCGCTTCTCACGATGGTCGGCGCGCGTGATTTCTGCACCGGCGGACGGTTTCATCTGTGGGACCGGTCCGTTCTGCGCCGCGGTGACGGCGAAGCCGACCCCGATGACGGTGATCGCTGCTGCGCTGCAAGTCAGGAGATTAAGTCGGTTCATAATGCTCGTCCTTTCTGAGACTATCGGGAGGCTGCCTCGCCTCCACTCAGCGCAATATGGACATCGCCGGTCGCGAAGGTTTGTCAGCCGGGGGCGTTGTTTGTCGCGACCCGTCGTAATCGCGTTGGCTGATACGATTTGCGACAAACCAGATCCAGCGCAGTCGCACCGCGAACTGGGATCGGGCGCAATGGGACGCTAGGAATGATGAAGACCGATCCCTGCCAGGAGGCGAAATGGAGCAGACGGCCCCCCAAGTGCTGATCGTCGACGACGCCCGCGACATTCGGGAACCGTTGGGCAAATACCTGCGTCAGCAGGGTCTGCGCACGCAGCTGGCTGCCAATGCTGCCGAGGCGCGCCATGTTTTGGAGGAAAGCGCACCGGCATTGGTCGTACTCGACGTGATGATGCCGGGTGAGGACGGACTGAGCCTTTGCCGCTGGCTGGTTGCCCGCGGCGGGCCCCCGGTGATCCTGCTGACCGCCATGGCGGATGAGACCGACCGCGTGGTTGGGTTGGAGCTTGGCGCAGATGATTACGTGGTCAAGCCGTTCAACCCACGTGAGCTCGTGGCGCGTATTCGTGCCGTACTGCGCCGCGCGCCGCCACCCGCGCTGCAGGTGGCGACGGGTCGCAGACGGTTTGGTTCCTGGATGCACGACCCCGCGGCGAAGGAACTGCAGCACAGTGATGGACGCCGGGTTACACTGACATCGGGGGAAAGCCGGCTTCTCGGCGTCCTTATGGATCATCCGCAGACCGTCATGTCGCGCGACCGGCTGTTGGACATGACCGCCGGGCGCGATGCCAAAGCTTATGACCGGGCCATCGACAACAGCGTCAGTCGCCTTCGCCGCAAGATTGAGGAGGACCCGAAGATGCCGCGCCTCATCGTTACCGAATGGGGTGGCGGCTATCGTCTGGCCGCGGAAGTGGAGGACGAATGAGCATGTTATGGCGCTTCCTTCCGGATGGCCTGGCGGGACGCCTGACGCTCCTGCTGGTCGTGTCGCTGGTGGCCGCGAACCTGCTCGCGCTCGTGGTTTTATCTTTTGAGCGAGGGCGGCTCGACCGGGCGGCGCTGGTATCGCGGGAGGGGGAGCGGATCGTCTCCCTCGTGCCTGCGCTGGAAGCTGCCGCGCCTGAGGCGCGTCCGGGACTGGCGCGTGCGGCCTCGACCCGCTTTTCCCGGGTCACGGTCGATGAGGAACCCCTCGTGGCCATACAGCCAATCGCGCCGCGGTCCGTCGCCCTCGCCCGTGCGCTGACCGAGGCGCTGGCCGGGCGTGAGGCCCGCGCTGCGATCCGTGTGCGGCGCAATCAGGACAAGCAGCGCGCCGGGGAGGCCGTGATCGCGTCCGTGCGGCTGGTCGTTGCCGAAGGCGGGGGCGCACAATGGCTCAATGTGCGCTCGCGCGGGCGAAGACCACGCCCGCCGGGCGTTGGGGAGGGTGCGTTTCTTTTGATCCTCGGCTTGTCGCTCGTCGCGGTGCTGGGCGTCGGGCTTTTGTTCGTGCGCCGCCTGACGCGACCGCTCTCGGCGCTTGCCGCGGCGGCGCGTGCGGCGGGGCAGGGGGACCGGTCCGCCCGCGTTGGCACGACAGGCCCGCGGGAGATGCGCGACGCAGCAGAGGCCTTCAACGACATGCAGGCCCGCATCGCGCGCTTCGATGCGGAGCGCATGCGCACCCTTGCGGCCGTCGGGCATGACCTGCGCACACCCATCACCAGCCTGCGCATCCGCGCCGAGATGCTGGAGGCGGAAGACGGGGCCCCAATGATCCGCACACTGGATGAAATGACGGTCATGGCCGACGGGCTGGTGGCCTATGCGAGTGGCAGTGGAGAAGATGAGCCTCTACGCGACACCGACTTAGGCGAACTGCTTGGGCGGGCCTGTGCCGACAGAGGGGCGTCATGGGAGGGCCGCGAGATGGTAACCGTTCGGGGTCGCCCGGTCGCGCTCGGGCGGGCGTTCGGCAACCTCCTCGACAATGCGCTGCGTTACGGTGGCGGTGCCCGGGCAGCGGTAACCAGGGATGCGGATGTTGCCGTCGTCACCATAGAGGATGACGGCCCCGGCATCCCGGAAGACCGCCTTGCCACTATCTTTGAGCCTTTCGTGCGCGGTGATGACAGTCGCAATGCCGATACAGGCGGCGTGGGACTCGGCCTCGCCATCGCACGCGATATCATCGCGGCCCATGGCGGAACGGTGACACTGGAAAACCGTGTCGACAGCGGCCTGCGTGCGGTCGTGCGGTTGCCGATCGTGCCGGACAAGGCTTTCCGGTGATATCGATGCGCTGGGCGTCGAGGCATCACAATCAGACAGGTGATCCCCACAAGGCCCTCGATCAGGGGTCGCCCAGCGACGGCGGGTCGTGCCCCGACCCGTGGCTCGCCGATCGCGATATGGGCGGGTTGGTCGGCTGCCAGTCCGATGAGCTGACCATTTACGCCAATCGAAGGGCAGGCGCATTGGGAGCATGCGTCGATCCTTCCGGAACCGCCTCGCCCCTTTTGTGAGCGGTCTACCGGCGCGTACATGTCGCGGAAAGGTAGCTTGCGCTGCCCGGCGACTGCCCGTCAGAGGATCACCTGATGCTCCGCCTGACCTTCGACATTAATCTCTGCGACGAAAACGTGGCCATGGCTTCCCTCGGCACTGTCGCGGGTCTGGGTTCTGGTGGCTGAGGTGATGAACAGCGTGGACAGTCCCGGACCGCCAAAAGCAGGGCAGGTGGTGTTCGGGGCGTCGGTCGCGATCGCCCCGGCTAGTGCGCCGTCACGATCATAAACAGCAACCCGGCTCGCCCCCCACTGCGCATTCCAGAGGCGGCCTGCGCTGTCGATCACGGCACCGTCCGGGGCGAGACGGGCCGCGCGGCAGTCGATGAAGGGTTCGGGCTCTCCCACGGGCCAGCCATGGGCTTCATCCAGCTTTTGCCGCCAGATCATGCCTTGGGCGGTGTCGGTAAAACAGGCGCTTGATCCGTCAGGCGCGAAGCAGATCGCGTTCGGGATCGAGATGGGTGCATAAAGCTGTCGGACCTCGCCGCGGTAGTAGCGGTAGATCGCACCAGCGTTCCTCTCTGCCTTCCGGCCCATCGTGCCGATCCAGAAGCCGCCCCATGGGTCCACGCGCCCGTCATTGGAGCGGGTGACGGGGTTGTCCGCCTCCAGCAGGCAAATCTGATCCGAGCGGCCGGTTTCGATATCGAAGCGGAGAAATGCACTGGCGCTGGCGATCAGCAGCGTATTGTCATCGATCCACCCGGCGGCGGAGACATTCTCTTCGAAATGCCATTCCATCGGCCCGGCATCCGTGCGGCTGCGCAGGCAATTGCCCGTGATGTCGAACCAGAAAAGCTGCGCCCGCCCCGGATGCCAGAGCGGCCCTTCGCCAAGACCGCAGGCCCGGTCGTCATAGGTGGTCACCGGGCCGCAGTTCGGCATCGTTGGTGTCTCAGCCATCGCGCGCTCTCCCTTCAGACCCAGCCACCATCGACGATGAAATTCTGCGATGTGCACATGGCGGAGGCATCTGAGGCGAGGAACAAGGCCATGTCGGCGATATGCTCCGGCAACAGTTCTCCCTGCAGCAACTGGTTTTCGGCGATTGCTTTTTTGCCTGCCTCGTCCAGCCAAAGGCGGCGCTGTTTTTCTGTCATCACCCAACCGGGAACCAGCGTGTTGACGCGGATGTTGTCCCCGCCAAGATCGCGTGCCAGCGTTCGCGTCAGGCCATGGGTTGCGGCCTTGGCGGTCGCATAGCTTGGAAAGCCACCCTGAGGGATCATCCAGCTCACGGAGCCGAAATTGATGATGGAGCCGCCCCCCGCCATGGCCATCATCGGGGCGACGGTCTGGGCGGCGAAGACAGCATGCTTCAGGTTGACGGCGATATGGGCGTCGAAGCCCTCCGGCGTCAGATCGGTCAGCTTGTGGCGCTTGTCGTTGGCGGCATTGTTGAGGAGCGCGGTGACCGGCCCGAACCGGGCGGCGCTGGCGCGGATGGCGGCCTGATAGCGGGGCGTGTCGGTGATGTCGCACTGCTCGAAATGGGCGGAGTAACCAGCGGCTATCACTTCCGCAGCCAGCGTCTTGCCTGTACCCGCATCGATGTCCACGAACCCGGTATGGGCCCCTTGGGCCGCAAAAGCGCGCACCAGATGCTCGCCAATACCGGTGGCACCGCCGGAGATGAATACGCTCCGCCTCTTGAGGTCGGGATAGGTCGCTTTGGTCATCTGCGGCGCTCCTCAGCTGGCTTTGCGCTTGTTGTAGACATCGAACACCACAGCAGCCAGCAGCACGAGCCCCTTGATCACCTGTTGCCAGTCGATGCCGACCCCCATGATC
Source organism: Pseudomonadota bacterium (assembly GCA_039030855.1). GTDB lineage: Bacteria > Pseudomonadota > Alphaproteobacteria > Rhodobacterales > Rhodobacteraceae > Pikeienuella. The sequence goes on from JBCCDJ010000029.1 coordinate 5,884, forward strand.
GACATGCCATTGTTCATCACGCCCATGATGAAGGCCCCGACAACCGCCCCGATCACCTTGCCGACACCGCCGGACATGGAGGCCCCGCCGATGAAGACGGCGGCGATCACGTCCAGCTCAAACGCGATCCCGGCCTTGGGAGTCGCGGTGTTGAGGCGAGCCGCGAAAATCAGCCCGGCGAGCGCGGCCAGAAGGCCCATATTGCAGAAGGTCAGAAATGTCAGGCGTTCGGTATTGATGCCCGAAAGCTTGGCCGCCTTTTCATTGCCGCCGATAGCATAGACCCGCCGCCCGATGGCCGTGCGTTCGGTGATAAAAATGTAGATCGTCGCCAGAACCGCCATCGTGACGAGCACATTGGGCAGGCCCCGATAAGTCGACAGAAGATAGCTCAGATAGAGGATCGCGGCACCGATCACCGCGTATTTGCCGATGAAAAACACAAGCGGCTCATCCTCGATGCCGCGGGATGTGCGGGCGATACGACCGCGCAGGCCGACGAAAACTATCGCGCTCACCGTGGCCGCGCCCAGCATCAGCGCCGTGTAGTTGGGCCGCCCCGCGCCGAAGATATCGGGCACGAATCCGGTGGACAGCAGCTGAAAGCTCTTGGGAAACGGCCCGATGGACTGTCCTTCTAGCAGCCACAGCGTCAAGCCGCGAAAGACCAGCATGCCCGCCAGCGTCACGATGAAGGACGGGATGCGCCAATAGGCGATCCAGTAGCCCTGCGCTGCCCCGATTGCGGTGCCAACGATCAGGCAGATCGGCACGACAACGAAGGGTGGCATTTTCCATTCAACGACCATGACAGCAGCCAAAGCGCCGATAAAACCGACGACAGATCCGACGGAAAGGTCGATATGGCGCGCGACGATGACCAAGAGCATGCCGAGCGCCATGATGATGATATAGCTGTTCTGCAGGAAGAGATTTGTCAGGTTCACCGGCCGCATCAGCGTGCCGTCGGTGACGATCTGGAAGAAGATCATGATCGCGGCCAGCGCCAGCAACATGCCGTATTCGCGCAAGTGCGCCACCAGATAGCTGCCGATGGACCGGGGTTTGGTCGCGGTGCTCTGAGTGTCGGCCATGGGTCAGCTCTCCTTCACGCCGTCACGATCATCGACATGATCTTTTCCTGACTGGCCTCGGCGGCGGTCAACTCTCCCGCGAAGGCCCCCTCGTTCATTACGTGGATGCGGTCGCACATGCCCAGAAGCTCCGGCATCTCGGAGGAGATCATGATGATCCCGCGCCCCTCCGCCGCGAGGTCGTTCATGATCGAATAGATCTCGTATTTCGCACCCACATCGATGCCGCGCGTCGGCTCATCCAGGATCAGAACCTTGGGGTGCGAGAAGAGCCATTTGGCAAGGACGATCTTCTGCTGATTGCCGCCCGAGAGGTTCACGACCCGCTGCATGACATCGGGTGTGCGGATATTCAGCGTCTGGCGATAATGCTCCGCCACCTCGCGTTCCTGTTCGCGGTCGATGACGCCGCGCCGGGAGACCCCGGCGAGATGCGCCAGCGTGGTGTTGCGCATCACGGTGTCGTCGAGGATCAGGCCAAGTTCCTTGCGGTCCTCGGTCACATAGGCAAGCCCGCTCGCCGCCGCCCGCCGCACGGTGGAAGTATCGATTGGCTGGCCGTCGAGCGTCACGGTGCCGCTGATCCGGTGGCCCCAGGAGCGGCCAAAAAGGCTCATCGCAAATTCCGTGCGCCCCGATCCCATCAGCCCGGCGATCCCAACAATCTCGCCCTCGCGCACGGTCAGATTGATGTCGCGGATAACATGGCGGTCGGTCTGTTCGGGATGCCAGACGTTCCAGTCAGAGACCTCCAGCAGCGGTGCGCCGATCTTCGGGACCCGCTCCGGATAGCGGTGCGCCATGTCGCGCCCGACCATGTCGCGGACGATCTGATCCTCGCTGATCGGGGTCTCGGCCACATCATGGGTGGCGACCGTCGCGCCGTCGCGCAGCACCGTGATTGTATCAGCAACGCGGCGCACCTCGTTCAACTTGTGCGAAATCAGGATGGAGGTGATGCCCTGCTCGCGAAATTCCACCAATAGGTCGAGCAGCTTTTCGGAATCGTTTTCCTGCAGCGCCGCTGTCGGCTCATCAAGGATCAGAAGGCGGACTTCCTTGGATAAGGCCTTGGCAATTTCCACAAGCTGCTGCTTGCCGACGCCCAGCGACTGCACGGGGGCGGTGACTGGCTCATCCAGCCCGACCTTGCGCAATAGCGCCTCGGTCCGCGAAAAGGTCTCGTTCCAGTCGAGCACACCGTTGCGGGTGATTTCGTTGCCAAGATAGATATTCTCGGCAATGGACAGGAGCGGCACAAGCGCAAGTTCCTGATGAATGATGATGACGCCAGCCGCCTCGCTGTCGTGAATACCGCGAAACTGGCCGGGTGCACCGTCGAACGTGATCTCGCCTTCATAGTCGCCATGGGGATAGACCCCGCTCAGCACCTTCATCAGCGTGGATTTGCCCGCGCCGTTCTCGCCCACGATCGCGTGGATTTCACCACGCGCGACGCTGAGATGTACATCATCCAGCGCCTTGACCCCCGGAAAGGTCTTGGTGATCGCGGTCATTTTCAGAAGCGGGGTCAAGGCAGGCACCGGTTTGGGCGCGCCGCAGATGGGGCGGCGCGCCTGAGTGGCAGGTCGGTCAGTTGAACTGCCCCGCTTCGTAGTAGCCGCTGTCGATCAACAGGGCCTCCCAATTTGTGGCGTCGACCGGCACCGGTTTCAGAAGGTATGACGGCACGACCTTCACCCCGTTATCATAGGTGGTGGTGTCGTTGATCTCCGGCTCGCCGCCGGTCAGGAGCGCTTCGACCATACCGACGGTGACGCGGGCCAATTCGCGCGTGTCCTTGAAGATGCTCGAATACTGCTCTCCGGCCAGCATGGATTTCACGGATTGCACCTCCGCATCCTGGCCCGTCACGATGGGCATTGGCAAGTCGCCGGAGCCATAACCGACCCCCTTGACCGAGGAGAGGATGCCGATGGACAGCCCGTCATAGGGGGCAAGCGCGCCGTGAAGCTGCTTTTCCGTGTAATGAGCGGACAGAAGGTTATCCATCCGCGCCTGCGCCACCGCACCGTCCCAGCGCAGGGTGCCGACCGTGTCCATGCCCATCTGGCCGGAAACGACGTCGATGTCACCGCTGTCGATCATCGGTTGAAGTACCGACATCGCACCATCGTAGAAGAAATAGGCGTTGTTATCGTCGGGTGAGCCGCCGAAGAGTTCCACATTCCAGGGTTTTGCATCCGGGAAACGTGCCTTCAGCCCCTCGACCAGCGAGGTGGCCTGCAGCACGCCGACCTGAAAATTGTCGAAGGTCGCATAGTAATCGACATATTCGCTGTCCCGGATCAGCCGGTCATAGGCGATCACCTTGATGTCGGCGAAATGCGCATTCTCCAGCGCATTGGACAATGTGGTGCCGTCGATGGCCGCAATCACCAGCACGTTGACGCCCTTGACGATCATGTTCTCGATCTGCGCCAGTTGGTTGGGGATATCATCCTCGGCATATTGCAGATCGGTCTCGTAACCGGCAGCTTCAAACTGCTCCACCATCGAGTTGCCGTCTGAGATCCAGCGCGCCGAGGATTTCGTAGGCATGGCAATGCCCACAAGGCCCTTGTCGGCTGCCATCGCAGGCTTTGCGGTCATGGGGGTCGTTGTCAGGCCAAGGCCCATCGTCAGTGCGGCGAGCGCCAGTCCAAATCGTTTCATCGGTTCCCTCCCAAAGGGTTGGCAGGTACGGACAATCCTGACCTGCTGGTGCTTTTTTGGCTTATGAAAAGCAGGAAACACGGGCAGGCGAACATGGTCAAGCGATCAGATGAATGCAGCGCTCATCAAACACGTTTAGGGAGAGTTTGGCGCTTCAGTCATAACCATGTCCGCAGGCGGCCAGGGTCGGGCGCTGTCGGCCTTCGCCCAGTCCTCCACCCAGCAGGGCAGGGGCGGGTTCCAGTCGGGGTGGCCGATCTCTGCCATCACCTTATCCGTTGGCACCAGCCTGCCACGCGATGTGATCACGGTGCGACACATGGCATTGAAGGCGGGGATCTTGGCGTTCTCATGGCCGAGAAACATGGAATGTTCGATGAAGATGAACCGCGCGTCGCGGCCAACGAAGCGGCTGTGGAATTCCAGCCTTTGCCACAACCCCGCGCGTTTGCGGTAATGGGGGGCCGAACCGGCCATGGCGAGGCCCCAGCGATTGCGGCGAACCGCGGCCATAAGGCCAACGCGTTGCGCCAGCGCGATGCGGCCCACATCAGTCAGGGTGATGATCCTGCCATTATTCAGGTCGCCCAGCGGATCAATGTCCCAGGGCATGGCGCGCATGCGGTTCACATGGCCTTCGCCAGGGGCCAGTGGCGGCATCCTCCGGGCCGCCAGCGAGGCGAGGATCTGACGTCGGATCGGGTACATTTTGCAGCCTCCGCACTATCGCTCAGGCCTTTACGTTGACGTAAGCGTCGGGTGGAGGCAATGGTAACCCGGCGTCAGGCAGCGCGGGGTTTGAAATGCGCCTGAGTGCCTCTGGTCAAGACAGCGTCGGCGCCAAGTACAGCTTCGGGCGGGTAGGATTCGCCATCGGCCAGACGATCATAAAGCGGGCCAAAATCCTGCATCGCGGTGTTCAGCAGGTCATCGAAACTGTCGATGACGAAATAGGTCTGCTGGAAATCATCAATGCGGTAATTCGTGCGCATCACCCTTTCCAGATCAAATTCGATGCGATTGGGGGAAGGGTCCTCCAGCGCGAACACTGTTTCTGTGGGCGAGGACATTATACCCGCACCGAACAGGCGCAGGCCGCCATCCTCGCGGATCAGGCCAAATTCGATTGTGTACCAGTACAGTCGCGCCAGATTGGCGAGGCCGTTGCGAGAGAGGGCGCGAAGACCGCCTTTGCCATAGGCTTCCATGAAATCGGCATAGACCGGGTCCGCCAGCAACGGTACATGGCCGAACACATCGTGAAACACGTCCGGCTCTTCAATGTAATCCATCTCGTCGGCGTCGCGGATGAAGCACCCGGCGGGGAAACGGCGGTTGGCGAGGTGATCAAAAAACACCTCGTCAGGCACCAGGCCCGGAACACCGACGACGCGCCAGCCGGTGCGTGCCTCCAGCCGATCGGAGAGACGTTTGAAATCTGGAATGCCGCCTTCGGACAGTTTCAGCGTCTCGGTCGCTGTCATGAACTGGCGGCAGGCGCGCCCGGGCAGGATCGACATCATGCGCTCGGTCAACTGGTCCCAGCGGACGTGTTCGTCGGCCGAGTAGGCATCCCAGCGCTGATCGATTGTGAAATCCGCGGCGACAGGGCCGGTTTCGCGGCGGATGCGGGTGGTCTCGGCCATGGGAACCTCCTTTGTGAGTTGCACTTAATTATGCCTCTGATGACGCGGAAAGTTATTTCAGACTTGTCGTACTTTGGATCATTCGCAATAATTTCACTCGCTATGGATAGAGTTTATGAAAAATTCCTCCTTGATGCGCGCGATCTGGCGATTCTCGCCCTGTTGCAGCGCGATGCAACCGCGACGCTGGAGGCATTGGCGGAAGTCGCCGCTCTGTCGCCGGCATCAGCCTGGCGGCGGGTGAAAGCGCTGGAGGATGCTGGGGTGATCGCGGCGCGGGTTGCACTGGTCGATCCGCGCAAAGTGGGGCGCGGTCTTTGTGCCTTTGCCGATGTCTCGCTGCATGATCACGCGCAAGAAAACCGCGCCGCGTTCGAGCGGTTCATCCTCGCCGCGGAGGAAGTGATGGAATGCCATTCCACGGCCGGGGCGCGCGATTACCTTCTGAAAATCAGGGTGCCTGATGTCGCCGCCTATGAGGCCTTTCTGATGGAGGGGTTGCTGGCCCATCCAGCGGTCGCCTCGGCGTCCAGTTCCTTTTCGCTGCGGGAGCTGAAATACGCAACCGCACTGGCGCTCTGATCCGCGGCTCAGCCGCGCTTTTTCAGGTGCCGGAAATCGAACGCGCCCTCGCGCGGGTCCTCGCCATCGGCAAAGATCTTGTGTTTGATCACCTTTTGCGTGCCGGTCACTGGCAAGGCATCCAGAAACCGGATCCAGCCCGGTGGTTTGAAATATGCCATACGCGCGAAGGCATGGTCGAAGAGGGCGCGGGCCATCGCTTCGCTCGGTTCTGTCTGATCGTCAAGCACGATGCAGGCCAGCACCTCCTCCTCGCGGATGTCATCGGGTGCGGCGACGCAGGCGACGGCGGTGACGCGCGGGTCTTCGAATAAGCAGTTTTCAACCTCCGCCGCCGCGATGTTCTCGCCCGCGCGGCGGATGATGTTCTTGGCGCGGTCTATGAAGAAGATCATGCCGCTGTCGTCCATCATCATCGTGTCGCCGGTATGAAACCAGCCGCCGCGCCATGCCTCCGCCGTGGCCTCGGGCTTGTTCAGATAGCCGGAGAAGAACCCCCTGCGGGGCGTCTTGGCGGAATGGCGGATGCACAGCTCCCCCGGTGTGCCGCGGGGGACTTCGCGATCGTGGTGGTCGACGATGCGACATTCCAGATCGGTGCGCGCCCGGCCGATGGCGCGGGTGTCGATCATGCGTGGCTCCTCCGCGATGAAGAGGACACGGCACATCTCAGACATGCCCCAGCATTCAATCAGAGGGATGCCAAACCTGTCTTCGAATGGCCCATGCAGCGCAGGCTCCACCCCCGCGCCGAGCGCAGCGCGCAGATTGCCGATATCGGCCTTTCTGGCGGTCTTGTCGGCCATAATGACGGAGATGATGACCCCGAGGTAATGAAAGATCGTCGATCCGGTGTCGCGGATGTCGCGCCACCACGTGGTCATCGAAAACCGCTCCGGTACTACTTGCGCGGCCCCGGCCAGCATGACGCCGAAGAAGGTGATGATCCCGGCGTTCACGTGGAACAGAGGCAGCGGGTTCAGCACCCGATCCTCGCCCGTTCGTAACCGAAGCGGCGGCGGGATGAGGAGGTAGGAAGCCCCGTACATCAGCTCCGCCTCATGGCTGATGATGCAGCCCTTGGGCCGGCCGGTCGTGCCTGAGGTGTAGATGAGGCTGCTCTCAGTCTCTGGAACCGGCGGGCCCTCGATCGGGACCGGGCGCAGGGCGGCAAGGATCTGCGCCATTTCCTCGAAGAGCACCATTGGCGGGTTCGTCGCCGCCTCCGCAATTCCGGCCCGCATCAGATCGGCGCGGTGATCTTCGGCGACGGCGAGATCTGCGCCGCTATCTTCCAGAAGGTAGGCCAGTTCAGCCGGGCGATAGTCGGGATTGACCGGCACGCAGGAGATGCCGAGTGCCGCGAATGCGAGTTTCAGGATGAAGAATTCGGGGCGGTTCCCCATCAGGAGCGCAACCCGGTGTCCATGGCCGTATCCGGCGTTGGCGAGCCGCGCGGCGCAGGCATCGACCGCTGCCTTGGTGTCACCATAGGTCATCAGGACGGGGTTGCCGCCCTCCTGCTGTGGTGCGATCAGGAAAGGCGCGTCGGGCCAGCGCGCTGCCGCTTCGCCGAATACCTCTCCAATGGTCTTGCCGTCACAATCGATCATCGCGCACCCCGGTTGCCCTGGTGGCATTAAGGGCGCGCGATGGGTTGTTGTCTAGGCTGCGGCTTTCACGTCAGCTTCAGCCCGGCTGATCGCCGCGTCGCCATCGACCATCTGCGCGCTGGCATCGACCACATGCACATCCGCGATCCCGACAAAGGTCAGCGCCTGCTTCATATAGGTGCTGGCGAAATCAATCTCCGACCCGGCACGCGTGCCACCGGATGCAACAACCAGATAGGCGGTCTTGCCGTTCAGAAGACCGACCGGGCCATTGTCGCCATAGCGGAATGTCAGCCGGGCGCGGGCGATCTGATCAATCCAGGCTTTCAGCGCCGCAGGCACGCCGAAATTATAGATTGGCAGACCGATGACAATTGTGTCGGCGGATTTCAGCTCCTCCACCAGAGCATCCGATCCGGCGAGCCGCGTTTTTTGGGCATCGCTGCGCTCTGCCGCGTCGGTGAAATTGGCGTTGATCCATGCTTCGTCGATCAACTCGATCCCATCTGCCAGGTCACGCGTCTGAACATGTGCAGGTGCAAGCTGCGCAACCAGTTTATCGGTCAGCAGGCGCGAAGTGGAATCAGCCCGGCGCATGGAGGCGTCGACGCGCAGAACGGTATTGGTCATGGGGTAGCTCCTCTAAATTCTGGTAGAGCTCATGTGGGGTTTGCTTTTTCGAAACACATACCGGCATTCGGCACATATTGTTTCCAAAGCAGGGCCAAAACTTCACAGCTACCTCACCTTGTCTTGCCCTGCCATTCATCAGCCGCCAGATTACATCCAGCCCAATTTGGAGACCCAGCATGCGTAATTTTTGCCTCGCGATTCTGACCGCCCTTCTGGCCACGGCCGCCTTTCCCGCCTATGCCGCCGACAAGATGATCGATCCTGAGGAATGGCGCGAGTTGAGCACTGGCAAGACACTCTACTATCACAAGGATGGGGAGCTTTACGGCAAGGAGTACTATCTGAATGACGAGGGCGATGTGGTCTTTCAGTTTCCGAACGGCCAGTGCGCCGAGGGTAAATGGGCCCATGCGGATGACAAATACTGCTTTGCCTTTGGCGGGCAGCTCCATTGTTTCTGGCACGTCATGCGCGACGGCAAGATCATCGTGATCGGCGAGGCGGATGGCGAAGAACAGACCGTTGAGCAGATCGTCGAGGGCGAAGTGCTCGGCTGCGGCGCGGCGATCTGATCGATGGAGCGCTGGCCTGATACCAGGTTGACTGATCTTCTTGGCATTCGCCGACCGATTGTTCAGGCACCAATGGCCGGGGCGTCCACACCCGCAATGGCGGCGGCGGCTGCCAATGCCGGTGCGCTTGGCTCGCTCGGCCTCGCGTTTCATGACCCGGATGGTGCGGTTGACGAAATGGCAGCCGCACAGGCGCAGACGAACGGCGCGCTGAACATGAATTTCTTCTGCCACCAGCCGCCACGCCATGATCCAGCGCGGCTGGCCGATATGCGCGAGCGCTTGCAGCCGCTCTATGACGAATATGACTGTGGCCCGGTCAAGGATCCGGCAGCCACCCTCGCATTCGATGCGCCGATGCTGGAGGCCGTACTCCGCGCTGGCCCCAAGGTCGCCAGTTTTCACTTCGGGCTGCCCGCGCCGGATCTGCTCGATCCGTTGAAATCCGCTGGTATCGTTATCCTCTCATCCGCCACCTCACCCAAGGAAGCGCGAATGCTGGAGGATCAGGGAGCCGACGCGATCATTGCGCAGGGGTGGGAAGCCGGCGGCCATCGCGGTGTCTTTGATCCGGCTGAGGGGCCGGGCGAGATGGGCACCATGGCGCTGGTGCCTGCCATCGTCGATGCCGTATCGGTGCCGGTGATCGCGGCGGGTGGTATCGGTGACGGGCGCGGCATTGCGGCGGCCTTCATGCTGGGCGCTGCCGGTGTCCAGATCGGAACGGCCTTTCTTAACAGCCCCGAGGCAAAATCGCCGGAGGCGCACAAGAAGGCTCTTCTGGCATCCGATGGTGCGAATACTGGCGTGACGGCGGCCTTTTCCGGTCGCCCGGCGCGCAGTATCAGGAACCGCTATTTTGGCGCGATGGATGGGGCCGATTTGCCCGATTTTCCGCTGATGAACGGCCTGACCGCTCCCTTGCGTGCTGCAACAGCGCGGGACGGTACGGGGGATATGATGGCGCTCTGGTCCGGGCAGTCGGTCGCGCTGAACCGGGAGGAGGCAACAGGTGCTGTTGTCGAGCGTCTGGCGGCGGAGGCGCTGTCGCTCCTGCCCTAGACCTGCAACCCCAGGGTTGCGCGGTGCTTGCGGGTCAGCTTGGCGGCATTGATCGCATAGCTTCCTTCGATCAGGCTAGTCAGGTCATCGACTGTTATCGCGCCGTCGTCGATCTTGATCCATCCGGCACGACCGAGATAGGGCGCAAGGCCAACCCCCGGCGCATCACGCCAGATCTCGCGGGCCATCTCGGAGGGTTTGAGGACGATGCCGTCCACGGGCCCCCAGTGCGAATGAATGGCAAAGACCTTGGCCGCCGCATCGTCCCCGACCTTCCAGACGGAGGCATCGCCCCACTGGATCACGTTGAAAGTGGCAGGCAGCGCGGTGCAGAACTTGTCGAACTCGGCTCGGGTCATGCCTTCGATCTTGCCTGATCCGCTGCTGCGCGTCATCGCATTTCGGCATGCGGAATGCGTACGGGCGCATTGAAACCCGCCGCGCGGGGCGGTAAATGCCCTGCCAGACCCACCCCCAGAGGACCGTCCCACCATGTCTGCTGCATCAGCCCCCAAGAAAGTCGTGCTCGCCTATTCTGGCGGTCTCGACACCTCGATCATCCTGAAATGGCTGCAGTCCGAATATGGCTGCGAGGTCGTCACCTTCACCGCCGATCTGGGGCAGGGGGAGGAATTGGGGCCAGCGCGCGACAAGGCGATCCTGCTCGGCATTCCCGAGGGCAATATCTACATCGAGGATGTGCGCGAGGAATTCGTGCGTGATTTCGTCTTTCCGATGTTCCGCGCCAATGCGGTCTATGAGGGGCTCTACCTCCTCGGTACATCCATCGCGCGGCCATTGATCTCCAAAAGGTTGGTGGAGATCGCGCGCGAGACCGGCGCGGATGCGATTGCCCATGGCGCGACCGGCAAGGGTAATGATCAGGTCCGGTTTGAGCTGTCGGCCTATGCGCTCGATCCCGATATCAAGGTCATTGCGCCCTGGCGGGAATGGGATCTGACCTCGCGCACGAAGCTGATCGAATGGGCCGAACAGAACCAGGTGCCGGTGCCGAAGGACAAGCGCGGCGAGGCGCCGTTCAGCGTCGATGCGAACCTTCTGCACACCTCCTCCGAGGGTAAAGTGCTCGAAGACCCGGCGGAGCCTGCGCCGGATTATGTCTATCAGCGCACCGTCGCGCCGGAGGATGCACCCGATACACCCGAATACATCGAAATCGGCTATGAGAAGGGTGATCCCGTTTCGCTGAACGGACAGGCGCTGAGCCCGGCTGAGATGCTGACTGCGCTCAATGAAAAGGGCGGCGCGCACGGGATCGGTCGGCTTGACCTCGTCGAGGGGCGCTATGTCGGCATGAAATCGCGCGGCATTTACGAGACGCCCGGCGGCACCATCATGCTGGAGGGCCATCGCGGGATCGAATCGATCACCCTCGATCGCGGCGCGGCGCATCTGAAGGATGAGCTGATGCCGAAATACGCCGAGTTGATTTACTTCGGTTACTGGTTCAGCCCTGAGCGTGAGATGCTGCAGGCCCTGATCGACCGCAGCCAGGAATTCGTCACCGGTTCGGTGCGCCTGAAGCTCTACAAGGGTTCGGTGTCCTGCGTCGGACGCTGGTCACCCTATTCGCTGTACTCGGAACAGCATGTGACCTTCGAGGAGGATGCAGGGGCCTATGATCAGAAAGACGCCGCAGGCTTCATCAAGATCAACGCGCTGCGCCTGCGCCTTCTGGCGATGCGCGACAAGCGTCTGAATGGATGAGCCGCCCCGGTCGGCGGAGGGTGCAACCCCGTCCGCCGATCGGGTAGTGCGGCGCTAGACTGCGCCCACATATTCCCCGCGCGCCGGATAGCTTTTCTCGATCGCGAAATCGAGCGCCTTCAACAGCTCGCTGAAATGCGGACGCACGAAGGGCATCGTCTGGACTGATCCGTAGTAAAGCGCCCGGTCCGGGCCGACCATAAACAGGCCGGGTTCGGAAAACAGCGGAGGCTCCTCGATGCCGATGGAGGTCATGCCGCGCGAGGTGGAGATATAGAGGCCCCAGTCCTTCGCCTCTGCCAGCGGAAGATCATAGGCGATGCGCAGCGGCGCGGACAGTTTTTCGGCCATGCCTCTGGCGCGCTCTTCGCTGTCGGAGGACACCGCGACTGTGGTCACGCCGCGGGCCTCAAACTCCGATGTCAGCTTTGCCAACTCGCCAAGATATGTCGCGCAGATCGGGCAGTGCAGGCCGCGGTAGAAACAGATGACGGTGCCCTTGTCCGATCCTTCGCCCGACAATGAGAATGTGCCGCCGCCGACCAGAGGCAGGTTCAGGTCCGGCGTCTGTTTGCGAGGTAAGAGCATGGGTCGTTCTCCTGTTGCTGGTCGCGGGAAAGATGCAGGGGACTTGCGCATTTTGCCAGTCTGTGGCGAGGTTGAATATGTCTTGATGCCGCCAATGTGATGCCTATGACGATGAAGTTCGACCATGTGATTTTCGGCTGTACGGATCTGGATGTCGGTATCGCTGCTCTTGGAACCGAGTTTGGCGCACCGCCGTCGGGGCGCGGTGTCCACCGGATGATGGGCACGCATAATGCGCTCTGGAACATGGGCGACGCCTATATAGAATTGGTCGCCATTGATCTGGCTGCCGCCCATCCTGGTCGGCCTCGCTGGTTCGGGCTGGATGATCCTGACGTGCAAGCCCGTTTCGGGGCTGGGCCGCGCCTGCTGACATGGGCACTTGCGGGTGCCGAGGTGGAGCGCGTCGCCGGCGGTGCCCCTATGCCCATGGGATCGATGGAGGTGTTCTCCCGCGATGACCTGAAATGGCGCGTCGCGGTGCCCCAGGCGGGTACGCCGGGTATGGACGGCATTTTTCCCCTGACGCTCGACTGGCTCGAGGGGCAGCATCCGGCTGCCCGGCTGGGCGATCAGGGCCTGCGTTGCCGGTCACTTGCGCTGTCGCACCCTGAAATCGAGCATCTGAAAAATGTCCTTGGTGATCCGCCTGACCGTGTCAGCCTGCACCATGGGCCAGCCCAGATCGCGTTCACGATCGACACAGCAAAGGGTGCGCTTCGCTATACTGCATTTTGACCTGCGATCAGAAGTTGTTGTTCACGATCACCTGAAGCGCCGACAGTCCGAGGAGCACGACCACAGGCGTCAGGTCGAGCCCGCCCATATTGGGCAGGATGTTGCGGATCGGGCGATAGACCGGTTCCGTCAGTCGGTTCAGCCCGGACCAGATCTGATACACAAAGGGTTGGCGCACATTAAGCACGTTGAACGAAATCAGCCAGCTCATCACGGCCTGCACGATGATGATCCACCATGCGAGGGTGACGACCAGATTAAAAATCGAGACAAATGACGACATGTGGCCTCCTGATTACCGCTCTAGTCACGTAGCTGTCACTCCGCCTTACGACAAGGGGGTGCTGCACTTATGGCGTAGTGTGTCTCTTGTCCCTGTAGGTTGAGGATTTTTCAAAAATGGCTGTGGAAAAAATGCGGATTGATGCCGACCTGATTGAAGTGAGTGATTTGAACAAGGCCAGCGCCTATTACACCAGCGTGTTTGGCGCGGAGGTGCTAGGCACCGATAACTCGGATAGTAACCGTGAGCTCAGCATCGGTGGACATATGTTCCGTCTGGCACCGCCCGCCATCCCTGCTGACCGGCATGAACATGTTGTGCGGGTGCCGGATGTGGATCTTTGCGTGGCACGGGTTGCGACGCGGGGTGGGCGAATCGTGACATTGCCACAGGTCGGGAATGGTGGCGTCCGCGAAGGACGGGTGGAAGATCCGTTTGGTCATATCTGGCGTGTCAGTGCCCTTTAGGCAGGCATGACCTTGGGTTTCCGGTTGACCAGCACGATCCCAATGGCGACGAGGATCATCGCTGCCAGAAATGACGGCGTGATCGGATCATCAAAGATCAGCCAGCCGAACACGACCCCGAAAACAGGTGCCAGAAAACCGAAGCTGGCCATGTCTGAGGCAGGATAGATCGACAGGACCCAGAACCAGGTCAGAAAGCCGACACAGACCACCACCAGGACCTGAAAGGCGAAGATGCCCATATGGACGATCGTCAGATCGCGCACCGTCTCGCCGCTGACATAGGCAAAGCCCAGCATGATCGGGGCTGAGACCGCCAACTGGTAAAGAAGCTGCATCTCCGGCACCGATTTCGACAGGGCAGTTGTCCGGGCGATCAAGGCAATCCCCGCCCAGAAGACCGCCGCCACCAGGCACATCACATCGCCCAGCAGTGCATCAGGTGATGCCGGTGCGCCATTGCGCGACAAGGCCAGTGCGACCCCGCCGACGGCGAGGATCAATCCTGCCGCCTTGGCCCGCGTCATCGCTTCGCCCGGTATCAGAAAATGGGCCGCCAGCGTTACCCAGACCGGCATCGTGTAGAAGAAGATCGAGGCGCGCGCGACCGTTGTGTAGTCGAGCGCAACGAACAGCAGCATGAACTCCGCCGCGAACAACGTGCCGCAGATGATGCCGGGCACGAGGCTACCATCGCGGATCGTCAGGTGCCGGCGCATGTAGATCGCAAACAGCAAGACCGGCAGGAACGCGCAGGCGGATCGCAGCCCGGCCTGAAAGATCGGTGCCATGCCTTCATTGACCAGCTTGACCAGAGCCTGATTGAGGCCGAGCGACAGCGAAAAAGCTATCAGGATGGTTCCGCCCAGAAGGTCGATGCGGTCTTTGCGTTCCATGGTGACGGGGTCCCGTTATCGGTTCTCAGTAGTGGGGTGGCGGGCTGTCGGCGGCGGGGGTGTCGCCCTCATCCGCCTCCATCGCAGCCTCCAGCCGACGGGAGAGGCGGATGACGTCACGCTTGAGGTTGTCAATCTCGTCCCACTGGGCGCGGGCGGTGGCGGACAAGTCCTCAATCGCTGCTTCCGCATGCGACAGCGCGATCTCCAGCGCCTCGATCCGGCTGGCAGCGTCAGAGGTCATAGAGCGCGCCAAACTTCGCGTCGAGATAGGCGAGCAGCGGCTCCGCCGTCGGCGGTGCGCCGGTCGCGGCCTCGATCAGTTGTGGCGCAGGCAAAAGGCGCCCCTGCTCATGGATCATTTTACGCATCCAGCGCAGGATCTGGCCGGTCTCCGCCGCGCTGACCTTTGTATCGCGATCCGGCATGTCCGCCCACATCGCCCGGTCGAGGCAGGCGGCATAAATATTGCCCAACGAATAGGTCGGGAAGTAGCCGAAGAGCCCGGCAGACCAGTGTACGTCCTGCAAAACACCCATGGCAGGGTCGGTCACGGCGCGCCCGAAATCACGCTCAAACCGGCTATTCCATTCTGCCTCCAGCGCAGTCACCTCCAGGTCGCCCGAAATCAGGGCGCGCTCCAGCTCAAACCGCAGGAGGATATGCAGATTGTAATGAACCTCGTCGGCCTCGGTACGGATAAACCCGGTCTCCACGCGGTTGACCGCCGCGTAAAGGGCATCCGGGTCGGCCACGCCAAAATCGCCGAACATGTCGGTCATGGCGGGGTGGAGCCATGTTGCGAAGGCACGCGAGCGGCCGATCTGGTTCTCCCAGAACCGCGACTGGCTTTCATGCACACCCATGGAGCAGTAATCCGCCCCCGGCAGCATCGCATCGGGCGTCCCTTGGGCATAGAGCGCGTGGCCGACTTCGTGGATTGTGGAAAAGAGGCAATTCAGCGGGTCCGCCTCATCAGTGCGGGTCGTGATACGGACATCACCGCCGGAGCCGGAACAGAACGGGTGCACCACCGTGTCGATCCGCCCCCCCTCCAGATCATAACCAAGCCGATTGGCGATCTTGCGGGCCAGACGCAATTGCTTGTTGGCGGGATAGGTGCCGCAGAGCTGCGTAACCGGAGGCTTTTGCGCAATCGCGGCGCGCAGTGCCGACAGGCGCGGGCGCATCGCCTCCAGCATTGGGCCGATTTCGGCCGATTTTGCGCCTGGCTCGAACTGGTCTAGCAGTGCGTCGTAGAGGCCATCGCCATCTGTCGTGGCATCGTTTGCGAGGCAGCGCGCTTCCTCGCGTTTCAGTTCCAGAATGCGGGTAAGTGCGGGGGCGAATGCGGCAAAATCCTTCGCCGCACGCGCCGCTGCCCAGACACGGTGCCCGTCCGATGCGGCTTTCGCACTTTCCTCGGCAAGGCGCGCGGGGATGCTGGTTGCCTGACGATAGGCGCGCTCCGCCTCTGCCACATGCGCGGCCTCCATCGGGGTCAGTGCGGCGCGGTTGATACCCGAAATCCAGTCGGGGATGCGCGGGTCGGACCGGCGCTGATGCAGCACGGTGGCCATCGCCCCCGCTTGCTCCGCCCGCTGCGGCGCGCCCTTGGGCGGCATGGTCGCCTCCTGATCCCAGGACAGGAGGCCGGAGACCTGCGACAGCGCCGCCGTCTGGCGCAGATGGGCAAGAAGATTGTCGAGAGGCATGGTCGCTCCGATCGTGAAATTCCGGCAGTAGAAACTTGTTGTCTTCATATCGCGCAGTTTCCCGCCCGTGGCAAAGCCCCCGTGCCAGCCAGCCCTGTCGGAGAGCGCCTTGCCACCCAACCCAGTGCCCGATATACGCGCACCAAACCGCAAAAGAGGCGCGATCGCGCCTTGAACAAGGGCTTATCCGATGAAGATCAATGGCAATGAAATCCGCCCCGGCAACATCATCGAGCACAATGATGGTCTGTGGATCGCCGTGAAGACCGCGCATGTAAAACCGGGCAAGGGCGGTGCGTTCGCACAGGTGGAACTGAAGAATATTCGCACCGGATCGAAGCTGAATGAGCGTTTTCGCTCGGCTGATAAGGTGGAGCGTGTGCGGCTGGAGCAGAAAGACCAGCAGTTTCTGTACGAAAATGACGGCATTTTGGTGTTCATGGACAGCACGACCTATGAACAGATTGAGCTGCCCGCCGATATTCTTGGTGATCGCCGTCCTTTCCTTCAGGACGGCATGACCATTCAGATCGAGTATTACGAGGAGGAGGCGCTGTCCTGCCAGCTGCCAGAAAAAGTCGTGTGCGAGATTGTCGAGACTGAACCGGTGGTGAAGGGCCAGACAGCCGCGAACAGCTTCAAACCGGCGGTTCTGGACAATGGCGTCCGTACCATGGTGCCCCCCTTTGTCGGCACGGGCGAGAAGATTATCGTCTCGACCGAAACCGGCGAGTATTCAGAGCGCGCCTGATGTCCGAACGTCCCGCCGCCACCCCGACCGTGATGGTTGACAATGATCGCGTCCGCGTCACCCGCTGGACCTTTGCCGCCGGTGCGGCGACCGGCTGGCATGTCCACGAGATGGATTATGTGATCACGCCGGTCGTCGGCTCGAATGTCACCATTGTCGATGCGGAGGGCCGCGAGACAAGCGTGGTGATGGAGGCGGGCGTCTCTTACTTCCGGGAGGCTGGCATCGCCCACGATGTGATCAACGCCGGGCCGGGTGATCTGGTGTTTGTCGAAACCGAACTGAAGGCAACAGAATGAGCACCGGTTCCGCCAATCTGAATGTGATGATCAAGGCCGCGCGCAAGGCCGCGCGCCAGCTCAACCGTGATTTTGGGGAGGTCGAGAACCTTCAGGTTTCCATGAAAGGCGCCGGGGATTTCGTCTCCCGCGCAGATATCAGGGCCGAACAGATCATCCGTGAAATCCTGATGGAGGCGCGACCGGCCTATGGCTGGCTCGCCGAAGAGGGGGGAGAGACCAAGGGCACTGACGGGATCCACCGGTGGATCGTCGATCCCCTGGACGGGACTACCAATTTTCTGCACGGATTGCCCCATTGGGCGATCTCTATCGCGCTGGAGCGTAAGGGCGAGATCATCGCCGCGGTCATCTACGATCCGACCAAGGATGAGATGTTCACCTCCGAAAAGGGCGCGGGCGCGTGGATGAATGACCGTCGCCTGCGGGTGTCGGGACGGCGCGACATGATCGAAATGATCTTCGCCACGGGTGTGCCGTTCGCGGCGTCGACAACATTGCCCACGACGCTGAAGGAACTTGCGGTTCTGATGCCACGCTGTGCGGGTGTGCGTCGCTGGGGCGCGGCGGCACTGGATCTCGCCTATGTGGCAGCGGGCCGTTATGACGGGTTCTGGGAGCGGGGCATTCAGCCATGGGACGTCGCCGCCGGCGCGCTTCTGGTGCGGGAGGCTGGCGGCCTTGTTGGCCCGCTCGATGACGCGGCGGATGAGATCGCCGAAGGCAAGATCGTTGCCGCCAATGCGAATGTCTACGAAAGGTTCGCGGAGCTTCTGGCCGGGGCCTGACGCAGGGGTCTGACGCAGGGGCCGACGGGACATCGACGCTCGGCCCTTGCGGGCTGATGCGCGCCGCCGCATGATGGCACCGTGTTTGTTATGGGGCGGAGGCCAGATATGGTGTCCTTGGAGCGGTCGCGCACCGAGTTTGAGCAGCCGGTTCGGCAGATCATTGCCATGCTGGTGGCGCTGGCGGCGGTCGGAACGGCGGCCTATTTTCTTTATCAGCCGATCCGGACGGTGTTCTTTGCCAATGTCGGGCTGAACGCCCTGATCATGGGTGTGTTCGTGATCGGCATGGTGTCCTGTTTCTGGCAGGTCTTCTCGCTGATGACATCGGTTAGCTGGATCGAGGGTTTCGCCATTGACCGGCCGGGGCATGAATTCGTTGAGCCGCCGCGTCTGTTGCGATCTCTCTCGTCGCTGCTGCGCGATCAGCGCGCGCGCCAGGCACTGACCTCAACCTCGACCCGTTCGATCCTCGACAGCGTCGCAATGCGCATTGATGAAAGCCGCGACATCACGCGCTACATCATCAATCTTCTGATTTTTCTTGGACTTCTCGGCACGTTCTGGGGGCTCAGCCTGACCGTGCCGGAGGTTGTGAACACGATCCGCTCGCTCCAGCCCGATGCAAACGGCTCGATCAATTTCGAGGATCTGATGAGCGGGCTGGAAAAACAGCTTGATGGTATGGGCACCGCTTTTGCGTCATCCCTGCTGGGGCTCGCAGGATCGCTCGTCGTCGGACTGTTGGAAGTTTTCGCCAGCCGCGCCCAGAACCAGTTCTTTCGCGAGATGGAGGACTGGCTGTCCGGCATCACGCGCATCTCGGTCACCGGCGATGCCGAGGATGGCGATCAGGTGTCGGCGGCGGCTGCATTGATGGAGCAGAACTCCGCCCAGATTGCGGAGCTGACTTCGCTGGTGGCGCAGATGTTCGCCAGGGCCGAGGAAGGTGATCGCAAGCGGAGCATTGATCCTGAAGAGGGCGCGCGACAGTTGATGGCGCTGGACCGGATTGCGGAGCGATTGGAGCAGTTGCCGACTGCGAATGGCGGCGGGGATGGCACGGGCATGGATCAGGAAACCCAGGACCGTATCCGCAATATTGACCGCCAGCTTTTGCGGATGACCGAGGAGGTCGCCGCCGGTCGACAGGATGCGGTGGCGGAATTGCGCGCCGAAATCAGCGGTCTGACCCGCGCCATGACCCAACTGGCCGAGCGGCGCTAGGCGATGGCGTTCGGGCGTTTATCGGACCGGTCCCGCGCAAGCCAGGCGATCTGGCCCGGTTTCGTTGATGCGATGACCGCGCTGCTTCTGGTGCTGATGTTCGTCCTGTCCATCTTCATGCTCGTGCAGTTCGTCCTGCGGTCGACCATAACGGGTCAGGACCGCCAGATCCGCCAGCAGGAAGAACAGCTGTCTTCCCTTTCCGCCCAGCTGTCATCGTTGTCCAATGTACTGGCCATGGAACAGGCGCGCGGCGATGAACTGGAGCAGAGCCTTACCGTTGCCCGCGCGTCACTGGTCGCCTCGGACCAGGAGGTCCGGCGTCTCGGCGGGTTGCTGACCACCCTGGAGGAAGAACGTGACGGGCTTGCCGGGCAGATCGCCGGGTTCGAGGAACAGGTCGCCGGTCTTCTGGCGCAGCGCGCTGATCTGAATGCGAGGATGGAGGGGCTGGAGACGCAGAACCAGGCCGAGATCAGCGCGAAGGAAGCGCTTGAGATTGCTCTCGCGCAAGCCCGCAGTGAGCTGGACGAGGGGGCCGAAGCTGCCCGCCGCGCTGCCGCAGAAGCGGATGCGATGGAAGCGCTGGTTGCATCCCTCGAAGCAGAAAAAAAGCAGGGTGAGGCACGCATCGCCGATCTCCAGCGCAACCTCAGCGACGAGGAGCGCGCGCGCCTGCTCGAAGCGGCCGCTGCAGATGCGTTGCGCACCCGGCTGAAGAATGCAGACGCCGAATTGACCGCGATGACACTGAACCTCGAAGAGCGCCGCCGCGAGGCGGAAGAGGTTCTGACATTGCTGGCCGCCGCGCAAGCGGAGCGTGACAACCTGAAAGCCGACCTTGGGGATGGCGAGGATGAGCTGACGCGGAAGGAAGCGTTGCTGGCAGTTGCGCAGGCTGAACTGCGGAACAGCGAGACGGTGATCTCTGACCAGGCCAAGAACCTCGCGCTTTTGAATGAGCAGACGGCTGAGCTGCGCGCACAGCTTGCGACGCTGTCGGCCCAGTTGGAAGCATCGGAGGCAGCCGACGAAGAGCAGCAAGTACAGATATCCGCCCTCGGCAGTCGGCTGAACGCGGCGCTGGCGCGTGAATTGCAGCTGCGCGCGCGGGAGGCTGAGCGCCTTGAGGCGGAGAAAGCCAGTCTGGAAAGCTACCGCTCCGAGTTCTTCGGCGAGATGCGCCGGGCGCTTGGCGATCGCCGCGATATTCGTATCGTCGGTGACCGGTTCATCTTTCAGTCCGAAGTCCTTTTTGCGTCAGGCTCTGCCAGCCTTGGTGCCGCTGGACGCCAGGAACTTGCCCGCCTCGGCGGCGCGCTTCGCGAGGTGATTGACCGGATTCCGGAGAATATTGACTGGCTGTTGCTGGTCGAGGGACACACCGACAACGTGCCGCTCAACAGCGCTGGCCAGTTCTCCGACAATTGGGAGTTGAGCCAGGGCCGCGCCTTGTCGGTGGTTCGCTATCTGAGCGAAGTTCAGAACATCCCGGCCGAGAGGCTCGCGGCGCTGGGCTATGGTGAGTATCAGCCGCTCGATGTCACCAACACCACCGAGGCCCGGGCCCGCAATCGCCGGATCGAGCTGAAATTTGCCGAGCGCCCGCCGAGAGGGGCTGCTGAATAGCCAGCAGTCATTCGACACGGGTATGGCTCAGGGCAGTGTGATTTCACGGATCACCTGATGCACCCTCTGATTGCCCCGAATGATCTCCGCAATCGCTTGATATGTGCCGGGCGGCCATCCGCTCTCAGGTCGCTTGCGTCCGGCGAAAAGCATGTGTTCTGCCCTGTTGCGGGGCATGACGGTATCGCTCTCCACCAGAACCTCGCCGGACGGCCGAAGCAGCCGAATGGCGACCGTATCGGCGGCTGACAGTCCATAGAACCGGGCCCAGAAGACGAAAGCCGGGCTGTCGGGCTTGAAATCCGCTGTCTTGCCCGTGCGGATCACTTCGAGATCTACCGCACCGGGGGCAAATCCCGCATCGACGATACCGCCGGGCTGGTATGTCAGCTCTTCCAGCGCGGCAGCCGACCAAAGCGCCTCGGTGTCAGCAAGGCTGCAGCTCTCGGCTATTGATCGTGCGTCGAACGGATCGATCGGAATGCCGTCTTGCCGGACCGAAAGGTGCAGGTGCGGAAATTCTGTGTTGCCGGAATATCCGATCAGGCCCAGCCTGGTGCCTGCCTCGACGATCTGGCCGACCTGCACCTCAACTGACGATCGTGCGAGGTGGCAGTACTGCGTCTCCCACCCCTCACCGTGATCGATGACCACAGCATTGCCGCAATCGCGACCCGGCGTGAAGGCGTCCCGGCCTGTATCGGGTTCGCCATCGCGGACTGCGCGCACATGTCCTGGTGCCGCAGCCAATACGGCGATATTGCGGGTGAGGTCTGCAAAGGTTTGCAGGCGAAAGTCGGTGCCCTTGTGCCCGTCATAGCTCAACGCACCGCAGGTGAAATCGGTGCTTCCGGGGCCCGGGTCGCGGTCCACATAGGACTGGATGTAGCAATACCGGCCCAGTTCGCACCGGACCGGGATTTCGAGTTCTAAAGCCGCGGCCGGGCTCGCGGCACAGGCCGCGGCCAGTGCGAGCCGCGTCAGGGTCACTCCGCCGTCAGCAGAGGCGTCTTGTCGCCCGAAATCCGCTTGTTGTCCGGTGGCGTGATGTTGAGATGCAGTTTGCCATCCTTCATCTCCACAATCACCAGGCCGCCTTTGGCAAGCGCGCCAAATAGCAGCTCCTCCGCCAGCGGTTTCTTGATGTGCTCCTGGATGACACGGCCAAGCGGGCGTGCGCCCATGCGGCTGTCATAGCCCTTGTCAGCCAGCCATTCGGCCGCTTCTGGCGTCAATTCAATCGCAACGCCGCGATCCAGAAGCTGTGCTTCAAGTTGCAGCACGAACTTCTCAACCACCTGCAGGATAACCTCCTTGGGCAGCGCGCCAAAGGACACGACCGCGTCGAGCCGGTTGCGGAATTCGGGGCTGAACGCCTTCTCGATGGCGGCGATGTCCTCGCCTTCGCGTCGTTCCCGCCCAAATCCGATAGCCGCTGCCGCCTGCTGCGCTGCGCCGGCATTCGAAGTCATGATCAGGACGACATTGCGGAAATCGACCGTCTTGCCGTTGTGATCCGTTAGCTTGCCGTGGTCCATCACCTGCAAAAGGATGTTGAACACATCAGGATGCGCTTTTTCAATCTCGTCGAGCAGCAGAACCACGTGCGGGTGTTGGTCGACGCCATCGGTCAGAAGGCCGCCCTGATCAAATCCGACATAGCCGGGGGGGGCACCGATCAGGCGGGATACAGAGTGCTTCTCCATATATTCCGACATGTCGAAGCGCAGCAATTTTACGCCGAGAATATCAGACAGCTGCTTGGCGACCTCGGTCTTGCCGACGCCGGTCGGGCCTGCGAAGAGATAGGATCCGATGGGCTTTTCCGGCTCGCGCAAGCCAGCGCGGCTCAGCTTGATCGCGGAGGCGAGCGCATCGATTGCCTTGTCCTGACCGAACACGACCCTCTTCAGCTTGCCTTCAAGGTCTTTGAGGAGTTCCGCATCGTCCTTGGAGACAGATTTCGGCGGGATCCGCGCAATCTTTGCAACAACTGCCTCGATCTCTTTCACGCCAATGGTTTTCTTGCGCCGGCTGTCGGGCAGCAGGTGCTGCGCCGCCCCTGCCTCATCAATGATGTCGATGGCGGAATCGGGCAGTTTGCGATCATTGATATAGCGCGCCGCCAGATCGACGGAGGTCTTCACCGCATCATTGGTATAGCGGATCTCGTGATGATCCTCGAAATAGGGTTTCAGTCCGCGCAGGATCTTCACTGCGTCGTCGATAGATGGCTCTGCGACATCGATTTTCTGAAACCGCCTCGACAGCGCGCGGTCCTTCTCGAAATGCTGGCGAAACTCCTTATAGGTCGTCGACCCCATGCACCGCAGCGAGCCCGACTGCAAAGCCGGTTTCAGAAGGTTTGATGCATCCATTGCGCCGCCGGAAGTCGCGCCGGCACCGATCACAGTGTGGATTTCGTCGATGAAGAGGATCGCGTCGGGATGCTCTTCCAGTTCTGACACAACAGCCTTCAGGCGCTCCTCGAAATCGCCACGATACCGCGTTCCCGCCAGGAGCGCGCCCATGTCGAGACTGAATATTGTGGCACCGGACAGTACATCGGGCGTGTCACCTTCGACGATCTTTTTGGCGAGGCCCTCGGCGATGGCCGTCTTGCCAACGCCCGGATCGCCGACCAGAAGCGGGTTGTTCTTGCGGCGCCTGCAGAGAACCTGAATGCAGCGCTCAACCTCGTCATTGCGGCCGATCAGCGGATCGACCTTGCCTTGACGCGACTTCGCGTTGAGGTCGACGCAGTACTTCGCAAGCGCACTTTCGTCCTTTTTCGCGGCCTCTTCCTCGGTCGCCGTCTCATCCGCATCCTCGGCACCGCGCACCGGGCGCGCCTCACCATAGGCAGGATCTTTGGCGACCCCGTGGGAGATGTAATTGACCGCGTCATAGCGGGTCATGTCCTGTTCCTGTAGGAAAAATGCCGCATGGCTTTCGCGTTCAGCAAAGATCGCGACCAGCACGTTGGCGCCCGTCACCTCGGACCTGCCGGAAGACTGCACGTGGATCGCAGCACGCTGTATCACGCGCTGAAAACCGGTCGTCGGAGCAGCCTCCGATCCCTCGATCTCGCTCACCAGCGTGTCGAGTTCCTCGTCAACGAACCGGGTCAGCGCATTGCGCAATGTATCCAGCTCGACCCCGCACGCCTTCATCACGCCCGCCGCTTCCGGCTCATCGACCAGCGAGAGCAGGAGATGCTCCAGGGTTGCCAGCTCATGTCGGCGCGCATTGGCAAGGGCAAGCGCGCGATGGATGGCCTCTTCGAGGGATTTTGTGAAAGACGGCATGACGCCTCCATATCGCGTAGCGCAGCGCGGGGATACGCGCTGTTAATCTATGACACCATTTTATGTCGGGCTTGTCAGCACCGTATCAAGTCGACAAGAGCAACAAAGTGCAAATTTGACGTTACCAGAATCGGGGCGGTCCCGGTTTTTCTCAATTTTGGTGCGTTTTTGCCGGTTGCGCGGAAGGAAGATGTTACTCTTTTTCCATGGTGCATTGCAGCGGGTGCTGATTGCGCTGGGCGTAGTCCATGACCTGGGTCACCTTGGTTTCGGCGACCTCAAAGGAATAGACCCCGACAACGGCGACGCCGCGCCGATGGACAGTCAGCATGATCTCCACCGCCTGGGCGTTGGTTATCCCGAAAATTCGTTCCAGGACGTGAACCACGAACTCCATCGGCGTATAGTCGTCATTGAGCAACATGACTTTATACATGGACGGGCGCTGCGTCTTGGACTTCGGTTTCGCGACGATGACCGTGTCGGTCCCGCCGGTGCCGTTTCCGGTCTGATCGTCGTCCTGACCTGAAGCCAAAATCTGGTCCTTGCTCATTTTTCGATGCGCCCGCTTTTTGCCCGTTTCCGCGCTGCTGATCAGCGCCACTATATAAGCGGCACCTTCAACAAGAAAAGGGGGCCGCGGCCCCCTTCTCAATCAAGATCACCTTAACAAACTCTTCAAGCGCTGTAGGATTTCACCAGATCAGCGGCTGCAACGGCACGCGCGTTGATCGGTTCAGCGACATCTTTGGCGGCCGCCATGAAGATCTCATTGAATTTCGCCGACTGCTGCATGAAGCCGTCGAGCGAGGTCTTGGCCAGCTCAGCCTGTTTCTCGACGAACTCGGGCAGCGTCTTGATCGACGCCATGTCGCTGACTGCAGCAACGCCTTCTTCGACAGACTTCTTGGAGAAGGTCATGAATTCAGCGTTCATTTCCTCGACGGCTTTGGCCGCGATGTTGGAAGATTTCATGAACGCATCCATGTTTTCCTGGCTGAATGCGGCCACGTCTTCGAAGCTCTTGGACATTTTATCGAACTGGTCGGTTGCGGTTTTTTGTGCGTCTGCGGCCAGATCTTCGACTTTCTTTGCGGCGTTCTTAGCAGTTGCCATCTCTCTACGTCCTCTTGCAGTAGCGCCCGCCATGCAAGCGAGCCGGTTTACGATGCGTGACCCGGATATGGAGAATTTGCTGCACTGCGTCAAGGATATTTTTGTGCGCCGCAACAAAATTCTTATGCCAATAAAACATCTCTCGCAATTCCATCAACTAAATCGAAAACCTTTTTTGATTCCATTCCTTGAAGCACGATGTTACGGTTCGATCGCAGCAGGCGTTTTGAGCGAGCCGACAGAGCATCGTCGAGGCGTGAATTGAAATTACAGGCGCGAGGACAGTGATGTTGACGCTTCGCAGGGCAATGGCAGTGTGGGCCATTGTGATTGGGGCTATGTTTGTCGGATCTTTGCCGGCAACCGCCGCCCCCTATGCAGCTTTGGTTATGGATGCCCGAAACGGGAAGGTACTGCATGCGCGCAGCGCTGACCGGCGATTGCATCCGGCCTCTCTGACAAAAATGATGACCCTTTTCCTCGCCTTCGAAGCGGTGACAAAGGGACAGATCAGTCTGGACAAGAAGGTCCGCGTGTCGCGACGTGCAGCGGCGCAAGTGCCATCCAAGATGGGTCTGCGCAGGGGGCAGAGCGTGTCCATTCGCGATCTCATCCGGGCAACTGCGGTCAAATCGGCCAATGACGCCGCCGTCGCTCTGGCAGAGGCAATTGGCGGATCAGAGCCTGATTTCGCGAGGAAAATGACAGCACGGGCCAAGGAACTTGGCATGAAGAACACGCAGTTCCGCAATGCATCCGGCCTGACGGCGAAGGGGCAGTATTCCTCCGCGCGAGACATGGCGATCCTGGGTCGCGCGTTATTTTACGATTTCCCGCAATACTACAATCTCTTCGGCCGCAAGACGACAAAGGCGATGGGGCGGACGATACGGTCGACCAACCGGCGGTTGCTGGGCGCCTATCGGGGCGCTGACGGGATCAAGACCGGCTACACGAATGCGGCGGGTTTCAACCTCGTCTCCTCGGCGCAGCGGGGTCATGAGAGGATCATCGCCGTCGTCTTCGGCGGACGCACATCTGCCTGGCGCAATGCGCGCATCGCAGAATTGCTGGATATGGGGTTCAAACGGGCACCGACGCGTGTTGCCGTCGTCAAACCGGTCACAACGCCGCGACGCTCTCGCGGGTCGGTTCTGGTCAAGAGCAGCCCTATGCCGGTTTCACGACCGGGAAGCGGCGCTTCGGCGGCATCGCTCATCGCGCAGGCGGGCTCGGCGCTGTTGCCAAACGCTGCGCATGCGAGCGAGGGAGAGGCGATCACGTTTACGACAGCTTCGCCTCGTCAAAGTCCGCGCCCGCGGCTGCGTCCGGGCTCGGCCGCTCCGGTACTTGCATCCCCGGCACCGCGTCCAACATCGGCAGCTGAGCAATCCGCCAGCCTTGTCCCGCAAAGCGGCTGGGCAGTGCAACTTGGCGTGTTTCGCAACAAGGAGACGGCAATCGCCGAGCTTGCTTCAGCCGCGCTTAGCGATGTGAGCGGCGTCGGATATGCCGGGCGGGAGATCAGCGAGATGACCTTGTCAGGTGGGCAAGCCTATCGCGCGCGACTGACCGGCTTTGATGAGCGGAGCGCGCAGTCGGTCTGTGATTCGCTGAAGTCACGTGGCCAGCCGTGCCTGCCGGTCGCAGCCAACAGCCCCTGATGACTCGGCAGGAGATGATTAACCACGCCCTGCCAATATTATCTTGCCGCTGAGGGCCCCGATCACTGTGTCGGTCGACCAACCGAACTGTAGGTAAAGCCTGCCGCACGAGCCTCCGTTGCGCGATAGATGTTGCGCAAATCCACCATGACGGATCCTGCCATCACATCGCGTAGACGCGGCAGATCGAGCGCGCGAAATTCGTTCCATTCAGTAATCAGGACAACCGCATCGGCATCCTGCGCGGCTTCGTAGGCGCTCTCGGCCCATGCGGCACCGGGCAGCAATGCCTCGCCTTCCTTGCGGCCCTCCGGGTCCGCGACGGTGACCGTGGCACCGGCACCGATCAGCGCGGGCACGATGGTCAGCGACGGGGCCTCGCGCATGTCGTCGGTATCGGGCTTGAAGGTCACCCCCAATACCGCGATCCGCTTGCCCGCAACGGAGCCATCGCAGGCGTCCATGACCTTGGTTGCCATCTTGCGCTTGCGGGCATCGTTCACCTCCACCACCGTCTCAACGATACGGATCGGACTGTTCAGCTCCTGCGCTGTGCGCGTCAGGGCGATCGTGTCCTTCGGAAAGCAGGAGCCGCCATAGCCCGGCCCGGCGTGAAGGAATTTGGAGCCGATCCGCTTGTCCAGCCCCATGCCCTTGGCAACGGATTGCACGTCGGCACCGACCTTCTCACAAAGATCGGCGATCTCGTTGATGAAAGTGATCTTGGTCGCCAGAAACGCGTTGGCTGCGTATTTCGTGATCTCCGCCGTTTCCAGCGAGGTGAAGACCATCGGCGTCTCACGCAGGTTCAGCGGGCGGTAGATATCGGCCATCACCTCGCGCGCGCGGTCATCTTCAACCCCGACAACGACGCGGTCGGGATGCATGAAGTCCTCGATCGCGGCACCTTCGCGCAGGAATTCCGGGTTCGACGCGACGGCAAAGGGGCAGTCTGGGCGCGCCGCCTCGACACGGCGGGCAACCTCTCGATTGGTGCCGACGGGCACGGTGGATTTGGTCACGACCACGGTGAAGTCGCGGATCGCCCGCCCGACCTCCTCGGCGGCCGCATAGACATAGGAGAGGTCAGCATGGCCTTCGCCGCGCCGCGTCGGGGTGCCGACTGCAATGAAGACGGCCTCGGCCTCCGCCACCGCAGCCTCCAGGTCCGTCGTGAAGGTCAGGCGGCCCGCGGCGACATTCTTCGCCATCAGCGCATCCAGGCCCGGCTCATAGATCGGCACCTCACCCCGGTTCAGCATGTCGATCTTGTCGGACAGCTTGTCGACGCACACCACGTCGTGCCCGAAATCCGAAAAACAGACTCCTGAGACGAGGCCAACATAGCCCGTACCAATCATTGCGACGCGCATGGGTTTCTCTCCCTCAATTCATCCGGGGCGTTATCGGGTAAGCTTCGGCCAAGATCAAACGATCAAACTCACACTGCGGCGGTCACATCGGGCAATTTCAGCGTTTTCAGAAGCTCGCGCACTTCCTGCCGCGCGGCCACGTGCGACAGCGACATGCCGCTGCCCTGCACATCGAGCAGCGTCAACCCGTTCAGAAACAGCTCGCGAAAGATCACTCGTTCGGAGAATCCGGGAGCGAGGCGAAATCCGATACGTTTTGACAATTCAGTGAGAAGCCCTCCGACCATTCGCTTGTTACGGGCTTGCAGGTTCGACATGCGGTTTCGGGTCACGATCCAGTCGATGGGGCGCAACCCGGCCTGCGCACGCAACTGGCGCGCCCGCCAGACCATCTCCGAATAGACGGAGGGGCCGAGGACCTGCTCGCTCACCGGATCGACCCGTGCGAGAAGATCGAAATCGATAAGGCTGTCGTTCATCGGCGTGATCAGCGTATCGGCGCTGGCATGGGCAAGCTGTGAGAAATAGCTGTGCGAGCCCGGACAGTCGATCAGGACGAAATCGTTGGCGGCCTGCAACGCCTCAAGTGCATCGCCGAAGATCGTGTCATCTTCGAGCCGCGCAACCTCCCGATCCCGCGTTTTGGAGGCTGCGATCTGGCGTGTATCCGGCAGTGGCAGTTCGACACCCTGATTGGCGGCATAGGCACGCCGGTTGTCGAGATAGCGAAAGAAGCTTTGCTGGCGCAGGTCGAGATCCATCGCCCCGACCGCCTTGCCCTGTCGCGAGAGCGCTGCGAAAAGATGCATCGCGGTCGTCGATTTGCCGGAGCCGCCCTTCTCGTTGCCGAGAACGATAGTATGGGCGCGATGGGCGCTGGACATGAGCGGCCTACCCCTCCAGGCACTGCAACGGGCACGCGCTGCCGCCAGCGCGCGCCATGATCCGCATCGGGCCGCGGCCCAACGGCAGAATCAGAAGCCGAAGCCTTCGAATTTCTTTTTGAACTTGGAAACGCGCCCGCCGGTATCGAGGAGGCGCGAGCCACCGCCTGTCCATGCCGGATGGGCGGACGGGTCGATATCGAGGTTCAGCGTATCGCCCTCAGCCCCGTAGGTGGAGCGCATCTTAACGACTTCGCCGCTCAGCAACGTAACGTCAATGAAGTGATAGTCGGGGTGCAGATCTTTTTTCATAACTTCGGTCCTGACTTCCGGCACGGATTCCGACCCGCACCTCGTATCATGTGGAAGCGCGTCGTATAGAGAACGGGTTGGCAAGGGGCAAGGGGGTTTTCACCCCTGCGCTGTCCTTATGCGCCATAGCCATGTCGCGGATCGCACTTGACGGTTCGGTGCGATGGTCTTTTCTGACCTGATCCGCCGAAAGCCAAGGACAACGCCCATGAAACTGACCGATCTCGAGGTGTTCATCGTGGGCAATCCGCCGCCGCGTACGGGCGGGCGCTACTTCATCTTCGTGAAACTGACCACAGCCTGCGGGATCGTTGGGTATGGTGAGATCTATGCCGCGTCGTTTTCGCCGGAAGTAATCGCAGAGGGCACGCGCGATGTGTTCGCGCGCCATTTCGAAGGCGCGGACCCGCACCGAATCGAGCACCTCTATCGCTTGACATATGGCTCGGGATATTCGCTGCGCCCTGATCCGACGCTGATGGGCATCTTTTCGGGGTTGGAGATCGCATGCTGGGACATTATCGGGAAGGCGGCGGATCAGCCGGTTTATAACCTCCTCGGTGGCAGGACGCGGGACCGTATCCGCACCTATACTTATCTTTATGCCGCCGGCGACGACGCCCATGCAGCGCCGGACGCGGCGATCTACACAGACCCCGATGTGGCGGCCGCGCGGGCCGCGGAATATGTCTCAATGGGCTTCACGGGCATCAAGTTCGATCCCGCTGGTCCCTACACGGTCTATGACGGCCGCCAGCCCGATCTGGAGGCCCTGGAGCGGTCAGAGGCGTTCTGCAAGGCCCTGAGGGAGGCGGTGGGAACGAAAGCTGATCTGCTCTTCGGCACCCATGGGCAATTCACTGTCTCGGGCGCAAAACGCATGGCCCGCCGGATCGAAAAGTACGAGCCCCTGTGGTTCGAGGAGCCGACGCCAGCCGAGAATGCTGACGAAATGGCGGAGGTCGCCCGCGCCACATCGACACCCATCGCGACGGGCGAGCGGCTTTGCACAAAATACGAATTTCAGCGGGTGCTGGAGGCCAAGGCGGCATCCATCCTGCAACCGGCGCTGGGCCGGGTCGGGGGCATATTGGAAGCCAAGAAGATCGCCGCGATGGCGGAGGTGCATTACGCCGTCATGGCCCCCCATTTGTATTGTGGGCCCATTGAGGGGGCGGCCAATGTCCAGCTTTCCACCTGCATCCCGAATTTCCTGATTCTCGAAAGCATCGAGCGGTGGGAAGGTTTCCACGCGAAGATACTGAAAGTGCCGATGTGCTGGGAAGAGGGGTATGTCATCCCGCCAACCGCGCCGGGGATCGGTGTCGAACTGGATGAGGAGGTTGCCCGCGCGCATCCCTACACCGGCACTGATCTGCATTTGGGCATGGAGCCGGAGGCGCGCACGCCCTGAGCCGGGCACATATCCGTTCCCCATGAAAAAGGGCCGCGCAGTGGCGGCCCCTGATCAATCATCGCTGGATACGCTCATTCGAGCGGCTCGGGCGATCCATCAAGTTCGTTGAGATATGCGATCAGGTCGGCGCGATCTTCGGATTTGCGCAGGCCGGCAAAGCCCATGGAAGTACCGGGGGCCCATTTGCGGGGCGCTTCGAGAAAGGCGTAGAGGTTCTGCGGTGTCCACGCTTCTCCTTCAGGCAGATTGCCCGAATAACTGGCACCGTCCACGGCACCAATCTGACGGTTAATCACGCCCCAGAGATGCGGGCCAACCTTGTTGTCACCGTCTTCGACGGCGTGGCAGGCGGCGCATTTGCGGAACACGCCTTCACCCGCCGATGCGTCCGCTGCAGCAAAGATCGCGGCGAAGTCTTTCTCTTCGACAACCTCTTCCGCGCCGTCATCTTCCTCAATCTCCAGCGCGAAGGCGAGTTCCTCCGTATGGTGGGGGTGGAACACCTTTTCGGCGAAGAAATTGAGGCCGAGGAAGACCAGCAGGGCTCCGCAAAGTCCGGCAACGATCTTGTTCAGTTCCATGGCGGGGATTCCCTTCTGCATTTCCGTCTTCTGGCCGCATGCGACCACGTTTCACCTTTCGATATACAAGCTTCCCGACAGCGCGGGCAAGTCGTATAAGGCGCGACCCATTGACCAGAGAGTGCTTAATTATGGCTGAAGACGCCCGAAACCGTATCGCATTTCAGGGCGAGCTTGGTGCCTATTCCCATCAGGCCTGCCGTGAAGTTTACCCTGATATGGAACCTTTGCCTGCCGCAACGTTCGAAGACGCCATCGCCGCCGTCAAATCGGGGCAGGCGGCGCTGGCGATGCTGCCGGTCGAGAACACGACCTATGGCCGGGTCGCCGACATTCACCATCTATTGCCTCAGAGCGGCCTCTACATCATCGCCGAACATTTCGTGCCGGTGCATATCCAATTGCTCGGCGCGCCCGGCGCGAAGCTGAAGGACATCACCGAAGCGATGAGCCACACCGTGCTCTTGGGCCAGTGCCGCCGGTTCCTGAGCGAGCACGGCATCCGGCCGATCACCGGTGCTGACACGGCCGGATCGGCGCTTGCCGTGCGCGACAGCGCGTTGTCCCATCGTGCGGCGCTGGCCTCATCGCTGGCGGGCGAGATTTACGGATTGGAGGTCCTGGCATCCGATGTCCACGACAACCAGCACAATACGACGCGGTTCCTGGTTATGAGCCCGCGTCGGGTGGAGGCCGCGCCGGATGGCGGCGCGTGCCTGACAAGCTTCGTTTTTCAGGTCCGCAACCTGCCCGCCGCGCTCTACAAGGCGATGGGCGGGTTTGCGACCAATGGGGTGAACATGGTGAAGCTGGAAAGTTACATGATCGACGGATCCTTCACCGCCACCCAGTTCTATGCCGATATCGAAGGTCATCTTGAGGATCAGAGCGTTCGCTTCGCGATGGAGGAACTGGGTTTTTTCACGTCATATCTGAAAGTTCTCGGCACCTATCCGCGAAGTTCCGCGCGCGACGGTCGCTGAAGCCGGCAGGCCACGCCCGCTATCAAAGATCACCGCTCAGATAACGGCGCGCCGCGTTGGTTCGTGGCCCGCCAAAGAATGTGACTGCGGGCGATTGTTCGGCCAGCAGCCCCCGATCGAAGAACAGCACGTCCTCAGCCAGACGCCGGGCCTGACCGAGATCATGGGTCGCGAGGAACAGTTTGACGCCCTCATCGCGGATCTGGGTCAGGAACCGCTCAAATTCCGCCGTCGAGGCCGGATCGAGATTCGCGCAGGGCTCGTCAAGGAGGAGAACACGCGGGCTGGTGGTCCACGCGCGGGCGAGGGCCATGCGTTGACGCTCCCCCCCCGAGAGGGAGGCCGCGGGTTGTGCGGCGCGGTCGGCGAGACGCGCCCGTTCCAGCGCCTCGGCGGTTCGGGCCTGACGCATGGCGCGTGGCCAGCCTGCCGCGATCAGCGGAAATTCCACATTGGCCCAGACGGAGCGGCGCATGACAGGGGCCGCCTGAAAGACGAAGCTCTGCTCGGCACGGGCGGCACCGACTGTTTGCGCGCCCCATCGGATGGTGCCGCGTGCCGGGATGGTCAGCCCGTGCACAAGTCTCAAGAATTGGCTCTTCCCGGCACCGTTCGCGCCCAGGATCACGGTGAGCCCGGCGCTGGCTACAGCGAGGGTAAGTGGCCCGATCAGGACCTTGTCGTTTTCTGCAACCTCCGCGCCATCGACCGACAAAGTGGTCGCGGCGGCGCTGACAGTCGGAAACGGCGTAACGGAGCCTTGTGGTCGTGTGGATGTCATGTCGTCTCGTATCGTCTGCCGATGGCGCTAACGGCCATCGTCGTGGCATTCACGATCAGTGCGATCATCAGAAGGACCGCACCGAGACTAAGCGCAAGCTCCAGCGCGCCTTTCGAGGTTTCCATCGCGATAGCCGTGGTCATGACCCGCGTGTGCCCGTTGATATTGCCACCGACAATAAGCACGGCGCCGACCTCGGCCGTGGCGCGACCGAAACCGGCCAGAAGCGCGGTCGCGACTGCAAAGCGCGCATCGCTGAGAAGCGTTCTGAGGCGGAGCCACGCGCTGGCGTCCACGCTCTCCAGCAGGTCGGCATATTCCACTGCGAGCGGTCGCACCGCCTGATGGGTCAGCGTGACGATGATCGGAAGGACCAGCGCGGTCTGCGCGAGGATCATGGCGGTCGGGGTGAAGAGAATGCCGAGCTCCCCCAGTGGTCCCGCGCGGGACAGGAGGAGGTAGAAGGCGAGCCCAACGACCACGGGCGGCAGGCTCATCAAAGTCGAGAAGACGAGGAGCAGCGCGCGCCGTCCGCGAAACCGCCAGATCGCCAGCGCCGCCCCGATCGGTGCCCCGATCAGTGCCGCCAGACCGACTGCCGAAAGTGAGACCTGAAGCGACAGAAGCACGATCCCCGTCAGCTCCGGGTCGAGCGTGATCAGCCGGTTCAGAACATCTGCCAACATGTGTGCGTGTAGCCTCCTTACTGAGGTTCTAGGCAACGGGCGGTGGCACAGCAAGGGCTGGCTCATTTGATCGAGGTCAAGGCAGGACCGGGCCATGCCATTAGACTGGGTTTGTTCGAATTGAAGGGCAGAAGCCATGACCACAGATATCGCCTCCGCGCCGTCTTCGCCGCATCGGATCAACCGGATTGCCACGTCAGACGTGTTCGCCGCGCTGGCGGAGGGGTGGGCGGATTTCCGCCACGCGCCCCTGATCGGGCTTGCCTTCGCGCTGCCCTACGTCATCGCTGGCCTGATCGTCTACTTGCAGTTGCAGGTCTGGGGCCAGACATGGTGGATCCTGCCGATTGCGGTCGGCTTTCCGCTGGTCGCGCCCTTTGCGGCGGTCGGACTTTACGAGGTCAGCCGCCGTCTGGAGGCGGGGCTGCCGCTGGACTGGGGCGAGATTTTCGGGGTCGTGATCCGCCAGAAGGATCGCCAGATCCCTTCGATGGCCGCGGTTGTGATTGTCTTTTTCCTGTTCTGGATCTATGCGGCGCATCTGGTTTTCGCGCTTTTCCTCGGGCTGAAGCCGATGACAAATATCATGTCATCCGTCGATGTTTTTCTGACCCCCACGGGTCTGATCATGCTGCTGGTCGGCACCATCGTGGGCGCGGCGCTGGCGACCGCGCTTTATGCGATCACCGTTGTCGCCCTGCCTATGCTCTTGCACCGCGAGGTGGATTTCGTAACCGCGATGATTGCCAGTGTCGGGGTCTGTCTGCAGAACCCCATGCCGATGCTGTTGTTCGGGCTGGTGGTTTCGGGGGTGCTTTTTGCGGGCATGATCCCGGTTTTTCTTGGCCTCTTCATCGTTCTTCCCCTTTTGGGGCATGCCACATGGCGGCTCTATCGCCGGGCGATCAGCTATGATGACGACTGATCAGTCGCGCTGAATGATCACCGTGTCGATCAGCGCGCCGGTGTCGGGCGCATAAATCCGCAGCCGTTCCGTCCCATTGGCATCCTTGGTCACGAGGCTGATGGCCGATGCCGTCGTGCCTGCCGCGATGGGTATCTCGCCCTCCGGCAGCGCAATCGTCTCCGCACCGATCTGTTCGACCGGGGCGATGGCTGGGGCAGGTTCGTTCATGATCCGGATGACAAGCGCCGCTGCGACCGTTAGGACGCCGAGCGACAGGGTTGCAGTCAGCACGATGACCAACCGGCGCAGGCCGCGCAATTGGGGCACATCCCCCCAATGCTCAGGCTCCGGCACCGGATCGCCTTGCGGTTTGGAGGAAGAGACGGATATGGGCGACGACATGGGCAGGGGGGCCTCCGAAGACGAAACGGCGATCCGGCTGGTCGTGCCGGAGGGGTATCAGGGCTGGCGGCTCGACCGGTCGCTCGCCGCGCTTGCGCCGGACGGGATCAGCCGGTCCCGCCTGACAAGCCTGATCCGCGCGGGTGCAATCAGTCAGAATGGCGAGACGGTCACGGACCCCAAGCGCAAAGTCAAGGCAGGCGAACGCTATGCCTTGATCTTACCGGATGCGGGAGAGGCTGATCCGGTTGCCGAAGATATCCCGCTCACCATTGTCCATGAGGATGCGCATCTGATCGTGATCGACAAACCCGCCGGCATGGTGGTGCATCCCGCACCGGGAGCGGAAAGCGGCACGCTGGTCAATGCCTTGCTATACCATTGCGGCGACAGCCTGTCGGGTATCGGCGGGGTCAGGCGGCCCGGCATCGTTCACCGGATCGATAAGGATACATCGGGTCTGTTGGTCGTTGCGAAGACCGACATCGCTCATCAGAGCCTCTCCGCCCAGTTCGCGGCGCATGATCTGGACCGCGAATATCTGGCGATCACGCGCGGTGCGCCTGATCGGGGTGATCCAAGGCTGATGGGAACGCCGGGTGTGACGATGGATGGCCCGTGGTTTCGCGTTGAAACCCTGATCGGGCGCCACCCCGCCGACCGCAAGAAGATGGCGGTCTTGCGCGGGGGAGAAGGCCGCCATGCGGTGACCCGTTTCCAGGTGGAGCATCTTTTGTCCGATCGCGCTGCTCTGATCCGTTGTCGTCTGGAGACGGGCCGCACCCATCAGATCAGGGTCCATCTGAGCCATCTGGGCCATGGTCTGGTCGGCGATCAGATCTACGGAAGGGGCAAAACGGCCGGTTTGCCTGATGGTG
This sequence comes from Pseudomonadota bacterium, assembly GCA_039030855.1. GTDB lineage: Bacteria > Pseudomonadota > Alphaproteobacteria > Rhodobacterales > Rhodobacteraceae > Pikeienuella. Next base: position 42,163 of record JBCCDJ010000029.1, read on the forward strand.
CGGCGTCCTTTCCCCGGCAGGCGCTGCATGCAGCGACGCTTGGATTTACGCATCCTGTTTCGGGCGATGTAGTTCGATTCTCGTCAGATTTGCCGCCGGATATGCACAATCTGGCCGTATTACTGACGAAGAAGTGACGCAGCGTCGCAAAACTTGCCAATACACGCTTTCGCCCCCAAGTTGATTTAAGAAGGTCCAGGGGGCCGCAGGAGGGTTCATGAGCTACTCGAATTTGCCAGCACCATCGCCGGAAGCCGGCCTGAGCCGGTATCTGACCGAGATCCGGAAGTTCCCGATGCTGGAGCCGGAGCAGGAATACATGCTCGCCAAAGCCTGGGCCGATCATGAGGACAAGGACGCAGCGCACCAGCTGGTGACCTCGCACCTGCGGCTGGCTGCGAAGATTGCCATGGGCTATCGCGGCTATGGCCTGCCGACGGCCGAAGTCGTCTCCGAAGCGAATGTCGGCCTGATGCAGGCGGTTAAGCGGTTCGACCCTGAGAAGGGATTTCGCCTCGCGACCTACGCGATGTGGTGGATCCGCGCCTCGATCCAGGAATACATCCTGCGGTCCTGGTCACTCGTGAAAATGGGTACGACCGCCGGGCAGAAGAAGCTGTTTTTCAACCTCCGCAAGGCCAAGAACCGCATTGGCGCGCTGGAGGAAGGCGATCTGCGTCCCGAACATGTCGAAAAGATCGCCACTGATCTGAACGTGACGGAGGATGAAGTCGTCTCCATGAACCGCCGGATGGGCGGTGGCGGTGATGCATCGCTCAACGCACAGGTCGGCGGTGCGGATGGTGAAGGCGCCGCCGAGTGGCAGGACTGGTTGACTGACGAAGGCGACCATGCGGAGGAATACGCCGAGCAGGACGAAATGGAAGGTCGGCGCGAGCTGCTGATCGAGGCCATGGCCACCCTGAACGAGCGTGAGCGCCACATCCTGACCGAGCGTAAGCTGAAAGATAACCCTGTTACACTGGAGGAGTTGTCGGGCGAATACGATGTCAGCCGTGAGCGCATTCGCCAGATCGAAGTTCGTGCCTTCGAGAAATTGCAACGCAAGATGCGCGAACTCGCAGTGGAGCAGGGTCTGGTGCGGCGCGTGAATTAGTCGCTTGCACAGCCTTCCGCCGGGTTTTAGGAGCGGCGAAAAATGACAAAAGGCCGCCCTATGGCGGCCTTATTTTTTTTGCCATCATGCATTAGGCTTTTTCGTCATGTCCGTAAGGGTATTTTGATTTCGAGGATGACAGCAAGACATGCCAATTCTGACCGGTAGCAAATGGGGCGCATCGCAGGTTAACGGGACACCGGGCGGTGTCGTCACGTGGAGCCTGATTAACCCCGGTCTGCCGGGTGTGTCGCGCGCGTTCGAGACGAACCGATCAGACATCACAACCGACCCCTCTGACACTGTGCCGTTCAACGTGGCCACGGCCTTGAAGTCTTCCTTCGCCGAATGGTCACGTATTGCCAATATCGACTTCGTGCGGGTCGCCGATGGCAATGAGACGGTGGGTCGGGGTGACAGCGCCGATATTCGCATTGCATTTGGTGAGCTTGACGGTGCCAGCGGGTCCACACTGGCGCTGGCATTCTTTCCTACCGCGTTCGCGTCTCCGATTTCGGGCGATATCCTGTTTGATGGTGACGAGGTGCAGTTCTATTCCGACCGAACTGATTTTCGCACCGTGGCCATTCACGAGATCGGCCATTCCATCGGCCTCGACCATATCTCGGGCATCACGGCGATCATGAACCCGCGGATCGGGGCGGTTGCCAGCCCGCAGGCGGACGACATCGACGGTATCACGCAGGTCTACGGACCGAACCGCGCTGTGGCACCGGTGCTGAAATTGTCGGCGGAGCGTTCCGACGTCACCGTGCTGGAAAGGTTCGACAGGCTGGAGATTGACGGCACGACCGGCGACAACGTGATCACCGGCGGGCGCGGCGACGAGTTTATCAATGGTCGCAACGGCATGGATGATCTGCGCGGGCTTGGCGGAAACGACACGATCTTCGGTGGCGGCAATGCGGATGAGTTGCGCGGCGGCCGTGGACGCGACCAGTTGGATGGCGGTGGCAACCGGGACTTCCTGAACGGCAATGGCGGTGCCGACCTGATCGACGGTAACCGGGGGCGCGATACGCTGATGGGCGCAGGTGGTTCCGACACGATGATCGGGGGTGGCGGCAAGGATCGGCTCAATGGTCAGTTCGGCGATGATGTTCTGACGGGCGGGAACGGCGCGGATGTGTTCGCGTTCACCCGTTTTGGCGGTCAGGATCGCGTGACTGACTTCCGCGTCGGCGTCGATCTGATGGATTACTCCACCCACTCGACCGTATCATCCTTTGCCGATATCGGCTTTGCGGCTGTCGCCGGCGGTGTATCGCTACTGGATGGCGCGGGCGGTAGCGTTCTTGTCGAAGGGCTCGCCGAGGATGACCTGTCGGCATCGGATTTCATTTTCTAGTTCACGACGACCTTGCCCTTTTGGCCAAGCCGGGTTACGCCCCGCCTCCTGATCGGGAAAGGGTAGCAGATGGCCTGGACGTCAAAACCTGTATTGCTTGCGATTGCGGCCATGGCTGCGGTCGTTGTCGCATCCAATATCCTGGTACAGTACCTGCTGGGCGACTGGCTGACATGGGGTGCGCTCAGCTATCCCATCGCCTTCCTGATCACTGATCTGACGAACCGCGCCTTCGGGGCGCGCGTGGCCCGCCGGGTTGTGTTCGCAGGCTTTGCGGTTGGCGTGACCTGCTCGCTGATCGCCAGCCAGCTTTACAACGAATTCGGCGATCCGCTGGTCACCCTGCGCATCGCCATCGGCTCCGGCACGGCATTTCTGGTCGCGCAGTTGGTTGATGTCTTCATCTTCAACCGACTGCGGGAGGGGACATGGTGGCGTGCGCCATTCCTGTCGTCGCTGGCCGGGTCGGCACTTGATACGGCGCTTTTCTTCTCCATCGCCTTTTCCGATGTCTTTGTCTTTATCGATCCCTCTGACCCCAATGGCTGGGCACGCGATACGGTGCCGCTTCTGGGGATGGGGCCGGTCGCTCCGCTCTGGGTGTCGCTGGCGGTGGCGGATTTCTTCGTGAAATTTGCGCTGGCTGTGTGTGCACTGATCCCGTTTCGGATCCTGTCGGGACGGATCGCATAAAAGCTTGCCAAATCAGTTCACTGCCCCCATCTTGTTTTCCAGGAACAACAACTGAAAGGAGGTGGTCTGATGTATCATGAGATCGTTGGGTCGTCGGTGGAAACGCAGCACGAAGACCGGAAGGGGCAGCCCCTTTTCAGTTGACGCGCAGTGGCCCGGCGCGCGGCAATCGCGCGCCACGCCATTGATGCCCGAGATACTCAGGAGGGCCGCCCATGCCGGGCGGCCCTTTTGCTTTCGATACCGCCAGATCAGCCGGATCCGATGATACGCATTAATGACGACATAGAGATCGCGGAATGGGAACTGACGGAGCAATTCGTGCGCGCCTCCGGCCCTGGTGGGCAGAACGTGAACAAGGTCGCAACCGCGGTAGAGCTGCGGTTCGAGGCAGAGAATTCGCCTCATCTGCCGGAGCCTGTGAAGGCCCGCCTGCGCCGTCTGGCCGGACGCCGCTGGACGCAGGAAGGGGCGATCATCATCACCTCGGATCGCCACCGCAGCCAGATGCGAAATCGCGAGGATGCCCTGCAGAAATTGGTCGATCTGATCGCCCTTGCGGCGGAGCGGCCAAAGCGGCGCATTCCCACTCGACCGACAGTTGCATCCAAGCGTCGCCGCCTTGTTGCGAAATCGAAGCGCAGCCAGGTAAAACGCATGCGTGATCGCCCGGGTGAGGACGACTAGACCTTGTGAAAGGACCTCAATCTCGAAACGAAGGCTTTTATTGGGGGCGAGATATGTCATGATTCATCGATATTATCGAAGCAAGACTATGGAGAATTAATCATGCGCCTGACCATCACTGCAATATTGGCGATCGTGGTTGGTGTTTGTGTTTTTAATCAAGTGTTTGAGATGGTATTCGGCATGTCTGCCTACGTGCTGATCGGAACCCTGGCGGTGCTGGGCGCGCTGGCGGTATGGGGCGAGCCGGTTGTTCGCTCCCTCGCGCAGCGCCCGGCTGAAGAAGATATGCGCCGGTTTCGACGTCGGCCGTCAATTTGATGCGATCTGGCGTCTGGTGCCAAAGAAGGGTTATCGGATCCTTTGGCTGCGCGACCCTCTCACAACCGTGCGGATAGTCTGGACGCCGGAGCAAGGGTTCCACGCTCTGCGCGGGACAGCATCTCGGCGCGTTCTGCCGCGTCTTCTGGCAGACGCAATCCGGTACTGACCTCGAAGAGGCCGGTATATGGTCCTTCAAAGAGGGTTCTGCCGTCGGCAAACGCGTCGAGCCGCGCGGCCGTATCGAAGCTGTGGCCCAACCCGTCGACCTCATAACCCGGTGCGGTGGGAACGGGTGAAAGATACCCCTCCACCGACAGGTTCTCGAGTGCGCCCGCCGCCCCTGTAAACCGCCCCGCCGCGATGGCGGTTGCGTTGAACGGCCCGGCACCCGCCCTGCCGCGCAGGATTACGAAATTGCCGATCGGCGGAGCCGTGAGCGCGCGGGAGAGCCTCACACTGATCCCCGAGACGGTGATCTGATCGCCCGTGCCGCCCTCCATCACGCCCGCAATGGCATCAAGACCGGGCTCCGCCGGGGCAAGGCGTGTCGCCACTATCTCGGTCCCTCGCCACAATCCGGACACCACCAAGCGCTGGCCCGGTGTCGCATTCAGTGTCGCTGACGGATCCAGCAGCACCCGAACCCCGAGGATGGTCAGGCTGCGGCGGTCTTCCGCAACGGCATCAATCGGTCCGATCAGGGGATCAGCGATCAGGATGCGACGCGCCTGCAGGACCCCCTCTGCCCGGTTGGCCTCTACGCTCAGCACCTGACCAACGGCGAGGTCGGTCTGTGCCAATGGGCCGAGCGGGCCCAGGATTTCGGCCGTCTCGGCGATTTCAATCCGCTGGCCGTTGATCAGCAGACTGCCGAATCCGGTCAGCGTGCCCACGATACCGGTACCGCCGATACCGCCACGCGGGTCCTCCTGCTCCGTACCGGCGATACGTGGCAGGGGCGCGCAGGCGGTTGCGAATGCGCTGGCTCCAAGTGCTGTCAGAAGGGATCGTCGGGCAGCATCCATCATGATGTGGGCTCTTGATCGGTCTTTTGGTCACGGTAGAAGAAGACACCATAGCGAAATCGCTCTGTTGCCTCTGGGTTATCTTCAGCGGCCTTTTGATGTTTCAGCGCCGCGCGGTTCAGGGTCTCCAGCGTCTCGGTGCTGCGCTCTCTCGCTTCGCGCTCCAACGCATCGACGGCAGATTTGGGCAGGCGGTTGTAGAACACCGCGCGCTCCATGAAGCGTGGCTCATCAGCCAGCAGATTGTCGACACCGGCAGCGAGGTGGTCGCCTACATTTTCGGCAAAGAAGAACACTTTCTGTTCCTGATCGGCCGGGCCGACAAACGCGTCAACATTCAGGTGCAGAAGGCCGTCATCGGCTTCGATCACAATTGTCTGGCGCAACATTTCGTCAAGGATGGTGCGCGGCCTGATATCGCGGTTCACCGACCGCGCCAGCGCTTCGAAGCTGCCAGTCTCACCATCGCGGCGCAGCGGCAAAGGGTGCCCGGACGCATCTGTAAATTCAGGCGCGGCACGCCAGCGGGCGAGGACCGTTGTCAGCGTGGTTACCTTTTCGCGGATGTCGCCCTGGCCGCCTTCTCCCGCATCGCGAATCGCCTTCACGTCCCGGCGATGCACCCCGGTCAGAAGGGTGATCCGGCTATCGGTCGGGCGCTGGTCGTCGATCGCGAATTCTTCCTCTGCGACTTCGACATAGGTCTGCTTGATCAACTGGTAAAATGCAGGCGCGCTGACGCCCTGCGCGATGAGGGCTCGCACGAGCGGGCGTATGACCCCCCGGAGCGCGCGCAGAAATAGCGCATCTCGTGCGTCGGAGCCGTCGCCTGATATATCACCTTTGATTGCCACAAATTGCAGGATAGCGGGCGTGGAAAAAAAGTCCACGGTTTGACTTGACCCTTTCGCTCCGTGATCCAGATTTCCAACATACATGTGTGTAAAATGCACACAAAAAACTTGACAGGAGATCCTTCATGAAACATCTTCTCGCTATCGGCCTGCTCGCCATTGCAGCCGCCTGCACAAATACGGCCAATACGGCTTCGACCTCGGCACCGGCATCAGCTGGTCAGACGAAAGACATCGTCGACACGGCCGTTGGCGCGGGTTCTTTCAACACTCTTGTCGCCGCCGTCCAAGCAGCAGATCTGGTTGACACATTGAAATCGCCTGGCCCGTTTACAGTTTTTGCGCCGACGGACGACGCCTTCGCGGCACTGCCTCCCGGCACCGTCGACAATCTGCTGAAGCCTGAGAACAAAGACCAGTTGGTTGCAGTTCTGACCTACCATGTAGTGGCTGGCGAAGTGATGTCGACCGATATTGCGGGCAAGAAGCTCGAGGCGGCGACCGTTCAGGGTGGCACGCTGGCCATTGATGCGACGGCTGGCGTGGCGGTGAACGATGCCAATGTCATCGCAGCGGACGTGGATGCATCGAATGGCGTCATTCACGTCATCGACAAGGTGCTGCTGCCCTGATCGGCAATGCTGCCGGGCACCGGGGCCTCACCGCCCCGGTGTCTGTCTTGCCTCAGACTAGGCGTGATTGCGCCAGTGCAGCCCGCACGAAATCGGCAAAAAGCGGGTGTGGATCGAAGGGTTTCGACTTCAGCTCCGGATGGAACTGGACGCCGACGAACCAGGGGTGATCGGGAATCTCCACGATCTCGGGCAGGTCCCCATCGGGTGACATGCCCGAAAACTTAAGCCCCTGCGCCTCCAACTGGTCGCGATAATTGATATCGACCTCATATCGGTGGCGATGACGTTCACTGATCGTTGTCCCGCCATAAATCTCCGCTACCTGACTATCCGCAATCAGCATGGCATCATATGCGCCGAGCCGCATCGTGCCGCCCTTCGCATCATCCGCCTTGCGCCGGACGGTCCGGTTACCCTCGGTCCATTCGGTCATGTGATAGACGACATGCTCGAACCGGTTCTTGCCGCCGTCCTCATGATCGAACTCCTGACTGCCTGCACGGCCAAGACCGGCGAGGTTCCGCGCCGCTTCGACAACGGCCATCTGCATACCAAGGCAGATGCCGAGATAGGGCACCTTGCGCTCTCGTGCGAACTGGGCAGCTCTTATCTTTCCTTCGGTGCCCCGCTCGCCAAACCCGCCGGGCACCAGGATCGCATGGAACCGCTGAAGGTGCGGAACGGGGTCCTCGCGCTCGAATATCTCGGCATCGATCCATTCCGTGCGGACCTTCACGTGATTGGCAAAACCGCCATGGGTCAGCGCCTCCGCCAGTGATTTGTACGCATCTTCCAGCTTCACATATTTGCCGACGATGCCGATGCGCACCTCGCCATCGGGATTGTCGATGCGTTGCGCCACATCCAGCCAGCGCTCCAGATTGGGTTTTGGCGCGGGGGTAATGCTGAACGCGTCCAGCACCGCCTGATCCATCCCCACCTCGTGATAGGCAAGCGGCGCCTTGTAGATGCTTTCCAGATCCATGGCAGGGATCACTGCCTCGGGCCGGACATTGCAGAAGAGCGCGATCTTTGCGCGCTCGGTCTCCGGGATCTCATGCTCCGTCCGGCAGACGAGAACATCGGGCTGCAAGCCGATTGATCTCAACTCCTTCACCGAGTGCTGGGTTGGTTTGGTTTTCAGCTCATGGCTGGCGGCCAGATAGGGCAGCAGCGTGAGATGCATGAGAATGCATTCACCGCGCGGGCGTTCTTGCATGAACTGGCGGATTGCCTCGAAGAAGGGTAGCCCCTCGATATCGCCGACAGTGCCGCCGATCTCGCAGAGCATGAAATCGGATTCTTCCGATCCGATCTCAAGGAAATCCTTGATCTCGTTCGTGACATGCGGGATCACCTGAATGGTCTTGCCGAGGTAATCGCCGCGCCGTTCCTTATCCAGTACATTGGTGTAGATGCGCCCGGACGAGACACTGTCAGTCTTGCGGCAGGGCACACCCGTAAACCGCTCATAATGGCCGAGGTCGAGGTCGGTTTCGGCCCCGTCATCGGTGACGAACACCTCGCCATGTTCGAAGGGGCTCATCGTGCCGGGATCGACATTCAGATAGGGATCCAGCTTGCGCAGCCGGACCGAAAAGCCACGCGCCTGCAGCAATGCGCCAAGCGCGGCGGAGGCCAGACCTTTGCCAAGCGATGACACAACGCCGCCGGTAATGAAAATGTAACGCGCCATTGACCGGCTACCCCGTGTTATCTTGATCTAGCGGTCAAAGGAAGGTCGACCGCGATATGTTGTTCCACGGGAGTTGAGAGATATAGGATTCGGGAGGAAGCGACAACCACCGGATTTGGTTTTCTCTACCTTGACCCGGTGTGCAGCGCTGCTCATAAATCAGATATGGGGTTGCGAACACCCCGTGAGGCTTTGGCCCAAGTTTCGCATCCATGAAATCCCGAGGTGCCCTGATCGGTACCAGAAAAGGAAGGATGCGCTATGCCATCGCCAACCCAGATTACGCCAGCCCAGCTAAATCGCCTGATCGGCACACCCGATGCGCCGGACATCGTAGATGTCTGCATCGAAGCGGATTTTGCAGCCGATCCGCGGCTGATCCCGTCCGCTCGGCGGCAGCCGTTTGCCGAGATAGAGGCGCTGATACCGCGTCTGAGTGGCAAACGCGTCGTGATCGTATGCCAGAAAGGCCGCAAGCTCAGCCAGGGTGCGGCGGCTGTCCTGCGGTGTGGCGGCATTGCGGCGGAGACGCTGGAAGGCGGGATCATGGCGTGGCGCGATGCCGGGCTGCCCCTGATCCCGGCCGCATCATTGCCACCACGCGATGCGATGGGCAGAACGCTGTGGGTGACGCGACACCGCCCGAAGATCGACCGCATCGCCTGCCCCTGGCTGATCCGCCGTTTCGTCGACCCATCGGCGCGGTTTCTCTTCGTGGCCCCGGATGAGGTGCATGATGTGGCTAACCGGTTTACCGCCACGCCCTTCGATGTCGCAAATGTCCACTGGACCTATCGCGGTGATGGTTGCACCTTCGATACGATGATCGAGGAATTTGCCCTGACCACTGTGCCGTTGCGCCGCCTCGCGACCATCATTCGTGCGGCGGACACCGCGCGGCCCGACCTGGCGGCGGAGGCCCCGGGCCTCCTTGCACTGTCGCTCGGCCTCAGCCGGATGTATCGCAATGACCTCGCGCAGCTTGATGCCGGGATGCTGTTCTTCGACGCGCTCTATCGCTGGTGCCGCGATGCAGTGGCGGAGACCCATGAGGCGATGCCGGAGGCTGCGGCATGACCGCACCGTCATTTGCCGAGGCGCTGCGGGTCTGGACCAAAATCGGTGTGCTGTCCTTCGGGGGCCCGGCCGGCCAGATTGCCCTGATGCACCGCGAAGTGGTGGAGACCCGCGGCTGGCTGACGGAGCGGCAATATCTCGACGCCCTCTCGTTCTGTATGCTTCTGCCGGGGCCGGAGGCGATGCAACTGGCCACCTATGCGGGCTGGCGATTGCACGGGGTGATGGGCGGTTTGGCGGCCGGGCTGCTCTTTATTCTGCCGGGCGCGGCGGTCATCATGGCGCTTGCTGGTCTTTATGCGGCTTTCGGCGATGTGCCGCTGGTGGAGTCGCTGTTCCTCGGCGTAAAGGCCGCCATCATCGTCATCGTGCTGGAGGCGCTGACTAAGGTCGCCAGGCGGGCATTGAAAGGCGCTGCACACTGGGCCATCGCGGCGTTGGCATTTGCCGGAATCTTCTTTCTTGCTCTGCCTTTCCCGCTAATCGTCATGGTTGCAGGTCTTTATGGGTTTCTCTTCAGCGCGGCGAGCACCGATCACGCACCGATCATCCGCCAGCCGGTGTCGCAGACCGTGACCACGGCGGCCATCTGGCTTGGTATCTGGTTGATCCCGCTGCTGGCGCTGGCGGCCTATGGCGGGATGCTGGCCGATATCGGGTGGTTCTTCTCGCGCCTCGCCGTCGTCACTTTTGGCGGTGCCTATGCTGTGCTGGCCTATATGTCCCAGGCGGCGGTGGTGGAGTTTGGCTGGCTGGCACCAGGCGAGATGATGGACGGGCTGGGGCTGGCGGAGACCACGCCGGGACCGCTGATCCTGGTGACGCAATTCGTGGGCTTTCTGGCGGCGGAGAAGGCGGGCGGTTTCTGGTTTGGCGTGGCGGGGGCGGGTGTTGCGCTCTGGGCGACCTTCGCGCCCTGTTTTTTGTGGATCTTCGCCGGCGCGCCATATGTCGAATGGATCGGTACGCAGCCCCGGCTGAAAGGGGCGCTCGCGGCGATCACGGCGGCGGTTGTGGGGGTCATCCTGAACCTCTCGCTCTGGTTCGCGCTGCATGTCTCTTTTGCCGATGTGGCGCAAACACAGATCGGCTCACTGACCCTGTGGCAGCCTGTTCTGGACAGCTTTGACTGGCGCGCGGCGGTGCTGACGCTGGTGGCAGCGGCGCTTTTGTTGCGGTTTGGGCTTCTTGCCGTTCTTGGCACCTCGGCGGCGCTCGGCGTTCTGATCTCTAGTCTTTGAGGAGGAGGAGGAGCGCCGCCACCGTCGCCCCGACACCGAACCAGACCGGGGCCGCGACCCAGGCACTTGCGAAAAGTCCCTCCCACAGGATCACGAAGCTGGGCACAAGATAGCCATAAGCCATGACCTTGCCCGATGGCAGGCGCAGGGTCGCGAACTGCACGAGGAAAAACGTGATCGCCGTGGCAAAGATCGCGAGATAGGCGAGCGCCGCCCAGACGACGGGAGGGAGGGCGGCCCAGTTCGTTGCCACCAATGTTTGCGCACCGTAGAGGCCGGTGACCAAAAGGCCGCCGCACAGGCCGAAAAACGTATAGACCAGCATCGGCTCGCCGCGATGAAACATGCGGCCAAGCGGGGCGTAAAGCGCATGCATGGCGCAGCCGACAAAGAAAATCGCCTCGCCCGGGCCGAGGTCGAGGCCGAGAATGGCATCGATATCCGCGCGGAAAATTACCCAGACCGCGCCGACCCCTGCGAGGATGAGCGATAGCCCCGCCCGCCTCGTCGTGATTTGGCGCATCAGGAGCCAGCCGAACCCCGCCGACATGATCGGCGTCAGGGTGAAAACCGCACCGGTGGAGACCGGATCGGTCAAGCGCAGCGCCTCGAACATCAGGATGAAATAGGCCCCGAGAAGGCCGCCGAGGATCGGGAAGCGCCAAAGCTTGACCAGATGCTCGCGCCTGAATTTGGGCGCGGCCAGCGCCCCGATGATCGCGGCCGCCAGCGCAAAGCGTCCGGCGGTCAGGGCAGCCGGGTCAATGAAAGGTGCCGCCCGCCCGCCAAGCGAGAAAGAGACGGAGATCAGCGCCGCGAAGAGCAGCATCGCGGCGTGGCCTTGGAGGGTGGGGGTCATCGTGATCGGTCCGTCTGCGTGGGCGGGCAGCATCGCGGGACGGGGCAGGCGGGTCAATGCACCGGCCGCCGAGCGTGCAACCGCCCCGGCCTTGAGCCGGGGCCGAGGTCTCTTGCTGTTGGGGGATTGCCGCCGCAGACCGAAAAGGAGGACGGGCATAACCAAACACCACCGTCCCGGGCTTGACCCGGGACCCCGAACCTCATGTCTCACACTTCAAGTAAGGGTCCCGGGTCGCCTAAGGGCGCGCCGGGCTGCGCCCCTTGCCGCCCGGCAGGCCGAAGGCAAGCCCGACGATGATCAGCGCCAGTGCGACCCAGAAGTCGGTCGCGTATTCCTCCCCGAGGAGGAGC
>JBCCDJ010000030.1:0-50381 GCA_039030855.1 Pseudomonadota bacterium
CGAGTTCATTGAGGGCTGGTACAACCCCTCGCGAAGGCATTCGGCTTTGGGTTACAAGTCGCCCATCAACTACGAAAGGACCGCCGCTGAAGGGCTGGAATCTCTAAGCCCATAACCGTCTATCAAACCGGGGGAACTCCATGTATCGGAATAGATCCGGTTTCGGTTTTTGACAGGCGCGAGCTTGACAGTCCGGTCTTGTTTACGATGGAGCCAGATAGCGATGCGCTTCCCGTGGTGCCAGACGACTATTACCGTCGCGTCGTGATGCACAGATATGGCGAAGAACCACCTGCAGAGGCATGGTGTCCGTTTGAGCCCTAGGGCGTTCTGACACCTCCCTCTGGACACTGCTCCCTGCGCCCGCTACGCCTCATTACACGTCAAAAGTTCACTCAGAATGCCAATGTCCGACGCCGCCCTGCCGCCCTCGCGCCTTTTGGCCCGCCCGGATCGCTGGACCGTCGGGGCGCTGGTGATCGCGGTGCTGATCCTGATGCCGCTGGTCGCGGTCGGCTGGATGGCGCTGTTCCCGCGCGAGAATATCTGGCCGCATCTTCTGGCGACCGTATTGCCGACCTATGTGGGCAACTCGCTCGCCATGATGCTGATGACCGGCACCGGCGCGGCGCTGATCGGCACCGGGGCCGCGTGGCTGGTGGTGATGAAGGAATTTCCGGGGCGGCGGTTCTTTGACTGGGCCCTCCTCGCCCCGCTGGCCGTCCCCGCCTATATCGGCGCCTACGCGCTGGTGGATTTCTTCGAATATGCGGGGCCGGTGCAGATCCTGCTGCGCGAGACATTCGGCTGGCAGGATGCGCGCGATTACTGGTTTCCGGAGGTCCGCTCCATCTGGACAGCGGCCTTTGTGGTTACGCTGTCGCTCTATCCGTATGTCTACCTCCTCGCACGCGCGGCGTTTCGCGAGCAGAGCGTTTGCGCGCTGGAGGTGTCGCGCTCGCTCGGCTGCGGACCTTGGGAAAGCTTCTTTCGCGTCGCGCTGCCGCTGGCCCGCCCGGCCATCGCGGCGGGCGTGGCGATTGTGGCGATGGAGACGCTGAATGATTTCGGCACGGTGGATTTCTTTGCGGTCCGCACCCTGACCACCGGCGTCTTTTCGATCTGGCTCGAAAGCTCCAACGCCGGCGGCGCGGCGCAGATATCGTCAGTGATGATGATCTTCGTCCTCGTCCTGATGGGGCTGGAGGCGACGGGACGGCGCGGCAAGCGGTTCCACGCCATGTCGCGCCGGTATCGACCGATCGAGCCCGAGGTGATGCGCCCCGCCGCACGCTGGGGCGCGGCCGCCCTGTGCGCCCTGCCCCTTGTCTTTGGTTTCGCAATGCCGGTCGCAGTGATCGCGGGCCACGCAGCGCAGCATCCCGAAAACTGGCTTGAGCCTGAGTTCTGGCGGGCGCTGACCCGCACTGTCATGCTGGGCGCGGCTGCGGCCAGCATCGCGGTTGCGGCGGGACTGTTCCTATCATTCGGCACGAGGCGATCATCCAGCCGCGCGGCCCAGACCATCGCCCGCGCCACGATGATCGGCTATGCGGTGCCGGGCGCGGTTCTGGCAGTTGGGGTCCTGATCCCGCTTGCGGCGCTCGATCACATCATCCACGACATGATGAAACAGCTCTTCGGTTTTGGCACCGGGCTCCTGCTCACCGGGTCGGCTGCGGCGGTCGTCCTTGCCTATGTCGTCCGGTTCAACGCCATTGCCTATGGCGCGCTGGACGGCGCGTTCGGGCGCGTAACCCCGTCCATGGACATGGCCGCGCGCACATTGGGAGAGACAGCAGGCGGCGCGCTGCGCCGGGTGCATCTGCCGATCATATCAGGCTCCATGATGACGGCGGGCATGTTGATTTTCGTCGATGCAGTGAAGGAACTGCCTGCCACGCTGCTGCTGCGCCCGTTCAATTTTTCCACGCTTTCAACCCATGTCTACGACTATGCCAGCCGTGAATACCTGGATGAGGCGGCTCCGGCCGCATTGGCGATTATCCTTGTCGGCCTGCTGCCCGTCTTGGTTCTGATCCGCGGTCTTGGCAGCCGCCGGCCGGGCGAGCCGATTGGGCGGGGCTGAGGCGGCGCGACTGCAACAATCTGTCGTAGATCGTGTCGGATAAATGATGCGGAAATGCGCCGCGCTCGCGTTATATTGAAGTATCGTACAACGCGATCACCCCGGAGGAACCTCTTCATGCGTCGTGCCCTGAAAGTCATCGCATCCGTTGTTCTGCTCCTTGGCGTCGGTGTGATCGCGCTCCTCGCATTGCTTCCGTCGGAGAAGATCGCACAACTTGCCGCCGATCAGGTAAAATCGGCAACCGGGCGAACGCTGGTCATTTCCGGTGATGTCTCGCCCAGTTTTTATCCCGTGATCGGGGTGGAAACCGGTGCCATCGCGCTCTCCAATGCCGAATGGGGCACTTCCGAGGACATGGTGACCGCCAGCGGCACCAAGATCGGGGTGGAGCTGATACCTCTGTTGTCCGGCAATATCCGCGTCTCCGAAGTGCGTTTGGTGGACCCCGTGATCACGCTGGAAGTGAACGAGGAGGGCGCGGCCAACTGGGTGTTCGATGCGGCTGCCGACAGCACCGCCGCCCCTGCGGAAGGTGAGAGCTTCGTCAAGGAAATCTCGCTTGGCGAAGCGGTGATCGAGAACGGCGCAGTCAGCTTCTCTGACCGGTCCACCGGACAATCCGTGCAATTGGAGGCGATCAACGCGACCATCGCGCTTGCCGCGCTGGATGCGCCTTTGGAAGTCGACGGCAGCGCCCTCTGGAATGGGGAGGAGACCGACCTGTCGCTCTATGTGGCGACCCCTGCCGCCGCGATGGCGGGCACATCCGTCGATCTGCGCGTCGATCTTGGCGCGGCGCCGCTGAGCGTGGCTTTCGATGGCACCGTGACACCGCCCGCTGCGAACCAGATGCTGGTCGCCACCGGAGCGTTCTCGATCAACGCCGGCGATCCCGGTGCCGCGATGACCTGGGCCACCGGCCAGCCTGCTCCGCCAGCACTTGTCGGGATCACGGATTTAGTCGCAGAAGGGTCCGCCGCTGTCTCGCCTGAAGGCGCGTCCATCGACATGACCGGCAGCGCCAAGCGCGACGGCCAGACAGCCACTGTCGCATTAAAGGCCAGCGGCGGCGCGGACTTCGCTGCGAACCCCGCACTGACCGTAGATCTGGGGGCCGAGATCGGCTCCATCGGCGCGCTGAGTTACAATGGTACACTCGCGCCCTCCGCCGGAGCCGTTCCTGTCTCTCTGAAAGGCCAGTACGACCTGAATGCGAGCGATCCGGCCGCCGTCATGCGCTGGGCAACCGGCAGCGCGCCGGAGGGGCTGACAGGCCTCTCGGCACTCACGCTCGCCGGGGCGATTGATCTGGGCGACGCGGGCCTCTCGGCAACGGCCAAGGGCGGGGTCAGCCGCGATGGCGCGCGCGCCGTCGTCGACCTGAATGCGAAAAGCGGCGCAGACTGGGCGACCAAGCGCGCCTTTGCCGTGGATGTGACCGGTGGGGTGGACGGCCTCGCTGACCTCTCATTCAGCGGCAATGTGGCCGCCCCGGATGGTGCCGGCCCCAGCGCGAGCGGCAAGCTGACCGTTGATGCGCCCGATCTGCAACAACTCGCCGCTTTCGCGGGCACGGCCCTGCCGCAGGCGGGACCGGGCGCGTACCGCGCGCTCAGCCTTTCGGGCACACTCAACGCGCCCTCGACCGACAAGATCAGCTTTGATGCGGACAAACTGGTTTTTGACGATATTACAGCCTCGGGTCAGTTCACCGCATCGCTGGGGGCCACGCCAACGATTGGTGCGAACCTGTCCACAGGCGCGCTGGACCTCACGCCGTACATGGTCGGACAGGAAAGCGGCCCCTCCGGCCCCGGCTGGTCGAAGGAGGCAATTGATCTTTCGGCCCTCGGCACACTGAACGGTGACTTTGCGATCCGCGCCGCCTCCGTCACCCTGCCGCAGATCGATCTGGGCACCAGCGATCTGACGGCAAAGCTGCGCAATGGCAAACTGGACCTGACGATCCGCGAGCTGGGCCTCTACGGCGGCGGTCTCAAGGGCGACATCGCTGTCGACGGGCGCAATGGCAACGCGATCAAGGCCAATATTTCGGCCTCGGCCGTGCGCCTCCTGCCGATGCTGAAGGCACTGGCGGATATGGAGAGTATCGAGGGCACCGGCAAGTTCAGGATGAATGTCACCGGCTCGGGCGCGAGCCTCCATGACATCATGAACAGCCTCAACGGCAAGGGAAATGTGAAGCTGAAAAACGGCGCACTCGTCGGCTACAACCTCGCCGCGATGGTGCGCAATGTGACAAACGCCTTCACAGGCGACGATGGCAGCACTGCACGGACCGATTTCTCCGAAGTGGCGGCGACATTCGATATCAAGCAGGGTGTCCTCTCAAATGCTGATTTCAGCTTCCTCGGCCCGCTTCTGCGCATCGTTGGCGAAGGTACGGTCGATCTTGGCGGACAGGCGGTGAATTTTCGCCTGACCCCCAAGGCCGTTGCGAGCCTCAAGGGCCAGGGTGGATCGCTGGATACCAAGGGGCTGTCCTTTCCAGTGCTGATCACCGGGCCCTGGTCGGACCTGTCGTTCCGCCCTGATCTGCAGGGCGGCATAGAGAACCTCTTGAAGGACCCCGAAGGTGCTGTCGATGCGCTCAGCAACGTGGTCGATGGTCTGTCCGGGGCCGGAACCGCAGGTGCCGCCGGGGTTGCGACCGAGGTCCTGAAGAACGCCACCAAGGGTACTGGCGGGGCTGCGGAAGTGCTGAAAAACGCGACCGGCGGCAACCCGGAGGTTGGCTCCGCTATCGAACAGATCATCGGCGGCGGCGCAACCAAGGATTACGGCCCGCTGATCAAGGCCGCCAAGCAGGAAGTCGACGCCGCCAAGGCCAGCGGCGACAAGAAGCGCCTCAAGGCCGCGAGGCAGGAGCTGAAGAAGCTGCGCGCGGAACGCAAGGCCGCGAACGAAGCCAAGAAGGCGAACCCGGTCAGCGGCCTTCTGAAACAGCTCGGCAACAATTGATGCAAACCCTGATTGCAGATCGCGGAGTTTCTTTGTAAGAGCCTGATCAGCGCCGGCTTAGCTCAGCTGGTAGAGCATCTGATTTGTAATCAGGTGGTCGGGGGTTCGAGTCCCTCAGCCGGCGCCAGTCCTTCTTCGCAGGTTCCGACAGTCATTCGATAAAGTCTGATGCGCAGCAAGCTCAGGCGCACAAATGACCGCAGGGACCGACCCGCGTAGCAAAGGGGATTCACAGCGAGAATCTGACGCATTTCAAGATAACTGCCGGAGGGTCGGATGTCTTGGCTCGGCACTTGACGTCGGATGCGGAACGGGCGCTCCTCGCCCCTGTTCACCCAGACTCATCGTCAGCCGGGCGAAAGATCCATGACGGCTTTCTGGCGCGGCGGATCGTAAAAACTGGATGGCTCTGCTCACGTCAGATCAGCCATGCTCCGCGCTTGATCGCAAGACGCCAAACGAAACATATTCAGTAGGACATGATCATCCAGAAGAAGCATGAACCTACACTCGATCCTCACCGAACATACTACAAGATTATCCGGAAAGAGAGGACCACTTCAGTCAGATGCGCCATCGCTTTCAGCCGCGGCGACTGCGAAAGCCCATGTTCGATCCAGTCCGATGCACGACGTCACCAGATCGGCTGCGCCCTGACCTTCGCAGACCATCATCGCAAACATCTGGGCCTCAGACCTTTGGTTGCGCCGTAAGGAGTGTAACGTGGTGATGAAGTAACGTTCTTCTTGCGTGATGCGTTTGGCGCATACTGCGCAGCATGGGTTAATGAAAGTAAGAGGGTTTCGGCGGTTTCGGCGGATGGTTTGCACGGCGTGCAGTACGCTATGCGTCATGGTGGCACCCATCATCCTGCCAAATCGCTCCTCACCGAGTGCGAAGGCATCGATCCAGCTATGACCAGGCGGGGCGCTGAACGTCAGGAAGAAGAACCGTGCAACATCAAGGACATCCGTCTCAAATGAGTCAAAACCGCACGTCGCAACGTAATCATCATGCGCATGGTTGTCGCAATCACCAAAGCGTTTCGTTTTCACGCCGCTCTCCTTCAAAGGGTGAGTAGGTCAATGAACCTGTGGAGGGGCCGGGCGTGCGTCAAGCGGGCTGGGCTCCAATACTTGACTAAATAACTTGGTCATTGTCAAGATCCCATGACGGGCTGGCTTGTCGGATGCGAGGCGATATGACGCAAAAGGACGTGTTTCAACCAATCGACGATGCCGCCAGACGGCTGGCATTTAACTTGCTGCGGCGCGAGCGGCATGCTGCGCTGGCAACTTTGGAACCATTGACCGGTGCGCCGATGGTCAGTCGGGTGAATTTTGCAACAACCATGGACGGGCGCGGGCTCTTTCTGATTTCACAACTGTCAGATCATTTCGGCGCGCTGGAACATGATCAACGCGCTTCTCTTATGGTTGGTGCGCCCGGCTCGGGTGACCCGCTGCGCCATCCTCGCCTTATGTTGTCTGGCCAGGCAGAGCAACTGGTGGGCGCAGAGCGCGAGCAGGCCCTCTTTCGCTTTCTGAACAGACATGAGGGAGCGAGGATTTATGCCGGTTTTGCAGACTTCGCGCTGTGGGTACTGACGCCGGAGAAAGCGACATTGAACGGCGGGTTCGCCAAAGCCTATCGCCTGTCAGCGAATGACCTGATCTCGGTGCCGCCCGAAGGGTTGGCCCAAACCGAAATGGGCGCGGTTGAGCATATGAACGAAGATCACCTCGATGCGATCAAGTTCTATGCAGAGAACTTGTTATCCGCGCCGGAAGGCAACTGGCGGATCAGTTCTTTCGATCACGAGGGGCTCGACCTGATCTCGGGCGACATGGTGGAGCGTTTGTGGTTTGAGACGCCATTGGCCATGGCAACGCATCTACGCCCCGAACTGGTTAAGTTGGCCAAGCGCGCGCGTGGTCAATGAGCCTGCGTGACGGAAGATTACGACAGATATTCAATCTTGACAAAACTTGTCAGTAATTGATTGAAGGGAGGTCAAAGCGCCCCAGCACCCATGCGAGGCACCGCTGTTCCAAACAGAGAAGGGGTGCGCCATGCGTGGGGCGAAGGGAATATTCTTTACAGTTGTCGCTACGGGGCCGGCATTTGCTGAATCGCCTGTCCTTCTGGACGAAGTGCTTGTGGAGAACGCCTCGCGTGCAGAACGTGCGGTCATCGACACGCCGGTCGGCGCGACAGTGTTGCCGCGCGAAGACCTAGAGCGCCGGGATGCCGATACGTTTGAAGAGCTGATCGGTGACGCCCCGGGTGTCCTGATCGAGGGTGGCCCGCGAGGTGCCGCCCAAGAGCCAAATATTCGCGGCTTTTCCGACGAACAGATCGTCCTGCGGGTCGATGGCGGACGCGTGAATTTCAATCAGGCACATCGCGGGCGGTTCTTTCTTGACCCTGATATCGTCCAGCAGGTCGAAATCATTCGGGGGGGCGGCTCAACGGTGCAGGGCTCTGGCGCGTTGGGTGGCGTGATCGCCTTCGAAACCCGAGATGCCTATGACCTTCTGGAAGAAGGACAGACATTCGGTGCACGCCTGCGCACCAGCTTTGAAACCAACGGCGATGCCTTCGGGCAGACAGCAACTGCCTATGGTGCGCTGGACGGGTTCGATGTGCTGGGCTTTGCCGCCTATCGCGACATTGGCGACGATCTGGATGACGGTTCCGGTGTCGATATTCGCGCCTCGGAAATTGACGTGATAAACGGGCTTGGAAAAGTCGGTTTTCAGATTGGCGAGGCGGGCCGGGTTGAGGCGATCCTTTCCTACTACACCGATGACGGGATTACTCCATCGGTCCTCGACAATGTTGCGACAGACGGAAACATCGTCGATCGCGACACGGAGGTGTTCACCGGGCGTCTGGGGTTTGACTATGCACCCGTTGGAAGCGACATGCTGGATTTGTCGGCACTCGTTTACTTCAACACGCTCGAAATCACAGAAGACCGGATCTCCGACGCGCGCGCGGACACAACCAGCTTCGATACGTTCGGGTTGGAGCTGACCAACCGGTCAGAGATTGATATCGGAATGCCCCTCAACCTCGTCTACGGGGTAGAATTCCTGCGCGACGAACAAAGCGGGGAGCGAAATGGCGGTGACCGGCTGCAATTTCCCGATGCATCCATAAACACCTACTCCGCCTTCATCGAAGCCGACCTGGAAGTGCTACCAGGTCTGTCGATCCTGCCTGGGGTTCGTTTCGACAGGTTTGAGCTGAACTCCGCGACGCAACCGGACCGGTCCGAAAGCGAGTTTTCGCCGCGCGTCGGCATCAGCTATCGCCCCACGGACAACCTGCAGATTTACGGCAACTACGCCCGCGCCTTTCGGGCACCGTCACTGACGGAGCTGTACTCCGACGATGTGCATTTCGCGGCTCAGGGTTTCCAACTGGACCCAACGACGACGTTTAGCGGGATCAACACGTTCGTTCCGACCCCCAATTTGCAGGCGGAATCGTCCGATCAGTTTGAATTTGGTATCCGATTCTCGGATCGGGACGTGTTTCAAAAGGGTGACGCGTTGTCGGTATCCGTCGGGGGATATTACGCGAATGTCGACAATTTCATCGACACCAGCGTGCAGTTCATCGACTTTTCAACGGCGCAGTTTGATCCGATCTTAAACCAGCTCGTGGTTGGCGGCACGACGACTAGCGTGAATGTCGATGCAGAACTCTACGGGGCCGAACTGGAAGCACGCTACGACGTGGGCCTCTGGTGGGCGAGCCTTGCGGGATCACTGCCGCGTGGGACAGGTGATACGGGGGAAAGGCTTGGCTCGATCCCGCAAGATCGTATCACGCTTGGCCTTGGCCTCCGACCGATTGAAGGCGTTGAAATCGGCGGCCGTGCGACTGTGGCGTCAGCTCGCAGTTCTGGTGGTGTCGATACGGATGCCTACGAAGTCGTGGATATCTTCGCGAGCTACTCACCCACCAGCGGCCCGCTCGCCGGTGTCACGCTGCGGGCCGGGATCGATAACCTTTTTGATGAAACCTACAACCTTCACCCCAACGCCCTGAACCAGCCTGGCCGAACATTCAAGCTGGTGGGAGCGATCAAGTTTTGAGGTCCCTGATGTGTCAGTTCCTGCGGCATGCCTTATTGGCAATAGCAGCTTCGTTGGTCGCTGTTCCGGCGGCTAAAGCCCAAAAGCCAGAGCGGATCGTCGTCGCCGGCGGCGATCTGACCGAGATTGTTTTCGCCCTGGGGCATGGAGACCGGCTGATTGGTGTCGACAGTACGTCCGGCTATCCCGAAACGGCCAAAGACCTGGCACAGATCGGCTATGTCAGACGCATATCGGCGGAGGGTATCCTGTCACTGTCGCCTGATCTGATGTTGGTTGCGGATGATGCCGGTCCGGTTGATACGCTTAGCGCCCTTTCCAGTGCCGGGATACGTATCGAAATCGCACCGACGACGACTTCGGTAGACGATATCCCCGACAAGATCCGCTTTGTCGCCACCGCACTGTCGGATCCCGACGCGGGCGAGGCCCTAGCAACAACATTTATCCAAGATCTGGCAGCGGCTCGGACCATGGTGGGCGACTTGTCTGATCGCCCACGGGTGTTGTTCATCCTTTCGACAAGCGGCGGCGCACCCTTGGTCGGCGGCCCGGGTTCTACCGCCGATCTCCTGATCCGCGAGGCAGGGGCACAGAACGCAGCATCCGGGTTCGAGGGCTACAAGCCCATGAACAGAGAGGCGATCATCGCCGCGGCACCGGATGTGATCCTCATGACCCAAGCGCATTCCGATCGGCTTGGCGGCCTTGATGACGTGCTGGATCGGCCGGACATCGCCCTCACACCCGCAGGACGGGCGAGGCGCGGCGTTACCCTGGACGCATTGACGTTGTTGGGCATGGGGCCGCGCACACCGACGGCGATCCGCCAGCTTGCGACGAGGATACGCATGTCGACCCCGGACATCGGAGAGCCGGATGGTTGAACTGGCACCGGATACTGGATGGTCATCGTCATTGAAAAACAGGTCCGTCAAGATCGGCGTTATGGCGGTTATCTGCGCGGTCCTTGTGATTGCATCCTTGGTATACGGTCCTGTCCGAATCTCGCTGTCCGACCTTTGGGCAGCCGCAACGGGTGCCTCATCCGAACCGGCATCGACAATCCTGACGCAGCTTCGCATGCCTCGGGTGGTGCTTGCGCTGCTTGTCGGGGGCTCCCTCGCGCTTTCCGGGGCGGCGTTGCAAGGCGTGTTGCGCAATCCACTTGCTGATCCGGGATTGATCGGTATTGCCGCGGGTGCAGGCGTCGGTGCCGTCGGGTTCATCGTTCTGGGAGATGCGCTTCTGACACTGAGCGGTCATTCCGCAATTATGCAGATCTTGCAGCCGTACTTGCTGTCGATCTTTGCATTTCTCGGTGCAGCGATCGCGACGTTCTTTGTCTTCTACATTGCGCGTGGGCCAAACGGCATCTCCGTGACCATGCTGATCCTCGCAGGCGTGGCCGTGTCAGCCGTTGCTGGCGCATTCATCGGTGCGATGGTCTATATCAGCGATGATCGCCAGTTGCGGGATTTGACCTTCTGGTCGATGGGGTCCTTGGGCGATGCGCAATGGACCAGACTGGTGCCGGTGGCGGTATTCGCGCTGCCCGCATGGTTTATCCTGGCCGGCACTGCGCGGCCTCTCGACCTGTTCCAGCTTGGCGAGCGGGCGGCATTTCATGCGGGCATCAACACCAATTATGTGAAGTTCAAAATAGGTGCCGCATCGGCACTTGCTGTCGGTGCGGTGACTGCGGTTGCCGGGCCGATCGGCTTTATAGGTCTGGTCGCGCCTCACCTCTCGCGCATGCTGATCGGCCCCCGCCACGCCTTCATCTTGCCCGGCGCGGTTTTGATTGGCGCGGCCCTGACGCTCTTTTCGGATCTTGCGGTGCGCACGATCGCTCCGCCGGCCGAGCCTCCGATCGGGCTTGCGACATCGATGATCGGTGGGCCGTTTTTCCTGTGGCTCATCGCCGCCCGCGCGCGGAGCGGCCATGCTTGAAGCGCGGGATGTGGTGGTGAAATATCACCAAAAAACAGCCGTTGGCGGCGTTTCGCTGTTAGTTGACACAGGGGAATTTGTCGCCCTTGCGGGGCCAAACGGTTCCGGGAAGTCCAGCCTGATCGCCGCTTTGGTGGGCGAGGTAACGCCCTCGGGCGGAGCTGTCTTTTTGAACAGCCATGACATCAAGGCCATCTCTGCCATCCGTCTCGCACATATGCGTGCAGCGCTGGAGCAATCGCCCTCCCTCAGCGCGCCCTTCACTGTGCGAGAGCTTGCCAGCCTCGCAATACCCAGTTCAGTTACGCCTTCGGATACAGGTCAACTCACCGCGCGCGCCTTGTCTGTGGTTGGTCTGTCGGAGCGCGGCGACGACCCTGTAGCCTCACTCTCCGGAGGGCAGCAGCGCCGCGCCCATCTTGCGCGCGCTCTTGCACAACTGGAGGCCGGAAAGATGTCGGGGGGCGGTCAGGCGCTCATCCTCGACGAGCCGACTGCCGGGCTGGATTTCACCCATCAGATCAATGTGCTGCGCGCTGCACGAAAAGCAGCGGATGATGGCGCAGCGGTGCTTGTCGCATTGCATGACCTAAGCCTTGCCGCCGCCTTTGCCGATCGCATCGCGCTGATGAAGGAAGGCCGCATAAATGCAGTCGGTCCGCCGGGCGACACCCTTACCGAGCCGCGCTTGAGTGACATTTATGAGACCAGGCTATCGGTGTTTCACAGCCCGGGCGGGATGCTGATGGTTGCCCCCGCTCTCGGATCACAAGACATCTTTCACAGCAGCAAAGGAGCCTATGATGTACCTCGCCATGAACCGCTTCAGAATTTTCAAAGGGAAGGAAGACGCCTTCGAAACCGTGTGGCGAAACCGCGATAGCCGCTTGAAGAGCGTGCCGGGTTTCATCGATTTTCACCTGATGCGCGGACCCGAGAGCGAAGAGCATACGCTCTATGCATCACACACGATTTGGGAAAGCGAAGATGCATTCATCGCCTGGACCAAGTCCGAGCATTTCCGCGCCGCGCATCGAAATGCCGGGTCGAATGACAAACTCTATGATGGCCATCCAAAGTTCGAAGGTTTTGCGCCCGTAATAGGCATCGACTGAGGCTGGTCATGATCAAGTGGCAGGGACAGCGATGCCGTAGACCGTCATGATTGCCGTTGCAGGTGATGTTCAAGACGAAAACACGCCATATGCCAGGGCTCTCATCACAGATAGAAAGACCACGGGACACTCGCCTGAGACGATCTGATGCGGGACCGGGCCTGTGTTGGCTCTTCCGAACTGAATATCGACAAGGACCAGCCCTTCGCTGTCCCAGCTTGGTTGGGCGTGATTGATGCGGGTGGGCAGACTTAAATCCGTCCTTTCACGTCTCTGAAATCTGTTCAGCGCGGGGAGCCTGAGACACCCAAGCCAGCAACCATCGCCCTGATCGGAAATCATCGCCCGGACAGATCGTTCTTGCGTCGCAGATACAGTGCCAGTCCGCATCTTGCTCCTCACCGGGACTATGCCTGAATTGGCGAGTTATCTGGAGCAGCCGGCACGCTCATCAAGGTCCGTGCCTCTGGTCGCACTTCGTTTTGCTGCCAGGATCCGCTATTCCTTTTTGGTGGTGGATATGTAAGGCCACCCGAGGCAATTTCAGAAACCGTCGTCCCGGCTCCACAAATCTGCGATCTTGTCCGCGATCTTCGAAGGTTCTTCATAAATGACTAGTTGCGCGGCGTTGTCGATGATGAGGTGCGAGACCCGTTCGTGCCGCGCTGCGATCTCTCGTATCCGGCCAGCGGCATGAAAACTGTGCTCTGATCCATGAATGAAAACAACGGGCACCTTTGCCGCTGCAACGGCGAAGTGTTCGGACCAGTCTGCGCCCCAACTCGCCACGTCCCGCGCGATTTGCGAAGGGTCCGCAAAGCAGTAGGCAATGTTGTCACGGGTAATCTGGCGCATGCGTGGCTCGTTCATACGCCGCGCGTCCACCGGACTGTCGCGATAGAAATACTCGACGATCTTGTCTTCCCCGAACTGTCCCGACCGGAACACACGCGCAGCGGTGTGATAGCCCAATGTCAGCGCGTTGAGTGCGTAGCGCGCAGCGCGAAAGCTCCTCTTGATTGTCGGTGGTGCGTTCTCGAACTCCGCGATATCCAAAGCCGGTGCGCCGGTGGAAATCAGCACAAGACCCCTGATCGCGCCCCCGCTACGCAGGATGCGCGATGCGGCCTCTGCCGCAAGGATGCCGCCCTCGCGGTGTCCGATCAGAACAGCATCGGGGCCCGCCGCCTCGACAAGATGATCCAGCCAGTCATCGAGAAGCGCGTCACTTGCATCCCCCGTCCGCCGTGCGTCGCCGCGAAATCCCGGTCTGGCGGGTGCAATGATTTCGAACCCCGCCGCGGTGAACGCCGCGCGCAGCTCCGGCGTCTCTTCGGGCAGCGAGGACGTCGTGAAGTAGAGCGCCGGTCGCCCTGCACCGTATCTGACCAAGCTCAACTTTCCGGCAGGGCCGGTCATCTCGGTCACGGTGAAGTCGCCTTGGTGTTCGGACATTGCTTCGGATGCAGCCGCACGCGCGCCAGCTTGCCGCAATATGGTCAGAAGCTGCACAAACTCCGTCTGGCGGCGCGCGCCTGACTTCTGCAGGAGCGCCTTGATGTGACTGCGGATCGTGGCGACGCTCCGCTCCAGTTCCCCCGAAATCTCTTGCGCGGTGCGTCCTTCAAGAAGGCCACGCGCCACGCGCAACTCTGCGTCGCTAAGGCCAAAACGGTCGCTGAGATCGGCGGCGAACGCTTCGTCCCAGTCGATGAGCGACAGCATGAGCATCTTCGCGGCACTGCCATGTTGCGCAACGATCGCGCCACTGGCAGGTGCTTCGACCGCGAGATATGCGCGCCCGCCGGGTGCGCCGCTGCACCGATAAGCCCCAAGGTTGCCTGCCCCAAACTCCAGATCAGATCGCTGACGCGAGCGGATCAGGTGGTCAACGTCCAGTTCCGCATTGGCGATCAGCGACGAGGCAGCAATGTTGACCGCGAGAACAATCTCTTGCGCATCGAGGAGGATCAGCGGGGCCTGAGTTGCGTCGATCGCCGAGACGACTTGCGGGCCGCTGTTCATACTGGTGGCGGCAGAGACGGCTTCTTCGAATTTCGGCGACAGGATCTCAAAGGCGGTCTCCGCCTCGTGCAAATGCTCGTCACACCAGATGTCCCAGGCCGCCAGTAGTTTGTCGAAACGCTCCGGCTCAATCGCTGCGCCATACGCAGCTGAGACCAACTCCAGCGTTCTGTCCGATCGATTGGCCGTCATCTCCCCCCCCCACGATGTCTTCATCATCTTCCGTTTGACGGTATTTGCGAGCCCCGCTGACCCATAGTTACCTGTGTGAAATAGCATCTCCCAGCCAGAATCCCCAATATTGATGATTGAGCGTCACCCCGTTGAAAGCCGAGTCTTCTTCGCGAGCCGCCGAGATCCGCGCACCGGGCGTTTGGATCGACGCGCATCAATGCGGATGGGGAGCATCACATGGCAGTCGTTGCAGCAGGTGCCCGGATTACGGGCTCTTTCGGGTTTGAGGAATTTGGCGCGGGCCTCGCCGGGGGGGATTTCAACGGTGACGGCATCGCTGACCTCGCGGTGAACTATCGGCGGATTGGCGACACGCGCGCCGACAGCATCAGTACGATCCAGATCATCTATGGCGGCGAAGACGTGTTCGAGGGCGAACTTGCAGCAGCCGACCTGAGCGGAGGTACCATCACCACGTCCGGCGTCACCGATATCGGCGTCGGCATCGACGTTCCCGGCCCGCTCACTTTCTCGGATGTGAACGGCGATGGCTTGGAGGATCTTCTGATCGGGGCACCGCGCGCCCAGAGCGGTGATCCCGGGACCGGCGGTGCCGCGTATATTCTGTTCGGGATAGAGGGCGAGGTGCCGTTCTCCTTCGGTCTGACGAACCTCACCAACGGGACAGATGGACAGGTGTTCTTCTCGACGGGAGGTTTGAACGCCGGCAGTTCGATCATCGACCTTGGCGATGTTGATGGTGACGGGACGAACGAGTTGTTCATCGGTGTCCCCTTCGCGCCTGCGCCAGGCGGCAGCGCATCTTCCGGCCTCGGATATGTCATTGAACGCGATGATGACGCGGCGACGGACCTTGCAGGTGCCTTTGCCGACCCCCCATCACCCGATGCGGCGGTTCTGTTCAGCAGCGAACGGACCTTTCTGGGCGAAGACGCGGCGGCGCTCGGCGATGTGAACGGCGACGGCGTTTCCGATTTTCTGGTCACGGGCAGCGGCGCGATCGGTGCCGGGACAGGGCCGTTCTCCGGCAACAACGGAGAAGCCTATCTGATCTATGGCCAGCAGGGCGGCCTGCCCGATCGCATCGACGTAGCGGCGCTGGATGGAACGGTTGGCACGAAACTGATCGCAACCGACATCTTTCAGATTGCGAATCGGGCTGAGGCTACGGGGGACGTCAACGGCGACGGGTTTGGTGACTTCTTTCTGATGGATGCCGGTCCCGCCACGGATGAGCCGCTGATCTATCTGGTTTATGGGTCCGATGGCGGGCTCGGTGCCACGTTTGACATCTCAACCTCGGATGGGGTCAGCAAACTCGGCGGCGTGCCATCAGCACAGAATTCCCTTGGTGTTGACATGGCAGGTATTGGCGATATCAACGGCGACGGGTTTGACGACGTGCTCGCATCCCGCGCCGCAGGCGGCCCGAATGGGACGGGTGAGATCGCGCTGCTTTTCGGTTCGGCCGACGGGCTTGGCGATCAGGTGGATCTTGACGAAATCTCGCTGGGTGCGGGCTATGTCTTTACCACCGCCCCAAACGAATTCGGGGCGGGCTTTGCCGTTACCGGCCCAGGCGATCTTAACGGTGACGGTGTGAATGACATCGTCATCGGCGCACCTTTCTTCAATCCGGAGAGCAACGCCGAATTCGAGTTTGACGCGCCCGGTGCGGCCTTCGTCATCTTCGGCGGGGCGGACCGGCTGGCAGCGCTTGATGCGCTAAGTGGGGTCGACGGCATCATTGCGCTTGCCGATGTGGACGGGGACATCGAAATACCGGGCGACGATCCGCTCACCATCTACAGTCTCGGCCCTGATTTCACGATCTCCGAGCAGAACGGCGCGAACAGGACCTTTGCCGTCACCGTGACCCGCAGCAACGATGAGGGCGCGGCGGAAATCGCGCTGGCAATATCCGGGGACGCCACGATCGCATCGGGCGATTTCGCGCGTATCGGCGGCTCCAACGTCTTTGCAGATGGCGAGACCGAAACCACGATTCTATATCGGCTCGCCGACGATATGCAGGAGGAACCTAGCGAAGACATCATCTTCGACCTCTCGCTCGTCTCCTCCGACCAGCCCGGTATTGTCGGCGATGGTCAGCAGGTTGTGACGGTGGAGGATGACGATGCACCCACCGCTTTCTCTCTCAGTCCCGATTTCAGGGTCTTCGAAGATAACGGTGTCGACGTCACCTTCAGCACCTTCATAACCCGCAGTTCCGACAAGGGTGCCGCAGAGGTCGGCCTGACATTCTCGGGCACGGCGACCAGTCGGGATTTCTCGCGGATCGGCGGTTCGACCAGTTTCGCTGACGGTGAGACGTCCAAGGCGGTCATCTTCCGGGTCACCGATGACACCATCGACGAGGTGGCAGAGACCTTGATCCTGAACCTTTCGGTCCTGTCTTCCGACCAGCCAACGCAGATCGACGACGGCCAGCAGGTCATCACCATCATCGATGATGACGAACCGGCGGTCTACGATCTCGGCGCGGACATCACAGTGACGGAACGAAATGGCCAGAGCACGACGTTTGCGGTCACCGTCACCCGCAGCGATGCCACCGGTATGGCAGAGATCGCCCTGACCCCGTCGGGCACGGCAACCGCGTTCGGGCCGGGGGCGGACTTCGCGCGGATTGGTGGCTCGAATATCTTCGCCAATGGCGAAACCGAGAAGGTCATCATCTTCCGACTTGCCGATGACGTGGCGCAGGAACCGGTGGAGGAGATCCGTTTCGACCTCTCCCTTGTCTCGGCCGACGCACCGGGCGTGGTGGGCGACGGTCAGCAGATCGTGAGGATCAATGACGACGACACACGCGTGAACTTCACGATCAGCCCGGACATAACCGTCTTTGAGCAGAACGGCGTCGGGGTCGGTTTCACTACCTTTGTCACGCGCAGCTCCGGCATCGGCGAGGCGGTGGTCAATATCGGCCTAGGCGGCACTGCCACATCTTTTGGCCCGGCACGGGATTATCAGTTGCTGAACACGCCCGTCACATTCGCCGATGGTGAGACGTCGAAGGCGGTGAATGTCAGCCTTGTGGATGACGCGATCGACGAGGTGGACGAGACCATTGTGCTGGGCCTTATCGTTGTTTCCTCGACAGGGACGGCTGTGGTGGCCGATGGGACGCAGATCATTACCATTCGTGATGATGATGAACCACCGGCACCCGCACCGATCATCGGCGACGGCGGGGATAATCGTCTGACCGGCGGCGCGCTCGATGACCGCCTCTCGGGCCGCGGTGGAGACGATACGCTCGTCGGCGGCCGCGGTGATGATTTCCTGCGCGGCGGGCTCGGCTCCGACCGGTTATTCGCGGGCGCGGGTGACGACACCCTGGACGGCGGCGCGGGCGGCGACTTGCTGGTCGGCGGCAGCGGCGATGACCGGATCCTCGGCCGCTCAGGCGCCGACAACCTGATTGGTGCTGACGGCGCCGATCGTCTGAGTGGCGGTGGCGGCAGTGATCTTCTGAACGGTGGTGCCGGGCGCGATCTGATTTTCGGTGGTACCGGTAATGATACGCTCAAAGGTGAGGGCGGTGCAGACTTTCTCGTCGGCAGCGAAGGCGCAGATCGCTTGGAGGGTGGAGCCGGGGCAGATCTGCTTTTTGGCGGCGAAGGGCGGGATACGCTTTTCGGTGGCGGCGGTGATGACAGCCTCGAAGGCGGCGAAGATGGCGACTTCATGCAGGGACAGCGCGGCGACGATACGCTCGACGGCGAAGCAGGGGACGACTTCCTGTTTGGCGACAGCGGCGCGGACCTTCTGTTAGGACGCGGTGGGCGCGATTTTCTGCGCGGCGATAGCGGCGATGATCGCCTGAGTGGCGGCAGCGGTGATGACAGGCTGTTCGGTGGCACCGGTAACGACAGAATGATAGGCGGCGCGGGCGACGACGAACTGACTGGGGGAGACGGCGATGACCGGATCAGTGGCGGTAGTGGTGATGATCGGCTGTTTGGCGAGGAAGGCCGCGACACGCTTTCCGGCGGTACGGGCGATGACTTCATCCGCGGTGGCACTGATCGTGATTTACTGAGCGGCAGCAGTGGCCGCGATCTTCTGAGCGGCGAAGGCGGGTCCGACTTCCTGACCGGGGGCAGCGGCGCGGATACGATCCGGGGGGGCACCGGGCAAGACCTGATCATTGGCGGCGATGGCAACGATATGCTGATCGGCGGCGGAGGGCGCGATACCTTCGTCTTCGATCTTGCAGATGGCGCAGACCGAATTAGGGATTTTCGAAACGGCACGGACCGGATTGAGATCTCCGAAGGCCCTGACAATTTCGCCGATCTTCAGATTTTCGGAAGCAGCACGGGCGCGACCATCCGGTTCGGGCAGACCGAAGTCGCGCTGGACAATGTGAATGTCTCGCAGCTGGATGGGTCCGATTTCATATTCAGCTGACCCCACACAGTCCCTGAAAACAAAGCCATGGCTCACTGCACGCAGTTATCTGGCCGAAGACAGCCTACGAAAGGAGTTCCCTCTTCGGCCCCAGAACGGCTGCTTTGCAGGTGAGCTGGTCCAAAACGTTTGGACAGGTGCCGGCGTAAACTAAGCCGCTCTCTGCTCCTGCTGATCGGTTGTGGCTCAGCCCTTTCCCCACAAACAGAAACCCTGTGATCGGCGCCTCCAATGATGCCTTGAACAACGCGAAGAATGAGCCGTAGCTTGCTTCATGTATCAGGTGGTCTTGGAGGTTCGAGTCCCTCCGCCACCGGAATTACCGTCTTTCATGCAGCTGGAGCGACGGATTGATCTATCCAAGATATGCGATGGGACATCCGCGTAATCACACCCAGCCGGGACTATGCGAAAGCCGACAATACCTGTTGCAACATGAAACCCCAACATATGAGGAACCAGTCCCCAGATGCACTTTTGGCTGCAATTGATCGGCTGCTTTCCCGGCGCGGCGGGCCTCAACGCGGCCTTTCGCAAGTGTTCCCCGACCTGAATGTCGACCGGACCCTCAAGGAACCCGTCATGCTGCTGAAGATCCCTGGGGATAGGCTTCACGCCCATCTTTCTCTGGCTGACGATGGTGGCCGGGGGCATCCAGTTCAATCTAGTCGCGCCGATAATCTGGTATCTGGGCTCCTGACGGATGCGATGATACCAGCCATTCTGCTTCCCCCTCCTTCTACCAAAGTCGCAGCTACTTCGTTGTCGCGATATGACAGCCTTCACGCCTGGGAGGAATGCAATATGCTTGATACAACTCTGACTGCCGGTGTGACCCATGTATTGTCGAGCCTCGAAGAGGCGCTTTCATCCGAAGACATTGATGCCGCCGTCGCCCTGTTTCAGGATGGATGCTACTGGCGTGACCTTGTTTCCTTCACCTGGAACATCAAGACGATGGAAGGGCAGGATGCCGTGCGCGCCATGCTGCAAAGCCAGCTCGCGCGCGTGAAACCGAATGGCTGGTCCATCGACGAAACCGAGGAAGTGACCGAGGCTGATGGCGTCACGACCGCCTGGATCAGCTTCGAGACCGGGGTCTCGCGCGGATACGGACTGATCCGGCTGATCGACGGAAAGATTTTCACGCTGCTGACCTCGATGACGGAGCTGATCGGCCATGAAGAGCCGAAATTCGATCAACGGCCCATGGGGGCCAAACATGGTGCCGACAAGCATCGCCCCACATGGAAAGAAGATCGCGAGCGCGAGGCGGCCGAGCTTGGCTATGCGACCCAGCCCTACACGGTGATCATTGGCGGCGGTCAGGGCGGCATCGCCCTCGGCGCGCGTCTGCGTCAGTTGGGCGTGCCGACGATCATTGTCGAGAAGAACGACCGCCCCGGCGACAGCTGGCGCAACCGCTACAAATCGCTCTGCCTGCATGACCCGGTCTGGTATGACCACCTGCCCTACATCCCCTTCCCCGAAAACTGGCCCGTCTTTGCCCCGAAGGACAAGCTCGGCGACTGGCTGGAGATGTATACCAAGGTGATGGAGCTGAATTACTGGACCAGGACCACCTGCCAGTCTGCCCGCTATGACGAGGCAGCGCAGGAATGGACGGTCGAGGTGATGCGCGACGGCAAAGCCGTGACGCTGAAGCCCAAGCATCTGATCCTCGCCACCGGCATGTCCGCCCAGCCCAACATGCCCGATTTCCCCGGCATGGACAGCTTCACCGGCGATCAGCATCATTCATCGAAACATCCCGGCCCGGACGGGTTGCAGGGCAAGAAGGTGGTGGTGATCGGGTCCAACAACTCCGCCCATGATATCTGCGCGGCGCTGTGGGAGAATGATGTCGATGTAACAATGGTGCAGCGGTCCTCAACCCATATCGTCCGCTCAGATACGTTGATGGAGGTCGGGCTTGGTGATCTTTACTCCGAACGCGCTGTTGCCGCGGGGGTCACGACCAACAAAGCGGACATGATCTTCGCCTCTGTCCCCTACGCGATCCTCGCCGATTTCCAGAAACCGCTCTATGATCAGATGCGCGAGATGGACGCCGATTTCTATGCAGGGTTGGAAAAAGCCGGGTTCGACCTCGATTTCGGGGCCGACGATAGCGGCCTCTTCATGAAATACCTGCGCCGGGGATCGGGCTACTACATCGATGTGGGCGCAAGCCAGTTGATCATCGATGGCAAGATCAAACTGAAGAACGGGCAGGTATCCGAAATCACGGAAACGGGCGTGAAATTCGAGGACGGCACAACCCTCGATGCCGATGTGATCGTCTATGCCACCGGCTACAGTTCCATGAATGGGTGGGCCGCTGACCTGATCAGTCAGGAGGTCGCGGACAAGGTCGGCAAGGTCTGGGGGCTTGGGTCGGACACGCCCAAGGATCCCGGCCCCTGGGAAGGCGAGCAGCGCAATATGTGGAAGCCGACCCAGCAGGAGGCATTGTGGTTCCATGGCGGCAACCTTCACCAGTCGCGCCATTATTCGCTGTTCCTCTCGCTGCAACTGAAGGCGCGCATGGAAGGGATCGAGACACCCGTCTATGGTTTGCAGGAGGTGCACCACCTCCGCTGAACACTGGCCGGGCGACCACAAAGGGATGCGCGCCTCGCGGGGCGCGCGTCCTGACAGGCACGTGACTTGCGCCCGTGCTGCCCGCCGCCTATCGCGCGACAGACTGAAGCCTCATAACAAGGACAATTCCCATGATCGGCTACACAACCATCGGCGTCACGGACATGGACGCCGCCAAGACCTTCTACAGCGAACTTTTCGCCGATCAGGGCGCAAAGGTGCAGATTGACGCCGGACGCATCGCGATGATCGGCAAGTCTCCGATGGAACCCATGGTCGCTGTCTGCACCCCCTATGACGGCAACGCCCCCTCCCCCGGGAACGGCGGCATGATCGCCTTCCATGCAGGATCGAAAGAGGCAGCCGACGCGATGTACAACAAGGCCATTTCCCTTGGTGCCACTGACGAGGGCGAGCCGGGCCAGCGCATCCCCGACCGTTTCTATGGTGCCTATGTGCGTGATCCCGACGGCAACAAGCTCTGCTTTTTCGTGTTTGGGTAAAGGAACCCGAGAGAGGCGGCTTTGTGGCCTCTCTTTTTGTCGCGCATGGAAGATATGTCAGCTCTGCCGGACGAAGCCGATGCTCGACCCATAAAATTCAAAGCCTGCTATTTTGTGTCAGTGGGCATGTTGGTCTAACCTGCTCTCGACTGATCCAAGCCGGTGGGCGAACCAGTGTCTGATCCATACTCTGATCTAGGGGCTCAAGATGATGCGCTTCAGGAGCGGATCGCGGCAGCGATGGAGGCGCGCTGCTTAGAACCTGCCCAGGTCGCCATTCGAAAAGCCTACATGAAAGACCTGAGTGTTCCCAAAGATGCCCGCGCTTTGGAGCTTGGATCAGGAACCGGACATGTCACAAGAGACCTGCTGGACATTCCCGGGGTCACGACCGCACATGGAATTGAACCTTCGCCCGTTATGGTCACCTGGGCCAGGAATCGTTTCAGCGATGATGACAGGCTGAGCTTCGAAATCGGCGATGCCAAGAACACAGGTCTTGAAGACGCATCGTTCGATCTGATCCTGATGCACACTTTGTTGTGCCACGTCCCTGAACCTGAGGATGTCGTGAAGGAGGCGTTTCGTATCCTGAAACCCGGCGGTGTGCTGGCGGTGTGTGATGGTGACTACAGCACCGCGACCGCGCAGATTGCGGACTTCGACCCGCTCGACCAATTGATCAGATTCATGATCAATCAAAACGTCACCAACCTTTGGATCATGCGTCAGATCGCTGGCATGCTGACCGATAACGGGTTTCGGATCGAAGCGCGGACTGGTCACGCATATGTCGCCGAAGGAGACGCGACATATTTCCTGACGGTGATCGACCGAGGTGCTGATCGTATGGCTGAGGACAATTTGCTGTTCCCCGAAACGGCGGAGGCCCTGAAAACGGAAGCCCGCCGAAGGGTGGCATCAAACACGTTTTTCGGCTTCATGTCCTATGTGAGCCAGATTGCGACAAAACCCGCGCACACTTGACCAGCGCGCAAGACCGGACAAACGCAAGGTGCAGAAGATCGGCACCTTGGGCCCGGAGCTGACCTCAGAGGCCGCACCGTCCTTTCCCCAGCCATGATTGGCATTGCAGACGCATGTTCGGCCCTTTCTGGCCGCTCGCGATCGCCTACTCGACGACCTCGCTGTCCAACTGGTGTGCCAAGGTCGGATGTATGACACCGGAATGAACAGCCAGAAGGATAAGTTTGGCATCCATACTGTCGCCGGCGGTAATGGCCTCCTCAAGACGTTGCTCAGCCAATTTTGCGGCATTCAGAGTGTTGCTGGCGACAAACTGATCCGGACCAAGAATGGCAAAACTCAGCAGTTCCGCTGCTCTTTCGTAATCCGCTTCACGAAGAACATAGCCCGGATCCGACGCCTTCTGCATAAGCCTCACCGTTGTCAGCTTCACGGCCTCGGGAACAAGACGCGGATGGACGTCAAACTCGCGCAAGGCCTGATCTAGCGCCCTCAGCGCTTCGGAGCGCCCAAAGAAATTGAACAAGCCAAGCATGTCAGAACCGTGTCGTTGCGCGTGCGCGTCATTGCGTAAGGGATCTGGCTTCGCAGGACAAGTTGAGAGGCCATCCGCCCTGACCCGTGCCGCAAGCATGGACGGCTTCGCCGAAGGGATGAGTTGCTACGCTGCAGCCCATCGAACCAGCCGTTCGCCACAAGCGCGAAAACTGGGACTGGTCGAACTCACACACCACGGGACAAGCCTGCCTCTCGCCATCAAAGGATGGATGACCGCTTTGCGCGAAAGACTTATCTCGGTCATTCGGCAGGAAGCCTTCAGGCACCCTTTACTGTT
The DNA here is from genome assembly GCA_039030855.1 of Pseudomonadota bacterium. GTDB lineage: Bacteria > Pseudomonadota > Alphaproteobacteria > Rhodobacterales > Rhodobacteraceae > Pikeienuella. The sequence continues at coordinate 23,841 of JBCCDJ010000030.1, forward strand.
CACATCGATCAGCCTCGGCCAGAAATGACGATCAGGTTCTCTGTCGCCGGATCGGCAATCAGACCGCCGATATCCGGGCTCTCCACGGACCGGACTGCCTGCTGGTTAACGGCGACGTCTTGATCATACAGATAGCCGACGCCGCCAAGTATGACCCAGCTTCATTCCATCGGCCCCGCTGCGCTGCGCCGGCATCATTTCAGCGGCACAAAACCTGAGGCGAGCGATGGGAGCCAAGTGCTGTGCTTCGTCATGCACGCGAGGCGCGGCCAAGGCTCTGATAGCCGGTCGTGAAGGGACAGCTGGCCTTAAACGCCATGCCCGTGCGCCGCACAGCCTTGCACGGATTGTCGCCCGTCGCGTGTATGCCAGGGACCTCCGCCTGGCGCAGCATGGTCGAACGCACCACCATCATACGTCTCAGCGTCGCATAACCAGCGTCGACCATTCGCCATCGTGGCCAATCCAGAGCCGGGCAAAACCGTTAGCGACATAGACCGCTTCGACGCCCGCACGTTGGTCATTCAGGATGCCCGACAGGATAATGACGCCGCCGCGTGTTGTGTGCCGGGCCATATCGGGCGCGAGACGTCTTAATGGTCGCGCCAGAATGTTGGCCAGCACCAGATGATAGGGTCCCATGGACCGAATCATCGGCGCGGTAAAACCGGGGGCGCGAACCGTTGCTGCAAACGGTCCCAAATGATTGACCCGCATGTTCGCACGAGTGGTATCAACGGCAATCTGGTCGATATCAGCGGCCAGCACCCTTTGTTTCCATACCGACGCCGCTGCCATTGCCAGAACACCGGTCCCGCAGCCGATATCGGCGATCCGCCGCGGGCTGAACCCCTGTTTCGCCAGCCGATCGAGCGCCAGAAGGCAGCCACGGGTCGTGCCATGGTGGCCGGTGCCGAAGGCCATCGCGGCCTCGATCTCCAGCGCATGACGTCGGCCCGCCGCGATATCACGGTCGTGGCCGCCATGCACGACGAAGCGTCCGGCATGAACGGGAGACAGCTCCCGCCTAACCTCAGAAACCCAATCGCGATCGCCAATTTCCGATGTGACAAAAGAAGTTGCGCCAAAAGCAGCTGCAAGGATCGCCAGTGCGGTCTCGTCGGGCCGATCCATGAAATAGGCACCGATTTCGAACCGGCCACGCCCGTCTTCGATCTCGAACACGCCGACACCATAGGGCGCGTTGTCCAATTCCTCGAGCGCAGCGGCGAGCTTGTCAGCCTCCGTCTTGGTTGAGCAGGTCGCGAGGGCGCTGAATGTGGTCATAAGTGCGTCTCCCACGCAGAATGAGCGTCTAATCAGTGGTTTTCATGCATGAACGCGGCCAATCAGCAACAGTTCACGGTTACGTATGCGGTACGCTGCATAGACTTCCAAAAAAAGAGGCAAACTGGTAAACACGTCATGTGTGGAGATTGGGGAGGACTACCTTTGCTTTTGTATCGTGAGTTGAAAGCGTGGATTGCTGACACATCCGCGTCCATGGCGACGCAGGTCGTTATCTTTTCCGTAATGCTGTTCGGAACGTCTGGCGTCGTGCTGGATTTCGGACGCGTCTATTCTGAACATTCCCAGATGCAGGCCTATACCGATCAGGCTGCGCTGGCAGCCGCATCAGAGCTGGATCAAAAGCCAGATTCGATCAGACGCGCCGTCGAGGCGGTGTTCGGCACAAATGATCGCGACAAGATTTCCAAGTCCGCTGTCTTCAGCGAGGGTGATGGCAATCAGTTTAACATCTCGCATCTTTACTTCCTGCGGGACATTTCTGACGACGATGGCCAGCAGACCAATTTCGGTACTGATCTGATCGGCGACAATCGACTATATGTCCACTTCGCCGGTGATCCGATGCCCGAGGTGGGCAGTGGCACGTCATTGGCGGCCGCCGACGCACGCTTCGTGGTTGCCGTCGCGGACGAACGCTCGGTCCGCAACTCGCTTATGCGGTTGATCAATTCGACGGGGTCGGATGCGGTCGAGGAGACCAATGTTGTTCGCACCATCTCCGCCGCCAAGCCGCAGGTCATGTATCACGGAGACAGCTCCAACCTGGTGATGTGCAACCCGTTTGAGGGCGACACGAATATGAGCTTCGGAGAGTTTGTGACCGACCCGAACTCCAAGGGCTATCAATTCAAACTTGAAGCAGATGGCCTGATGTCGTCGGATGGTAGCGGTCTCACGGCGCTGAACAGCCTTGCACGTCGGCAAAATCCTGAAGGACTGAGTTCAGTAAATGAAGTTTGCGGTAATCCCCTGACCATGCCGGGCTTTGACGCGGCAGATTCTGCTGCTGAGAATGCGATGAAGCGCAATATCTGCATCATGTCTTCGGCGGTGCAGGGAGAGCTTTACACGCCTCAGGAACTGACCATTGTTGCCGCTGAGCCAGAATTGATCACTACGTCGCTGAACACCGCGTTCGATATGTGGGATTATCCGATTTCTGAAGTTTTGGACTGGAATGCGGATGCTGCGCGCCGGGATGATTCCCCGCTTTTCCAGCCGGATTTGAATATCCTCAAAGGGCGTATTCACAATCAGGCGATTGCGGATGCGAACGAAGCTCTGGGTATACCGCGGTCATCACGTTTGAACTATGTCGAGCCGAGTTCGGCACCGGACTACGACCTAATGCTGTTGCCTTGCCTTGCTAATCCCCTGGGGGTTAGCGCAAGCGCAAGTTGCTACAGCAACCCCGATGGTGAAACACTGAGCTTTGTCGGTGTGCCGCCGACTGCAACCGGCGCGTCGATCCCCTATCTGACAGAGTACTATACGACACTGTTCTCTTTCGAATATCTGAACACCTTTATGAATCCGGTTGAGCAGACGCCGCTCTTGCACTTCTATGACGTGTACTTGGAGGAGCGCATCAACTACCTGCATACAGAAAACGGGTGGTCTCCCCTTTTCCCTGGTGCAAGTTCCGCCGCGCCTGGGTCTTCCCTTGTATCTATTGTGCCGGATCCGGAACCCACACTGGGCTTTGATCCAGCCGATACAAATGCTCTGCGCGAAGATGGCTCGCTATCGCGCTTTGTCGCAAATTCGTCAGCACTGGGTGTGGAACAGATCAGCAAACGGTTGGAATACGATCCCGACGGTAATCCTCTGGATGAGGACGGAGATGGGTTTCAGGACATCACTGACGCGTTCCCTAACTACCGATACACCAATGCTGACGGCGAAGTGTTAGATAACGAGCGGCGGGTGATGGACATCGCAGTGATCAATTGCGGTCGGAACCAGATTAACGATGAAGGCGACACCGTCGCCGAAATCGCAGGTTTCGCCAAGACGATCCTGATGCAGCCTGCTTTGCCGGTATGCGCCGACGGGTCCGACAACTGCCTGAACGAAAACCTTGTTTCGTCCAGCATCATTGTCGAGTTTATCGGTGAAGGTGGTCCTGAACCTGAAAAGTTCGCGGTTCTCGTCCGCTAAGCTGCACTGACCAAGACAACGAACCGGCGCTCAGGCGCCGGTTCCTATCGGACAGGTCACGCCCGTCCCCCCAATCCCGCAATAGCCGCCTGGATTTTTGGCGAGATACTGCTGGTGATAGTCCTCGGCAAAATAGAACGGCGGCGCATCGACAATCTCTGTCGTGATCGTGCCGTAACCTGACTGGTTCAGCCGGGGCTGGAACTCCGCCTTCGTTGCCTCAGCCGCCGCGCGCTGTTCGGGGCTGAATGTGTAGATGCCCGACCGGTATTGTGTGCCGACATCATTACCCTGGCGCATGCCTTGCGTTGGGTCATGACCCTCCCAAAAGACCTTCAGCAGGTCTTCGTAGCGGACAACAGAGGGATCATAGGCGACCAGCACCACCTCGTTATGGCCCGTCGCACCGCTGCACACCTCCTTATAGGTCGGGTTCGGCGTCTCGCCGCCCGCGTAACCGACGGCGGTGATCCACACGCCATCCAGTTTCCAGAACATCCGCTCCACACCCCAGAAACACCCCATGCCGAACACGGCCTTCTCCATATGGGCCGGGATGTCATTCAGGGGGCGGCCGCTCACGAAATGGGTGTCAGCGGTCGGAATCGGCTCCGGCCGGCCACGCATCGCCATTCCGGGTGCGGGCATTTCGGGACGTTTGAACAGGCTGAACATGGGCGGAAACCTCCTTAGCTATCTCAGATGATATAGTCTTGGCTGTGGATGCGAAAAGGGGCATCTTTGGAGAGAACATTTAACGAACAGCGCATTTCCTTTACAGAATGGATGCGCTATCGTCCCGCGCATGAGCGATCCGCACTTCGATGAAGCCTTCAACAGCTTCGATGGACCACGACTATCTGATCTTGCCCGCCCTGCCCCGCCGGGCATGGGCGGCGCGGCTTATCTCGACGGGCTGAACCCGCCCCAGCGCGAGGCGGTGGAGGCGTTGCAGGGGCCTGTCCTGATGCTGGCGGGGGCCGGCACCGGCAAGACCAAGGCGCTGACCTGCCGCATCGCGCATCTTCTGACCACCGGCACCGCGCGCCCGAATGAGATCCTCGCCGTGACCTTCACGAACAAGGCCGCGCGGGAGATGAAGCACCGCATCGGCGATCTGATCGGCCATGCGATCGAGGGGATGCCCTGGCTTGGCACATTCCATTCGCTTTGCGTGAAATTGCTGCGCCGCCATGCGGAACTTGCGGGCCTGAAATCCAATTTCACGATCCTCGATACGGACGATCAGATCCGCCTGATGAAGCAGCTAATCCGCGATGCCGGGATCGACGATAAACGCTGGCCCGCGCGCCAGCTTGCCTCGGTCATCGATGGCTGGAAGAACCGTGCGATTACGCCCGACAAGGTGCCCGCTGCCGATGGCAATGCCTATGGGGGCATGGGGGCAGCGCTTTATGGGCAGTATCAGGAACGCCTGAAAACCCTGAATGCCTGCGATTTCGGCGATCTGCTGTTGCACGTGGTGCGCATTTTTCAGGAGAACCCGGATGTCCTGAAACAGTACCAGCGCTGGTTTCGCTATATCCTCGTGGACGAATATCAGGACACGAATGTCGCACAATATCTGTGGCTGCGCCTTCTGGCGGCGGATCACAAGAATATCTGCTGCGTCGGCGATGATGATCAGTCGATCTATGGCTGGCGCGGTGCCGAAGTCGGCAACATCCTGAAGTTCGAAAAGGATTTTCCGGGGGCGAAGGTCATCCGACTGGAACAGAATTACCGCTCCACCCCCCATATCCTCGCCGCGGCCTCCGCCGTGATCTCCGGCAACAAGGAACGGCTCGGCAAGGACCTCTGGACCGATGTGAATGATGGCGAGAAGCTGCGCCTCACCGGGGTCTGGGACGGCGAGGAAGAAGCCCGCTGGATCGGCGAGGAGATCGAGGCCTATCAGGGCGGCACGCGCGGGCTCGACCCGGTGTCGCTCAATGACATGGCGATCCTCGTGCGCGCGTCCTTCCTGATGCGCGCCTTCGAGGACCGGTTCCTGACCATTGGGATGCCATACCGCGTCATCGGCGGGCCCCGGTTTTACGAGCGGATGGAGATCCGCGACGCGATGGCCTATTTCCGCGTCGTCACCTCGCCCGATGACGGGCTGGCCTTTGAGCGGATCATCAACACCCCCAAACGCGGTCTTGGCGACAAGGCGCAGCAGACCATCAACATCACCGCCCGCAATAACGGTGTGTCCTTGCTTGAAGGCGCGCGGATTTGTGTGGAGGAAGGCGGGGTCTCCAAAGCCGCGCAAAAATCCCTGCGCGAGGTCGTGACCCTCTTCGACACCTGGATCGAGCGCGCTCGCGCCGCCGATTTCAACCATGTCGAGGGTGCGATGCAGATCCTCGAAGATTTCGGCTACATGGATCACTGGCGCAATGACAAGACGCCGGAGGCACCGGGGCGGCTCGAAAACCTGAAGGAGCTGGTCAAGGCACTTGAGGAGTTCGAGAACCTCCAGGGCTTCCTCGAACATGTGTCCCTCGTCATGGAAAATGAACAGGAGGAGGCGGCCGAGAAGATCACCATCATGACCTATCACGCCGCCAAGGGCCTCGAATACGATTGCGTGTTCCTGCCGGGATGGGAGGATGGGGTCTTTCCCTCGCAACGCTCCATGGATGAAAGCGGGCTGAAGGGGTTGGAGGAGGAACGCCGCCTTGCCTATGTCGGCATCACCCGCGCGCGCCAGCATCTGACGATCAGTTTCGCGGCGAACCGGCGCGTCTATAACCAGTGGCAAAGCGCGCTGCCGTCCCGCTTCATCGACGAATTGCCAAAGGCGCATGTAGAGGTGCTGACCCCGCCCGGCCTGTATGGCGGCAATTACGGAGCCGCCTCCGGTCGCGGCGAAGGGGGGATGGAGGCGATCCCCGGCGTTATGAAAGGGTCAGTGCTGGAGGAGCGCGCCGCCTCCGCCTCGGTCTACAACTCGCCGGGTTGGAAGCGGATGCAGTCACGCGCCGGCCAGCGCGGCATGCGCAGCCCCTCTGAGGTGAAGGGACTGGTCATCGATGCCGAAGCGATCACACGGCATGCGCTCGGCGACCGCGTGTTTCACCAGAAATTCGGCTACGGTGCCGTGACCGAGATCGAGGGCGACAAGCTGACGGTCGATTTCGAAAAAGCCGGGGTCAAGAAGGTGGTGGCGAGCTTCGTCACCGCCGCAGATGACATACCCTTCTGAACCCATCCGAGTGCACCCGTGGTGTCGAAGGATCGCGAACCCAGATGAGGTGGATCGCGAGACGCTGCCGGTTCACATTGTGGGCAACTAATGTTGAGAAACGCGCCGCTGAAGCATCTGCAGAACGCTGCATTTGTTAACCGCGGGCTGGTGTCAAAACTTCGCGGTTCCCGTCACCAAGATACCTGACTGGCCCACTAAATCGCAGTCGGCTTTCTTGGCGAATGCCAATTCACCGCCAAGCTCGTATCTCACCACGGGCAAACATCGGCCAGCCGACGAAACTGCGTCAGCGGCCTGCGGGAGTAAGAGTTCAGAAGGCCGTTCGACAAACATAATGGAGAGGCCCACATCATCGGATGATCTGTTCGCAATGCAGCCCGCACTAAACCGTCCATTGCTTCGGTATCCCAGAAAGATCACGTCATTGCGGGCCACAAAGACATGCCCCTTGCGGTGGTAACCCAACCCATGAACCGAGAAGACAGCCTCCTACCAGTCGGCATTGTTTCTTGCGGCGCACACCGCCCGTTCATCAAGCATCATCAGATGTCTCCCGGAGGGATTCAGCCTGCGCAAATCCAGCCCCGGAAACAACGATAGAAACCATCACCGGTGTGCGCGCAAAGCGCTGCCCTCCCCCGCAACGGGTACCCTCTGGACCACGTCCCCCTGCATGAGCTACCCCATTCTTCATGCAGGCCCTCCTCGATCCTCTTCAATTTGCAATCCTCCCGGTATTCGCCTTTACCCTGATCGGGTTCATTCTGGGGCGGCGGGGGGCGTTCAGTCGTGCGGCGGCGGAGGGGACGAATGCTTATGTGGTCGGGATTGCCGTCCCCTGTATCCTGTTCATGTTTCTGGGCTCGTCCGATCTTTCCTCTGTCGATTGGCCGGTGCTGATCGTTTACGAGATGAGCCTGCTTATCCTCTATGGGTTCGGATACCTCTTTTGCCGTTTCGTCTTTCGCCTCGCGCCGATCGAGGCGTTGCTGGTCGGCATGACCGGGGCCTTTCCGAACCATGTGTTCTTTGTTATGCCCATCGCGGTCTCGCTCTATGGCCCCGATGCGGGCGAGCCCATCGCAACGATGATCGCCGTTGATACGCTGATCATGTTCGCGGGTACCGTGATGGTGCTGGAAGCGATGACCGGTGGCGCGGGGCCGCTCCGCACCCTTGGCTCGATCGCCCGGAACCGGCTCATCATTGCCATTTTCGGGGGGTTGGCCTTCAACCTCTCCGGTTTCGAATTCCATGACGGGGTCGCGCATTTCCTCGGGCTGGCAGCGGCCAGCGCCGCACCGGCCTCGCTCTTTGCCCTTGGTGTGATCCTTTCCGGCAGCGATCTTTCGCGGATCGGCGGGCCAGCCTGGACCGCGACGGTCATCAAGGTGGGCGTACACCCACTGATCGCCATGGTTTTGCTGGGCACCGCCGTGCCCGTCAGTGCGGCGTGGGAGGGTGTCGCCCAGATGGTCTTTGCGGCCCCCTGCGGGGCGATGGCCTTCGTCCTCGGTTTGCGCTACGGCGTGCCTGTGGAAAATGTTGCAAAGGCGATCATCCTGTCCACAATCTTCTCCGTCTTCGCCATCGCCCTTATCGCCTGAGGTTCCCATGCTGATCATCCGCCCCGTTGAAAAGAAAGACCACGAAGACTGGCACCGCCTCTGGACGCTGTATCTCGAATTTTATGAAACGACGGTGACGGAGGAGGTCTACCAGACCCTCTGGTCACGCCTCCATTCCGGCGCTCCGGGGGAATTTCGGGGGCTGGTTGCCGAACTTGACGGCAAGCTGATCGGCCTTGCCCACTACCTCTTCCACCGTCATGGCTGGAAGGTGGCGGATGTCTGCTATCTGCAGGACCTCTATGTCGATGCAGAGGTCCGCGGCACCGGTGCCGGGCGCGCCCTGATCGAGGCGGTCTATGCGAAGGCGGATGAGGCGGGCGCGCCATCGGTCTACTGGCTGACGCAGGACTTCAACGCCGAAGCACGCAAACTTTACGACCGGATCGGCACATTGACACCCTTTATCCGCTACAACCGCTAAGTCAGGTGTGGCTCAGGCTTTGCGAAGCCGCGTCGACGGTCTAGGGTTGCACGAAATGTCCTGGGTTATGAATATGAAGAAGCTGATTTCTGCAGGGGTGGTGATGGCCACCCTCGCGGCCTGTGCCGGCACACCGCCGAACACCATCGTCGATGCCGGGCGCGATGCGCCGCTGAAGCTTGCGCCGCGGCCGGATTATCCTGGCTATGGCTCCGCTGTCGGGCAACAGAAGATAGACTGGTCACCCTCCACCCTGGCGGAGGATTTCGCCGAATTGATGTTCGAAAGCGAATGGGGCGCGCAATACACTCGCCTGCTGCGCTGGCGCGGCCCGGTGACCATCGCCCTCGCCGATCCGGAGCTTGACGCCTACCGGCCGGAGGTCGAGACGCTGGTCGACATGGTGAGAGAGGCGGTGCCGGGGCTGGATCTGTCGCTCAGCCCGATGCGCAGCGGCTCGATCACATTGCGCACTGTGCCATATGGTGAAATGGCGGCGATCGAGCCGACCGCGCTTTGCTTTTTTGTCCCGGTCGACGAGGACTTCGACGGGTTCGTGGCGGCGGCAGAACGCGGAGAAGGGCGGTGGGAGGACGTCAAACGGCTGGAAGCTGTCACGATCTTCATCCCGCAATATGCCAAGCCGCGTGTATTCCGCTCCTGCATCATCGAGGAGATCGCGCAGGCCCTCGGCCCCGGAAACGACCTCTACCGGCTGGAGGATTCAGGCTTCAACGATGACGGGGCGCACGACTATCTGACGGCGTTCGATCTCTTGATGCTGCGCGTGCTTTACGCCCCGGAAATCCGCGATGACATGTCGAGAGGAGAAGCCACCCGCGCCGCCGAGGCCGTCATCAGGCGCGTCTCTGCCGGCCGGACCGGCACCCGCATCCGCAGTGCGCGGCGCGTTGATGAGCAATACAACGCCGCGATGGAAAACTTCCTTGCCTCGCGGGGCCGGAACGCCGACCGCAAGGCCATTAATGCCGCCCTGCGCGCGACGCGCACGATGTCACAGGACGACCACAGACGGGGGGCCGCGCTCCGTCATTCTGCCTTCCTGCACCGCGATGAAGGCAATTTCGACAAGGCGGTCGCCGATATGCGCGAAGCGGTAGAGCTGTTCGAGCGGACGCTGCCCGCCAATTCCGCCCGCCTTGCCCGCGCGCGGTCGGATTTCGGCTTCATTCTGATCGATGCCGATGACTACGACGATGCCGCCAAATACCTGAAAATGTCAGAAGCCGGGCTCGCCGCCAACAGGATCGATGACGAACTGGCCTATACGCTCTTCCAGCGGGCCATCGCCTTGCGGCTGGCCGGGCGGATCGGCGAGGCACGTAGCGTCGAAAAACAGGCGCTTGACTGGGCCGCTTACGTGTTTGGCGCGGACGGAGAGACCTTGTCTCGCTGGCAAAAAGTCTTCAAAGACATCAACGAAACATCCTGACCTCAACGCCGGAGCGTAAACCACACGTGTTGCCCCTCATTACACTGATCATCGGTGCCGGTCTTGGCTGGATACGGGCTTCGCGCCGCGGCGGGCGGATCGGCGACAAGCTGCAATATGCCATCGGCTATGGCATCGCCTTTGGCCTTGCGGGGATGTTGCTCGGTGTTATCCTTGCCCGCTCAGGCCTTTTTGCCAGCTGACCGGGGCACCACGCCATGTTCAATCGTTTCTTCCTGACCCTGCGCGAGGCCAAGGTGCCGGTGTCGCTGCGCGAGTACCTTATGCTGCTCGAAGCGCTCGACCAGGGCGTTGCCATGTACGATATCGAGGAATTCTATCACCTTGCCCGTGCGGCACTGGTGAAGGATGAGCGCAATATCGACAAATTCGATCAGGTCTTCGGCCATTGCTTCAAGGGGATCGAAACGCTGGCCCTGTCAGAAGCCATCGCCGAGGTCGACTTACCCGAGGAATGGCTGCGCAAACTGGCCGAAAAGCACCTCTCCAAAGAGGAAATGGATGAGATTGAAAGCCTGGGCGGATGGGACAAGCTGATGGAGACGCTGAAAGAACGTCTCGCCGAGCAGGAAAAACGCCATCAGGGCGGTAATAAATGGATCGGCACGGCGGGCACGTCGCCCTTTGGGGCCTATGGCTATAATCCCGAAGGCGTGCGCATCGGCCAAAAGGAAAGCCGTCATCGCAAGGCGGTGAAAGTCTGGGACAAGCGCGAATTCAAGAATCTCGACGACAATGTCGAGATCGGCACCCGCAACATCAAGATTGCGCTGCGCCGCCTGCGCCGCTGGGCCCGTGATGGCGCTGTGGAGGAGCTGGATCTCGACGGCACCATCCGCAAGACGGCCGAGCATGGCTATCTGGATGTACAGACGAGACCGGAGCGGCGCAACGCGGTCAAGGTCCTGCTGTTCCTCGATAATGGCGGCTCAATGGACGGCCATGTAAAGGTGGTGGAGGAGCTGTTTTCGGCCGCCAAGTCCGAGTTCAAGCATTTCGAACATTTCTACTTCCATAACTGCCTTTATGAGGGCGTCTGGAAGGACAATCGCCGCCGTTGGGACGCCCAGACCCCGACATGGGATATCCTGCGCACCTATGGCTCGGACTACCGCGTTGTTTTTGTTGGCGACGCAGCCATGTCGCCTTATGAGATCGTCCAGCCAGGCGGCGCGGTCGAACACTGGAACCAGGAGGCGGGCGAGATCTGGCTACGCCGTGCGCTGAATCAGTGGCCCTCCTCCATCTGGATCAACCCGACCCCGGAAAAACACTGGCAGTACACACACTCCACCCAGTTGATCCAGCGCATCTTCTCCGACCGTATGTTCCCGATGACCCTGCAAGGGATCGAAAGTGCGATGAAGGAATTGACGCGCTGACGTGATCGCCGGATCGATCCAGGTTCAGCAGCCCCCCAATGGCCTATTGGTCGGCATTCTTCGCTGATCGACGCGGCCCATCGGAAACCCACTGCATCACTTGCAGGTTGCGACAGGCGCGTTCCGACGGATTGCGCCAGCCCCGCCGTATTTGCGCATAGTGACCCAACCGAAGCGACGCATCAGCAACCCGTGCTTTGCGTGTGACACCAACACGCCGTATACAGATGACAGCGCGGGGGCTGCGCTGGTGGAGGCGGAATGGCCAAAGTACTGACACAACTGGTTGTTGCAGCGACGATCGCCTCTGTTGGCGTCGCCGGCTGGCAGGTCTGGTCCAAAAGCCAGTCCGGTGCGGAGGCGCAAGGCGGCGGGAGAGAGCGGCCCGCCCCTGGCGTCGAAGTGGCCGAAGCCAGCATCGCGCCGCTGGAGCGGACAATCTCGGCGGTTGGCACAGGACGGCCACTGCGGTCGGTGGAACTCGCGCCGTCATCTTCGGGCCGCGTTGTGGAAGTCGCCTTCCAGGGCGGGGAGATCATGCAGGCGGGCGATCTGATTCTGCGGCTCGAAGACACGGATCAGCGCACAGCCCTTATCGAGGCAGAAGCGGAAGTGACCCTCGGCACCTCGGCGCTGGAGCGGCAAAAGACACTGAAGGCACAGGGCCGGGTCACCGATATCAATCTCGAAGCCGCGCAGGCAGAGATGAGCGCCGCCGTCGCCAATCTGGCGCGTGCCGAAAAGGCGCTGTCCGACCGCAGGCTGACCGCGCCCTTTGACGGCATCATCGGCTTCCGGCTAGTCGACGAAGGGGCCATCGTCGGCCCCGAAACGACCATTGCATCCCTGGACGATATTTCTGCCCTGAATGTCGATTTCGCCGTGCCGGAACGGTTCTATGGTGAGGTCGCCATCGGCGCCACCGTCCGCGCGACCACGGAAATTTTTGCAGGCGAGGCCTTCGACGGTACGCTCACCCGGATAGGGCGCAGCATCGACACGGTTTCGCGGTCATTCACCGCACGCGCGCGCATCGAAAATCCCGGTCGCCGCCTGCCTGCCGATGTCTTCATGCGCATCAGGCTGATCCTGGAGGCGCGCGACGGCATCGTGGTGCCGGAAGAGGCGATCAGCGCCGAAGGCGGCGGCATCTTCGTCTATGCCGTCAGTGACGATAAAGTGCAGCGCCGGCCTGTGACCATTGGCATCCGCTCAAGCGGGCGGGTCGAAATCACCAGCGGTGTCGCGCCGGGTGAGATCGTGGTGACACGTGGTTTGCAAAAGGTACGCGACGGCGCGCCCGTGCGTATCCTCAACCCCGCCGGATCCTGAGCGGTGACGATCTCCGATATCTGCATTCGCCGCCCGATTATGGCGACGGTTCTGAACCTTCTGATTATTGTCATTGGCCTCATCTCGCTGAGCCAGCTACCCATCCGCGAGTTGCCTGATATCGATGCCGCCACCGTAACCGTGAACACAACCTATGTCGGGGCCGCGCCGGAGGTCATCGACACCCAGATCACCGAAACCGTCGAGGCCGCGATTGCGGGCGTTGCGGGTGTCGACACGATTGCCAGCGAATCCACACGGGGGCGAAGCTCCGTCAGGGTCACCTTTGATCAGGGCCGCGATATCGACGAGGGTGCCAACGATATCCGCGGCGCAGTCTCGCGCATCACCAGCCGCCTGCCCGATGACGCGGAGGAGCCGCTGATTTTCAAGAATGACAGCGATGCCGACCCGATCCTGCGCGTTGCCATCGTCTCCGAAAAGATGAGCGCCTCCGAAGTTACGGATTACGCCGAGCGCTTTATCGTCGACCGACTGGCGACCCTGCCCGGTGTCGCCTCGGTCACGATCAATGGCGCACGCCGCTTTGCCATGCGCATCTCGATCGATCCCAAATCGCTGGCTGCACGCGGGCTGACGGTTACCGATGTCTCCACCGCGCTGCGCGAGAACAATCTGGAACTGCCCGCCGGCGAGGTTGAATCGGTCTATCGCCGGTTCCAGTTGCGCGCCGCCACCCGCATCAACACGCCCGATGCCTTCGCCGACATGGTGTTGCGCGTCGTCGATGGTGCGCCCGTGCGCCTCGGCGATGTCGCATCGGTGGAGGTCGGGGTGGAGGATGACGACATCACCGTGCGCAATGATGGGCGCATCGCCGTCGGCCTGTCGGTCATTCGCCAGTCGCAATCCAACACCATCGCGATTTCCGATGCGATCCGGGCCGAGGTCGACCTGATGCGCGACACTCTGCCCGCGGGGATGGAGGTGTTCGTGACCAGCGATGACGCAATCTTCATCCGCTCGTCCATCGAGGAAGTGGTCAAGACGCTGGGCATCGCGGTCATTCTCGTGGTTCTGGTGATCTTTCTCTTCCTCGGCTCGCCGCGCGCCACGCTGGTGCCCGCCGTGACCATCCCCATCGCACTGATCGGTGCGCTGAGCGGGATTTACGCCTTCGGCTTTTCGATCAACATCCTCACGCTGTTCGCGATGATCCTCGCCATCGGCATCGTGGTCGATGACGCCATCGTGGTACTGGAGAATATCCAACGGCGGATCGAGGCAGGCGATGCCCCGATCGCTGCGGCGGCCATCGGATCGCGGGAGGTTGGCTTCGCGGTGATCGCAACCTCGATCACGTTGATCTCCGTCTTCGTGCCGATCTCGTTTCTTGATGGGCAGGTTGGGCGGCTCTTTACCGAGTTCGGCGTTGTGCTGGCCATCGCGGTGATCTTTTCCACCTTCGTTGCGCTCTCCATCGCGCCGGTGATCAGTTGCAAGGTTCTGCGCAAGGGGGCGGGCGGCGGGTTCGAGCGGGTGGTCAACCGCATTTTCATCGGGGTGGAGAGGATCTATCGCGCCTTTCTGCGCGGCGCACTCGGCTTTCCCATCGTCATCATAGGGCTGGCAATTGCCCTCGCCTCGCTCGCCTGGTGGCTTTATCAGGAAACCCCGCGCGAACTGGTGCCGAAGGAAGATCGCGGCATCTTCTTCGTCTCGATGTCTGCCCCGCAAGGATCCACGACTGCCTATACCGATCGGGAGGTCCGCGAGGCTGAGGCAGCGATCCAGCCCCTGCTGGAGACCGGCGAGGTCACCAGGCTCTTCTCCATCATTGGCTGGCGCGGCAACACCCATCGCGCGTTTCTGGTCGCGCGTCTGTCGGACTGGAACAGCGGGCGCAGGCCATCGGATGCCATCGTCGGTTCGCTGGTCCCGCAGATGTTGTCGATCCCTGGCGCGCGGGCGTTCCCGATCCAACCGGCCGGCCTTGGCCTCCGGGGGTCGCGCAGGCCCCTTCAGGTGAAAATCCTCGGCTCCGACTTCGCCGATGTGCAGGAATGGGCGCAGGCGATGCGGCTCAGGATGGAAGACAATCCGGGCCTGCGCGATGTCGATATTGATTACGAGGAAACCCAACCTGAACTGCAGGTGGAGATCGCGCGCGCCATCGCCGATGATCTCGGCGTCTCGATCTTTGACATCGCATCCACCTTGCAGACCTTCTTCGCCTCGCGCGAGGTGACACAGTATCTGGATCGCGGGCGGGAATACCCCGTGATCCTGCAAGCCACCGAGATATCGCGCCGCACGGCCGCCGATCTGGCGGAGGTGTTCGTGCGCTCACGCACCACTGACGCGCTTATTCCGATGTCGGCCTTGCTGGAGATCAGCGAAGGTACCGCCTCGCCAGCGCTGAACCGCTTCAACCGCCTGCCCGCGATCGAGGTCTCGGCAGGGCTGAACGGCGATTACACGCTTGGCGCTGCCGTCGATTTCGTCCGCGCAGCGGCGGCGGATACCCTGCCCCCCAACTCGCAGATCGCTTTCGACGGGCAATCGAAGGAATTCGTTGCCGGATCCAGCGGCGCGCTCCTGATGATCGTCTTCGCGATCATCGTCGTCTATCTGGTCCTCGCCGCGCAGTTCGAAAGCTTCATCGACCCGCTGACCATCCTGCTCTCCGCGCCGCTGGCGGTAACAGGAGCGCTCGGCGCGATCTGGATGGCAGGGCTGACGCTGAATATCTATACGCAGATCGGGATGCTGCTGTTGCTCGGCCTGATGGCCAAGAACGGCATCCTGATCGTGGAGTTTGCCAATCAGTTGCGCGACAAGGGTGCCAGCGTCGGCGAGGCCGCACTTGAGGGCGCAGTGCGCCGCCTGCGCCCGATCACGATGACGGTCCTCTCGACCCTTCTGGGCGCGCTGCCGCTGATGCTGTCTTCGGGCGCGGGGTCCGAGGCGCGCGCCGCCATCGGCATCGTGATCATCGGCGGATTTGGCTTTGCCTCGCTTCTGACGCTGTTTCTGACGCCTGTCATCTACAGCCTTCTCTCACGACTGACAAAACCACGCGCGACGGCCTCGCTGGCGCTGGAGCGGGCCCTGAACAGCTTTGGCGAGGCGAAGAGTTAAAGCGCAACCCCGGCATCCCGCAATGCGGTTTCCGCGCCCGCCGCATCGACAAACAGATGGCCCCGCCAGCCGCGCTCAGTGGCGGCGTCGATATTCGCCGAGCGGTCGTCAAGGAAGAAGAGCGCGTCGCCAGCCAAACCGGTGCGCTGTTCGATCAACTCGTAAATCCGGGGGTCGGGCTTCACCACGCCCTCGCGCCCGCTGACAACCATGCCGTCGAAGGCGGTCATCGCAGGATAAAGCGCCTCACAGCGCGGCCATGTGTCCGCGGCAAAATTGGTCAGCGCCCAACAGGGGATGCCGGCGGCGCGCACCCGGTCGCGCAGAGCGATGCTGCCCTCCAGCAGGCCGCCGCACATTCGGTCCCACCCCGCCCACCAGGCAAGGATCAGCGGGGCGTCCTCGGGATGCTTTTCGGCGAGTGCCTCGACAACCGGCTGCAAACGCCCCCGATCACCATCGAGGTTCATCTCATCGAAGGGATAGCGCGCAAAGAACGCGGCACGTGCTGCGTCATCAGGCATGATCGTGCGGTAAAGGTAATCGGGCGACCAGTCGAGCAGCACATTGCCGATATCCCAGATCACTGCCTTCGGCTGCGCCATAAACTGCCCCTTTTCCGCCTATTCCCGCTGCGTGATAACGAAGATGCGACGCACTGAACAGAGGGGGTCAGACAATCTGGCGAAATGCCTCTGCGATGCTGCTTGCGCGGGCCTGCACCGCCTCATCCGGCGTGAACAGGAGGTTGCCGAACCCCCGCCCCTTCAGGCTGAACGCGGCATCGACGGGTATCAGACGGCGCGCTGCATCGTCGATGAAAACGGCACTGTAACCATGATCCGCCATCGCGCCGCACTGGCCCGCAACCGCCGCATCGTTCAACACTTCTGAAAGGACAACAGGGCGATCCCTGCGCAGGATTTCTGCCCCACCCGCCAGCGCCGCCATCTCATCCCCTTCGGTGTCCAGCTTGATCAGCATCACGGGGCGATCAAGCATCGCGGCGGAGGTATCGATGGTCGTCACTTCGACCTCCTCCTCACCCACGGCGTCGCGTGATTTGGGGGCAAGGGACGCGCCGGTGGTCGCGCTGGTACCGCCATAGTAAGTCAATGCGCGCCGTCCGGTGATATCGCTGACCGCGGCTGCTTCCACCCGATAGTTGTCATATCCGTTCAACCGCCCGTTCAGCGCGGCGCGTGCAGCGATGTGGGGCGCAGGCTCAAACGAGATCACCACCGCCTCCGGTGCCGCACCCGCTGCAACCAGTCCGAATAGGCCGGTGAAGGCCCCGATATCCAGCACCGCGCCATCGGTTCCGGCAGACAGACGCGCGAAGAGATGCAGCGACAAAGGCTCGTAACTGTCGCGGCCAAAAAGGAAGCAGACCGCCGCGACCATGTCGTCATCATGGTGCAGCATGCGTACCGGCGGCGCGCCGGTCACGTCGGCCAAGACCTCGCCAAAATAGGGGAAGGCGGCGCGCGCTTGTTCATAAACCTTGTGATGAACGCCCACCGCGCGCGGCTTCCAGTCCGGAGCAAGGCATGGCCGTCCCTCCAGCGCGCGTTGATTGGCCTCCGCCAGCGCTGGCAGATGCCCGCCCTTCAAAAGCGCGGCGCGCGCACCCAGCTTGCGAAAGATATTCATCGGGTGGTCCTCTTGCCAATGCTCGACAATCCGGTGCGGATCGGGCCTTTTAACGCAGAACCTATGCGCGAGGACAGCCATGATCACCGATTGGGACGACGCCTATGCCAACAGGGACCACATCGCGGACGCCGACGGCTTTCCACCGCGCTGGGCGGCGCTTTCGGCGCGGTTTCGCGACATGCTGGGCGCGCGCGCGCGCATCGACATCCCCTATGGAGAGGCTCCGCGCAACCGGTTCGACCTCTTTTTACCGGACGGGGCGGTGCAGGGCCTTCTGGTGTTTATCCACGGCGGTTACTGGCGCGCCTTCGACAAGTCCAGCTGGTCCTGGCTGGCCACCGGGCCGCTGGCCCATGGCTGGGCCGTGGCGATGCCGTCTTACACGCTGGCACCGGGCGCGCGGATCAGCGCCATCACCGCCGAAATCGGCGCAGCGATCGCTGCGGCGGCGGCAGAGGTAGCCGGGCCGATCCGCCTGAGCGGCCATTCCGCAGGTGGTCATCTGGCAGCGCGCATGATTACCACCGATAGTGTGCTGCCGCCCGATATGCAGGCGCGCATCGGACCTGTCACGCCGATCTCAGGCGTGTTCGATCTGCGCCCGCTCCTGCGCACCGCGATAAATGATGACCTGCATCTTGATGAGGCAGAGGCGCGGTCAGAGAGCCCCGCGCTCCTCTCCCCGCTGTCCGGCATGTCCGTCACATGTTGGGTCGGCGCGGCGGAGCGGCCCGAATTTGTTCGCCAGAACGCGCTTCTGGCAAATATCTGGCACGGGCTTGGGGCCAAGACAGCGGTGGTGGAGGATGCCGGACGGCACCATTTCGACGTGATCGACGACCTCGCGGATCCTGCGAGCCCGCTCTGCACGGCGGTTCTGCGTTAGTCGCTATTGAGGACCAGCATATCTGCGATATCCCAGGCGCAGGCGATGTCCGCGCCCTCCTCCATCGCGCCAACCATGGTGGCTGCCGCACCATGGACAGCCGCCAGGAGGGTGCGGCCGGAGGGCAGGATCAGCTCCACCGATGATCGGTCGCCCTGAAACGCCACATCGCCGAGCTTCGCGCGAACCCAGACCTCGCCCTTGGCATCGGGACCGAGGCGCAGCTTTTCGGGGCGAACGGCAATACGCAGGTCCCCGGCAGGTGCGCTGGGGAATGTCAGCGGGCCAAGTTCCGCCGTTTCCACGACCACCTTGTCACCGCGCGTCACCTTCACAGGATCGAAGAAATTTGCCTTGCCGATAAAGTCGGCAACAAAGGCATCGGCGGGATTATGGTAAAGGTCTTCCGGCGTTGCCATCTGACGCAACCGTCCTCCCTCCAGCACCGCAACCCGGTCGGCGACGGCCATCGCTTCGTCCTGATCATGGGTGACCATGATAAAGCTGACGCCGATGGATTGCTGCAATTTCACCAGCTCGAGCCGCATCTGATCGCGCAGCTTCGCATCGAGCGCCGATAGCGGCTCATCAAGCAACAGGACGCGCGGTTTCTTGACCAATGCCCGCGCCAGCGCGACCCGCTGACGCTGTCCGCCGGACAACTGATCAGGTTTACGCTCTGCAAATTGCGACAGCTGGACGAGGGACAATGCCTCCTCCACCCGCGGGCCGATCTCTGCGGCGGCGACCCCATCCACCTTCAGCCCATAGGCGACGTTCTTCGCGACCGTCATATGCGGGAAAACCGCATAGGACTGGAACACCATGTTCACGGGCCGCTTGTTCGGCGGCACGCGGGTCATATCCTCCCCGCCGATCAGAACCTGCCCCTCGGTCGGGATCTCAAACCCCGACACCATGCGCAGCAATGTGGTCTTGCCGCAGCCCGACGGGCCGAGAAGCGCAAAAAACTCCCCCGCGCCAATTTCGATCGACACGTCATCCACGGCCACGAAATCGCCGAACCGTTTGGACACGGATTTGATGGAAACGATGCTGCTCATGAGGCGATGTCCGTCGGTTTTTGCATGCGAATGGCGATGAAGGTCAGGACCAGCGTCATCAGGATCAGGACGGTGGAAGCGGCATTAATCTCCGGCGTCACGGAGAACCGCACCATCGAATAGACCTTCACCGGGAAGGTCACCGTGTTCGGCCCCGAGGTGAAGAACGTGATCACGAAATCATCGAGGCTGAGCGTGAAGGCCAAAAGCCCGCCCGCGATCAGGCCCGGTTTCATATGCGGGATGATGATGTCCTTGAAGACCTGATATTCCGATGCGCCGAGGTCGCGCGCCGCCTCCGCCATTTCGGGGCTGAAGCTTTGCAGCCGGGTGCGGATCACCATCGCCGCGAAGGGGAAGGAGAACGTGATATGCGCGATGATGATGTTCGAAAGGTTGAACGGCCAGGGCGTATCGGGCGGCACGTATAGCCCCCAGGACGAAAAGAACACCGCCAGCGCGACGCCCATGCAAATCTCAGGGATCACGATGGGCAGGGCGACCAGCCCCTCATAGGCGGGCTTGAACGGGAACCGCCAGCGCCAGAGGAGCACGGCCGTCATCGCCCCCAAAAGCACCGCGAAGACGGTGGAGATGACGGCGATAGCGATGGAGTTGATGAAGGCTTCGCGCAGGCTCTCATTCTCGAACGCCTTCACGTAATAGTCGGTGGTAAAGCCGCGCCAGACGATATTGCCGCCCCGGCGCGAATTGTTGAACGAGAAGATAATGAGGACGATGATCGGCGCGTAGAGGAAGATGAATGTCAGGAAGAACACCAGCCGCATGGAGGTCTTCTTGGCATAATCGAAGGGCCCCTTGCTCATGCCCGCCTCCCCTTCGCGGCCTGCATGTCGATCACCGCGCGGATCGCCAGCACGATGAAGGTGATGTAGAGGAGGAATAGCGACAGCGCCGATCCGAAGGGCCAGTCATTGGCGCGCTTGAACTGGCGCTCGATTACATTGGCGATCATGTCCACCTGCCCCCGGCCCAGCAGATCAGGCGTGAGGAACGAGCCGAGCGCGGGGATAAACGTGATGATCGCGGCCGTCACCAGCCCGGCCGATGTCAGTGGCACGAGGATCAGGAAGAAGGTGCGAAACTGCCCTGCCCCAAGGTCCATCGACGCCTCCAGATAGGATCTATCCATCCGCTCCAACGCCGAATAGATCGGCAGGACAGCGAAAGGCAGATGCACATAGACAAGGCCAATGACAACGCCCATTTCTGTGCCGAGAAACCCGATGGGCTGAAACCGCTCCCCGATCAGCATCGCGCCGTCGATACCAAGCGTATTGAAGAGCGCGTCGAACTGCTCCCAGACCCAGCGCAGGCTTTCATTCACCCGGCCGCGCGCGCCGAGAATATTCAACAGCGCATAGGTGCGGATCAGAAGGTTGGTCCAGAAGGGCAGGATAATGACCAGGAGGAGCCAGGGCTTCCACTTCTGGTCCGCCGTCGCGATCACCAGCGCCACCGGATAGCCAATCAGCAGGCAGATGACCGTCGCGATCCCGGCCAGCTTCACCGTCCGCCAGAAAAGCGTGATGATCTCCGGCTCGAAGATGCGTGCATAATTGGAGGTGGTCCAGGTCGTCTCGATTTCCGTCAGCGAAACATTCTCGCCAAAGGAATAGGTCCAGATGATGCCGAGCGGGATCAGGAAAAAGATCAGGAGCCACAGGGTCGTCGGCCCGGCAAAGGCCCCAAATACCGGCAAGGAACGACGCCAGCTTTCCATCATCTCCCCTTCAAAGCGGCGCTGCCCCGGATCGTCGCCGGGGCAGTCCGGTCACATGACAGGCTGCAGGTCAGCCCGCGGCCTTCACCCTCGTCCAGGCGGCGTCGATCATCTGCACGATCTCCTGCCCCGGATAGACGGAGGTTTCCGACAGCGCCACAGCCTCCGCTGGCGGGAAGATGGCAGGGTTCTCGCGATACTCCTCCGATGTCAGCGCTTTGGCCGCGGCATTGGGTGTGCCGTAATAGATGAACTCAGCCAGATCGCGGCCAACTTCGGCATCGAGGAGGTAGTTGATCAGCGCATGCGCGCCTTCGGGGTTCGGCGCGCCGACCGGCACGCAGAGCGTATCTTCCCAGAGAAGACCACCCTCCTTCGGGATGACGTAGCCGATGTCATCGTCTTCATCCATCACCTGAAGGATATCGCCATTCCATTCCATCGCCAGATCGACCTCACCCGCGAGCAGAAGGTCCTGGCCATTATCCGGCGCAAATGCCGTGATGCGCGACTTCTGCGCAATCAGCATCGCTTCGGCAGCGGCGACATTCTCATCCGACCAGTCGTTGAGCGACTTGCCCATGAGCTTCAGCGCCATCTGCAGGACCGTCTGGCCATTGCCGAGCATCGCCATCCGGCCCGCATACTCATCCGATGTGTAGAGATCGGCCCAGCTATCCGGCTCCTTCGATACTGCCGATTTGCGATAGCCGATGCCAATGGAGCCCCACATATAGGGCAGCGAATACTTGCGCCCGGGATCAAAGGCCGGATCGAGGAAGTCGGGATCGAGATTGGCCATATTAGGTATCTTGGAATGATCCAGCTCGGTCAGCATTTTTGCTTCGACCATCTGCTCGACATAATCGTTGGTCGGCACGATCAGATCATAGCCCGGATTGCCATTTTTCAGCTTGGCGAACAGCTCATCATTGTCGGCAAAGAGATCATACTGCACCTCGATACCAGTGGCCGCGGTGAAATCATCCAGCGTCGTCTCGCCGATATACGTGTCCCAGTTATAGAAATTCACGGTGCCGGTATGACTGGCCGCGAAGGCCTTGGTCATGTTGAAGGTCAGGCCGACAGCGCCGGCACCCGCGATGCCGCGCAATGCGGTCCGACGGCTGATGGCGCGGTTCTTTGGTGTATTGATCATTGGCAGTCTCCCATGTCGTCGATGGCCGCGCCTCTTCTGTGCGCGTCTCGCATTTACCATCACAACAGGACTGGCCTTCAATCAAGTGGTTTTTTGCAGTGCAGCGTCGACGGATCAGCGACCTGGCAGGGCTATGAATTCCTGATCATCGCCGGGTGGCAGTCGAAACCGGCCATGTTCCCAATCGCCTGCGGCCCAGGCCTCTTTCGCAGCTTCGATCCGGTCTTTGGACGAGGCGACGAAATTCCACCAGATATGGCGTGGCCCGGACAAGGTCTCGCCGCCAAGCGCCATGATACGCGCGCCCGCTGACCCTGCGCGCAGCGTGATTGCGTCGCCGGGGCGAAAAATCATCATCCGGCCCGCATCGAATACATCGCCCGCCACTTCGACGGAGCCTGAGACAACGAAAATGCCTCTGTCTTCATGGTCTTCCGGCAGAGGTAATGCCGCGCCCGGCGCGAGGATGGCATCGGCATAGAACATCTCCGTATGGGTCTTGACCGGTGCCCGTTCTCCCCATGCGGTACCGAGGATGAGGCGGACCTGTTTACCCTCCGCATCAAGATAGGGCAGCGCGCCCTCTGGCTGATGTTCGAAGCTGGCAGGGTCGTCCTCCGCCTCTTCGGGCAGCGCAACCCAGGTCTGAATACCGAAGAGAGAGGACGGAGCCGCGCGCGTTGCAACGCTCGTGCGCTCCGAATGGGTCACGCCGTTGCCTGCGATCATCCAATTGACCGCGCCGGGATAGATCATCTGATCCGTGCCAAGGCTGTCGCGGTGGTGAAACTCCCCTTCGAAAAGATAGGTCACCGTAGCGAGGCCGATATGCGGATGCGGGCGCACATCGATGCCTTCGGTGGTAATGAACTCCACCGGTCCCATCTGGTCGAAAAAGATGAAAGGCCCGACCATCTGCCGTTCCGCCGTCGGCAATGCCCGGCGCACCGCGAACCCGCCGATATCCCGGGCGCGCGGAATGAGGACGGTCTCGATGGCATCGGGGTTCATGTCACCGGGGTTGGACGGGTTCAGCAGCGGGTTCCAGCTCATCTTCTTGTCCTCGTCATGGTCGGCAAGGAGATATTTCTGCCAGAGAGGCCGACGAGTATATCAGATAATTGACCTGCCTCTTCCGCGATCGGGTCATTCCATCCGCCGGCCATCCGCGTCGAAGAACGCGAGCGCCGATGCCGATGCGGTCAGGGTCGCGGCCGCACCCGGCTGATGATCGGCATTGTTTGCCGCGCGTGCGACGACCATGTCCTCACCCGCACCGCCCAGCATCACATGGGCAAACCGATCCGCCCCAAGATCCTCGACCAGTTTGACCGTGCCCTGCATGGTCACGTCGCCAGTGCCATCCACGGTAATGGCTTCGGGCCGGATGCCCACCCATGGGGCGGCCTTGCCGAGGACCGAGCCGGGTATGAAATTCATCTGCGGGGCACCGATGAACTCGGCCACAAAGCGCGTTGCGGGCCGATCGTAAATCTCCCGCGGGGAGCCGATCTGCTCAATCCGGCCCGCATTCATAACGACGATCCTGTCAGCGAGGCTCATCGCCTCGACCTGATCGTGGGTGACGTAAATGAACGTGGCCCCAAGGCGTTGATGGAGTTCCTTCAACTCAGACCTCATATGGCCGCGTAGTTTCGCATCGAGATTTGAGAGTGGCTCATCCAGCAAAAACGCCTTCGGCTCCCGCACCAGTGCCCGGCCCATGGCGACGCGCTGGCGCTGGCCGCCCGATAGCTGGCGCGGCTTGCGGTCGAGATACTCATCCAGTTGCAGGATCTTCGATGCCTCATCGATCCGATCCGCGATATCCGCTTTCGACATGCCGACATTCTTCAGCCCATAGGACATGTTCTGTCGCACCGACATGTGAGGATAAAGCGCGTAATTCTGGAACACCATCGCGATATCACGCTCGCCCGGCTCCTTCTTGTTCACGACCTGCCCGTCAATGGAAACCTCACCATCGGAGATCGCCTCCAGCCCCGCGACCATGCGCAGGATCGTGGACTTGCCGCAGCCCGACGGGCCGACAAGCACGATGAACTCGCCATCCGCGATGTCGATATCCGCGCCATGCACCGCCGTGACGCCGCCTGCATAGATCTTTTTTACGCCCCTCAGGGTCAGCCCCGCCATCTTACTTCTCCTGCTCCACAAGACCCTTCACGAAGAGCTTTTGCATCGACAAAACAACGATCACCGGCGGGATCATCGCCAGAACCGCGGTCCCCATGATGTAATGCCAGACCGGCAATGCCTCGCCTGAATTGACCATCCGCTGAATGCCCATGACGACGGTGTAATATTGCTCCTCCGTCGTCACGAGCAGCGGCCAGAGGTACTGGTTCCACCCGAAGATAAAGAGGATGATGAAAAGCGCGGCGATATTGGTGCGGGAAAGCGGGATCAGGATGTCCCAGAAGAACCGCATCGGCCCGGCGCGGTCGATCCGCGCCGCCTCCACCAATTCATCCGGGATGGTCATGAAGAACTGCCGGAAGAGGAACGTCGCCGTCGCCGACGCGATCAGCGGGATCGAGAGGCCCGCATAGCTGTTCAGCATGTCAAGCCGCACGATCACATCGAAGGTCGGCAGAATGCGCACCTCAACCGGCAGCATCAGCGTCATGAAGATGATCCAGAAGAACCCCATGCGGAAGGGAAAGCGGAAATAGACGAAGGCATAGGCCGCGATGATGCTGACCGCGATCTTGCCGATGGCAATCGCCAGCGCCATGACGAGCGAGTTGAGCATCATGCGCCCGACCGGCACGCCGCCGGCCTCCGGCAGACCACCGGCCAGAAGTTGGGAATAGTTGTCCCAGCCCTGACTGCCGAACCAGAGCGGGATCGGGGACCGCGACAGCGCCTCCGGCCCATGGGTGGAGGCGACGAGCGCCATCCATACCGGGAAGCAGAGAAAGAGGACACCGACGACCAGCGCCACATGGGTGAGGATGTTCAGGAACGGGCGATTTTCGATCATGATTTCTGGGCCATCAGTACTGCACCCTGCGTTCGACATAGCGGAACTGAACGACGGTCATCAGTGCCACAAGGCCCATAAGGACCACCGATTGCGCGGCGGACCCCCCGTAATCCTGCCCGATGAAGCCGGTGTTGTAGACCTTGTAGACGAGGATCGACGTGCTGTCCGCCGGGCCGCCACTGGTCGTCGCGTGGATCAGCGAGAACGTATCGAAGAACGCGTAGACGAGGTTCACGATCAGCAGGAAGAACGTGGTGGGCGACAGGAGTGGAAAGACGATTGACCAGAACCGGCGCACCGGCCCCGCGCGGTCAATCGCCGCCGCCTCGATCAGCGATTTCGGGATGGATTGCAGACCGGCGAGGAAGAAGAGGAAGTTATAGCTGATCTGCTTCCACGATGCCGCGACGATCACCATCAGAAGTGCCTCGTCACCGTTCACATAGTGGTTCCATTCATACCCAACCGCCTTCAACCAGTAGGCGACGATGCCAAGCGAGGGGTTCATCAGAAAGAACCAGATCACCCCGGCCAGCGCGGGGGCGACGGCATAGGGCCAGATGATCGAGGTCCGGTAAGCCAACGCCCCTTTCAGCACCCGGTTCGCCGCCACCGCCAGCGCCAGCGCGATGGCCATGGACATGAAGGCGACCGAGACACCGAAGATGATCGTCGTGGTGAAGGAGCGCAGATATGACGGATCGGCGAATAGCTGCTGATAGTTCAGCATTCCCACCCAGTCGCGACTGAACCCAAACGCGTCCTCGATGAAGAACGAGGTCTCCAACGCGCGGTAGGCGGGCCAGATGAAAAAGACCAGCGTGACGATGATCTGCGGTGCGATCAGAAGAAAAGGCAGACCGATATTTTTGAAGGTAACGCGTTTCTGCATGGGGGGCCGGTCGTTTGGGTAGGGCCGCAGTCCCGGTGATTTTTCCGGGCCCCCCCCCCCCACAATAGATGGGCCCGCATCAGAAGCGGGGAGGGGGCGACAA
>JBCCDJ010000031.1:0-43330 GCA_039030855.1 Pseudomonadota bacterium
GGATCCCCTGGGCAGCTCCAATCCGGTATCGCGCGCCAGATCGGCGCGAGGATATAGGCCGAGGGTTGCGCCATAGAGGTCATAGGCCACCAGACCCGGTGGGCAGTTATCCGCCCGCGTCCAGCCAAGTGCGTCGTAGAACAGGGCGGCTTTTTCGACATCCTCGACCCCGAGCGTGATCAGATGGACGCGTTGTTTCATGCTGCGGCTCCGCCATAATGGTCATGCCGCGCCGATGGAGGCGCACGCGGATATTGCATTGTTCCGCGTCGACGACAAACCAATAAGGTGGACGCAGGTGCCAGCGATCGGCACCCGTTTTTCGCGGCAGTCAAGCATGTACGCTGTGCTTCGGCAAACCGGTGGACCCGCCTCGCCGTTTACTTGATATCGGCGAGGACGCCATCCAACATGTACAGGGCATCGCGTCATCCGCAGCCCGCTCTGACAAGGGTTTTTCGGTCTTGAGACATTCGATCATCTCCGGCCCCTTGGCTTGTGCTGAATTGAACGCGATCATGGGATCGCTTGCGATGGCAACGCACGAAGCAGATTGAGGGTGGGGAGCCAGGCCCATGACAAACGAGATCAGGGTACCGGCGCAGATGCTGGAAGACTTCATATCCGAGATCTTCGAGGCAGCCGGTGCGGGGAAAGACGAAGCGCGTGCCATTGGTGCAAACCTGACCATGGCGAGCCTGACGGGCCATGACAGTCACGGCGTTGTGCGCACGCCGCGCTATCTGATGAATGAACGGGCGGGCACGATGGTGTTCGGTCAGACAGTGGAGGCAGTAATTGATCGCGGGGCCTTTGCCCTGCTCGACGGGCGGTTCGGGTTCGGCCAGACCGTTGGGCATCAGGCGACCGAAGATGGGATCGTGCGGGCGCGCCAGCACGGTGTCGCTGTCGTGGCGTTGCGCAATGCCGGGCATCTGGGCCGGATCGGTGCCTGGGCTGAACTGGCGATCGAGGCGGGCCTCGTGTCGATCCATTTCGTGAATGTGGCCAATTCGATGCTGGTCGCGCCCTTTGGCGGGGCGGAGCGGCGGTTCTCCACCGCGCCGGTCTGTGTGGGTATTCCCAACCCGGGCGGCGACTTTCTCTTGGATTTCGCGACATCGTGCGCGGCGGAAGGCAAGATCCTCGTGGCGATGAAGGGCGGCAGGCCACCACCACCCGGTGCCCTGATCGACGGTGAGGGACAGCCGAGCGCCGATCCTGAGGCCCTCTACGGCCCGGTGGCGGAAGGGGCGGTGCCCGACCCGCGTGCCGGCCCCGGCGCACTCACCGCAATGGGTGATCACAAGGGGTCAGGCCTCGCCTTTGCTTGCGAATTGCTGGCCGGAGCGCTGACAGGATCGGGCACCACCAGTCCCGGCAGCCGCGTCCACAATGGCATGTTGTCGATCTATGCTGATCCAGACCGTTTCGATGACGGGTTCGGGTGGGGCAGGGCGGTTGCCGACTATGTCGACTTCGTCCGCTCCGCCCGCCCGGCCGATCCGGCTCACCCCGTGCTGGCACCGGGCGATGCCGAACGCATCGCGCTTGGCAATCGCATGGCCAATGGCGTCCCCCTGTCGGCGGAGATATGGGCCAGCCTCGTGGCGGCGGGCGAGGGGCTCGGCGTTAAGGCACCGTGTGTCTGATGGCGCGGGTTCACATCTCCGAAGTGATCCATGCAGATGGCATTGCGCTGATCACAGGCGCTGGCCATGACGTAACCTGCGGTTGGCAGGGCGGCGCGCTGGACGAAGATGTCGGTGCCATCCTCATCCGCACAGATCCCTTGTCTGCCGCGCAGATGGATCATGCGAGCGGTCTGCAGGTGATCTCCAAACATGGTGTCGGATGCGATAATATCGATATTGCCACTGCCCGCGCGCGCGGTATTCCCGTGACGATCACCCCCGGCGCGAATGCCGGAGCTGTGGCCGAACATACGATTGGTTTGATCTTCGCCACCGCCCGCCGCTTCGGCCCTCTGGACAGGGCGGTCAGGGTTGGCGAATGGCCGCGCGGAGGTGCCGGGATCAGCGATGTCGCGGGGCGGCGTTTGCTGATTGTCGGCTTTGGTGCGGTCGGCCAGCGGGTGGCGAAGATGGCTGCGGCGCTGGGCCTGCATGTTGTGATCCATGCGCCTGGCCGCAACATTATTGGTGATTACAAGATGGCGAGGACGCTGGAGGAGGGGCTGAGGGGTGCCGATATCCTCTCTCTTCACCTGCCGCTGACAGCCCAGACGAGCGGGATGATCGGAGTGGCGGAGCTGCGCCTCCTTTCCCCCGGTGCGATCGTCATCAATACCGCGCGTGGCGGGATCGTCGATGAACCGGCGGCAGCGATGCTTTGTGCGGAAGGGCATCTTGGCGGGATCGGATTCGATGTCTTTGATGGCGAACCCATTCACCCCGACAGCCCGCTTCTGACCATCGAAAATGCGGTCCTGACGCCCCATGCCGCCGCCATGTCGGATGATGCAAAACGGGCCATGGCTATAATGGCGGCGCAGAATGTGCTCGACGGATTGGCTGGTCGGATCGATCCGGCGATGCTGTTCGCGGGGTGATCGCGCGGCCTGTTGCTCAGGGCGCGCCGAGCGCGGCGGATAACCGCGCCGCGGCGGTCTTTACGGCCACGGCCAATCGATCGAGATCGCTCGCCCCGATCCGGCTTGATGGGCCGGAAACGGAGATGCCCGCGACCGCTTCGCCATGGGCATTGAAGACCGGGGCCGCGATGCAGCGCATGCCGATATTGCGCTCCTCGTCATCATAGGAAAAGCCGCGCGTCCGGGTCAGTGCGAGATCGGTGCGCAAAGCCTCCGGGTCGGTCAGGGTTTGCGGGGTGAATTGTTCGAGTTCCGCATCGCGCAAATAGCGCTCAAACGCGGTGGGCCCATATTGCGACAGGAGCGCCTTGCCGACGCCGGATGCGAATAGCGGCGACATGGCACCGGGGGGAAAGAAAGCGCGGATGGCCTGATGGGTCTCGGCCTGCGAGATGAAGAGAACATGCAAGCCCCGCTCCACCCCCAGATTGGCGGTCTCGCCCGTGGCAGCCATCAGATCGCGCATGATCGGGCGGGACCGTTCCACAAGCGATGTGCGGCGCAGAAACACAGACCCGATGAGAAAGGCACCAGGGCCGATATGCCATGTTTGGGTTGCATGTTCCGTCTCCACCATGCCGCGCGTCTCCAGCGTCACCAGTATGCGGTACAGCGTTGCAGGGGACTGCTCCATCCGCTCCGCCAGCGCAGTCAGTGTCGCGCCCTGCATCTCCGCCAGTGTTTCCAGCACGATCAGAGCGCGGTCCAAAGCCTTGATGGTGTTTTGCTCTGTCTTATCGTTGAACGCGCGTGGGCGTCCCCGGGGGCGACGTTCCTCATTTGGTACATCGATTCGAGTGTTTTCCGGCTCTGCCATCTGCGTCACTGCCTTTTTTGAAAAACAATTTCTCCATTTGAAAAATATATCACATTGAAAATCAACAAAAATCCTCCAGACCGGATTTTTGAAAAATGTTTTCAAAAAAATTGTGCTCGGCAACTGCCGTGCTTAAACAAGATGTGGAAAAGCGCAGACCAAACGAGAAAAAGCCCCGAGGAAACCGCCATGAGCCTGCAGAATCCCGTTTTCATTCCCGGCCCGACCAATATGCCGGAGGACATCCGCCGTGCCTGCGATATGCCGACGATTGATCATCGCTCTCCTCTGTTTGCGACGATCCTCCACCCGGCCCGCGCCAATGTAAAAAGGGTTCTCAAGTGCGAGACGGCAGAGGTGTTTATTTTTCCGTCGACCGGAACCGGTGGGTGGGAAACTGCGCTGACCAATACGTTGTCGCCGGGCGACAAGGTTTTGGCCGCACGCAATGGGATGTTCTCGCAGAAATGGATCGATATGTGTCAGCGCCACGCGCTCGACATGACCATTGTTGAGGCCACGTGGGGTCGTGGCATCCCGCTGGACAGGTACGAAGAGATCCTGACAGCCGACAAGAACCACGAGATCAAGGTGGTTCTGGCCACCCATAATGAAACGGCAACCGGCGTGAAATCGGACATTGCGGGCGTTCGCCGGGCACTGGACGCTGCCGGCCACCCGGCGCTGCTCTACGTGGACGGCGTGTCCTCCATCGCGTCCATGGATTTCCGGATGGACGAATGGGGCGTCGATATCGCGGTCACCGGTAGCCAGAAGGGCTTCATGTTGCCTGCTGGGCTGGCCATTGTCGGGTTCAGCCCGAAGGCCATGGCACTGGTCGAGAGCGCCCGGCTGCCGCGCACCTTCTTCGACATTCGCGACATGGCGAAGGGATATGAGGCGAATGCCTACCCCTACACGCCCGCCGTTGGCCTGATGAACGGCCTGAAACTGGCCAGCGATCAGCTGCTGGCGGAGGGACTGGACAAGGTCTTCGCCCGTCACCGCCGCATTGCGGATGGTGTTCGTGCAGCTGTTCGGGGCTGGGACATGGAGCTATGTGCCGAGACGCCTGACCTGTATTCCGATACCGTCAGCGCCATCCGCACACCGGAGGGGTTCGACGCGAGCAGGGTGGTCGAGCATGCGGCTTCGAAGTATGGTATGGCTTTCGGTACTGGCCTTGGTGCCGTTGCGGGCAAAGTGTTCCGCATCGGCCATCTAGGTCAGCTGACCGACGCGATGGCCCTATCGGGTATTGCGACGGCGGAGATGGTGATGGTCGATCTCGGCCTGCCGATCAAATTCGGTTCGGGCGTCGCAGCCGCGCAGGAGGTCTATTCCGCCGATCTGGCCACGCCCCAGAAGGAAGCTGCGTGATGAAGGACTATGATGACATGTATATCCCGACCTATGACGACATGCTGGCCGCGCATGAGCGTATCAGACCCTACATCCATCGCACGCCGATCCTGACCTCCTCCTATTTGAACGGCCTGACCGGTGCCGAGCTGTTCTTCAAATGCGAGAATTTTCAGAAGGCCGGGGCGTTCAAGGTTCGCGGTGCCTGTAATGCAGTTTTCGGTTTGGATGAAGAGACCGCGAAGAAGGGCGTCGCCACCCATTCCAGCGGCAATCATGCGTTGTCCC
The DNA here is from genome assembly GCA_039030855.1 of Pseudomonadota bacterium. Classification (GTDB taxonomy): domain Bacteria; phylum Pseudomonadota; class Alphaproteobacteria; order Rhodobacterales; family Rhodobacteraceae; genus Pikeienuella. Next base: position 5,082 of record JBCCDJ010000031.1, read on the forward strand.
TGTCCTATGCAGCGGGTCGCCGGGGCATTCCGTGCCATGTCGTGATGCCGCGCACCGCGCCGCAGGCAAAAAAGGACGCCGTGCGCGGCTATGGCGGGATCATCACCGAATGTGAGCCGTCCACCACGTCCCGCGAGGAGGTGTTCGCCCGGGTCCACTCCGAAACCGGAGCGAATTTCGTTCACCCCTACAATGACGAGCGGGTGATCGCGGGGCAGGGTACCTGCTCAAAAGAGGTGATGGAGCAGATGGAGGAATTTGGCGGGGCACCTGATATGGTCGTCGCTCCGATTGGTGGTGGTGGCATGATCTCTGGCACCTGCCTGACGCTGTCGACATTGGCACCGGAGGTGAAGATTATTGCGGCTGAGCCGAAAAACGCGGACGATGCCGCGCGCAGTTTCAAGGCCGGGCATATCATTGCGGATGATGCCCCCGAGACCATCGCCGATGGATTGAAAGTGCCGCTGAAGGAGCGGACATGGCATTTCGTTTCGAACTACGTGTCCGACATTCTGACTGCGACGGAGGAAGAGATCATCGATGCGATGAAGCTCACCTGGCAGCGGATGAAAATCGTGATGGAGCCGAGCTGCGCCGTGCCGCTGGCGGTAATCATCAAAAACCCGGACCTGTTCCGGGGCAAGCGCGTCGGTGTGATCGTCACCGGCGGCAATGTGGATCTGGATAAACTGCCCTGGATGAAGGGCTGATAAGGAGGAAGACGCCATGAATGCGCCTGTGAATATCTCTGAACTCGAAGTCGGTTATGACATTCCCGCAGCTGTCGGGATGGATGAGAAAGACATCCAGACGCCCTGCCTGGTCGTTGATCTCGACGCGTTGGAGCGGAACGTGAAGAAGATGGGCGATTTCGCCAAGAAGATGGGCGTGCGCCACCGGGTGCACGGCAAGATGCATAAATCCGTCGACGTCGCCAAATTGCAGGAACGCCTCGGCGGGGCCTGTGGTGTGTGCTGTCAGAAAGTCTCCGAAGCCGAAGTGTTCGCGCGCGGCGGCATCAAGGATGTGCTCGTCTCCAATCAGGTCCGTGACCCGGCCAAGATCGACCGCCTTGCCCGCCTGCCGAAGCTCGGCGCACGCGCAATCTGCTGTGTTGATGACGTGACCAATGTGGCCGACCTGTCGGCTGGGGCACAAAAGCACGGCACCGAGATCGAGTGTCTGGTGGAGATCGATTGCGGCGCGGGTCGCTGCGGTGTGACCACCACGCCCGAGGTGGTCGAGATCGCCAAGGCTATCAACGCGGCACCGGGTCTGAAATTCGCTGGCATCCAGGCCTATCAGGGCGCGATGCAGCACCTCGATTCCTATGATGATCGCAAGGCGAAGATCGACATTGCGGTTGCCATGGTGAAGGACGCCGTCGACGGGCTGAAGGCCGAGGGGCTGGAATGCGACATCGTCGGCGGTGGCGGCACCGGATCGTATTATTTCGAAGGCACGTCAGGGGTTTATAATGAGCTTCAGTGCGGCTCCTACGCCTTCATGGACGCTGATTATGGCCGCATCCTCGACAAGGATGGCAACCGGATCGACCAGGGGGAATGGGAAAACGCGCTCTTCATCCTGACCTCTGTCATGTCGCACGCAAAGGCCGACAAGGCGATCTGCGATGCGGGGCTGAAGGCGCAGTCTGTGGATAGCGGCCTGCCGTTCATCTTTGGCCGCACGGATGTGGAATACGTCAAGTGCTCGGACGAGCATGGCGTGATCGCCGATCCCGATGGTGTGCTGAACGTGAATGAAAAGCTGAAACTGGTGCCCGGCCACTGCGATCCGACCTGCAATGTCCATGACTGGTATGTCGGTGTGCGCGGCGGCAAGGTGGAGGCCCTCTGGCCCGTATCCGCACGCGGCAAAGCTTACTGATTTCAGACCATTGCGAAGGGGCCGGGCGCGTTCCGGCCCCTTTTTCACGACCCCACAAAAAGAAGGTGCATCCCCATGCTGATCGTGCCCGAAAAAGAGATTGCCGCCCTGATGACCCGCGAGGATGCGTTCACCGCCATTGAACAGGTCTTCGCCGCGATGTCGCGCAAGGATGCATATAATTTCCCGGTGATCCGCGAGGCCATCGGCCATGCGGATGCGCTCTACGGGTTCAAATCGGGCTTTGACAAGGCGGGGCTGAACCTTGGTCTGAAATCGGGTGGCTACTGGCCGGGGAACGATGCGAAGGGGCTGACCAACCACCAGTCGACGGTGTTCCTGTTTGATGCCGACACCGGCAAGGTCAGTGCCATTGTTGGCGGCAATCTGCTGACCGCATTGCGCACGGCGGCGGCGTCTTCGGTGTCGATCAAGCACCTGTCGCGGCCTGATGCCAAGGTGCTGGGCATGATCGGCGCGGGCCATCAGGCGGTCTTCCAGATGCGCGCAGCGGTGGAGCAGCGGCCCATCGAAAAGGTCATCGGCTGGAACTACCACCCCGAAATGCTGTCCCGCCTCGCCGACACGGCGGAGGAGCTGGGTCTGCCCTTCGAAGCGGTCGATCTCGACCGCCTGGGGGCGGAGGCGGATGTGATCATCACCATTACCTCCTCCTTCGATGCGATCCTCAGGGACGCGCAGGTCACACCCGGCACGCATATCGCCTGCATGGGCACGGACACCAAGGGCAAGCAGGAGGTCGAGGCCGCCCTCGTCGCCCGCGCCACGGTTTTCACAGACGAAATCGCGCAATCTACAAGCATCGGCGAATGCCAGCACGCCGTGGCTGGCGGGCTGATCGCCGACAGTGCCATTAATGAAATCGGCTCGGTGATCAATGGCGATCATCCGGGGCGAGCTTCCGCAGATGAAATAACGCTGTTTGACGGTACGGGCGTCGGGCTGCAGGATCTGGCTGCCGCAGCAGTGGTGGTTGAGCGTGCCGTCGCGGCGGGCGTCGCCATCGAAGTTGATTTCTGATTGAATTCCTGACGCATAGGCGGGCGTACCTCGCCAAATGCGCCTTTGATCGGTCCTCGGCCAATCTGCTCTCGCATCGCCTTGAGGGCGCGCGGGTGCCGGACGCGCCTGCGGCGCGGAGGGCATTGCCGCGTCCCACCGCGCCCCTGTTTGGCAGCCGATGCGCAGACCTTCGCTTTTCCCTAACACCTGATCTATAACAATGTGACCGATCAGGCTGCAGCAGAGCCTGTCCATAGGGGATTGCGATAGATCGTGACCATTGTCGAAATGCAGCAGGATACCGTCTTGGACATTGTGACCGACTTGTTGGTCCCAAGACTGCATCTGCCGGTCGGTATGGGCGTGGCATCATGAACGGTCGGCCCGCCCGCCATCAGACGGGCCTTCTGGCTTGCCATTGCTGCGATGCGCTCCTGACCGAGATCGACACCGAACCGGGCCAACGCCTGATCTGCCCGCGCTGTGAAACCGTGTTGACCACATCGCGTAGTCACTCCATTAGCGGCGTTCTGGTCAGCGCGATTTGCATGGCTGTCCTGATGGTCGCCGCAATGCTGCTGCCTTTCATTTCGCTCAGCGCTGGCGGGTTGGAGCGTAATGCGGCCATTCTCGATGCTGCGCGTGCCGTTGGCGGGGCGGCCTGGCCGCTGGCGCTTGCCGTTGGTGCGATGATCGCGATGATCCCCATGGCGCGGGCGCTGGCCTTGATCTACGTGCTGACCCCGCTCAGCATCGGCCGCGCACCTGCACCGGGCGCGCGCGCAGCGTTTCGCCTCGCGATTGAGCTTCGGCCCTGGTCTATGGTGGAGATTTTCCTGATCGGCGTCGTCGTGGCGCTGGTCAAGGTCGCCGGGCTGGCATCGGTCGCGCTTGGGGCCGCGTTCTGGCTGTTCGTCGCCCTCGCGCTGATCGCATTCTATGAGGATGCCGCGCTCTGCCGACGCACGATCTGGCGAATGCTGGCATGAGGACCCGGGACCCGCATATCGAGGGGCCGACAGCGCTCTCCTCCGGTCTGATCGGATGCGAGATCTGCGGCCGTGCGGTCTCTGTCGGTGCCGAAACCTGTACGCGTTGCGGTGGTCGTCTGCCGCGTAGCGGTCGCCGCTCCACCGATGCGGTCTGGGCATGGCTCTTTGCCGGGATGATCTTCTACATCCCGGCCAATCTCTATCCGATGCTGATCGCTTCGCAGTTCGGATCAGAGCAGGCGTCGACCATTGTTGGCGGGGCGATCGATCTGATCGATCATGGCTCCTACGCGATCGCTGTTATCGTTCTGGTGGCCAGCGTGGTGATCCCGATAACGAAATTCGCGGCGATCATCTGGCTCTGCCTTCTGGTGCGCGGGCGGGGTGAGGCATCGTCGCACCGCGCATTACAGCTTTACGAGGTTGTGGAGTTTATCGGCCGATGGTCGATGATCGACGTCTTCGTCGTCGCCATTCTCGCGGCATTGGTGCAGATGGGGTTTCTGGCCAGCCTGCAACCGGGGGCGGCGGCACCATTCTTTGCATTGTCGGTCGCATTCACCATGATGGCGGCCCGCGCATTTGATCCAAGACTGATTTGGGACCGGCTGGGAGGCCATTGATGACAGACCCGACACCCCCTCCCCCACCGAAGGTCGAACTTGTGAAATCACGTCGCGTGTCGCTGATCTGGCTGATCCCGTTGATTTCGGTTGGGCTCGCACTGTCGCTCTTGTGGAGTGAGTATCGCTCGCGCGGGCCGGTGATCGAAATCCGTTTGGCGACTGCATCGGGGCTGAAAGCCGGGGAAACCGCCATTCGCTATCGCGATGTGGAGGTCGGACGGGTTGAGGAATTATCCTTCGCCGAAGACCTCGACGGTGTCATCGCATCGGTTCGCATGTCTCCTGAGGTTGCGCCCTATGTCGATGACGACGCGACCTTCTGGGTTGTGCGTCCCGAAGTGTCTGCGCAAGGCATCTCCGGACTGGAGACTGTCATATCCGGGGTTTACATCGCGGGCGACTGGGACGCGGAGAAGGGCGTGCGCCAGGCCAGTTTCGAAGTTCTTGACCAGCCGCCGCTCACATCATCCGACACGCCCGGCAAGCGCGTGAAGATCAGGGCCGCCGATGGTGGATCGCTTTCGGTCGGTGCGCCGATCTTCTTTCGCCGGGTGGAGGTTGGACGGATCGAGACCAAGCGCCTGACTGCCGATGGCGATGCTGTGGAATTCGATGTCTTCATCAACGCCCCCCACGATCAGCGCCTGACACCGGATACAAGGTTCTGGAATGTCTCAGGTGTGGATTTTTCTTTCGGAGCCGAGGGAGCGCGGATGCGCGTTGGCTCGCTTGTGTCGTTGTTGCAAGGCGGCGCGGCGTTTGAAAACTTGTCCGGCGACACGTCTACGGTCGTCGAAAAGGGCCATGTCTATATTCTCTACCCGACCGAGCGGGATGCACGCGAAAAAACGCTGGAGATCGATCCGGGCAAGCTGCTGCTGCTCGATGTCTATTTCGAAGGCTCGGTCAGGGGCCTCTCCATCGGGGGACCGGTTGAATATCAAGGCATTCGCGTCGGGCGGGTTACGGGCATCGCCGCCGAAATCGATCCGGCGGCAAGCCGGTTCGCCACCCGCACCACCATTGCGCTTTCACCCCAGCGGCTGGGCCTTGCCGATGAGGATGTCGAAGGCGCGCTCAGCTTCATGAAACGGCTGACGGCCAATGGCGTAAGGGCGCAGCTGACCAGCGGCAATCTCTTCACCGGTGCGCTGATCGTGCGCCTCATCCAAGGGGGTGCACTTGGCCCAGATGAAATCGAGGAACGCGAGGGACGCAACCCTCGCATGCCATCGATCCCGACTGATCTTGATGAGCTTGCAGGATCTGTCGAAGGTGTGCTTCGCCGTGTCGATGCCCTGCCAATTGAGGAACTTTTGGACAACGCGGTTCAGCTTCTGGCCAATACCAATGCGTTGATCGGCAGTGACGGCACGCGCGCGCTGCCGGGCAATGCCGCCGCAGCGCTGGAGGCGCTTCAGGTCCTTCTTTCCGATCCGGCACTGGCCCGTGTTCCGGGCGAGGTCGAAACCCTGGTAGCATCGCTGAATACGACGATTGACAGTGAGGCAGTGCAGGGCACGGTGCGCGATCTGGCGGTCCTCGCGTCCGACGCGGCGGCGCTGTCAACAGCGCTGCGCGAAAACGATGTTGCGGCGGAGACCGCCGCAGCCATCGCTGCCCTTCGTGCGCGGCTGGAGGATCCGGCGCTCGGCCAGCTTGTGGTCTCGCTTGATCAGACGGCTTCGGCGCTGACGACGCTGCTGTCGAACCCGGCCTGGGCTGATGCCCCGGCTGAGGTGAATGCGACGCTCGCGTCTCTGCGTGCCATTCTGGACGATCCCGGCACCCGCGCCGCGCCGGAAGAACTTGCCGCGGCAATCGGTGCTGCGCGGTCCTTGCTGGACGATTTCAAGACCGCAGGCACAGCAATCGAGATTGCCGCCGCCGCAAGCGCGGCACGCGAATTGCTGGCCGACCCGTCGCTGCGCCGGCTGTCGACCGAAACGGCAGACGCGGCTGCGGCGCTCCGCACTCTGCTTGCGGCACCGGGGGCGGAGGATCTGCCGGCGTCCGCAGCGCGCGCGATGTCATCAGCCGCGCTGCTGATGGATGAGATTGCAGCCAAGGACCTCGCCGGGGCCACTGCCGATGCGTTGGCGGAGATCGAGGGCGCAACCGCCGCCGTGCGCGCCGCCGCCGCAGCGGCACCCGCACTGATCCGCAGCCTGACCAGCACCGCTGAGCGGGCTGACGATCTTTTGGCATCGGTGCAGGTGGGGTCTGAGCTCAATTACGAGACTGTGACCGCGATCCGCGAAATCCGTGATGCAGCACGCGCCGTTTCCGATCTTGCGCAACTGGTCGAGCGCAATCCCAGTGCCTTCATTTTGGGGAAGTAAGTGATGATCCGTGCTTTGATGACGCTTGGCCTCTTTGCCTGCATTTCCGCATGTGCACCTGCGCCTGAGCCGCGCCTATTTTTGCTGGGGGCACCTGCAGGGGCGACCACCGCCACCAGCGCGGCCGTCACCGCCCCGGTGATCGGCCTTCGCGAGATTGCGCTGCCGCTTTATGCCCGGCGCCCCCAGGTGGCGGCGCAATCGGCGGACGGGACGCTGATCGCATCCGATCAGAACCGCTGGGCCGAGGATCCGCCGCGCGCGGCAACCCGTCTCGTGGCGCGAACGCTGATGATGCGGACCGGCGCGGATGTTTTCGAGGAACCCTGGGGCCGCGAAGCCGATCCCGATCTGGTCGCCGCGGTGGAGGTTGACCGCTTCATCGGCGGGCTCGGCGGTGAGGTCACGCTGGAAGGCCAGCTCTCCATCTCATCCAGACGCGCCCAGGGTCGTCCGCGTCTGGTGCCGTTTGCAATATCGGAACCCGTTGCCGGTAACAGTTGGGATGGGCTGACCGATGCGTATGGCCGGGCCGTTCAGGCACTGGGCAATTTTGTGGCGGCGCAAATCTCCGACGGAAATGGCTGATACACCCATGCACTATGCCAAGGAAATGATCCGATACACCACTCTGGCGACGGTTCTTGTGCTGACCGCCTCTTCTCTGATCGCACTGATCTGGTGGTCAGGGGCCTGGGTGCCGCTGATCATCTTCGGCACGCTCAGCGCGATTGGCCTGCACGACATTACGCAGGATCGTCACTCGATCCTGCGGAACTACCCGCTGCTCGGCCATTTGCGGTTCTTCTTTGAGAGCATTCGCGCCGAAATTCGCCAATATCTGATCGAAGGCGACCGCGATGAAGAACCCTTCAGCCGGGAGGCACGCTCTCTCGTCTATCAGCGGGCCAAGGGTGATGAGGACAAGCGCCCCTTCGGTACGAAAGAGCGGATTTACGAAGCCGGTTATCAATGGCTGACCCATTCGGTGCAGCCCAGGCACATCGACGATTGGGACTTTCGAGTGCGTGTGGGAGGGCCGGATTGCAAGCAGCCCTATGACGCATCCGTCTACAACATATCGGCGATGAGCTTCGGTGCTCTGTCCGCCAATGCCATCCAGGCGCTGAACACTGGCGCAAAGATTGGCGGTTTTGCCCATGATACCGGCGAGGGCAGCGTCAGCCGCTACCACCGCAAGGGCGGCGGCGACCTGATCTATGAAATTGGATCGGGCTATTTCGGCTGTCGTGCAGAGGATGGCGGATTTGACCGTGAGAAATTCAAAGTCACCGCGTCGGATTCGCAGATCAAGATGATCGAGATCAAACTCAGTCAGGGCGCAAAACCCGGTCATGGCGGCATGTTGCCCGCGTCGAAAATCTCACCCGAGATTGCTGAGGCGCGGGGCATCCCCATGGACAAGGATTGTCTTTCTCCCGCTGCGCATTCCGCGTTCTCGACGCCGATTGAGCTGGTGAAGTTCATAGGTGAGTTGCGCGAACTATCAGATGGCAAACCGGTTGGCTTCAAGCTCTGCATCGGTCACCGGCGGGAATTCATGTGTATCGTCAAGGCGATGCTGGAGACAGGCACCGTGCCTGATTTCATCGTGGTTGATGGCAAGGAAGGCGGCACCGGGGCGGCACCGCTGGAATTTGCCAACCATGTCGGCATGCCGCTGGTCGAAGGTCTGACATTTGTTCACAACACCCTGCGCGGTGCGGGGCTGCGGGATCAGATAAAGATCGGCGCATCCGGCAAGCTGATCAGCTCCTTCGATATTGCGCGGGCGCTGGCGCTTGGTGCGGACTGGGCCAACTCGGCGCGCGGTTTCATGTTCTCCATCGGGTGCATTCAGGCGCAGGCCTGCCATACCAACCACTGCCCGGTCGGTGTCGCGACCCAGGACAAATTGCGCCAGCGCGCGCTGAACGTGTCGGACAAATCCGTCAGGGTCGCTAATTTCCACCGCAACACGCTGAAGGCGCTGGCGGAGATGGTTGGCGCAGCGGGGCTGAGCCACCCGAGCGAGTTTTTGCCGCGCCACTTCATGATCCGAAACGCTGACCGGGATATGCTGACCGGCGATGAGGCATATCCCTACTTGCAGGAGAACTTCCTGCTGGACGGGGTCGAGGACGATTTCGGGTATCTCGGTCGCTGGAACCGTGCCCGCTCCGAAAGCTTCACGCCGTTCGACTGAGCGCGGCTTGTCCGGTTTGAAGTGGGCTGCAACAGCACGTTGACGTTTGCGGCGCAACATAATACCGCTGCGCCGCAATAGAACGTAACAATCTGTCTCGCCCGTGAAAGGTTCCGCCATGAGCTTCAACGTCCAGCCCGCTGGCCCGGCCCGCCCCAACCGCTGTCAGCTGTTTGGCCCGGGATCGCGTCCCCAGATCTTCGAAAAAATGGCTGCTTCGGCGGCGGATGTGATCAATCTCGACCTGGAGGACAGCGTCGCGCCCGGCGACAAGGCGGCAGCGCGGGCAAATGTCATCAAGGCGGTCAACGAGATCGACTGGGGGACCAGGACGCTCTCGGTCCGCATCAACGGGCTCGACACGGAGTTCTGGCACCATGATGTGGTGGAGCTGATCGAGAAGACGGGCAACCGGCTCGACCTGATCATGATCCCCAAGGTCGGTAACGCGAAGGACATTTACGCGGTCGACGCGCTGGTCTCCGCCTCCGAAATGGTGGCGCGCAAGACCAAGCGGATCGGCTTCGAAGTGATCATCGAAACCGCCGCCGGGGCGCAGAATGTCGACGAGATTGCAGCCGCGTCGCCGCGTATGAACTCCATGAGCTTCGGTGTCGCTGACTATGCGGCTTCCATGGGCATGGCGGTCACAGGGATCGGGGGCACGCAGGATGATTACTTCATGCTCGCCAATGGAGAGTCCGGATCGGATCGCGCGACCAGCATGGTCGACCCCTGGCATTATCCGATCACCCGAATGGTGGCGGCCTGCCGTCAGCATGGCATTCTGCCGGTCGATGGCCCTTTTGGTGACTTTTCGGATGATGCCGGGTACGAAGCGCAGGCCCGCCGCTCCGCCACGCTTGGTTGTGTCGGCAAATGGGCGATCCATCCCAAGCAGGTCGCGCTGGCGAACGAAGTGTTCACGCCGCCGCAGGCCAAAGTCGATCAGGCGCGTCGCATTCTTGCGGCGATGAAGGAAGCGGAAGACAGCGGCCAAGGCGCAGCAGTGCTCGACGGCAAGCTGATCGACCTTGCCTCCTCCCGCCAGGCGCAGGTCATCGTGTCCATGGCCGAACTGATCGAAGGCGCGAGATAAGCCTCGCTCGGGCGGGCAATGTACCCGCCCGAAGCGCCTTCGCGCCGCGTTGCGTTGCAATTGTCGCGGCAAACCCCCTATATCCCGCGCACCGAGACAAGGGACATCGCCATGCAGCAGTATCTTGAATTCGAAAAAGGCGTCGCCGAACTGGAAGGCAAGGCGGAAGAATTGCGTATTATTGCGCAAAAGGATGGCGCGGTGGACCTCAAGGATGAGGCTGCGCAACTGAAGACCAAGGCCGCCGAGATGCTTAAAGAGCTCTATGAGGAGCTGACGCCCTGGCAGAAATGCCAGATCGCGCGTCACCCAGGCCGCCCCCATGCCGTCGACTATATCAAGGCTCTCTTCACTGAATTCACCCCACTTGCCGGTGACCGCAATTTTGCCGAGGATCAGGCCGTCGTCGGCGGCCTCGCGCGGTTTCGCGACCAGCCTGTGATGGTGATCGGTCAGGAAAAAGGCGATGACACCAAATCGCGGCTGGAGCGGAATTTCGGCATGGCCCGGCCCGAAGGTTACCGCAAGGCGACGCGTCTGATGCAGATGGCCGACCGGTTCGGGTTGCCGCTGATCACCCTCATCGACACGCCGGGCGCATATCCCGGCAAGGGCGCGGAGGAACGCGGCCAGTCAGAGGCTATTGCCCGCTCCACCGCCATGTGCCTGCAGATGCGCGCACCATTGGTCGCCGTCGTCATCGGCGAAGGCGGGTCAGGCGGCGCCGTTGCCTTTGCAACGGGTGATCGCGTGATCATGTTGGAGCATTCGATCTATTCGGTGATCACGCCGGAAGGGTGCGCATCTATCCTCTGGAAGAATGCCGACAAGATGAGGGAGGCCGCTGCGGCATTGCGCCTGACGGCGCAGGACCTCAAGAAGCTCGGCGTGATCGACCGGATCGTACCGGAGCCGCTGGGCGGTGCACAGCGCGACAAGGCGAATGTGATCAAGGCGGTAGGCGACGCGATCGCTGCGGAACTGGGCAGTCTTGGCAAGATCAGCCCGGATGAAATCCGCAAAATCCGCCGCAAAAAGTTTCTTGAAATGGGTGCGCATTCGCTTCAATAGCGAAAAAACAGCAGAGTTTTTTCGCCTCCGCCCTTTCCAGATACAATTTAGCACGCCACATTACGTGCCATAGATGCGAGTCGCGCTATGTGTAACTGTGTACAAAGCTAAGGGAGAGTGGGATGAAATGGTCTGACCTTGCCGCTGCAGTCAAGGAATTCCTTGATGGTATCGCAGCCGCGCCAGCCCCCAAGCCAATTCCTGTTCGGGTTTCGGATAAGCGGCGTCTACCGCGCTAACCGTCTTTTCGCATCATGGCAGTTGCCCCCTTAGTCGCTGAGGATGATCTGTCGCCGGCGGCTAAAGCTGTATTTGACGACATCCGTGCAACGCGCAACAACGACTTTGTAAACAATTTCTGGCGTGCGCTGGCGCATGATCCGGCGCTGCTAAAGGCGACGTGGGATCGACTGAAAGCGGTCATGGTGGAGCCACGGGAAGAAGGCCTCGATCCCCTGACCAAAGAACTGGTCTATCTCGCGGTTTCCATCGCCAACTCCTGTCAATACTGCGTCCATTCCCACACAGCCGCAGCCCGAACGAAGGGCATGACCGACATGCAATATGCTGAATTCCTGGCCATAGTCGGAATGGCATCGCAGACCAACGCGCTGGCAAATGGTCTTCAGGTGCCGGTGGACGACATTTTCAAGAGCTGAGCCGTCAGGACCTGATCGGTGAAAGCCGTGTCACATGCCCCATCTTGCGTCCGGCGCGAGCCTCTGCCTTGCCATATAGATGCACGGCGGTGCGGTTTTCTGCTGACAGGAGCGCCCAGTTATGCGCGTCCTCCCCGATCAGGTTCGTCATCACGGCATCCGAATGGCGCGTGGCTGCGCCAAGCGGCCAACCGCAGATTGCCTTGATATGCTGGGTAAATTGGTTGGTCGCGGCGGCCTCGATTGTCCAGTGTCCGGTATTGTGGACGCGGGGGGCGATCTCATTGACGAGCAGAGTGCCATCATCCGTCTCGAACAGCTCAACCCCGATGATACCGACGTAATCGAGCGCATCTAGAATGCGTGCGGCGATGGCGTGAGCGTCTGCCAGAACGTCCGCCCGCGATGTGGTGGGCACGGTTGTACGGCGCAGGATGCCATCCTCATGCACATTCTCGCCCGGATCATAGGCGGCGATGGCACCTTTCAGACCCCGCGCGGCGATGACGCTGATCTCCCGCGTGAAAGGCACAAACCCTTCCAGGATGGCGGGTTGGCCCTGCATCTCGCCTAACGCATCACCGGCACCCTCTGGTGCCGTGATCCGCGCCTGGCCCTTGCCGTCATAGCCCATGCGCCGCGTCTTCAGGATCGCGGGCGTGCCGATTTTTGCAAGTGCAGCAGCCAGCGATCCTGCGTCATCGACGGCTGCAAAAGGCGCTGTCGGCGCGCCGATCCGGTTAAGAAAAGTCTTCTCGTCAACCCGGTCCTGCGCTACTGCGAGAACCTGGCTACCGGGGCGCACGGGCTTGATCGGCTCGATGATTGCCACCGTCTCCACCGGCACATTCTCAAATTCGAAGGTCACGACATCAACAGAGTGGGCAAAACCTTCCAGCGCGGCCTGATCGTGCCAGTCCCCTCGGGTGAACGCTGCAGCTACATCGGCGGCGGGGGAAGCCGCCTCCGGCGCATAAACATGCGTCTTGAGGCCCAGTTGCGCCGCCGCGATGGCGAGCATGCGACCGAGTTGTCCGCCGCCAAGAATACCGACCGTCCCGCCCGGCGCGATGAGATCATTCATCAACTGGATCCTCACCCACCGATGCCGATTGCGCTGCGCGCCAGGCGTCCAGCCGTGTGGCCAGATCCGCATCAGTCGTTGCGAGGATGGCGGATGCCAGAAGGCCCGCATTGGCCGCCCCTGCCGCACCGATGGCGAGCGTGCCGACAGGAATACCCTTCGGCATCTGCACGATGGACAGAAGGCTGTCCTGACCCGACAATGCCTTCGACTGAACGGGCACACCCAGAACCGGCACGCGGGTTTTCGCCGCGATCATCCCCGGCAGATGTGCCGCGCCGCCTGCGCCCGCGATGATCACCCTCAGCCCGCGTGCTGCGGCAGCCTCGGCATAGGTAAACATCCGGTCGGGGGTGCGATGCGCGGAGACGATCTTGGCTTCATGCGCCACGCCAAGGGCCGTGAGGATATCGCTCGCTTCGCGCATGGTTGGCCAGTCCGACTGGCTGCCCATCACGATCCCTACCAGTGGTTCTGTCATTCTACCCTCCACAGCGCCGAGCGCGCACTATAGCGGGGCGAAAAAGCGCGGCAATACTGGTGCGGCACATGCGGTTCAGGCGATGATATCCGGTGTCAGCTGGTCCTCGATGCGGGCGATTTCGTCCTTCAACCCCAGCTTCTGTTTCTTTAGCCGCCGCAAGTCGAGGCTGTCACGGCCCACTGGGGACGCTTCCAATGAAGTGATTGCGTCATCGAGTGACCGGTGCCGGCGGCGCAGTTCCTCCAGTTTGAAGCCGAGAACCTCTTTGGGGTCCATGATATTGTTCGGCTCGGACATATCGCGCATCAGTTCCTCGTGTTTCCCAAAACGGCTGATCGGCAACCGTTGTCGCGCCGCCCCGCGCCGACTAAGTAGATGGACATGTTCAAGTCTCTATCTGATCGAATCACAAGTCTATTCAAGCGCACACCCGTTGTCAGCGTTATCCCCCTTTCAGGGGCGATCGGCGGCGTCGGGTTTGGTCGCGGGCTATCGGATGCCGCTCTCGCGCCGCTGATCACACGTGCCTTCGCGCCATCAAGGCTGGCTGCTGTGGCGTTGCTGATTAATTCGCCGGGCGGGTCCCCGACCCAAAGCGCGCTGATCGCGGCCCGTATCCGGCGTCTGGCTGCGGAAAAGAACGTGCCGGTGTTGGCATTCTGCGAGGATATCGCGGCATCAGGTGGATACTGGCTGGCAACGGCGGGGGATGAGATCTTCGCCGACGATAATTCGATCATCGGCTCCATCGGTGTCATCTATGCCGGTTTCGGCTTTCACGCCCTTCTGGACCGCCAGGGTATTGAACGACGCGTCCACACCGCCGGGCGGTCCAAATCGATGCTCGACCCTTTCCGCCCTGAGAAGGAAGAGGACGTCGCCCGCATCAAGCAGTTGCAGGGCGTCATTCATGACAACTTTATAGATCAGGTAAAGTCGCGGCGCGGTGACCGTCTGACATCGGATGATGACCTCTTCACCGGCGAGGTCTGGGTCGGCCGCCAGGCGCAGGATGTGGGTCTGATCGACGGGATCGGCCATCTGGTGCCGGTGATCAAGGATCGCTACGGCGACGACATTCGGTTCAACCTCGTGGCGCGCAAACGTGGCCTTCTGCAGCGGCTGCGGTCCGGCGGCGCGGTGGAGGTTTTGACAGCCGATATGTTGTCCGGAGCCGTGAATGCAGTCGAGGAACGCGCGCTCTGGGCGCGCTATGGGCTCTGACAGATGCTGACCAAGATCCTCATATTTCTCGCGGTTGTTATCGGCGTCTTCGTTGTCGCACGCATGGGCGCGTCCAGCGCGATGGAGCCCCTGTTGAAACGAAAACCCAAACAGGACCGGGTGTCCAAAAGGGCGCGCAAGGCTGAAGACCTGAAACAATGCCGCGTCTGCGGGGCATGGTCGCCAACCGGCGAAGGCTGTCCCTGTGGCGAAGCACCGACACCCTGAACCGGAGGCTATCATGATCAAACCCGGCGCAGCGCTCGTCACCGGCGGCGCGATCCGTCTTGGCCGCGCAATGGCATTGGCACTGGCTGAGGATGGCTGGGACATTGCGATCAGCTGGCATTCCTCCGCCAGCGATGCGGAGGCGGTTGTCACCGAAATTGAGGCGCTGGGCCGCCGCGCCGTTGCGGTGAAGGCGGACCTGCTGTCGGAGGATGAGACTGCGACGCTGATTGACCGGGCGGCAAAGGCGCTCGGCGCGCCGCTCACATGTCTGGTCAATAATGCGTCGATTTTCGAACATGATGATTTCGAAACCGCGACCCGCGATAGCTGGGACCGGCATCTGGAAAGCAATCTGCGGGCACCGGTCCATCTGACACAGAAATTCGCCGCACAGGCCCCCGCGCCGATCATGGATGCAGCGGGGGAGCCGGTCGCAAGCGCCTGCGTGATCAACATGATCGATCAGAGGGTCTGGAAACTGACACCGGCTTTCATGTCCTACACGATTGCAAAATCGGGCCTCTGGTCCTTCACCCGCACCGCCGCGCAGGCGCTTGCACCGCGCATCAGGGTGAACGGGATCGGTCCGGGCCCGACCCTGCGCGGCGGACGGCAAACCGAAGAGCACTTCGCCAGCCAACGCGCCGCAACGGTTCTTGGTCGGGGTTCGGATCCAGACGATATCGTGGCGGCGATGCGCTTCCTGATCGCGTCAAAGGCCGTGACCGGGCAGATGATTGCCGTGGATGGCGGGCAACATCTCGGCTGGCAGACCCCTGATGTCATCGGCGTTGAGTGAGGGTAACAGCGGCAAAAAGAAACGTCCTGACAAGTCGAGTTGGGGGTTGCTAGGTCGGGTTTTCCCCTGTCAGTAGCAGGAGAATCAGATTCGCACCTTCTGAGTCACAGCACTAAAAGTGGGCGCAATAGAAGAAAAATTCACTTTGTTTTTCAACTGGTTAGAGTTGATGCCTAATAATTAGGCAACGTCATAAACCCTTTACAATTGTTAAGAAAAAGTCGAGTCACTCGATTTTATTGACAGAGTTATCCACAGAAAACGGGGATATGAAAATGGTTGTCACAGGCACTAAACTTTGGCAGCGGCGCGCGCCACAGATTCGGCCTCTCGCGCGCAGGCTCAGCAACGGGAAACATCTCGTTGTTATTAAAGAAGGGTTAGTCGATCAGGTCCAACCGGATAGATGAATGATGTCTGAAACGCGAGAAGGTGAAGGTACCGGCGAGCCGCAGATGGGCTTTGACGAGGACGCCAAGACGTCTTCGTCAGCCCGCGTTGTGCCCACCGGTCCCGATGTCATAAAGGATTACCTCTCGCGGCTTCCTGCCCGACCCGGCGTCTATCGGATGCTGGGGACCAAGGGCGAGGTTCTGTATGTCGGCAAAGCGCGGTCGTTGAAGGCGCGGGTGGCGAGTTACGCGCGATTGCAGGGCAACTCGGGCCGTATTCAGCGCATGATCATGGCCACGGCTTCGATGATGTTCGTCACGACGCCGACAGAGACCGAGGCGCTGCTGCTTGAAGCGAACCTGATCAAGCAATTGAAGCCGCGCTACAATGTGCTATTGCGCGATGACAAGAGCTTTCCGCATATCCTTGTTACTGGCGATCATGACTTTCCCGCCATCGAAAAGCATCGCGGTGCGCGCAAACGAAAGGGCCGCTATTTCGGCCCTTTCGCATCGGCGGGTGCGGTGAACCGAACGCTCAACCAGCTGCAAAAGGCGTTCCTGCTGCGCAACTGCTCCGACAGCATGTTCGAAAGCCGGACGCGTCCCTGCCTCCAGCATCAAATCAAGCGCTGCGCCGCCCCTTGCACTGGCCTGATCGACAAGGCCGGGTATCAGCGGCTGGTTGACGACGCGACCCTGTTTCTGGAAGGCAAATCGACCGGCGTGCAGGAAGAACTGGCTGAGCAGATGCAGGCTGCTTCCGATGCCATGGATTTTGAGCAGGCCGCCATTTATCGTGACCGGATCACGGCACTGACCCGCGTGCAGCAGGTCCAGGGTGTAAACCCCGAGACAGTGGCGGAGGCTGATGTGGTTGCCGTCCATGCCGAGGGGGGGCACGCCTGCGTACAGGTCTTCTTCTTTCGCTCGCATCAGAACTGGGGCAACCGCGCCTATTTCCCGCGCGCCGGTGCGCAGGTCGGGGAGGAGGAGATCCTCGCCGCGTTCCTTACCCAGTTCTATGGAGGGAAGGAGCCGCCGAAGCTGATCCTGACAAGCCATGATGTCGAAGATGCAGAACTGATCTCCGAAGCACTGACGATCACTGCCGGACACAAGGTGGCGGTGGCCGCACCGAAGCGGGGCGAAAAACGCCTCTTGGTCGAACATGCCCTGACCAATGCGCGCGAAAGCCTCGGGCGGCGGATGGCGGAAAGTGCGGCGCAATCGAAACTGCTCTCCGGGGTGGCGGATGCGTTCGGGTTGGAAGAGCCACCGCGCCGCATTGAGGTCTACGACAACTCCCATATCCAAGGTGCCCATGCGGTCGGCGCGATGATCGTCGCCGGGCCCGATGGCTTCGACAAGAAATCCTATCGCAAGTTCAACATCAAAACCGCAGCCACAAACGACGATTTCGGAATGATGAAAGAGGTGCTGACCCGCCGCTTCCAGCGTCTGTTGAAGGAGGACCCTGATCGTCAGAGCGCGGACTGGCCGGACCTCCTGCTGATCGATGGTGGTGCGGGTCAGGTCAGCGCGGTGAAGGAGATCATGGAGGTGCTCGGCGTCGAGGATGTCGCCATGATTGGCGTGGCCAAGGGGCTCGACCGCGATGCGGGCAAGGAGGAGTTCCATCGCCCTGAAGGCGGCCAGCCCTTTGCCCTGCCGCACCGCGATCCGACGCTCTACTTCGTGCAGCGCCTGCGCGACGAGGCGCATCGCTTCGCCATCGGGGCGCATCGGGCGAAGCGCTCCAAAGCCATTGGTGTGACCAAACTTGACGAGGCACCGGGCATCGGGCCGGCCCGCAAACGCGCGCTCCTTGCCCATTTTGGCAGCGCCAAGGCGGTGTCGCGCGCCGGGCTTTCGGACCTAAAGGCGGTGGAGGGAATTTCCGAAAAGATGGCGGAAAACCTGCACGCGTTTTTCAGTGAAAATGCCTGATCGCCAACGCGCCTGCTCAGGTCACGTGGACCGAAATCGATGAACGCATCCGGCTTTTGGGTTTTGGATGCCGGAATAACCACCCCTCTCAGAGCCATCATTGCCCTCATCCCGTCGTGACAGCTTGACCGAACCGGTTTCGGAGGGCAAGTCAGTGCCATGAGCTTCAATATTCCCAACGTCTTGACGATATTTCGCGTGGTGGCAGCGCCCTGCGTCGCGCTGGTCTTTCTCGTCATGGCGCGGCCGCTGGCCGACGGAATCGCGTTTGCGCTCTTCTCTATTGCGGCGATTAGCGATTTTTTCGATGGCTGGCTGGCGCGTCGATGGGGGCAGGTTAGTGCCTTTGGCCGGATGCTGGACCCCATCGCGGACAAGGCGATGGTCGCGATCACCGGTGCGCTCCTCCTTGCGCTCCACGGATTAGAGCCACTGATCGTGATCCCGGTAACGGTCATCCTGTTGAGAGAGACGCTGGTTTCAGGTCTGCGCGAATATCTCAAAGGCGCACGTATTCTCGATGTGACGCTTATGGCGAAGTGGAAAACAACAGCCCAGATGCTGGGCCTCGGGACACTTCTGCTGGCCGGGGCCATGGGTGGCACCTGGATTGAGGTGATCGGCCTGATCACCCTTTGGATTGCGGCTGCGCTGACCGCGATTACCGGCTATGATTACTTCCAGAAAGGGCTCGCTCATATCGCCCTGGAGGAGGTGCCATGAAGGTTCTATATTTCGCCTGGCTGCGCGAGAGGATTGGCCATAGTGAGGAGATGATCGACGCTGCGGGTGCCGCAACGGTCGGTGACCTTGTTGCGGTCCTGAAGGGGCGCGGAGACCGGTATGAGGCGGCGTTCGCCGATCTCGCAGCGGTCAGGGTCGCTGTCGATCAGAAAGTCAGGGATTGGGACACACCACTGAAAGGTGCGACCGAGATCGCCTTCTTCCCGCCGATGACAGGCGGCTGATGGCCGTTCGGGTCCAGACCGATGATTTCGACCTGGGCGCGGAGGCCACGGTGCTGAGCGCCATGGGCGATGCCGGTGCCGTTGTCACATTTACCGGCCATGTGCGGGGCACTGATGGCGTCGGCGCGATGACGCTGGAACATTATCCCGGCATGACGGAGGCCGCACTGGCGGAGATCGAGGCCGAAGCGCATCGGCGGTTCGATCTGACCGGATCGCTGATTATCCACCGGGTGGGTCGTCTGTTGCCGGGCGAACGGATCATGATGGTCGCCACCGCCAGCCGCCACCGGGCGGCGGCCTTCACTGCAGCCGAGTTTCTGATGGATTATCTGAAGACCTGCGCCCCGTTCTGGAAGAAAGAAGAGATCGGAACCGAAGCGCGCTGGGTCGACGCGCGGGAAGCGGATGATGCAGCCACCGCGCGCTGGTCTGCCGGCGACTGAGGAGGCACCTCTGTGATCACGCGCCTTTTAGCGTTTCGATCTCCCGGCGCGCATCACGCAACCCATCCATCGCGGCTTCCAGTTCTGCCTCGCGCTGCTGGAGGAGCGTCTGTAATTCGGCTTCCTTCTCGACGGCTTCGTGGCGCAGCATTGCCTCGATTTCCTGCCGCTCGGTTATGGCCTGGTCGCGCTGATCCTCCACGATCAGCAGCTCAGCGACCAGTTCATCTGCCCGGTCCTCGCGTTCCTCAGTGTTGCGCGATGCTCTCGACCAGAACCAGTGCGCCAGCCAGCCAGCCAGAAACACGGCGAAGAACAGCGCGGACATCGACAAGACGAGATTTTCGTAGAACATCAATCCTCTTTCCCGGCGGCTGACAACGCACGAAACTCGATCCTGCGGTTTGCGGCGCGACCTTCCTCAGTGCCGTTACTGGCAATGGGCTCACTTTCGCCAAAACCCCTGGCGGTAAGCTGACTTAGGCTGGCACCGCCAACCGTCATCGCGGCCATGACCGCCTCGGCGCGGGCCCGGCTGATGCGCAGATTGGTCGCTTCAGATCCCTGACTGTCAGTGTGACCGCCAATCTCGATCCTGCCTTCAGAACAACGGCGCATGGTCTCCACCAGATCGGAGATCACCGCAAGGCTATCGGCACCGATCTGGGTGCTGCCTGTATCGAAGACGATGGGGTTCAGCGCCGTGATCGCGCTCAGCTCCTCGGCGCAGCGGATCGGCGGGATTTTCTGCGCACGCGACCGCGCCGCCATGGGAACCGTTAGCCGTGTTGTGATCTTGCGCGTGGCACCCAGCCCCGTCATCAGGAGGTCATGGGTCTGCATGATCTGGGTGGGTGCGGCGATCGTCCCTTCCAGAACCGCCACCTCCGTGTCGAAATATCCCGTCCCGCTTTCCAGCCCGGCCAGCGCGCTGATCAGGGTCATGGCAGCCGTACGCCAGTCCCGTGGGCGCATATCGGTGCGGATCGTCACATCGTTGCGCACGCTGATGCCGGGCATCAGGGCGCGGGTGAAGGCAGCAATGCTCTGCGCCAGAACCGCGCTTGGGGCGGCACCTGAAAGGGTCACAATCTCGCCGTTGAACGCAATATTCAGAAGCGCCTCCTCCTGCCCGGCACCGCCGCTGGCCTCTCCGGTGCCGCGTTCCGCGGCACGGAGGACGACCAGGCTGAAACCGGGCGGCAGCGATGTTCTGAGCGCGGCGCTTGCGACCGCGAATGTCTGTTCGCTGGTGTTGGGTTCCGCCAACACCCGGACGGAGCTGGCCGACAGCCGGATCTCGCCCTGACCGATTGCCGCCATGGCGTTTATGGCAAGGGTCGCTACCTCCCCCCAGACCGCATCTTCATCGGCGCTCCCGTAGCTGCACTCTGCATCGACTTCCAGGACGGAGCGCAGCTCTTCCTCCAGCGCCTCAGCCTGTGCTGGCGAGGTCGCGGTGCACTGAATGACGTTCAGCCCGTCCGGCCCGGATTCGAGGTGAAGCACGCGCTGGGTTTGCGACTGTGGCGGAGTCGCGAGATAGGATGTCACCTTCCAGCCCGCAGCCTCCAACGCGGCCATGCGGTCGGAGATCGCCGCCTGTCGCGCATCGCCTGCTGCGAGGCCCAGAACCGTAACTTTCCCCGGCCTCAGGATGATCCGGCCGTGCAGGAGTGCAGCGGCGATATCTGCGGCGTCTGGCACGATTTCATCCCAGCCCCTGCCCGCCGCGTCAGTGCGTGTCAGATCGGTGATCGTCACCCCGGGGGCGGCCTTACGCAACGCTGCGGTGAGTTGCGCCTGTATCTCCGCCCCGGGCACTGCCCCAGCCAGTGTCAGCGCGCTGATCCCGCGCAGAATCTCGACCATTGGGTCCGGGCGATAGCGCTGCAGGGCGGGGCGCACCGTGCTTTCATCGCTAAGCGGCAGCCCCATGATCGCGCTTTCGATCCGCGCCAGCGCTTCTGCCTGCCGCTCCGCATTCGGTGCCTCGCCGCGCACGGTGACCATCAGACCGTCGGTTGCTATGCGCGGCCAGTTCAGCCCCGCTGCCGACAGCGCAACCTCAGCCCGGCGTTGCACCTCGTTCTCCAGCCTGACCGCGGCTTCCCGGCCAAAGAGGAACGAGACCACCGCGACGGAGGCAAGAATGACACAAAGGATGACGATCTGACGCATCAGCGATCCATGGGGCTGCGGGGCCATGTTCTATCCCTCTGCCACGGGCCGAGGTCAATGTCTCGCAGCCGCAGCCGCAGCCGGCGGATGGGGCAGCAGCAGGTGCGCCCTCAATCCTTGCGGTGGGCGCGGTCCATCTCCCAACTGCGTGCGATCAGCGGGTTCAGTTGCGCGGCCATGCGCGGCGGCAGCACCGCTGTTTGGGTACTGAGGAGGCGCAGGAACAGTTTCAGCGGTGCGGCCTCCTGCAACAGCGCGTTGATCCTGCTCCGGTGCCAGTCGCATGCCGCTTGGTGGAGGTCGCGCAATGTCGCATCCTCCATCAGTTCGTTCAGCTTTGCCTGCATCCGCGGCGCGACACGGTGGATCGAGATGTCTTCGACCTGGTTGAAATTACGCTCCGCCCAGTAACCGAGATCGAGATCGGTGATCTTCGAATTCGGCAGACCCCGGTCGACCTTGACCAGAAAGCTCTCGGCGGAGCGCAGGCCGTAGTGGTTCAATTGCACGTACTTGTAACCTGCCGAGCGCGGTTGCAGCCACAGTCCCTTGTCGCGATAGCGCGGCAGCGGGGTGCCTGCGCCGTTGACCACGCGAAGCGCTTCGACGCGCGCAGGGTCCGGGTCCAGCGGGCGATGCACACCGATCCGCCGCCAGCCGGCATCGGCGCGCCAGAGGCTCTTGAACCCGTAATTGTGGAACGGATAAGGACAGGCCTCAGGCGCGGCACGGGTGAAGCTTTCGGTGATTGGCTTGTCCTGAAATCCCGCGATCCCGGCGGCCCCGAACCGACGCCAGCAAAGGGTGATCATGTCCGCCTCCGGCAGCACCGACAGAAGGTCATCGATCCGGCCCTCGCCGCATTTCACGTTCACGAACTCATCGACATCGAGGCATGACAACCAGTCCGCCTTGGCCGTCAGCGGATGCGCGTCAGCATGATAGAGCGCGGTTTTTTGCACGCCGCGCGCCATGATCTTGTTATTCCGCTCATGCGCGCCGAGGCCCATGTCCGCCAGCCGCTGCCAGATCGCATCGGTACCGTCATCGCAATCATTGGTATAGACAAGAAACTGATCGAACCCGGCCACAAGATGATGCGCGACCCATTCCAGAATGAAGGGGCCTTCGTTCTTCATAGCGGTCACAATCAGGCGCATGGGTCCCCGCACTGCCATCGTCTGACCGGTGCTGTATCATGGCGGCCTGATGGCTGAAAGCGTCTGCTGCCGGATGGACGCTGGTCGCCGTCGGCGATAGGCAATGGTCTGAGGCAGCGGGAAGGAACGGCGATGGGCCGCGAAGAGATCATGGCCAAACGGCAGGCAATCCGTCGCCAGCGTGCCGCCGATGCGGCCGCAGCCGCCGCCGCAGCTCGCACTGGCCCCGATGCAAGGGTCGCGATCGTCACCACGATGAAGAACGAAGGCCCCTTCATTCTGGAATGGGTCGCGCATCACCGCGCCATCGGCATTAATGACTTTCTCGTCTACACGAATGATTGCGATGACGGCACAGATCATCTTTTGGATGTGCTGGTGTCAAAGGGTTTTGTCAGTCGGCATCTCGAAAATCCGTTTGTGCGGAACCGTGGCAGCCAGCCCCAGCGTGCCGCCTTGCGCGACGCGCAAACCAACCCGGTGATCACCGCTGCCGACTGGGTGATTCCGATGGACGTGGACGAGTTCATCAACATCCATATTGGCGACGGCCGGTTCCAGACACTGCTTGACGCAGTTCCGGATGCGAACATGATCTCGATGACATGGCGCCTCTTCGGCAACGGGTTCGTGCGCGATTATGAGGACCGGTTGATCACCGAACAGATGCTCTATTGCGCCCATGAGCGGGCGCGCAAGCCGCATCAGGCATGGGGGTTCAAGACTGCCTTTCGCGATCTTGGCATTTTCCGGAGGTACAGCGTCCATCGCCCGAAGGGTCTGCGCCCCAAGCGTGTCGGCGATATTCGCTGGGTCTGCGCCAATGGCCGCCCGATGCCCGACAGCTATTACATGAACGGCTGGCGTGCTTCGGTGCAGAACTGGGGTTACGGGCTGGTGACCCTGAACCACTATTCGCTGAGGTCGTCGCAGAGCTATCTGGTGAAGAAGGAACGCGGCCGCGTGAACCATGTCGATCGCGATCAGGGTCTCGCCTACTGGTTTCGCATGAATCACAATGCGGAGGAGGACCGGTCGATTCAGGCGCGCCTGCCAGGGACACGGGCGGAATACGCGAATATGATGGCGAACGCTGAAATTCGTGCCGCGCATCTGGCATGTGTGGAGGCCCATCAGCGCAAGATTGCCGATCTGATGGCACAGCCTGATTATGCAGCGCTTTTCGAGCTGATCGAAACCCCGCGCATGAAGGCCCTGTCGCGAATGCTCGCCAATTTCGACAACGCGATCTTTAATGTCGGCCCGGATGCGGTGCCCGCGTCGTTCATAGAACGCGCTGACGCTATGGCTGACCGGTTGCCCTGATCGCCATTTGTGGCGTAGCTGTTCGCCAGATTGGCAACCGGAGGCGGGACCGATGTCGGAACATTTTGTGATTGTCGGTGCCGGGCAGGCGGGAGCGGCACTGGCGGCGAAGCTGCGTGCCCTCGGGTTTGCAGGTGCGATCACCCTGATTGGTGACGAGGCAGCGCCGCCCTATCAGCGCCCGCCATTATCGAAGAAATACCTGCTCGGCGACCTGGAAGAGGCCCGCCTCTATCTGCGCCCGCTGGAATATTACGAGGAACAGGACATCACCCTCCTCACCGGTGATGCGGTGAAGGACATCGACAGGGCGGGGCAGCAGGTTCGTCTGGCCAGTGGACAGGTGCTGGACTACGACCGGCTGGCGTTGACGACCGGGTCCCGACCGCGCTTGTTGCCAGCCTCCATCGGCGGCGATCTGGCGGGGGTTTATCCGGTACGCAGCCTGCCCGATGTCGATGCTATGGCATCCGAATTCGCATCTGGTGCGCGCGTGCTGATCATCGGCGGCGGCTATATCGGGTTGGAGGCGGCGGCGGTCGCTGCGGCGCGCGGTTTGCAGGTTACGCTGGTGGAACTTGGCGAGCGTATCCTGCAACGGGTCGCGGCGGCCGAGACATCTGATTTCTTCCGCGCCCTTCACCGCTCTCACGGCGTCGACATTCGGGAGGGGACGGGGCTGAGCCGACTTGTCGGAGAGGCAGGTCGCGTGACGCAAGCGGTGCTGAGCGACGAGACCACCCTCGACATCGATTTTGCGCTCGTCGGTGTCGGGATCCTGCCCAATGACGATCTGGCCGTCGCCGCCGGTTTGACGGTTGAGAATGGCATCGTCGTGGATGCCGTCACGCGCAGCTCAGACCCGCTTATCCATGCTGCAGGTGATTGCGCGGTCCTGCCCTATGAAGGGCAGAATATCCGACTGGAAAGCGTCCAGAACGCCATTGATCAGGCAGAGGCCGCCGCCGCGGCAATGATGGGACATGATGTGAGCTACGCGCCGGTGCCGTGGTTCTGGTCTGATCAGTATGATGTAAAATTGCAAATTGCGGGTCTAAATCAGGGTCACGACCGCGTGGTCACGCGGCCGGGTGATGGCGGGGCGCAATCGGTCTGGTACTACAAGGGCACGCGCCTTCTGGCGGTTGATGCCATGAACGAGCCGCGCGCCTATATGGTTGGCAAGCGCTTGATCGAGGCCGGCAAAAGCCCCGCGCCGGACGTGGTCTCCGACCCCTCAGTCGATCTGAAAACACTGCTATCGCGGTAGAGCTTACCGAAACCTAACCGGGCGGCCACCCGGCGGCCAGCGGCGCATAATCGGACGGGTGTTTGCGCACCAGGTCGCGCAAGAGCAAGGCCGCGCGGATATCAGCGGGCAGGGTGACGATAGCGGTCTGGATGATCAGGCGCATCAACGACAGGTCATCCTCTGGCCGGCTTGCCGTGATGTAGGGCAGGCCCGGCGTCGGTGCAGTGCGCGCGACCACCCCCAGCAGGCGTGCCGCCGGCTCATGGCGCAAGGCGAGCTGCCATGTCACGGCATCAATCGCGGCGACATCCGCTCGCCCCTCCGCGACTGCCAGGATTGAGGCGCGGTGCGATCCGGTCGCGACCATTTCGCCAAAGAACGCTGCTGGATCGCCCAGCAGCGCCGCGGGGGCGGCAAAGCCGGACTGACTTTCACGCATATTGAAAGCGAATTTCCGTCCGCGCAGGGTCTTGAGCTCTGCCGCCCCTTCGCTCTTCCGCACGACGATCTCGCTGCAATATGTGCCGGGGGCAAGGCCCTGCAGGTCATAGGCGGGTGCTCCGATCAGTGAGACATCGCTCACCAGCCGGGCCGCATATGGCAGGCCGCAGGTCTGCGACAGGACAAGCGCGGGGTCGCGCCAATGCGGCCAGGGGTCTGCAGGTGCATCGATCAGGTGGTCCGGGGCTGCAATTCCCGCACCGCGAAAGCCGTCGCGCAGGATGGCCCAATAGGCCGCTGTTTCGGCGCGGATCTCAGGCCAGTCATACATCGGCAGCGCCGCAATCATTCGTGCCTCATTCGGCGAGCACTTTTGGCGCTTCCTGCATCAGCGGATGCGCGGGCGGCTCCTTCGCGCGGACAGCGTAGCGGCCGATTACCGAGATGTAGGAGGGGAAGACATAGCCGCCGTTCATCTCCAGAAATCGCGCGCGATGGGCACGGTAGAGCACGGGCAGTTTGGCCCATGGCACCTCAGGATGCGCATGATGGACGGCGTGGAGGTTGTTGTTGAGGTAGAGGAGAGCAAGCGGTCCGCGATCCTCCACAATGGCGGAGCGACCCCTGACGCGTTCCTCGGCGCGGTGTTCCAGAAAGCTGCGCAGATTGATCAGCGACAGGCCGCCATAGCAGGCCAGCACATATCCGATCGGCGAAACACCCGTCAGGAACAGCCACCAGATCACTGCGGCACCGCCGATCAGATGCAGACCCCAGGCGCGGGCGATGTCACCGCGCCCTGACAGGATCAGCATCAAATCGGCACTGACAAACCGCACGAAGCCAAGCGCAGGTCCGATCAGCATCCGCCCGGCAAGACTGTTGTTCACGTGCAGGATCAGCCGCATCACCGATCCCGTTCGGCCCCAGCGAACGGGGTCGATATACCAGCTTTCCGGATCGTCATAGGGATCGGTCAGGCGGGCATCCTGGTGGTGCTGAAGATGCGTTGTCTTGTAGCGCTCATAAGGAAACGAAAGCCCAAGGGGGGGGAAGACCAGCGCGGCGTTGATCCAGCTTATGGATGTCGGATGGCCGTGGATCGCTTCGTGCTGCAGTGAGGAATGAAAGGCAATGACAATTGCCAGTGCGGGATAGATAATCCAACCGGGCAGGCCCCCTGCATGGGAGGTCAGCAAAAAGAAGCTGGTGTAACAAATGCAGAGCGCGATCAATGTCGGTGCCTCTGCACGCCCCTTCACGATCATCCCAGACCCCCTGGCCACGGTTATTGTGACAATGAGCAGTCAAAGCTAAATCAGGGAAAAGTCAACGTCGCAGAAGCCGGAAAATCTCGGACGCACCCCACCCCGCCAGCAGCGCAACGAGGATCGAGAGGATGCCGTAAATCAGCGATTGTTCCTGTGCGAGGGTATAGATCCAGCGTTCCAGCCCGACCTTTCGCACCTCGATCCCGGTCGCGAAATCATCGATGACACGGCCTTCGCGCAGGATGTAGACCCGTGCCTCGTAATCGCCTTCGATGATGTTGGCGGGTAGGGCAATGGCGGTCTGGAACAGCTTGCGCTCCGTCACCTTCACCGCATCGATCTGTTCAAAATAAACGCCGGCCGCGCGGCGCAGGCGCACGATGGCCTCGGCAAAATCCGCCGGGCGATCGACATTCGATGCTTCGCCAACGACGCGCACCGCGCGGTCGATGCTGATCCTGTGGCGCAGATCGGATGTGTCCGACAGGATCTCGCGCAGCGGGCCCGTGGTGGCAATGGCGTAGAAGCTGGGCGCGCTGTCGATGGTCACTGTCGCGCTGTTGACCCAAATACCCAATTGGCGGCTTTTGCGACGCACCAGCGCAGGCTCTTCAGGGCCAATCACGCTGACGATCACATCCAGATCATCATCGCGCTCATCCGCCAGCCGGTCGCGGTCGACCGCGCCGAAGACGAAAATCTCCGACCCTGAGAACGTCGCGGTGATGCCGACACTGCTCTGGCTGAGGGAGGCGACAACCCGTTCCCGTGTGCCTTCTGGGTTGCCGCCGTCATCCGGTTCATCCACGGCCTGCGCGACCGTGAAGAAAGGCATGAGGACAATCAGCAGACAGGCCGTCAGTGTAGCGAGGCGGTGGGTCAATGTCCGCCCCCCCGACTAATTGAAAACAGTTCCGACGGGGTGGCGAGGAGGTCATAACCAAGTTTGGCGCAGACCATCAGCACCATGATGGCCAAGAGAATTCTCAGCTGCTCACCCTTGATCTTCACCCCGAGCCGCGCGCCGATCTGCGCGCCAATCACGCCGCCGGTCAGGAGGAGCAGCGCAAGCACCGCATCCACGGTCTGGTTCTGCGTGGCGTGCAGAATGGTGGTCAGCCCGGTCACGAACATGATCTGCAGGAGGGATGTGCCAACAACCACCGCCGTCGGCATGCCCAGAAGATAGATCATTGCCGGCACCATGATAAACCCGCCACCGACACCCATGATCGCGGCGAGAATACCGACCGCAATGCCGACGCCGAAAGGAGGGATCGCGGAGATATAGAGCTTCGAGACCCTGAACCGCATCTTGAACGGCAGGCCATGAACCCAAGAGTGGTGTTTTCGCGGCTTGCGCGCGGCGCCGGAGCGTGACTTGCGCAGCGCATTGACGCTCTCGATGAACATAAGCCCGCCGACGATGCCCAGAAAAACGACATAACAAAGCGAGACCAGCAGCTCGACCTGACCGATTTCACGCAGATATTTGAAAATCTGCACGCCGATGACGGAGCCGACGGCACCGCCTGCGGTCAGCACGAGGCCCATCTTGATATCGACTGTCTTGCGGCGCAGATGCGCCAGCACGCCGGAGAAGGACGAGGCGACAATCTGGTTCGCCTCGGTGGCAACAGCAACGGCGGGCGGAATGCCGATGAAGATCAAGAGGGGTGTCATCAGAAAGCCGCCGCCAACCCCGAAGAGGCCCGACAACATACCAACCCCGCCGCCAAGCCCCAAAAGGAGGAAGGCGTTTACAGATAGTTCTGCAATGGGAAGATAGATCTGCATGACGCCCCGTCGCAATCGAGATCATTGGTTCATACGCTTCGCAAACAAGGATGCTATAGGGCCAGATGCGACAAATCGGAGCGATTTGGGCATTCTGCGCCCTGAATTCGATTTTCATGTGCTGACGCTTACTGATACGTATCAAAAAGATGAATTATTGAGACCGCGTTTGCAACGGTCTGGACGAAGGGTTTCCGACGATGACGGCTGACGAAGCTGCGATGACGGATTTGCCATCAGGGATCGAAGCACGGTTTATCAAGACGGCAAATGGGCTGCGCGTTCATTGTCTGGAGGCGGCTGGCGGCACACGCGGCACGCTGCTGCTGCTCCACGGATTTCCCGAGCTTGCATTCAGCTGGCGTCATCTGATGCCGATCTTGGCGGCCGAGGGGTATCGCGTCATTGCCCCCGATCAGCGCGGCTATGGCCGCACGACCGGATGGACGGTGGGCTACGACGTCGATCTGACGGAGTTTGGGATGATCAATCTCGTGCGTGATCAGGTGGCGCTGCTGGCGGCGCTTGGCATTGATCATGTGGATGGCGTGATCGGCCATGATTTTGGCTCGCCAGTTGCGGCATGGTGTGCGCTTATCCGGCCTGATCTTTTTCAGGCAGCCATCTGCATGAGCGCGCCTTTCGCGGGCCCGCCGGAATGGGCGGTCGCAGAAGATCCGATCCACGATGATCTCAGCGCGCTCACCCCGCCACGCCGACATTACCAGTGGTGGTACAGCGATGGCGGCGCGAACGACGACATGATGTCCGCGCCCGGCGGCCTGCCCTGGTTCCTGCGCGCCTATTTTCATTGCAAGAGTGCGGATTGGCCTGACAATCGGCCCTATCGACTGTCCGGTTGGACGGCAGAGGCGCTGGCCGAGATGCCGCGCTATTACATCATGGATGACGGGGTGGGCATGGCGGCGACTGCGCTGGCGATGGCCCCCGACGATGACCGATGCGACTGGCTGACGGCGGCCGATCTCGCGGTTTATGCGGATGAATACGGGCGCACGGGGTTTCAGGGCGGACTCAACTGGTACCGCAGCACCACCAGCGCCACGGGACCGGCGGAACTGCGCCTCTATGCCGGACGGCGGATTGAGGTGCCGACCGCTTTCATTGGCGGCGCATCGGACTGGGGTGTCTACCAGATGCCGGGCGCATTGGAGACGATGACGGGGGAAGCCTGCGCGGATTACAGGGGCACGACCCTGATCGACGGGGCCGGCCACTGGGTCCAACAGGAACAGCCCGCCAAAACCGCAAAAGCCGTGCTTAGCTTTCTGCAGGGTCTCTGAGGGCGGGCAGGGCACCGGCGCTTTCGGCCATCAGGGCGGCGGCCTCTTCCTCCAACAATCGCTCCGCCGCTTCGCCGATCACCGGCAAACGGCCCGCCTCCATCAGAAGAGGGGCGGAGAGCGGTGTGACATGGGGTGCGCGGATATGGCGGACGGTGCCATTGGCGCGCACCAGCATGTCTTCGATCCGGTCGAAATCGACCATGCCGGTCTTCGCCTCGGTGCGCGTTGCCTCGATCATCAGGTGATCCGGGTCGTATTTGATCAGCGTGTCATAGAGGATATCGGACGAAAATGTCGCTTGCCGCCCGGTTTTCTGCTGGCCGGGCAGGCGGCGCTCAATCAGCCCTGCGACTGTGGCCGCCTGCCGAAAGGCGCGCTTGGTGACGAGGCTTTCCATGATCCAGCGGTCCAGCCCGTCGCGCAGCCCTTGCGGATCGAACAGGGGGGCTGGATCGGTCACCTCCTCCAGCCCCCAGACCATCACCGCGTAATCCGTGACGACATAGCCGAGCGGGGCCTGCCCGGCTTCCTCCATACGTTTCGTGAGGATCATGCCGAGCGTGTAATGCGCGTTCTTACCCGCAAAACCGAAGGCGGTCATGTACCAGCGGTCATTGCGCCGGAACGTCTCGATCAGCAATTCGCCGATTCGCGGCAGCGTGGAAATCTCCGTCTGATATTGAAGCCAGCCTGAGATGCTGTCGGGCAGCGTCTTCCACCGTTCGCGATCATTCATGAAGTCGATGACCCGGTAGGCGAGGAAGGTCGATATTGCCAGCCGCGCGCCGGAAAAAGCTGGGATCAGCGGGTCCTTGCCCACGGCCTTGGTAACGCGCACGGTCATCTCGCGGATCGCCTCATAGCGCACGACCTCCCCGCCGATCAGGAACGTGTCGCCGGGGCGAAGGGTGGCGGCGAAATCCTCCTCCACCTCACCCAGCTTGCGTCCGCCATAAGATCGGGGCCCGCCGGACCGGACGCCCAGCTTTTCCGCCTCCACAATCGTGCCGATATTCATGCGCAGGCGGCGGTCGATGCGCGGATCGCGCAGATGCCACTGGCCGTCCCGTTCCACCAGTCGCTGCCATTTGTCATAGGCGCGCAGCGCGTAGCCGCCGGTGGCGCAGAAATCGAGGCAGCGGTCGAAATCCCGTCGGCTCAGGTCCTGATAATGCCCGGCGGTCAGCACCTCGGCATAAAGCGCATCTGCAGTGAACGGCCCGGCGCATGCGGTCAGGAGGATATGCTGGCAAAGGACATCGACGCGCCCAGGCGGCATCGGCTCTCCATCCAACTGGCCATCACGCACCGCATCCAGCGCGCAGCGACATTCGATCAGCTCAAACCGATTGCCGGGGACGAGCAGCGCGCGGGAGGGGACATCGAACTGGTGGTTGGCCCGCCCGATCCGCTGCACGAGCCGTTTCACACCTTTGGGCGCGCCGACCTGAATCACAAGATCAACCGCGCCCCAGTCGATGCCGAGGTCGAGGGACGATGTGCAGACGACGGCCTTCAGCGCCCCAGCGGCCATCGCCGCTTCCACCCGCTCGCGCGCCTCGCGGCCGAGCGATCCGTGGTGGAGGCCGATGGGCAGCGCCTCGTCATTCACGGCCCAGAGCGCCTGAAAGAACAGCTCCGCCAGCGCGCGGGTATTGATGAAGACGAGCGTGGTGCCAGCCTGTTTGATCTCCGCCATCACAGCCGCCGCCGCATAGCGCCCGCCATCGCCGGCCCAGGGTGGCTCTCCCGCCGTTTCGAGAATACGGATATCGGGTCTGGGGCCGGGCGGCGCGGTCAGGACGCGGCAGCCATCGGGTGCGAGCCAGCGCGCCAGTGCGTCCGGGTCTTCGGTCGTCGCCGACAGGCCCACCCGGCGATGATCCGGCGCGAGCGTGCGCAGCCGCGACAGGCAGAGCGCCAGCTGATCCCCCCGCTTGGTGCCTGCCATTGCGTGCGCCTCATCCACGATCACGGCGCTGAGACTGCCAAAGATGCGCGGCGCATCGGGGTAGGAGAGGAGGAGCGCGAGGCTTTCAGGCGTCGTCAGAAGCATATGCGGCGGGTCGGTGCGCTGGCGCTGGCGGGCCGATTGCTTGGTGTCGCCGGTCCGGTCTTCGACCCGGATCGGCAGGGCCATCTCCGCCACCGGCACCTCCAGATTGCGGCGAATATCGGCGGCAAGAGCGCGGAGCGGCGAGATATAGAGCGTGTGCAGGCCCTTGCGCGGGGTGGCCGCTAGATCAATCAGCGATGGCAAGAACCCCGCCAGCGTCTTGCCTCCGCCGGTCGGGGCGATCAGCAGATCTGCGCCGCCCTGATCCGCCCGCGCGATCAGTTCCATCTGGTAGGCATGGGGCGACCAGCCGCGCGATGCGAACCAATCACAAAAGGGGGCGGGCAGGGCGGTCATTGGTTTCTGGCTTCGCTGTATGGGTCGAGACACTGTTAATGCCTTGGTAGAATTAGGTCAGGACTTAACTCGACTGACAGAAGTGCCAAATGCTGAGGGCAGTGATCGGCTCTGGACGAGCGCTTTGAGTGGGTGCATCTGCTTGATTAATGGTGCCAAGTACATCTGCACTCACCCATGATTGAGCCGCCACAATGTGCGCAGCCTTGGGGAGGGCCGAGCGCTGCCCGTGCTGGTCGCACGGGCTGTGGTGGTTTGCAGTGGACTGCGCTTCGATTGCGATCGGGGCCCTGCCAATCGACATGCCAGATCACGAAAAGCGATTATCCTTCGGGAACCCGCGCGGGGCCATGCGCCCGGCGGAAGCACGTTTGCCGACCCAGTCGGCGAGTTCCGTTTCCGTGCGCGTGCGGCCAGCGGGGTCTTTCCAAGACAGGCCTTCAGCCAGTGTAAATGTCGTCGCATCCGATAGCGAGGCACCGCCGATCCCCGGTAGGCTGGCCGCATTTTTCACATTGGCGTACTTTTGCAGGCGCACGCCTTTGCCGCGTGTCATCTCGGGCAACTCGGTAATGTCGAAGATCAGCACCTTGCGGTTATCCCCGACGCAGGCGATGTGATCTCCGTCCACCCTGCGGCAGACCTGCATCCGGTTGTCGTCCTTCACATTCAGCACCTGTTTGCCGCCGCGCGTCTGGGCGATCAGCTCCGCCTCCGGCGCGATGAAACCGTCCCCGGCGGTGGAGGCGAAGAGCAGCTTTGCCCCCGGTTTATGGAGCAACAGCGCGACCATATCGACGTCATTGGCGAGATCGATCATCAGGCGCACCGGCTCCCCCATCCCGCGCCCGCCGGGCAGCTTGTGCACATCGAGCGTGAAGACCCGGCCGTTCGATGCGGCCAGCAGCAGTTTGTCTGTCGTTTCGGCGTGGAGGATGAACATCCCCGCATCGCCATCCTTGAACTTCAGCTCCGAATCCAGCGCGATATGTCCCTTCATCGCCCTGATCCAGCCATTGCGCGAACAGACCACGGTGACCGGTTCCCGCTCGATCATCGCCTCCAGCGAGACCTCTTCGACATCGGGCGCGTCCTCGATCACCGTGCGCCGTGCACCGCCTTCGGTCTTCTTGCCAAAACGGGCGCGGATGTCGCGGATTTCCTCGGCAACCTTTGCCCATTGCAGACCGGTATCGCCGACCAATGCGGTCAGCCCGGCTTGTTCCTCGATCAACGCGTCGCGCTCTGCGCGAAGCTCCATCTCCTCCAGCTTGCGCAGGGAGCGCAGGCGCATGTTCAGGATCGCCTCGGCCTGCACATCGGACAGCGAAAACTCCGCCATCATAAGCTGCTTGGGCTCATCCTCGTAGCGGATGATCTCGATCACGCGGTCGAGGTTGAGATAGGCGATGATGTACCCATCCAGCACTTCGAGCCGCCTCGCGATCTGCTCCAGCCGGTATTCCGACCGACGCACCAGCACCTCGCGCCGATGGCCGAGGAAGGCGAGCAGCACATCGCGCAGGCCGCAGACCTGCGGTGTGCGCCCGTCGATTAGGACGTTCATGTTGAGGCTGAATTTGATCTCCAGATCCGACAGGCGAAAGAGCGATTCCATCAGGACGGCGGGATCAACGGTTTTCGCCCGTGGCTCCAGAACCAGCCGGATATCCTCCGCGCTCTCGTCGCGGATATCGGCCAGAATGGGCAGCTTCTTGGCGTTGATCAGCTCCGCGATCTTTTCGATCAACTTGGATTTCTGAACCTGATAGGGGATCTCGGTAACCACGATCTGCCAGACACCGCGGCCCAGATCCTCCGTCGTCCATTTGGCGCGCAGGCGGAATGCGCCACGCCCGGTGTCGTAGGAGCGCATGATGCTCTCTCCCCCCTCTACCAGCACACCGCCGGTCGGGAAATCGGGGCCGGGGATCAGTTCCGCCAGCGTCTCCACCCGCGCATTCGGGGCCTTGATCAGGTGGAGAAGCGCATCGCAAACCTCATGCACGTTATGGGGTGGGATGGAGGTTGCCATGCCAACCGCAATCCCGCTCGCGCCATTGGCCAGAAGGTTCGGGAACGCGGCGGGGAGTACGACAGGCTCCCGCTCGGACCCGTCATAATTGTCTCGAAAATCGACCGCGTTCTCCGCCAGCCCCTCCATCAGGGCCTTGGCGGCATGGGTCAGGCGGGCCTCCGTATAGCGCTGCGCGGCGGCATTGTCGCCGTCCACATTGCCGAAGTTTCCCTGCCCGTCGACCAGCGGATAGCGGACGGAGAAATCCTGCGCCAGACGCACCAGCGCATCGTAAATCGCCTGATCGCCGTGGGGGTGGTAGTTACCCATCACCTCGCCCACGATCTTGGCGCATTTGCGAAACGCGGTGCCGGGGTCCAGCTTCAGCCCGCGCATCGCGTAAAGGATGCGGCGGTGGACCGGTTTCAGCCCGTCACGGGCATCGGGCAGGGCGCGGTTGGTGATGGTCGAGAGCGCATATTGCAGGTAACGGTCGCCAAGCGCACGGCGCATCGGTTCGGGGATAATCGCGCCGCCAGAGCCATCGTCATTTTCATCGAGCAAATCGGTCATAGGTATCGTATAGGGCGGCGCGCCAATCGGGGTCCAGAGAGGACAGACTATGACACGAACAATTCTGATCACTGGCTGCTCCAGCGGCATCGGCCATGATGCCGCTCACACGCTGGCCAAACGCGGCTGGCGGGTGTTCGCAACCTGCCGGAAGGAGGAAGATGCCGCGCGGCTGCGTGAGGAAGGGTTGGAGAGTTGGGCGCTCGATTACGCGGATGAGGCATCGGTGGATGCCGGCGCGGCAGAGGCGTTGGAGCGGTCCGGCGGCAGGCTGGATGCGCTGTACAATAACGGTGCCTGGGCCCTGCCCGGACCGATGGAGGACGTGCCGCGCGATGCCATGCGCGCGATCTTTGAGGCGAATGTCTTTGGTCCGCACCAGTTGACCAACCGCGTTCTGCCAGCGATGCGGGCGGCGGGGGCGGGTCGGATCGTCAACTGCTCTTCCATCCTCGGCATGGTCGCGATGCCATATCGTGGGCCTTATAATGCGACGAAATTTGCGCTGGAAGGGGCAACGGACACCCTGCGCCGCGAGCTTGCCGGGTCTCCCATCAAGGTGATCCTGATCGAACCCGGCCCCATCGGCACGCCGTTTCGCCGCAATTGCCGGGAGCCGTTCGCACGTTGGATGAAGCTCGCCCGCGAAGGATCCTCCCATCCGCAGGAGATGTGGGCCGAGGTCGAGCGCCGCCTGCACAAGGATAAGGAGGGGGGTCGATTTAACCTCCCCGCTTCGGCAGTCACTGCGAAGCTGATTCATGCGCTGGAGGACCCCAAGCCGTCCCTGCGTTACTTTGTGACCACGCCCACCTACGGCGGCAATATACTGCGCCGGTTTCTGACGACACGGGGGCTGGACAGGGTGTTGGCGAAGAAAAAGTAAGACATTCCTGCTTCTGAAGATTAACGAATACACAAGTGCAGAATGAAAACTGATCGTATATCGAATCTCTGCTGTAATTTTTCGGGTTGGTTCTGGATATTCATATTTGTTCTTGAAAAATGTACGTCAGACCGTTTTTTGGGAGGACGGGCTCCTTTAGTGAGGTAGTGTGACTGAGAGGGGGTCACCGTCATTAACCCCGAGCGACGCTTTGCCTTTCGCCGGGCCTACCTGATCGATCTGACCGACGCCCAGTGGGCTGCCATTGCGCCTGTAATCCTGGATACCCGCCCCCCGGACCACTTGTTCTCTTGCCGGTACCGTTTCGGTTCCTTCAACCGGTCTGACGCCGGGTGGGAGACCGCCAAAGTCTTCGTTCAGAGACTTCATGTGCCGTCGCCGCGCAAAGAGCGCGGCGGGGCTCATTTAGATCATCAGGGTAGTCGTTTAAGCGTTGAGCGGATCTGGCTCAACGGAAACGACGGCCTCTGAAACCGCGGCTGCGAAAGCCACCCTGCCGAAAGCCCCGACTACGAAAGCCACCGCGCCGGAACCCCAGGCTTCTGAAGCCGCGGCCACGAAACCCACCGCGTCGAAAGCCGCGGCTGCGGAAACCACCGCGCCGAAACCCGCCTCTGCGGCCACCAAAGCGGACCTCGGTGATCGTCACCTTGCCTGACTGGGCGGTGCTGGGTGCGACAACGCCAGCTGATGCGGCGACACTGGACCTGGAGACGGTGTCGGTTGTGACAGAGGCGTTGGACGGGGTCGCTATCAAGGTGAAAATCGCAACGGTTGCTGCAATGATCGGGGCGGCAAGGGCGTGGGTCAGGGTCATCTGCGTCTTCCTCATATCTCTTGTTCCTGTCATGGATTGGATATGAACAGTCGGTGTTCACGGAACAAGTTGTCGCAGGTGACGTTGACGTCAGGTTGGTGAAACATTCGAACAATACGGCTCATGCTCGTATCGCAAGACCAACTCGCCCAGAACCACCGGATGACGATCGGGCCAACAGGTTCTCCGCCAAAATGGATAGTCCGTTAGAATCCTCGCTCATGTCGGCGACGCCGGCCGCCAGCCAGACCTTCGTCTGGGAGGGAGCCGGGATCATGTCACCTATCCCTTTAAGAGCCAGGTGAGAACGTCATGATCAAATGCCCCTTCCGCCTTATCCCGGTGACCACCAGCGAGGACGATCTCAATGCTTCCCACGCTCGGAACCGCAGTGGGTGAAATGACGTCCGCGTCACGACCCTCGTGCGGAGCCGTTGAAAACGTTCGCGCCTTGACGTCAAGAAACTTGGTATCGAGCGCCTCTCCGCGTTCCGGCCTAAACCCCGGATCCTTCAACCAGCCAAAAATCATGTCCAATTTCATCGCATAGTGATGCGCAACCTGTGCGACCGAAACTCCCGGCGT
This sequence comes from Pseudomonadota bacterium, assembly GCA_039030855.1. Classification (GTDB taxonomy): domain Bacteria; phylum Pseudomonadota; class Alphaproteobacteria; order Rhodobacterales; family Rhodobacteraceae; genus Pikeienuella. The sequence goes on from JBCCDJ010000031.1 coordinate 42,618, forward strand.
CGTCGTTCACAAACTAATCGAACGCGTCTCGTCGTCGGACCACCGACGACGTTTGCTGCTCTTGCTCATCTGGGGCCCTAAGTGTCCACTTACCTTAGGCGGACCCTCAAACCCTCTCCTATCCAGCGTCAGTGCGGGTTAACTGGACGGACACGGTTCTTCCGCTCCGAGGCCTTCATCATCTCGGTCATGATACCCGCGGAGTCTCCGCATCAAATACGCCCTGTTTGCCCCGTTAGTTCTGCGTTGCGGCGCACAGCAGATCTTCGAAGAAATCGACAGGGTCGCTGACCAAAGGCTTTCATGCTGCCCGGCGTTCTCCAAAACCAAACGCACCGCGCGCTCGCACATTTCGGACGAATACTTGTTTACCGTCTCTCCCATGATGCTCCAGCCTACTGATGAGTTGGAGCATCCGATAAAACCGGGGCGGTTCAATGTAGGATTCAGAGTTGATGGCTAAGTGTTGGACAGTACTGCGACCTGCCGGGCAAAGTTTTTATTTGTCATAGCACAGCAGTCTCACTGCATTGCAATACTTAGAGAAGCGACGTCGCGGCGTTTCGATCAAGTCTAGGGTCTGAACCCAATTCGTGTGGCACTTGCTGCTAACCTAAGCCTCTGATTCACTGCCTCAAAAATGGCGGTGACTATGGCAAGATTTGATCTGAGCGACGAAGAATGGGCAGTGATTGAGCCTTTACTCCCCCCAC
>JBCCDJ010000032.1:0-27637 GCA_039030855.1 Pseudomonadota bacterium
CATGACCATCATCGTCTCCGCACCGCTGGCACTGCCCGCCTGGTCGTTGCCGGCATCATCCTTTGGCTGGTTTGCGTTGGGGCTGGTTGTCGTCATGTCATTGGCGCGCAATATCGGCGATCTGCAGGCCTATCGCCTGGCTGAGGCCAGCGTCCTTGCACCGCTGACCTATCTGCGGCTGATCTTGATCGGGTTCGCCGGATACGTCCTGTTCGATGAGAGCCCCGACCGCTACACGGTGGCCGGGGGCGTGATCATCATCGCTGCCGCCCTCTACATCGCCCAACGCGAGCGGTTGTTGAAACGTGCCGCTAGAACCGCTGGTGCTTAGCCCGCGCTGCACGCTCAATCGCGGCAGCAGCAAGACGGCCTACGGACAGATCGTGGCGTAGCATTTCTAGAAAGCGCAATTCGGTCATAGCCACCTTGCCATCTGCTGCGGCGATATCGCAGGCAACTGCGTAGGCAGTTTCGTTGAACCGCTCCGGCAATGCCTCACCGACGAGACCGATCAGGGCGTCGAGACCGTCTTCCTCAGAGAAAAGCTCTCCCACGACCGCGTTGACGGTTGCCAGTCGGTCCTTGTCGTAGCCTTCGAACGCTGGCAGCGCATCGATGATCCGGTCGATCATCAACAGCTCCTCCGTTGTCTGGTGGGCATCCGCTGCGGATGTCGCGATCATAACGGCGACAAGGGCGTCCTGTGGGCTGAATACGGCGGTCATACTGCGTCTCCGGGTTGGCCTGTGTCACCGGACCTTATTGACCGCCAATGAGCGGAGCAATAGGAGAGCGCTTCCAATGAAGTGAACCCATAAGGGGTGCCCGAGATGTCTGACTTGCGCGCGATTGCCGAAACCTCCAAGGCCTGGCCCTTCGAAGAGGCGCGCAAGCTGGTCAAACGGTACAAGAACAAGGCACCCGAGAAGGGTCATGTCCTCTTTGAGACCGGTTACGGCCCCTCCGGCCTGCCCCATATCGGCACATTCGGTGAGGTTGCACGGACCACCATGGTGCGCCGCGCGTTCGAGCAGCTCTCGGATATTCCGACCCGGCTGATCTGCTTTTCCGACGATATGGACGGGATGCGCAAGGTGCCGGACAATGTGCCCAACCCGGCGCAGCTGACCGAACATCTGCAGCGCCCGCTGACATCAGTGCCCGATCCCTTTGGCGAGTTCGAAAGCTTCGGTCACCACAACAACGCGATGCTGCGCAGGTTCCTCGACACATTCGGGTTCGATTATGAATTCATCTCTGCCACCGATTATTACAAGTCCGGCAAGATGGATGACATCCTGATGCGCTGCGCCGAGCGGTATGATGCGATCATGAACATCATGCTGCCGAGCCTTGGCGAGGAACGGCGCGCCACCTATTCCTGTTTCCTGCCGATCCATCCCGAAACGGGCCGTGTCCTTTACGTTCCGATCAAGACCGTCGATGCGAAGGGCGGTACCGTCACCTTCGATGACGAGGACGGGCGTGAGTGGACCGTCCCGGTCACAGGCGGCCATGTGAAACTGCAGTGGAAACCCGATTTCGGCGCGCGCTGGGCGGCGTTGGGCGTTGATTTTGAAATGTATGGCAAGGACCATCAGTCCAACACGCCGCTCTATGATGGCATCTGCCAGGCGCTGGGCGCAAAAGCGCCGGAGCATTTCGTCTACGAGCTGTTTCTGGATGGCGACGGGCAGAAAATCTCCAAGTCCAAAGGCAATGGCATCTCCATCGATGAGTGGCTGACCTATGCGTCGTCGGAAAGCCTGTCCTACTTCATGTTCCAGAAACCGCGCACGGCGAAGCGGCTGCATTTCGATGTGATCCCGCGCATGATGGATGAATACCACCAGCAGCTGAATGCGTTTGAAAAGCAGGATGAAACCGCGCGACTGGCCAATCCGGTCTGGCATATTCATGAAGGCGCACCGCCTGCCAGCACATTGCTGGTCAGCTTTTCCATGTTGCTGAACCTTGCGTCGGCGGCGAGCGCCGAGGACAAGGAAACGCTGTGGGGGTTCATCCGCAAATACGCCCAGGATGCGACGCCGGAGAGCAATCCCGCCCTCGATGCGGCGGCGGGCCATGCCGTGCGGTATTTTGAAGACTTCGTGAAGCCGACCAAGGTCTACCGCGCGGCGGATGCGCGCGAGGCGAAGGCACTGGCTGCGCTGGCCGACATCCTGCGGAATTGGGACGGGCCGGTCGATGCGGAGGCCTTGCAGACGGAGGTCTATGCGGTCGGCAAGGATGCTGAGTTCGAGCCGCTGCGCGACTGGTTCAAGGCGATCTACGAAGTGCTTCTGGGCGCATCGCAAGGCCCGCGTTTCGGCGGGTTCATCGCGCTTTATGGGATCGAAGAGACGGTCGCCCTGATCGACAAGGCGCTGTCAGGGACATTTCTGAAGGGTGATTAATCGCCGGAAATGCCATCTTCATCGATGAACAGGCCTTCGAGCGTGAAATTGGACCAGAGCGAGACTGAAACCTCAAACCCCGGATCGGCCCCGCGCGTGTAAACATCGCGCGACAGCCCGATCAGAAGGGTTCTGTTACCGAATATCTTGCGTCCAAGGGACAGTTTGACCTTCACGATGTCGAAATCCGGCTCCGCGAAGGCAGCATCACGCAGACTGAATGTACCGAACATCTGCGCGATGCCGATCCAGTTTTCCGTCGGGCGTATCCCTGTGGTGAGGTCAAGCTTGATCTCATCCGCCCGGCCGCCTGTGAAATGGGCATAGCCGAGCGCGGCCTCCGCCCAGCCATTGCCCCAGTCGGTGACGAAGCCGCGCCCGTATTGCATCAGGCCCTTTATCTCTCTCGCGTCATCGCCGCCCGGAATGGCACCTGACTGCACCCCGGAGACGGGCAGTGATCCGCCAAATTGCAGCGAGAACACGTCGCCATCCTCGCCGGTCCACAGCCGCGTGCGGATGAAGGCGGAGGTGCGACCGCCCTGCTGGCCCTTGGCCGCAATGTCCAGCCGGAGACCCTGATCGATCTCCAGCCCGATGGTCACAGGATCAATCACGCCGTATTCGGTATAGACGCTGATCCCAAGCTCCTTGAACCTGGCATTCTCGCCGCCGCTATCGGTCTGGAAATAGCGGATTGTGCGGGATGTGAACCCATCGCCAGCCTGACGCGTCCAGGCACCCGCCCACGCGAGCTCAGCACCGAGCGCGGTCAGAAGCAGACCCAGCAGGCCGCCAGAGCAAAGGGGTTTGCGCCAGTCCATTCGCGCATCGGGCGCTGATATAGTTAATGAATAGTTAGGAAAACCGGCGCTAAGTCGAGGATGGTGAGAAAATTCACTTGCTATGGCACCATGATGCCTCATCTGCTGGTCTAGAGGGAGATGTCCATGCTGAACCTTTTTAGCCGTATCGGCCTGAAATTCATTCTCGCACCCGTTGTCGCGCTGATGCTCGCCGCTAGTAGCGTTTCCGCACAGAGCGATGAGGATGCGCGCGAGATTGAAGAGACGATCCGCTCGCAGATCCTTGCCATGCAGGACGATGACTGGGTGCAGGCGTTCAGCTATGCGTCACCCATGATCCAAGGCATGTTCCGGGACGCCGAGACGTTCAGCCGGATGGTAACCACTGGCTATCCGATGGTCTGGCGACCCAAGAGATATGACCTCGGCACGTTGGAGATGACTGCCCGTGGACCGGTACAGACCATGTTCTTCGAAGATCAGCAGGGCCGCCTGTTCATCGCGGACTACTACATGCAGCAGGTCGACGGCATCTGGCGCATAAACGGTGTTCAGATCAGGCCCGCACCGCAGGAATCAGTCTGATCCTCAGAAAAATTGACATGAGTTAATCAGCTATTAAATCAAAGCTGGCAGGTGCGGTACCGCGCGGCGAACAGCGCTTTTGCACAAGTGCCCTCCTCTTCCCTGCGGCCGGCAGGCCGGTCAGTGTCGACCGGATCTTAGGCGCGAATGAATATGTGGAGACGGCACAGAACATCGGTGGGGAAGCTATCCACCGCCTCTCGGAAGACCCTTTATCAGAGCACCTTCGCAGCCTCCCGTGATGACATGATCGACCGCCTTTCAGCGTCTGCGGCTGAGTGAGGTCGGCTCTGGCCGCACTCAGTGCTTTTTCTGGCTCTTGCCCCGATAACTGCGGGTACCTGGCCTGCCAGAGGTAGACCGGGCCTTCGGCCTGCCGGGCTTGCTGCTTGGCGCCGATGCATCCTCGACTGCGGATTGCCGGGCCATCGGATCGTCGGCAATCGCCAGTTCCACCGATTCCAGCCGCTTGACCTCGTCCCGCAAACGCGCTGCTTCCTCGAATTCGAGGTTCTCCGCCGCCTTCATCATATCTTTACGCAACCCGTCGAGATGGGCCTGAAGATTGCCGCCGATAACCGCCTTGCCTGCCGCGCCATGAACGTCGGGCGTCACGTGGTCTGCCTCATAGACGCTCTGCAGTATATCGCCGATATCGCGCTTGATTGTCTCCGGCGTGATGCCGTGTTCGTCATTATACGCCATCTGCTTCTCGCGCCGCCGCGTGGTCTCGCGGATTGCCCGTTCCATCGACCCGGTGGTGCGGTCGGCATACATGATGACCTTGCCGTCCACATTGCGCGCTGCGCGACCGATGGTCTGGACGAGCGACGTCTCCGAGCGCAGAAACCCTTCCTTATCCGCATCGAGGATCGCCACCAAAGCGCATTCGGGGATATCGAGACCCTCGCGCAGCAGGTTGATGCCGATCAGCACGTCGAACGCCCCGAGGCGCAGATCGCGCAGGATCTCGATCCGCTCAAGCGTGTCGATATCGGAATGCATGTAGCGAACGCGAACGCCCTGTTCATGCAGGTATTCGGTCAGATCCTCCGCCATCCGCTTGGTCAGGGTAGTGACGAGCGACCGATAGCCGGCCTGCGCGACGCGCTTCACTTCATCCAGCAGATCATCGACCTGTGTCTCCACCGGGCGAATTTCCACCGGCGGGTCGATCAGGCCGGTGGGGCGGATGATCTGTTCGGCGAAAACACCGCCTGACCGCTCCAGCTCCCACTTGCCGGGGGTGGCGCTGACGAAGACCGATTGCGGGCGCATGGCATCCCACTCCTCGAACTTGAGGGGCCGGTTATCCATGCAGGATGGCAGACGGAACCCATGTTCAGCCAGCGTGAATTTCCGCCGATAGTCACCCTTGTACATCGCACCAAGCTGGGGGACGGAGACATGGCTCTCATCCGCGAACACGATGGCGTTGTCGGGGATGTATTCGAACAGCGTGGGCGGCGGCTCTCCCGGCGCACGGCCGGTCAGATAGCGCGAATAGTTCTCAATCCCGGCGCAGGAGCCGGTCGCCTCCATCATTTCCACATCGAAATTGCAGCGCTGCTCCAGCCGCTGCGCCTCCAGAAGGCGGCCCTCATCGGTCAACTGCTTGAGGCGCACCGCCAGCTCCGCCTTAATCGACTTGATCGCCTGATTCAGCGTCGGGCGCGGCGTCACGTAGTGGGAGTTGGCATAGATGCGCACCCGGTCCAGCGTGCCGGATTTTTCGCCGGTCAGCGGATCGAACTCGGTGATCGCCTCCAGTTCATCCCCAAAGAAGGCAAAACGCAGGCCGCGATCCTCCATATGCGCGGGCCAGAGGTCGAGCGTATCACCTTTCACCCGGAACGATCCACGTTGGAACGCGGCGTCGTTGCGTTTGTATTGCTGCGCGACCAGTTCCCGGATCACGTCGCGCTGAACGTAGCTTTCGCCAGCCCGCAGATCCTGGGTCATGGCACCATAGGTTTCCACCGCCCCGATACCGTAGATGCAGGAGACGGAGGCAACGATGATCACGTCGTCCCGCTCCAACAGGGACCGGGTCGCGGAATGGCGCATACGATCGATCTGCTCGTTAATCTGCGCCTCCTTCTCGATGAACGTGTCAGAGCGAGGCACGTAAGCTTCGGGCTGGTAGTAGTCGTAATAGGAAACGAAATACTCGACCGCATTATGCGGAAAGAAGTTCTTGAACTCTCCATATAGCTGGGCCGCCAGCGTCTTGTTCGGCGCGAGGATGATGGCAGGGCGCTGGGTTGCCTCTATCACCTTGGCCATGGTGTAGGTCTTGCCGGTCCCGGTCGCCCCGAGGAGGACCTGGTCCTGCTCACCGCTCATCACGCCCTCGGCCAATTCCGCAATCGCGGTTGGCTGATCGCCAGCCGGGCTGAAAGGTGTTTCCATCCTGATTCGGACGCCACCTTCGAGTTTGTCGCGATTCGGGCGCTGGGGCACGGTAACGAGGGTATCGACGGTCATGTTTTCCTACCTTTCCTCACCAGTGTAACTAGGCCTGCTGACAGCGGACGACAATAAGTTGCTCTGGTAACCCGTTGTTAATGACGTCCGGTTCAATGTCACCTCATCGAACAGGGGCTGCGGTCGTCAAAGACGATGTGGAACCTAGACGATAAAACTCTTGCTGTGACTCTCCCTATGCGTGTATTGCTTAGGAGCAGCAGCAGAGACTGTCGCCGGTCGGACGTGGCACCACCCACCCCACCCCTCGCTCCCAAGCGTCCGACCGGCGACAACCTTTTTCTCTCGGCAGCGCCTCTGTCCTGCCCATCTACAATCTTGCGCATCGGTGCTGCATTCGACATATACTCGACAGATCCGCAATTTGGGGCGCGCCATGCTTGCACGTATCTATCAGCCAGCCAGAACCGCGATGCAGTCCGGCCAGGCAAAATCCGACTGGGTACTGGAATTTGTCCCTGCCGAACAAAAGCGCATCGACCCGCTTATGGGCTGGACCGGATCGGGGGACATGAACGGACAAGTACGCATCAACTTTCCTGATCAGGAGGCGGCAATCGCCTATGCGGAAAAATGCGGACTGGCCTACCGGGTGGAGGTACCAAAGAAGCGCAAGCATGTCATCAAGCCGGGCGGCTATGGCGGCAACTTCGCCCACAGCCGGCGTGGTGCCTGGACCCACTAACGGCCCCTTAGCTCAGCTGGATAGAGCAACGGACTTCTAATCCGTAGGTCGAAGGTTCGAATCCTTCAGGGGTCGCCATTGGTTCCGGTGAAAGGTCTCCACATCGTTTATCGGTAAATACTTTGATCTTCATACACCATGCCACCTGTCACATCAGTGGACAGCGAAGCACGCCGCTTAATCTCGCGTCATTAGCCTGAGCAGACGCTGCTTTTCTGAGCATGCGCCAGCTTGTTACGCGAATTCTGCACGATTTCGTTGCGGTATCCGCATCTCTGCCCCACCGTCCGCTCCGCAGGTCATCTAGGGTTCCGCTCCCGGCAGGGAGGCTGGTCCGAGAGATGACGCCGCCGCGGCCAATTCCGTTGGCGGTACACGGCGGGGCAAAATCCCGGGAGGAGCACTGCGCCACACGAGCCACGTTTCCTCTTGTTCCGCGCGTGGCTGGTCAAGCCCGGTAGCGAGCGGAACGTGAACGGGAGACATGCCCATGCGCCTCGCACATCTTTTCGCCGCCTTTGCCATCGGCTTCGGCTTCACCGCGCCCGCCGCCATCGCAGCCGAGAAAACCGAATTCAAGGTCGCCTGGTCGATCTATGTCGGCTGGATGCCGTGGGGCTATCTGGAAGACAGCGGCATCATGGACAAATGGGCGGACAAATACGGCATCGATGTCGAGATCGTTCAGGTTAACGATTACGTGGAATCGATCAATCTCTACACCGCCGGACAGTTCGATGGGGTCTCGGCCACCAATATGGACACGCTCTCGATCCCCGCAGGCGGCGGTGTGGACACAACCGCGCTGATCGTCGGTGACTTTTCGAACGGCAATGATGCCGTGATCATGAAGGGTGAGGGTACGCTCAGCGATCTGAAGGACAAGCCGGTCAATCTGGTCGAATTGTCCGTCTCTCACTACCTTCTGGCGCGGGCGCTCGACAGCGTGGGCATGCGGGAGGCGGAACTGGGCTCCGTCATCAATACTTCTGACGCCGACATGATCGCGGCCTATGCCACGCCGGATGTGGAAGCGGTTGTCACCTGGAACCCGCTCGTGTCCGAGATCATGGCGCAGCCGGGGGCGAACAAGCTTTTCGACAGCTCCGACATCCCCGGTGAGATCATCGACATGATGGTGGTCAACACCGAAACGCTGGCTGCCAATCCGGATTTCGGCAAGGCGCTGGTGGGGGCGTGGTACGAGGTGATGGGCCTTATGGAAGCGGGTGACGAAGATGTCCTGACCGCCATGGCGGAGGCATCGGGCACCGATCTTGCGGGCTACAAGGCGCAGCTCGCCTCCACCCAGATGTTCTGGAAGCCAGCCGATGCCGTGGCTTTTGTCGAAAGCGACGCGTTGCCGAAAACCATGGTGAACGTGGCTGAGTTCCTCTTCGACAAGGGCATCCTCGGAGAAGGCGCGCCAAGCGCTGATTTTGTCGGCGTCGCCTATCCGGGCGGGAAGACGACAGGCGATGAGGACAATATCCAGCTACGCTATGACGTGACCTTCATGTCCATGGCGGCTGACGGCAGCCTCTGATCGGTCAGGGGCGCGCCGGTCGGTGCGCCCTGCCCATCCCATGCGACTGATCAACCGAAAACCCGGACGGCCGCTGGCGTTCCTGCTGCTGTTGTTGCCGTTTCTGGCGCTGCTGGCAGCCTATAGCATCGCGTCTGATATCCGCCGGGCGGACAATCCGCAGGACAAGCTGCTGCCCGCCCCCGCCGCGATCCTCACTACGGCGGAGCGGTTGCTGACGGTGCCGGACCGGCGGTCCGAGAAGATCCTCTTCTGGTCTGATACCGCGATCAGCCTGCAACGGCTGGCCCTCGGTGTCGGGATTGCTGCGCTGATCGGGCTCCTCTTCGGGCTCGGCATCGGGCTTTTACCCTATATGCGCGCCACCTTCGGGGGGTTCGTGAATGTCCTCTCGATGGTGCCACCGCTAGCAATCCTGCCGATCCTGTTCATTGTCTTCGGGCTTGGCGAGACATCGAAAGTCGCGCTGATCGCCATTGGCATCACGCCGTTCCTAATCCGTGATCTCAGTCAAAGGGTCGTGGAGATACCGGGCGAGCAGATGGTCAAGGCGCAGACCCTTGGCGCGACTTCGCTGGTCATTGCGCTGCGTGTGGCGATCCCGCAGATCCTGCCCCGCCTCGTGCAAGGGGTGCGCCTGTCGCTTGGCCCTGCCTGGCTGTTTCTGATCGCCTCCGAAGCGATCGCATCCGATTCCGGGCTCGGCTATCGCATCTTCCTCGTGCGCCGGTACCTCGCCATGGATGTGATCCTGACCTACGTGATCTGGATCACCATCCTGGCCTTCCTGATCGACTATGCCCTCCGCAAGATGAGCGACCGCGCCTTCCCCTGGTTCGGGAGGGACAATCTATGAGCTTCGTTCAGGCCCGTGGCATCCACCAGTCCTATGGCGGCAGACCCATTCTGGAGCGGGTCGAGCTGGACGTGGACGAAGGCGAATTCGTCTCCATCGTCGGTGCCTCGGGCTGCGGCAAGTCGACCTTTCTGCGCCTTCTTCTGGCGCAGGAGACGCCGACAAGGGGCGAGATCAGGATCGCCGACCAACCCCCGGCGGTGGAGCCGGGACGCGACCGGGGCGTTGTCTTTCAGCGCTATTCCGTCTTTCCGCACATGACCGTGCGCGACAACATCGTGGCGGCGGAGAGCTTTCACCAATCACGCACCGGCTGGTTCTGGGGCAAGCGCCTGCGCGATGCGCGCGGGCGCGCTGAGGCGGTGCTGACCCGGATTGGCCTTGGCCACATGGTCGCCGCTTACCCTGCGGCACTGTCGGGCGGGATGCAGCAACGGCTCGCCATCGCGCAGGCGCTGACGGCGAAACCGCGTGTTCTGCTGCTGGACGAGCCCTTCGGTGCCCTCGACCCCGGCACCCGCGATCAGATGCACGCGTTTTTGCAGGACCTGCGGACGGAAACCGGCATGACCGTCTTCATGGTAACCCATGACCTGAAAGAGGGGTTCAAGCTCGGCGATCGCGTATTGGTCTTTGACAAGGTCCGCTGGGACCCGCATGAGCCGAATGCCTATGGTGCCACGATCACCTACGATTTCGATGCCCGCGATGACGGGATACCCTTTCAGACCCCGCAGATTATCACCCCGGAGGACACCGACAATGTACATGACGCCTGAACGGCGCAGCCGCTCGCACCACCCCGCCGCCACGCTCCTGCGCGACCGGCGTCAGCATCACCCCGACCTTACGAAGCTCCTCGGCTGGAAGGCCGCGCGGGCGGAGGAGAATATTCCGGGCAGCGAATGGGAAAAGGAAAAGGCCTGGGCGCTGCGCATGGGCCTGACGGCGGCGGACAGCATCGAGGACCGCTCCATCCCCACATTCGCGCGGGGGGAGCTGCCGCATTACGCCGGTATCAACACGTTCCTGAAGGCACCTTATACGGAGGACGTGACGGAAGTCGGCAATTATGATGCAACCGTCCTCGGCGCGCCCTTCGATGGCGGCACGACCTATCGGCCCGGCACGCGGTTCGGCCCGCAAGGCGTGCGCAAGATCTCCGCCCTCTACACGCCCTACAATTACGAGATCGGCGTTGATCTGCGTGAACAGATGAGCCTGTGCGATGCTGGCGACATCTTTACCATTCCCGGCAATATCGAGAAGACCTTCGATCAGATCAGCCGGGCGGTCAGCCATGTGTTCTCCTCCGGCTCGCTGCCCATCATCATCGGCGGCGACCATTCCATCGGATTTCCCTGCGTGCGCGGCATCGCCGAGTGCACGTCGAAGAAGATCGGCATCGTGCATTTCGATCGCCATGCCGACATTCAGGAAAAGGACCTGGATGAGCGGATGCACACCACGCCCTGGTTCCATTCGACCAACCTGCCGAACGTGCCCGCCAAGAACCTCGTACAGGTTGGCATCGGCGGCTGGCAGGTCCCGCGCGAGGCGGTGAAGGTCGCGCGGGAGCGGGACACCAATATCATCACCATGTCCGATATGGAGAAGATGGGCATCGACAAGACCGCCGAGATGGCGCTGGAAATGGCGTGGGACGGGGTCGACATGGTCTACATGTCCTTCGATATCGACAGCATCGATTGCGGCTTCGTCCCCGGCACCGGCTGGCCCGAACCCGGCGGATTCCTGCCGCGCGAGGCGCTGGCGCTTGCGTCCAAGGTGGCTGCCGAAGGCATCTGCGGGATGGAACTGGTGGAGGTCTCCCCGCCCTATGACCAGTCGGAAATCACCGCGCTGATGGGCACGCGGGTGATTGTCGATGTGCTCGGCTCCATGGTTTCGGCAGGCACGCTCGGTAAACACAAGGGGCTGATCGACAAGCCGGTCACCCTGCCTATGGGCGATTATGACGAAGCCCGCGATGGCAAGCGCTGGACCACCCGCGCGACGGGAGGTGCCTGATGCCCCACGATCATTCCCACCCCCATGATCACAACCATACGGATGCCGATCATCTTCATTCCCATATGCATGAGGTAGATGATGCGGCGGACCTTCAGATCCTCAGCATGCAGTTCATCGACGGGTTTCGCGAAGCCAATGACAAGATGTCCTATCTGCGCCTCGCCGGGGTCCCGTTGGAGCGTCCGGGCGAGGACGGTGGCCCGTCGCTGAAGCTGGTCGATGTGCAATTGACCACCGAATGGCAGGTTGGGACGGCCTCGCCTTCCTTCGGCTCGCGGGAGCTGAGCTATCTCCCCTTTCCCGGTGAGATGGTGACGGAGCGCACGAATATGGGTTTCGTCTATGTCTCCACCACACAGAAGTCGGTGACCGATCTGCGCCATTTCCTGCGGGAGCGGATCGAAGGCGGCGCGCTGAAATAGGGGGCTACGACACAAGGTGACATCTTCGGGCAGCGATTGAATTGTGCACTTGCGAATTGAATTTGTGCGACGCAATATATTCGGTAACCGTTTCCCAGCCGGTGCGCCATGAGCAAGAAGCTAAAAGTTATCCTTGTCGAATCCGATCGCGATCGCGCGCTGATGATCGTGGACGGCCTGCGCGACAGCGGGGATTTCGATATCGAGGTGATCGGCGATGAAACCGCGCTGCCCCGCCGGATTGCCGAGGCGGAACCGGACGTCATCCTGATCGATCTTCTTCACCCCAGCCGCGATGCGATGGAGGAACTGGCACTCGCTTCCGGTCCGATGGAGCGGCCTGTCGCGATTTTCGCCGATCGGTCTGACGAAGCAGCGACCAAAGCGGCGATAGAGGCCGGGATCAGCGCCTATGTAGTCGATGGTCTCGAAAAACATCGCGTCCGCCCGGTTCTGGACGCGGCGATGGCGCGGTTCCAGATGTTCAAGCGCATGCGTGCCGAGCTGACAGCGGCAAAGGCCGCGTTGGCTGAGCGCAAGACCATCGACCGCGCCAAGGGTTTGCTCATGTCGGCGCGCGGCCTGACCGAGGACGAGGCTTACGCATTGCTGCGCAAGACCGCGATGAACCAGGGGCGCAAATTGTCCGAGATTGCCGAGGCGCTGGTGACCGCATCGGACCTATTGCGATGAACCCGGTTCGTATTGCCTGCGGTTTCGTCCCGCTTGTCGACTGCGCACCGCTCGTGGTTGCACGGGAACTGGGCTTCGCCGCCGAGGAAGGCGTTGATCTGACTCTGAAGCGAATGCCATCCTGGTCGGCGTTGCGCGATCAACTGGTATTCGGCGCGCTGGATGCGGCGCATATGCTGTCACCAATGCCGGTGGCGATGTCGATGGGTCTTGGCGGTGCGCCGACACGGATCGATGTCCTGTCGGTGCTATCGGTGAACGGCGATGTGATCGGCGCGTCCGTTCCGCTGGTGGAGCGGATGCGCGATGTCGGCGGCATGGATGACTTTTCTGACGCTGCAGCCGTTGGCCGCGCACTGATCGGCGCTGCGGATGGCAGGTTAAGGGTTGGCGCACCGTTCCCGTTCTCCATGCATGCGGAACTGCTCTACTACTGGCTGAACGCGTTGGGGCTGGAAAGCCCTGCGGGTCTCGATATGCGCACGATCCCGCCGCCGCAAATGCCCGAAGCCATCGCCGCCGATGAAATCGACCTTTTCTGCGTGGGGGAACCATGGGGCGGTTTCGCCGTCGCGTCAGGCGCGGCAGAGATCATCCTGCCCGGTGTGGCGATCTGGGCCTTTGCGCCGGAAAAGGTGCTGGCAGTGCGCCATGAAGACGCCGAAACCGACGCATCGGCCCGTCTGCTGCGGGCGGTCTGGCGAGCGGGGCGCTGGCTGGGTGATCCTGACAATCGGCTGATCGGGTCCGAAATCCTCGCCCGCCCGGAATATGTCGATGTTGATCCGGCGCTGATCGAGCGGACGATGATCGGCCGCCCTGTCGTAAATGCGGCGGGCGCGGAGCGTGCTGCCCCCCGGATGATCGAGTTCTTTGACGGGGCCGCCACGTTTCCCTGGCGCAGTCAGGCGGTCTGGATCGCGTCGCGCTGGGCAGCGCGCGCCGGGATTGATCAGGCGGAGGCAGCGCGGATCGGGCGCGCCTGTTTTCGCAGCGACATCTATCGCCGTGTTCTGGGCCCGGTCGGGGCCGACCTGCCCGGTGCGTCCGAGAAGGTGGAGGGGGGTCTGTCGCTTCGCACTGCGGTTGCATCTTCGACCGGCGAGATGTTTCTCGGCCCCGACCGCTTCTTTGACCGCCTGAAATTTGAGCCGCCAGCCGTATGAATTCCAGATTTCCGCGTGAATTTTAGGCAAAGACTGCAAACTGCAACTTTTTTGAAATTTCTGCTTGCACTTCTGCTGCACTGCGGCATGGTGCTTACAACGAGCAATGATGTTCGTGTCCCCACATATGCCCTCGTCGACTGAGGGAGCAGGCAAAGCCGCCTGATCAGCCATGGCCCAACGGTCATCGGTTTGATCACGCGGCTTTTTTCGTTTTGCCATCCGATAGCGCCTGAAAGGATTAATACATGACCAAGATGATCGCTGCCGCCATCGCTGCTTTTGCGATTGCGGGCCCAGCCAGCGCAGAATTGCTGGACGTCGAAAAAGATGAGCTGAAATTCGGCTTCATCAAACTGACCGACATGGCCCCGCTCGCGGTGGCCTATGAGAAGGGCTACTTCGAAGACGAGGGCCTTTTCGTCACGCTGGAGCCGCAGGCCAACTGGAAGGTACTGCTGGACGGGGTGATCGACGGCCAGCTTGATGGTGCCCACATGCTGGCAGGTCAGCCGCTGGCCGCAACCATTGGGTACGGCACCGAAGCGCATATCATCACACCCTTTTCCATGGACCTGAACGGCAACGCCATCACCGTGTCGAACGAGGTCTGGGCCGAGATGAAGCAGAACATCACCCACGATGCTGACGGCAAGCCAATCCACCCAATTTCCGCCGAGGCGCTGAAACCGGTGGTAGAGCGGATGCGCGACGAGGGCGAAGCCTTCAAGATGGGTATGGTCTTTCCGGTCTCGACCCACAACTACGAGCTGCGCTATTGGCTGGCCGCCGGGGGTTTGAAGCCCGGTTATTATTCGCCGGAAGACGTGACGGGTCAGATCGACGCCGATGTCCTGCTATCTGTCACACCACCGCCACAGATGCCGGCGACGATGGAGGCGGGCACGATCCATGGTTACTGCGTGGGCGAGCCCTGGAACCAGCAGGCCGTGTTCAAGGGCATTGGCGTCCCAGTGATCACTGACTACCAGATCTGGAAGAACAATCCGGAAAAAGTCTTCGGCATCACCAAAGAGTTTGCCGATAAATACCCAAACACGACCATTGCGCTGACCAAGGCGCTGATCCGCGCGGCGATCTGGCTCGATGAAAGCGACAACGCAAATCGGCCCGAAGCGGTCGAGATCCTCAGCCGCTCTGAATATGTCGGAGCCGACTATGACGTCATTGCCAATTCCATGACTGGCACATTCGAGTTTGAAAAAGGCGATAAGCGGGAGATTCCCGATTTCAACGTCTTCTTCCGCTATTTCGCGACCTATCCCTACCAGTCCGACGCTGTCTGGTATCTGAGCCAGATGCGCCGCTGGGGCCAGATCGACGAGGCGAAATCGGATGAGTGGTATGCGGAGATGGCGGCCAAGGTCTATCGCCCCGACCTTTATTTGCAGGCGGCGCGGCACCTGGTCGATGAAGGTCTCGCAAACGAAGCCGACTTCCCGTGGGAGACCGATGGCTATCGCGAGCCTACGGCGGAGTTCATCGACGGTGTCGAATTCGATGGCCGCAAGCCGAACGACTATTTGCAGTCATTCCCGATCGGTCTGAAGGGCGATCAGAAAGTGATCGGAAACGCCGTCGACGGCTGATCCCCCCTTCCAAGGCGCGCGGTGATCCCGGCACCGCGTGCAACTTTTCCAACGAGTTTTCTTCGAGGCAAGCGATATGACCGCGATCACCGAGATCCCCGCAGATCAGGCAAAGGAGGCCCGCAAGGAGCGGCTCTTCTCGCGCATCAACAAGGCGGACAGATATTTTCAGATCCTGGGCCTCTCATGGCTCACCCCCGCACTGAAGCTGGTGGCGGGTGACAATGCCAAGGCGCAGGGGCGGGAGATCTGGCGGCTTCTGGGTGTGCCACTGGTCGCGATTCTCTTGTTTCTTTTTGCCTGGGCGCAACTGGCCCCGACAGTGCAGACATCGCTCGGTGCAGTGCCGGGCCCGGCGCAGGTGTGGCAGCAGGCGGGTGTCTTGCACGCGGATCATGTGCGCGAGCGTGAAAAGGCCGATGCTTTCTATGTCCGCCAGGATGAGCGCAACGCCAAGCTGATCGAACAGGGCCGCGAAGATCGCGTGAAACAGCGTATCTACACCGGTAAGCCCACCTATTACGATCAGATCTGGACCTCGATCCAAACCGTGTTTTTCGGATTTTTGATCGCAACCGCCATTGCTGTACCGCTTGGCATCCTGGCCGGCCTGTCGCCGACAGCGAATGCGGCGATGAACCCGCTGATCCAGATTTTCAAGCCGGTCTCGCCATTGGCGTGGCTGCCGATCGTCACGATGGTTGTCTCCGCAGTCTACGTCACCAATGACGGCTTGTTTTCAAAGTCGTTCCTGAACTCAGCGATCACCGTGACGCTCTGCTCGCTCTGGCCGACACTGATCAACACGGCGCTCGGCGTCAGCAGCATCGACAAGGACCTCGTCAATGTCGGCAAGGTGCTGAAGCTGTCGACCTATACGAAGATCACCAAGCTGGTGCTGCCCTCTGCCCTGCCGCTGATCTTCACCGGGTTGCGGCTCAGCCTCGGCGTCGGCTGGATGGTGCTGATCGCGGCGGAGATGCTGGCGCAGAACCCCGGCCTCGGCAAATTCGTCTGGGACGAGTTCCAGAACGGGTCGTCGTCGAGCCTTGCCAAGATCATGGTGGCTGTTTTCACCATCGGCATCATCGGCTACCTTCTGGATCGGCTGATGTACGCTCTCCAGTCCATGTTCACCTATTCAGCGCAGCGGTGAGCGGCATGGGTATTCTCTCACTGAAGAACATCTCGAAGGGCTACGGCGAGACGCCGATCCTGAGCGACATCAACCTCGATGTGGACGAGGGCGAGTTCATCGCCATCGTCGGGTTCTCCGGTTCCGGCAAGACGACGCTGATGAACATCCTCTCGGGGCTGGAAATGCCGGATCGAGGTGAGGCTTTGTTTCGTGGTGACGCGATCACCGGACCGGGTCAGGAACGCGGCCTCGTCTTCCAGTCCTATTCCCTGATGCCATGGCTGACCGTGACCGGAAACGTGATGCTGGCCGTCGATGCGGTACACAAGGACAAGTCGAGGGCGGAGCGGCGGGAGATCGCGCAGAGATACATCGACATGGTCGGCCTTTCACACGCCGTCGACCGCCGCCCGGCGGAGCTGTCAGGCGGCATGCGCCAGCGCGTTGCCGTGGCGCGGGCGCTGGCGATGCGGCCTGAGGTGCTGCTGCTGGATGAGCCGCTTTCCGCGCTCGATGCGCTGACCCGCGCGAACCTTCAGGACGAGATCGCGCATATCAATCAGGTCGAGAGGAAAACCATCATCCTGATCACGAATGACGTGGATGAGGCGATCCTGCTGGCAGACCGGATCATCCCCCTGAACCCCGGCCCGAACGCTACTTTCGGCCCGGAATTCACGGTCAACATCGCCCGCCCGCGTGAACGTACGGCGATGAACCACGATCCGGCCTTCAAGAAGTTGCGCGCCGATGTGACGTCCTATCTGATGGGGGTCGGGTTCGAAGCGAAGGCCGAGGGCAGCCGCGTTCTGCCGGCGGTCGAGGCTGTTCACCGGCTTACCCCCGCTGCCTATCGCCGCGCTGCAGAAGTAGTCGCCTCCGTCGATGAGCGGTTCCTGCAGTTCTCTCAGGTCCACAAGGTCTACCCGACACCGAAAGGCCCCCTGACGGTGGTGGAGGATTTCGAATTGACCATGAACCGCGGGGAATTCATCTCCATCATCGGTCATTCGGGCTGCGGCAAGTCCACGGCGCTGACCATGGCCGCCGGGCTGAACGAGATATCGAAAGGCGCGATCATCCTCGATGGTCGCCATGTGATGGAGGCGAACCCCGAACGAGCGGTCGTCTTTCAGGCACCGTCTCTCTTCCCCTGGCTGACGGCGAAGGAGAACGTCGCCATCGGTGCGGATCGCGTCTATCCGAATGCCAGTCAGGCTGAACGTCAGGATGTCGTCGAATATTATCTTGAACGGGTCGGTCTGGCGGATGCGATGGACAAGCCTGCCGCCGATCTGTCGAACGGGATGAAGCAGCGTGTCGGCATCGCGCGCGCCTTCGCGCTGTCGCCGAAACTGCTGCTACTGGATGAGCCGTTCGGGATGCTCGACAGCCTGACGCGGTGGGAATTGCAGGAAGTGCTGATGGAGGTCTGGTCGCGCACCAAGGTCACCGCGATCTGCGTGACGCACGACGTCGACGAGGCGGTGCTGCTGTCAGACCGCGTGGTGATGATGACCAACGGGCCGCGCGCCACCATCGGCAAGATCATGGATGTCGCCCTGCCACGTCCGCGCACGCGCAAGGCGCTGTTGGAACACCCCGACTACTACGAATACCGTGCCGAAGTGCTGCAATTCCTTGAGGATTACGAGCACGGCGCGACGAAAAAGGAGGAAGCGGCATAATGGCCATGAAACTCGTCGTCATTGGTGCCGGCATGGCCTCTGGCCGCGCCATGGAGCATCTTCTCGAAGCGAATGATGAGCTCTACGACATCACGCTCTTCGGGGCGGAGCCGCGCGGGAACTACAACCGCATCATGCTCTCTCCCGTGCTTTCAGGGGAGAAGACCTACGAGGAAATCGTCACCCATGACACCGATTGGTATCGCGCCCACGGCGTCGATTGCCGATTTGGCGAGACGGTCACTGCCATCGACCGGATGCGCAAGGTCGTCACCACCGCAAAGGGCGAGACGCCTTATGACAAGCTCCTGATCGCAACCGGGTCGTCTCCCTTCATCATCCCCATACCGGGGCGCGATCTGGACGGCGTGATGGCCTATCGCGATCTTGGCGACGTGAACCGCATGCTCGACTATGCCGAGCGCCCGAACGCGAAGGCCGTGGTCATCGGCGGCGGTCTGCTGGGGCTGGAGGCTGCCGCTGGTCTGAAGGAACAGGGCGTCGATGTTACCGTGATCCATCTGATGGGTCACCTGATGGAGCGGCAACTGGACCCCGCCGCCGGATACCTCCTCCAGCGCGAACTGGAACAGCGCGGGATCACCATCCATTGCGGCGCGAACACCAAGGAAATTCGCGGCAACGGCAAGGTGGAGGCTGTGTTGCTGGAGGACGGGCGCGTCATCCCGGCTGATATGGTCATCATGGCCGTCGGCATCCGCCCGAATTTCGGCCTCGCCCAGGCATCGGGCCTGAAATACGACCGCGGCCTTCTGGTGAACGACGAGATGAAGACTGACGACCCGGAGGTGTTCGCCATCGGCGAATGTGTGGAGCATCGCAGCACCTGTTATGGTCTCGTCGCGCCGCTCTACGACATGGCGAAGGTCGCGGCGAAGAACATGCTCGGCTTTCATGAGCGGTTCGAGGGGATCGAGACCTCCACCAAACTGAAGGTCACCGGCGTCGATCTCTTCTCCGCCGGGGATTTCGCGGATGGCAAGGGGCGCGAGGAGATTGTCTACCGCGATGCGACCCAGGGCATCTACAAGCGCCTCGTGATCGAGAACGACACAATCATCGGCGTTGTCATGTATGGCGACACGGCGGACGGTGCCTGGTTCTTCCAGAAGCTGAAGGACCGCGAAAACATCGCCGAGATCCGAGACACGTTGATCTTCGGCCCGGCCTTTGCGGGGGGTGCCCCCGTGGACCCTATGGCGGCCGTTGCAGCATTGCCGGATGAGGCAGAGATTTGCGGCTGCAACGGCGTCTCCAAAGGCACCATCATCGCCGCCATTCAGAACGGTGCGGGCACGCTGGATGCGGTGAAGGCAATAACCAAGGCCTCCACTTCCTGCGGGACCTGCGCGGGCCTGACCGAGCAGGTCGTCGCGCTGACGCTGGGGGATGATTTCAAGCTGCCGGAGGCGGGCGGCATGTGCAGATGCACCGATCACACCCATGACGATGTCCGCCGCCTAATCATCGCCAAAGAACTGAAAACGATGGAGGCGGTCCGGCAGGAACTGGAATGGAAAACCTCCTGCGGGTGCCATATCTGCCGCCCAGCGCTGAACTTCTACCTGATCGCCGCCTGGCCGCTCGAGTACGAGGATGACGGACAGAGCCGCTTCATCAACGAACGCGCCCACGGGAATATCCAGAAGGATGGCACATTTTCGGTTGTGCCGCGCATGTGGGGCGGGATCACGACGCCCGATGAATTGCGGGCCATTGCAGATGTCGCCGACCGTTACGAGATCCCGACGGTGAAGGTCACCGGCGGCCAGCGCATCGACCTCCTCGGCGCGAGGAAGGAGGACCTACCCTCGATCTGGGGTGACCTGAACGCGGCAGGCATGGTCTCCGGCCATGCTTATGCGAAAGGTCTGCGCACGGTGAAGACCTGTGTCGGGACGGACTGGTGCCGCTTTGGCACGCAGGACAGCACGGGCCTCGGCATCAAACTGGAACGCCTCCTCTGGGGATCGTGGACGCCGCATAAGGTGAAGCTTGCGGTGTCGGGCTGCCCGCGCAACTGCGCGGAGGCGACCTGCAAAGACCTCGGTGTCATCTGCGTCGACAGCGGCTACCAGATTGGTGTCGGCGGCGCGGCGGGTATGGACCTGAAGGAGATCGAGCGCCTCGCCGTGGTGGAGACCGAGGGAGAGGTGCTGGAGATCACCGCCGCCTTTGTCCAGCTCTACCGCGAGAACGCCCAATACCTGCATCGCCCCTACAAGTGGATCGCCAAGGTCGGGATGAATTTCGTGATCGAGAAGGTCGTTGATGATCTGATCAGCCGTGCGGCGCTGGCGGAGCGGTTCGCGATCAGCCAGTCGGTCTATCAGAAGGACCCCTGGGAAGAGCGCGCGCAGGGCGGCGAAGCGGGCGAGTTCGCGCCGATCCTTGACCTCACAAAAATGGTGGCAGCAGAATGACGGACCGGATCGACATTGGCGCGTTGGAGGATATCCGCCCCCGCGCCGCCCGCCTTGTGACAACCGATTTCGGCTGCATCGCGATCTTTCGCACCGCCGATGATCAGGTCTTCGCGCTTGATGATCGCTGCCCGCACAAGGGCGGTCCGTTGTCCAACGGTATCCAGCACGGTCAGGCCGTGACCTGCCCGCTCCATAACTGGGTGATCGACCTCAATACGGGCGCGGCGCAGGGCGCGGATGAGGGGCAGGTGCGGACCTATCCTGTATCGGTCGAAAATGGCCGCATCCTGCTGACCCTCGCGCAGGCCAGCGAAGCCGCCGCCTGATGACAACCTGCACGACCTGCCCCTATTGCGGTGTCGGCTGCGGCGTGTTGGCGACCGCTGACGGCGCGGTTGGGGCCGAGATAAAGGGCGACCCGAACCACCCGGCGAATTTCGGACGACTGTGTTCAAAAGGCTCTGCACTGGGTGAGACGATCAGCCTTGATGGTCGGCTCCTGCAGCCGCGTATCGGCGGCGAGGATGTCGGCTGGGATACTGCCATCGGCGCAGTGGCAACGGCGTTTTCCGATGCCATCCGCGATCATGGCCCGGACAGCGTGGCGATCTACGGGTCGGGCCAGTTGCTGACCGAAGATTATTACGTCGCCAACAAGTTCATGAAGGGTTTCGTCGGCTCGGCCAATATCGACACCAATTCCCGCCTTTGCATGGCCTCCACCGTCGCGGGGCACAAGCGGGCATTCGGGTCGGACACCGTGCCGGGCACCTATGAGGATCTGGAGGAAGCAGATCTGGTCGTGTTGGTCGGATCGAACCTCGCCTGGTGTCATCCGGTGCTCTATCAGCGCCTCGCCGCTGCCAAAGCCGCGCGGCCCGATATGCGCATCATCAATATTGACCCGCGCCGCACGGCAACATCCGATCTGGTGGACCTGCATCTGGCGCTGGCTCCAGGCACCGATGTGACGCTGTTCAATGGTCTACTGACCGCGATCATGGAGCGAGGCGCAACCAATACAGCCTATGTAGCGGACCATATCGACGGTTTGGCTGAGGCAGTGCGCACCGCGCAGACGTCCGACCTGTCTGACACCGGTCTTGATATGCGCGAGATCGCAGCCTTCTTCGATCTTTGGATAGGAACCAAAAAGGTCGTCACCGTTTTCTCCCAGGGCGTGAACCAGTCGGCCGCCGGGGTCGACAAAGTGAATGCGATCATCAATTGCCACCTGGCTACCGGGCGCATCGGGCGACCCGGCATGGGGCCGTTCTCCGTCACCGGTCAGCCCAACGCCATGGGCGGGCGGGAGGTTGGCGGGCTTTCCAACATGCTCGCCTGTCATTTGTCGTTGGAGGATGCCGACCACCGCGCGGCAGTTCAGGCACACTGGGCCTCGCCAGCCATCGCATCGAAGCCGGGCCTGAAGGCGGTGGACCTGTTCCGCGCCTGTGCCAATGGGCGGATCAAGGCGCTTTGGGTAATGTCGACCAACCCCGCTGTGTCGATGCCCGACGCCGATGCGGTTCGGGATGCGATCAGGTCCGTTCCCTTCGTTGCTATCTCCGACATGTTCGGGGATACGGATACGGCGAAGCTGGCACAAGTGCTGCTGCCCGCAGCAGGATGGGGCGAGAAGTCGGGCACGGTCACCAATTCGGACCGGACGATCAGCCGCCAGCGGTCTTTCATTCCCGCGCCAGGCGCGGCGCGACCCGATTGGCGCATCATCAGCGATGTTGCAACTGCCATGGGCTGGGCAGAGGCATTCGCCTATGAACGCCCCGCCGACATCTTTCGCGAACATGCGGCACTGTCCGGCATCGCGGCGGATCTGGGCGTGGATTTCGATATCAGCGGCCTGACCGGGCTGACGGATGATGAATATGACACCCTCGCACCGGTGCGCTGGCCCGTCAGCGCCGGGCGCAGGGGCGGTCGGTTCTTCGCCGAAGGCGGTTTTTTCACATCCAACAAACGGGGAAAAATGATTGCGGTCGAGGCGCGGATGCTCGCCGCGCCCATCACGCCCGCGCGGCCCTTCCGGCTCAACACCGGGCGTGTGCGCGATCACTGGCACACGATGACCCGCACGGCCCGTGCCGCCCGTCTGAGCCAGCACATAGCCGAACCTTATGTGGAGATGCATGCCGATGACGCGGCAAAGGCTGGTCTCTGCCCAGCTGTTCTTGCCCGCGTTACCACCGATCATGGCGAGGCGGTGCTGCGTGTGATGATCTCCGGCCGTCTGCGGAGGGGAGAGGTATTCGTGCCCATGCACTGGACCGCGCGCTTCGCCTCCGCCGGGCGGATCGGCGCTGCGATACCCGGTGTCGTCGACCCAATTTCGGGTCAGCCCGAATTGAAAGGCGCGGTCTGCGCGATCCAGCCCCTTCAGCCACGCTGGTACGGCTTCGCCCTCGGACACGGTCCGTTGCCAGAAGCACTACCCACCGACTACTGGGCGCTCGCGACGACGAAGACAGGATGGCGGGCGGAGCTTGCCGCCCATACCGATCCCGAAGATTGGAGTGATCTTGCGCAAGAGATATGCGGAGGGCGTGGCGATCCGATCACCCTGCTTGACGCTGCCCGTGGTATCGTGCGCATCGCATTTGTCGAAGATGGCGTAGTGACAGGGGCGCTGTTCACGGCGCGCGAGCCGGTCGCCCTGGGCCGGGCACATGCTGTCGAAATATTCGATGCAGAGCCCGATGTGAACACGCTGCTGGCAGGGGTGCCCCGCACGGGTCAGACAGATCCCGGTGCCACGATCTGTGCCTGTTTTTCGATCGGTGTGAACACGATCACTAGTGCCATATTCGAACAGGGTCTGGTCAGTGTCGATGAAGTCGGTGCGGCCCTCTCCGCAGGCACCAATTGCGGTTCCTGCCGCCCGGAACTGGAAAGCCTGCTTAGGGCAACCAGGGACCGCGATCCGGCCCCGATCGCGGCTGAGTGAACGCCCCCCACCTGGTGAGACGCTGCATCGGCCATAGCTATCTAAGCGGTATCTCCGATCGGATGGAGCTAAGCTCGTCTTCAATGAGAGGTGGGCAATCGGCGTTTATGCACATCACCTGCTGCGCGGTTTTAGGGGTCTTTCAGGCGACCGGGTGTGTGTCCCACCGCGTGAACAGGTCGTGGTGGACCTTTCGGGACAAAGCTCGAACTCTGCAAGTTATCGCGGTTTCTGCGAAACCGCTGCCGCTCAGCTCCTCTGCGGACAGGGCGGTTTGCTTTCTGGCTAAAGCGCTGTGGTGGACCTGTCCGTAGAAGAGTCGAACCAGTTGTTCGACGTCTTTGAAGACTGGGGAAGCCACCTCGCACCTTATGATCTGAACGATCTGAGGTGCGATGATGACGAACTCGCACCATAGATTTAACAGCGCCGCTAAACCCAAAACGCCGCCGCCGTTCTCACTGCGCCTGACATTCGAAGAGCGGGCTCAGCTAGAAAAACAGGCTGCTGGCATGTCGCTGGGCGCGTTCATTCGTTCACGCCTGTTTGGCGAGGACGAAGCCCCAAGGCGAACGCGCGGGAAATTCCCGGTCAAGGATCACGAAGCCCTTGCGCGGGTTCTCGAGGCGCTTGGGTCTTCGCGGATATCGAGCAACCTGAACCAACTCGCCAAGGCTGCAAATTCGGGTTCCTTGCCAATCACGCCGGAGACTGAGGAGTTTCTGGCTGAGGCCTGTGAAGCCGTGCAGGACATCCGAAATGGGCTTCTGCGCGCCCTGGGGCACATCCCGGAGGATGCACCATGATACTCAAGGGCTCGCAGCGCGGACATGGCGGGGAGCTGGCGCGGCATCTGTTGAATGCGCGGGACAATGAACATATCGAGCTGCATGAAGTGCGCGGCTTCGCTTGCGATGATCTGGCCGGGGCGCTGATGGAGACTGAGGCGATAGCGAAGGGAACGCGCTGCACTCAGCCGATATTCTCGCTCAGCCTGAACCCTCCGCAAAATGAGATTGTTGATATCGAGGTTTTTGAGGCCGCGATTGAACAGATCGAAGCGAAACTTGGCTTAGATGATCAGCCGCGCGCCGTCATCTTCCACGAAAAGGAAGGGCGGCGGCATGCGCATGTGGTGTGGTCGCGGATTGACGCGGAGACGATGACCGCGAGGAACATGCCATTCTTCAAATCGAAGCTGATGGATGTCTCGCGTGAGATTTATCTCGAACATGGCTGGGACTTGCCTAAAGGCATGATCGACCGGGAACTAAGAAATCCGCTGAACTTCACGTTGGCGGAATGGCAACAGGCGAAGCGGAGTCAGAGCGATCCCCGCCTTCTCAAAGCAATGTTCGCGCAAGTTTGGGAACGCTCCGATTGCGCCTCTGCGCTACAGGCCGCGCTTGGTGAGCGTGGGTTTTTCCTCGCGCGTGGTGATCGGCGCGGCGTTGTGGCTGTGGATTGTCAGGGCGAAGTCTATGTGCTTTCGCGCTGGTCAGGTGTGCGCGCGAAGGACATAAAACTGCGTCTTGGTGACCCTAAGGCGCTGCCCTCGGTGGCTGAAACTAAAGCGCTGATCTCCGAACGCATGACGGATCGGCTCAAGAACTTTGTTGAGCGCTCTCAAAGCGAAATCGAACGGATCGGCGCCGCTTCGAAGGAACGATTGGACAGGCTCACGAAACAGCACCGGCGCGAGCGACGCGATTTGGAGGCACGCCAGAATGCGCGCTGGAGCCTAGAGGAAGCAGCTAGGGCTTCACGGGTTCCGCGAGGCCTCGGCGGTCTCTGGAGCCGCCTGACGGGAAAATACGGCAAGATCAGGCGGCAGAATGAGTTTGAAGCTCTGCAAGCCTGGACGCGCGACCGGGATCAGAAAAACCAGATCATCGCCGATCAGCTGGAGGAACGGCGGAGCCTGCAGAAGCGTATCAAAAAGGCGCGCGCTCGCCAGTTTGAGTTAGTTGCGAAGTTGCAGCGCGACATCGCGCAATGGCTGCGGTTTGGCGATCAGGGGATCGAACAAACCCCGTCGCGGGATGGGCCGGATCGCAGCGGACGTTCCGGGCCTGATTTCGATCTGGATATGTAGTTAGCAACCGCGATTTTATGCGCTAACTCCGATAAACCTCACTTATCGCCTTCAGCGCATATTTTCGTTTTATGCGCCAATTCCGATATTGCTATTTTATCGGAGTTAGCGCATAATTGGACTTGGAGGTGACAATGGCCAACCTAGCCCGAAACACAAAGCAGATCGGAGCGCTGATCCGCCGCGAGCGCAAAAGGCGCAAGATGACCCAGGGCGATCTGGGCGTCGTCACCGGCCTGCGCCAAGAGACGATCTCCCTGATAGAGAACGGCAGTCCCTCAACGAAAATTGAGACACTGCTGAGCGTGATTGGCGCGCTCGATCTGGAACTCAGGGTCGAAGAGCGCTCGAAAACACAATCAAGCGACATTGAAAGCATATTCTGATGGCAAGGCGGCGCGCGCATATCCCGCTGAATGTCTTCCTAAACGGACGGCATGTGGGCTGCCTTGAGCGCGCATCGAGCGGGGCGATCAGCTTCACCTATGAGGACAGCTGGCTCAACTGGGAGCACACAATGCCCGTGTCGCTCTCTCTGCCTCTGCGAGAGGACAAGTATGTTGGCGATCCTGTCATAGCTGTCTTCGACAACCTCCTGCCAGATAATGAGCCGATACGGCGGCGCGTCGCGGAACGCACGGGCGCAGGCGGAACTGACGCCTACAATCTGCTATCGGCCATCGGGCGGGATTGCGTCGGTGCCCTCCAGTTCCTGCATGATGGCGATGAACCTGGCGCTCCAGCCGCTCCAGAAGGCACAACGCTCAGCGAGAAGGATATCGAGCGCCTAATCGCTAACCTCGATGTGTCTCCTCTCGGCATACGGCCAGAGGGAGATTTCCGCATCTCCATTGCTGGGGCGCAGGAGAAAACTGCTCTGCTGCACAAAGATGGGCAATGGCTCGAACCAATTGGCACAACTCCAACAACGCATATCATCAAGCCGCAAATCGGCGAGTTGCCGAATGGGATCGACCTCTCCGACAGCGTCGAGAACGAGCATTTTTGCCTGACGTTTCTTCGAAATTTCGGCCTTCTTGTCGCCGATACCGAAATCCTGCAATTCGGAGAGCGGAAGGCTCTCGCCGTCGAGCGTTTTGACCGGCGTCTAACGAGCGATGGACGGCTGCTTCGTCTACCGCAAGAGGATTGCTGCCAAGCGCTCTCAGTTCCCCCAACGCTCAAGTATCAGAGCGAGGGCGGCCCTGGGATTGTCGAGATTATGAAGCTGTTGGAGGGCAGCGACGAGCCTCAAAAGGACCGCGCGGATTTCTTCCGCGCAAATCTGATTTTTTGGCTGATTGGCGCGACGGATGGGCATGCCAAGAATTTCAGCATAGCGCTCATGCCCGGCGGTGGGTTTCGTATGACGCCGCTCTATGACGTAATGACGGCGCAACCTGCGCTGGATAGCAAAGCTCTAAATCGAAAACACATGCGCCTCGCGATGCGCGTTGGAAACAACAACTACTACAGGTTCCATGATGTGCTTGGTCGCCATTTTGTGCAAACAGCGGTTAAATCTGGAATGTCAGCAGAACATGCCAAAGAGATCATAGCTGGCGTTCAAGCCCGTGTTGATGACGCAATCGAAGCGACAAAGGCCAGTATGGATGGCGAGGTGTCAGAAGAGCTGCAAGCTAGCGTTTATGCAGCGACCAGAGAGCGCCGTAGGCTGCTTGATCACATCAATTAAGAATGCAGCGCGATATTAAATTCGATATCAATCGCCACTGTTGATAGCGAATAACGCATCATCTCATGTGAAAAACCCCAGAGACCGCCACCGTGGCGGCGGCGATCTCTATCCGATCAGCAGCTCCGGTAGATTAGCCGTTTTCCGGCGATTTTGGTTTGGTAATCCCCCCGAAAATTAGGGGTTTGCGGAAGTAGAATTTTCTCGAAGATGGAAGAGGAGATTCTGATGAAGAAATCAAAGTACAGCGACGCGCAGATCATGGCGATCCTGAAGCAGGCTGAGAATGGCGTGCCGGTCG
>JBCCDJ010000033.1:0-22882 GCA_039030855.1 Pseudomonadota bacterium
CAGGGCTCATACTCCCGCGCAAGGCTCTCAACACTGCGGCCAGCTCGCGCCAACGCAACCAATTGTTCCCTAAATTCCGTGGGGTACGGGTTCCTCGTTCTTGGCATGAAAAACACTCTCCTTCATCAGTGAAAAAGTGTCTATCAAACCGGGGGAACTCCAACTCCAAACCAACAAGGCGCTCGATAAAGGTCAAATCACATCTTACATCGATGAAACTGAGACAATGGTCCGACTAGCAAAAGCCGCATTCGGCGATGGCTCGCAGCAACATCTTGAAAGTCTGTTGGTGCTTGGCCAGTCACTCCGGGTTGGTGGCCAGCACGACAGAGCCATCGCCGTATATCACCAAGTACTCGCAGCGGCTCAAGACCTTGATCCAAACAGTGAGAGCGTAACGGAGTGTTACTCTGCTCTTGCGGATTGTTTCCGCGCACTGGAGCAACGTGAAGGAGCTGGGGAGTTCCTCAAGAAGTCGCGTGAGATCGACCTTACGAAGGAAGCTAAGCATAGGCGTGAACGGCCGAACCAGTAACGATCGTTTGCGCGGTTTAGTCTGAAGCTGCCGTTGGCGAGAACCCAGCGAACTGCAGCTTCGCCTCGCCAACCCGCCAATCATTCCGCCCCGACGTGCGTTTGCTGGCTCGGATTTCAAGGCCGTCACCGCGACAGGCCCGCGCAATGTCCAGCAACACTCCTGCATGAAACGTCACGCCCTGACATGAAACTTTCACCGCAAGCCCCCATATAGGGGCTTGATCGCGTTTAATGACTATATACAGTCATGACGCAGGAACGGAGAGGTGCAGCTGCAATGGAATTGAGAGAGCGATACCCGAGATGATCGGACATGGGGCAAACTCGTTTGTGCGCAGTCCAGGCAAGTTGCGTGACCATCCGGCGCTGGTGCTGAATGCCGACTACCGGCCCCTGTCCTACTTTCCGCTGTCGCTCTGGCCTTGGCAAGAGGCGGTGAAGGCCTCGTTCCTCGATCGCGTCACCATCGTGGCTGAGTACGAGGAAAAGGTGCACTCGCCCAGCATGGAGATGCGCATCCCCTCGGTGGTGGTCCTGCGTGACTATGTCTCGCCCGCGCCCTATCCGGCCTTCACGCGGTTCAATCTTTTCCTGCGCGATCGGTTCTCCTGTCAGTATTGCGGGACCAAGGGTGACATGACCTTCGACCATGTCATTCCCCGCTCACGGGGCGGCAAGACCACATGGGAAAACGTCGTTGCGGCCTGTGGGCGGTGCAATCTGATCAAGGGCAATAAGCTTTTGAAGAACACGTCTATGCATTTGCGCCAGAAGCCATACCGGCCGAGCGCGGAGAAACTGCGCAATGTCGGTCGGAAATTTCCGCCCAATTACCTGCATGAAAGCTGGATGGACTTCCTTTACTGGGATGCGGAGCTGGACGCGTAGACGGCCGCTGCTTTCCATGTGATCACCGCCATGAGGATGGAGAGGATGGCATTCCATCCTGCCATCGAAATGCCGAGGAATGCCCATGCAATCTCGTCGCACCGCACCAGCGGCGCGTTCATGATCTGACTGATCAGCGCCTCGGGCGACAGCTGGCTGATATCGCCGCCGGTACAGGTTGACGGCCCCTCCCACCAGCCCTGTTCGACGCCGACATGAAATCCGCCGATCCCGGCCCCGATGAGGAGCGCGAGCGCACCGGCACGCAACGCCCAGATCGCTGTCAGATGCGGGCCGATCAGCAGACTGAGCGTGGCCAGCGCGATGGCCACACCATGGGGCCAGCGCTGCCAGATGCACATGGTGCACGGGTGCAGACCGCCGACATACTGGCTGAACAGGGCCGCCCCCAGAATGACGGTAGGGCCCAGTGCGGCGATCAATGCCCAGGTCCGCGCGCCGCTCACTGGATCAGCCCCGCCACGGCGAAACCGCCGACCAGAAGGATGACGAACAGGGTTGCCATGAGGCCCAAACGCTCCTCGATAAAACTTCGGATCGGAGGGCCGATTTTCCACAAAAGCGCGGCGATCAGGAAAAAGATCGCAAAGCGCGCGACGATGGAAGAGATCACGAAGATCGGAAAGGACAGGCCCGTCGCCCCTGAAAGGATCGTGATGATCTTGAATGGAAATGGCGTGATCCCGGCGATCAGCACAGCCCAAGCGCCATAAGCGTTATATCGCCCGGAAAACTCCGCAAAACGCTCGCCATAGCCGTAAAATTCCAAAACCGGACGGCCAAGCGTATCGAAGGCGAATGCGCCGAGCGCATAGCCCGCGATGCCGCCAAGGACAGATGCTGCCGAACAGATGAAGGCGATGCGAAACCATGCCTCCGGACGGGCGATAACCATGGGGATCAACAGCACATGCGGCGGGATCGGAAAGACCGAGCTTTCGACAAAGCTGATCGCTGCCAATGCCCAGAGGGCGTGAGGCGTCTCAGCCAGTCTGATGGTCCAGTCGTAAAGTCGTCGCAGCATACGTTCGCTCCTAGCAGCGAGTGCCGCACCTGTCCATTGACAGATCGCCGCCCAAAGAGTCGCCCGCCCGTCGCGAAGCTTGCCAGAGTGCACGGCGCAAGTCGCAATGCACCTGACAGGCCCGATAATCGCTGTTATCGTCAGTTCCGGGGCCAGTTGGGGTGCTTTCCGCAAAGGAACAAGCGGTGGTGATGGCGTTGCATATGTCTGAATTCAAAGCGGATGAGGCCACGTTGTGGCTGCGCTCTTTTGGCGTAACGGCCGCCGGGCCTCTGCCGTTGGAAGATGGCTGTGCGCTGGGCATGAAGGCGCTGGCGCTGATGATTTATCTGGCTGAACACCAGACCCGCCCCGTAACCCGCGACGCGCTTGTCGATCTCCTTTGGGAAAGGGTTACGCCTGCGCAGGGCAAGGGCAGCCTCAGGCAGGAGATCCGGCGCATAAAGAAGACGCTTGGCGATGATCTTTTCGCCTCGGTGTTCGAGATATCCGACAACTACATCGCCC
Source organism: Pseudomonadota bacterium (assembly GCA_039030855.1). Classification (GTDB taxonomy): domain Bacteria; phylum Pseudomonadota; class Alphaproteobacteria; order Rhodobacterales; family Rhodobacteraceae; genus Pikeienuella. The sequence goes on from JBCCDJ010000033.1 coordinate 2,978, forward strand.
TGCGCCCGACGCGCATTCGTTATGATGCGACCGAAGTGATGGAGGCTGCCGCGTCCGAAAACGCCGATCAGATTGCGCGCCTGCTCGATCTCGCCACGGGCGAATTTTTGGCCGACAATTCCGCCCGCTCCGAGCCTTTTCAGCAATGGGCGATGGAGCGACGCGCCTTCCTCAACGATACGATCATCGCGGCGCTGACCCGCCTTGCCTGGCTCGATCTCGATGCCGGGCGGCTGGAGCGGGTGCAGCAGGCAGCCGACCGGATCGTGACCATGGACCCGCTTCATGAACGCGGACATGAATTCATCATTCGCTGCCATCTTGCAGGTGGCAGGCGTGCGCAGGCGCGGGCACATTTTGAACGCTTTCGCAATATGATGCTGCGTGAACTTGGCTCGGAGCCCGAAGAAGATCTCTCCGACCTGGTGGCCAACGGCGCGTTGGGCCAGGTGGCTGGTTCTGCAGCACGAAAGCCTGCCAAGCGACCACGTGACCAACGGCCAACGATCGCGGTTCTGAACGTCAGCCGGAACGATGGCGGAGAGCAATCCTACATCGCCGACGGCGTGGCTGAACAGCTGGTGGCGAACCTGTCACGTTCGACCTGGATCAAGGTCGCCTCGCTCAATGTCGGGCCATTTCTGCCCGTTGGCCCCCAGGTTGAAAGCGCGCAGCGTGATCTGCGCGACTATGCGGACTATGTCCTCAGGGTCGATGTCCGCGTCTTCGGCCAGCGGGTCGCGGTCACCGCTACGCTGAACCGGATTGCGGACAATCAGACGGTGTTTTCCAGCCCGATGGAGGATGGCCTCGATGATCTGATGGCTTTTCAGCGCAAGGTTGCTCTGCGCATCGCCTCCATCTTCGAGCCGGCGGTGGTCGAGGATCAGACCCGCAAGGAGGCCGGGATCATCTGGGACGAAGCCGATGATGTGGATCACTGGCGGTTCCTGATGCGGGCACGGTCGCTATTCTGGACGCTGCGGCGCGAAGGCAATGTAGAGGCGCGCGCGCTTCTTGGGCGGGCGTTGGAGATCAAGGCGGATGACGTGCCGTCCCATTGCATCCTCGCCTTCTCCCACATGCTGGATGCGTGGAGCGACTGGGTCGATGACCCGGCGGGATCCATCGCGGAGGCGCAGCGCTGGGCGGGGCGCGCGGTCAGGATCAATCCTGACGATGCGTGGGCGCAATTCACCCTCGGTGTCGCGTCCAGCGTGCCGGACCGCCTTGACGAGGCTCGCGGCAGGCAGGAACGCGCGCTGGTACTGTCCCCCTCGCTTGCGGTTGCTATCGGTGATCTGGGCCGCGTGCATGTCTTTGCGGGCGATATCGACCAAGGCATCGCCCGGGCCGAAGAGGCGTTGGAGCTGTCACCTTATGACCGGCAATCGGGTCTTTGGATTCGAACCAAGGCGCTGGGCGCGTGGATGCGGGACGAGCTGGAGGATGCGCTCGGCCTTGTTGACTACGCGCTGGTGCTGCGCCCGGGCTGGTTCCAGAACCATCTTCTGCGGGCAGCAATCCTGGCGGAACAAGGCCGCGAAGATCTGGCGCGCAGTGCTTTCGAAAACGCGCGAAAACTGGTGGGAGACTACTCCCACGCGGCGATGGCGGCGGGGCATCCATTCCGCGATCCTGCGCTTCTGGACCGGTTTGCGGACGCGCTGAAAAAGGCGGGGGCACCGCTGAAGAAGACATAGTATTGCAGGGAGACTTCATTAGATGGCCAAAACCGCTTCAAAGGAAAAGATTGCCATTCTCGGTGCCGGGCCATCCGCCCTCGTCGCCGCGTTTCGTCTGACGCAGGAACCCGACTGGGACAAGAAATACGAGATTACCGTCTATCAGCAAGGCTGGCGGGTCGGTGGTAAATGCGCCACGGGCCGGGACATCGACAAGCATATGCGGGTCTACGAACACGGCATCCACGGGTTTCTGGGATGCTACTACAATGCCCTGACGGTGATGCAGGATGTGTTCACCGCTCTTAAGCGCCCCAAAAACCATCCATTGCCGGATTTCCCGAGCGCCTTTCATGGGATGAGCGGGGTGATCCGCTATGAGATGGATGATGACAAGCTGAAAAAGTGGCCCATTGCCGTCCCGACCAACGATCTGCACCGCGAGAACCTGTCGCTGGATCAGGTGAAGGCACTTGCCCGGATCGATACTTGGATGGTCAATCTGGTGAAGCTTGGCCTCGGGTTCATGCTGCAGGCCTATGCCAAGACCTATCGCAATATCTTCACCCAAAAATATATCGCCGAACATGGCAAAGCGCCGCAATCGAATGGTCATCATCCGATGAAAGTCGACCCGGCAAAGGGCCAGTTCGACACGCGTCTCGTCGATGGCGCGGAACTGATCAACGCCCGTCTCGGTGCCGGCGTCGCGGCGGTCAAGGCTGATCTGGCCAAGGGCGACTTTCTGGCGGCCGCTGATACATTCCGCCAGTTGTCTGACATGTTTGCTGCGATCGTGCTGGCCAAGGGTGGCGGTACGGAAAGCGAGCGTGATCGCATTCGCCGGGCCGGTCTCGCGCTCGACTTTGTCGCTACGATCCTGATCGGTGTTGTACGCGACCGGGTCATGACAAAAGGGTTCAAATCGATCGACAAATACGACCATGTCGAATGGCTGCGCAGGCATGGTGCATCTGAAGCGACGATTGCTTCGCCGCTGACGTCATCGACCCCGAATATCACCTATCAATATGTGGAGGGGGACAGCCTGCGCCCCGCTGTCATGGCCGCCGGTGCCTACCTTCACTGGACCATGATGACATTCACCTATATGGGCGAGTTCATTCAGCTTTTTGAGGCCGGGTCGGGCGAGACACTGATCGCGCCACTGCATGAAATCCTCGCCAAACGTGGGGTGAAGTTCGCGTTCTTTCACACCATCACCGACATCCGCGCCGACAAGGGCTGCAAGGAAATTGGCGAGATTGATGTCGATGTGCAGGTCACGGTGAAGAAAGGCCCCTATGCCTACCAGCCTTACGTGAAGGTGAAGGGCCTCGACTGCTGGCCTGACCGGCCCGACTACAAGCAACTCGTCGAGGGTAAGTCACTGGCAGCGTCGGGTGCCGATCTTGAGAGCTTCTGGTGCGATTGGGCACCGGCGTCGCAAATGACCCTCAAGAGGGGGACGGATTTCGACACGGTTGTTCTCGGCATCTCTGTCGGGGCGTTGCCTTACCTGACCCGGGACCTCGCCCGCCGCCACCGCCCCTGGAAGCGGATGCTGGATAGCTCCCGCACAGTGGCCACGCAGGCGATGCAGATCTGGCTGAAGAAAACCCCGTGGGAGCTTGGCTGGAACGGCTACACCAACGAGTATGACGATTACCTGCTTAGCGCCAATTTCATGACCCAGCCGAACGGACAGGGCGACTTCACGAAGTACATCAAATACGAGAACTGGCCGAAAGATCAGACGCCGGCATCGCTACTGCTGCTCTGCGGCACACTCCCGCATTATGACGTGGTCACGGGACAGGAGGGTGCGGATTATCCGCGAAAACTGGCGGAGCAGGTTAAACATCAGTCGATCCAGTTTCTGCAGGCCACCGGCGGCTTTATGTTGCCGGGTGCGACGGTGGCGTCCCAGCGAGATTACGGCGATCCCTTTGCGTTCGACTTCGATCTCTTCCACCAGTCAGATGAACAGGCTGAGGCGCTGGTCGGGGCGGAGCGGTTCAACGATCAGTACTGGCGCGTCAATGTGAACCCGTCCGACCGATACGTCTCCACCCCACCGAACAGCACACGGCATCGCCTGTTTGCCAATGACACCGGTTTTGCCAACCTCTCCATCGCCGGGGACTGGACGGATAACGGGCTGAATGTGGGCTCCATGGAAGGCTCGGTGCGCTCCGGCTTTCTGGCAGCGGAAGCGGTGCTTGGCATCCCCCATGCAAATACAGGGGTAATCGGGTTCGACCCGACCGTATCATCGGCGAAGAAGCGAAAGCCACGCAAGACGCAGCGGCAAAAGACCGGCGTCTGAGTTAAATCGAGGAAGCCTCCGGCGGGGATATTTCGGGAAGAGAAATCACTTTCTCTTCTACAAATATCCACTCTTCGGCCTCATGCCCCGCACAGGCGGATGGGATGATGTGTCAGCCGGTATTGAGCCGTGCATGACGCCGCGCCAGTTTCGCCGCAAGGTTGCAGCCGGTATCGGGGCGCGACCTCGGGCAAACCGCGATGCAGATTGAACAGCCCTGATGCTGTTTGAGGAACGGCAGGCATTTGTCGAAATCGACATATCATTTCTCTTGGCGCCGAACCGTCTGTTTTTCGGGCGACAATGCCTCGGTTGGGCAGGCGTCTTCGCAGATACGGCAGTTTCGGCAAACCCGTCGATATCGTGATTGCGCCTTGATGTTGGAGCGAAGGGTGCATCGGTCAGCACGGCGGCAAGTCGGAACAATGCGCCATGCTCGGCTGAAATGATGGAGCCGTGCCGCCCAGCCTTGTCGATGCAGCCAGCCGGCGACTTTCTTGGCGGCGGCACCTGCCCTGCCATATTGGCGAACGACCTCTGCTCCGGCGCGGGTTGCCAGGGCGGTTGAGATCTCTTCAAAGTTATGGGCGACGCCGATCATGATGATGCGGGTTCTTGCGGGCCCTGGCGCGCAGATTATTCCAAAAGCCACCGGTCAGCCAATCGCCGCCCCGCCGAGGAGCCAAAGCCACCCTGCCACGGTGAAGACCGAGACAGCGGTTGCGATGATCACGGTCGAGGCGACCTCGCCGGTTGCACGATCATACATGGAAGCAAAGACATAGGCGTTCACACCCGGTGCCATTGCCGCCATGATGGTGGCGGAGCGCACGAAGCCTTCGTCCAGTGCGAAGACATGATAGGTCAGTGAATAGGCGATGCCCGGATGGATGATGGTGGACACAAAGGTGATCATCAGCGCTTCGCCAAGTGTCGAGCGGATGCGATAGCGGCTAAGGACGCCGCCCAACCCGAAGAGCGCTGCGGGCAAGGCGGCGCGCGCCACCATCTCTGCAGCATCTTCGACCGGTGCGGGAAGGGGGACATCAAGCCAGTTCATCAGAAAGCCTGCACCACAGGCCATCGAGATCGTGTTGCGGAACATGGCGCGCACGGTCACGCGCGCCGTCTCTGCCGCGCCGCGCCCGTCCGCGCGCGAGATTTCCATCGCCGTTATGCCGATCAGGTAGCAGATCGGTGCATGGACCGCGATCAGGGCGTAATTTGGTGCCAGCGCTTCTGCCCCATAGGCGCGCTCCATGATCGGCAGGCCGAGGAGGACGGAATTGGAAAAGAGCGCGCCGAAGCCGATGGCGACGCTTTCACCGGGGCGCCGCGCGAAGCCTTTGCGCGCCACGCCAAGGCCGAGGAAGAAGCAAAAAATCGCGCCGAAGTAGAAGCTGAACACCAGTCTGGGGTCGAATACGGTGCCGAAATCGAGCCGATAGAGCGCGAGGAACAGCAGGCACGGCACCGCAAAATTCTGCGTGAAACCCATCAGCGCCGCGACCCCGGTTTCGGGAAAAAGCTTCCACTTCACCGCGCCATAACCTGCGCCCACGATAAAAAATACTGGCAGGACGACATTCAGGATGCTCAGCATTCAAATCCCCCGGATGACGTAAGGATCGGAGATATGACTGCGTTATCGTGCGGGTCAGGTGGCATTGGCACCCACAATCTTGGCAAAGTAAAACCGCCGCACGCCGCCACCGATCGACCGCGCTGAGGGGGCTTCGACAACGCCTTCTCGTATCAGCGCGTAGCCGCTCCGGCGGTAGAGGGACAACGCGGCGGGTTGCACTTCGGATGTGCTTAGCGTCAGGCGGGCCGCGCCAAGGCGGGCGCATTCGCGCTCAGCGCGGTCAAGCATGTGGCGGGCGATCCCCCGGCGGCGGGCATCGGGATGCACATACATGCGGCGCAGCTCCATCACCCCATCGCCGGTCTTTTCAAGGCCAAACATGCCCACAAGGCGGGTGCCATCCACCGCGACCCAGAACCCACCACCGGGTTTGACGTAGAAATCGGGGATACGCCCCATGTCGTCCTTCAGCGCCTGATCGACATAGCGGGCGAAAGCATCGGCCATGTCAGGCGGGGCGAGGGCGCGGTTTACGATGGTAAAGAGCGCGCTGACATCGTCCTGATCGGTCGGCACATAGGGCCGGATGGTGGGGGCGGGCGGCGTGGTTGCTCCCCGATCAGGCATCAAATTCCAGCACCATGCCATCGAAGGCCGGGTCGACATTGTCCGGAGTTTCCGTGCGCATCTGCTCATAATCGAGGTCGAGATGCATGTTGGTGATCACGGCCTCTGGGATCGATGACTGCGCGATCCAGTCCAGTGTTTGTGCCAGGTGGGTATGGGTCGGGTGCGGATCGCGGCGGAGGGCATCGACGACCCAGCAGGTCGCCCCCTCCAGCGCCGCCCAGGCATCGTCCGACATCTTCGCAACATCGGGCAAATAGACCAGCGGCCCGATGCGAAAGCCGAGCGCGTCGATGGAGCCGTGATTGACCCGGAACGGTGCCGCCGTGACTGCGCCGCCGGGGCCTTCGACAGTGACGGGGCCGTCGAGCGGATGAAGGTCCAGAATGGGCGGGTAGGGGCTGCCTTCGGGCTGCACAAAGGCATAGCCGAAGCGGTTGATCAGCGCCGAAGAGGTCGGCCCATCCGCCCAGACAGGCAGACGGCGGCGCTGGTTGAAGACGATCTGGCGCAGATCGTCCAACCCGTGCACATGGTCGGCATGTTCATGGGTGTAAAGAACGCCATCCAGTGTTCCGACCTCGGCATCCAGCAACTGCTCGCGCAGATCGGGGGAGGTGTCGATCAGGACGCGGGTGATCTCGTCACCCTCGATCCGCTCCACCAGCATGGAACAGCGGCGGCGGCGGTTCCTGGGGTTGTTCGGGTCGCAGTCGCCCCATTTGCCGCCAAGACGCGGCACTCCGCCGGAGGAGCCGCAGCCCAGAATGGTAAAGCGCAACGTGGCCATTACGCTGCCTCCACCCCGCGCCATTTGGCGGCCTTGGTGAAGAGCCGGTCGAAATTCGCTGTCGTCGCAGAAGCAAAGTCTTCGAAAGAGACGCCGAAGACTTCGGCCCCAACGGCGGCGGTCAGGGCGGTGTAGGCAGGCTCGTTCCGTTTGCCGCGATGGGGTGGCGGCGCGAGATAGGGGGCGTCTGTTTCCACCAGCACCCGCTCCATCGGCGCTGCGGCGAACACCTCGCGCACCTGATGGGCGTTCTTAAAGGTCGCGACCCCGGACATGGAAAGGTAAAAGCCGCACCCGAGTGCCGCCTCCGCCAGCGCTGGGCCCGAGGAAAAGCAATGCATGACGCAGGTATAGGGCGCGGCTGCGTATTCGCGGGTCAGGATGCGCGCCATGTCTTCATCCGCGTCGCGGGCATGAATGATCAGCGGCAATTCGGTCCGGCGCGCGGCCTCGATATGCACCTCCAGGCTGGCGGCCTGGGCAGCGGCGCTGTCGGATGTGTAGTGGTAATCCAGCCCGGTCTCTCCGATCCCGACCATCTTCGGGTGCGCAGCGATCGCGACAAGGTCCTCGACGGTCGCGGTGGCTTCCTTCGCCACGTTCATCGGATGCACACCAGCGGCATAAAAGACCGGATCATGCGCTTCGGCAATGGCGCGCACGGCTGGCTCGGTTGGCAGGCGGGTGCAGATTGTGACCATGCGCCGGACACCGGCCGCGACGGCGCGGGTCACGACATCTGGCAATTCCTCGGCGAAATCGGGGAAATCCAGATGGCAATGGCTGTCGACGATCTCCGGCGGGGCGGTGGTCATGGCGAGAGGCTCCGATACAGCGTTCAGGCGGCGCGCGTGCGCGTTTTCCTGGCCGCTGCGTCTATGGATACAAACGTATCAAGCATGACCCCGGCAGGGTCAAGGTTCACCAGCCTGCCACGCGCGATCCGCGACTGGATCTGCGCCAGAAGATCGGCCCATACGCGCGCCGCCGCCGCATCAGGGCAGAGCCGCGCCAGCATGGCGGCCTCGCTCGGCGCAGCCTCGCGCGCGGGTGGGCCGAGAACACCGCTGCGCGCCAGACGGCCGAGCAGAAAATCCAGAAGCCGTGTGGTCAGATCATAAGTCTCCGCCGCGTCACGCCCGGCACAGGCTTGCGCCAGCGCGGTCATCTCGCGCCGGTCCATCCCCGGTGCCCCGGCGATGAGCCGCGTGAGGCGCGCGTAAAGCTGCGGGCCGCCTTGCCCGGCCAATCGCGCCGCTTCGCCCGCAGAGCCGCCAGAGAGAACCTCCAGCACGGCGGCCTGATCCCCTTTATCCACACCTGCGCCGGTCAGCGCGGCGCTCAGCGCATTTGCGTCGAGCGCGCCCAGCTTCAGCACGCGGCAGCGTGAGCGGATCGTCGGCAAGAGCCGCGCCGGTGCATGGCTGATCAGGAGGAGGAGCGAGCGGGCAGGGGGCTCCTCCAGCAATTTCAGGAGGGCGTTGGCCGCGGCGGGGTTCATCTCCTCCGCTGGATCGACAACGGCGACGCGCCAGCCGCCATCGGCGGCGCTCATCTGGAAGAAATTCTTAAGCTTGCGGATGTCACCCACATTGATGACGGTGTTGAGCTTGCCGGTTTTGGCGTCATAACTGCGCCTGACGGCGGCGAGGCGCGGCTCGCCACCCGCCGCGATCCGCCGGGTGACAGGGTGGTCATCCGGCAGGTCGAGTGTCTCTGGCGGCGGGGGCGTGCCAAACATCCCATCGCCATCATCATGGGCAAGACGCATGCGTGCAATGCGGTAGGCGAGCGTTGCCTTGCCCACCCCGCGCGGCCCTGTCAGGAGCCATGCATGATGCAACCGTCCGACCTGCCATGCGCGCAGAAACGCGGCTTCCGCCTCCGCCTGGCCGTGAAGGGCGAGCGTGGCGCGAGGGTGGGGCAGGTCACCCACCTGATCGGGTTCGGGGCGTTCGGCTTCCTCGGCCATCAGCCGATCCTCTCTGCAACAACGCGCCAGACCCGTGCGGCGACGGTATCGGGCTGGCCTTCGGCATCGATTATGGCGCAACGTTGTGGCTCGGCCTCGGCGATGGCGCGAAAGCTATCGCGAAGATCGCTTTGAAACTCCGATCCGAGGCTTTCGAACCGGGCCTCCGTGCCGCCGCGCGCCAGACCGCGCGCCAATGCTGCCTCGGCGCTCATATCGAAGATCAGTGTCAGATCGGGGTTGAGGCCGATCGTGCGGTCATGCAGCAGATCGATCAAAGCCCGGTCGACCCCTTTACGACCCTCCGCGGGGCGTGCGGCGGCCTGGTAGGCGCGCGTGCTGTCGGTGAAACGGTCGCAGATGACCACCGCATCGCGCGCCAGCGCAGGCTGGATCGTGCGTTCCATGTGGTCGCGGCGGGCCGCGAAAAACAGCAGCGTTTCGGTCACCGGCGACCAGCGCCCGGCCTCGCCGGTCAGCAACAGCGCGCGGATTTCCTCCGCCCCCGGCGCGCCGCCAGGCTCGCGCGTCAGAACGACGTCGCGCCCTCCCTCGCGGAGCCGATCCGCCAGAAGCCGCGCCTGCGTGCTTTTCCCGGCTCCGTCGACGCCTTCGATTGTCAGGAAATATCCGCTCACTCGGTCAGGGTCGCATCTGTTCCAACATCGGCGGCCAATATGAAAGACTGGATTGCGGCGGACACGCGGGTCAGCACACCGCCCATTTCCACCGACCCGGCGGCGATCAGCGGTGTGCTCATCGGCTCAATCCCCGGTGCCTCGATCACGAGTTCGGCAACCTCATCACCCATGGTGATGGGGGCGGGCACCGGCCCATCATAGCGAATGGTCGCCTTCATGTCCTTCAGCGCGCCAAACGGCACCGTCGCGATCACGTCTGTTGCGGGTGTCAGCGGCACTGTCGTCTCCGCACCGATCCAGACCTTGGCTTCGCCGACGATCTGTCCTGCCGATGCCACTTTGGCGGTCTTGAATTCCCGAAACGCCCAGGTCATCAAACGCTCACTTTCGACCGAGCGGGCCTTTTGCGTCTCAAGGCCCGAAATCACGAAAGCAATGCGCCGTCCGTCGCGGATGGCCGACCCGGTCAGGCCATAACCGGCTTCTTCCGTATGACCCGTCTTCAGCCCGTCAGCCCCGATATCGAGATAGAGAAGCGGATTGCGGTTGTTCTGTTTTACCCCGTCCCATTCGAATTCGGTTTCGGCGAAATAGGGATAATACTCGGGAAATTGCACGATCATGCGTTTGATGAGGAACATCAGGTCTTCGGTACTCATCTTGTGATCGGGGTGGGGCCAGCCGGTCGAATTGATGAAGACGGACTGAGTCATGCCGAGGGCCTTGGCCCGTTCCGTCATCCGTTTCGCAAACGCGTCTTCCGATCCGGCGAGACCTTCGGCCAGGACCACGCAGGCATCATTGCCCGACTGAATGATGACACCCCGGATCAGGTCCTCGACGCTGATCCGGTCGCCTTCGCGCACGAACATCCGGCTGCCGCCCATGCGCCATGCCTTTTCGGATACGCGAAAGGTCTCGTTCAACGACAGGCGGCCTTCCTGCAGGGCCTCGAACACCATGTTGAGGGTCATCAGTTTCGACATCGATGCAGGCGGCAGCGGCACATCCGCGTTCTTGGTCAGCAAGGTCGCACCGCTGAGCATATCGATCACCAGCGCGGCACGGGCCGATGTGTCGAAGGCGGCGGCAGGCGACCCGGCCGAAACGGCGGCTACAAGGGACGCGGCGATCCATTTCTTGTTCATAATGACACCTTGATGGTTTCCTTCAGCCCCTCTGCGGCGGCGGCATCCTTCGCCGCACGCTCTTTCACGGTGCTGTCCAGCGGGCCGATGATGACGATGCTGAAGGGTTTGCCATTGATGGTGCGGTTCACATACCGCCCCGGTTGTCCGCGGCGCAGCAGTTTTTGCACAAGGATCGCTGCATTGGGCTCGATAGAGAACGATCCGACCTGCAGATAATCACCCCGCTCCAGCTCCCCATCTGCCGGACCGATCTCCTCCAGGGGCGGAACTTCGAGCGGTGCTGGCTTTGGCGGGCGTGCAGCTGGCGCAGGCGGCAGCAATTGCGTCTCTGCAAGGGCGATCTGGCTGTTGTCGACCGCAATCAATTCAGGCAGCTCTTCGTTCGGGCTGTTCGGATCGACCGCTACGGTGGCGTCGGCATTCGCGATTGCGGCAGATGTTGCTTGCGGTGCCGCGTCCTCGATCGTTTCATCAGCCCCTTCCGCGACCGGCTCGACAAAACCTTCGGCGGTTTGTGCCAGTTCCGGCTGAGCGGTGTCCGTTGGGGCTGGTGCCTGCGCGGGGATCGCCTCGACCGTTTCCTCCGCCGGTAGGGCAGCGACCTCTGTTACGGCTTCTATTTCGTCAACCGTCAGCGCGACATTGGAGGTAGGTTCCGCAGCGGTGGTCTCGATTTCGGCAACGCTCTCGGGCGGCGCGGTATTGTTCGCATCAACGGCGGCGGCAAGCACGGTTTCGTCGCCACCAGCAACGTCCGCCGCGGGGGTTGGCGCTGCCAGTGATGCGGTTTCCACAGCGGGTGTCGCGGCGGGCCCAGCCGCAGCAACCGCCGTTTGCGTCTGGCGCGGGATCGGCCCCTCGCGGAGCGCTATGATCTGCAATTCAGTCGCAGCCCCTGGTGTCAGACCAAGGGTGCGCGCCGCGTCCGAAGACACAAGTATGGAGGGACCGGAGAGCGCCGGGTCCCGCTTGAACAGGGCACCCTCCGTGATCAGGCCATTTTGCAGATTGATCACCCGCACGCGCTGCGCCCGCTGGGCGAGAGGATGCGCGAACCAGATGCCCTGCAGGGTCGCGGCACCGTCCCAAATGGTCAGCCCGGTGGCATCGAACGCTTCGGGTGCAAGGGTCGGATCAGCTGCCGCCGCGACAGGCTGCGCAGGTGCCGGTGTCGTGCGCGCTGCCGACTTTATGAGCTGTGCACCAAGCTGCGTCTCGGCACAGCCGCCAAGCACCAGTGCAAGACCAGCGGCCGCCACGCCGATGCGCATCGGATACAATCGCTTCTCCATGGTGCCGTCTCCGCCTCGATGAATGCGCCGTCTGTCGCAGCGTTCCCTTTTGAGAATATCCCAAGCGGCCCGTCAATGGAACCGTTCTCGACGCTGGACGTGCTGGCGAAGTCTGGTTAGAACGACGCGCGCAGCGGCCAAGGTTATAGACCAGCGCCGGTGCTGCGCGGAGAGATGGCAGAGTGGTCGATTGCGGCGGTCTTGAAAACCGTTGAACCGAGAGGTTCCCAGGGTTCGAATCCCTGTCTCTCCGCCATGAGACCAGCTGAAATGCTGGCTCAACGCTCGTGTAATCCAAAGATTTTCCGAGTTTCGAGGTTCGAAAGAGGTACTCGGGGCTCGAGGCTGACAAAAATTCTGGCAAACAAGTCGGCAACAGCAGGTTGGATCAATATGCAGCGGATTGATGGATGGCGTTATGTCTATCGGCGGGCTAGCGGTGCTATTAACTAATCAGACGACCGCCGACTGACATTATGGATGCTCTGCCAACCAGGCTGGATCTGTCGCCTTTGAACGAAAAGTGGCCTAATCGAGCACTTGGAGCAGCACGAAAACGGGACAGGTCCAAAAATAATTGAATAGGGCTCGGGGAAGTAGTTGGCGCATTCGGTGGCGCTGAGGGAGCTGTGCGCCGTGACGATGGCGGCTTCGAGTGCTTCGGTGGTTCGCGCTGCCGCCTTTCGCAAGATCGACTTGATTTTGGAGAAGGCTTGCTCCATCGGATTTAAGTCCGGGCTGTACGAGGGGAGGAACAGCAGGGTTGCGCCTTTGGCTTCGATTGCTTCCCGTGCGCCGCTGACCTTGTGGGCAGGCAGGTTGTCGAGACCGACGATGTCTCCGTCGTTCAGCGTCGGCGCGAGGATCGTCTGGGCGTAGGCAGTGAACAATTCTCCGTCCATGGCCCCATCGACGATCATCGGCGCTGTCAGGCTGTCCAGTCTGAGCCCCGCGATCAATGTGATCGTCTTCCAGTGAACGTGCGGGACGCTGGCCCGGCAACGCTCACCCCGAGGGCTGCGTCCGCGCAGGCGGGCCAATTTTGTGGTCGCGCCGGTTTCGTCTAGGAACACAAGCTTCGCCGGACCTAGATCGGATTGAAGTTCGAACCAGGCTTCCTGCCGGGCGGCTACATCCTGGCGTTCTTGCTCGCTGGCATGCGCAGTCTTTCTTTGCAGCTCACGCCGTGGGGGCGGAAGAAGTTGTGGATGGTCGAGATAGCGAAGGTCTCGTCCGGCTCCTCAATCAGACTGCGCCGCAACTAACCCAGCGCGATGTCCGGCGACTCAGTGATGGCGTCCAATAGGAAATCAGCTTGCGCCTCGATACGACCCGACCGCCGGTCGCCGCCACGAAGCTCTGACACCGTGCGCCCCGTGCGCAGGTATTCGTCCATCCATCGCAACGCGCCCGCGATACTGACGCCGAAATGACGGGCTGCAGTGTTGCGTGACATACCACCTTCGATGGTGCCAATCACGCAGCTACGGAGATCTTCGGATGGGTATTGAGCCATGCATGCTGGCCTCCTGTTGCAGCAAACGCGATGGATCAGAAATTCAGCAGACTGGGAAGCCCTTACGATTCATTCGGAACCAAAAATGCTCTGGATGGTCTCCCTGGCTCTCAGTGGCAGTAATCTACGATAACTCGGGCAGCCGCAGCGATCGATGAATTCGATGTGTCGAAGATTGGACAACCGGTTCTTGCCGCTTCGGTTTTTGAGAAATGCGGCCCAATCAGGCATGTTCTGGTTTGCAAGCTCTGGCTGATCTCTCCCATCAGACAGGCCGCTAACACGTGTAGCATCATCGCGGTCGACCAAGATGATCTCGGCATCAGCCATGACGGATGCGGTCAATACCTCTCTAATGAACGAGATCCGAGATTGGCTTCTGAATAGTATTTTACCCACTGCCGAAGAGGACAACCTCTCGATCCATTCGAACGTTTTGCAGCGCTGCCACTCTTCTCCCGATCCAAATTTAGCGACCATCTCGTCTGCACTCGGCATCGAAATTGCGTTGAAATGGTGGACCGAGAGCGTGCCCGCGTTCAAAGACACACAAAGCCTTGCCAAAGCTGTCTTCCCCAAGCCAGAGGCTCCCGTCAGGACAACGAACCGCCGCTTGCCCGACTACGGGTATGAGCCAGATCGATCAAAAAATGCTCTATGCACAGGACCCATTAATCTCCTGCGCGGCTGAACTCCGTCTGACTCACTGGCGGCACGGAGGTGGCGTCATGGATGATCTGTTATGGCTGTCTCGGTCGCAGATGCGCCGAATTGAGCCTTTCTTTCCCCTGTCGCACGGCGTGCCGCATGTCGATGACCGCAAGGTGGTGTCTGGGATCATCTTCGTCATCAAGAACGGCCTTCGCTGGCGAGATGCGCCGGCGGAATACGGTCCGTCGAAGACGCTCTATAACCGCTTCGTTCGCCGGAGCAGGATGGGGGTGTTCGACCGCATCTTCGCCGGGCTGGCGGCACAGGGCGGCGAGCCGGACGAGGTGATGATCGACGCGACCCATCTGAAGGCGCACCGCACGGCGGCCAGCCTCCTAAAAGGGGGGCATTTCCCTGCCGTATCGGGCGCACCAAGGGCGGTCTGAACTCCAAGTTGCACGCAGTCTACGATCAGCAGGGGCGTCCGAACATCATGCTGCTGACCAAAGGCCAAGTCAGCGACGACAAAGGCGCAGCTACCATTCTTTCCGCGATTCCGGCTTCGGCCAATACGTTGATCGGCGACAAGGGCTGCGATGGCGATGCGCTACGTGCAGCCATCGAGGCTCGCGGCATTCAGTCGTGCATCCCACCCCGCAAGGGGCGCACCAAACCGGCCAGCTACTGCCCGGCGACCTACCGACGGGAAATCTCGTCGCGCGGATGTTCGGCAGGCTCAAGGACGGGCGGCGCATCGCCACTCGATACGACCGATGCGCACACAGCTTCTTCTCAGCCATATGCATCGCAGCAACCGTCATATGGTGGATCGATGAGGCCTGAGACTAGATCGTAAGTCCTGTCGCCGGTCCTGAGGGAGCCATGTTTGCAGACCCTTCGGTCGCGTGTTTGTAGAGAACCGTTGCGCCTCCTTGGATACCGCGCAGCATGGCCAACGCCAGGTGGGAGTTTTCGGCGGCGATCTCGGCCAGGATCGGCGCGGGGACGAAGATGACTTCGCAGCTTGTCTTCGCCTTCACATGGGCTGGCGCGACTGCATCAAACAGGGCGACACCGCCATGCCAGTTGCCGGGTCTGTCATCGGTCCATTCGAAGGGCGTCACCGCGCCGACGATGTGACGTGACATCCACCAACGGCCCTCGATCAGGAATGTGAAACCGGCGCGGGGCGATGGCGGATCGAGAATGATCTCGCCAGCAGCGTATGTCGTGATCTCCGCTTCTAGGAGCAGCGTGGCAAGCCCGGTTTTGTCGAGTTTGGAGAAGTGATCGATTTCGCTCAGCTTCTGTTCGGTTGTTTTCATGGGTCTATCTCTGTCTTGAAAGGAAGGCGTGGTCGGGTTGTCACCGACCACGCCCCGTCATTCTTGTGCTGCGGCGGTGGTCAGGGCTGCGCCATCACGGGCGATATAGTCGGCCCAGGACGCAGGTGGCCTGCCAACGGTGCGTTCAAACGCTGCGGCGTCAAACGTTTCATCCGCATTGGGGATCGCGCCTTCCGCGTTTAGCCGGAACTGGTCTCGGATACAGGCCATGTAAGCAGGATCTGCGCCTGCACCGACGGCGCCATCATAGAAGACCTGAGGATCAAGCGGAGCAATCTCGATCGAATGGCCGACATAATCGCTGATCTTGCCCGCCACGTCCGCAATCGTTCCTGCGTCGTAGCCGAGCCGCCAGACCTGCCCACCGAACGTGTCCGGGTCGGCCAGCGCCGCTGCGGCCAGCGCGGCCACATCGCGCGCATCGACCCAGCTCCAACGCGCATCGCCGATCAGATTGGTCAGCGCGCCTCTTTGCAACCAACCGAAGGTCAGCACGTTCTGCATGAAGCCTTCCGGACGGATATGTGTGAAGCGGAAACCCTGATCTTCCACATAAGCTTCGATCATCCGGTGCCAGCCCCAGTGGGCAACCTCTGCTGTGTCCGCGCCCGAAGTACCGATATGAACGATATGGTCGACGCCCGCGCGTTTGGCCGCGTCGATGACGCGCTTTGACTGTTTCAGCATGTCGACGGAGTAGCCCGCCATAAGCAACAACCCGTCCACGCCCTGGACCGCCTTTTCCACTGTCTCCATATCGTCGAGGTCGAGATGGATGGGTTCAGCGCCAAGGGTCCGCATATCCTCGGCCTGATCGACGCGACGGACTGCCGCGAGCGTTTCGATATCAGCTTGCTTTGCTAACGTGCGGACGACGTCGCCGCCGACCTGTCCTGTAGCGCCAATGATGAGAAGACGGCGTGTTTTATGGGTAGTCATGATATTTCCTCACATATGCTTTGTCTGTTTGGGTTGGTCGGCGTCACTCGCCGCTGATGGCATCTTTCTGGACATCGCCAGCACCGCCGCGCCAACCGTTCTCGCGCAGCCAGCTTTCGAAGCTGCGCAGACCCGGATGAATGTCGCGCAACGCTGCGTAATCGCGGGGCGCAGAGAGACGTTTCCGGTGAAAGAGGAAGTTGTTGAGCACGTCATGTGCGTTCGGCATGTCCGAGGCGAGGAAGTCTTCGTCGCTGGGTGCCGCAAATTCAGCGGGAATACCGGTGACTTTTTCGAACGTTGCGACGGCCTCGGGGAGCGTCGGATTGTCCGAACCGATGCGCAGCGTCCTGCCGCCCCACCCGCCTGGATCAGAGAACATGATCCGGGCGAAGGCACCGATGTCGTCGAGTGCCACCATCGGCCACGGCGCATCGCCGGCCAGTGGTCCGCGAAAGATCAGACCCTCACGGCCGTCACTGAGTTTGCCTTCCTCTGGCAGGAAGATGCTCTGGAAATTCTCGATATAGGGCTCGGTCACGAGGACGGCCGCGTGCTTGGAATACCAACCGTCATGATCCTGGCGGAAGAACTCATCCGACCGCCGCCAATCGATCTCATGTTCGACGGACGCTTTGGCGTCATAGTGAGGCACCGGCACCGCGCCATCCGAGAGGTTGGTCGCGGCGTCGAGCGAGGAGTGTACGAACAGCTCGACACCGGCGCGTGCCGCCGCCTCCAGCACCCGCAGCCCATGGGTGCGCTCACGGGCGACAGACTTCTCGCCGACGGTCCAGAAGTTGGTGTTGGAGAAGGCACCGTAGGCGTCCTTCATCACCTCATCGAGGCCGGTGCCGTCTTCGAGATCACCGGCAACAAACGTTATTCGGTCACCGCCAGCTGTCTTCATCGCCTGTGCACGTGCGCTCTGTGGATCGCGCGTCAGGAGGCGGACGTGCCAAGCCTCAGCATCGTCACGCAGGAGCGCGTTGACGACCGCGCGGCCCATGGCCCCTGTGCCGCCGATCAGTGCGATTGTCTTTGTCATGGCGTTTTTCCTTTCTCGGTTGCTGGCGCGTTTGTCCTGCTGCCAGCTTCGAGAACAGAGATAGGCGACCCGCACCATCTATTGAAACGCATTGCATGGATGAGTAATATCCACGCCATGAATTTAACTCAGTTCGACCTGAACCTGCTTCTCGTCTTCGAAGCCCTTCTGACAGAACGGCACGTGACGCGTGCCGGGCGGCGCGTGAACCTCAGCCAGTCAGCTACCAGCAGCGCGCTCAGAAGGCTGCGGGAAGCGCTGCAAGACGATCTGTTCGTGCGCACCGCGGACGGCATGATCCCGACACCGCGTGCACTGGAACTCGCAGAACCTTTGCGGCGCGCCCTGCGGGATGTGCGTTCGGCGCTGGACGGCGGCACGTTTGATCCCTCGACGGCAGAGCGTAGCTTTACAATCAGCGCGAGCGATTATGACGTGGCGCTCCACGTGCCGCGCCTGGCGCAACGCCTATCGAAAGAAGCGCCCGGTATTGATCTGCGGATCCTGCCGCATATCAATGTGGACGCTGTTGCGCAGGTCGATACGGCCGAGGTTGACGCGGCGCTTGGATGGTTTCCCCGCGCCCCTCAACGGCTCCATACTGAACTATTGCTCGAAGAAAGCTTCGTCTGCGTGATGCGCCGAGGTCATCCGCTCGCCGGGACGCTACTCAAGCTGAAGGACTTCGCTGAAGCCTCCCACCTTCTGGTGACGCTGGTCGGTGACACCACCGGGATTATCGATGATCTCTTGGCCGAACAGGGGCTAGAGCGTCGCGTCGCGATAACCATCCCGCACTTTACTGCCGCGCCGAGCGTCCTCGCAAATTCCGACCTCATCGCGTCACTTCCGAAACGCCTTTCCGATCGATTTGCCGCTCAGTATGGCTTGATCGCACGAGAACTCCCATTCAAAAGCCACCGCACGAGGCATGAAATGCTATGGCATCCACGCGTCGACAAACATCCTGCCCATCAATGGCTACGAAAGACCATCAAGGATGCAGTCGCCGGGTAGAGCAAGTACAGGCCGGAGCATATCGGCCAGCGCAGGTTCATTTATGCAGCAGCCAGAAGAAAGCGCCTGATTCAAAAGCACTTTGTCATGATGCCGTCGTCAATCGGCTATAGCTGTGTTTGAGCGCAACGATCTTTTCATGAGATCCATGAAGGCTCTGACTTTGGCGGGTACATAGCTGGTGGGTACATAAATCGCGTGAAGCGGAAACGCTTCCAACTCAAACTCGGATAGTAACTGCACCAAGGAACCGTCGGCCAATCCGTCCCGAAACACCCATTCAGGACCCATGTGTAGCCCCTTGCCTGCACAAACGAGGTCTCGAATGACTGACACACTGTTGACCGTCAGGTTGCCTGACATTGGCATTGTGAAGTGTTTTCCACCCCGGTGCATCCTGATGCCTGAATTGTTCTGCGCGGGCCGATAGATGATGAACGGATGTGCCTCTGCCTCTTGCGGCGTCTCGGGTGCGCCATTGGCTTGCACGTAGTCAGTGGACGCGACGATCACCCGCGGCACCGATCCGAGTCGCCGGGCGATCAGGCTGGAATCTGGCAAGCGTCCAATGCGGATCGCAACGTCAATGCCCTGTTCCACGAGATCCGAGAACGTGCTGCCCAGGATCAATTCGACCTTCAGGTCCGGTACCTGCTCCTGTAGCTCGCTCAGCACCGGGGCGACGAATTCAGCCCCGAAATCGACGGGCGCGGTCACGCGCAGCTTGCCCGTGGGCGTATCGATAAGCCCAGCGATCCGGGCTTCGAGCGCCGATTGTTGTTCGATCAGAGCGCGCATCCCTTCGTAATACGCCGCTCCCGCCTCTGTCGGTGTCGAGCGTTTGGTGGAGCGTTGCAGCAGTTTGACACCCAGCCTGTCCTCAAGCGCTCCAATCTTGCGGCTGACGGCAGAAGGGTCCGCATGCACCTGTTCAGCGGCGGCCTTGAGGCTGCCCGCTTCGACAACACGCAAGAATAACTGTTCGTTGGTTTCAATCATAAAATGTGATTTTCGCATGTAGTGGATGACAAATCACTATCTACATGAGTTTTGGCCAATGCACCATCTTCTTCATCAAGCCGGGGCTGATCCCGACTGACCCTGAACGGAGAAGTAAAATGATAACCGAACTCAAAAGCACCGTGAACTATGGCCGCGACCTCGAAGGTAAAGTGGCCCTGATCACCGGCTCTGCCCGCAATATGGGACGCGCTTTCGCAGTCGCGCTCTCAGCGCGCGGTGCCGACATCGTCGTCCATCACCGCTCTGCCGCCTCTGCGGCGGACGCCGAAGAGACGGCGCGCCTTGTTCGGGAG
>JBCCDJ010000034.1:0-22316 GCA_039030855.1 Pseudomonadota bacterium
GACAGGATCCCCCAATCAAACGGGACCACTTTCTGTGGGGACCAAATGGGGACCCTTTGGGAAACACCTCAGACAGTGTTCAAGAGCTGACGCTATCAGCGCACCGCACCACGACAACCGCCGCCGTGCATCCGCAGAACCAAACGCAGAGCGAAATTTAGATCTAAACCGGACGCAGATTTTCCGATGCTGTCAGAAACCAGTCGCGAAACGCGCGGGCGGGACGGCGACGCATGGTTTCCGGCAGGCTGACAAGAAAATAGCCACCCCATATGTATCCGTGGCTCGCCAGTTTCTTCAGTCGCCCGGCGCGTACATCATTGGCGACCAATTCTTCCGATGCCAGCACCACACCCTGACCAGCCAATGCGCCCTCAATGGCCAGAAGTGTCGGCAGCGGGCTTTTGCGCCCGGGCGGGGCCGCATCCGGTGCGCCGGCATCGGCGAACCACCGGCGCCACAGATCGCCCCTGTCCTCATGCAAAAGCCGGTGCCGGGTCAGGTCTGCCGGTGTTTCGGCGAATGCCAGATCGGGTGCACCATAGGGATAGACCGGCGAGGCGGAAATCAGGATCGCGGGCAGGTCGCTCTCTCGTTCGCGCAGAAAGCGGATCGCCAGATCACATTCGTGACGCTCCAGATCGGCCAGAACGGCGGAGGACAGAAGCTGAACCTCAATATTCTGATGGCTATCGTGAAATTGACCGAGCCTCGGCATCAGCCACTTGACCGCGAAGGTCGGCTCGCAACTGATCGTGAGCGTACCTGCGGATACGCTCAGACCCTCTGTTGCATCGGCAATCCGGTCGAGCGCGGGGCTGATCTCCGCCAGATAGTCGGCCCCGGTTTCGGTCAGTTCGACCCCGCGTGCAGCGTTGCGAAACAAAAGGACGCCGAGCCGTCGTTCCAATCCGCGCACATGGCGGCTGATCGCGGCATGCGTGACGTTCAGTTCCGCCGCCGCACCGGTAAAGCTGCCATGGCGTCCAGCGGCCTCGAAGGCACGCAGGGCATTCAGGGGCGGTAGCTGACGCGGCATCAGGGTTTGTGACTTTTCCTCACACTCCCTGTCAAGCAATGGCGTTTGTGTGATGGACGACCGGCGCTGATCTTAGGGGCATCATCTGAAACGGAGATCCCCGATGACCAGCAGACAAATCGCCCAATCGCCGTGCTGCGCGGACCATCATCGGCGCGCCCGGCTGACATGGCCGCTATGGCAGTACATTGCGGCCTGGCACAAGGCGGCCAGGGCCCGGCGGGCATTGCGGCAGCTTAACGACCACATGCTTCGCGATATCGGCCTGACCCGCGCCGAGGTTGCCTCCCTTCACGATCAGATCGCCAGCGATCCGGACCGCACGCCGCCTCCGTTCGGAAGGCCGTGATCAGCGTCGAGCACCCCTCGGTCTTTGTTGCGGGCAGAAGATGAGCAAAGTGACCATCGCAGAATTGGACCTGCATTTAGCTTCGCTCCGGCCTATAAGGCCCACGGGCCACAAGGGACGGAGCGTGCACATGATTGAGACGGGTTTGTGCTTTCGGCAGGCGAAACCAGGCGATCTGCGCGGTGTGCTAACGCTCCTCGCGAATGATCAGTTGGGGCAGACCCGCGAGGCGACGGGCGCGGATGTGCCCAAAGTTTATCAAGATGCCTTTCGCGCCATCGAGGAGGACCCCAACCATCTGCTGATGGTGGTCGAGGATGGTGCCGCGCTTATAGGCACATTCCAGCTCAGCTTCATTCCCGGTCTGGCGCGACGGGGGGCCTGGCGCGGCCAGATCGAAGCGGTGCGCGTCGCTGACAGTCATCGCGGCCGCGGGATCGGCCATCAGATGATGGAGTGGGCGATTGAAACCTGCCGCGCGCGGGGCTGCGCACTGGTCCAGTTGACCTCGGACAAGACCCGGGATGATGCGCAGCGCTTCTACACCGACCTCGGCTTTGCCGCCTCGCATGAAGGCTACAAGCTGATCCTCTGATCAGCTTCCCGCCAGGGCAGTCACATTGATCAGGCCGCGTGTTGTCGCTGACGGGGTGACGATATGGGCCTTGCCCTCCAGCCCCATGAGGATCGGGCCGACCGACATGCCGCGACCGACGGTCTTCAGCAGGTTGCGCGCAACCGATGCCGCTGTGGCGTTGGGCATGATCAAGAGATTGGCTGTCCCGTGGAGGCGGCTATCGGGGAAAATCCGGTCACGTACTTTGGGGTCCATGGCGGTATCGGCGTGCATCTCGCCTTCGTATTCAAAGTCAGCGCCCGCCGCGTCCATCAGCTCCACCGCACGCCGCATCTTGCTCGCCGTCTCGGCGGTCACCGTGCCGAAATTAGAGTTGGAGATGAAGGCCGCTTTCGGTTCCTGCTTGAAATCACGCATGATCGAAGCTGAGGCAAGGGCGATTTCGACCACCTGTTCGGGCGTCGGGTCCTCGTGCACGTGGCTATCCGCAATGAATAGCGGCCCCGTATCCATGATCAGCATGGACAGCGCACCGATCGGATGCCGCCCGTCCTGTGCCAGCACATCGGCCACATATTTCAGATGCCAGTTATATTCGCCGAAAAGACCGCAGACCATGCTGTCTGCCTCTCCGCGGTGGACCATCGTGGCGGCGATGGCGGTCGTGTTGGTGCGAATGATCGCTTTCGCCAGATCAACGGACACCCCGTCGCGCCGTTTCAGGCCATGATAGGTTCTCCAGTACTCATTGTAGCGGGGGTCATCCTCGGGGTTCACGATCTCGAAATCGGTACCGGCCTTCAGGTTGACGCCCATACGGTCCAGCCGGTCCTGCAGGACCTGAGGCCGCCCAATCAGGATAGGCTTGTCGACACCCTCCTGGATCATGTGCTGGGCGGCACGCAAGGCGCGCTCATCCTCGCCTTCCGCGAAGACGATCTTGCGCTCCACAGACATTGCTCGCTCGAAAATCGGCTTCATCGCAAAACCGGTGCGGAATACGGATGAGAGGAGATTCTTGCGGTAGGCGTTCACATCCTCCAGGGGGCGTTTCGCGACACCGGTCTTCATCGCTGTCTCCGCCACCGCCGTCGCAACGACGGACAGAAGGCGCGGGTCGAACGGTTTGGGGATCAGGTAGTCAGGCCCGAACACCAGATTCTCGCCCGCATAGGCTGCTGCCGCTTCCGCCGTCGAAGGTTTGCGCGCGAGTTCCGCAATGGCGTGCACACAGGCGACCTTCATTTCCTCATTGATTTCAGTTGCGCCGACATCCAGTGCACCACGGAAGATGAACGGAAAGCAGAGAACGTTGTTGACCTGATTGGGATAGTCCGAGCGGCCGGTTGCGATCAGCGCATCGGGCACCGCATCGCGGGCCACATCGGGCATGATCTCGGGCACAGGGTTGGCGAGGCCGAAGATGATCGGATGGGTGGCCATCGTCTTGACCATCTCGGCTGTCAGAACGCCGGGGGCAGAGACGCCGAGGAACATGTCCGCACCTTTGATCGCGTCCTCCAGCGTTCGGCAATCAGTGTCCCGCGCGTGGACCAGCTTGTCCGGGGTCAGGTCATCACGCTCCGAATGAATGACGCCGGAGCGGTCGCAGACAATGATGTTTTCACGCTTCACACCCATGGTGATCAGAAGATTGATGCAGGCAGTGCCCGCCGCGCCGCCGCCTGAAACCGTCAGCTTCAGATCCTCGAACCTTTTCTTCGATAGATGCAGCGCATTCACCGCCGCCGCGCAGCAAACGATGGCGGTGCCATGCTGGTCATCGTGAAAGACGGGGATGCCCATCCGCTCCTTGCAGATGCGCTCCACCTCAAAACAGTCGGGGGCCTTGATGTCTTCGAGGTTCACGGCACCGAAAGTCGGCTCCAGCGCGATGACGATCTCGGCAAGCTTTTCGGGATCGGTTTCATCAACCTCTATGTCGAAGCAGTCGATATTGGCGAATTTCTTGAAGAGAGCGGCTTTCCCCTCCATCACCGGCTTCGACGCCAGCGCGCCGATATTGCCAAGACCCAGAACCGCAGTGCCGTTGGAAATGACGGCCACCAGATTGCCCTTGCCGGTAAAGCGGGCAGCATTCTCCGCCGCCTCCTCGATGGCGGTGCAGGCATCGGCGACCCCCGGCGAATAGGCCAGCGACAGATCACGAGAGGTTGCCATCGGTTTGGTGACCCGCACCTCCAGCTTACCCGGGCGCCCGTCCTCGTGATAGCGCAGCGCATCTTCGCGAAGCTGCGCGCGCGCATTGTTCAGATCGTCGGCCATTTCAGTCCCCCTACAGGATATGTTTCCCTTGGGGCGACCTTACACATGAAAGCGCGTCAGGCACCAGCGCCGCGCACCGGTTGCCGTGAAATTAGGCACAGCCACCAGCGGCGTTGCGCGCGGCAGGTGCGATCAGAAGATGAAATCGTCAGCCGTGAAATCGGCGGCGCTCGCGCCATCGACCCGGATGGTCACATCGGAGAAGCTGATGAGCGCATCGCCCACCTGATCGGTAATCGTCAGGTCGGCAAAGGAGGACGCGCCAGCCCCCAGAAGGATCAGGTCCTTGCCCTGCTGAAAGTCGAGGATCTGATCGAACCCATCGCCGGTCCCGAACACGAAGAGGTCATTGCCGCCGCCCCCTTTCAGCTGATCAAGTCCCTTGCCACCAGCAAGTCGATCATCGCCGATACCGCCGAAAAGGTCATCGCTGCCGCCATTGCCGCGCAGCGTATCGTTCCCTGCCCCGCCCTTGGCGTCATCATTACCGCCATTGGTCACAACAAGATCGTCGCCAGCCCCGCCGAACAGGCGATCGAAGCCGGAATTGCCCCGCAATTCGTCCGCCCCGCTTTTGCCGAACAGAAGATCGCCGCCATTGCCACCGAAGATCAGATCGTCGCCGCCATTGCCAGACAATGCATCCGCGCCGCCATTGCCGAACAAGGTATCACTGCCATTGCCACCGACCATGTTGTCAAAGCCGAGACCGCCGGTCAGCTCATCATTGCCGCCGCCGCCGAAGACCGTATCGTCACCAGCCTGCCCGAAAATCTGGTCACCGCCAAGGCCGCCAAAGATGCTGTCATTCCCGGTGCCGGCGATCAGACTGTCAGGACCGTTTCCGCCCCGCAGGGTATCGGCCCCGCCAAGACCATCCAGCGTATCAGCCCCACCAAACCCGCTGAGGAGGTCGTCGGCAGTATCCAGACCGACCAGCATGTCCGGACCCGACGTACCTGCGCGGGTGATCGGTGCAAAGCGGCTCGCCGCTTCCGTTTCCGCTTCTGCCTCCGGCAGATCACCGACCAGAGATCCGACCAGGTTTTCGGTATCTTTCAGCAAGTTCAATCTCCTCAACTGCAGCGCAAAGCCACGGTGCAGCATGCCATATGGACCGTTTGCGCCCGACCATAATGGAACGCCGTCGCATGTAAATACACGCCTGTGGCACCGGGTCAGCGCGACGTCGTTCGAGACCCCAATCTGATGGCGACCGCATAACCGGCAAGTGCCGCAAGCGCACCGGCAGGAAGGTCAATGATGAAATGTCCGCCAAAAATCGGCGTGGACGCAATCATGATGACAGAATAGGCGCTCGCGGGGATCATCATCCACGTTCCGCGGCACACGAGGATCAGCAAGACACCCACCGCTGTGTGAAACGAGGGAAAGGTCACGAGCCCCGGCAGGTAGGCCGCATCAAGGACAATTGGCCCCGTGGCCGCGCGCAGCGCATCCATGTGCGGCAGATGATAGACCCCCGGTGCCAGCGGAAACGCAGCGACCTCCGCCGCCGTTATGCCATGATAGGCGACGGCCCCCAGCGCCGGAAAGACGGGACCGACGACGATGCAAACCATGGCAGTCACCAGAAAGGATTCGACAAAAAGACGCGCCTGGACCGGCCGACGGGCGGCCACGAGCGCCAACAGGGCAAGGATGCTCACCGGGGTCAACGAGGTGTAGCTGACATCCAAAACTTGGATCAGCGGCAGCGATGCGGCCACCATCCCGAAATATCCTGGCCAGTCGAAGTTCAACGCGCGGTCCCAGTCGGCCAGCAAAGCATCCTGGTATGGCAAGGCCGTCGTCATGCCGAGATGATTGAGCACGCGCAGCGGCAACCACGCCCACTGCATGAACAACAGACATCCCGTTAGACTGCGCAACATCGGCAGCAGTTCCGTCAACGGCCCGCTCTGTGCGCGCCCTTCTGCCAGCCGAAGCGACAAAAACAAGCCCGTCAGCCCGGCAAAGCCGAGCGCTGGCAGCATCAGAGATGACCAAAGGATCTCTACCCGCGAGGCGAGCAGCCAGATCGCACAAACGCCGTAGAGGCAGCCGATCAAAATGACCGGCCAGCGGCGAACAACCCGGGGTGATCCCATCTTGTCAGCCCGGTCAGTGCTGCGTGCTGATCAGGCCCAGAATGTCGCGCGCGGCGCTTGGGATATTGGTACCAGGGCCAAAGATCGCCTTGACGCCCGCATCGTAGAGATACTGGTAATCCTGCTGCGGAATGACGCCGCCGCAGATGACGATGACGTCATCCGCCCCCGCCACCTTCAGCGCCTTGACCAGTTTGGGCGCCAGCGTCTTATGCCCGGCAGCCTGGGAGGAGATGCCGATGACATGGACGTCATTGTCGACCGCATCCTGCGCTGCCTCTTCGGGTGTCTGGAACAGCGGGCCCACATCGACATCGAAGCCGATATCAGCGAAGGCGGTCGCGATGACCTTCGCGCCCCGGTCATGACCGTCCTGGCCCATTTTCACGACCAGCATCCGGGGACGGCGACCTTCGCTCGCCGCAAAATCCTCGACATCTTTCTGGATCTGGGCGAACCCCTCATCCCCTTCGTAAGCCGCGCCATAGACCCCGGCGAGGGTCTTGACCTCCGCCCGATGGCGCCCGAATGCGTTCTCCATGGCGTCCGATATCTCCCCTACCGTTGCCCGTGCGCGGGCAGCTTCCACCGCGAGGGCCAGAAGGTTCCCCGTCCCGTCCTTCGCGCCTGCCTCCAGCGCCGCAAGCGCCGCATCGCAGGCAGCCTGATCACGTGTCTCGCGGATGGTTTTCAGCCGCTCGACCTGCGATTTCAGAACCTCGTCATTGTCGATCTCGCGGACCTCGATCACGGGTTCCTTATCAAGCCGGAACTTGTTGACGCCAACGATCACCTCGTCGCCCCGGTCGACCGCCGCCTGACGTTTGGCGGCGCTTTCCTCGATGCGAAGTTTCGGCATGCCGGAGGCGACGGCCTTGGTCATGCCGCCCATCTCATCGACTTCCTCGATGATCTTCCACGCAGCGTCCGCGAGTTCCTTCGTAAGGCTCTCGACATAGTAAGACCCTGCAAGCGGGTCGACCACCTTGGTCACGCCCGTCTCGTTCTGCAGGATAAGCTGGGTATTGCGCGCCAGCCGGGCGGAGGCTTCGGTCGGCAGGGCGATCGCCTCGTCAAAGCTGTTCGTGTGCAACGACTGCGTGCCGCCGAGGACAGCGCTCATCGCCTCGAAGGCGGTGCGCACGACATTGTTGTAAGGGTCCTGCTCCTGCAAGGATACGCCGGATGTCTGGCAGTGCGTCCGCAGCATCTTGGAGCTTTCCTTCTGGGCCCCGAACCCATCCATGATCCGGTGCCAGAGCAGCCGCGCCGCGCGCAGCTTCGCCGCCTCCATGAAGAAGTTCATGCCGATGGCGAAGAAGAACGAGAGCCGCCCGGCGAATTTGTCGACGTCCATGCCGGCGTCGATCGCCGCCTTCACGTATTCCTTGCCATCGGCCAGCGTGAAGGCCAGTTCCTGCACCAGGTTCGCGCCTGCTTCCTGCATGTGGTAGCCGGAGATCGAGATGGAGTTGAATTTCGGCATATCGGTCGCCGTGAACCCGATGATGTCAGAGACGATGCGCATCGACGGCTCAGGCGGGTAGATGTAGGTGTTGCGCACCATGAATTCCTTCAGAATATCGTTCTGAATGGTGCCCGATAGCAGCGCGCGGTCCACCCCCTGTTCCTCCCCCGCCACGATGAAGCTCGCCAGAACCGGAATGACCGCGCCGTTCATGGTCATAGAAACGGACACCTGATCGAGCGGGATGCCGTCGAAAAGGATTTTCATGTCCTCGACGCTGTCGATGGCAACGCCTGCCTTGCCGACATCGCCGATCACGCGCGGATGATCGCTATCATAGCCCCGGTGAGTGGCGAGGTCGAAGGCGACGGAAACGCCCTGCTGACCCGCCGCCAGATTGCGCCGGTAGAACGCGTTGCTTTCCTCCGCCGTCGAGAAGCCGGCATATTGCCGGATCGTCCAGGGCCGCCCTGCATACATGGTCGCACGCGGCCCGCGTGTGAACGGCGCGAGACCCGGCACCGACCCGGTTGGCGTACCGTCGAGATCGTCCTCAGTATAGAGCGGCTTGACTGCGATGCCCTCCGGCGTCTGCCATGTCAGATCGTCGAGTGGTTTGCCGCGCAGTTCCTTCTCGGCCAGTTCGCGCCAGGCATCGAGGTCAGATTTGGACATCCGGATGATCCTTCAGTTGCGAAGATGCGCCATTCGCGACTTCATCCCGATTGAACTGCATTGACAACCGGTGCGCGAATATTGACCCTCTTATTTCTGTTAGCGTGAGTCGGAGTGACCCGTGTTTGAGTTTGTAACGGACCTTGTCCGCCTTATTCACATGCTGTGCTTTGCCGTCGGGATCGGCTGCGCGGTTTTTCTGGAAAGCGTTGTCCTCGGCCGTGCCCGCATTCGCGTGGATCTGGAGGAACTGGCCCTGATCGAGCGGGGCCACAGACTGATCTTCCGCGCATTGGTGGGACTTTGGATCAGCGGGCTCATACTGATCGCGATCCGCACCAATCTCGACCCAGCCGCGATCACGCCCAAGCTGTTTGCCAAGCTGGCGGTTGTCACAGTGCTGACGCTGAACGCCGCGATGATTGCATGGTTCGTCAATCCCCTGATGAACAGCATCGCCTTTGGCCAGCTGAGTGATCTTGGGCGACGCGACCTCTGCACTGTCGGGGCAGCCGCAGGCCTGTCGGGTGCCGGCTGGATCTCGGCGCTGATGCTGGGCGCGATCACCGCGCTGAAAACGATGCTGGGGCATCAGCTGGCGCTCCTTTTCGGTGTATTTCTGCTTGGCGGTGCACTGGCCGGCGCGCTGATCAGCGCTATCCTCGTCAAGCCGGAGGTGCCGCAGGAGCCCGCGATCAGACGGATGAGGACAAATCATCACAACCCTCCTCGCGCTCACGGTGGTGACACCATAGATAGGGTGCTGAAGGAGACGATTTATGCACAGCCGATTCATCGCCCGTTTGTCTGGCTTCTCCACCGTTTGTCTGGGGGCCATACTGATGATGGCACCGACCGGAAAGTCCGACGAGAGCCAGCTTGACGCCTATCTTTGGGAGGCGCGGCCTGTCATCATCTTTGCCGACAGCGACCGCGACCCCAGATTCATCCGCCAGGTCGCGGCGTTGGAGGCTGCCGCCGACGAAATGGCCGAACGCGATGTCGTCATCCTCACCGATACCGACCCCGCAGCCGCTGGTCCGCTGCGCCAGGAATTTCGCCCCCGCGATTTCCAGATCATCCTCATCGGAAAGGACGGGCAGACCAAGATGCGGCGCCCGCACCCGATCAGCGCTGAAGACCTGAACCGCCAGATCGACCGCATGCCCATGCGCCGCCGGGAGATGATCGGCGGGCAAAGCTGACCCGCGCTCGGACACCCGGGATACCGCAGTCAGCTCATCAGGGATGGGATCATGTAGAATCGGGCAAACCCGAGGATCGCCGCGATACATATGAGATAAATCACGAATTTCTTGAGCATTACACAGCCCCCAGACCACACCGTCTCGATTACATGAAGCCATAATACGCCGTTCCGCGCCCAAGCGCGAGAGGGTATGTGGCATTGCAACAATTGCGTGGGTCACGGGCAGAGAGACCTATTCAAATTCCATGATGACTTCGTCCACCGCCAGACTGTCGCCTGCCCCGGCATTGATCTTGGCAACGACGCCCTTGCGTTCGGCACGCAGGACATTTTCCATCTTCATCGCCTCGACAGTGCACAGCGCCTGCCCATCCTGAACCTCGTCGCCGACCGCGACATTGATCTTCACGATCAGACCCGGCATCGGGCAGAGTAGCATTTTCGATGTATCGGGCGGGAGCTTTTCCGGCATCAGCGCGGCCAGTTCCGCCTGGCGCGGCGTGCGAACGGTGACTTTCAGGTCCGCGCCGCGATGACGAACGCGCATGGCCCCCTTCACCTTGCTGTATTTGAGAACCAGCCCCGCGCCGTCGACATCCATCACTGCCAGACTGTCGCCGGGGGTCCAGGTCGACATCACGCGATGCGACGCGCCATCCGCGAAGATGACGGTCGACCCATCCCGGTCCGCATCGATCGACACCGAATAGCTTTCGCCCTGCAGCGTCACCACCCAATCGGTGCCGACCTTGCGTTCGTGATTGTCGAGCCTGCCGGAGACGCGCGCCCGCCGGATTTCGATCACCCGGTGCATGGCAGCCGCCGATGCCGCGACCCGGCGCAGCGTAGCCTCATCCAGTACCGCGCCTTCGAAACCGTCGGGATATTCCTCGGCAATGAAGGCCGTCGTGATGTTGCCGGAAACGAATTTCGGGTGATCCATAACGGCGGACAGGAACGGCAGATTGTGGCCAATCCCTTCGACCTCGAAACTATCCAAGGCGACGCGCATCTCTTCGATGGCCGCAGCGCGATCCGGGCCCCATGTGCAGAGCTTTGCAATCATCGGGTCATAATACATGGAGATCTCGCCGCCCTCATAGACGCCGGTGTCGTTACGCACCTTCTGCTCGAACTCGACAGGCGGACGGTACCGTGTCAGACGTCCGATGGAGGGTAGGAATCCCCGATAGGGGTCTTCGGCATAAAGGCGGCTCTCCATCGCCCAGCCATTGATCGGCACATCTTCCTGTTTCATCGACAGTGTTTCGCCATAGGCAACGCGGATCATCTGTTCGACGAGGTCGATGCCGGTGATCAGCTCCGTCACCGGATGTTCCACCTGCAGGCGGGTGTTCATTTCCAGAAAATAGAAATTGCGGTCGCCATCAACGATGAACTCCACCGTCCCGGCGGAGCAGTAATCAACCGCCTGTGCCAGCGCGACGGATTGCTTGCCCATGGCGGCGCGGGTTTCAGGGTCAAGGAAAGGGGACGGTGCCTCCTCGATCACCTTCTGGTTGCGGCGCTGGATGGAGCATTCACGCTCATTCAGGTAGATGCAGTTGCCGTGCTTGTCGCCGAGGACCTGAATTTCGATATGGCGGGGCTGCGTGACAAATTTCTCGATGAAGATCCGGTCATCGCCGAAGCTGGAGGCCGCCTCATTCTTGGATGACTGGAAACCCTCGCGCGCTTCATCGTCATTCCACGCGATGCGCATCCCCTTGCCGCCGCCACCGGCGGAAGCCTTGATCATCACCGGATAGCCGATCTCGGAGGAGATTTTCACTGCCTCCTCAGCATCCGCGATCAGCCCCATATGGCCGGGCACGGTGGAGACACCTGCCTCCTGCGCCAGCTTCTTCGATGTGATCTTGTCGCCCATCGCCTCAATCGCGCCAGCGGGCGGGCCGATAAAAGCAACACCCGCCTTTTCAAGGGCTTCGGCGAAGAGCTTGTTTTCCGACAGGAAGCCGTAACCCGGATGCACAGCCTCCGCGCCCGTCTGGCGGATCGCATCCATGATCCTGTCGATCACGATATAGGACTGGTTCGCGGGGGGCGGGCCGATATGCACAGCCTCGTCCGCCATGCGCACATGCAGCGCATTGCGGTCAGCGTCCGAATAGACGGCCACTGTCTGGATGCCCATTTTGCGGGCCGTCTTGATGACCCGGCAGGCGATCTCTCCGCGATTGGCGATCAGGATTTTCTTGAACATATCAGCCCTTCTTTCATCGTCGTCTTATCATTGTCAGCGCGCCCCGGCCCGCATCAGAGGCGGCAAGAGGCAAACACGCGATCTTTACCTCATTTGATGCAATCGTGATCACCACGACTGATCTGCTTCCCGCTAAAGTTGAAAAAACTGCGCTGCATATAAGAGTAAAGCGCATCTTGAGAGGGAACAAATTCATCATGAAGTCGAACTTGTCCATGGCGGTTTGCGCGATCGCCACTACGCTTGCACCCCAATCCGTTTTCGCAGCCAGCGACGCCGAGGTGGCGGAACTTCGCCGACAACTTGCCATCCTGACGGAACGTTTGAACGAGTTGGAGCAAAAACAGGTCGAAGTCGAACAGGACCTCGAAAAAACAGAGGCCGCCGCCGCAGCTAACGCCGGGCCGACCGAAGGACCAGGTGCCGCCGTGCGGGCTGGCGCGAAGCCCGGCTCGTTCATCTTTCCCGGCACAGACACCGAGATCACGCTCGGCGGCTATCTCAAGGCCGATTTCATCTATGATCTGGACGAGGATGTCGGCGACTTCTTCATCCCCGAAACGCTGACCACCGGCGCGGGCCAGAACGATGCCAACGCGTTCAGCTTCGCCGCACGGGAATCGCGCCTCAATCTGAGGACGCGAACACCAACGGAGTACGGCGACTTCAAGACGCTTTTCGAGGCTGATTTTGTCGGCTCTCCGACCTTTGGTGAAACGTTCTCGAACTCTTTCAACTTCCGACTGCGCCATGCTGTCGCGGATTTTGGCCCGGTCAAGGTTGGCCAGTTCTGGTCCCTCTTCACGCCTTTGATCGCCTATCCGAACACCGTTGATTTTCAGGGCCCCGCCGGTATCCCGTTTCAGCGTCAGGCGCAGGTGCGCTATACCTACAAGGACGATAACCTGACCCTCGCGGCATCCATCGAGAACCCCGAGACGACGGCCACGCTGTTCAGCGATACTGGCCCGTTCGGCTCGATCAACAGCAGTACGCCGGTTGGCGGTGTTGGCACGATTTCCTTCGATGCCGCGCCTGACTTCATCGCCGCGGCGACCTACAAGACCAAAGCTGGCCCGGTGAAACTTGCCGGACTTGCCCGCTCGCTGTCGGTCGATACCACCGATGACAATGCCTTCGGGTATGGCCTGCACGCCGCTGCGCGGCTCAGTTTTTGGGACGGGGGGACGTTTCAGCTTCAGGGCGGGTACGGAAAGGGGATCGGCCGATATCTCATCAACGGCTCCGGCCTCGGCGCATTTCAGAGTGCCGACGGCGATCTTGACGCGATCGAAGCGTATGGCTTTTCCGCATTCTACAGCCACAAGCTGACGGATAGTCTGACGGCCCAGATCGGATATGGCCGCTACGAGGTCCTGGATGACATCCCCATTCCGGCCAGCCTCGACAACGTTCAGACTGTGCACGCAACGCTGTACTACTCTCCGTTCAAGAATGTCGTTCTTGGTGCAGAAGCTATCTGGGGCGAGCGCAACAACCAGGGACCTGGCAGCGATGATGCGCTGCGCCTCCAGACATCGGTTCAGTACAACTTCTGAGCCGCGCGCCGCGGCTTTAGTCGAGGCGCAGTTTTCTCGGATCGCTGACCGCGCCGACAACGGCACCTGCCGCAGCGCCGACCGCTGCCCCGGCGAGCACCGGCCCGCCGACAATGGCCGTACCGACCGCGCCGACCGCGCCGCCGACACCCGCGCCGGACAGCGCGCGTTCGGTCGGACGATTTCCGCAGGCGGCAAGGGTGACGACGATGACGACACCCGCAACAAGATGTTCAATACGCATGGCAGATGCTCCGTAAACTGTTCATGCCCCACATTGTTGAAATGGTACGTGATTGTGGCGCAATTCCGGCGCAGGGGATCAACTGTGCGTGTCGATTTGGACATGAACTGCAACATTACCGCCCTGTCTCCATCGACAAAGACTGGGGGAAGTTGCGGCGCACAACATCGAGGTCAACCTGCAGGAGCGCGTCGTAAGATGCAGGGTCGAAGGGCTCCACCATCTTCACCTCGCGTCCCAGAAGCCAGCTCAGTCGTCCGGCATCCAGATTGCCCCGCTCAAACGGCTCATCCGAAAAATGATCGATGAGGCAGGCAAGGAAATAGGCATCGACCTCCAGGTCTTTCTTCTTGCGGTCGGCATAACGCTCACGCGCCGCAAGCGGCGTCGGCCTGTCGGCCGCACGCCGGATGGTGAACTGGAAATCAGTGCCGGGAAAGCGGCCCGGAAAACCCTTGTGTTTCAGCATGCGAGCATCCGCGCATGCCGAAGCCAGCGTCGCCGATTGGTCTCATTCTCCAGCACATCAGCGATGCGCTGGGTGAGCGCCGCCGCAACGGGGGCCGCGGCCCGTCCACCCGCGCGGACCACCATCGCATCACCACGCACCTCCACCCGCACCACGGGCGAGAAACCCCGCACGGACCTCAATGCCCGCCAGATATCCTGCCGCACCTGATGCGCGAGGCGAAGCGGACGCACCAGCGGCACCACCGTCTCCGCCACCACATCAAAGCGCGGCGGCAGGGTGCGCGCCAGGGTCAACGCCTCGCCTTCGCGGAGGATATGCCAACGGCTGCGGCTCACGGCGCCTCCGCATCTGCCGTTATGAACTCGGCGGGGGAGACAATCTCGATCAGCTCCAGATCGTCGGAGTGGCGCACCTCCCGATGGCGAATGCCGGGGGGCTGGAGGACACAGGAGCCAGCGCGAAGAGTATGCTCCCCCTCCCCTTCGTATTCGAAAACGACCCAGCCCTTGGTGACATAGACCATCTGGAAATCGAGGTCATGGGTATGCCATGCAGCGGGGCTTTCCATCCCCGGCACGGCGCGGATGACATGGGCGGCGTAGGCGCCCTTCGTCGCCTCTCTGATCCCGAGATGGCGGTATTCGAAGAACGGACGCAGACCCGCGCCTTCGAACGGCGTGCCGTCGCCGGAGCCGTCGGCGTGCGAGATGGTGAAGGCCTGGTTTTTGTAGGGGGTGGTCATCAATTTACAACCATCGATAACAAACGAAAAAGCGTTGCAGTTACTTCAAAACCATATGCAGATGCTATTGCTGCGCCTGAAAAAAACACCCCGAAGACAATCGACCAAATGTTGAGCTGATCGAAGAGCCAACTTTCAATTCTCCCAAGTCTCCCTCTATGTTTCGATGAGCGGTGCGGAGCAACTATCAAATTCACCAGCCTGCTAACTCTGTGAGAGCTAGGGAGGCTATCTAAGTGAAATTCAATCAAGGCGTGCCTTAACTGCGACACTCGCCCGCCAGAAATCACAGCCCCGAGGACCAATAAGAAAATGCCGAAGGTCAGGGCTTGTTTTTCGATTAGGCTCCCTTCCAGAAAAACGCGATCTGAGCGGTATAAAACGGCTGCTAAAATGGCGGAGCATGTGATTAGCGCAAACCTAGCCTGTTCGATCGCTGTGTTTAGTGCGTGAACGGCACCATTTGCGTTGCTTTGAAGTCCAGTCATTTCGTGCGCCAATTCTGAGAAGGAAGATGGACGATAAGCAACCTAAAGAGGCCCCGGCTCAGGGCCGGGGCGGTCGGGGATATGCCGATAGGCTGGATCAAAGCGGAATATTATCGTGCTTCTTCCACGGGTTGCTCAGCTGCTTGCCGCGTAGCGCCGCGAACGCCCGCGCCACGCGCTTGCGCGTTGATTGGGGACGGATCACCTCGTCGATGAAGCCCTTTTCCGCAGCGACGAACGGATTGGCGAAGCGGTCTTCGTAATCCTTGGTGCGTTTCGCAATCTTTTCTGCATCGCCGAGTTCGGACCGATACAGGATTTCGGTCGCGCCCTTCGCACCCATCACCGCGATCTCCGCCGTGGGCCAAGCATAGTTCATGTCGCCGCGCAGATGCTTTGATGCCATCACCACATAAGCGCCGCCATAGGCCTTGCGGGTGATCACGGTGACTTTCGGCACCGTTGCCTCGCCATAGGCGAACAGCAGCTTCGCGCCATGCTTGATGATCCCGGCATATTCCTGGCCCACACCCGGCAGAAAACCCGGCACGTCAATAAAGGTCAGGATCGGGATTTCGAACGCATCGCAGAAGCGCACGAACCTGGCTGCTTTACGCGCACTGTCGATATCCAGACAGCCCGCCAGCACCATCGGCTGGTTGGCGATGACGCCTACCGTCTGCCCCTCCAGCCGGATAAAACCAGTGATAATATTGCGCGCGAACTCCTCCTGAATTTCGAAGAAGTCATGCTCATCGGCGACCTTCAGGATCAGCTCTTTCATGTCATAGGGGGTGTTCGGATTGTCCGGGACCAATGTGTCGAGACTGGCCTCGATACGACCCGGATCGTCGAAGAACGGGCGCACAGGAGGCTTCTCGCGGTTGGAGAGTGGCAGAAAGTCGATCAGGCGACGCACCTCCTGCAATGTCTCCACGTCATTCTCAAACGCGCCATCTGCAACGGAGGATTTCTTGGTGTGGGTTCCTGCCCCGCCCAACTCCTCCGCCGTGACCTGTTCATTGGTGACCGTTTTGACCACATCGGGGCCGGTGACGAACATGTAGGAACTGTCGCGCACCATGAAGATGAAATCGGTCATCGCGGGGGAATAAACCGCGCCACCCGCGCAGGGCCCCATGATGACGCTGATCTGCGGCACGACGCCGGAGGCAAGGACATTGCGCTGGAACACCTCGCCATAGGCCGCCAGCGATCCGACACCTTCCTGAATGCGCGCGCCGCCACTGTCATTCAGGCCGATGACCGGCGCACCATTCTTCATGGCCATATCCATTATCTTGCAGATCTTCGCCGCGTGGGTTTCTGAGACCGAGCCCCCGAAAACCGTGAAATCCTGCGCAAAGACATAGATCTGCCGCCCGTTCACCGTGCCCCAGCCGGTGATGACGCCATCACCGGGATGGGTTTCCTCGCCCATGCCGAACTCCGTGCATCGATGGGCGACGAACATGTCGTATTCTTCGAAACTGCCCTCATCGAGCAGCACCTCGATCCGCTCGCGCGCGGTCAGTTTGCCCTTGGCGTGCTGACTGTCGATACGCTTCTGCCCGCCACCCAAGGCGGCGGCGGCGCGGCGGCGTTCCAACTCTGCGATCACGTCTGTCATGGCGAATCCCCCTGATCTAGGTTTGTGACGGTTTTGCGATGTTGCATGTGCGAAGGCTATAGCCTTTGCGAAGATTTTTTGCGAAGCTGCGAAGATGCTGCGATTTGCCGTGATCCTTGCTATCTGGCCCGTGGCCCTCCCGGCGGCGGGCAGGGGCACATTCGGGCCGTTTGTCCGCTCCTTGAACGACACGCCCCATGGATATGCGGACGTGCCCGCGCCGACCCCCATGGCCCCGACCGCGATGGTGGAGCGGTTCGAGCTGCGCCCGGGTGATTGCGGCAGCCATCGCGGTTGGTCCGACTGCCGGACGGATCGTGAGCGGTCCGAACTCAGCGAACTGGGGCCGCGCAGCCGCGCGGGCGAGGTCGCATGGTATGGCTGGTGGGTCCATCTGCCACCCGACTGGCCGGATGTCTGGCCAGCCAAGACCACCATCGCCCAGTTTCATCAGGAAGACAGCCATCCGGTCTGGATGTTCCTCCACAAGGGCGGCGCGCTGGTCATCGACAATCAGTCAACCGGGCGCACGACCGAGACGGTCCCGATCATTGCGCCCGAGGCGCTGCGCGGGCGCTGGCACCGGATCGAGGTCTTCGCGAGATGGTCACGGGGCAGCGACGGCCAGTTCGCCGTTTATGTCAATGGCGATCTGAGGTTCGCCCATGAAGGCCCGACGATGACGGCACGCAAAGTCTATTTCAGATACGGCGTGTATCGCAGTTTCGTCAGCCGCCATGACGGCCCGGCACCGACCCAGATCGCGTATTTCGCAGCTGTGCGCAAAGCGCGAGATCGCGCGGCGTTGGCAATTCAGTGATTAACCGCAAACGATATTCAGGCCCCCGCCTGCGCGAGATCAGGCAGCGCCTTGGCCTGACGCAGACCGCCTTTGCGCGCGGGCTTGGCGTATCCCTGTCCTATCTCAACCAGATGGAGCGCAATCACCGCCCCCTGTCTCGCGCTGTGCTGATCGGCCTGGCGGAGCGCTACGGCGTCGACATTTCCGCCCTCGACACGGATGAAAGCGCGCGACTGGTGGCAGATCTGCGTGAGGCGCTTTCCGATCCGGTCTTCGACGAGGCACCGGGCATGGCCGATCTGGAGATCCTGGCAGCGAACGCGCCGAAGCTGGCCCGCAGTTTCCTGACGCTCCACCGTGCGCACCGGATGGCAAATGAACGTCT
Source organism: Pseudomonadota bacterium (assembly GCA_039030855.1). Taxonomy (GTDB): domain Bacteria; phylum Pseudomonadota; class Alphaproteobacteria; order Rhodobacterales; family Rhodobacteraceae; genus Pikeienuella. The sequence continues at coordinate 18,262 of JBCCDJ010000034.1, forward strand.
TGCCGCGCTCGATGACCGGATCGGGCGCGAGGACAGCACCCTCGCCCCCTCGCCCTGGGAGGAAGTGCGCGACTTCTTCCATTATTGCGACAACTATGTGGATGCCGTCGACCGGGCGGCGGAGATGTTCGCCGACCGGGCCTCGGTCACTGGGGACAAGCCGGTCGCGCTCGCCACATGGCTGGAGGCGAAACACGGGATCACGGTCGCGCTTGAAGGAGCCGCGATGCGCCGCTTCGACGCCGGATCGCGGCGGCTGACACTGGCCCCCAAAGCGGGCGCGGCGACGCATGCCTTTCACCTTGCCCACCAGATCGCGCTGATCGAACAGGGCAGCCTGATTGAGGCGACGCTGGACCTGGCAAATTTCCATTCCGATGCGGCGCGCGCGATCTGCAAGATCGGTCTGGCAAACTATTTCGCCGGCGCGACGGTTCTGCCCTATGTCCGTTTTGCCGAGACCGCCAGCGCCGCCCGCCACGATGTCGAATGGCTGGCGCAGGATTTCGGGGCCTCACTGGAGCAGGTGGCGCATCGCCTTTCTACTCTCCAGCGCCCCGGCGCGAAGGGTGTGCCGTTCTTCTTTGTCCGGGTCGATCAGGCCGGCACGATCACCAAGCGCCATTCCGCCACCCGCTTGCAATTTGCGCGCTATGGTGGGGCATGCCCCCTCTGGAACGTGCATCAGGCGTTTGAGACGCCGGGCCGCATCATCCGGCAATTGGCGGAAACACCGGACGGCGTGCGGTATCTCTGCCTTGCCCGTGATGTGACCAAACCTGGCGGTGCCTTTCGTGCGCCGACGCGCCGCTATGCCATCGGTCTCGGCTGCGAGGTCGCCCATTCAGACCAGCTTATCTATGCCGATGATCTGGATGTGGGCAACAATGCCGCCTATCAGCCAATCGGGGTCAGTTGCCGCATCTGCGCGCGCATCAATTGCCATCAGCGATCCGTCCCGCCGCTGGAAAAGGCCCTGTCGGTCAACCACGATGCACGCGACGTGCTGCCCTACTCGGTCACCTGACAAAGCGTCTTACCTCCGACGTTCCAGCCGGACGCTGCTGAAACATTTTGACGTGTAAATTTTTACCACAATTGCGTTGACCAAGCGTAAATTGATCCCATCTCCTCAACCACTGCCACCCAAGTGTGCAAAATACACACATGCAAATCGGGAGAGTTAATGTGAGCCACCCTGCCTTCACCTTCACCATCAAGGGCCTGTCATTCGACTTCGACGGGCGTCACTTCTCTTTCAAGGGAGAGCCGATCTCCCTCCACGACATCATTCTGTTCAAGCTGGGCAAAATCGACCTGGCACACGACCCGGTTGAGCCGCCGGAGGAGCCGGAATTACCAACCATTGCTGGCACTGTGGTCGCCGTATCAGGCGTTGAGGGATTCGATGACAATGGCGCTGATTTCGACCTTCTGCGCGAAGCTCTGATCGCGACCGATCTGGTTGCCGCCGTCGATGCGGATGATGCCGACCTCACGGTCTTTGCTCCGACCGATGCCGCCTTCATCCAGCTGGCGCGCGATCTCGGCGTTGATGTCGAAGATGGTGATGAGGAAGGCGCGTTGAACGGCATCCTGCACGCCCTGACCGAACTTGGTGGTGGTGAGGAAGAGGGGCTTCAGATCCTCGCGGACGTCCTCCTCTATCATGTTATTCCTGATGCCCGGACCCTTGCGGAACTGCAGGCTGACGGCACGCTGACCAGCGCGCTCGGCGCTACGGTGGAAGTGTCGGGAACTGAACTGATCGACGCCGAACCCGATCTTGAAAACCCTGAGGTCATATCGCCCGATATCGACGCTTCCAACGGTACAATCCAGGCGATTGACCGCGTGCTGTTGCCGATCGACCTGCCTGGTAACTCAGCAGACCCTGACCCCGATCCCGATCCGGAACTGCCCAATATCGTCGACATTGCCGCCGGCAATGATGACTTCCAACTGCTGGTCAAAGCGCTGACCGCGACCAACCTCGTGGATACCGTGCGCGACCTCGAAGACGTCACCGTCTTTGCCCCGACCGACGCGGCTTTCACCGCGCTCGCATCGGATCTCGGCTTCGACGGCGACATCGCAGATGAGGACGCAGTCTTCGCATTCCTCGTCGAGGCACTGACCGAGCTTGGCGGCGGCGATCCCATTCCGCTTCTGACAGATATCCTGATTTATCACGTCTCGCCCGTGGCCAAGACCGCTGCCGAGATCGACGACGCTCCGGCCATCGAGACGCTGAATGGTGCAACGTTCGAGGCGGACGGAACGGAGTTGATCGATCTGGAGCCGGATGTCGAAAACCCGAATATCGTGATCCCGGATATCGCTGCCGATAACGGCACGATCCAGGCCATCGACCGTGTGCTCCTGCCGCTGGATATTCCGGGTAACTCGGCAGAACCCGAGCCCGATCCCGAGCCGGAGCTTCCTAATATTGTCGACATTGCCGCCGGCAGTGATGACTTCCAGTTGCTGGTTCAGGCATTGACCGCCACAAACCTTGTGGACACCGTCCGCGATCTAGAAGACGTGACCGTCTTCGCCCCGACCGACGCTGCCTTCACCGCGCTGGCGACCGATCTCGGCTTTGACGGCGACACCACCGACGAAGACGCGGTTTTCGCATTCCTCGTCGAGGCACTGACGGAGCTTGGCGGCGGCGATCCGATCCCGCTTCTGACCGATATCCTCATCTACCACGTCTCGCCCGTGGCCAAGACCGCTGCCGAGATCGACGAGGCCCCCGCCATCGAGACGCTCAACGGCGCGACCTTCGAGGCCGACGGCACCGAGTTGATCGATCTGGAGCCGGATGTTGAAAACCCGAATATCGTGATCCCGGATATTGCTGCCGATAATGGAACGATCCAGGCCATCGACCGCGTGCTCCTGCCGCTGGATATTCCGGGTAACGAGGTCGGTGACGGCTCCAAGGCTGACGACGTGCTTATCGGCGGCGATGCTGATGACCTGATCAAGGGCCGCAAGGGCGATGATGTGATCGAAGGCGGGCGCGGCGATGATCACCTGAAAGGCAACAAGGGCGCGGACGAGCTGTCCGGCGGCCTTGGCGATGACAAGCTGAAGGGCGGCAAAGGCAAGGATGACCTGTCCGGCGGCGAAGGTGACGACGTCCTGAAAGGCGGCAAAGGCAGTGACACGCTCTCAGGCGGTGAAGGTGATGACAGGCTGGTCGGCGGCCGCGGCCCTGACACGTTCGACTTCACCGCGCTTTCGGGCGATGACATCGTGGCCGACCTGAAACGCAAGGACACGGTTCTCCTCTCCACGGAAGACTTCGCCGACTTCGATGCCGTCCTCGACGCGGCGGAGAAGGTGAAGGGCGGCACGCTGATCGAAACCGATGACGGCGACAGCATCCTCTTCAAGCGAACCAAGCTCGACGCCGATGACGAAGGTCTATTCGACTTCGTGTAAGCACGCTTTCCACATCATGAGACGAAGGCCGTCCCGGGCATGGGGCGGCTTTTTTCGTCAAAGCTTCGCTTGACAAACAACGCGCGACAACACGCAGTAAGGCAATCGAAGTGGAGGAGACCTGCCATGTCCGTCGTTGTGATCCTGACCCTGAAGGCAAAGGATGAAACCTATGATCAGCTTGTCGGCACCATGGCGGCCATCTTGCCCGACACGGCCGGGTTCAAGGGCGCGGAGCTGATCCGTGCTGCCGGCGATGACGAAAGCAAAACCGTCACCATCTACGAGGAATGGGACAGGATCGAGAGCCAGCAGGCCTATTTCGCATGGCGCACGGAGCGCGGCGATATTGACACGCTGGTCGGTATGCTGCGCGAGCCGCCCAAGGTCGAGGTTCTGAAGCACATATTCTGACGCAACAACACAAATGACAAAGGGCATTGCGCGCATTCGCGCCGTGGCCACCCAGGGAGGAATTATGTCTGAGATATCTATGTTTGTTAACGGGTCTCGCGTTACGGGGTCTGTTGAGGGTCGCACGTTGCTGGTTGATTTTCTGCGGGGTCAGCTTGGTTTGACGGGGACGCATGTTGGTTGTGACA
>JBCCDJ010000035.1:0-19928 GCA_039030855.1 Pseudomonadota bacterium
GTGTGGATGATGCACGCAAAGGGATGGAGAACGCCCTGAAGGCCAATCCGCTTGATGTGCGCCAGCAATACGAGAAGCAGCTTCGCGATCTGCCAGAGGCATATGGCGGGCGAGTGAAGGAGAAACAGGCGGCTTGATCAGACCAATCGATACACCTTAGCAAAGCCGAGAGGCTGTCGGAAAAACCGGGACCACTTCAGATGACCTGCGCGGGTGCCCCGCTTGTCAACGGTCATGCGTTGGTCGGCCGGAACGAAACTGACGTAACGGCTCTTCTCGATGCGATGAAAAAACATCGAAATCGGCACCTTCAACGCATTTGCGAGCGACAGGAGCGTTGAGATTGAAGGGGAGACCCGCACTTACTCGATCTTTGTCAGCATGCCGGGTGTGATCGTGGCTCCCTTCGCGAGCTTTGCGCCGGTCATGCCACGCTCGCGGCGCCAAAAACGCACCTCTGTGCCGATTAGGATATTGTCGTCTTCGGCGGTACGCACTGCGGCACCCGTCGTCGACTGAACACCGCTTGGTGGATTTTCGTTGTCGCTATCCGCCATCCCCAAGCGTTTAACGCAGTCGCTCCGGTTGGAACAAGTTCAGCCGGAGCGACCAAGGTGGTGATCGGTGTCGCGTTTTGGGCGTAGCCCTCGACACGACCCGATCCTCCGCTTCGTCAGGTGGTGGCGTGGTTTGATTCAGCTCCCACGTCGCCGACCGTACTGGGGACGCCGTTCTTCAAGCGCCGGCTGTCGCGCAGGATCGCCTTCACCAGCGCGAAGCACATGAACATCATCACGGCCGAGAACGGCAGCGCGCCGACGATCATCGCCGAATTGAGCGCCTTCAACCCGCTGATCGTGTTGCCGGCGGCGTCCGTCTGCGTGAGCAGCAGCAACGATGCCATCACGAGGCCGAGGGCGATGCCCCAGGAGATGATGTGGATCGGCCGCTTCGGCGAAGCGTCCCCCGCCGCGTTGATCGTGTTGACGATCAGGATCGCGCTGTCGACGGTCGTCACGAGATAGGTGAGCAGCAGCACGAAGATGATCACCCACATGCACCACGCCAGCGTCGGCGACAGCAGCACGCCCATCGTCTCGAACAGCTGCTGCGTCGCCGGAGCCCCGAGGATAGCACCCTGCGCCTGGCCTGTAAGCTCCAGATTAATGGCAGTGCCGCCAGCGACCGTGAACCAGACGAAGCACATCATGCCCGGCACGATGGCGGAGCCGATGACGAACTCGCGCACTGTTCTGCCGCGCGAGACACGCGCCAAAAATAGCCCGACGAAGGGCGCGAAGGCGACCCACCAGGCCCAGTAGAAGATCGTCCAGCCGCTTTGCCATCCGGCGAGCTTCGACGCTTCGGAACTCGGATCGCCGTCGGCGGTCCATTTCGTGACCATCATTTCGGGGAAATTGATGATGTAATCCCAGAGCCCGTTAGCCAGTGCGGTTATCGAAAAGAAGGTCGATCCGAACACCATCAGGAAGATCAGCACGAACATGGAGAGCGCCATATTCGTGTTCGACAGCCACTTGATGCCTTTGCCGACGCCCGACAGGGCGGAAAGCGTCGAGAGGAACATGATGATCGCAATCGAGATGATGATGACGGGCGCGATCGGCTCGCCTAAATCATTGAGGAGCCAATCAGCACCGGTGATCTTGTAGATCGCCGAGGCGAACTGATTAACGCCGACCCCCAGTGTGACCGCTACGCCCAGGATCGTGGCAACGACCGCGGAAATATCGACGATATTGCCAAACGTGCCTGTCAGGGACTTGCCGAAGATCGACGTGATCCCGGACCGCACCGTCAGCGGCAGGTTCCGGCGGTAGCTGAAGTAAGCGAGCGAGAGGCCGATCAGCGAGTAGCAGCACCATGCGGTGACGCCCCAGTGCAGGAAAGACCATTTGTAGGCCGACCGCACATTGTCAGCCGGCGCGCCGCTGGTGACATTGTCAACCGTCGCGCCAGTGGTCAAACCCTTGATGACTTCGGGGTTGTTCTGGAAGTGAAACATCGGCTCCGCGGTCGCGTAGGTGAGCATCCCAACGCCGATCCCCGCGGAGAACATCATCGAAAACCAGGAAAAGCTCGAAAATTCAGGTGCCTCGCCGTGAGAGGCGAGCTTCAGGCTGCCCGAAGCGGGCAGGATCGCCAGACCGACACTGACGAGAAAGAACGCGCCCATTACAACCATGTACCAAACAGAAAAATTGTTCATCACGAACGCTTGCATAGCACCAAGCACGACAGCGGCCTGCGATGGAAACACCAGCGCCCAGATCACCAGGATCGCCAGGATCGCCTTGCCGGTCACGGTGACCATGCGGTTGAAGCCTTCGTAGTAACCGGAGTCTTCCGTTTTAATTGGAAGCTCCATTAGCGGCGGTTGTTTCGCCATGTCATATTCCTCCTCTGTTATTCTATTTTTTAACTGCGTCTGCGACCAGCTTTGCGAGGTGCAGCGCGCCGTTGTCCCAGTAGGGAGCGAAGCGTCCTCCGTCATAGCCTTCGGCGCGCCTTCCGCACTGCATCAAACGACAGACCTCATCGTCTTCCGCGTTTAGCTCGGCATAGTATTTCGCGCGCGCATCGAGAATCTGTTCAAACTCTGGGAGGTGGGCCGCGCCGCCAGCGGCGTAGATGTGAAGCTTGACCTGCGTTCTGTCATGGCTCAGCGGTTTGTAGTCCCAAAGAAGAAAAAGGGCTGGATGAAAGCTGATACAGAGCGCCGGAAAAAGGTGCCCCATGAAGGCGCTTTCGCGCACCCTGCCTTGTAGGTTCTTTGCGATGGGGAGCGGTTCCTCCGATAGAGTTTTCGCATCATAGCCGAAATGGCAATAGATCAGATCGGCGTCTGTCGACATGCCAGTGCGCGCGGTGGCGTCGATCATCTTGTCGAGCGTCGGGTGAACGGCGAAGACGTGGTAGACGTCGGACCAATTCTCGACGGTAAGTTTCCAGTTGGAATCGAAAACGCCCTCCACCGTTCTGGCATATTCGAACTGCGAGATGTCGAAGCCTTCTGCCTGCTTGAGCACCGGTGCCAGATGGTCCTTCAGCGATCCGGCCTTTCCGTCAAGATTGACGAAAACGGCGTCGTGCCAGGTGTCCGAGGCGACCGGAAACAGGCTGGGGCAATTCGGGTCTGAGCGATCGGCCTTCTGATGCTTGTTGGGGCCGTCGAAATGGGCGCGGGCGCGCAGGGGGCCGCTTAACTCAAATGTCCAGGCATGGTATTTGCAGGCGATGACGCGCGCGCCGCGACGATCCTCCGTCACGATCTGTGCGCCGCGATGAGGGCAGACATTGTAGAACACCCGGACCGTATCGTCGGTGCCGCGAACCATGATCAAGGGCTGGCCCGCGACATCCGTCATCCTGATGTCGCCGGGGTTGGGGATCTCGCTCTTGCGTCCCGCGAAGACCCAGTTTCGGCGAAAGAGCGTCCGATTCTCCAGTTCCAGAAACGCGGGATCGGTGAAGGCCGCATTCGGTAGGCCACGGGCCTCTGAGATCGGCTTGGCGATGTTCGCAAAGACGTCTGTAGAGAAATCAAAGGACATCTGCGAACCCCGTTCTTACCGCGCCAGCCCCGCCCCCCCGAAGGGCCTCAAGCGTCCATTTGTTGATGTTCTGGGGAACCGGTTCGCGCGTGCGCATGTAGCGATTGGCGGTGAAGGTGACTTCGTTGAGGTTGGCGTGCACCGCTTGCACGGCCTGTTTGTCCTCGATCAGGGTATCCTCCCAGATCTTGCACCAGGCTTCGACGCGGGCTGGATCCGCGCCCTTTTCCGCAAGGATATCCCAGAAGATATATGTCGTGTCCGCGTCGATCACGCGCATCTGGTGCACCAGCATGATGTCGTCCTGCTGGGTTGCGAAGAAGCCCGGGTACAGATGGAGATGCTTGTTCCACGTGACTTGAAGCTGGTTCGCGGCGCGCTGCGGTTTGGGCGGAAAGTAATAACTGACCACCCGGTCGCGGATGAGACATTCATAGTCGTCAGGGTCCACCGCATAGGCATCGTTGAATGACGCGCCGTGGACATGCGGGCAATGAAAGCACTCCAGCGTGTTGTCGTACCATATCTTCCAATTTGCGCGCGCCGTGCTCTCGTAGCGGCGATGGAACGAGTAGGCGTCGGGGTCGAGATCGAAGTCGCGATCTGCGGCGATGGCGGGAAATTCCGGGAAATGCTCGGCCAGCGGCAAGGCGTCCTGATCCGGCGATACGAAGATCATCGGACCCCATGTCTCAAGACGCAGCTTTCGCAGGCCGAAGGCCGCCTTGTCGAAGTCAGCCTCGCCTTCGCTCCCCGGCGCGCCGCGAAGCCGGCCGTCGAGTTCATAGGTCCAGCCGTGATAAGGGCAGGCGAGCGTTCGATGATTGCCCGGCGCAAGGCAAACCGGGTGCCCGCGGTGGCGACAGACATTCGACATGGCGTGCAGCTCGCCGTTGCGATGGTCGCGCGCGACGATGACCGGAACGCGGCCTGCGTGCCCGAGGATGACGTCTCCCGGTGCGCGCAGATTTTGTACCATGCCGATATAGTACCAGCTCTTGTCGAAGATGGCCGCTTGCTCGCGCCCGAACCAGTCGAGATCCGAATAGCTCGCCACCGGCAGGCCCCATCCCTCCGCAACGGCGGCTTCAAGCTTGTTGATGTCACTCAGCGTTGGATGCAACGGGGTTCTCCTTAAATCGCCACTGCCGCTTCGAGGCCTTCGAGAACAGCCTCCTCGGCGGTGCGGGCGGCCAATGCGTCGCCGATCACCCGGACGGAGCCGGGCCAGTCGCTCAGCGCGTCCTCCAGATCGGTGACAGGCCGATGGCCCTGCGCAAGCACGACCGTGTCGACCTCCTCGCAGATCACCGGCTCGGCGCTCGCGATGTGCTGGAAATAGACGCTGTCCTCGTCGACGCCGAAAAGCCGGACCATCGGGATCAGGTCGACGTCCAGCTTGTGCATCTCGCCGAGCCAGAGATCGCGCATGTAGCGCGGGATCATCTCGCCCGCGACATGACCGGTGGAGGCGAGGCGCACAGAACATCCGTCCTTCGCGAGCTTCTCCGCGAGGCCGAGCCCGATCCAGTCGCAGCGCCAGTCGGCGATCACGACCCGTCCGCCGACATTGGCGCGCCCTTCGAGGACCTCCCACGCGTTGACGACATGCGCCTCGTCGACGCCGTCCAGTTCGGGGCGAAAGGCGCGCGCGCCCGTCGCGATGATGACGACGTCGGGCGCTTCGGCCTCGACGAGCGCGCGATCGACGCGGGCACCCGTCACGATGCGCGCGCCGGCGTCTTTCGCCTCTTTCTCCAGATTGCCGATGATCCCGCCAAACTCGGCCCGCCGGGGCAGCAACTGCGCGAGCTGCGCCTGTCCGCCGATACGGCTCTGCGCTTCGTAAAGGGTCACGTCATGCCCGCGGGCCGCCGCCGCGGCGGCGGCTTTCAGCCCGCCCGGCCCGCCGCCCGCGATCAGGACCTTTTGCGGGTTCGCCGACGCTTTCACCTCGCCATAGATCAACTCGCGCCCGGTTTCGGGGTGCTGGATGCACGAGACGCCGTAGCCGCGATGCATCCGGTCGATACAGGCCTGATTGCATCCGATGCAAACGCGCACGTCGTCGGCGCGCCCGGCCATCAGTTTGTTGGGAAACTCCGGATCGGTGATGAGCGCGCGCGTCATCCCGCAGAAATCGGCCTGACCGGAGGCGATAACATCCTCCGCCGCCGCGGCGTGGTTGATCCGCCCAACCGCCATCACGGGCATTGAGACGCGCTTGCGGATGGCGGCGGCGTAGCCCGCCGTCAGGGCGATATCGGTGCTCATCGGCGGCACGATATGCACCGCCGACCCGGCCTGACGGGAGGAGCCGGAGGTAATGTTCAGATAGGCGACGTCGCCCGTCGCCTCCAACGCGGCGCAGATATCCAGCACCTCTTCGGGGGCGAGGCCGTCGCTGGCAAGCTCGTCGCCGGAGATGCGCACGCCGATCGGCATGTCGGGGCCGACGCAGGACCGGATCTCCGCCAGAACCTCCAGCAGAAACCGCATCCGGTTTTCGAACGATCCGCCATACTGGTCCGTGCGCTGATTTATCTGCGGCGACAGAAACTGAGCGATCAGGTAGCCGTGGCTGGCGGCGACCTCGATCCCGTCCAGGCCAGCGGCCTTCATGCGCGCCGCCGCCGATCCGAACTTGCCGACCAGGCGCCGGATCTGGCGCTCGCTCATCTGACGACCAGACACATGATAGCGTTCGGAGGAGCCCCCCGACGGGCCGAACGCAGCGGCGCGGCGCCCGTCCAGCTCCGTCATCTGCTCCAGCCCGAGGTGAAATACCTGGCCGAAAATCGCGCAGCCATGGGCGTGGACGGCGTCAGCGAGCCGGGTAAGCGAAGGGATGACATTGTCGGTGTCGACGACCAGATGGCTTTCCGAATAGACGCCCTCTTCGTCGATCATCGCCGCCTCGGTGATGATCAGGCCGGCACCGCCTTTGGCGCGCGCCTCGTGATAGGCGATCAGCGCGTCGGAAGCGACGCGACCAGCGGCGAGCCGCGTGCCATGACCCGTTGAGACGATCCGGTTGCGCAACCGCACTGATCCGAGGTCGAGCGGCGCCAGCAAATGCGGATATATGACGTACTCGCTCACTCAGAGACCTCGCATGACAAGGGCTTCGGCGGGTCAACTTCGATGCAAAGAGCATTGCGGGCGTTGACCTCCAGGTCGAGGCCGGGGCCGCGTTCCCCCATATTTTCAGGCCAAGCCATTCGCATTAGGTGCGCCTCCCCGCGCTGGTCGCATTGCCGCGTGCTTTACCGGGTAAAACCGGAGCCGCGGTCGAGTTTTGCGGACGTTTGCGACGCCCGATGATTCCAAGTTGCCTTGACATTGATCTTAAATCAAGAAAATTTACTTTTGGTCAATATTTGGGAGAAGACTGTTGGTCGATCCACGCTACGACGTCCTTTTCGAGTCGGTTCAGATCGGCCCGGTCTCGTCCAGAAACCGCTTCTACCAGACGCCGCAATGTAACGGGATGGGCCGCAATTATCCCACGGCCATGGCCGCAATGCGCGGTGTTAAAGCGGAAGGCGGCTGGGGCGTCGTCTTCGCGGAACAGTGCGATTTCCACTTTACGTCCGACAATCCGCGCAATGTTCGCCTCTGGGATGAGCAGGACATCCCCATCCTCGCTCGGATGACCGATATGGTGCACGCGCATGACAGTCTGGCCGGGCTGATGCTAGCTCATAACGGCTTCGTCACGCCGAACATCATCAGCAGGGAGACCCCCTTTTCACCTTCCGGCGGGGCGGCATTCGGAAACTTCCCGACCCATACCCGCGCGATCGACAAGGCCGATATCAAGGCGCTGCATCGCTGGACGCGCACCGCGGCGCTGAACGCGGTCCGCGCGGGCTTTGACATCGTCAACATCTATGCGGCGCATGATCTCGCCCTGCCGTTCCACTTCATCTCACGCCGGCACAACCAGCGTACGGACGAATATGGCGGATCGCTGGAAAACCGCGTGCGCTTGCTGCGGGAGTTGATCGAGACCGCGAAGGACGCGATCGGTCACAAGACCGCAATTGGCGTGAGACTTTCGGTTGACGAGCTGATCGGACCCGCAGGGATCTGCGCTGACGGCGAGGGCCGCGAGGTCGTTGAGATGCTCGCGGAGCTGCCTGACATCTGGGACGTCAATATCGGGTCATGGTCTCAGGATTCGATCACCTCGCGCTTCGGCGAAGAGGGGCGGCAGGAGCGATATGTGAAGTTCGTCAAGGAGGTGACGAGCAAGCCCGTCGTCGGCGTCGGCCGCTTCACGTCGCCGGACGCGATGCTTGGTCAGATAAAGCGCGGCGTCCTCGATTTGATCGGCGCGGCCCGGCCTTCGATCGCGGATCCGTTTCTTCCCGAAAAGATCCGAACCGGCCGCATCGACGACATTCGCGAATGCATCGGCTGCAACATGTGCGTCACCAACAATTATCTGATGGCGCCGATCCGCTGCACCCAGAACCCGACGATGAGCGAGGAATGGCGCCGCGGCTGGCACCCGGAGCGCATCCCGCCGAAGACCACGGACGAATCCGTCCTGATCGTCGGCTCGGGGCCCGCCGGGCTCGAGGCGGCGCGCGCGATGGGTCAGCGCGGCTATCAGGTGCTGCTGGCGGAGAAACGCGGCGAGCTCGGCGGACGCGTGACGCGCGAGAGCCGTCTTCCAGGTCTCTCCGCCTGGGCGCGGGTTCGGGACCACCGCGTGCAACAGCTTCGCCAGATGCCGAATGTCGAGATCTTCCTCGATAGCGATATGGGCCCCGATGAGGTGGCCGAGACGGAATGCGGCCTCGTCGCCGTGGCGACGGGCGCGCGCTGGCGCGGCGATGGCGTCGGTCGGCACCACCTGTCGCCGATCCCCATCGACGCCGCCGCCGCCGTGATGACGCCAGACGATGTGATGTCCGGCGGGCAGGCGAGCGGCCATGTCGTGCTCTATGATGACGACCATTTCTACATGGGTTCCGTGATGGCGGAGGCGCTGGTAAAGCAGGGATGCGCTGTCACGATCATCACCCCCGCGCCGCATTTTGCTGGCTTCTCCCAATTCACGCTTGAGATACGCCATATCCACAAGCGCATGGCGGAGCTTGGCGTCACCATCCTGCCGCAGACCGCGCTAACGGCGGTCGCGCCGGGCGCCGCGCAGGTGGAGGGCGTCTTTGGCACCGATGCGCGCACGATCCCCTGCGATGCGGTCATGATCGTTGCCGGCCAGACCCCGGAAAACGGCCTTTTCCGCGATCTTTCCGCAGGCACCAGCGGCCAGCGCTTCGTCGCGATCGGCGATTGCCAGGCGCCGGCGACCATCGCATCGGCGGTGTTCGCGGGGCACAAATTCGCCCGTGACCTCGGCCTCGCCGACCCGGACGTGGTGCCTTTCCTGCGCGAAGACGTGGCGCTGTCGACAAATCTGGAAGGCTGGGGCGCAAGCGCGATCCAGACAGCGGCAGAATGACCGAAGCGCTCCCCCTGAACGGTGTCACCGTCGTCGAAATCGGGACGAGCGTCGCGGCCCCTTTCGGATCGTGGATCCTCGGTTGTCTTGGCGCGCGCGTCGTCAAGATCGAAAGCGCCAAGGGCGATGACGCCCGCCAATGGGGGCGCATGCTCCCCGACGGCAGATCGTCATTCTTCGAAGCGCTGAACGCCAATAAGGAGAGCGTCGTCCTCGATCTGCGCAACGAAGAAGAGCGCGGCTGGCTCCGCATGTTTTGCAAAACGCGGGCCGATGTGGTGGTCCAGAACATGCGGCCTGGAAAGATCGCTGAGCTCGGCCTCGACGGCCCTGCGCTGGCCTTGGCGAACCCGCGACTGATCTACTTCAACCTCGGCGCGTTCGGGGCCGTCGGCCCGAAGACGAACGCGCCCGGCTACGACCCGCTGATGCAGGCGGCGGGCGGCATCATGTCCGTCACCGGAGAGGCGGACCGCCCCCCGGTGCGCGTCGGCGTCTCCATCGTCGACATGGGGTCGGGGATGTGGGCCGCGATCGGCGTGCTGGCGGCGCTCTACCGGCGCACATCGACGGGGCGCGGCGGCATCATCGACGGGTCGCTTTATGAGACGGCGGTGACATGGGTCGCCAATCAGGCGGCGATGGTTCAGGTCGACGGCCGCAATCCGGAGAAAGTCGGCTCGGGCGCGCGGGGGATGGCACCCTATCAGGCCTACGCCTGCGCCGACGGATATCTCGTCGTCTCCGCGCCGAACGACAACCTCTATCGGCGGCTCTGCCCCGCGCTCGGCTTGCCCGAACTGTTGCAGGACGCGCGATATGCGACGAACCAGACGCGCTACGCCAACCTCGCCGATCTGAATGCGGTTCTTGAACCCGTGCTGGCCAGCGAAAGCCGCGATCACTGGATCGGCGTGCTGGAGGACGCGGGCGTGCCGTGCGCGCCGGTGCGGCAGATCACCGAAATGCTGGCGGACGAGCAGACCCGCGCCCTCGGCATCGTGCAATCCTTGCCGGGCGCCGCGCCCGAACTGGTCGGCCTGCCGATCAGCTTCGACGGCGCGCGCCCCGCCTTGCGGTCGATGCCGCCATCCCTCGGCGAACATACGCAACGGATCAGGGAGGAGTGACAGCGATGCGCATGGAGTATGAAACCCTGAACGTGGAGCGCGTCGATGATCACATCCTGATCGTCATGTTCGACCGTCCCGAAGTGCGGAACGCCCGCAACACGCAAATGGCGCTCGACCAGATGGAGGTGATGCGCTCGCTCTATGTCGACGCCGAGGGCGTGAGGGTCGTGATCCTCACCGCGCGCGGCGACAAGGCGTTCAGCGCGGGCGGCGACCTGAAAGAGCGCAAAACCATGTCCGAAGAGGACTGGAAGCGCCAGCACGCCATTTTTGAACAGAACGTCATGGCGCTGCGCGAATGCCCGGTGCCGGTGATCGCCGCCGTCAACGGCGTCGCCTATGCCGGCGGGCTCGAAACGGCGCTCAATTGCGACTTCATCTACGCCGCCGATCACGCGAAGTTCGCACTCACGGAGGTTAAACTCGGCATCATGCCGGGCTGCACCGGCACCCAGATGCTGCCCGCCGCCGTGGGCGAGCGCCGCGCGAAGGAGATTATCCTGACCGGCGAGCCCTTCTCGGCTCAGGAGGCGCTCGACTGGGGGCTCGTGAACAAAGTCGTTCCGCTGGAGAGCCTCATGGACGAAGCGCTCGCCACCGCGCGCAAGATCGCGGCGAACGCGCCGTTGTCGGTGGCGCGCGCCAAAAGCGCGATCTCCGCCGCATCGCAGATGGACAAGCGGACAGGTTTTCAGTTCGAGCTTGAAGCCTATAACCGCCTGATCTGCACGGAGGACCGGGTCGAGGCGGTCAACGCGTTCAACGAAAAGCGCCCGCCGAACTTCAAGGGCCGCTAGGATGAGGATCTCGCGCATCACGGCGTGGGCTGCGCATATCCCGCTGAAGAAGCCTTATTTTCTGGCCGGCGGGACGCAGCGGTTCGAGAGCCTCGACAGCACGCTCATCCGGATCGATACCGATGAGGATGTGTCGGGCTGGGGCGAAAGCTGTCCGTGGGGGAACACGTATCTCCCGGCCCATGGGCCAGGCGTCCGCGCGGCGCTGGAGACGATCGCGCCCGCGCTGATCGGCGCAGATCCCCGCAGTCCGGAGGAGATCAACCGGATCATGGACGCCGCGCTTCCGGGGCATCCTTATGCGAAATCGGGGCTGGATACGGCCTGCTGGGATATCCTCGGAAAGGTCGCGGGTCTGCCGCTCTGGCAGCTCTTTGGCGGCGCTGAGGCCGCGCCGGTCGAGGTGATGGGATCAGTCTCCTTCGGCGATGCGACGGCGATGATCGCGGAACTTGAGGCCAACGGCGCGGCCGGGCGCCGTACCCATTCAGTCAAGCTGGGGGCGCGGGAACCCGCCGAAGACATCGCGCGGATCGAAGCGATCGACGCCGCGTTGCCCCCGGGCGAACGCATCACCTGGGACGTCAATTGCGCCTGGACGCCCGCGACCGCCGTGCAGGTGCTGAACGCGACGTCGACCGCGCATTGGGTGGAGCAACCCTGCGCGACGCTCCGGCAATGCGCCCATGTGGCGGCGCGCATCCGCAATCCGGTCATGCTGGACGAATGTCTGCACAGCTTCGACGACCATCTCGACGCCTGGTCCACGCGCGCCTGCGAAGGGGCGAAGGTGAAGCCGAACCGCGTCGGTGGCCTCACGCGCGCGCGCCAGATCCGCGATTTCGGCGTTTCGGTGGGCTGGCGTATGCATATCGAGGATCTCGGCGGGTGCGGGCTGGCCGACATGGCGGCGGTGCATCTGGCGAGTTCGACGCCGGACGCCCACCGGTTGGCGAGCTGGGTGGGGGACGAGCTGATCGCGGAGGATTACTGCGATGGAACCGGCGCACGGTCCGAGAACGGATGGACGACGCCGAGTTCAGCCCCGGGCCACGGCGTCGAGTTGAACGTCGAACGGCTAGGCGACGCCGTCGCCGTGTTTCACTAGGGAGTGTCCGATGTCCGACCCGATTGACGTCGTCGTTCAGGAAGTGGGCCCGCGGGACGGGCTGCAGGCGACAAACGTGATCATGGCGACGGAGGCGAAGATCGCTTGGCTGACCGCGCTGGCGGCGGCGGGTCTTTCGCAGGTGCAGGTCGGCAGTTTCGTGCCGCCCAAGCTCATGCCGCAACTGGCCGACACGCCGGAACTGGTCGCCGCCGCGCGGAACCTCGCCAGTTTCGAAATCACCGTTCTCGTGCCCAATCTCAAAGGTGCGGAGCGCGCCTTCGCCACCGGGGCGGATCAGGTCAATTTCGTGATGTCGGTGTCCGAGCCGCATAACCTGAACAATGTGCGCAAGACGCGCGAGCAGTCGCTCGACGAGTTTACTGCCATCGTCGCCGCGCGAGACGGAACATCCGGCGCGGCGGAGATCAAGGTGTCGGGCGGTCTGGCGACCTGCTTTGGCTGTACCATCCAGGGCACGGTGCCGGAGGCAGACGTCTTCCATTACGCCGCCGAACTGAGGGAGCGAGGGGCCGACAAGATCGGCCTCGCCGACACGGTGGGCTACGCCAATCCCACTCAGGTCAAGCGCGTCTACGCCGAGGTTCTGGATATTGCGGGCAGCCTCCCGGTCGGGGCTCATTTCCACGATACCCGCGGTCTCGGGCTGGCGAACTGCTTCGCCGCGTTCGAGGCGGGCGCCTCCACCCTCGACGGCGCGCAGGGCGGGCTCGGCGGATGCCCCTATGCGCCCGGCGCCACCGGCAACGTCGTGACCGAAGATCTGGCGTTCATGCTCGAAGCCATGGGCGTTCGCACCGGGATCGACCTCGACCTCCTTTTGGAGGCGCGCGCAGTGATGGCGTCTCACCTCGGGGAGGAACCCATCCACGGCGCCTTCGCCAAGGCGGGGGAGCCCAAGGGGTTTATCCCCGCCTCAGTCTCACGAAGAAAGAAGCAGATCCATGTCTGAAGCCCCACAGGAAATTCAGGTCGATCTCGGCCACGACTACGCCGATATCCGCGAACAGGTCGCGAAGCTCTGCGAAGGCTTCCCCGGCGAATACTGGCGCGATCTGGAGAAACAGCCGGTGGAGGGCAGCTACCCCACCGCCTTCATCGACGCGCTGACGGAAGCCGGCTACCTCGCCGCGCTCATTCCCGAAGAATATGGCGGCGCGGGACTGCCGCTGCGCGGCGGTGCCGTGATCCTCGAGACGATCAACGCGATGGGCGGTGTCGCGTCCGCAGGGCATGCGCAGATGTACACGATGGGCACCGTGCTGCGTCACGGAACCCCGGAGCAGAAGCAAAAATACCTGCCGCGCATCGCCAGCGGCGAGCTGAGGTTGCAGGCTTTCGGGGTGACGGAGCCGACCTCCGGGTCGGACACGACGCAGATCAAGACCCGCGCGGAGCGGACGAAGGACGGCTACGTCATCAACGGCCAGAAGGTCTGGACCAGCCGCGCGCTGCATTCCGATCTGATGCTTCTGATCGCCCGCACGACGCCGCTAGACGAGGTCGACAAACGCCATCACGGCATCTCGACCTTCCTGATCGACCTGCAGGAGGCCCGGAAGAACGGCTGCACGATCAAACCGATCGAGGCGATGATCAACCACAACACCTGCGAGGTGTTTTTCGACAACGTCCCGATCCCCGCCGACGCGCTGATCGGGGAAGAAGGCAAGGGCTTTCGCTATATCCTCGACGGCATGAATGCGGAGCGTTGCCTGACCGCCTCCGAAGGGATCGGCAATGGCCGCTACTTCCTGCGCCGCGCCCGCGAATACGCACAGGAGCGGGAGGTTTTCGGCCGGCCGATCGGGCAAAATCAGGGGATACAGTTCCCCCTCGCGCAGGCCCATGCGGAACTGGAGGCCGCGGACCTGATGGTCCGCAAGGCGACGGCGATGTTCGAAGCCGGTCTGCCCTGCGGCGCTGAGGCGAACATGGCGCGGCTGCTGTCGGCGGAGGCCGCCTGGAAGGCCGCGGAGGCGTGCTTCACCACATTCGGCGGTTTCGCCTTCGCCAGCGAATACGATATCGAACGCAAGTGGCGGGATGCGCGGCTCGGCCGGATCGCGCCGATCTCTCCCAACCTGATCCTGAGCTTCATCGCCCAGCATGTGCTCGGCCTGCCGAAGTCTTACTAATGGGTGCCACGGTCGAGTTGGCGGAGTGCATCGCGGGTTCATCCGATCCGGTGACGCCGCGCGCCCGAGGCGCAGCGCGCCACGCGCTTCTCGACTGGGCCGGCGCGGCGCTCGGCGGCGCGCACGTGACCGTCGGGTTGCAGCCGACCTTGCTCACCGTCTGCGATATCACCGCGCCGGAAACGGGGCTGGAGGTCAAGTTTTCTGTTCGCCATCTCGTCGCGATGGCGCTCCTCGGGCGCGATACGACTGAGCCGGGGGCCTTCACAGACCAGCTTGCCGCCGAGGTCGCGGATCTCTGTCAGCGCGTCTCTGCGGTTCCGCTCGCAACCGACAAGCGGATGGAGACGGAAGTTCGGATCGAGCTTCGCTCCGGCGGCACGCTCGACCTGCGCTGCGATGTAAGTGCGCCCGCCGACGATCTGGACGCGCAGGGCCGCGCGCTGACTGATAAGTTTCTGCGCCTCGCGCGCCCCGTTCTGGCGAAGCGCGCGGAGGACGCCGCCGAGGCGCTTCTGACCGCGCCTTACCTAGCCGACATTCACGAAAGCCTGCGTCCGGAGACCTGAGCTGATGACCGACATCCAAGACTTCCCGATGCTCATCGGCGGCGCGTCCCGCCCAGCAGCCGCCGGCGAATGGATCGAGAGCGCCTATCCGTTCACGCGCCAGACCTGGGCGCGCGTTCCACGGGCGCGGGCGGCGGATGCGGCATCGGCGGTGGATGCGGCCTCGGCGGCGTTCGAGGACCCGGCATGGTCCGGCCTGTCCGCTACGGCGCGGGGCAAGCTCCTCCACCGTCTGGCGGACCTCTTCGAGGCGCGGGCGGAGGAGTTCGCCCGCCTGGAGGTCATGGATAACGGCAAGCGCATCACGGAGATGCTGGGGCAGATGCGCCGAATCCCCGACTGGTATCGCTACTTCGCCGGACTTGCGGACAAGGTCGAGGGGGCTGTTCTTCCAAACGAAAACCAGGCGGTTCTGAACATCACCCGCCCTGCGCCGCTCGGCGTCGTGGTCTGCATCACCCCATGGAATTCGCCGCTTCTTCTAGCCGCCTACAAGCTCGCGCCCGCGCTGGCGGCGGGGTGTACGGTCATCCTGAAGCCGTCCGAGTACACTTCCGTCTCCTCGCTGGCGTTCGGTCAGCTCTTCGCGGAGGCCGGGTTCCCGCCCGGCGTCGTCAACGTCGTCTCCGGCTTCGGGCATGAGGTCGGAGAGGCGCTGGTGTCCGATCCGCGCGTCGCGAAAGTGTCGTTTACCGGCGGCGAGGGCGGCGGGCGCGCCGTCTACAGACAGGCGGCGGAGCATTTTCATGAGGTCGCGCTTGAGCTTGGCGGCAAATCGCCGAGCATCGTCTTTCCCGACGTTGATCTTGAGAATGCGTCCAACGGCGTTCTTGCGGGCATCTTCGCGGCCAGCGGCCAGACCTGCATCGCCGGATCGCGGCTTCTGGCGCACCGCGACATTCATGACGATCTGGTCCGGCGCATCGTCGAGAAATCCGCGAATATCCGCATGGGCGATCCGCTGGACCCCGCGACCCAAATGGCCCCCGTCGCGACCGAAGCGCAGCACCGAAAGATCCTTGACTACATAGAGATCGCCAAGGCGGAAGGCGCGGAATGCGTGCTCGGCGGGAAAGCGGGGACAGGCCCGGAATGCGGCGCCGGGCTCTTCATCGAGCCGACGATCTTCACCGGCGTCACCAACGATATGCGCATCGCGCGGGAGGAGGTGTTCGGCCCCGTCCTTTCCGTCATCCCCTTCGATAACGAAGACGAGGCGGTCGCCATCGCCAATGATACGGATTTCGGTCTCGCCGCCGGGCTGTGGACGCAGGACCTGAGCCGCGCGGTCCGCTTATCCGACCAGTTGCGGGCGGGCACGGTCTGGGTGAACATCTACCGCGCGGTCAGCTACACATCGCCCTTCGGCGGCATGAAGCAGAGCGGCGTCGGGCGGGAGAACGGGATGAAGGCGATCGAAGAGTACCTCGCCACCAAGAGCATCTGGTTCAACACGTCGCCCATTGTGGCCAACCCGTTCGAGCCCGCATGATCCGCGTCCTCTCCGAACGCGATATGGAGGCGCTCGCGCTCTCAGACGCGGCCATTCGCGCCGCGGTCGAAGCTGGCTTGCAGGCGCAGGCCGAAGGCCGCGCGCTCGCCGAGCCGACGACGATCTTCAAGCCGACACCCGGCCGCGACGATCTGATCGCCGTCATCAAAGGGGCGCTGCGGGATGAGAAACTGGCGCTGGTCAAAACCGTGGGCGGCTTTCCGGGCAATGACGCCATGGGCCTCGCGACGAACCCGGGGTGCCTGATCCTGATGGAAACGGAAACCGGGCAGATCGTCAGCCTGCTGCCCGCCGCCGCCATCACGACCCAGCGTACGGCCATGGTCACGGCGATTGGCGCTTTTCATCTGGCGCGGCCGGATGCGCGCGTCCTCGCCAGCATCGGAACGCGAGGGGTGGCCGCGCAAGCGGTCCGCTACATCGCCGGGGCGTTCCCGCTGGACGAGATCCGCATCCACGGGCGCGACGCCGAAGCCGCGGCGCGCGCGGCGGAGGCGCTGTCGCGCGATCTCGGCGTCCCGGTGCGAACGACTTCCGACTGGTCGAGCTGTCTGGAGGGGGCCGATATCATGATCGACGGCTCCGCCTTGCCGGGCGACGCCCCTCTTTTCCCGATGGAGGCCGTTCGACCCGGCACCCTCGTCATCGCCTTCGGTGCCTATAGCGCGTTCCCCTCCGACGCGGCCGACAGCTTCGATAGGCTGGTGATGGACCGTTGGTCCGCGGACGGTCGCGGGGCGCTGGGGCCGCAAACGAAGGCCGGGCGCGTCACGGAGGACGGTCTGGATGCGCTGATCGGCGACGTCGTATCGGGCCGGGGCCGCGCGCGGACTTCCGGGGCGGACCGCGTCCTCTTCGTCCATCGCGGCGTCGCCGCCTGCGATCTGACGCTGGCGCAGACATACCTCGCCGAAGCCGGTGCCCGAGGCATCGGCGCTGAAATCCCGTTCTGAAAGGAGACATTCATGCCGCTAATCACCATCAAGCTGTTCGAAGGCCGCACGCAGGATCAGAAAAAGGCCGTCGCATCCGGCATCATGGAGGTGCTCGAACGCGAACTGGGCAGCAAGCCCAAGCATAACTGGATCGTCTTCGAGGACCGGTCGCGCGAAGACTGGTTCACCGGATCTGAAAGCCAGACCGAAATCGACGCCCGCCGCAAAGCAGAGAGCGGCGGTGGCTGAGCACCCGATTTTCGTGATCGTCACCCCGCCCGGCTGGTACGATCCGAGCGTCGTCGAGTTTGCGGCGATCTGCAAGACGCCGGTTCGCTCGCAACATTCGATGATCGATATTCCGGGCCTCGACTATGATGATCTGAACGCCATCGCTGGCACCGAGCCGCAGATTGCGCGGGCGGCCCACCTCCTCGGCCTGGCCAGCGCTTCGGTGGTCGGCATGACGGGCACGCCATTCGTGTGGACCGGGCTGGACGCTGAGGCGGCGTCGAGCAAACATCTTCTCAGGGACACGTTGCGGCTGCTGGCGGGCGAAGCGTCTGATGCCGAAACATTCGTCAGTCTCGGCTCAGGCGTGCGCACGCTCGCCGCGCTGGCCGCGCTGGAGGGCGAATTGGGCCGTCCTCTGGTTGCCTCGGACACCGCACTTTACTGGGCGATGGCCCGCAGCCTTTTGATCCCCTTGCGGTCAGGCGCAGTCGGTCGACTTGGGGAGTGCAGGTAACATGGGACCGTTCCATTGATCCGCTTGTTTGACCAACATTTGCGCTCAACGCTCTGCGTGGAGCCAAGACATTGGCACGTACTCCCTTTGAACGGCACCGACTTGCCGGAGGGATCAGATTGATGGCGGTTCGCGGTTGTTGCCCCGATTCCCGACCACAAAGGGATGTCCGTGATCTGCTCTCAGAGAAAGGCATTCCCGTCGACGCTTCGAAGGTCAGTAGCTGGGATTTCAAATCAGATCGTAAACCGCAGAGAATGAGGGGCCTTCGCCAGCATGCCCCCTTGGCAGATCGTTTCATGATCGCCTGCCGGACAGTGGACCAGACCTACTTCCGCGTCGGAGGAAAATGGGGCTACCCATCGCGCGCAGTCGATCAGTTTGGCCGGTTGGTTGGGTTTCGCCCACCTGCGCGGCAAGACATGAATGCAATAGATGAAAGGGAGACGCCGTGGACCTGCAACTGAAAAACAAGACGGCGATTGTCTGCGGCAGCTCTGCAGGCATCGGTTATGGGTGCGCACAGGCATTGGCAAACGAAGGCGTCCGGGTCTGGATCGTCGCCCGTGATGCGCAGCGTCTTGCGAAGGCGGCGGATCGGATCAGGGCGTCGTCTGGTGGTCAGGTTGAAACGATCCCGGCTGACCTTGCCACCCCAGATGCTACGCAGCGCATAGCGGATGCTATGCCATCGCCCGATATTCTTGTGACCAACCCGGGCGTCACCCCCGCAGGCGCGCTTACAACAGCGGATGTCTGGGGTGCGGGGGCAGACGCAATCGTAGGGCGCACGCTGGCGCTGGCCGGACGCATGCTGCCATCCATGCGTGCCCGAAAATTCGGAAGGATTATCAACATCACCTCTGCGGGCTCCTTCGAGGCTGGGCCTGCAATTGGCCTTTCCGGTGCGCTCCGCGCGACTTTGACCCATGCCAGTGCCACGCTCGCACGTGAGGTCGGGCCGGATGGCGTGACGATAAACAGTATCGCGCCGGGTCCCGTTTATTCGGACGGGCTAGACGATTATTTCGCGCGCCGCGCCGGAGAATTGGGATTGACGCCCGATGAAGTCCGACAGAGACGGCTGGCGCAAATCCCCGCCAACAGATTTGCGACGATCGAGGAAATCGGTGCGATCTGCGCCTTGCTCGCCTCCCCCATTTCAGCAAGCGTGACCGGCCGGACAGTCCTCATCGACGGGGGCGCGAATCCGTTCCCCTTTTTGTAGGTCATCGCCCGCGTATCAAAGGCCGGGGTCGATGCGAAACCCAGTTTGGCCGAGAAACCCATTGGTCGTTCGGGCATTTCATGCCGCCATCCAACACAATTCGTTCACCAATAATACTTCGCCCACAATGCCATTGGAGCGTCTTCGAACATGAAGACGTTTGCTTCTTCGGTTCACCTCTGCGGCCCTTAGCGTTGCATCCGCCACCCACCGCGGCTGCAGATCTTTGCCGTTAGCACATTTTGATATGGGCTCGGAGCAGTTGTTTGCTGCGTCGCCAAACGGCCGATTTAGTTGCAGAAGTGGGTTTTTTGAGACGGATTTTGGGGCTGTCAGATGAGGCGTTTCGGGGCTTTCACCCTTGGGCCGGGACCATTTTCGCCAATTTCCGGAAGTTCTGGGCGTTTCTGTATCGACCCGGCGTAATCCGCTCAGGTTGAGCTGCTAATTTGAATGCCTCGTTTGGCGTGCGCATGGCAAGTGCTTGATGAAGTGGTCTCGGTCTTTCGGACAGCCCGGCGGCTTTGCTAAGGTGTATCGATTGGCCTGATCAAGCCGCCTGTTTCTCCTTCACTCGCCCGCCATATGCCTCTGGCAGATCGCGAAGCTGCTTCTCGTATTGCTGGCGCACATCAAGCGGATTGGCCTTCAGGGCGTTCTCCATCCCTTTGCGTGCATCATCCACAC
>JBCCDJ010000036.1:0-19895 GCA_039030855.1 Pseudomonadota bacterium
GCTTGGATATCGCAGGTGGTCCCGATTATGCTGATGGCGAGCGGTATCGTTCCAGGGCATGTGATCCTCCAATCCCGTAGCAAGGCTGGTGAATCACAAACCACTGATATCGCTCAACTACTTTCAAATCTGGCTCTAAGAGGTGACGGCGAAGCGCAAATCAGCGCTCGTCGTTGAGATCATTCAGGGCAGGACGACCGTGGCTGAGGATCAGGCCGAAATTTCCCCAAAAAACTCAATGGGTCCGCCGAACAGGTCATGGGTCGGCAGGCCAGCCAAATAATGCCAGCGGCAGCCAAGATAAGCCTCAGACTGAGTTGTCACCCAGTTGACAGGCTTCAGTTGTTCCAGGAGGTCACGGTATCCTGAAACTCAGACGAGTTGAGCTAACGTCTTGCGGGTACCAATAAGCATGCAAGACAGCCAAGTAATCGCAGGCATTCGGCGCTCATTTTTGATGGGCAGGAGCAGCGTCTTCTGGCTGAATAATTGGGCATAAACTCGATCTGTGGTTGAAATCAACGCCGTCATATGCGCCTTATAACAGACAGGCTCCTGAATGACTGACGACAACAGGGGAAGACCATGGCGAATGGCTCATCTAGTCTGACGATCAACACTGTATTCATCGTTTCAATGGGGGCGTGCGCGGGAATTGGGGTCTGGGGGGTCGTGGATCCCGACGGGATGACCGGCGCCGCGCTTGGCTTTACCAATTACGCATTGACGGGTGTCAGCTGGGCATGGCTTGCGCTTTGTACCGGCTTTTTGTTTCTCGCGCTGTTCATGGCTTTCGGGCCTTACGGCAACATCCGGCTCGGCCGCGATGATGAGGAGCCGGAATTCGGTACAGCCTCCTGGATTGCGATGTTGTTCGCTGGGGGGATGGGATCAGGCCTGCTGGTCTGGGGCGCGGCTGAGCCGATGTATCACTGGCACGGTCCCCCGGGCATGGAGGGCGGCACATCCGAAGCCGCACGTCAGGCCCTGGTCATCACCAACCTGCACTGGGGTTTTCACGCCTGGGCGATCTATGCCTGCTGTGCCCTGGTGATCGCATATTTTACCTTCCGGCGAAATGAATCGTCCATGATCTCCACGCCGATCAAGGCGCTCTTTCAGGGTCAGACAGGCGTGACCGTCGGCAAGGCAGCGGACATATTGGCGGTGATGTCGGTGGTGTTCGGCCTGGCAGGATCGCTGGCGATGGGGGTTCTGGCTGTGCGCAATGGCATGGGCTTTGCCTTCGAGACCGCGCAGACGACGACCAATTCCATGATCATCCTTGGCATCCTTTTCGTGTGCTACATGCTCTCTGCGACCACGGGTGTCGACAAGGGAATCAAGATCCTCTCGAACCTCAACATGGTGGTAGCTGTTGCGATCATGCTGTGGGTCCTCTTTGCAGGCCCGACACGCTTTTTGCTGGAGACGTTTGTCGATTCAATCGGCAGCTATTTCTCAGGCATGGTCACCATGTCGTTCAAGCTTTTCCCGTTTGAGGATCTTGGCGGCTGGACTGCTGGTTGGACTCTCACCTACCTGATCTGGTGGCTCGCCTGGGGGCCATTCATCGGCATCTTCGTGGCGCGTATCAGTCGCGGGCGCACGATCCGGGAATTCATGATGGGCGTGGTGTTCGTACCGACGCTCTTCTCGATGCTCTGGTTCGCCGTGTTTGGCGGTGCGGGTTTCTACATAGAGATGTTCGGCGGCGGTGGTCTGAAAGAGATCATCTTCGAAGATGCGATGAAGGCACTTTTTGCATTCCTCGGCTTTTTCCCCGGTGCCGAAATTCTGACGGTATTGGCGGTGATCCTCTTGTTCATCTTCCTCGTTACGTCCGCGGATTCCGGCACCTTCGTGCTGTCGATGATGACCACGGATGGCAACCTGAACCCGCCGGTCATCCAGAAGATGGTTTGGGGTTCGCTGATCGCGATCCTGACAATCGGCACCGTGATCTCGGAATCGATATCCGTGGCGAAAGCAATGGCGATTACAGGGGCGATTCCGTTTGCGGTGATCGTGATGCTGCAAATTGTCGGCTTCTTACGAGAGATCCGAAAGGAAACACCGCCACTGAAACCCATCGAAGCCCGCGGCGAGGCCGTTGGCAGCGCGCGCGAGTGAGGGAGGGCCTGACATGTTTCGCACACTGATAGCTCTTGCACTGGCGGTCACGGTAGCGGGATGCGACGAGGCTGAGGACCAGATTACCTTCGGTGCCAAGAACTTTGGCGAAAGCCGGGTGCTGGCCCATATGATGGCCGAGATTGCCCGGTCGGAGGGGCTGCCCGTGGCTGGCGTGGTCGACTATGAGACCACGCAGGCGATTCAGGAGGCCCTGAAACGCGGCGATATCGACGCCTACCCTGAATATAACGGCACCGGGCTGGTCATGCTGGGCCAGAACCCGATGACCGATGGCGAGGCCGCGACCACACGTGTGAAGGAGTTATACGAGCCGCTTGGTTTTTCATGGCGCGCCAAATTCGGGTTTGCCAATAATTACGGCCTCGTGATGCGGGCCGAACGCGTTGCCGAACTTGGCGTGACATCGATGACCGAACTGGTGTCGCGTGCGGGCAATCTGTCGATTGGGGTGGAGGATGATTTCACCAAGCGCCCGCTTGACGGGTTTGAGCCGATGCGGCAGCGCTACGGCTTTGCCTTCGGCTCCATCACGGAGGTGCCGCTGAGCGAGCGGGCCAGCCTTTATGACCAGCTGATCGATGGTAGTCTGGATGTCATCGAAGGCTACACGACAGACGGCCAGATCGCGGATTATGGACTGGTGGTGCTTGAGGACGATCTGAAGTTCTTTCCGGTCTATGATGCGTCCCCCGTCGCGCGGGCCGCGGCATTGTCCGTACATCCGGGTCTTGGACCAGCGCTGGATGCACTGGCCGGCAAGATCGACGGCGCGATGATGCAGGAGCTTAACGGCAAGGTCGACATCGAGGGGCGGTCCCCCCAGGCGGTGGCAAGAGATGCGCTGGCCCGGATGGGTTTGATCGATTCCGGCGCGGTGGAGACGACGGAGCCGCTGCTGATCGCAGCATCCAGGGATGTCAGTGATGGCGCGGCCTCGACAGCGGCCCTGAGGGCGGCCCGCGATGCCTTCACGGGGCAGGACATCCAGATCCTGCCAGGGGGCAATCCGCTTGAAATGGTCGCAACGGGAGACGCGCGCCTTGCGCTGGTCAGTTCAGTGGAGTTCTTCGATCTTTCCGGCGCGACACCTTCGCGGGACAACAGGTTCGAAGCGGTCGCAGCGGTCGATCAGAACGTCGTGCACGTGATCACCCATCTCGGCGGGCCGACCAGCCTTGGTCAGGTCACCGGTTTTCTGACCGGGCCCGAAGGGTCATCATCCCACAAGGTCGGCGGCATTCTGGTGGACGGGCTTGGCTTGTCCGCGAGCATGAAACCAGCGGAGGTCGAATCCATCAGCAGCCTCCTTTCCGGCCTAACGGACGGATCGACAGATGCCGCAATTGTCTTCTCGCCGCCCGGCGACCGCGCGCTGATCGATGCGCTTGGCACAGGTGACTATCGCCTGCTGCCGGTCCTGAACTGGAGCGACGGTGCCAACCTCGTGAAGTACCCGTTCATGCGCCCCACGAGGATTGCGGGCAGCACCTATTCAAGCCAGTTCTCCGCGATCGAGACATTGGGCGCGCAACTGGTTCTGGCAGGGCCAGCCGACCAGAGCTCCAACGACATTGTGGGCGACCAGGGGCCGAGCTCCATCGTGACGGACCTGACGCCGATCTCATCCACCGCGGTGATGGCGATCAACACGTCCATCCCCGGCACGTTGTTGATCGACCCGACACTGAAACAGGCGGCGGCGCTGGCACCAGCATTGCCGGAGCCGCCAGCATCGATCAATCCGGCAGCAGACATCTCGATCCTGAATTTGCTGGTTGTGTCGCTGCTTGTCTGGCTTGTCTGGCTCTTCGTCCGTCCTGAATACCGCTGACCACTGGAGGCTGCAGTGACAGAGACAATATTGGCACCGGTCGACCTGACCGAGATGGAAACCTCAGAGAAGGTCATCGAAACCGCAGTACAACTGGCGGAGGCGAAAGGTGGCAGCCTGATCGCCCTGACGGTCGTGCCCGACATCGTAGCCGGCATCGATTTTCGCTATGCGATCCGGGGCGAGACCGGCGGGTCCGCCGCCTTGAACATGGACAAGGTGGTCGCCGATGCGCTGGCGCGGCTGAACGAGGTGATCGAGCAGCACACGCCGGACGGCATGCGGGTGCATACGATCGCGCGACACGGTCCGATCTACGAAGAGATCCTCGACGTTGCCAAGGATATCGGTGCCACGCAGATCGTGATGGGAGCCCACAATCCCGGCCTCGCGGATTTCATGCTTGGCTCCAACACCGACCGCGTGCTGCGCCATGCCAAATGTTCGGTCAGCGTCGTTCGCAATTAGGCCTGGATGCCGCGTGACCCCTGCGCCTTGGCTGCATTGATTTCGGGGGGGCCGAAGTCTTCTCTGGCCCATGATGCGCGAAGTGGGCTACGAACACTGATGCCTTTCTCACGCGAAGTATTCCGCCATGTGACAACACTCCAAACGCTGGTTACCCCGCCAGACGTGTCAGAGATGCGACTGACACTGGATCGGTTTGAAGAGTTTGACGCGCAGGCCGCGGCGGAAGGCTGGCCGCCGGGATGGCGTCTGGAGCATGACGTCCGGGAGGCCAATCGGCGTTCGGTTCTTGGTGATCGCCTGACGGATGATCTGTGGGTTTTCGCATACGGCTCGCTGATCTGGGATCCTGCCGTGCAGGTCGATGAGTATCGCTACGGTACGCTGTCCGGTTGGTCCCGGAAATTCTGCATGCGTCTTGAAACTGGTCGGGGCAGTCGGGAGCAACCAGGACTGATGGCAGCGCTGGATGAGGGCGATGGCTGCAACGGCGTTGTCTTTCGCATTCAGGGACCACTGGTTGACCGGGAATCCGAGTTCATGTGGCGTCGGGAGATGTTTGCGGGTGCCTACCGTCCCGAATTTCTAAAGGTTGAGACACCCCAAGGCCCTGTCGAAGCGCTGACGTTCCTGATGGACCATTCCAACGAGCGTTACATGCCCGACATCTCCGAAGGTGAGGCCGCCCGGATGATCGCCGCCGCCGAGGGGCGGCTCGGCCCAAATTTCGACTATCTGGATTCCCTTGTTCGCCATCTTGACGAACTTGGCATCGCCGACGACGCCATGCACCGGTTGCACACCCGCGCCGCCGGCATTCGCGCCTCATTGGTGTAGGCGGTTGCTCGGCAGCGCAATACCGCGCATTCGCGCTCAACGCAGCACGTGCACCGCCCGCAATCGCGTTTTGGCAAAATCGACAAAGGCCCGAACCTTCGCGGGCGCACGGCGGCCTTCGACATGGACGAGGTG
Organism: Pseudomonadota bacterium; assembly: GCA_039030855.1. Classification (GTDB taxonomy): domain Bacteria; phylum Pseudomonadota; class Alphaproteobacteria; order Rhodobacterales; family Rhodobacteraceae; genus Pikeienuella. Next base: position 5,429 of record JBCCDJ010000036.1, read on the forward strand.
GATGGGCAGCGGCCCCGGCTCGAACTCTTCGAGCACCGATCGGAGCGTGCCGGCCTGCAGGTCCGGACCGACCTGATAGGACAGGACCCGCGCCAGTCCCCAGCCCTGCCGCGCCACCGCGATGGCCCCGGCGGCGCTGCTGACAGTTAGCCGGGGCCTGACCCTGACGACCTGAGCCAGGTCGTAACCGAAGCGCCAGTCGGGCACCGGACTGACCGGGGCCGCGGAGACGATCTGGTGGGCGGTCAGATCGGCGGGCGTTCGCGGGAGGCCGTATCGGTCGAAATAGGACGGCGCACCGCAGACGATCCGCCGCACATGCCCGACCCGGACCGCCGACAGACCCGACGATGGCAACGGGCCAATGCGCACAGCAATGTCAAAGCCTTCTTCCACGATATTGACGATCCGGTCGACCATCAGCACGTCGACTGTCACATCCGTAAAAGTATCCAGGAATTCGGTCAGGATCGGTGTAACATAGATGCGCCCAAATTCGGTGGAGCAGGTGAGGCGAAGCTGGCCCACCGGGTTCATTGCGGCCCCGGCTGCGGCATCGTCGGCGGTCTGCAATTGCGCCAGAACGTGCCGCGCATCCTCCAGATAGGTCTTGCCCACATCCGTCAGCCGGACCCGCCTCGTGGTGCGGGTAAAGAGCCGCGCGCCCAGACGGTCCTCCAGCGCATTCACGCCGCGCGTCGCGGATGGTGCGCTCAGCCCCATGGCCCGCGCGCCCCCGGCGAAACTCTCCGCCTCCGCCACGGCGATGAAGACTTCGAGGCTTTGCAGGCGGTCCATCACTCACCTCATTGATATCAAAACGTGAAACAATGTCTTTTGGATTTGATATATTCATTTGGCAGGCAGCGCAATCTACGTTCTGGACAAGGCCGGATCGACTGGCACACCAGAATGACACCGCGTCGATCGCCTCACGACCCGCCGCCACCTGGCGGCCAGACCCGAAGGATAGCCCGATGACTGCCGAAGCCCCGCGCCACCCGCTGCCCCCTTTCACTGCCGAGACCGCCGCCGAGAAGGTACGCCTCGCCGAAGATGGGTGGAATTCCCGCAATCCTGCCAAGGTCACGCTGGCCTACACACCGGGCAGCACCTGGCGCAACCGCGCGGAATTCATCAATGGCCGCGCAGCGATAGACGACTTCCTCACCCGCAAATGGGCAAAGGAGCTGGACTACCGCCTGATCAAGGAGCTTTGGGCCCATGACGGCAACCGCATCGCGGTCCGCTACGCCTATGAATACCATGATGACAGCGGCAACTGGTTCCGCGCCTATGGCAACGAAAACTGGCAGTTTGACGAAAACGGCTACATGGCCCACCGCCATGCCAGCATCAACGAACATCCCATCACCGAGGCGGATCGCAAGTTCCGCTGGCCCCTCGGCCGCCGTCCCGATGACCACCCCTCGCTCAGTGACTTCGGTTTCTAGGAAAGGACCCGTCCATGACTTCCCCGATCAAGCTCTACCGCAATCCCAAATCCGGCCATTGCCACCGGGTGCAACTGATGATGTCATTCCTCGGCGTGGCCTATGACACCACCGACCTGGACATGGCAAACGGTGCCCACAAGGCACCGGAATATCTGAAGATCAGCCCGCTTGGCCAAGTACCTGCCATCGATGATGACGGCCTGACCATGTCGGACAGTAACGCCATCATCACTTATCTTGCCGCGAGATATGCAGACGAAGGCCAATGGGCAGGGCGTACGCCGGCAGAAAAGGCCGAGGTGCAGCGCTGGCTGTCCATCGCCGCGGGCGAAATCGCCTCCGGTCCCTGTGCAGCGCGTCTGGTGACAGTATTTGGTGCGCCGCTGGATCACGCGGCGGCGGTGGCCAAGGCGCACGATCTCTTCAGGATGATGGACGCAGCGCTGGCAGGCAAAGCCTTTCTCGTCAGCGACCGGATCACATTGGCCGATATCGCCGGGTACAGCTATATCGCGCACGCGCCCGAAGGCGGGGTCAGCCTCGATGCCTATCCCAATATCCGGGCCTGGCTGAAACGCATCGAGGCCGAACCGAACTTCGTCGGCATGGCTGCCTCGCCGATCCCCGCAGCCGCTTGACCAGCCCGCGCCGCGGCCTTCGGGCTGCGGCACGTCACACCGACCTGACAGCCGCGAGGACACGACAATGCTGAACGCTGCCAACCCTTTCCACGCCGGTGAGCTCATGGCCCAGGCGCGCGTCGGCCTAACCGATGTCGCGGATCGCGCTGCGGGGTTCATTCGCCCCTTCATGCCCGATCAGCATCGCACCTTCTTCGCCCAATTGCCGTTCCTCGTTCTCGCAGGCGCTGATGAGGCCGGGCACCACTGGGTCACACTTCTTGATGGGCCCGATGGCTTCGTTCGGTCCCCGGATGCCAAGACCCTGACGGTCGATGCACGCCCCGATCCGCAGGACCCGCTGGCCGCCGCTCTGACCAGCGGCACCGATATCGGGATGCTCGGGATCGAACTGGCCAGCCGTCGGCGCAACCGTCTGAGCGGAACATTTCGCGCAACCGCATCCGGCTATGCCATCGACGTCCGGCAGAGTTTTGGCAATTGCCCTCAATACATCCACGAGCGGACGTGGCGGCGTGTTTCCGACGCGAAGCCACCTGCCGCAATCTACTCAACCGCACTGACGCTGGATCAGATCGGACGCATCAGCGCAGCTGATACGCTGTTCCTCGGAACAGGACAGAAAGGAGACGATGATCACGCATCGAGCGGCTATGACGCCTCACACCGTGGCGGGGAGCCTGGCTTTGTGCAGGTCATTGATGCTGCCCATCTGCGCATCCCCGATTACGCAGGCAACAATTTTTTCAACACGATCGGTAACCTCCTGGAAAATCCAGCTATCGGGCTGGTCTTCGTCGATTTTGAAACCGGCGGTCTGTTGCAACTGACCGGGCAGGCCACGATTGACTGGGACGCGGCGGACAGCCGCGACGACAGCGCCTTGCGGATGATCGATATCCGCATCGATGCGGTGGTGGACCGCCCCGCCGCATTGTCATTGCGCTGGTCGCGCGACGATCGTGATCTGCAAGAGTTGGTGGTGACTGGCAAAGTCAGGGAATCCGAGGGTATCACATCCTTTCACCTTGCCAGCACCGACGGCACATTGCTGGCACCGTTCGAGGCGGGCCAGCACCTTCCGGTGGAGCTGGACATACCGGGCGAGCGCGGCCGGGTGCGGCGCAGTTATTCTCTGTCCGGCACGCCGGAGGGCGGTACCTATCGGCTGAGCATCAAGCGCGAGGCGCACGGGCTCGCATCGCGGTTCCTGCATGATCAAATCGGTGCCGGAGACCGCATCAATGCGCGCAAACCCTCGGGTGATTTTGTTGTGTCTTGCAGCAACTGCCCGCTTGTCCTCGTCAGCACGGGCGTTGGTCTGACGCCAATGCTGTCGATGCTGCATGCAGTAGCCAACGACGGCATCGACCGCCCGGTCTGGTACGTCCACGGTGCCCGCAACGGTCGGCATCACGCCCTGAAAGACGAGGTTCGCGCACTGATCGCGGACCACCCCAACCTGTCCGCCAGTATCAGCTACAGCAAGCCCGACGAGGCCGACCGACCCGGTGTCGACTATCATTCCACCGGCCGCGTAACCGCACGAACGCTGCTGGCGCTCGAGCCCGGCCCGGAGGCCCAATACATGCTTTGCGGCCCTGCCAAGTTCATCGCCGACATCCGAAACGGGCTGGAGGGATCAGGTGTACCACCACAAAACATCCAATTTGAAACCTTCGGTCCTACGGGATGAGGCCAGCTGCACTTGTCGGGACGACCGCAGTCGATGGACGAGATGCCGACGAAAACCGTGAAATGGCGCGTCGTTGACCGTCAGGCGGGGGTGGAGGGGGGGGGCTCGCCCGATCGCACATTGTCTTGATCCGTGTTTGCGATCCGCGCCATCGCCGCAATGGGTATGGCGAAAAGTGCCGCGGCCCTTTCGGCCATTCGGGCGACCGCTGACAAAAGGGAATGACGGCCCGGACATGTGCTAACTGAATGGGGCAAATCAGATGCTGAGTGGCCAAAGTCATGCGCTTCACAAGACCGTTGGCACAGTTCGACAAATCCAGCATCACGACGATCCTGATTACTGAACTCAGACGCGAAATAACCTCCGGCTGGAAAATATTGCATTCGGGGCACATGTTCACCAGATACAGCTAATGCCAGATATGAGGGACTGAAATGACTTCATCTTTTCCGTCACGCCGTGCTGTCATCACCGCCGCAGGATCAACGTTGGCCCTTGGCGCGACCGGCCTTGTTGTTCCGGCGACGGCACAGGGCGTTGCGCCCACCCGATCCATGCGCGGTGGCTCCAACAACTATCTGCCCGGTGCCCCGATCGTTGAGCGTATCGGCGGCGGGGGCTTCTGGATGACCGGGACGGTGCGCCGTGCCGGCGATGGCGCGCCGCTGGCGGGCCAGCGCATCCAGATCTGGGCACACACGACCGAGGGCCACGAGCGTGATCCCCACAGTCATGGCGCGACGCTCACGGATGCCAATGGCGCGTTCCGCCTTGAAATGCCGCAAATTGTCCCCGCCTTTGGCCAGCCGCACGCCCATCTTGCCTATGACAGCGAAGAGTTCGAGACGGTATTCCTGCGTCCGATCATGCCGAGCGCGCGGGACACAACGCTGAGCGCCGATTTCGTTCTTCAGCCCGCCTGAATGCAATGATGCCCGGAAAGGCGGCGATCATCTGGCTCGCCCTCGTGGCAGCCATCGCCGTGCCACTTGCGATCGCAGCCAACAGCCCGCTTCTGGCCTGGCGGGAGCCTGTCTACATCGTCGCCGGACTTGCCGGAGTGATCTCGATGGGCTGTCTCCTTCTCCAGCCGTTGCTGGCGGGCGGGTACCTGCCGGGCCTTTCCACACGGCGCGGTCGGCGCATCCACGCCATGGCGGGGGCTGTCCTCGTCGGTGCGGTGATCGTCCACGTTGTGGGCTTGTGGATTACCAGCCCGCCAGATGTCGTCGACGCCCTGCTCTTCGCGTCGCCAACGCCGTTTTCCGCCTGGGGTGTCATCGCGATGTGGGCGATCTTTGCGGCCGCGGCTCTGGCGATCTTCCGGCGGCGCATCCGGCCACGACTATGGCGTCTCGGGCATACGGCAGTTGTGACCGTAGCAGTGCTTGGCAGTGTCGCGCATGCGATGCTGATCGAAGGGACGATGGGCACAATCTCCAAAGCCGCCCTCTGCCTGCTTGCGCTTGGTGCGACGGCAAAAGTGATGAGCGATCTGCGGGTCTGGCGTCTGGTCCTGCGCCGTCGCACCTGAGATGTGGAGGCATTTGGCACGGTCCGGCAGCAGGTCATCTGCTGGCACGGACGTTCTTGCGCGCAATACGCGCCCGTTTTCCGTATCCGAACAAATGGGTCGAAAGCGGTCGGTGGACCAACGTCAAACGGGGCGGGTCTGATAGCGCCTCAGATATTCGTCGGACTGCCGATGGCTTCGTTCGCTGACCTGACCGTGCCCGGCTTAGAGGGCAGTATCCTGATTATTCTGGCAGGCCCGGCGGTTCCAAGCATCGACGCAATGGTCAATCCGCCCGAAGCTCCTGAACTCGTAAGCTTGAGTGTTTGAGACAGGACCGCTGACGGGCAGCATCACCTAGAGCAGACATAAGATCAGTTGGCCTCTGCAAACTTATCAGTTTGATCTTTTGCATCGCTTCCGGCTTTGTCCCTCTGAAAGCGGTCGCCAACGGATCCGGAGCCATCCATGAAGACTTCCTCGACACGCCTTGGCGTCGATATCGGCGGTACATTCACCGATGTGGTGCTTGAGACCGCCGGCCAGTCATTTTCCGCCAAGGTGCTGACCACCCATGCGGCCCCGGAAGATGCGATCATTAAGGGCATGCATCAGGTCTGCGCGAAGGCCGGTATCCCGCCCTCCGGGATTGAGCAGATCATCCACGGCACCACATTAGCAACCAACGCGCTGATTGAACGGCGCGGAGCGAAGACGGCCCTGATCACAACCGAGGGTTTTCGCGATGTGATCGAGATGCGCACGGAAAGCCGGTTCGAGCAGTATGACCTGAATCTCAACCTGCCCGATCCGCTCCTGCCCCGTCATATGCGTTTCACCGTACCGGGGCGGGTCGATGCGAGGGGTAAGATCCTCGTGGCGCTGGAACGTGCGGATGTGGAAGCGGTCGTCGAGAAGATCGCGGCCGCCGGGTTTCAGTCGGTCGCCGTCGGACTGATCCATTCATATCTCAACCCAGCCCATGAGCGGCTGGTCAGGGATGTTCTGGCAGAGCGGTTGCCTGATATAGCCATCTCCATTTCATCCGACGTATCACCGCAAATGCGCGAATATGAGCGGTTCAATACGGTTGTCGCCAACGCCTATATCAAACCCTTGATGGCCTCCTATCTGGGCCGCCTGGAAGGCCGGTTGGATGATGAGGGCGTGCGATGCCGCATTTTCCTGATACATTCGGGGGGCGGCATCATCTCCATCCGGAATGCAGCCGAGTTTCCGGTTCGCCTGGTTGAAAGCGGCCCGGCGGGTGGTGCGGTATTCGCCGCTCACATCGCCGCACGTCATGGCCTCGACAAGGTGCTGTCCTTTGATATGGGCGGCACCACGGCCAAGATCTGCCTGATCAAAACCCAGACGCCAAAGACATCCCGTGTCTTCGAAGTGGCGCGCACATATCGGTTCAAGAAAGGCTCTGGCATGCCGATCTCGGTCCCGGTGATCGATATGGTGGAGATTGGCGCAGGCGGTGGATCGCTTGCCCATGTCGATGCGATGCGCCAGATCCGCGTCGGCCCTGAAAGCGCGGGATCCGAACCCGGCCCCGCCTGCTATGGGCGCGGGGGGGAGCGCCCCGGCGTGACCGATGCGGACCTGGTGCTGGGCAAGCTCGACCCCGACAATTTCGCCGCGGGGTCCATCAGGTTGTATCCGGACAAGTCGCGCGCAGCCCTGATGGCGCATGTGGGCGACGCGCTGGAGATGGACGAGGTCGAGGCAGCCTTCGGCGTAGCGGAGGTCGTGGACGAGAACATGGCCAACGCGGCCCGCGTGCATGCGGTGGAAAACGGCGAGGATCTGTCGGAATACACCATGATCGCCTTTGGTGGCGCAGCCCCGCTGCATGCCGGGCGTCTTTGCGAGAAGCTGGGGGTTGAGCGTCTGCTGGTGCCGCCGGGGGCTGGCGTCGGCTCCGCCATCGGGTTTCTGCGCGCGCCGTTCAGTTTTGAGGCGAACCGCTCCGTCTACATGAAGCTCAGCGATTTCGACGGTGGCAAGATCAAATCTATCCTGTCCGATTTGCAGGCGGAGGCGACAGGGTTCGTGCGCACATGCGATGAAGTCAGCCCGATCCTGTCGGAGTTCAAGGTCTACATGCGCTATACCGGACAGGGATGGGAGATACCGATCCAGTTGACCGAAGAACAGGCATTGAACCCCGATGCAGCGGTTTTCGAGACCCGGTTCGAAGAGGATTATGCGAAGCTGTTTGGACGCCCCGTCGCGGGCATGGATATCGAAATCACTGTCTGGTCGGCTAACGCGACCACACCGCCCGAACCGGTCGAGCCAGTGACGATGGCAGTGGCGGATGGGGCCGCGACAGCCTACGGTACGCGCCAAGTGTTCGATGCCGCATCAGGCACGTATCTCGAAGCGAACCTGATCGACCGGGACGGACTGAAGACCGCTCAACACATGGCCGGGCCCGCCGCAGTCACCGAAGCGGAGACCACCATCATCGTCCCCGCCAGCCGGACTGCGATCCGCCAACCCGATGGCTGCATCGATGTTGCCGCCCGCATGCCAGGCCGCCACACCATAGGAAAGGGATAAGCTGTCATGGCACAGGAGCCGTCAAATGTCGCCTATCAGGTCATGTGGAACCGGCTGATATCGGTCGTCGAAGAACAGGCGCAGGCCCTCGTGCGGACCGCCTTTTCCACCTCCGTTCGCGAGGCGGGCGATCTTTCGGCGGGGGTCTACGATACCCATGGCAGGATGCTGGCCCAGGCTGTGACCGGCACCCCCGGTCATGTGAACGCCATGGCCGACGCCGTCGCCCATTTCATCCGCCGGATCGGGCGACAGAATATTTTCGAAGGCGACATCTACATCACCAATGATCCGTGGGAAGGGACCGGGCACCTCCACGATATTACCATGGTGACGCCATCCTTTCACAATGGCCGCCTCGTCGGGTTCTTTGCCTGTACCGCGCATATCGTCGATATCGGCGGACGCGGGTTCGGAGCCGACGCAAACTCGGTCTATGAGGAAGGTCTCTACATCCCCATCATGAAATTTGCGGTCGGCGGAGAAGGCGGCGGTGCGGTTGATGGGACGCTGGTGCGGATCATCCGCGGCAATGTGCGCGAACCTGATCAGCTGATCGGCGATATCTATGCACTTGCCACTTGCAATGAAATCGGACACCGCCGCCTGATCGATATGATGGAGGAGTTCAGCCTCGACGATCTCGATGGCATCGCCAATTTCGTTCTCGACAATTCCCGCCGCGCCACGATTGAACGGATCGCGGCCCTGCCGCAGACCTCCGCCATGGGGGAGATGACTATGGACGGGTTCGATCGCCCGATCACCCTGAAGGTCAGGATCAGCGTCGAGGGCAACAGGATCCTGTCGGATTTTGCAGGTTCATCCCCGGTCGACAAGAAGGGCATCAACTGCCCGCTGGTCTATGCGAAAGCCTATGCCTGCTACGCGCTGAAGGTCGCCGTCGCGCCGGACATCCCCAACAACGCGGCCTCTTTGGCCCCGTTTGAGATCAGCGCGCCCGAGGGTTCCATCGTGAACGCGCCGCATCCGGCACCGGTCGCGCTGCGCCATATCGTCGGGCATTTCGTGCCCGACGCCGTCTTCGATGCGTTCGACAAGATCGTGCCCGATCTGGTCCCTGCCGAAGGTGCCGGGTGCCTTTGCAATTTTCAGGTCAGCCTGCGCCCGCGCACCGATGCACCGGCACCGGCGGATGCTCGCCGGTCTGAGGTGCTGACCTTCAATTCCGGCGGCTCCGGCGCGAGGCCGGATCATGATGGGCTGAATGCCACCGCCTTTCCCTCCGGTGTGATGACCATGCCGATCGAAGCGACCGAGCATGCCGGTCCCGTGATCATATGGCGCAAGGAATTGCGCCCCGATAGTGGCGGCGCGGGCAAGACGCGTGGCGGCCTCGGCCAATACATGGAAGTCGGCGCGCAGGAGGGACATGAGTTCGACATTCAGGCGATGTTCGATCGCGGCGAACACCCGGCGAGGGGGCGAAGGGGCGGCAAGGCCGGTGCCAATACGACCATCATGCGCGACGATGGTGCCGCCATGCGCGTGAAAGGCAAGCAGTTCGTTCCCCATGGCCGCAAGGTGGTCATGGCTTTTCCCGGTGGTGCTGGCTACGGCAACCCTGCCGAGCGGCCAAAAGACCTTGTGAAACGCGATCTGGCGCGCGGCTACATCTCCGCCGCGACCGCCGCCCGCGACTATGGGCTGAGCGACGAGGATATCGCGGCGGTGGAGGCCGCTGTTCTGAACGGTGACGCGATGTGATGCCGCAAACGCCGGCACGAGACAGCTGCGATTAGACCAGTGCCCGAAGGTCATCATGGGGCCCTTCGCCGACTGGTTCCCCAGCGACGATACGGAACTAGACGACGGGTGCTGATTGTCGACCGGGTTGGACAAAGCATCAGTCAGGGTGCGGCTGATGTCGTGCAAAACCTGCGTAACGATTGGGCCGCAAAGAGCGGGTGCCGGCGCTTTCGCTTCACTCTTTTGGACGTATGTATCTGGCCGTCACTCGCGACCCGCAACTCGATGCCAGCGGGGAGCCGCCGAAATGGGCCGTCGCCAGGCCTGCAATACCTCCGATCAACACGCGATCCTCGGCCCAAGGTCGACAAGATCCCTTGCGCTCAGTCGCCAAGGGCCGCAGCTGGTGCCGCCTTATCATCGGCGGAGCTTCCGCAAAACACATCGCAACCCGCGAAAGCATCGGGCGCCGCTGCATGGCCAAGCCGATCGATCTCGCATTCCTGTCGTCGGAGCTGATCGGTGATATCGCTGCAGGATTTCGGGGACGGGCTTTCCACACGAAGAAATGTGCCATGTGACCACACCCGGTCGTCGGATCGAGCAGAAGCCACCCTTGGGGCCGCCTGAACGATTGCCGCTGGCAAAAGCCTCAGAACCACACCTCGAAGGCACCAGCAAAAAGCGCCATGTGAAGGATGTCTGCCTGCCAAACCGAATTTTCCGGAGATAAGGCGTCTTGCCGCCCCTCCGAAGCACGGCGCATTCGCATCATTGCGCATCACGATCAAATCCCGAAGGCCGAGTGGCGGAGAGACGGAGAGACGGTACGTCGCGCTCTAATTCGCCATTCTCGTAAAGCACTGAATTTATATATGAAATTTAGAAGTGTTCTTGCTACGGTTTGCCAAGTTGTTTGCCAGCCAGCTTGTGCGGTTGCTCCTGCAATATTCCGCCCAATAGGTGCGTTGCGCGCATCTGCGCCCAACCTGCGCTGGTACGAGGCGAATTCACTTTCTACGCGATCGAAAATCCGGATGCCATCCCTCTCGAAGCTTGGGCCGCCATAGCAATCAACGAAAAAGGTGGCGATGCGAAGAGCTCTATGTGGACATTGCTCCGTTCTATCATTTGATGTTGGCCAGTGCTTCACGCGGCTATGGTGGCGTATTGATCGCAGTCTTTGCCTTATTGTGGCCTCGGTCATCATAATATTCAAAGTATCGATTAGGATTACATAGCTGAATATAGGGTGGTATTTTCTTTGTAATGCAAATTGGCAGCTTAATATCGCGAAGATGATAGAGCGATCTAGATTGCCGGATCTTACAACTGCGCTGGATCGTGAGGCCACCGTCGCGCTGATTGCTGCGCGCCAGGTCGGCAAGACGACATTAGCGCTTGAGGTCGGGGATGCACGCCCTTCTGTCTATCTGGATCTGGAGGCGACAGAAGATCGTGACAAGTTATCTGATCCTGCTCAATTCCTGAGGCTCCATGAAGACAGACTTATCATTCTTGACGAAATCCAACCCAGCCAACCGCGCGTTGGTCGGGAGTTTACAGCTGGGGCTGGCGCAATTTGGGAGATGTCGGCAGTGAGCCGAGTGCAACCGATGCTGCACAGTCGATCAAGGTCCGCTATTTGCCGATCACGTGACTACCTTAGCTTTGGACACAGCCCTTCAACCAATCCAAGGTGACGTCCACGCGGCGTGATCTGTGTCTGCGTTCGGGCGTCAAGGCATGAACGTCGATAGACGCGCCGTGCCAGTCTGGCAGCATCCGGATAAGATCGCCACTGTTCAGGCCCGTCGCGGTCTGAAAAGACAGGACGCAGATCGGCCCGAGCCCGGATCGGCCTGCTTCGACATAGGTGTCGAGGTCATCGAAACGGATGTTCGCCGATGGCGTAATCTCAACGGTGTCGTCACCTCTGGAGAAAACCCAAGGGTACCCGACTGCTGATCCGGGAAACCTGTAAGCGATCGCCAGCGGGGTGCGGATGTCGTGGGGATCTTCGATAACGCCGTTGGTCTTGATCCAGGACGGCGCAGCACAAAGGACCTGTTCGAACGCGCCAAGCCGGATCGCACTGGCCGACGTGTCGGGCAAGGGGCCGATGCGGACGGCAATGTCGACGGCCTCTCCCAACATGTCCACGGATGCGTCAGCCAACATAAAGTCCAGTTCAAGGTCAGGATGCGCACGGGCAAGCCCTGCGACCTTCGGCACCAAAAGTGCCCTGGCCAGATGGCGGGGCGCGGCAATCCGAACCCGGCCTGCAACGGTTTCAGCGGTCTGGCCAACCTGTGCTTCCGCCTCCGCAATATCGTCGAGCAAGGGGGCGATACGATCGTAATAGACGCGGCCTTCCTCAGTGACCGAGACTTTGCGCGTGGTGCGCTCCAGCAATCGCAGGCCCAGAATGTCTTCCAACCGCTTCACGGAGGCAGACACGGTCGCCGTCGGCAATCCGAGGTCACGGGCGGCGGCAGCAAAAGAAGTCAGTTCGGCCACGCGGCAAAAGGCGCGTCTGTCGCGAAGGTCACTCATCAGGTCTTGCGCCCATTATACAATATTTGGGATAGTCATTCATAAGATTGCCAGATTATCGCGAAACGGCACATAGTCCATATCTTCTCCAGAACGCAGTAAACGGAGAAGATCCATGACTAACCCAACCATTGAAGCAAACAAAGCCGTCGTCACCCGCCTTCTGGAAGAGGTGTTCAATGGCCGCAAACTCGACCTCCTGCCCGAGGTGCTGACCCCAGATTTCGTGCTCAAGCCCGTCGCGGCGTTTCCACCCGAGGAAGCCTACGGCCCTGATGGCATGCGCACCGTTTACGAAGGCTTCTACAAAGGCATCCCGGATGCGCGCGCCGAGACGCTCGATATAATCGCCGAAGGCGACATCGTGATGGTCTATGACCGCTTCGGCGGCACGCATGAGGGGCCGCTCGGCCCGTTCGAGGCGACGCATAAGCCGCTCTTCTGGAATGTCATGCATCTCTACCGCCTGCGCGATGGCAAAATCGCCGAGGACAATGTCTTCGTCGATGCCCTCGGCCTGATGCAACAGGTCGGCGCGATCCCCGCCTGACACCCCACTTTATCTGATGAATGAAAAGAATAGTCGATGTCTCATCCACTGACCGAAACCAGCACCAAGAGCTTCTATGAAGCCGGTGCAAATTTGACCGTCACGGCCGCTGTCGAGGACGTGATCGAGAATTCCGTTGAACGCAGCTATGACGTGACCGTCGCAGAGGATGTCATCACGCGGTTCCTCAAAGGTGGCGACGAAGCACCGGGCGTCATCGGCTACGACATTCTGAAAGGCGACTGGAGCCATCCGAGATCCACCCGCATCGTGAAATTCGATGACGGTCTTGAAGCCCGCGAGGAGGTGGTGGCGCTTATCCGCCCCAACTTTTTTGCCTATCAACTGTCTGACTTCACAGGTCCGATGGGCGATATGGTCGACTTTGCTTTTGCAGAGTTCGTGTTCACCCCGGTGGGGTCCCGGACCAAGGTGCGCTGGACTTACGCCTTCCGCCCGAAGGATGGCCAACTGGACGTTGTGCAGGCCTTTATCGCAGACGGCTGGGTTGCCTGGATGCAGGGCTATATCGACACACTGAAAGAGGCGATCCAACGTGACCCATTCGGTGCCTGATATGGAACAGGGCAATCCTACCACAACGAGGGCGACACGCGTCGCCCTCGTCACAGGAGCGAGCGGCGCTATCGGCAGCGCCATCGCGCAAAAGCTGGCGGCGGACGGGATGCGTGTTGTGGTGCACTTTAACACCAACCGTGAAGGTGCCGAAAACTGCGTCGCCGACATCGAGCAAGCGGGCGGCGTGGCGATCGTCCTGCAAGCTGATCTGCGTCAAACCGATCAGGTGCAGTCTCTGTTTCAGACCGTGCTGGACCGCTTCGGCCGACTGGATGTCGTCGTCGCCAATGCCGGTGCGGGCGCGCCGCCTGCTGCGTTTGGGGATATCAGCGACGAGGACATGGACCGGGCGCTCGGGCTCAACGCGAGCGCCACGTTCAAGGTTCTGCGTCAGGCCGCGCGCACAATTGCGGATCACGGCAGGATCATCGCCCTCTCATCATCGCTGGTGGATTTTCCGAGCGCGGGCATGGCGGCTTACGCGGGCAGTAAAGCCATCGTGCGCAACTGGACGCAAATTCTGGCCAAAGAGCTGGGATCGCGTCAGGTTTCGGTGAACGCCGTCTCACTCGGCCCCACCATTCCGGGCATGTTCAGCTTTGCCGGACCTGAGTTGCAAAAGACTGCTGCTGCCTCTTCCCCCCTTGGCCGGTTGGGAAGCCCGGCAGATACGGCCGATGTCGTTGCGTTTCTGGCAAGCCAGAATGGTCGCTGGATCACAGGGCAGCACATACTCGCCAATGGCGGGGCAACGATCTGATCACTCCCCCAAGCCGCGAGCAGTTTACTTACTCAATCCCGCTGCCCTTTCGACGATATACCAGTTGCCTTCGTTCCAGGTGATCGTCTGGACCATCTTGGTGATCTTCCAACCCTCATCGGAGCGCACGAGCCAGTTGTCATAGTATCCGATCATGGTTTGGACGGGGCCTCCCTTGGCGTTCGGCATGTGATGCTGGGCGTGCAACATCGAACGAACATAGGCCGTGTCTCCGTCAATCTCGATGATGAGCGGCATGGCGATGTGTTGCGTGCCGTTGAGACTGGCAAAGAAGGGTTTGACCGCTGCTACCCATTGATCTGCCATCATGGTCTGCAATCCGCCGCCAAGCGACGCGGTGAAGTCCATTTGGATTTCGTCGGTGAACACGGACCGATGCAAATCCCAGTCCTGCATGTCGAAAGCCA
>JBCCDJ010000037.1:0-17361 GCA_039030855.1 Pseudomonadota bacterium
ACGCGACTTTCGCCTCGAATGCAGGGCTATGGTTCCGTCTTGGGCGTCTTGCCATCTTCGCTCCTTCGTCCCGGCAAAGCTGCCGGATAAGGAGCGGGAAATCCAACTAACTCACCTGTTCAGATCTCCCGAACCACCTCTTCAAGCGCAAGGGCTGGATCTGATCTGTGTTGCCGTCAACCACCAACAACTATTCGTTCGAAGGCCGGGAAACAGGAATGCCGGTACAGCATTCGATCGAACAGCTGATGGCAGCCAAGGGTCGAAAGCACTACCTGTCCGTCCTAGGAAGAAAATACAGGACCGATCCTCAGAGCCCTTGGGATGCCAAAAAAGCGAGTTCAGTTGATCAGAGTGTGTTTACACAAAAAACCACTCAAAAAATGCATCGTGAGGATTTTCAGCGCGCTTCTTGTCCCCAGCCTAGCGTTTTCGGTTCAGCCCGGCTAGAGTCGCCGTTATCGAAACCTTAACGGACAGAAACGGTTATAGGTTTTGCTGGATGCCGCGCCCCCTGCACGTTCACGTGCGTCAGGTGTGCATCATATCCCCGCGAACCAGTTGTAGCCCTGATCTTCCCAATAGCCGCCGGGAAAGTCGTTTGTCACCGTCATACGCTTGATGAATTTGGCATTCTTGAAGCCAAGCTTTACGGGGATGCGCAACCGCAT
The DNA here is from genome assembly GCA_039030855.1 of Pseudomonadota bacterium. Classification (GTDB taxonomy): domain Bacteria; phylum Pseudomonadota; class Alphaproteobacteria; order Rhodobacterales; family Rhodobacteraceae; genus Pikeienuella. The sequence goes on from JBCCDJ010000037.1 coordinate 672, forward strand.
CGGCGCGCCGAATGCCTGGGGCAAAGGGCGGTCGAGGAAATCCAACGCGAGGATCGTCTGCGGATGCAGCGCAGAGGCCATATCGATGGAGCTGTGATAATCATCCGCACATTCAAACCGGACGAAACGCGCGGACGTATCGGCCCCAAGGCGATGGAGTACATCGGACAGGCGCACACCCGACCATTTGCCGACCGCGCTCCACCCCTCAATGCAGATCAGCCGGGTGATCTGCGCATGTTGCGTCATTGCGCGTAGATCGGTCAGCGACAGGGCCGCCGGGCGAGCAACGCGGCCGTCTATCTGAAGGCACCAGGTCGCGGGATCGAGGGCCGGCGCATAGGCCTCCGGATAAAAACCGTTATAGCGGAAGGGATGGGTGATCTTCCCTTCCGCGTATTCAGGTGCCAGACGGTTGCGGGAGAATAATTGCCCCTGGACGCGATCATTGAGACGGGACACAGCGTCAAGGAAGGGTTCGCGGACCGCCGGAATGCTGGCGGCACCCGCAGACCCACCCGCGATCGCGATACCGCCAAGTCCCGTCAGGAACCCGCGGCGCGTAATGATCTGCCGATCTGTCATCAGACCTCTCCTGGTTGTCGCTGCGCACCGAACAGCATGCGCCCGAGGCTGGATGGCACGACAAGCACCATCACGAGGTGGACGGCGACAAAGGCGCAGATACCCGCCATGGACCAGAAGTGAGCGCGGCGCGCGAACTCGTAACCGCCGAGCAGGTCCGCGAGGATGGCGAGCTGCACCGGCTTCCAGAGCGCGAGGCCAGAGACGATACTCAGGCAACCAAGCGCCAATACACCGAGATAGAGCAATCGCTGGATGTGATTGTAGATGCCAACCTCGTGGTCGAGGCGAAAGCTGAGGGCGGCGCGAAGATCCGATATTAGCGCGCCAGGCAATACCGGCCAGAGCCGCGGGCCGCCGCGTCGCGCAAACACGCGCAGGCCGATCATGGCAGCAAGCGCGGCGGCGAACACCCACATGAAGAAAAAGTGCCAGCGCAAAGCGTTTGTCAGGTATCCGCCAAGCGCGGCCCAGACCGGAAATTCAAACGGGTAGAATGCAGCCGCATTGTAGATCGCCCAACCGCTGGATATCAGCCCCAGCGTGGCGGCGGCGTTCATCCAGTGCAAAAGTCTGGCGATGCCGGAATAGGGTTTGGATCTGTCGATCATGGGTTCGCTCCTTGGTTGGGGTCGGTCGGGTATCGTCAGGGTGTCCCTTCGCCCGAGGGGAACAGGCGAAGGGACGGGCGACGGACAGGCGACAGGGCAAGCGTGTCCGCCGAGGGCGGCAACGATCAGAGAGGCGGAAGCGAGCCGTTCTCGTGGATGCCGACATACTGGCCGGAAATCGTGCCGCCGGTTTCGTCGGCGAAGATGACGACATTCATGCCGAGATCGAGCGGGGTGCCGGGCGACGGGGCAAAGGTGGTCACGGGTGCCGCCGTGGGGACCTGGACGGTCTGTTCTTCTCCGCCATAGGTTACGGTGAAGACCCGAGCGCCACCGCGAGAGACGATCTGCGCAACAGTCGCGTTGGTCATCTTGCTATCAGTGCCAAGGTCCCAGGCCTTGAAGCCTTCGTTCATCCCGCGCATGGCTTCGGGAAAGACGACAAGGCCGAGGGCGCGCCGCGTACCGTCGGCACCGGCGACGGTTGGTGCCGCGATATAGGCACCGGGTGCGATGTCTTCGACCTTAATGTCGCGGTAAAGTAGTACGACCGGCTCGGGCATCGCGACATCGACGATCTGGCCGGTCGATGCCTCGACAGAAACCATCTGTCCGTCAATCTTGACGACTTCGCCACGGACGCGAAGTCCGGCAGCGTCTGCGCTGGCGGCGTTGAGTGAAAACGCAGTGGCGGCGAAAAGCACTGCTTTCAGATAGGAGCGTATCGGTTGCATTCTGGGCTGTTCCTTCAAGAGTTGCGGATGCCGACAAGACAACCCATCCGGAGACAACATGGCATCAGGCAAATACCCGAAGGCGTGGCCGCACCAGATCGGGTAATCGTCTGTTGAGGAGGAGACGCCATGACACCGACACTTCTGGAACAGAGCGTTGGCACCCTGGCCTTTGCCGGGGACCTGAGCATGGGGCAGCCGCCTGACCATTCGCCGAGAGTGGCGCTTCTGGCAGCGCGCGTCGCGCGGGAAACCGGCGCGAATGCCGCGATGCAGGCGACGGCGGCACGCCTTGCGATGCTCCGGTGGGCCGGTTGCACTGCGAATGCGCGCGAGTTTGCCGAGCTGTTCGGCGACGACGTGCGCGGCCGGGCCGAGCTTATTGCCGGTCGCAATCCGTTCGTTGCGGCGGAGCCGCCGAACCCTGCTTCATTGCATACTGCGCTGGTGCCGATCTCGACCGCGCATTGCGAAACCGTCGCTCTGATCTGCAGGCGCCTGAAGCTGCCGGAGGATCTGATCATCGCCAGCAGCGATTTCTTCGAGAACTGGGACGGGTCCGGACTTCCGCATGGCAAGGCAGGGGAGGATATCCACGAGGCGGCACAATATGTCGCCCTTGCCGGGGATATCGAGGTCTACACACGAAATTTCGGAGCAGCCCGCGCGGCCCTTCTGATCGAGAGCCGCGGCGGCAAGGTCCATGAGCCAGGCCTGGCGCTCGCGGCTTCCAAGCACATGGGCGCTTGGCTCCGGGATGGCGAGGGCGACGACCCCCACGCATCCGCCGTCAAAGTCTGTGACCTTCGGGACCTCCAGCCTGCCAGCCTGACCAGGGCCGACATCGTGGCGCTTTTTGCCGATTACGCCGACCTCAAACGTCCTGAGCTGACCGGGTCATCCCGACTGGCACAGGATATCGCCCGCGATATGGCGCGGGCCGCAGCGCATAGTGCGGACGAGATCGAGGACATCGGCGCGGCAGCGGCCCTGTCCGATCTTGGTCAGGTTGCCGTTGCAAACACCGCATACGGCACCGGTCACAACGATAGCGAGGCGCTGCGGCTCGCACCGCACTGGACCGAACGCATCCTGTCACGGGCACCGTCACTGGCCAATGCCGCGGCGCTGGCGGGGCTCGCCTATGAACGCATGGACGGCTCTGGCTTCAGTCGGGGGCTGGCTGCGCCATCTCAGCCCTTCGAAGCACGGATCGTTCAGGTCGCCCGGTATGCGGCGGCCGGGCGCCGGCTGCACGGCCTCGGCAACGATTGGCCGGTCGCGCATTTGCAGTCGCGCCTGACCGAAGAAGTGAATGCCGGGCGGCTCGATCTTCGCGCGGTTCGTCTCGCGCTCCAGGCCATGGGAGCACGTAATCTGCCATCAGCCGATAACTACCCGACAACTGGACTAACCGACCGGGAACGGGACGTGCTCGAAGGCCTGATCGGAGGGCGGAGCAACAAGGAAATCGCGCGTGCGCTGGATCTGTCTCCGAAAACCGTCGGCACACATGTCGAGAAGCTTTTCCGCAAGCTTGGCGTATCCTCCCGGGCCGCCGCCGCAATGGTCGCGCTCGATGCTGGCCTGATCACGCGGTAGCCTCGGCAAGGGATTATCCCGCCTCTGGATGCCTCCGGCACCCTTCGGCGCGATCGATCACAGCAACGCAGTCGGGCCCATCCGGGCATCGCAGCGTTCGTCATTGACGAGGGTCAACCCTCAATCGATCACATCGCCAGACAATGGGCTTTCATTCATCACGCTTGTGGAGAACGCTCCTTGGATCAGAACCAAAATCAGCCGCCTGGAGCTCCGTTCCCCGTGGGTCCGTTCATAGTGTCGGCGCTCATCGCGCTGGGGTTCCTAATGCTTCTGCCCCAGTTTCTGGAGGGGCTGTCGGGGACCAGCGCCAGCAGCATCGCCTACAGTGAACTGAAGACGCGGATCGAAAGTGGCGAGATCGCGGCGGTGGAAATCACCGGCGATCACCTCGTCGCAACAGCGGCCTCCTCGCCGGATGGCGAGCGTCTGGAGACCTATGTGCCGAGTTTTGGCGATGCCGAGCTGTTGCCGCTGTTGGAAACACAAGGCGTCGAGGTTACCAGCAGGCCAGCGCCCGAAGGCAGCAGTTTTGGATGGCTGCTGCCTCTCGTGTTGATCGCCGGGTTCTATATCTGGCTCGGCCGCCGGATGACCGGGGGCGGCATGAGGTTTCCCGGCGCGGGCGGCGGCATTCTGGGTGCCAAGTTCTGGAAGATCAAGAAGAAAGACAACCCCGTCACCTTCGCGCAGGTCGCGGGGCAGGAACAGGCCAAGCGTGAGGTGGCGGAGCTTGTCGATTTCCTGCGCGATCCGGATCGGTTCGCACGTGTTGGTGCCAAGGTGCCGCGCGGTGTGCTGTTGATGGGACCGCCCGGCACCGGCAAGACACTGTTGGCGCGGGCCCTGGCGGGTGAGGCCGATGTGCCGTTCTATTCCACAACAGGATCAGCCTTTATCGAGGTTTTTGTCGGGGTCGGCGCAGGCCGGGTCCGAAAGATGTTCGAAGAGGCGCGAGCGAACGCGCCGTCCATCATCTTCATCGATGAGCTGGACAGTATCGGCCGGGTACGCGGGGCCGGCCTTGGTGGTGGCCATGATGAGCGTGAGCAGACCCTCAACCAGATTCTGGCCGAACTGGACGGGTTTGATGAGCGTGTGGCCGTTGTCGTTCTTGCGGCAACCAACCGTCCCGATGTGCTCGATCCGGCACTTTTGCGCCCGGGTCGCTTTGACCGTCACGTGACGCTGGATCTGCCAGACAAGAACGGGCGGCGGGCAATCCTAGATGTGCACGCCAGGAATGTGCCGCTGGCACCGGAAGTCGATCTCGATCTTGTCGCTGCCGGAACGCCCGGCTTTTCCGGTGCTGATTTGAAGAATCTGATCAATGAAGCCGCGATCCATGCGGCGCGTGAACGGGACCGCGCCGTCAGGCAGGCCCATCTCGATCAGGCGCGCGATCGCGTCATGATGGGCACGGTGCGGACTTTGGCCATCCAGCCGGAGGAAAAGCATCGCATTGCCGTGCACGAGGCCGGTCATGCCGCAGCAGCGTTTTTCCTGCCCAATGCCGATCCGCTGTTCAAGGTCTCGATCATTCCGCGCGGGCAGAGCCTCGGCGGCACGCACATGTTGCCGACGGAGGAGCGTCATACGTTGCCCGAGGCCTATCTCGTGGATCAGCTATCGATCATGCTGGGTGGCCGGGCAGCCGAGGATCTGTTCCTCGGTTCCGTCAGCTCCGGCGCGGACGACGACATCGCGCGTGCCACCGCACTGGCCCGGTCAATGATCGCGAGATGGGGCATGTCGGACGAGATCGGACCGGTCAATCTTCGCCAGTCCGATGACCACCCCTTCCTTGGTCGGTCCATTGCGCAACCTCGTGATTTTTCGGACCAGACCGCCGCGAAGGTCGATGATGCGGTCCTCCGACTGCTTCATGAGGCCGATGAGAAGGTGCGTGGCCTCATCAAGAAACACAAGGATCGCATAGAAATGCTGATCGCAGCGCTGGAAACGGCGGAAACACTGGACGCCGATGCAATCGCCACACAGCTTTCGCCCGAACTGGCTTCGGAGGACAGCACGCTGGTGCCCCTCCATCGGCCTCCCGGATCCGGGGCGTAAGCAGGTTGATGCTGCGTTAGTGCCGGGAACCCTGCATCATCCTCTGCAGGACGGGGCTTCACGCTCAACCGGATCGGTGAGGACAAGTTGCAGGTCCGAAGTAACCATCATCGACGTCATCTCCGATGATGCGACACTTATTATCTCGGATATCCTCGCCCTGTCCCACTCGACAACAACCTCGTGCGCACCCGGCTGTGCCTTGGCAATCAGCCCACAGGACGTGTCGAGATGACCGAGAACTTTGCCGTCCACCGATACCTTCGCTGTGCCGAGATTGCGATCCACGTCGCCGCCAATCAGGATCGAAAACGTGCCCGGCTCGCGCAGTTCGGCGCCGGTCTGGACGGGATCCGCCCCACGGTAGTCGGTACATCCCGACAGCACCAGGCCGATGGTGAGGGCCACCGCACCGGCTGGAGATTTTGAGATTCGTCGGGGAACCGACATGGAGGCGCTCCTTCGCTGCGATTATGGATTTCGGTTTCTAACCAGCCCGCCGTCTGCGGGATTTGATCCCCGTCAATGCAGTGGTCTTTCCTCGGCGGTCGACATGCCGGCAACAAGTGGTCCGGGTCTTCAGCCAGAGGTCGCCGACGGATCGAGGATCGTGCATATGCGCGATACCGTGTCCGGGACGGTCCCGGAACAATCGATCCGGTTCCATTCAACGGCACCGACATTCGTGGTGGACATGGTTTGCACAACAGCGGCATCGGCGTCCGAAGCATCGCCCCGCCGCGCATTGACGCGGTCCATAAGCAACCTCACATCGCCTTCCAACCACAGGCCGGTAAAGGTGCATCCCGCCGCCTTGGCGACGGCTTCACTCGCCCTGCGCTCGGCGGTAGTCAGATGCACTGCATCGATGATTACGCCGTGGCTTGCTGCAAGAATGTCCGCAGCCTTGGCACGCAGGCTGTCATAGACCTTGGCGGAAACTTCACTTTGATACGCATCCGGTGGCAGACGGGTCAGAGGATCCACACCGAACATCTGCTTTCGCTCGACATCGCTGCGCAGGTGGATTGCCCCGGGTGCGGCCCCGGTCTTGTGGGCAATCGCGCGGGCGATGGTGGTCTTGCCTGTCCCCGACAGCCCGCCTATCGCAATCACGCGGGGCGGCGGCGGATCAAGATAGCGGATCGCCTGATCCAGATAGGCAACCGCGTCAGCCCGCAATGTACCATCCGCCCGATTGAACGGCCTTGACTGAATGCTGACCATGGCCCGGATTGCAGCGCGCAGCCCGAGAAAGAGAGGCAGCAGGCGCAAGCCAGCGTGATCAAAATCGGGCAGAGCCTGCCGATAAGCGTTCAAAACCACATTGGCCTGATTCATGAGATCGCGGTGCATGAGATCCATCAGAAGAAAGGCCAGATCGTAGAGCGTGTCGCATGTTCCCAGATCCTCATCGAATTCGAGGGCATCGAACGGCGTTGGCACGCCCGCGATCAGCACGATGTTGCGCATGTGCAGATCGCCATGACAGCGACGGACCCTCCCGCCCTCGGCGCGGCGCTGCATGAGATTGCGGGTCACGTGAAACTGGGTGCGGCAGGCTGATGAAAATGCCTCGACCCTGTCGGAACCCAATTCGGTTGCCGTTTGTGCAAAAGCGTCTTCAAGTTCCTCGATAATCGCCAGGATCAAGGCGGTGCCATCTGCGGAACGCGGCTCACATCTCTCGTGATATCGGGCGATGGATTGACCCATCTGCATGGCCAGATCTTCGCCCAGCTCGCCGCGTTCAGCCACTTGCGACAGTTCATCAGCCGCCGGAAACCGCGCCATTCGCAAGACCCACTCGACCGGCTTCCCGCTGCCATCAAGGGCGAGAACGCCATCCCGTGCCAAGGTGATTGGCATCACGTCGCGATAGATCGTCGGAGCGCCGGGTTTGTTTAGGCTCAACTCGCGTTGCAGCATTTTACGGCGCAGGTCCGTTGTAGAAAAATCAAGATAGTCGTACTTGACCGCGCGCTTGATCTTGTACGCGGTGTCCTTGGTAAGAAAGATCATGGCGCAGTGGGTATTTATGACCTCCGGCGCAGCGCCATCGCCAAGGCTTCCCGGCGTCATCATGAAAGAGATGATGTCATCCTGGGACCGGGTTCTGTCAGTGGGCACCGGTGGTCTCCTCCCTCTCAAGGCGCGTTTGGGCTGCCGGGGCGGATCGCAGGCCGCTCACGGAACCAGCACCGCAGCACCGCTCAGACGACCATCTCTCAGATCATCAAGCGCTTCGTTGGCACCGTCCAGACTGTAGGCGGTGGTATGCGTTGTAACGCCTGCCTGTTGCGCGAGGGGAAAGAATATCTCTCCGTCTTCTCGGGTCAGGTTGGCAACAGAACGTATGGAGCGTTCCTCCCACAAATGGGCATAGGGAAAGCCGGGGATGTCGGTCATGTGGATGCCCCCACATATGACGCGCCCGCCCTTTCGCACTGACCGCAGCGCGATTGGAACCAGGGCACCGACCGGGGCAAAGATCAGCGCCGCATCCAGCGGAACCGGCGCGGACTGTGACGAACCGCCCGCCCAGACCGCGCCCATCTCCCTCGCGAAGCCTTGGGCTGCTGTGTCACCGTCGCGGGTGAAGGCATAGACCGTCTTGCCTTGCCAGGCCGCGATCTGGCACAGAATATGTGCTGCGGCCCCGAACCCGTAAATACCGATCGTTGCAGCCGGTTCGGCAAGGCGCATAGTGCGAAAACCGATGAGACCGGCACAGAGAAGCGGGGCCAGCAACACCGGATCTGCTTTGTCAGACAAGGTAAAGACATATGCCGCCCGCGCCGCGCAGTATTCCGCAAAACCGCCATTCACCGTGTAGCCGGTGAAATCGGGGAGGTCGCACAGGTTTTCCTGCCCCACATGGCAATAGGGGCATCGCCCGCAGGTGCCGCCAAGCCAAGGCACGCCGACGCGTTGCCCCACCTTCACGGTATCGACCTGCGCGCCGATGGCCTCGACCCGGCCTATGATCTCGTGCCCGGGCACGAGCGGCAGGTGCGGGCGATGAAGATCGCCTTCGAGGATATGCAGGTCGGTCCGGCAGACACCGCAGGCCTCCACCCGGATCAGAACCTGATCCGGCGTGATCTGCGGCACGGGAATATCCATCAGCTTCAGGGGCTGATTGGCTGCCTCCAACACCATCGCGCGCATGTCGCCTCCTGCTGACGAAACCCCGCCTGTACGCCAGACTGCCGTCGACGGGAATTAGTGGTGCGGGCGTAGTCTAGGGGACGGCCGTCGTTTCACGCTTGAGACAGATCAATCCCCACCGCCAGCGCCCCGGCTTATCAGCATGAGAGGTGGTTTCAGCCTCGCCAGAAGCCGGTCAAGCAGATTGTCTTCGGATTCGGAAAACATCTCACCCCTGAGATCGGCTACCACGAGCGCAGGCCCAAACTCGTTGATGGTTTTCATGATCTGCTGAGCCGAAGCGCCCGGCATCCGACGCACTGAATTGGACATGCGTTCAAGCCCGCGCGGCGGTGCAGATTGGTTCAGGTCAGTCGCACCAATGTCCAGCACAACAAGCGATCTTCCTGTCACCTGTGCCAACATGGTGGCAAAAGTCACGGTCTCGGCGTCCGCCGGATCGCCGCAGTTGATAGCGAAAACGGGCCCGCGATGCCCCCGTGCGCGGCGCTGCGACCGCCCGGAGATCAGGACACCGAAAGCCGATTGCGCCGCCTCGCGGGCGGCCTCGAATTGCATGGCACCTGTCACCCATGGCGCGTCGCCGGACAGGGCGATCAGGTCGGTGGAGCGCACACCCTCCGTCAGGCACATGCCGAACTTGCCTCGCCGCGACATGAAGGAGCAGGTTGTCCGTCGTTCGGTGGCGAGACGGCCAAGCGACCGGCGAAACCGGGTCTCACCCTTGGTCCACGCCTTTTCGATTGCCTCCGGATTGACAGGTTGAGATTGCCTTGCACCGGGACGGGATGTGGCCGCGAAAGGCAACGCCGCGAAATCGTTCAGGGCTTCGCTGCGTATGAAAAGCCCGTGCAATTCAGCCCGCAGCGCCTCCGCCATCTGCGCGGCCATGTCCAGCAGCGGCTCGTCGTTATCTTCGTTGGCCACGACGACGATGCGGTCGATGGGCAATTCGCTGCGGGTGAGGGTGCGCCTATCACCCATCTTCTTCACCACTATCGTTTGTGTCGCCGTCTCCGAATGCTCGGCGCGCATCGGCAAAGGCCTGCAGGCGCGCTTCGACAAGTCCATTGATGGAGTGCGGCGTGAACATGCCCTCGTCAGAGCGGATGCCCGCCTCCATACCTGTAAGCAACTCCATGCCTTGGTCGATATTGGTGACGGTGTAGACATGAAACTTGCCGTCCCGCACCGCATCAATCACGCGCTTTCGCAACACGAGATGGACGGTATTGGCCCTGGGGATCAGGACACCCTGGTCACCGGTCAGGCCCCGTGCGGCGCAGATATCGAAAAAGCCCTCGATCTTCTCGTTTACACCGCCGATGGCCTGCACTTCACCAAGTTGATTGACCGAACCGGTCACAGCAAGCGATTGCCGGATCGGCACCCCCGACAATGCGGACAGAAGGGCATATAGCTCCGCCGATGAGGCACTGTCGCCTTCGACGCCGCCATAGGATTGCTCGAAGACGAGGCTCGCCCACAGCGATACCGGGGCATTGAGGGCATAGGTCGCGGCGAGATAGCTGGACAGGATTAGGACGCCCTTTGAATGGATTGGGCCGCCGAGTTTCGTCTCTCTCTCGATGTCAATAACCTTGCCCGCACCCATGCGCGCCCGCGCGGTGATGCGCGTCGGCTGCCCGAAGGCGGTGTCGCCGACCTGCAAGACCGACAATCCGTTGATCTGTCCGACCTTTGCGTCGCCAGTATCGATCAGACGAATGTCCCGCGTGATCATCTCATGGGATTTCTCTCGCAGGCGGTCGGCACGGCGGGTTCGCTCGTCGACGGTCCTCGTGATCGTTGCGGCATCAATCACGTCGGCCTTTGTCGAGCGAGTGCGGTGATCCGCTTCGTGCAGCAGATCCTTCAGCCTACCGATGCGCATTGTCAGCCGTTCGGCATCGCCCGCCTCGCGCGCGGCCTCCACCAGCACCGCTGCCATGGCGTCAGCATCAAGCGGCATCAGATCATCTTCTTCCATGATCGCGCGGACCATGCGGGCATATTCCGTCGTCGTGGCCGCATCCCACGGTATTTCATCATCAAAATCGGCCTCGATCTTGAACAACTCGCTAAATTCGGGATCGAACTGGGCGAGAAGGTAATAAAGCATCCGATCGCCGATCAGGATGACCTTCAGGTCAAGCGGGATGGCCCGCGGCTCCAGCGAGACGGTGCTGACGAGGCTGAGTTCCTCGGCCAGCGAGGTGATCTCGATCCGCCCCGACCGAAGCGTGCGTTTCAGCGCGTTCCAGGCCAGCGGCTCGCGCAGCAGTCGGAGCGCATCGATGATCAAGAACCCGCCATTTGCCCGGTGGAGCGCACCGGGGCGGATCATCAAAAAATCGGTTTCAAGAGCACCCATCCGCGAGCGGTGTTCCACATGCCCGACAAGGCGTGACAGCGTGGGGTGATCCTCATCCACGACCGGTGCCGCCGTCCTGCCGGCATCGCCATTGTTCGCAATGATCGGATTGACCAGATAGCGGCGCAATCTGGGATCCGCATCGACAGGGCCGGAGGTTTCGGGAAATGCACTCTCCGCATGCATCTCGTTCCTGCCGTCCGGCTTGGTGATGAAAACCTCAACCCGATCGAGAAGGTCCGCACGAACGTCTTCCAGACGGCTTGCAACGGCATCGATACCTTCAAACTGGTCCCGGACGGCCTTGATGCTGGCATCAATCACTGTTGCGGCCATTTCCGCGTTCAGCGAGCGAACTTGTTCGCGGCGGTGTTTTTCGATTGCGGGCATGTCCTGCAGCGTTGCCGTCAGATCCTCCTGCAACGCCTCAATGATGTTCTGAACCTTCTTGCGATCCGCCTCGGGCCGGGCATTGAAGACCTCCGGCTTGACGACCTCACCATCTTCCAGCGGGGTCAGCGCAAAACCCATGGGCGTGCGGATGATGCCAATGCTTTCCGCCTGCGCCTTGTCACGGATGAGGTTCATCTTGTCTGTTTGCTCTTCCTCCGCGGCCTCGTCGATTTCACGGCGTCGCTCGTGGTATTCCTCTGACTCGAACAGCGCCGGTATGGCGTGACGCAGATCGGTTACCATGGCCGATATCGCCTGGCTCAGCGGTGTTGCCATCCCGGCGGGAAGCCTGATCGCTGTCGGGCACCATGCTTTCGCGAAATTGTGGACATAGACCCAGTCATCGGGCGGCGAAGTCGCCGCTGCCCGTGTTTTCGCGAGGTCGCGTGCCGCCGTGCGCCTGCCGGAGCCACGCGATCCAAGGATGAAAACATTGAAACCCGGACGGGCAATCCCGGCACCGAATTCTATGGCGTCGAGGCCGCGCCGCTGGCCATAGAGATGTCCCGGCGCGGATGCCTTCTCCTTCAGAACGGCAGCCACCGAGGCGGGATCGCAAACCGGGCTAAGCTCGGATGCCTTGAGGGGCTGGATTCCCTTGGGGTCCGTCATGTCGGTACGATCAGTCGTTCAATCTCGTCCATGCTCCGAATGCGCGGGTCGATCAGACCGGGGGCACCGCGTCCTTCAAGACCAAGTTGATTCTGATCGTCAGCGACCACCACCCATGCTGTAGTTTTCAGCTTCATGTTGCGATGGCTCCTTCCTCGATGGGGCGGGAAAAGCGGAATGATGTGGGACAGTCTTTGATCGCACCTCCTCCCGGAGGCATTGATGATCGTCAAGTCACACGCCAGCAAGCGGCCATATCCTGATGTCCAAGCCGCAGAATCGGCGGGGTGTGACGCCTATGGCCGCAGCATGCGCGCCCGGCGGTCGGTGGGGATCGCCGGCAGGCCACCGCCGGGCGCGGTATAAATGGAGGAAGGGGAGAAATGCTGGTCGTCGTTGCATTGGGAGGCAAAGTCTTCTTCGCGCACGGAGAGGCGGCAACCGCCCGATTACAGCGGCGCAGGATCCGCAATGCCGCCGCGATGATCGCCGAGGTGATCGACGCCGGACACCGCGTCGTGGTCACCCACGGGAATGGCCCACAGGTGGGCCTGCTGGCATCCCAAAGCGAAGTTTTCAAGCGGGAGCCCGCCTTTCCGCTCGACATGCTCGGCACAGAAACCGAGGGCATGATCGGTCATCTGCTGGAGCATGAGTTGAGAAACGCCAGCGGCGGTGATGGCAGGATCGCGACCCTTCTGACCCAGATCGAGGTCGATGCCGAGGACCCGTCCTTTCTGGATCCGGTCTGGCCGGTCGGCCCGGCCTATACCGCAAGTCAGGCGGAGACGCTGTCCACTCATCGCGGCTGGACGATGCTGCGTCACGGTCGTGGCTGGCGCAGAGGTATTGCATCGCCAAAGCCGCGGCACATTCTGGAGATCGAGGCGATCCGCCGCCTTGTCAAGCAGGATGTCACGGTCATATGCGCCGGAGGCGGCATTCCGGTTATCCGCCGTCCCGACAAGCTGATGGTTGGGGTGGAGGCTATCGTGAACAAGGATCTCGCGAGCGCGGTTCTGGCAGCGGAACTGGACGCGGACGCGTTGCTGATGCTGACCGATGTCCCGGGCGTTTGTGTCGGTTGGGGCACCGGCGAAGGATATCTCGTTCGCCGCGCCGTTCCGCACGAATTGATGAAGATGACCTTCGAGGAAGGCACAATGCGCCCGAAGGTGGAGGCCGCCTGCAGATTTGCTCGCCAGACCGGCGGGCTGGCAGCTATCGGGGCGCTGAAAGATGCGGCATTGCTACTGGAGGGGCGCGCGGGAACAATTGTTCTTGATCCGAAGAGGAGCATCAGGCGCGCCTACCGACAGCGCGCGCGTCCGCCCGGTGTCCGCATCGGTCCGCCTCCGATGCAAATGTAACGGGGCCGCTTCCGCTCAGACTGAACCGGTTCCTGCGCAAGCCAGGGCATGCTGACGTCTTGCAATATGCTCTAGGACTATTCCTCCATTGCCCTGCGAATGCGGCGCAGCAACTTTGCGCGCGCCTTCTCGTCAGCGGCCCGGTCGATGGCGTCGCGCGGATCGAACATCAGTTGCGTCAGATCGTTATGCCAGTCCATCCGCCAGACCAGTTTTGGCGGCAAGCGTCTTTGGGCGACCATGGTCTGTGCGGGCCTGCGCGGGTCGATCAGGTCGATTTCGTCATCGCGTTCCGGAAGCAGGATGTCGTCGGGTTTCATGACTCTGGCAATAAGGGCGTCGGCCCAGGCCTCGATGCTGTCGTCCTCGCCATGGGTCAGGATCAGCGCGCATCCGACCGATTGCCGCGCCTCTATCCACCCGACAAGCTCATCATTGTCGGCGTGCCCTGAATAGACGTCTATTTCACGAATTCGGGCCAGCACCTTGATATCCTCACCATGGATCCTGACGTCGCCGGCACCATCCACCAGAAGCCGTCCCAAAGTGCGTATTGCCTGATAGCCGACGACAGGGACCGTCGCGTTGCGATTGCAAAGAAGGCGCTTCAGATGATGGCGCACGCGCCCGCCGTCACACATGCCGCTGGCCGCGAGGATGATAGCGCCGCCGGAGATGCGCGCAAACCGAGCAATGTGATGGCTATCGGCGAAGGTCTCGAAACCATGCTGTCGCTCAGAATGGCATTGCCCGAACTTCCGCTTGCAGCAGCTCTGTCAGGCAATCATCTCGCCGCTTTCGAACCCCCTGATGAGTTGCACCGCCTCTATGTCGCTATCGACGACGACGATGCGGGACGCAAAGCAGCAATGACGCTTCAAGATCGTGCGCAGTCCATCGGAATCGAGACGATCCCGCCCATCCAACTGGCGGCGATTTCAACGACGATCTCTGCCATCACGGCGTGGAGGACCTGCGGGCAAACTTGCGTCCTCAACTCGCACCGATCGATGTCCAAGATTTTCTGGGTTCGGTAGCAGGCTGACACCGAGGCAGTCTGGTTCGTGCGGTAACTGGCCTCCTACTCGCATGAGAGCCGCGCCCACGGCCTTCCGAGAGGGGCGAGACGGAGCGCAAACCGCCCGGTCCGACAATGGCTGCGGTGCCCCCGTTTTCCGCCGCCGGGCCACCCACGCGTTCCGCGTGGGACACCAATCATGGATGCCCCGGCTTTGCATCGCGATCCAAAACGGCGCCGCCTCCGCCATCCTCCGCATGCGCTTCGGTCCTTCGGATGTCGGCCCGGTCGGCCTCCGCTTTCCCGTCGCCCAGAAGGCCGCGCGAGGCGCGGTCACACCGGCGAAGGAGCCCACTCATGATCCAGCACCATCCCTCAACCCGTTCGGCGACCGCTCTCGTCCTCGACGAACTCCAGCTCTTCGGACATCGCCCCTTCGTGGATGAACCCGATCCGCGGCCCTTGCCCGAAGCCACCGCCGTCGAAGGTGCGATGACCGATATCTTCGATGCACTTGTCGTCGCCCTCGGTGACACGCGGCTAGAACCCGATCTCGAAGACCTGCTTTGGTCGACGGTGAATGTCTTCCACCGCATGGCCGCCAAGGTCGATCGCACGCTCGACGACAACGAACAGGCGCAGAAGCGCTCTCAGCACAGCCAAGACGGCTCCGAGGTCCGCTCAGTCGAGTTAGAGCAACAAACAGCCGAGGGCATCACGCTCGTCGAATCCCGAAATGCCTACGAAGACATGCGCGACCTCGCCGCCGATCTCTTCGAGACCCATCTCGGTCAGACCTGGAATCCTCGCACGGGAAGCCGCGTCAGCCGCAAGCGCATGACCGCAGCGATGATCGACAGCCGCGACTATCTCGACGTCAAGCGCAAGAGCGACCTCGAACCGCTCATGCCCACGGGCACCAAGATCGCCTTTACCGGCGGTCAGGATCTGACCGACACGGGCGCGATCTGGGCGGCCCTCGACAAGGTTCGGGCCAAGCACGAGGACATGGTGCTCCTGCATGGCGGATCGCCGAAAGGTGCCGAGCGCATCGCGGCCTGTTGGGCCGACAATCGCAGATGCCAGCAGATCGTCTTCAAGCCGAATTGGACGCGCCACGGCAAGGCCGCCCAATCAAGCGCAATGATCAGCTTCTGGAGACCCTACCGATCGGACTCATCGTCTTCCCGGGTTCGGGGATCTCCGACAACCTCGCCGACAAGGCAAAGGTTCTCGGCATCCCGCTCTACGATTTCCGGGAGAAGAACGGCGGGTCGTTATGACCCGTGATGCTCAAAACGCATCGCGATGCGCTGCACGGGAATATTCCGGAAACACCCGATTTATGCTATGCTACCCCCGTGCCGTGGCGGTGGTGGAGGCGCGTTCCAGACAAGCAGGCCGCCCATGTTCCTATCCGCATTTCTGAGCATCATCGGCCTCGGCCTTATGGTCTATCTGCTGTTCTCTCTCGCGGTCTACGCGCTGCCAATCTTCGTCGCGTTGACTGTCGGCATGCACCTCTATGAAACCGAAGCCGGAATAATGACCGCGATCATCGCCGGGCTGTTCGCCGGCGTATTCACACTGTTCTTCGGGCAGCTCGCCTTTGCGAAGATCAAGTCTGTCCCCGTCAAGCTCGCCATCGGTCTGATTTTCGCAGCACCCGCCGGGATCGCAGGCTATCACGCCGTAAAGGGCCTCTCCGAGATCGGCGGCGCACCGGACGAATGGACGCTGGTCTTCGCTTGGATCGGAGCTGTCATTGTCGCCGGAACCGCCTGGGTCCGGATCGCCAGCCTCGCCGGTCCCCCCGGAGAAGATGATGGCAATCACCAGCCAATCCCACAGGCTGGCCCATACGCGAATGACCGCTGAAAGTTGCCTTTCCGATCATTCGGGTTAGTCGGCCGATACGAGACGAGAGGGAAGCCCGGACCGTCCAGTGGAGTTGGAGTTCCCCCGGTTTGATGGACACTTTTTCACTGATGAAGGAGAGTGTTTTTCATGCCAAGAACGAGGAACCCGTACCCCACGGAATTTAGGGAACAATTGGTTGCGTTGGCGCGAGCTGGCCGCAGTGTTGA
>JBCCDJ010000038.1:0-14850 GCA_039030855.1 Pseudomonadota bacterium
CACACGCTGTTTCAGGAGATCTACGAGGACCACTTTGTCGCTCAGGATGACCTTGCCGAGCGGATCAAGGCGCTGGATGCGCATGCGGAGGGTACCCTCGCAGGCATGATCGCACGCTCGAAAGTCGCGGAGCATGACGGCGAAGCAGACGCTGCGACAATGATTGCCAAGCTGAAAGACGCGCAGGAGACACTGGCCGCCACCCTCGCCGGTGCCGGGGAGCTTGCCGCGGGGCATGGTGATACGCTGACCGAAGACCTGTGCATCGCGCGCGGTCAGACACACGAGAAATTCGCATGGATGCTGCGCGCCCATCTGAAGTGAGCGCGATCACCGCCGGACGCTTGATCAGGCCGCCGTCTTCGGCGGCCTGACGCCTTTCTTGGCACATTTTTTGGCGAATGCCGGTTCCCAATGCCGGTATTTTGACATCGCATCCTGTTGAAGACGGACAAAGGCGATAAAGGTCGCTTGGTGCTCCGGCTTTTTCAGGGCCTTGAACATCCTTTTTTGGGACTTGGTCATGGAACATCCGATGCAATGATCGCCCCCCGGTCCTTTGCGGCGGAACTTGCAGATGTCGATGCAGGGGCTGGGTAGCTTTTTCATGTGCTGCCGTTGCTCTGTGCTTCCTAAAACCAAACGCGCCAGTTACGGACGCGCCGGTTGTTTTCTGTTTCGTCGTTGTGCCGGCGTTATACAGCGCCGCACACTTCTGGGGGAGTGTGGACCGGACGCGACGGCGGTAGGGGATTGTCGCGCCCGGCCCAAGCTAAGCCGGAGGGGGCCGGCTTACTGGAACACCGCGTTCGGATTATCGAGGCTGTCCGAGCCTTCGAACTCGATCGGTGTAATCGCAAGTGCACTGACGGCACGTTCAATGCTGCGGGTCTGTTTGATGAGGGCATCAACACCGCCCATGATCAGCGCTTCGCCGTTCTTGTCACCGGCGGCGAGCATCTGGTCATAGGCAAACCCGGCCTCGGCCGCGGTCTTGATCGCGCCAAGAGCGACCATCGTCGCATCAAGATCCGCTTTCATACCGGCATCGATGTCCGGATCGGCAGCCGTGACGAGGTCGGAGAGGGACGGCCCTTCCACGACGCTGCCATCAATCCGGACATAGCGGCCGTGGTAGACGTTTCTCACGCCAAGACCGTCATAGTAGTGGCTGTTATGGGTGTTGTCGGAGAAGCAGTCATGTTCCTCCTCCGGGTCGTTCAGCATCAGGCCGAGGCGCATCCGCTCTCCCGCCTGCTCACCATAGGAAAGCGAGCCCATTCCGGTGAGTATGGCAATGACACCGGCACCCGTATCCTTGGCGACCTCGGCGCGCGCGTCGCCACCTTCGGCCCAGGCAGCGGTGATGAATTCGAGATCGGAGATAAGAAGATCCGTCGCGGCCTTCAGATAGTCGGCGCGGCGGTCGCAATTGGCGTTGGTGCAGGCATCGCCAGCCGCGTAGTCGGTCCAGGGCCGCTCACCAGCGCCAGGCCCGACACCGTTCAGATCCTGCCCCCAGAGAAGGAACTCGATGGCATGATAGCCGGTGGTGACATTGGCTTCGACCTCATCCGCCTCATGAAGCTCCTGCAGGAGCGCAGGTGTGATTTCCGAGGCGTCGATGGTTTCGCCAGAGAGGGTGAAGCTCTGATGTCCGATGATGTTGAGCGCCGCATAGGGATTTTCGTCCGTGGCACCGCCATAGGTCGCATCGACATAATCGATCAGCCCCTCGTCGAGCGGCCAGGCGTTCACCTTCCCTTCCCAGTCGTCGACGATCGGGTTGCCGAACCGGTAAACCTCTGTCTGCTGATAGGGCACGCGGGCCGCGATCCAAGCGGCGCGCGCCTTGGTCATCGTCTCGGCTGAGGGGAATGAAATCAGCGCATCCACTGCGGTGCCAAGGGTGCGAGCAGCGATCAGACTATCCTCATATTTCGCTGCAGCGATGTTCGCATAGGTCTCGACCACCGCTGACTGGTCCTCGGATGCGGCGGAGGCCGATAGGGGTGCGATCATGGCGGTCAGGGCGACTGCGATGGCGTATCGGGGGGTAGCGCTCATGTTTCGGCATCTCCGGTCAGCGGATGGTCACGTCTTGATTCGCAATAATTGATAACTCTACTCACCTTTTTAACCAACTAAAATAATCAGGATTGACAGAGATTGATGCGCTTGGCACGTTGATGAGGTCCAGCCACCTCGCTCCGAGGGAGCCCGACTGACGAATTCACCGATAGGAGACATCGTTATGACGGCAATACGCGAAGACGAAGACCGCAACGTTCCCGGACGGGACGGGATTCTGGAGATGATCAGCGCCGTGAAAGACGGGCCTGATGATGCGCTGCCGACAGGGCTCAGCCTCGAATGGTTGCTCGACCATGTCGAACGCGACGGCGACGCGTCATGACGGTCGCCAGCGAGGCGACATCGCGCACCGAGGCCGAAGCGCAGATCACGCCGCGCCGGTCCTCGCAACCTCTCTACGATGCCAGACGGCTGGTTGATGCGTCCGGTCAGGCCAGCATCGTTCTGGATGGTCGGATCTACAATCTGCGGATCACGAAACAGGGCAAGCTCCTGCTGACGAAATGAGCCGGGTTCGGGCTCGTCCGACTGCGGCTGTGAACGGGGTCTGACGTCCAGATCGCGTTGCGGCGATCCGCTGCTCGGCGTATATCGGGCCGAAGCCGGAACGGCGCGATAGGTTACCTCCAATTCACCATTGGGTTTCTCGACCTAATCACTCCCGTCAAGGTGATTTGTGTGATCTCAAGAGGAACGCCATCGCAGTCGACCACAGCCCTGAAGGAGCCCGAAGATGTACCTCGCCATGAACCGGTTCAAGATATTCAAAGGCAATGAGGAGGCGTTCGAAGAGGTCTGGCGCAATCGCGACAGCCGCTTGAAGGAGGTGCCAGGTTTCGTGGACTTTCATCTGATGCGTGGCCCCTCGACCAAGGAACATACGCTTTACGCATCGCACACGATCTGGGCGGATGAGGCGGCATTTACCGCCTGGACGAAATCGGAACACTTCCGGGCATCGCATCGCAATGCCGGATCGAATGACAACCTCTATGACGGAAGCCCAACCTTTGAAGGGTTCACGCCGGTCCTGATCACCGGGAGGTGGCGCGGGGATGCCCGGTTGCTGGGGATGCGATCGGGCTATGCCCTATGGTGGGCTTCTCGCTCAGCTTCTTGGAAATCTTTTCTTGACCATATTTGTCGGGTACTCTAGCGAGAACCCAGCGACGGGGGTCCTAGCCATCAACCAAAAACGACGAGGACAGATCTTATGTTTAGATGGCTATGCACAACCGCGCTCGCCGCGACCACCGCAGGCTTCGCCGCCGCACCCGCCCATGCTTCGGAATGGGAGGTCGGCGTATCCGGGTTCTACCATCTCGGCCTGGCGCTGTCGGACGGCAACAATCAGAGCGGCGTCGGCGTCTTTCGTGATGGCGAATTTCACTTCGACGGCCGACTGGTCACAGACCAGGGGCTGGTATTCTTCGCTACCGTCGAGGTCGAGGCACAGACCGACAGCGAAGACCAGATCGATAAGAACTTCGGGGGTGTCAGGACCCCTTATGGTTCCTTCAAATTCGGCGGCGATGACACGGCGATTGCCACGTTCCACAATGGTATCATCGAGGCACCCGGCTCGCAGATCGGTTATTACGACGCGGAATTCATCACCACGGCCGCCGACGACATGGGGGCGCTTGCCGGCGGTGAGCAGGCAGTCGGCTTCCATTATGACACGCCCGAATTCAGAGGTTTTCAGGCCGGTTTCAGCTATCTGCCAAATCTCGGAGCCGATGGTGCCGCTGACAGCAACAGCCCTGTCTTCGAAAGCGGTGAGTTTCTGTCCATCGCCGCAGCCTATAACGGCGAGATACAAGGCGTCGGTGTCGGTATCTCAGGCGGTTATGCGGATGAGGATGGGCCCAATAACGACGTCTACAATATCGGCGGTTATGTCAGCTTTTCCGGCTTTACCCTAGCGGGCGGATATCAGGACGGTGCGGCCGATTATGTCGACGGTGCGTCTGCGGGTGAGACATTCTATGTCGGTGCGGAATATTCAACCGGTCCGTGGACTTTCGCGGGCGGGTATTCCAACAATGATTTCAATGACACCGATGTCGCCGCAGCTTGGGTCACCTATAATCTCGTGCCCGGCCTCTCGACCACTGCCGGCATCGAATATGGCGACGATGGAACCAACGAGGATATCGGCGGTATCCTCTATCTCAGCATGTTCTTCTGAATTTTGCCTTCAGTCCGCCGATCTGTCTTTGATCGGCGGGCGCATGGCGATTGAACCGATCGTCTTGGAGCCGGCACATCGCGGCCGCCACCTATGCTTTCAACTCCCGATGTGGTGGTGACAGCCATTCCAGAACAACCGGTGCCGCGACATCAGGGATGATCGTATTCCCGGCGCGTACGTTCAACATTTCTCGCGAATCTCTCGGCTAATTGTCAGCGAACAAAGTGAAAGATCGGTGATCGGTCAAAGCTGTTTGCGGGCTCCAGGACATGTTGCATCGCACAATATCGCGCCAGATCCAGTAAACCGTGCTGGCTATTTGAGCGGATTGATGCAGCACGACAGTTTATTCTTGTGACGCGGGCACTTTGCTAGCAGGCTTGACGCGCAAGTAGCCTCGGACGCTTGATGCCGACCGGGCAATAATAACTCTGCACTCACAACTGGGAGACTAGGATGTCTGGTTTAAACTGGTTACGCGGCGCTTTGATGGCGTCTGGCCTGATCGCCACTGCATTGACCGCCAATGCTCAGCAATCGGGCGGCACGTTCGTGTATCTTGTCCAACCTGAACCGCCTTCGTTGGCGTCGTATCTTTCGACATCGGGCCCGATCGGTCTTGTCGCGCCGAAAATCTATGACGGCCTCTTTGACTATGACAATGACCTGAACATCGTACCGGCGCTCGCCGAAAGTCATGAGGTGAGCGAAGACGGCAAGACCGTCACCTTCAATCTGCGTCAGGGCGTCAAATGGCACGATGGTGAACCGTTCACTTCCGCTGACGTGCAATTCACCGTCATGGAGGTCCTCAAGAAGGTGCATCCGCGCGGCCCCAATTCGTTCCGCGAGGTGACCTCCATCGACACCCCCGATGATCATACGGCGGTCTTCAATCTGGAAAATCCGGCCCCCTATATGCTGCGTGCGCTGTCCGGATATGAAAGTCCGATCGTGCCGAAGCATCTGCTGGAAGGGCAGGACCCGCGCAGCGCTGATCTTGCGAACAACCCGGTTGGTACCGGGGCTTACAAGTTCACGGAATGGAAGAAGGGCCAGTATGTGCGGCTCGACAAGAACGAGGACTACTGGAAGCCCGGACTGCCCTATATCGACCGCGTTGTCGGTCGGTTCATCCCCGATGCCTCCACCCGCACAGCGGCGATGGAGAACGGCGAGGTGCTCTATGGTGCTTATGGCGCGATCCCGAATATCGATGCGGTGCGCCTGAACGAGATGGACGGCATTTCGGTCACCACCGACGGTTATTCGATGATCAACCCGATGGCGCTGATCGAATTCAACACGACCAAGCCGCCCTTCGACAATCCGGCGGTGCGCCAGGCAATCTCTCTCGTCATCGACCGTGAGTTTCTGATCGAGAACATCTGGTTCGGTTACGGCAAACCGGCCACCAGCGCGCTGTCCAGCAACTACGCGCCGACCGGGCTCTACAAGGATGGTCTGCCCAACTTCCCGCAGAACGGCGATGTGGCCGCCGCGACCGCGGTGCTTGATGAAGCGGGCGTGACGCCCGATGGTGACGGCGTGCGCGCGTCTTTCACGCTTGATCTCATTCCCTATGGCGAAGACTGGCGGCGCGCGGGTGAGTATATGAAGCAGGCTCTCGGTGAGATCGGCATCCAAGTTGATCTTCGCTACGAGGACGTGCCGACGTGGATCAAACGGATCTATGCTGACTATGACTTCCAGATGAATGTGAACTACTTCTATCAGCTGCCCGACCCGGTGCTGGGCGTTCATCGGCAGTATGGCACCGACCAGATCCGTCAGGGCACCGCGTTCGTAAATTCGTCTCGCTATTCCAACCCGGAGTTGGATGCGCTGCTCGCCGCTGGCGCGACAGAGCCGGATGCCGAAAAGCGGTCTGCGATCTATGCAGACATCCAGAAAATTCTGGCCAATGACCTGCCGGTGGCAAATGTCTTCGAGATGGAGTTCCTGACCGTCTACAATGACAAGTTAAGGGATCACGCGACATCCGCACTCGGCGCCTATGGCCCGTTTGAGCGGGCCTGGATCGAGCAGTAGACCACAGCTTCGACAAGACAGACGCCGGCGACCTTCGCCGGCGTCGGCAATGACCGACATCGCCAGTGGGGGAGCCATTCGTGGACCATTTCACCAAACGCCTCCGATATGTTCTGAAACGCCTGCTTCAGGCGGTTCCGATCATTCTGGCCATTGTCATTGTGAATTTCTTCCTGCTGCAGCTGGCTGAAGGCGACGCCGTTGATGTCCTGGCGGGTGAGGCAGGGTCGGCAACGCCTGAATACATGGCGGAACTTCGTGCCAAATTCGGTTTGGATCAGCCCCTGATCGTGCAACTGGGTCTCTACCTGAAGAACGTCGCGCTTTTCGATCTTGGGTATTCGTTTCGGCACGAGATGCCGGTCCTCGATCTGGTGCTTGACCGGTTCTTCGCGACAATGCTCCTGATGGTCTCGACCATTGTTCTGGCGGTCGGTTTCGGCATTCTGCTGGGCCTTTTGGCGGCGACGGGGCTGAACACCTGGCGCGATACGGCGATCTCCATTTTTGCGCTGATCACTTATGCGACGCCGCTCTTCTGGGTCGGGTTGATGCTGATCGTGGTCTTTTCGCTGAACCTCGGATGGTTCCCGACATCGGGGATGGAGAACATCGCAATGTTCTATGAGGGCTGGGACCGGGTCTGGGACATCGCGCATCATCTGGTGCTGCCGACGATCACGCTCTCGCTCTTCTATCTCGCGCTTTACACGCGGCTGATGCGTGCTTCGATGTTGGAACAGGCGGGGCAGGATTATGTGACCACCGCGCGCGCCAAGGGCCTGACGGAACGGCGGATCATGTTCGTACATGTGCTGCGCAACGCGCTTTTGCCCGTTGTGACCATGGCTGGTGTTCAGGTCGGTGCATTGATCGGCGGCTCCGTCATTGTGGAGAGCGTGTTTGCCTGGCCGGGGCTTGGTATGCTGGCCTTCGAGGCGCTGTTTGCGCGCGATCTCAACCTCCTTCTCGGTATTTTCTTGCTGTCGGCGCTGTTGGTCGTCGCGGTCAATCTGGTGGTCGACATCATCTATTCGACCCTCGATCCGCGTATCGAGGTGGAATGAGATGAGGAATTTCTGGGCCCTCTTTCGCCGCAACCGGTCTGCCGTGCTGGGCCTGTGCATTCTGGCGATCGTTTTCGTTGTCGCCGCCACGGCGCAACTGTTCTTCCCCGAAGACCCGTTTAGCCTCGCTGGGAAATCCATGTCCCCGCCCGGTGCGGAAGGGTTCCTACTTGGCTCTGACAGTTTGGGCCGGGATGTGGCAGCAGGCATCGCACATGGGGCCAAAACGTCCTTGCTGATCGGTCTTCTGGCCACGCTGGTCGCGGTCGTCATCGGTGTTCTGATGGGGGCCATTGCAGGTTATTACGGCGGCCTGATCGATGATCTCCTGATGCGGATCACCGAAATGTTCCAGACCATCCCGTCCTTTATCTTCGCCATTCTGCTGGTGGCCATCATGAAGCCGTCGATTGAAAGCATCGTGGTTGCCATCGCCGTCGTGTCCTGGCCCGCAGTCGCCCGGCTGGTACGGGGCGAGTTTCTATCCCTGAAGAACCGTGAGTTCGTGCAGGCCTGTCACACGGTCGGCATGTCAGATGCGCGGATCATTCTCGGTGAAATACTGCCCAATTGCCTAAGCCCGGTCATCGTCATCGGCTCGCTCATGGTCGCGACCGCGATCCTGATCGAAAGTGGCCTTGCCTTCCTCGGCCTCGGTGATCCCAACATCATGAGCTGGGGTTTCCAGATCGGGGCAGGGCGGACGCTTCTGCGCTCGGCCTGGTGGGTTTGCACCTTCCCCGGCATCGCGATCCTTCTGACTGTGCTGGCCATCAATCTTGTCGGGGAGGGGTTGAATGATGCCCTGAACCCGCGCCTGCGGGAGCGGACATGAACAACCTGCTCGACATCCGCGATCTGCACATCGCACTGCCCGCCAGTGCCCAGCGGCCCTTCGCGGTGGAGGCGGCTGACCTGCATCTCGCCCCCAACGAAATCCTGTGTGTGGTGGGCGAGAGCGGATCGGGAAAATCCCTCACCGCGCGCGCCGTTATGGGCCTTCTGCCCAAGCCCCATGTCCGTGTGTCGCAAGGCACGGTGGAATTTCAGGGCGAAGACCTCGTCACTGTCAGCGAGGCGCGCCTGCGCGATATTCGCGGCTCCGACATCTCGATGATCTTTCAGGAACCGATGACCGCGCTGAACCCAGTGATGACCATCGGCAAGCAGATCGACGAGGTGTTTCGCTTTCATGCCAGGATGCCGGGGCAGGAACGCCGCGACCGGGCACTTGCGCTCCTCGCGGATGTTCATCTGCCCAATCCCGATCAGATCATGCGCGCCTATCCGCATGAGCTGTCGGGCGGGCAGCGTCAGCGGGCGATGATCGCGATGGCGCTGGCGCTCGACCCCAAGATCCTCATCGCGGATGAGCCGACGACGGCGCTGGATGTGACGACCCAGGCGCAAATCCTGAAGCTCATCAAGGAAATGCAGGCCGCGCATGACACCGGTGTTCTGTTCATCACCCATGATTTCGGTGTGGTTGCCGACATTGCTGACCGGGTCGCGGTGATGCAGCACGGGCGCGTTGTGGAAACCGGCTCCGCCAATCAGGTCTTGAACGCGCCTGCGCATCCCTACACCAAATCGCTCATGGCGGCAGTGCCGAGCCTAACACCGCGGTCCGCGCGCCCGCGCTCTGACGATATCGTGCTGGAGGTGAAGGGGCTGGAGAAGACCTACAGGTCCGGCGGATCTTTTCTCGGTCTTGGCGGCGGCGCGCGTCTGGTGAAAGCGGCGCAGGACGTCACCTTCGATCTTCGCCGGGGCGAGACGCTGGGCATCGTCGGGGAAAGCGGGTCCGGCAAGTCGACGGTGGCGCGCTGCGTCATTCGCCTGCACGATGCTAATGCGGGCGAAATTCTGCTGAACGGCGTCGATCTGCGCCCGCTTGACCGGGCAGCGATGCGGCCGCATCGCGCCAAGATGCAGATGGTGTTTCAGGACCCCTACGCCTCGCTGAACCCACGCACGAAGGTCGGCAGGATTATCGCGCAAGGCCCGATCATTCAGGGTGCAAGTCAGGCTGAGGCAGAGACCAAGGCCCGCGAATTGCTGAAGATTGTCGGCCTTGACGAAGGCGCGTTCGATCGCTTCCCGCATGAGTTTTCGGGCGGCCAGCGCCAACGCATCGGTGTCGCGCGCGCGCTGGCATTGGAGCCTGAGGTTCTGGTCGCCGACGAGCCGGTATCGGCGCTTGATGTGTCCATTCAGGACCAGATCCTGAAACTGCTCGACGAGATCCGGGTCAGAATGAACCTCTCGATGGTGTTCATCACCCATGATCTGCGCGTCGCCGCCCAGGTCTGCGACCGTCTCGCAGTCATGCGTAATGGAGAGATCGTGGAGCAAGGTGCGACGGCATCAGTGTTCGAAAATCCGACCCACGAGTACACGAAGGCGCTGCTTGATGCCGTCCCCGGCAAGGAATGGACCCCCGGTGCGGATATGCAGGTCGTCTGATCGCCCTTTACTATTCGAACGGTCCGAGACCGGATCACATGCGGTTGGCAGTGGCGTGGCCCGGTGCCGCCTCGCGATTGCCGTGTCTCAGGCGGGTTCCTGCTGCGTCACACAATGAATGCCGCCGCCGTTTTCGTAGATACGATCAACATTGAGCATGACGACCTCGCGGCCGGGGAACAGCTCGGCGAGGGTTGCTTCCGCTCGACAATCCGTCTTGTCGTCACCGAAATGGGGTGAGTAGACCGCGCCGTTGCCGACATAGAAATTGGCGTAGCTCGTGAAGAAGTCCGGGTCCGTGGATCGAGAGGTCTGCGCCCATGGCAATTCAACGATCTCAAAACGCCGACCGGCGGCGTCGCGGGCCGCGCGCAGCCGGTTCCGGGTGTCGCGATAGTCTTCGTCCCAGATCGTGTCGTCGCCAAAACTGATGTTGTCGCGGTCGGCTCCGCTCATCAGGATAAGGCCGGGGCGGATGAAGCGGACATAGCCGTCGATATGGCCGTCGGTTTCTTCCTCTCCCGCGACGCCGCGCAACCATATGACCTGTTCGACGCCAAGCACGCGGCGCAGATCCCGCTCGATCTCATCGCGTGACAGGCCGGGATTGCGGTTGCCATTCACCCAGCAGCTTTCGGTCAGCAGCAATGTACCCTCGCCATCATATTCGATGCCGCCCCCTTCGCCGGTTATCGATGCGGTGATCTGAGGAACGCCGATATGATCAAGGATCCGCGCCGCGAGGAGAGCATCGGCAGGCAGACGTTCCTTTCCGCCCCATGCGTTGAAATTAAAGCTTACGCCCGCTTTGTTGCCATTGCCGTCGGTGACGAAGACCGGCCCGCTATCCCGTGCCCACATATCGTCTGTCGGGATCGCTGCGATTTCGACCCCGCTGCCGCAGGCCGCCCGTACGGCATCTTGCTGATCGGGGCTTGCGCACATGGTTACTGGTTCATGCACAGCGATCGCAGCGGCGAGACGTCCGATCGCTGATATGACGTCGTCATGATAGCCGTCTGGACGGCCTTTGCGCTGATAGATGTCCTTTTTCCGGGGCCAGCACATCCATGTGCGCGTGTGCGGCGCTTCCTCCGCCGGAGCCATGTATCTGTGCATCATGTTCCCAGTCATCCGTTCCGCCGTTCTGGATTTTCACTGTTCGCAGTCGCGGTTTGGTATCACAGGTTCGTCGTCGTGACGCGCCGCGAATGCGTTGTCTCTTCCGTCGCAGCAGGTCAGGCTGGTCGGCAGTGTGAGGGAGGTGCCGTATGTCTGATGATCCGAAGTCGTATAGAAGGGCAAACAAGGCGGCCTGGGACGCCTCCGCCCCGTCCCATGGCACAGGCCCCGATTGGGAGAGGCTATTGTCGGATGCGGCCAAACCGGGCTTTTGCGCACTTGACGAAACTCTCACGACTGTTCTGAAGGGGCTCGATCTGGAGGGTGCAACGGCAGTTCAGGTCTGCTGCAACAACGCACGCGATCTTCTCTCGCTGGCGTCTCTTGGCATCGTACCGATGCTCGGCATCGATCAGTCACCGGCGTTCCTCGCTCTTGGTGCACAATTGTCCGAAGCATCAGGTCAGTCGCCCAAACTGGTGGAGGCTGATGTCTATGACCTCCCCGACAGCCTTGGTGAATATGATCTGGCGCTCATCACGATCGGGGTGATCAACTGGATGCCGGACCTGCCGGACTTCTTCCGGTCGGTTGCCAGCCTGCTGAAGCCCGGCGGCAAGTTGGTCATATATGAGACACACCCGGTCCTCGAGATGTTCGAGCCTGGCTCTGACGATCCCTTTGCCATGGTCTACAGCTATTTCGAGGATGACCCGGTCGAGGTGCCAGAGCTGATCGTTTATGACGACCGGGCTGAGGAGCCCTCCGGGGTGATCGGGTACTGGTTTGTCCACACGCTCGGCGAGATCGTGACAGCGTGTATCTCCGCCGGACTGGTGGTGGAGAATCTGACCGAATATCCTCATTCGAACAGGGAGCCGATATACGACAAATACGAGGAGCGAGAGGCGCAACTGCCGATGTGCTATAGCCTGGTCGCATATCGGGCGCATGGCTGGCGGAGCGGTAATGCTGATCGCTGCGTCAAGTCACGGGGGAGCGCTACGGACCGCGTTTTGGTCCCGGTCGCATCGCCCCCCCCCGGGCTGAGGCCGTCGGTCAGCAATGAAGACCTTGACCGGCGCCAGAGTCGGGGACGCTGTGCCGTCGATATGTGCGCACTGATCCTGCACGCAAGAAGCACGGTTGCCCCAAGTTCTGGGACCAGTGCGTCAATCATGCGGGATGGTAAGGCCGAACCGGTTCAGTGAACGGGCGATGTTCATCTTGTGAGACAGGATGGCGGAGAGACAGGGATTCGAACCCTGGAGACGGTTCCCCGCCTACACACTTTCCAGGCGTGCGCCTTCGACCACTCGGCCACCTCTCCGTGAGACAGCGCACTAACGCGGTTGGGGCGGCAACGCAAGCGCATCTGGTTGTAAGAAGCGCGTATTTTCGGTAGTTTCAACCAAGGTGCATAGTCATGGTGCCAGCAAGTTGGTGGGAGAGAGCGTATGTTGCGTTTTTTGAGTTATCTGTTCTTGTTGACCGGTCTGGGGGCGCTCGCCTTCGATGTGTGGCGGGGGCCTTTCAAGGAAGCACCGCTCGAATTCACCTCAACCTCCCAGTACTGGACACAGTTTGACGCGGCCAGTCTGGCCAGTGCGAAAGGGTTTATCGAAACCTCCGTTTCGCCGGATCTCTGGGCGCTGGCGATCCAGCCGGCGATCAGCTGGCCTGCCTTCGTTCTGTTCCTGCTGCTTGGCCTCATCATCATGGCGCTGAGCGGGCGGGGCCAGAAGAACATAGGGCGCGAAGGGTTGATGTTTCCCAAAGGCCGCCGCTGACGCCATAGCGCGCTGATCAGGCGCGGCGGGCCATCAACTGCCGCTCGGTCCGGGCCCGGGCGCGCGGATCGGATTCAAACAGGCTCGCCAGTTGTTCGGTCATCGCGCCTGCTAGCTGTTCAACATCGGTGATCGTTACCGCGCGTTGATAATAGCGGGTTACGTCATGACCAATGCCGATGGCCAGCAATTCAACAGCCTTCTTCTTCTCGATCATCTCGATCACATCGCGCAAGTGGCGCTCAAGATAGTTCGACGGGTTCACCGACAGGGTCGAATCGTCCACCGGCGCACCGTCCGAGATCACCATCATGATCTTGCGCTGCTCAGGCCGGTTGGCGATGCGCTTATGCGCCCATTCAAGCGCCTCTCCGTCGATATTCTCTTTCAGGAGGCCCTCGCGCATCATCAGGCCGAGATTGCGCCGGGCACGCCGCCAGGGGCTGTCGGCGCTCTTGTAGATGATGTGGCGCAAATCGTTGAGGCGGCCCGGATTGGCGGGCCGGCCGTCCTTCAGCCAGTCTTCGCGCGATTGGCCACCTTTCCATGCCTTGGTGGTGAAGCCAATGATCTCCACCTTCACCTGACACCGCTCCAGCGTCCGCGCCAGCACATCAGCCGAAATGGCAGCGATGGAAATCGGCCGCCCGCGCATGGAGCCGGAATTGTCGATCACGAGCGAGACGACGGTGTCCTTGAACTCGGTCTCGTTCTCCATCTTGAACGAAAGCGGTGTGGTCGGGTTCGTGACCACGCGGGCAAGGCGTCCGGCATCAAGGATGCCTTCTTCGAGATCAAACTCCCATGACCGGTTCTGCTGGGCCTGCAAACGGCGCTGCAACTTGTTGGCAAGGCGGGAGACGGCACCTTTCAGCGGCTCCAACTGCTTGTCGAGATAGGATCTCAGACGCTCCAGCTCTGCCTCATCGCAGAGATCATCGGCGAAGATCTGCTCATCATGGGCGCGGGTATAGATCTTGTAACTGGCGCTCGCCTCGCTGTCGGGGAACTGGGGCGGCGTGTCGGGCGGGGTGCCCTCGTCATCGGCGGGCACCTGTTCATCATCTTCGTCGCTGTCGCTCTCATCGAGCTGCGCCTCGACCTCGGCCCGCTGTGTGTCGGCGGCCTCACTGTCTTCTGGCGCGAACTCGTCATCTTCGAGATCGTCGTCGCCGCCATCTTCGGACCCCTCGTCGGAGGCGTCATCCTCCGCTTCTTCCTCGTCGCTCTCGTTCTGGTCTTCTTCGGGCGCGTCGGGGTCCTCGCCCAGCTGATCGCCATAGCCGAGATCCTTGATCACCTCCCATGCCTTCTTGGCAAAGGCTTGCTGATCATCCAGGAGACCGACAAGATCATCCATCGACCCGCCTGCCAGCTCGTTCAGGTTATCGCGCCAGAGGTCGAGCACCTGCGCCGCCTCAGTCGGCGGCTGGCGACCGGTGGCGAGGGAGCGCAGAAGCATCGCCGCTGCATCCGCGACCGGTGCATCGGCCAGCTGCCCGATATCGGCAAAGGCGCGCTTGCCCGCGTCATCGGCGAGTTTCGCATCCAGATTATCGGCAACGCCCGGCATGGCGCGGGCACCGAGGCTTTCGCAGCGGGCGGTCTCCATCGCTTCGTAGAGGCCGCGCGCGACTTCGCCGCGCGGGGTGTAGCGCGCATGGGTGCTGTCGCTATGAAACCTGAGGCGCAGCGCCGTCGCGTCCGCCGTACCGCGTGCCAGCATCACCTCCGCCTTGGTCATCCGGCGAGAGACCTGCGGCAAGCGGACGCCCTCATTGGTCATGCCCGGCGGATCGACCGAATAGCTGACGGTCAGTTCAGCCTCGTTTGCCATGGCGCGCGTGGCTTCGCCGAGGGCCTTTTTGAACGGCTCTGCCGGGTTTTCGGGTTTCTTGGTGCTCATGGGGTGTTGATATCGTATCGCGCAAGCGGCGCAAGCCCGCTTTACAGGCTTCGTTTGACTTCAGGCTCCCATTTCAGGGCCAAAGCCTCGAAATTCGAAAAGGCGGCAGATGCGGACACTTCTGATCCGCTATCGGCTGATGGCTCGCGGATATGGCGG
>JBCCDJ010000039.1:0-12065 GCA_039030855.1 Pseudomonadota bacterium
AAATGGTGATGCCGGGTGACAACGTGAAGATGGAAGTCACGCTGATCGCCCCCATCGCCATGGAAGAACGCCTCCGCTTCGCCATCCGCGAAGGCGGCCGCACCGTCGGCGCAGGCGTCGTTGGTACCATTATTGAGTGATCGTCTGATCATATGAACGACAAAGGGTCGCCCGATGGGCGGCCCTTTTTTTGCGTCAGAGGAGCGAGCGAAACAGCTGTTCTTTCTGCGGATAGATCAGTTTGCGATCGCACCGACCGGCCACGACCTCGCGAGCGGCCTGGCCCAGCCGCATCATTCGATCCCGATCGCTGAGCGCCTCATCGATACGCGCGGTCAGGCTGTCGGTATCATGCAGGCCGACCATCAGGCCGGTGTCGTTGTCGGTCATGTATTCGCGCACCGGCGCGCAGTTCGATACGATCATGGGGCAGCCGATGGCCATGGCATCCAGCATGGACCAGCTGAGGACGAAATCGGCCGTCAGATAGACGTGGGCATGACTGGCCTGAAGTACCTTCACAAATTCTGGCCGGGGCTGCAGCCCGACGAAATGGAGGCGGGTTAGATCCAGCTCGCCCTTCAGTTCCTCCAGCATTCGGGCTTTCCAGCTCTCACCTTCTGGCAGCTGGCTGCCATAGGCGACCCGGTCCTCGCCGCCGATGACGGCATGGAGGTCCGGACGGGTTTTCTGCAGCCGGGCGACGGCGCGCATGAATTGGGGGAACCCGCGATGCGGCTCCATCCCCCTTGTGAAATAGGTGACGATCTCACCCATCTCCGACAGATCAATGCCCGCGGCCTTTGTAATTGGTGCCGTTGCGGGTTTGTGAAGGTCGATATCGACGCCATCATGGATGACCGTCAGTCCGGCGCGCAGATTGGTTGGAAACTGGCTCGCCTGAAAATCGGTCGGGCAGAGGCGCATCGCAGCGCCCTGCATGTCCAGATGGAAGGGCAGGTTGCGGGTCGTCTGGCGCAGGCTGGCATGCAGGTCATATTTGTGGCTGCCGAGCGAGACATCATCGGGCGCGGGATAATTGTACCACCACTCAAGATAGGCGACGAAGCGCGCTTCCGGCCAGATATTGCGCGCAAACATGCCCGAGCCCCAGCCCGAATGCGCTACGATGATATCGGGAATATAGCCGTCTTCGCGGGCGGCAACGAAGCTGCGCGCCGCAGCCTGTCCGTTGATCACCGCCTTTTCCAGTCCGGCGGCGTAGGGATGCACACCTTCGGTGGGCTCGCGGTGGGCCTTGTAGCGCAGGAAGCGGCTGTCTGACTTGTCGCCTCCGCTCCACGCCGTTGCAAACCGCACGTCCCAGTCGCGCTCCGCCAGCCAGCCCCCGACCGAGCCGAACTGCGCCGGAAAGTTGTCATGTATGAATAGGATCTTCATCGCCGCCCCGTCAGTCTGCGCCCATCGTATATCCGCAGGATCAAGCCAGAGCCAGACAGTGCATCGCCCGATTGTGATTTGCCAACCGCAAAAAAAACTGCGTCACATTGAACACTAGGGAGGACAAGATATGCGCTTTTTCATCCATTTGGCTGTCGGCCTTGCGGCATATGTCGGAGCGGTAGGGTCTGCGACCGCCGAGACGATTACGGTAAAAGGCGAGCCGATTGACACCTGGTGCTTCTTTTCCGGCGTCATGGGCGGCGCGGATGCGGTACAGGGTACGTCGCATCATACATGTGCGCTCTGGTGTGCTGCGGGAGGTATCCCGGTCGGGCTGCTGGCTGAAGATGGCACCGTCTACATGGTTCTGAAAATCGAAGATGATGATCACACCAATGGCGGTGACCGCTTGTTGACCATCGCGAGCCACGAGCTGACAGCCACTGGCGAGCATTATGTGCGCGACGGGATCAATTATCTCGTGGTCAACGAGATCGTCGCCGATGCCGGGATCACCAACCTCACCCATGAGGACTATGACGTGGTGCCCGGCTTTGCCATTCCGAAGCCGAAAGGATGAGACCCATGCGCAACCTGATAATCGCAACGATGGTCTGCCTCATGGCACCGATGGCGCTGGCGGAAGGTGAATTTGCCGAAGGATCGGCGGCGAAGGAATGGGGCCTTCTCGGGGAAGAGAAAGCGACATTCAGCGCCAAGGTCGTCGACCTTCTGTGTGAGGTGACTGGCGACTGCCCGGCAAATTGCGGCGACGGCAAACGTCAGCTTGGCCTGCTGCGGGCAGCGGACGGCGCGCTGGTGCTGCCGATGAAGAACAGCCAGGCGGTATTCACCGGCGCGGCGACCGACCTGCAGCCCTATTGCGGCAAGGATGTGGATGTGGATGGCGTGCTGGTCGGCGATGAGGACCAGACGCCCACCAAATTCTACATGGTCCAGTTCATTCGGGAGGCCGGTGCCGAAGAATGGCAGAAGGCGAACCAGTGGACCAAGGAATGGGCGCGGCTGAACCCAGAGCTGAAAGACGTGAAAGGGCCGTGGTTTCGCAGGGACCCACGGGTAAATGCCAAGATTGCGGCAACAGGCTATCTCGGTCTTGGTCAGGAAGCCGATGAGGCGTTCATCGAGTATTATTTCGAATGAGGCGGCTGTGTCATCTCGCGGCGGCGATGCTGATCGCCGGGTCGGCATCGGCCCATGACGGCGAAAAGCACGCCGATCAGGCAGAAGCCTTGCGCCATCTGTCCGAAGCGCCGCTCGACGGTGATCGACTACCGTTTCCGGCCGATCTTGGCGGTGCCTTCACGTTGACGGACCATACCGGGGCACAGCGATCCGAAGCCGACCCCGACGGTCGGATGCAGTTGGTATTCTTCGGTTATGCCAAATGCCAGGCGATCTGTACCGTCGCGCTGCCCCGGATGGCGGAGATAACGGAGATTGCCGCTGAGGCCGGACTGCCGGTGCGCCCCGTTCTTATCACAGTTGACCCCGCGCGCGACACGCCGGAGACGATGGCGGAGCCACTGGCGGAACTACATCCCGACATGATCGGCCTGACCGGGACGGAGGCGGAGCTGGCAGATGTTCGCGCGCTCTTCCAGATTGAGCGCAAGCTGGTTTTCGAGGACCCGGAATACGGGCCGATCTATGCTCATGGCTCGTTCATCTATCTGATGGATGCGGAGGGAGCGCTGCTGACATTGATCCCGCCGATCATCTCGCCCGCGCGGGGGGCGGAAATCGTCGCGAAATACGCAGACCTCGGCGGATAAGGCAAAACAGGTGACCCGGTGCTTGCATCAGGGTCCGATTCCCCTTAAATCCGCGCGATCACATGTAGGGGTGTAGCTCAGTTGGTAGAGCGTCGGTCTCCAAAACCGAATGTCGTAGGTTCGAGTCCTATCGCCCCTGCCACGTGATCGACAAAGGAAAGGCACGACCATGGCTCGCACAAACCCGGCGCAGTTCATCCAGCAGGTCCGCGCAGAAGCCGCGAAGGTCGTCTGGCCGACACGCCGCGAGACGATGCTTACGACCGTCATGGTGTTCATCATGGCGACGCTGGCGGCGATCTTCTTCTTTGTGATCGACCAGATTATCGGTCTTGGCATCGATCAGGTTCTGCGCCTCGGTTCTTGACTTGGCAGCGCTTGGGTCGTAATCGGCGCAAGCTTAGGCAACATCATGGCGCGCTTCGATTCGGATAGCGCGCCGTTTCAATTTTGAGGACTGCGACTTTTCCTTGTGAAACAAGGGCTTGGCGCGGGAGGGGCTGAACTGGCCCAATGGGCAGAAGGGCAACGAGCAGTATGGCGAAGCGCTGGTATGCCGTGCACGTGTTTTCGAATTTTGAAAAGCGCGTCGCTGAAACACTTCGTGAATCGGTCGTACAGCAAGGGCTGACGGACGAAATCGAGGATATTCTCGTCCCGACGGAAGAGGTCATGGAAATCCGCCGGGGCAAGAAGGTCAAGACAGAGCGGCGCTTTATGCCGGGCTATGTGCTTGTGAAGATGGACATGACCGATCGCGCGTATCTGCATATCATCGATACCAACCGCGTCACCGGTTTCCTTGGCCCCCAGGGCAAGCCGAGCCCGCTGCGCGATGCGGAGGTCAACCGCATCCTGAACGTGGTCGAAGAAGGGGCGGAACGTCCGCGCCCGACGATCACATTCGATATCGGCGAGCAGGTCCGCGTTACCGATGGCCCGTTCGAGAGCTTCTCTGGCATGGTCGAAGAGGTCGACGAGGAGAATGCGCGCCTGAAGGTGACAGTTTCGATTTTTGGCCGGGCAACCCCGGTCGAACTGGAATACGGGCAGGTCGCCAAGAACACCTGACCGTTCGCTTGTGGGAGGCGAGGAGGGCGCGCCCTTCGAACCGCACCACTAACCATATGGGCGAAGGGATCGCGATCCTGAGCCTGGGATGAAGAGGAGGCCACGATGGCCAAGAAGATTGTAGGGACCCTGAAGCTTCAGGTTCCTGCCGGCAAGGCGAACCCGTCGCCGCCCATCGGTCCTGCGCTCGGTCAGCGCGGGATCAACATCATGGAATTCTGCAAGGCGTTCAACGCCAAGACGCAGGAGATGGAGCCGGGCGCACCGTGCCCGACGATCATCACCTATTATCAGGACAAGTCCTTCACGATGGATATCAAGACGCCGCCGGCGTCTTTCCTCCTTCGCAAGGCGGCTGGCCTGAAATCGGGTGCCAAGGTGCCCGGCAAGGAGACTGTCGGTACAGTCACCGTAAAGCAGGTCCGCGAGATCGCCGAGACGAAGATGAAGGACCTGAGCGCGAATGACACCGATGCGGCGATGAAGATCGTCCTCGGCTCCGCCCGCTCGATGGGTATCGAGGTGAAAGGGTAAGTCATGGCAAAGCTTGGTAAGAGAGTGAAAACCGCCCGCGAGAACTTCGCAGGTCAGGCCCAGTTGGATGTCGATGCGGCAGTGGCGCTGGTGAAAGCCAATGCGACCGCGAAATTCGACGAGACCATCGAGATCGCGATGAACCTTGGTGTCGACCCCCGTCATGCGGACCAGATGGTGCGCGGCACGGTCAACCTGCCGAACGGTACGGGGAAATCGGTCCGTGTTGCTGTATTCGCACGTGGTCCGAAAGCCGAAGAAGCGCAGGCCGCAGGGGCTGATATTGTCGGTGCCGAGGACCTGATGGAAATCGTGCAGGGCGGCAAGATCGACTTTGACCGCTGCATCGCGACCCCCGACATGATGCCCATCGTGGGCCGTCTGGGTAAGGTGCTTGGCCCGCGCAACCTCATGCCGAACCCGAAGATCGGGACCGTGACGATGGATGTGGCCGAGGCCGTTGCTGCCGCCAAGGGCGGGCAGGTGCAGTTCAAGGCCGAAAAGGCCGGTGTCGTGCACGCCGGCGTTGGCAAGGCGTCTTTCAACGAGGGGCAGCTCGCCGAGAACGTCAAGGCGTTCATCGACGCTGTGTCCAAGGCCAAGCCTGCAGGTGCCAAAGGCACTTATATGAAGAGCATTTCGCTCAGCTCCTCCATGGGGCCGGGCGTGACGCTGGATGTTGACAAGGTCATGTCCGCGTAAAGGGTTCTGCCGGGTTCGCCCGGTGGAAAATGGGGCCGCCTTCGGGCGGTTTCATCCGGTCCGAGACGGTGGGTGGCCCCCGGGCCTTAATTGCCCCGCCATAGACGGGAACAGAAGGATCAGCCGTTTCAATACGGCGGTTTTGGCTGACCCGGGACGGGAGACGAAGAGGGATCGGGCACGCTGCCCTGTCCTGAATGGAGCCGGCGGAAGGGGCGTTCCCGACTGCCATAATTTTGGAGAAGACTGTGGATAGAGCCCAGAAAGAAGCTGTGGTCGAGGAACTCGGCCAGATCTTTTCTGCCTCTGGCGCTGTCGTAGTGTGTCACTACGCAGGCCTCTCAGTCGCAGAGATGACGGACTACCGGGCGCAGATGCGCGAAGCCGGGGCCTCGGTCCGTGTCGCCAAAAACAGGCTCGCCAAAATCGCCTTGGAAGGCACGCCATCGGAAGGGATCAAAGACCTTCTCGTGGGCCAGACGGTCATCGGTTATGCCGAAGATCCCGTTTCGGCGGCGAAAGTCACCGAAGCTTACGCCAAGGGGAATGACAAGCTCGTCATTCTCGGCGGCGCGATGGGAGAGACCGTGCTGGATGTGGCTGGTGTGAAAGCACTTGCCTCCATGCCTTCGCGTGAGGAATTGCTGGGTTCGATCGTGACTGCGCTCACATCGCCAGCATCCAGCCTTGCGGGCGCAATCGGCGCACCTGCCTCGAATATCGCGAGCATCCTTTCGACGCTCGAAGAACGCGAGGCAGCCTGATACGGCACTGCGAAATATGGGAGGCGCGGCCCGGGCGGGTCGCTGCTGGAACCACCTAGATAACTGAACGGAACTGAAAATGGCTGATCTGAAGAAACTTGCTGAAGAGCTTGTTGGCCTGACCCTCCTCGAGGCGTCTGAGCTGAAGAATATCCTGAAGGACGAGTACGGCATCGAGCCCGCCGCTGGCGGCGCTGTGATGATGGCCGGCCCGGCTGCTGGCGGCGACGCTGGCGGTGCTGCTGAGGAAAAAGACGAGTTCGACGTGATCCTCAAAGGTGCAGGCGACAAGAAAATCAACGTCATCAAAGAAGTCCGCGCCATCACGGGCCTGGGCCTCAAAGAGGCGAAAGACCTTGTCGAAGCTGGCGGCAAAGCCGTGAAAGAAGGCGCTTCGAAAGCCGAAGCAGAAGAGATCAAGAAAAAGCTCGAAGAGGCTGGTGCCGAAGTCGAGCTGAAGTGATCTGACGAAAAGTGATCTTTCGCGCCTTTGGGCACGTAAAGATTGCAGAGACAACGGCTGGACAGGGAAATTTCCCTGTCCAGCCCGCGTCGTCTCAGGCCCTCTGATCACCGAAACGGTGAGGAGGGCCTGAGACGACGCGGTAAGCCGGGAAGCCGACAAGGGAAGTCGGCTGGTATTGGCGAGCCGGGTATTACGGGACCTTATCGCGCGGGCGTCCCCACCGCGACGATCAGGGCGAAAGACCAGAGGATAAAGATGGTTCAGACGCATTCCGGACGTAAGCGCATCCGCAAGTTTTTCGGCAAAATCCGCGAAGTCGCGCAGATGCCGAATCTGATCGAGGTGCAGAAAAGCTCTTACGATCTCTTTTTGAATTCAGGCGAGGCCGCGATCCCCACCGATGGTGAGGGTATTCAGGGCGTGTTCCAGTCGGTATTTCCGATCAAGGATTTCAACGAAACCGCTGTGCTGGAGTTCGTGAAATATGAACTTGAAGCGCCGAAATACGATGTCGAGGAATGCCAGCAGCGCGACATGACCTATGCCTGTCCGCTGAAGGTCACGCTGCGCCTGATCGTCTTTGAGGTTGACGAAGACACCGGCGCGCGGTCCATCAAGGACATCAAGGAACAGGACGTGTTCATGGGCGATCTGCCGCTCATGACCAATAACGGTACCTTCGTGGTCAACGGCACGGAGCGTGTGATCGTCAGCCAGATGCACCGGTCCCCCGGTGTGTTCTTCGACCATGACAAAGGCAAGACCCATTCCTCGGGCAAGCTGCTGTTTGCGTCCCGCGTCATTCCCTATCGCGGCTCGTGGCTGGATTTTGAGTTTGATGCCAAGGACAATGTCTATGTGCGCATCGACCGTCGCCGGAAACTGCCGGTGACGACGCTGCTTTACTCGCTCGGGCTCGACCAGCAGGGGATCTGCGACAAGTTCTATGATCGCGTCGAGTACGTGAAAAAGGGCAATGGCTGGGCCGCGCCCCTGAACACGGAGCGTCTGCGCGGCACCAAGCCTGCCTTCGATCTGATCGATGCGAAATCGGGCGAAGTCATCGCCGAGGCCGGCACCAAGCTGACCCCGCGCAAGCTGAACAAGCTGGCGGAAGACGGTGTGACCTCTTACCTCGCGCCGTTCGAGGCGATCTATGGCCGCTATTCCGCCGTTGACCTGATCAACGAGGAAACCGGCGAGATCTGGATCGAGGCCGGTGAGGAATTCACCGAGGAGAATGTCGAGTTCCTGCTGGAGCAGAAGCACAAGAAGTTCGAGACGCTCGACATCGATAACGCCAATATCGGCCCTTACATCCGCAACACGATGGCGATCGACAAGAATGTCGGACGTGAAACCGCGTTGCAGGACATTTACCGGGTCATGCGTCCGGGTGAGCCGCCGACCCTTGAGGCGGCGGAAACCCTGTTCGAGAGCCTTTTCTACGATAGCGAGCGTTATGACCTGTCGGCCGTGGGCCGTGTGAAGATGAACATGCGTCTTCAGCTGGATGCCGAAGACACGCAGCGCACGCTTCGCCCAGAGGATATGACCGCCGTCATCAAGGCGCTCGTGGACCTGCGCGATGGGCGCGGCGAGGTGGACGATATCGACCATCTCGGTAACCGCCGCGTGCGTTCCGTCGGCGAATTGATGG
Source organism: Pseudomonadota bacterium (assembly GCA_039030855.1). Classification (GTDB taxonomy): domain Bacteria; phylum Pseudomonadota; class Alphaproteobacteria; order Rhodobacterales; family Rhodobacteraceae; genus Pikeienuella. The sequence continues at coordinate 8,398 of JBCCDJ010000039.1, forward strand.
AGAACCAGTACCGCGTCGGCCTTCTGCGGATGGAACGTGCGATCAAGGAGCGGATGTCATCGGTTGAGATCGACACGGTGATGCCGCAGGACCTGATCAACGCGAAGCCGGCTGCGGCTGCGGTGCGTGAATTCTTCGGCTCCTCGCAGCTGAGCCAGTTCATGGACCAGACCAACCCGCTCTCCGAAGTGACGCATAAACGCCGCCTCTCGGCGCTTGGGCCGGGCGGTCTGACGCGTGAGCGTGCCGGGTTCGAGGTGCGCGACGTGCATGCCACCCATTATGGCCGGATGTGCCCGATTGAAACGCCGGAGGGGCCGAATATCGGCCTCATCAACTCGCTTGCGTCTTTCGCACGGGTGAACAAGTACGGCTTCATCGAAACGCCTTACCGGACGGTCAAGGATGGCAAGGTGACGGACGAGGTGAACTACATCTCCGCCACCGAAGAGATGCGCTATACCGTGGCGCAGGCCAATGCGAACCTTGATGAGGAGGGCAAGTTCGTCAACGATCTGGTCTCCACCCGGAAATCCGGCGATTACCAGCTCAGCCCTTCGGACACGGTCGATCTGATCGACGTGTCGCCGAAACAGCTGGTATCTGTCGCCGCCTCGCTGATCCCGTTCCTTGAGAATGACGACGCCAACCGCGCGCTGATGGGATCGAATATGCAGCGTCAGGCTGTGCCTTTGCTGCGCGCAGAGGCACCGTTTGTCGGCACAGGCATGGAAGAGGTTGTGGCCCGCGATTCCGGTGCCGCCATCACCGCCCGCCGCGGCGGGATCATTGATCAGGTGGACGCGATGCGGATCGTTGTCCGCGTGACCGACGAGATGGAGGTCGGTGACCCCGGCGTTGACATCTACCGTCTGCGCAAATTCCAGCGTTCGAACCAGAACACCTGCATCAACCAGCGCCCGCTGGTCAAAGTGGGTGATCGGGTGAATGCTGGCGACGTGGTTGCCGATGGCCCGTCCACGGATCTGGGCGAGCTGGCGCTCGGCAAGAACGCGCTCGTCGCGTTCATGCCGTGGAATGGCTACAACTACGAGGACAGTATCCTCATCTCCGAGCGGATCGTGAAAGACGATGTCTTCACCTCGATCCATATCGAGGAATATGAGGTGATGGCCCGCGACACGAAGCTGGGGCCGGAGGAGATTACCCGCGACATCCCGAATGTGGGTGAAGAGCAGCTCCGCAATCTCGACGAGGCTGGCATCGTCTATATTGGTGCCGAGGTTGGCCCCGGCGACATTCTGGTCGGCAAGATCACACCGAAGGGCGAAAGCCCGATGACGCCGGAGGAAAAGCTCCTCCGCGCCATCTTCGGTGAGAAAGCGTCCGATGTGCGTGATACGTCGCTGAAAATGCCTCCGGGTGATTTCGGCACCATCGTCGAGGTCCGGGTGTTCAACCGCCATGGCATCGACAAGGACGAGCGTGCGATGCAGATCGAAGGGGAGGAAATCGAACGCCTCGCCCGTGACCGGGATGACGAGGTCGCAATCCTCGATCGCAACACCTATGCCCGTCTGCGTGACCTTCTGCTCGGCAAGAAAGCCGTCAAGGGGCCGAAGGGCATCCGCGCCGGTGATCTGATCGATGCGGATATGCTGGATGGTGCCCTGTCCAAGGGGCAGTGGTGGCAGCTGGTGTTGCCCGAAGAAGGTGACCAGCAGATCCTCGAAGCGCTGAACAAGCAGTACGATCTGCAGAAAGGCGCGCTCGAAGCCCGCTTTGAAGACAAGGTCGAAAAGGTTCGCCGTGGCGACGATCTGCCCCCGGGCGTGATGAAGATGGTCAAGGTGTTCGTCGCGGTGAAGCGCAAGCTGCAGCCGGGCGACAAGATGGCCGGACGTCACGGCAACAAGGGTGTCATCTCCAAAGTGGTGCCGGAGGAGGATATGCCCTTCCTCGAAGACGGCACCCCGGTGGATGTCGTGCTGAACCCGCTTGGCGTGCCGTCGCGCATGAATGTGGGTCAGATCCTTGAGACCCATATGGGCTGGGCCGCATCCGGGCTTGGTCGCACGATTTCTGCTGCGCTCGACAATTGGAAGCGTGATGGCAATCTGGATCAGGTGAAGGACGCCATGTCCAATGCCTATGGTGCAGATGTGCTGGCCGATGCATCGAAGGACATGACCGAAGAGGAGTTCATCGAGGCGGCAGGCAATGTTCGCCGCGGTGTGCCGATCGCAACACCGGTCTTCGACGGGGCGAAGGAAGCGGATGTGAACGAGCATCTGCGCATGGCAGGCTTTGACCAGTCCGGTCAGTCGACGCTCTTTGATGGGCGGACGGGCGAGGCGTTTACCCGCCCGGTCACGGTTGGCTACAAGTACATCCTGAAGCTTCATCACCTTGTGGATGACAAGATCCACGCCCGGTCGACCGGTCCCTACAGCCTCGTCACGCAGCAGCCGCTGGGTGGTAAGGCCCAGTTCGGCGGTCAGCGGTTCGGCGAGATGGAGGTCTGGGCGCTGGAAGCGTATGGTGCCGCCTACACCTTGCAGGAAATCCTGACGGTGAAATCGGATGACGTCGCAGGCCGGACCAAGGTCTATGAAAGCATCGTGAAAGGTGAGGACAATTTCGAGGCTGGCATCCCGGAATCGTTCAATGTCCTCGTCAAGGAAATCCGCTCGCTCGGCCTGAATGTCGAGCTGCTGGATTCGGAAGCGGAGTAATCGAGATGAATGAGATCACAAACGTCTTCGGACACGCGAATGCACCGACCGCTTCTTTCGATGAAATCCGGATTGGCCTCGCCAGTCCGGAGCGCATCCTGAGCTGGTCGTTTGGTGAGATCAAAAAGCCGGAAACCATCAACTACCGGACCTTCAAGCCGGAGCGTGATGGCCTCTTCTGCGCGCGTATCTTTGGCCCGATCAAAGATTACGAATGTCTGTGCGGCAAATATAAGCGCATGAAGTATCGCGGTGTGACCTGCGAGAAATGCGGCGTTGAAGTCACGTTGCAGAAGGTTCGCCGGGAACGGATGGGCCATATCGAACTGGCATCCCCGGTTGCCCACATCTGGTTCCTGAAGTCGCTCCCCTCCCGCATCGGTCTGATGCTGGACATGACCCTGCGCGATTTGGAGCGTGTGCTCTATTTCGAGCAGTATGTGGTGATGGAGCCCGGTCTGACCGATCTGACCCAGGGCCAGCTCTTGACCGAGGAAGAATTTCTCGACGCGCAGGACAGCTTTGGTGAAGATGCTTTCACAGCCGGGATTGGCGCGGAAGCGGTGCGCGAAATGCTGGCTGGCATCGATCTGCAGGTGCTGCGCGATCAGCTGCGCGAGGATCTCGCCGAGGCGACGGGTGAGCTGAAGCCGAAGAAGATCATCAAGCGTCTGAAACTGGTCGAAAGCTTCCTCGACAGCGGCAACCGCCCGGAATGGATGGTGCTGACGGTTGTGCCCGTGATCCCGCCGGAGCTGCGCCCGCTGGTGCCGCTCGATGGTGGCCGCTTTGCCACCTCAGATCTGAACGACCTCTATCGCCGCGTCATCAACCGGAACAACCGCCTCAAGCGTCTGATCGAGCTGCGCGCGCCGGATATCATCATCCGCAATGAAAAGCGGATGCTGCAGGAATCCGTCGACGCCCTCTTCGACAACGGCCGCCGGGGCCGCGTGATCACGGGTGCCAACA
>JBCCDJ010000040.1:0-9357 GCA_039030855.1 Pseudomonadota bacterium
CAGAAACCGCGAGAGCTTTCACGGTTCGAACTTCGTCACGAACGCTCCACCAAGCGTTTTTGCATGGCGAAAACGCGGCGACATCGCTCACGAACTTAACAACCATACGGCAGGCGTTGACAGAAACACTGAAAGCCTTGGCTTGGTCGTCCGCACGTCACCCGTGATACGCGGCAACCGTCTTCAAAGCAGAAAACCCGTACAGCGCCTCGAACCCCTTCTCGCGGCCATGGCCGGACAGGCCCGTGCCGCCGAAGGGCAGCTCAACGCCGCCGCCCGCACCGTAATTGTTCAGGAACACCTGCCCCGCCCGTAGCGCTTTGGCCAGCCGCATCTGGCGCGCGCCATCAGATGACCAGACCGATGCGACGAGGCCGTAATCCGTGCTGTTGGCGATCGACAGCGCCTCTGCCTCATCCTCGAAAGGAATGATGACCTGCACGGGGCCGAAAATCTCCTCCCGCGCCAGAACGTGGTCGGGGGCAACAGCCGCATAAAGAACCGGCGCGACATAGGCACCGCCCGATGGCGCATCCGACATGATCTGACCATCCGCGACCCTGTCCAGCCCGGCACCCTTGCTGACATAGTCCTCGACAATGCCCTTCTGGCGGGCGGAGATCAGTGGCCCGACCTCCAGATCATCGAGCGCCGGGCCGACACGAAGCGCCTGATAGGCGGTGCCCATCCGGCTGACCACCTCATCATAGATCCCGCGCTGCACAAGGATGCGCGACGAGGCGGAGCAGGTCTGACCCGCATTCTGGATACCTGCATTGACAAGAAAAGGCAGCGCCTTGTCGATATCTGCATCGTCAAACACCAGTTGCGGGGACTTCCCGCCAAGCTCCAGCGTCACGGGGACGACACTTTGCGCCGCGGCAGCCTGCACCATCCGCCCGACACCGACAGATCCGGTGAAGGAGACATGGTCGATGCCCGGATGCGCGCTCAGCGCCGCGCCCGCCTCCGCCCCGAAACCCGGCACAACGTTCAGGGCTCCAGCAGGCAGACCGGCCTGACGGGCGAGTTCAGCAAAGCAGAGTGCGGTCAGGCACGCCTCCTCAGCCGGTTTCAGCACGGCCGCATTGCCCATGGCGAGCGCCGCGCCGACGGAACGCCCGATGATCTGCATCGGATAATTCCACGGCACGATATGACCTGTGACCCCGTGTGGCTGGCGCAGGGTGTAGACCGTATAGCCATCCAGGTAAGGGATCGTCGCGCCATGGATCTTGTCGACGGCCCCCGCATAGAATTCCATGTATCGGGCCAGTGCGACCACATCGGCGCGGGCCTGTTTCAGCGGCTTGCCGACATCCATGGCCTCGGTCCGGGCAAGTTCCTCGATATTTTCGAGAACCAGCGCGCCGACCTTCTGGAGGATGCGCCCCCGCTCCAACGCCGTGCTGCGGCCCCAGTCACTGGCTAACGCCGTCCGCGCGGCAGCAACGGCGCGGTCGATATCATCCCCGGTGCCGCGCATGATCCGGCAGAGCGTGGTACCATCGGACGGGTTCGCCACCTCTATCAGATCACCGGTCAGCCCCGGCACCCATTCGTTGTTGATCATGCCGAGGGACGGGTCGAGCGCGAGCGGGGTGAGGGTCATGGAAGGTCCGATAATGCATGCAGTCAGGTGCCACCGGCGTGAAATCTTCGGCAAATCAGGACAGATAGCAAGTCTTGCGGCACTCAGCGGGGCCTGGCGGTGAAGAAACCAGGCCCCGGCGATGCCAAACCTCACCCCAGAAGCAATGTGTCCGGGGTCGTGGCCTCGCCATCCTCGACAAAGTTCAGCTTCACGTCGAACTCTGCCAACTCAGCACCTTTCGCGCCGTTCTCCGCAAAACCGGTAAAGCGAAAATTGTAGCTGTCTTCTTTCAGGCCAGAGCCCTTCATAAAGTCGGACCCGATATCACCGAAGAGGGCGTAGGGTTCCACATTCTCGACGCGGACGTGATCATCATTTGCCTCGATCTTGACGCTTTCGATGCCTGCGTCCTCCTCAGCCGTCGCAAACACGCTCAGCGACCGGCCTTCAACGGCGCTGCGGGCGATGGTGGCACCTTCGGTGATGTCGCCGAGCACCTCATCACTTTCCGCATCAACGAGGAAGATGCTGAACGGGCCGTCGGGCGTCTCGACGAAATCGAAGGCGATCTCTGCCTCCTCCAGCAGATCACCCTTCGCACCGCTCTCGGCGAACACATCGACAGAGAGGGCGTAGCTGCCCGCCTCAAGCTGCGCGCCTTCGAGGAAATCACCATTCCGATCGCCTGATACGGCATAGGGGGTGACATTCTCCACCCTCGTGCCGACGCCAGACAACTCCAGCCGCATGCTGCCGACAGGGGAGCCATCGGCAGTCACTGTGAAGACCGTGACATTCCTGCCCTCGACCAGGTCAAGCGGGATGCTGTCATCGCCGAGCAGCTCCGCCAGCACCTCATTACTGTCGGTATCCGCCAGGAAATACCGCAGCGCGATATCGCCCGGCTCAGGTGCAGGCTCGTCAGGATCAGGATCCACAGGCGGGTCGACCACCTCGTCGATCGTCACCGCGACCGTGCCGACCGCTGTACCGCCCTGCCCGTCCGAGACGGTGTAGGTGATCTGGTCCTGACCGGAGTAACCGGCATCCGGCGTATAGAGAAGCTCTCCATTCTGGATCAGGACGCTGCCATGGGCAGGCTGGTCCGCCGAGAGGATGCTGACATCGTCACCGTCCGGGTCGCTGTCATTGGCGAGGACATCGATCAGGATCGCCTGATCCTCCGGCGTTGTCGCACTGTCATCGACGGCGACAGGTGCGGCATTGGGATCGGGCACCTCTTCCACCGTTACGACAACCGTTCCGCTGCCCGTACCGCCATTGCCGTCCGAGACTGTATAGGTGATCTGGTCTGTGCCGAAGTAACCAGTGTCGGGCGTGTAGCGAAGTTGACCACCCTCTATCACCACCGTGCCGTTGGCGGGTTGATCAACAGCGATGATCGTCAGGTCATCGCCATTCGCGTCACCATCATTGGCGAGGACGTCGATCAGGATCGCCTGATCCTCGGACGTGGTCGCACTGTCATCGGCTGCGACAGGTGCGACATTGGGATCGGGCACTTCATCAATCGTCACCGCAACGATGCCGCTGCCAGTGCCGCCATTGCCGTCTGAGACCGTGTAAGTGATCTGGTCCGTGCCAAAGTAACCGGCGTCGGGGGTGTAGAGGAGTTGGCCATTCTCGATCACGACCGTGCCGTTGGCGGGCTGATCGGCCGCGGTGATCGTCAGATCGTCGCCATCCGGGTCACTATCATTGGCCAGAACATCGATCAGGATCGCCTGATCCTCATCCGTCGCGACCGCATCATCGATGACGACCGGTGCCACGTTAACCGGGTCCGGCGGGGCGGGATCACCCGGATCGATCACGGGCGAGGTCGGAGCATCCCCATCGCGGCTGAACCCGTCCTTCTGGATATGGATTTCATCCAGCCCCGCCTGGCGGGAGCGGGCCGCAATGCCAAGGGTAAAGACCCCGTCATTGGCGTCGATCATCGCTTGCGTCACGACGAAGGTTGCGGGGCTTTTCTTGTCGTGGACATCATAGGTCGTGCCCCATGCGAACGTCTCCCGCGCGCCGGAGAAGAAAACCTTTTTCCAGCTGCCATCCTCCACCTGCACGAAGAAGTCGTTATTGCGGTCGCCAGGCTCGCCGGTCACCGGACGGATAGCGCGGAGGGAGATGAAATAGGTGCCTGGCTCATCGACCGTAAACTGATAGCTGAGCGGCGCAGTCTGCGGTTGCCCTGCATTGCTGCCAGCGAAGAAATCACCGCCGGTCCAGAGGAGGACACCATCCCCCTTGCCGCCGGCAAACTGATCGGTCAGCTGCCATTTTGCGTTCTCGGGATTGTCCGCATCCACGAAGATGCCGTCTTCAGCCTGGAAGACCACGCGGCCGCTTTGCATCTGATAGACCGGTGCTCCGTCGCCGGACGGATCTGGATCGACAGGGTCTGGGTCCACTGGATCGGGGTCGACGGGATCAGGATCTACGGGATCAGGATCTACGGGGCCGCCTGTTGTGCCTTCGATGAAGGTAAACTCCAGCTCAGTCGAGCCGAGCAGCGTGCCGGAAGCACCCGAGCCTGAGAAAAATTCGGCCTTTACACTGACGTCACCGGGGATCGCGGCCTGGCCGTCAAAATCGCCATTGGTATCGCCGAAGAGGGCAAAGGGCGCGACGTTTTCGACCTGGGTCTGGCCGTTATAGGTAAACCGCACGCTGCCAACGGACTGACCGGGCTCGACCGCCACGGCAAAGGAAGTCAGATCGAGCTCTGCCAGATCAACCTCCGTGCCATTCGCGATTGCAGCGATCTCGGTATCGGTCTCGGGATCAATCAGGATGAAACTCGCGTCGATATCGACCGGATCGGGATCAACCGGATCCGGATCTACGGGATCAGGGTCTACGGGGCCGGGATCTACGGGGCCGGGATCAACCGGCACACTGTCCGGGCGGTCCGGCAGCGCCGAGTTGCGCACGAGGAGAACCCAGTCCTTGCCTCCATCGCTCGGCGCGCCGCCGATCTGGCGTACAGCGCCACCATCAACAGTGCCATCCGCTTGCAAGGCACCGCCCGTCCGCGGATTGTACCAAAACACATCGAATGTCTCGCCGCCATGATCGCCGAGGTCCAACCGGACATCCCCGGCTTTGCCGTAGGGGAGGTAGATGACGTAATATTCGCCATCCTTGGCCATGACGAAGTCGCCACCATTTTTCGTGGCACCGTCATCATCCTTCATGTCCCAGAACGGAATGTATGTGTTGAAGAATTCGGTCGCAGCGGATGTCCACGCCCAGACTGAGGCATGGGCATCGAACGTGTCGTAGTTCTGGTCGAGCGAGTGACCGGAACTGCCCTTGAAATACCAGTTCGCGCCCGTCCCGCCTGCGGTCAGCATGCCCCAATAGGCGCTGCGCAAGGTCACTTCATTCTGCGAATCTTGGTTGTTGGAATAGGGGTCGATGATGCCGTTGCCACTGGAATCCTCATCCCATGCCAGCACCCAGGGATCACCCTCAGCATCGGACTTATCGCGGTACTCGATCACGCGCTGACGGATGTTCTGCGCTGTCGTCTGGAAGGAGGCACCGTCGAATGCCTCATCATCCAGAAGCGGATCATAGACCTGGCCGATCTGCCCCGGAAAACTGTGGATGACGACCAGATGATCATAAGGATCGACGGCTTTCAGGTATTCGGCCTGATCGGCGCGCTGCTGGTTGGTGTTCGTGTTCTCTTCGCCGATATTCCACTGAATGCCGTTATTGTGACCAAAGCGCGCGATCATCTCGCGGATGTAGACCAGACGCTCAACGCTCAGCGACGTGTCTTCGGCGGTGGTGCCGCCATCCAGCAACTGATCGTTTTCCGTCTCTTGCAACAGGACATTTTTGTAGATGCCCTTGTTATCCATATGGTCGAAAATAACCTCCCATTGCGACAGCTTGGAGACGTCATAGGTCGAGAAGTCGTCGATTTCATTCGCATTCAGGCCGTTGTCAAATTTGTTCACGTCAGCCGCGTTCAGGGTCCAGGGCGACACATCGCGCCCATCGCCGCCGGCCGTGTTGGTCAACAGATAGATCGTATTCAGACCCTGATCGGCGAGGTAGTTGACCGCACCGATGATCGCTTTGCCCTTGCCGCCGTCCCATGTCGGGTCACCAGCGTCATAATCGCCCACATGGGTGGCATAGTCATGCCGCCCGTTCGCCGTGTTGTCGATATCGGTGTTGGCGAGGAAATTTTCGGGGATGCCCGGTCCGCCACGAATGAAATAGTCGCCATCACCCTGATGCTGAAGGTAGTGCGTGCCTTCGTCCTGCACGATCATGCCCTTGGCGCGGAAATCCTCACCGCTCTTGTCGCTCACCGACACCTCGACAGTGCCTGTCTCACCGTCGATGAAACCGACCGCGCTGCCCGCGTTCGGGGCGTCCGCATATGTCGTCGCTGCGATGTCCGTGCCGGTCCGGAAAGACGCTGTGTATGTCCACGTCCCTTCCGATGGCGGATTGAAGTTCGCCCGCCAGATCGTCCCGGACGTGGCCCCGGAATTCGCAGCATCCCCGTCGGCGGCGAAATAGCCGGGGATCGTGACGACCTCTCCCGTATCCTGATTGGTGAAGGTTACATCGAGGCGATAGTCGCGAAATGTGGAGGGATCTTCGGAGAAGGTCTGCGGGGCTTCGAAGTCGACAGTGATCTTGTGCCAGGTTTTGGCTTCACCGCTTACAGTCGTGTTCATGGGGGAGGTTCCGTTCAGTCCTTGGGTTACACGGGCCGGGCGCCCACATGTCTTCTACTCGGCACAAGGCGACGCAGTTATCGCCAATCAGCCTTTGAAAACGCGCATCCCAAGTCAATAAAAATTGCTTAAGAAAGTCTGAAGTAAATTGAAACTAAACTGCTGAAAAACAATTGAAATTTGATTTCATTTTTGAGCAGCTGGGGCTGTGATACTCACATACCGCACGAAATACTGAAAACGGGCTGATTGGCAGGATTTTTTGTCCCGCGCCCCATGCTTGTGTAAATATCGTGGGCGGCATTTTCTGTAATATTTTTTGTACACCTGAAACGCGCCAAAGGCGCTGACAGCGCACGATTTCAACTATTCCGTGCAACTCTTTATGGCATACACAAAGAAACGGCGGCCCACGGGGACCGCCGTTTCGATCTTCGCAAGATACGTTTCGTTACTTGTCGTCGCCCTGGTTCTTGAGCGCGGCACCAAGGATGTCGCCCAGCGATGCGCCGCTGTCGGACGATCCAAACTGCTCCACTGCTTCACGCTCTTCAGCGATCTGCAGCGCTTTGATCGAAAGGCCAAGGCGGCGGGCCTTCGCGTCGACATTGGTCACGCGCGCATCAACCTTGTCACCAACGGCAAATCGGTCAGGGCGCTGATCGCCACGATCACGGGCCAGGTCAGAGCGACGGATGAAGGCTTTCATGCCATCATGCTCAACCTCGATGCCACCTTCCTCGATCTTGGTGACCGTGACGGTGACAACCGCGCCGCGGCGCACACCAGCGGTCGCATCGGTGAAGGGATCACCATCAACCTGCTTGACGCCGAGCGAGATACGCTCTTTCTCGACATCCACGTCAAGGACAACGGCCTTGACCATGTCGCCCTTCTTGTAGTCCTGCATGGCATCTTCGCCGGAGCGATCCCAATCGAGATCGGAAAGATGAACCATGCCGTCGATATCGCCTTCGAGACCGATGAAGAGGCCAAACTCCGTGATGTTCTTCACTTCGCCCTCGACCGGCGTACCCGCCGGATGGGTGGCGGCGAAGACTTCCCACGGGTTACCCTGGGTCTGCTTCAGGCCGAGCGAGACGCGACGCTTGGACGGGTCGACATCGAGCACGATGACTTCGACTTCCTGAGAGGTCGAGACGATCTTGCCGGGATGCACATTCTTCTTGGTCCAGGACATCTCGGATACGTGGACGAGGCCTTCAACACCCGCTTCCAGCTCAACAAATGCGCCGTAATCGGTGATGTTGGTGACCCGGCCGGTCCATTTGGAGCCGAGCGGATACTTCGCCTCAACCCCATCCCACGGATCGGATGCGAGCTGCTTCATGCCAAGCGAGATCCGCTGGGTGTCGTTGTTCACCTTGACGACCTGCACCTTCACAGTCTCGCCAATGGTGACGATCTCGGAGGGATGGTTCACGCGGCGCCATGCCATATCGGTGACGTGCAACAGGCCATCGACACCGCCGAGATCCACGAAGGCACCATAATCGGTGACGTTCTTCACGACGCCGTCGATCACATCGCCCTCGGACAGCTTGCCGACAATCTCGGCGCGCTGCTCGGCGCGGCTTTCTTCCAGAACGGCGCGGCGGGAGACAACGATATTGCCCCGGCGGCGGTCCATTTTTAGGATCTGGAACGGCTGCGGCTGGTTCATCAGCGGGCCGACATCGCGCACCGGACGCACATCGACCTGCGAGCCGGGCAGGAAGGCCACAGCACCGCCGAGGTCCACGGTAAAGCCGCCCTTGACGCGGCCAAAGATCGCGCCTTCGACGCGCGCTTCGGTGCCGGCAGCTTTCTCCAGACGATCCCAGGCTTCCTCACGGCGCGCCTTGTCGCGGCTGAGAACGGCCTCGCCCTTGGCATTTTCGACACGGTCCAAAAACACTTCGACGGTATCACCGACGGCAAGTTCCGCATCCTGGCCGGGTTTTGCGAATTCCTTAAGTTCGACACGACCTTCCATCTTGTAGCCGATGTCGATGATTGCCTGACCGGCTTCGATGGCGATCACCGTGCCTTTGACAACCTCACCCTCTTCGGGGGTTTCCAATTCGAAGCTTTCGTTCAGGAGGGCTTCGAAATCCTCCATCGTGGCTTTCGCCATATGGCAGTCTCCATAAGATGTTTCACTGGCCGACCGGTTGGCTCCGGCGGTCTTCGTTTCGGGTCAGAGGGACGTTTTGAAAAAACGACAAAAGGCCCTGCCTTAAGCGCGAGCCTTTGAGAGTTGTTCGTTAATCCAGCGCGCCGCCTCGGCGACGGCTGCGTCTATAGCCATGTTCGTCGTGTCTAGCAAGTGCGCGTCGTCGGCAGGTCTCAGCGGTGCCGCCTCGCGTTCGCGGTCGCGCCGGTCGCGCGCTGCGATATCGGCCTCGATCTCCGCCAGCGAGCGCGGATCGCCCTTCGCGCTCAGCTCCGCATGGCGCCGGCGTGCCCGTTCGGCATCGGAAGCGGTCACGAAGAACTTCACATCGGCATCGGGGCAGATCACCGTGCCGATATCGCGCCCGTCCAGCACCGCGCCGCCGGGGCGGAGCGCGAAGTCGCGCTGGAAAGCAATTAGGGCTTCTCGCACTTCGGGGAGTGCCGCCACCTTTGATGCGGCCTGTGCTGCCGGGCCGGACCTCAGATCATCGCGCGCAAGATCCGCTTCGCTCAGCGCTGCCGCGATCGCGACTGGGTCGCCGCCGGTTTGCGCCTGAACGGCACCCACGGCGCGATAGAGGAGACCGGTGTCCAGATGAACAAATCCGAACTCAGCCGCCAGCGCCCGCGAGATCGTGCCTTTCCCCGACGCAGCCGGACCGTCAATAGCGATGGTGAACCGATCAGTCATGGCGCGATGAATAAGCGGCGCGCAGCCAAAGTGCCAGTACCGATGATGCGACGTAGGGTGGGCCGCGGCCCCCCCGCCCCCGGCAATGCGGTGGGGCGAGGCCCACCCAACGGGTCGATCCGGGGTGGCGGGGGGGGGGGGCGCCCCCCAAGTTTTGGGAAAAAAAA
>JBCCDJ010000041.1:0-8064 GCA_039030855.1 Pseudomonadota bacterium
GGGGGAGTAAAGGCTCAATCACTGCCCATTCTTCGTCGCTCAGATCAAATCTTGCCATAGTCACCGCCATTTTTGAGGCAGTGAATCAGAGGCTTAGGTTAGCAGCAAGTGCCACACGAATTGGGTTCAGACCCTAGTCGACCAGCATTGAGGGCACCTTGTTTGACGGCCTTCAATACAGCGCATCCCGGCTCGGTCTCGTGCTGACAGTCGTTAAAGCGACATCCTGCGGCAAGCTCCTGAATATCGGCAAAAAGGTCATTGATCCCGTCCGCGGCATCGGTGAGCTGCAGTTCTCGCATGCCGGGTGTGTCGAGGATCAGACAACCATTGGGCATCGCATGAAGCTCGCGCCTCGTTGTTGTATGCCGCCCCTTTGCATCGTCCTCACGAATGTCCTGGGTCTCGATAGATTGGCTTTCGAGCAAGGCATTGGTCAGCGTCGATTTCCCAACGCCGGAGGAGCCCAAAAACGCTACCGTCTTGCCCGGTCTGCACCACAAGGACAGTTGTGTCCGGGGCGCGCTTCCACGGGCGTCGAGTGCGACCACCTCAATCAACTCGGACACATCGCGGGCCGCGTCGGTATAGCTTTGCGGGTCCATCGTAAGGTCTGTCTTTGTCACGACGATGACGGGTGTGATCCCGGCCTCAAATGCCAGAGCAGCATAGCGTTCGAGCCGGGCCACCTTGAAGTCCTGATTACAAGACGTGACGATGAAAGCCGTATCAATGTTCGCTGCAATCAGTTGTTCCTGACGGTCTGTGCCAGGTGCGCGCCGCTTGATTAGGCTTGTGCGCTCAAGAACCCGGCTGGATTGCGGGTGCGAAGGATTCAGCATCAACCAGTCACCGACAGTCACATCCGGTCTGGGAGGAACTATAGCATCAACGCTGTCACCGAGAACGTGCAGCCCACTGCGATGCACTTCAACGACGCGAACGGGAGGTGTCGCTGTTAGCTCGTCCACGCTGATCTGCTGGGCGAAAAAGGGTTGCCATCCCAGTGCCTGAAGGGGGTTGAGATTGGTTCGTGATCCGGCGTCTCGCACGCGTTGCGGAAGGAAATCTCTGTAGTCCCGGTTCATGGGGTGTCCACTTTCATGTCTCTAATCCAAGCTATTCTTGAGCAATGATGGTAGGAAACGAATGTGCACGTCAGAAAGAACCGTCAGCCTCGAGGCTACGGAACTGTTTCAATAGTTCGATGTGCACCGGGAGGCTCTCTGCCTCCCTTCCTTACCAGGACATGAAGTCTCCATTTTGGATAAGAAATACATGGGGTGTGGAGATACACAACACAAGTGCCGACGACTGATATGGAACTCTTCTCCGGTTATCAGAAGCGGCCATTCGAAGAGACGAAAGAGAAGTCGGCTTCGTCCGCACAGCGGATACCAGCGCGCCCTCACATGATCGGCGCGTACTTCCAGTTATCTGCATCCGGGGTGACCTCACCCAGGTCATAATCCGCCGCCTGCAGTCGCTGCGCCACGGGTAATCCGTCTGCGGCGGCTTCGTCGACCCAGCGGCGGCCTTCATTCTCGTCCATCGCGACACCGCGGCCGCGCATCAGGTCGAGACCGTAGTTGAACTTGCCCACCGGGTCGCCTGCCTCTGCCGCGCGGCGGTCCCAGTTGGCGGCGGCGTCAGGGTCTTCGGGGCCGCCGAGGCCGTTATCCTCCAGCTGGCTCATCCACGTCATCGCGCCGGTCCAACCATTATTGGCGCAATTCTCGAACACGGTGCGGGCGTTGTCATGGTCACCGGACTTGGTGATCATGTAGCCCGACGCGCAGACTGTCATCGACGTCTCGCCGCGCGCGGCCTTGGCAATCATCGAATCCAGCGTCATTTCGTCCGGGTTCAGCGTACCGCCCGGATCGATGTCGTCTTCGGCCATCGCATGTGTTGCGAGCAGCACCAGCGTCGCAACCAGGCTTGATCTGAGATTCTGTATCATTGGCTCACCATAGCAAATCCCGGCACGCCGGTACATTTTCTTATCCCTCATCCAGCGTCCACCTCGCGCGTGTCGCGGCTGAGCCGCATGGCGAGAAGGATGGCAGCCAGCCCTGCGCCGGATGCTGCGAACATCAGTGACAGAACCATCAGCGCGGGATCCTCACGTGGCAACAAGATGCCTGTCAGGGTGGTCAGCACCGCCCCGCTGGCGACAACCAGCGCGCCGTTCAGCCCGGCAGCCGTGCCCGCCAGAGAGGGGCAAACCGACATGACTGCTGCATTGCAGCTCGGCATCGTGATGCCATTGCCAAGACCCACCAAGATGGTGCAGCCAAAGAACGTGGCTGAGGACACGCTGCCGCCGATGATGGCAGCAATGCCAGCCGCAAGGCCGGTGCAGGCAATGATCCTGCCCGCAAGCATCATCATTGTTGGCCGGTATCGTGGTGCAAGGCGACCCGCGATCAACCCGCCAAGCATGAACCCAGCGGTGATGCTGCCGATTAAAAAGCCGAGCTCAGCCGTATTGACGCCGAACTGGACCTCTGCCGCCAGAGGCGCGCCGATCAGGAAAATGTAGAACGCGCCGGTCGAGAGGGCGCTGCATGAAGAGTATGCCCAGAAGAGCGGCTCTTTCATCAGATCAAGAACGCGCTCGGACTTGCCCTCGCCGGTTTTCGTGCGCGGCGACCTCGTCTCCCCCAGATCGATCCAGCAGAGCGCAAGGAGGAGGACGCCCGAAATTGCATAGAAGTAGAAATTTGCGCGCCAGCCCAAGGCCGTGTCCAGCACGCCGCCCAGCATCGGCCCCAGCATCGGCGCGACCGCCATGGCCATGCTGATGTAACCGATGACCCCCGCTGCGGCCCGCTCAGACCGCGTGTCGCGCACGATGGCAAGGGATAGCGCGTAGCCCGAAATTACCGCGCCCTGAAGCATGCGAAAGAAAAGAAATGTCCACATTTCGGTCGCGAGGGCGCAAGCCACCGACGCGCCTGTAAAGACGACCAGAGAACCAAGCAGGACGGGTCTGCGACCGACACGATCCGACAGCGGGCCGATGATCACCTGGATCACCGCCGTGGTAGCGAGGTACCCGGCGATAGCCAGACTGACGGTTGCATATTCAGCCTCCAGATCGTTGGCGATATTCGCCAGCGACGGCAGGAACATGTTCAACGACAGCGTGGAAACCGCCGTAAGGGCGATCAGCGTGATCAATGCGGGCGGGGATTTGGCGACGGACATCGGGGAGATCTCTACCTTGAAACAAAAAAGCCCCCGAACCTGGTCGGGGGCGCATGAAACCGAATATGGAAACCGTTATCGGACCACGCACCTTACGAATACCGCTACCAAAACAGGTGCCATGATCGATCTCCCTTCGACCATTACGCTAGTCCTCGTTGTCCTGCTTGGCAACGACGGCTTATGGGCGCATGGCCGCGCCCCAGGGAAAGCGCCCGACCTTGATCGACTTGATCGCCTCGCGGCTGGCCACGTCTATCACCGTGACATCGCCCGACACCCCGTTGGTGGTGAATAACTGCGATCCATCGGGCGAGAACGCCATGTGCCAGACGCGCTTGCCGACAAGGATGTAATCCTCCACCTCAAATGTGTCGGCATTGACGACGGCCACATGATTTGAGGGGCCAAGGGCGACGAATGCCGTTTTCTCGTCGGCGGTCAGTTCAAACCCGACAGGCTGCACGCGATCCTGATGAATGCCGGTAATCTCGAAGCCGATCTTGGCACGCTCCGCCTGATCTTCGACGCCGAATACGGTGATCGTTCCACCGATTTCGGAGGAGACCCAAAGCTCGCTTCCCTCCTTCACGAATTCCGCATGGCGCGGGCGGCTATCGACGAGGGTATTGGCGAAAAGCTCCTGCGTTTCAGTATCGATCCAATGCGCCATATTGGTTGTCTCGGATGTGGTGATGGCGATGGTGCCATCGGGGGACACGGCCATGCCCTCAGGTTCAATACCAACATCGATCTGCGCGATCACGCGGCGCGTTTCGGTATCGACCACTGTGGTGATCGCGTCATCCTCGTTGGCAATGTAAAGACGGCGGTCATCAGGGTGGAGCGCGAACTGCTCGGGGTCCTCGCCGGAGGGCAGATCATGCAGGATTTCCCCTGTCTCAGGGTCCATCATCTGCACCGTGTCACTGTCCGAGGCGCAGATATAGACGCGGCTGAAGTCCTTGGAAAAGATGATGCCGCGGGGACGCTCGCCAGTGGGGATGGTGCGCGTGACCTCAAGCGTCTCCACATCGATTACGCTGATCGTGTCGTCACGTTCATTCGTGACCCAGATCTCAGCCGCGCTGGCAGGCAGGGCGAAAAAGCAGAAAGCGATTGCTAGATGCTTCATTTCAAATCCTCAAATGCAGTGCAGTCGCTGTCCGGCTCGTCGAGGCCGAGCGTGTCCAGCTCGTTCCGTTGATGCAGGAACCCCTCCATCGGGGCTTGCGCGGTGACGGCCGCAGAATGGACCAGCGGGATGGGTTGACGCAACTGGCCGTTCCATTGGCGAAAGGTCAGAGGCACACCCTTGAACCCGGCAAGCTCAAACTCATCACCAAGGATGTAGCCGCGCAGCATCGCCGCGTCGACCGCATTGGTGCGCGTGACCGCCTCGCCAATGATGCGGATTGCGGCCCAGACGGCATAATCACGGCTGCGCATCTCGCGGCCCGCCAGTCTTTCGAACCGGCCCTGCAACTGCGCGGCACCCCATTGTTCAACGACGCCCGACCAGCCGACTGGCCGCAGCCCTTCGGACCCCGCAACCGGGCGCGGCGTCCACGTGTTGAAGAGAACGTAGCGGCCGAAATCGCGTGATTCATCGGCAATGACCAATACGTCATGATCGTCGATATCCTGGGTGAAGAGCGGCACCTCCTGCGCTGCATTGCGGCGCATGTCAGCATCGAAGGCCCATTCCTTTTCACCAACCAGCGACAGGCCAAACTTTGTGCCGCTGCTGCGCATCGCTTCGGCGAAGGCCTGATCATCAGGCCGGGTGCCAGCAATCAACGCCCAGTCCTGCCAGCGCTTTTTGACCAGAAACTGCGCCAGACCATCGGTACGCATCGCAAGACTGGTGCCGGTGTGCAGGACATTGGCGCGACAGGCGTCGTCGCGCAGCGCCGTATCCTCCGCCCCGGCATTGAAGAGCAGCGCCCCGGCAGCCTCAGGCATATCAGCAATGCTGAGCAACGCGTCTGCGGTCGCATCGATGACCAGAAGATCGGTTTGCGCCAGAAGCGCACGCGCGGCGGCAGCGATGTCTTCCTCGGGCTCGATCACTTCTTCGATCAGCGCGTGGGTCTGACCGAGAAAGCGTCCCGTCTTGGCGTTCTCATCGAGACCCAGCACGGCACCGGCCCGGCCCAGATCGTCAGGCACGGGGTCTAGATTTGACAGGACCGGCGGCAGGATCCTTTTTTGCTGAAGGAACCCGACCGTCACGGCCAGATCCGCCGTAGCGTGGAACGGCAGGAGGGACAGGAAGGCGAAGGCAAGATAGCGGATCATGTGCGAAGCTTATCCACGATCAGCAGGCCAGGGCAGTACCACTTTGGTCCGACATGCCAAAAGGTCGAATTTCGCAGTGCAGCGTAACCTGCCACAAAGAGGCAACAATCGGATCAGGAGACGCGCCATGACAAATCCCTCCATCTTCTCTCGTCTGTCGCTTGCACTGGCGCTGGGCGGTGCCGTTCTTCTTGCGACACCCCACGGTGCCCTGGCACATGGTGATGTCGCGCCGCAGCCCGTCGATACCGCTGGATTGCCGGAGGTGGGTGAAGAGTGGTTGACCGAAAACCCCTATCGCGATGCGGGCCCTGAGATCTGGGCCAAGGCGATTGATATCGGTGCGTCCGGCTATAACCAGAATTGTGCCCGCTGCCATGGGCTTGGCGTCGTATCGGGCGGGCTTGCACCCGATCTGCGTTATCTCGAGGCCGAGGAATATGGCGACGAATGGTATGTTGAGCGGTTCCAGACCGGGTATACGCAAAACGGCATCACCAAGATGCCTGCATTCGGTGAACTTCTCGGCCAGGAGGCGGCCTGGGCCATCCGCACCTATATCGAGACCCGACCCGATGAGGACGCGATGGCGGAATATTCGCCGCGCCTGAAGGAATTGCGCGATCAGCTGAACGCCTGGGCGGCAGACCCTGCCTCCGCCAGCGATGTGGATGCGGTTCAGTCGGAATTGTCTGAGATCGCCGCGCAGATCGAAACCGCCTCCGGTGCACCGGTCGCGGACAGTGTGGCATATCGCGCAGCAGCACTGCTGGACGGATCGGACGGGGCCTTCAAGGACGCGGCGCAGACATTGACCGTTGGCCTTTCCGCCGCACACTGACGGGGATGAACTTGACCAGATGGGCCGGCCCCCTCGCCGGCGGGATCGTCGCTGCGCTTCTCTTCCTGCCGGATAGTGCCGCAGCCCGGTGCGACGATTTCGTGCCCGGCCCGAAGCCGCAGAACACCAGCCGCGATTTCGTTGGCCATGACCTTGATACGATCCTCGACCGGGGCTGGATGGCATTCGCGGTTTATGAGGACTACCCCCCCTATTCGTGGGAGGATGGCAGCACCCCGCGCGGTGTCGACATCGAAATCGGGCAGCTGATTGCCGAAAGCATCGGCGTGGAGGCCAGGTTCATGTTCGTCTCAGCGGCGGAGAATCTGGAGGCCGACCTGCGCAATCATGTCTGGAAAGGACCGCTGATTGGCGGGCGGGTGGCCAATGTCATGCTGCATGTGCCTTACGACAGCGATTTTGCCTGTCGGGTCGAACAGGTGGTCTTTACTGGACAGGCCTATGGTGAAAGCATCGCGATCGCCTATGATCAGGCGACATATCCGGACGAGAAGCCCGTGCCTGCCTATTTCCGGTTCGATACGGTTGGCGTCGAAAACGATACGATCAGCGATTTCTATCTCAGCGCACTGGGGCGCGGGCAATTGCGCGCGAATATCCGGCGCTATCCAAGCTACACCGCCGCCATGGAGGCCCTGACAGCGGGCGAGGTGAAGGCCGTCATGGGTCCGCGTGCCGAGTTGGAGCATCGCCTGACCGACGCCATTGGCTTGCACGAGCCACCCCTGCCGGGCTTTGGCAAAGGGTCATGGACATTGGGCGTGGCCGTGCATCAGGCATACCGCCCGCTCAGCTATTCGGTGGACGCTGCCATCGAGGATGCGCTCGCCGATGGCCAGATCGAACAGATATTCGCCGATCATGGCCTGACATTCACGAAACCGGTGCGCTGAGAGGTTAGGCCTTTCGTCCAATGGAGACCGCGTTAAGTTACGCATAACATTCCTCTTGCAAGGAGCGATCAAAATGAAACTCACCGGCACGCGTCTCATCGCCGCCCCGGCGGACATCGTCTGGGCAGGACTGAACGACCCGGAGGTCCTGAAAGCCTGCATTCCGGGCTGTCAAACGCTTGAAAAGACATCCGACACCAGCTTCGAGGCGGTCGTGAAGCAAAAGGTCGGCCCGGTCTCTGCGACCTTCAAGGGCGCGGTGGAGCTGTCAGACATGAACCCGCCGCACAGCTATCGCATCGCGGGCGAAGGCAAAGGCGGTGCGGCAGGCTTTGCCAAGGGTGGTGCCGATGTATCGCTGAAAGAACAGACCGGTGGAGACACCGGTCTGCAGACAGAGCTTACATATGACGTGGACGCAAAGGTCGGCGGCAAGATTGCCCAACTGGGTGCCCGCCTGATCGATGGGTTTGCCAAGAAAATGGCGGACCAGTTCTTTACGAAGTTTCAGGATGTCATCGAAGGCGCGGGAAAACTCGACGAAGCGGCGGCTGGAACGGCCGACGCGCCGACACCCGAGGCGGCAAAGAAAGGCTGGCTGAAACGACTGGTCAGCTAAATTAGGAACAAGGTCGCAACCAAGGCGGCTCACCACCACCCAGGGAGGAATTATGTCTGAGATATCTATGTTTGTTAACGGGTCTCGCGTTACGGGGTCTGTTGAGGGTCGCACGTTGCTGGTTGATTTTCTGCGGGGTCAGCTTGGTTTGACGGGGACGCATGTTGGTTGTGACA
>JBCCDJ010000042.1:0-6306 GCA_039030855.1 Pseudomonadota bacterium
GCACCGCGACCGGGTCGTTGATGCCGCCCCCGCCAAGGAACGATGACAGCAAACCGCCCGCAGGGGAGCCGCCTCCATCAGCGCTTTCGACCATGAACTTGGACTCGGACTCATACATGTCCGATGCGACCCACCAGAGGAAGTAACCAACGATCAGGGTCGGCGCCAGCACGAAAGCCCAGAGCTTGAGCAGCATCGTGCCGCCCTTGCGACGCCGCCGCTTGACCAGATCGCGGCGGATTGCCTCGACCCGTTCGGCGCGCAGCGCGGGCGTATCCGGTTTGATGTCCGGACGCAGTGCAGGCAGTGCACTGCCTTTCTTTCCGCCGCCACCCTTGCCGCGCACCTTCGCCGGCAGCTGCGGCTCGTCGCCGTCCGGATCTTCACCACCTTCGCGCATCGCACGGCGCTTCTTGCGGATTCGTGCCTGCTTTGCCGCGCGATGCTTCTCAACCGCATCCTCGTCAACGGACGCCGGGATCATCGCCGCGGTATCAGCAGCGCGCGCACCTGCCTCGGCCATGCCTTCGCCCGCGCTCAATGAATCCTTGGCTGGATCGCCAGAGGATGCCGATGCCTCGCTTTCGCGCACACCAGACCGCCCTCCCGGTCGTTCGGAGAACATACCCGAAAGATCGTCCTGCTGGCGCCCGCCGTCCGGGTCTCTGGACCGATCTTCACTCATATTCGTACAGCTCTTTCGCCTCTTCCAGAGAGTCGAATATATGCAGCTTGCCGTCCAGCAGCACCGCCGCTTGCTCGCAGTACTGCTTCAGTGTCTCTGGGCTGTGAGATACCATGACCAATGTCGAGTATTCCAGCCGCTCGCGAAACATGTTCGCGGCTTTCTCGTTGAAGTTCCGATCGCCCGCCGACGCGCCCTCGTCCACCAGATAGAAATCGAAGTCGATCGCCATCAGGATCGCAAAAGCCAGGCGCGACCGCATTCCCGCAGAATAGGTCCGAACCGGCATGTCGATGTAGTGATCGAGCTCCGCGAAATCCATGCAGAACGCCAGCGTCTCGAATTCGTCCCGATCGTAAAGGCGCGCGATGTAGCGGATGTTCTCGGCACCCGACATGGTGCGCACAACGCCGCCATTGTAACCCACTGGCCAACTGATGCGTCCGCGCCGCTGAATGCGGCCGTGGTCCGGCTTCTCCAGTCCCGCCATCATGTTGACCAAGGTGCTCTTGCCTGTTCCGTTCGGCGCGAGAATCCCGAGGTTCCGACCGACATCCACCTTGAAACTGGAATTGTGCAGGATGACCTTTTGATGGCCACCGCTCCAGAACGACTTGCTGACATTGTCGAACTTGATCATCGGGTCTCACAGACGACATCCTGTCACGTTCTCAGGTCCGGCACACCTAGGTGCAGCCGCACTATTTGCGGGATTACCGCATTTTTGGTTAATCCCTTAACATTTCTTGACACAATACGGCGCAAATTTGAGCCATCTGCGGTTTTCTGACCCGCACCGCTCGCATTCTGATACGCGGATGATTACTAACTCCGTCATGATAGACCAACTTCTTGAAATGCTTTCGGGAAAGCCCGCGCCAACCGGGGCGCCGAAGCACGACCCCGCACAGATCGCGCTCGCGGCCATCCTGATTGAAGCAGCCCTGGCCGATGGTCACTACGCTGCCGAAGAACAGGCTCAAATCGGGCGTATCTTACAGGACCGGTTTCACCTGAGCGATGCGCAAGCATCTGAATTGCGCGCCGAAGCTCAGATCGTTCAATCCGAGGCGACGGATCTCGTGCGCTTCACGCGGGTCATAAAGGACGCCGTGCCGTTCGAAGACCGCGTCGGTGTGATCGAAGCCGTCTGGCGTGTGATCTATGCCGATGGCGAACGCGATCACGAGGAAAGCGCCTTGGTGCGCCGCCTGGCCGGGCTGCTATATGTGCCAGACCGTGACGCGGGACTGGCGCGGCAGAGGGTGCTAGCCGAAGGCTGAGTCACCCGCCGACACCGATCCCGTTCTTGCGAGCAGCGGCCATCAATGGCGCGCCCCGGTCTGGACAGGTGACCGCAAAGGGTAGATCGGTGACTGTCTGGACCGCGCGCGTCACGGTCTCAGCCAATTCGCCCTCGATCCTGCGTGCGCTGTCAGACAATCCGAGGACAAGCACAAGTTCAGCGGATCCTTCATCTTCCCGCATCGCCACCAGCCACGCCTCGGGGCAATCTGCGCCCATCGCTGCCACGGCCGCACCCAACTGCTCCATCAGCGCCAGCTCCGGCGCCTCTGGCGTCTCTATCGTCACACCCGAACCCGTCGCCCGGGTAACCTCAGCGCCAAATGTCTCTGCAATCCAGGACAACTGCTTCGGAAGCAACACAATCCCCGGTTTGCTTTGCAAGCTGAGGGCCGTCGTCTGAGGGGCAAGCATCTCCGCCAGGTCAACACCGGAAACCTCGGCATATTCGCCGGGCGCACCGATCAAGGACGCATAGCTTTCGATGTCGGGATACGCGAGCACACAGGTCACGCCGTCCTGTTCGGTCAAAGCAGGGGTGGCGGTGTCGCCATCGCTTGCAGACAGGGGCACGATCAAACTTGTCCCCGCGAAGGTCTGGTAGAATCGTGCCCAGTCTTCCGATCGGTCCGTTTCCAAAGCAAGGGCATGAAGGTCCTTCAGGCGGTTGCTCATCCCGAGCCTCCTGTTGTCTGATCCAGATCACCCAATGCCCATTCCGCGACGTCGCGCCAGACGCGCTCGGCCTGTAGATCGCGGAACAGCAGGTGCCAGCCATCTTCGTATTCAACCACTTCGCGAACTCCGGCAAAGCGCCCGAACGTTGCGCGGGCAGCATCGTTGACGACAACCTGATCCTTAGCGCCCAGCAGCATCAGCGACGGTATCGTGACCGCTGGCGCAGCCGCTTCCGCAAGATCGGTCAGCCGGACCAGCCCGTGCAACTCCCGCGCGGAAGGTGGTGAAAGGTAGCGTTCGTCGCGCGACAGCTCCCGCAGAGCGTCGATGTTATCGCTTGCCTGGATCTTGACGACACCGCGCCCGGAGAACCGTTTGTCTGGAACGGTGACGGCAGCCAACCACGCCGATGCGCGATAAAGGGGGTTCAAGAGTGACCCGCCCCAGATCGCAGGCCCCGCGAGAACCAACTTGTCGGCCTCCAGACCATCGGCCACCGCTGCGGTAACGACCCCACCACCCATCGAATGCCCAACGACGGTCAGTGGCACGCCGGGAAAACGGCCCCGAACCTGCTGCGAGATATCTGCAGCATCCGCGATCAGACCCTCGGCACCCGGCCAGAACCCATACGATCGATTGCGGCCAAACCCGCGCTGGTCGACGGCAATAACCGCGAGGCCCTGCGCCTGCCAGAACTCCGCCGCACGTCGGAACGTCAGATGCCCGTAGTCTCCGTATCCATGAAAGGCGAGGATCACGCCAACAGGAGCCGGATCCGGCAACCACTCAGATGTCACAAGCTTCTCACCGTCGCTTGCCCGCAAAAACGTATCACCCGGGATTGACGGGACATCGGCGGGTGGCGGCAACGCCCCACCTGCAACGCATCCGGACAGCGCAACTGCAAGCGCTATCCCGTAAGCCGCGCGACTTCGGCCCTGAGATGCAGCAGCACTTCGTCCTCGAACCACGGGTTTTTCTTCAGCCATGCGGTGTTGCGCCAGGATGGATGCGGCAGGGGCAGGACATGCGGGCCATAGTCGCGCCAGTGCCGGACGGTTTCGGTCAGGGTTCGTTTTCGCTCCCCGCCCATATGCCACCCTTGCGCGTACTGTCCAATCACCAGAACCAATTCGATCTGCGGCATCTGGGCCAGCAGGGAACTCCGCCAGGTCTCGGCACAGATCTTCGGCGGCGGCAGATCTGAACCCTTGGCGTCATATCCCGGAAAGCAGAACGCCATCGGTACGATGGCCAGCCTTGTCGTATCATAGAACATGTCGCGTCCGATCCCCATCCAGTCGCGCAGGCGGTCCCCAGAGGGATCGTCGAACGGAACGCCCGAGGCATGGACCCGCGCGCCAGGCGCTTGTCCGGCGATCATCAACCGCGCGGTCTTCGAGGGATAGACGACCGGGCGCGGCTCGTGCGCCGTCTCGGTCGCGCGGAAGCGCTCGGCGCAAAGCGTGCAGGCAGAAATCCGTGCCTCGATGTCCTGTAGCGTCATCGTCCGATCCTGCGCCGCGGCAGCGGGCAGGTCGAGCGAATTCGGGCTTGCACCACCGCGTGGCACCGGTCACTTTCCCGCGATCTGTGTTCCCTGGGGGTGACGGAATGGGCGGAGTTGGTTTCCTGGTTCGGATCGCGCTCGCGATCGGACTTGTCATGGTGACCTATAACCCCAGCGGCACGTCGTATTTCGATTGGGTGCAAACCGGGTTCGAAACTGACACTGCCGTCAAGGCACTCGCAGGCGTGGTCCTGGTGATCCTCTACGTCATTTGCCTCCGCGCAACGCTGCGATCAATCGGCTTCATCGGCGCCGGTCTTGTGATCGCCCTACTGGCTGCGATCATCTGGGTGCTGGTCGATTATGGGTATCTGAACGCCGAAGATCCGGGCTTGATGCAATGGCTGATCCTGCTCTGCATTGGCATTGTACTTGGCATCGGTCTATCGTGGAGCCATGTGCGCCGCGCGCTCACGGGCCAGCGCGATATGGACGACGTCGATGAGTGACACGCATCTGATCCGCCTCGCCGAAGGCGATAACGTCCTGATACTCGCCAGCAGCATGGCTGCCGGACAGATCGTCGATGTCGAGGGCAAACGCACGACACTCGCGACCGCTCTGACCCTCGGGCACAAGATCGCCGCCCGTGCCATCGCGACGGGTGAGACCATCTGGAAGTACAATTTCCCCATCGCGATCGCGACCGCCGACATCGCCGCGGGCGAACATGTTCACATCCACAACGCCCGTTCCGACTACACGCCGAGCTACGTGGTCCCCAAGGAAGCGCCATGCTGACCGGTTATCTCCGCGACGATGGCCGCAAGGGCATCCGAAACACCCTGATTGTCGCATATCTGGTTGAATGCGCCCACCACGTCGCGCGCGAGATCACGCTTGGCTTTCGTGGCCATGACGTCCACCTCATCGGGTTCCCCGGCTGTTTCCCCAACGCGTATGCCCAGCGGATGATGGAGGCACTATGCACCCATCCGAATGTCGGTGCGGTCCTCCTCGTCTCTCTCGGCTGCGAGAGCTTCAACAAGCACCAACTCGCCCGCGTGATCGATGCATCGGGCCGTCCCGTCAAAACTCTGGTCATCCAGGGCGAGGGCGGCACGCGCAGCACCATCGCCATGGGTGAGGCTTTCGTCCGGAAGCACCTACCCGCCTTGGAAGCGGCTGAACGCGTGCCCATGGACATATCTGAACTCGTCATCGGCACGGTCTGCGGCGGCTCTGACGGCACATCGGGCATAACCGGCAATCCGGCAGCGGGTTTGGCCTTCGACCGCCTCGTGACCGAAGGCGCGGCCTGTATCTTCGAGGAGACCGGCGAACTGATCGGCTGCGAGCACGTCATGGCCGGCCGCGCCTCCACGCCCGAACTGGCCGACGAACTACGCCATTCCGTAGAGAAAGCCGCGATCTACTATGGCAAGATGGGTTACGGATCCTTCGCCTCGGGCAATGCCGACGGCGGGCTGACGACGATCGAGGAAAAATCTCTCGGCGCGTACGCCAAATCGGGTTCGGGCCAGATCCACGGAATGCTGAAGCCGGGCGACCAGCCGCCGCGCGGCGGACTCTATCTACTCGATGTCGTCCCGGACGGCGAGCCGACCTTTGGCTTTCCGAACATCAACGACAACGCTGAGATTGCTGAACTGATGGCCTGCGGTGCCCACCTGACCTACTTCGTGACGGGACGCGGCTCGGTCGTCGGGTCTGCCATCTCGCCGGTGATCAAGATCTGCGCAAACCCGGAAACCTATGCCCGAATGGCGGATGACATGGATGTCAACGCTGGGCGCATCCTGCAAGGGACACCGTTGGCCGAGGTCGGTGACGAAATCCATGCGCTGACACTCGCGGTCGCCACTGGTGACCGCACGGCCTCCGAGCAAATGGGTCACCGCGAATTCATCATGGGCTACAAGACGTTCGAACCGCTCGGCCCGGCCTGCCTTCCCGCAGCATGATCCTGCCGGTCCGCACGTCGCTGCGGCTGCGCGCCGGCGGGTGGGCGGGTGGGCGTGTGGCGGCAGCGACGTGCCGAAGGGCACCTTTGGGATATAAGAGCATGACCGACGAGATCAGCGACCGCCTTGCCAAATGCTAC
>JBCCDJ010000043.1:0-5529 GCA_039030855.1 Pseudomonadota bacterium
AAGCGGGGAAACATGGCTCTCTATACGGCGCGACGCGCGCTTATCAAAACTGCATCCGCGCTCGCAGCGGCAACCGCAGCACCAAATACCAAAGCCCAGGAAGGCCCCATAATCCTCGACGACATCGTTATTCAGGGTGAGTTGCGCGATGTGACCGTTCAGGACAGTCAAACCTCAGTGGCGGTCATTACGGGTGACGAACTCGAGCAGCGCTCCGACTTCGATCTCTATGATGTGGTTGAGCGAACACCCGGTGTCACGTCAGCGTTTGGCGAGAAAGGTTTCGTGATCAGGGGTATCGATCAGCGCGGTGTTGGCGGCGGCGGCAGTGGTCTTCTTGTGTCGACGACAGTCGACGGCGCAACGATTTCCAACTCGAACCAGCTTACATTCTTCGGTCCATATTCGAACTGGGACCTCGAACAGATCGAAATCCTCCGCGGACCTCAATCGACCCAGACCGGCCGCAACGCGCTTGCCGGTGCCATCAATATCCGGTCGAAAGATCCAATTTATGACTTTGAAGGCAAGGTGCGCGTCGAGGGTGGTCTGCGCGGAACAGGCGCAGGTTCTATCGCACTTAATCTGCCCTTCGAAGAAGACGGTTTCGCCATTCGCCTATCGGGCGATTATCGCCAAACCAACGGATTTGTCGAAAACCCGACACTGGGCGTTGATGATTACGACGCGCGTCAGCAGGGCACTTTCCGCGCCGCTGTGCGTGTCGACCCGACGGACGATCTGGAAGCGATATTCAAACTGACATATAGCGACAATCAAGGCGGTGAAGACTTCGTCGATTTCGCGACCTTCCCGGATCAGCGGTTGAACTTTTCCAACGAAGATTCCTTCGAAGGCACCGAAATCACCAGCATGAATTTCCGGCTCAACTACGACATGTCCCAGGCGCTTCGTTTCGAAAGCGAAACCACCTATTTCGACGCCGACTACGAACGACAGGAGGATGTCGATTTTTCCGCGGCTCCGATTGGTCTGATCTTCCGTTCGTCAGACGTGCAAAATTTTGAAACGCAGCTAAAGATGATCTTTGAGTACGAGGCATTCTCCGGCGTTATCGGCGGTTTCTACACGAACATCACTGATGACGTGGAATCCGGCGGCACCGTGCCCGCGACGCTTATCAACCCGGCATTGCCCGCAAACGCGACGGTCCTGACCAACTTTCCGACGAAAACGGATACGGAGAATTACGCGCTTTTCGGCGAGTTTGAGTATCGCATCATGCCACAGGTCGGGCTGATCGCCGGCGGGCGGTTTGACCATGAGACAATCAGCTTCACGTCGTCGCAAACGACCGCCTCGGACAATCCGATCGTC
Source organism: Pseudomonadota bacterium (assembly GCA_039030855.1). Taxonomy (GTDB): domain Bacteria; phylum Pseudomonadota; class Alphaproteobacteria; order Rhodobacterales; family Rhodobacteraceae; genus Pikeienuella. The sequence continues at coordinate 1,339 of JBCCDJ010000043.1, forward strand.
GCGGCGTTGCTTCCAGAAGACTCAACCAATCAATCAAGCAACAGTTTCAATGTTTTCCTGCCGAAGGTCGGCATCGTCTTCGATGCGACTGACGATCTCAGCTTCGGGTTCACCGTGCAGCGCGGCTATCGCTCCGGCGGAACACGGATCAATCTCGCTGCCGGCAACATATCGGATTTCGGACCGGAAAGGACCTGGAATTACGAGGGGTCGATCCGCTCGCAGTGGTTTGATCGCCGCCTGACCGTAAACGCGAACGCTTTCTATACAAGCTGGACCGACCAGCAGGTCGATGTCGTCGGCCCATCGGGGACGGAGCTAGACACAATTACCGTCAATGCGGGCCGATCAGAGCTGTTCGGCGGAGAGCTGGAGATCCGCGCGCAGCCGACTGACAACCTCGATGTCTACGCCTCGGCGGCCTATGTCGAAACCCAGTTCAAGGAATTCGTCTCAGGCGGCCGGGACTTCTCCGGAAACGAGTTTCCATTCGCGCCCAAACTGACGGCAGCGATCGGCGCGGCCTACAATTTCGACAATGGCTTCTTCGTCAGCGGTGATGCCAGCTACACCGACAGCTCCTTCTTTGACGCGGCGAACACGGCGGCTTTCAAGATCAATGACCGCTTTCTGGTTAACGCGCGCGTCGGCTATCGCCAGGATCACTGGGAAGTCTTCGCCTATGCGCGCAACCTGTTCGACAAGGATTACTTCACCAGCCCCGGAGGCGATGCGACGACAGGTCAGATCGACCGCGTACGCACCGGTGAGCCATTTACAGTTGGCCTCGTCGGGGCCGTCAGGTTTTAGAGGAGATCAGCCTTGGCAGACGAAATACCCTCGAATGGAGCCATTGATGCACCGGTCGCCGATGCCGGGGGCGGGACCGCATCCGCTCCGCCTTCATCCTCGGATCCTCTTTCGCAGGCCTTTGATTTCATCGTTCTGGGCGGCCCGGCAATCTGGGCGATTTCGGCGTTATCCGTCGTTGCGCTGGCGCTGATCCTCTGGAAGATCTGGCGGCTGGCGCTGATCGGGGCGTGGAGCCGGGGGCGCGCGCAGGTTGCATTGGTTGCGGCGGCGGAGGGCCGCCCAGAGGACGCGCTGGAGGTTGTGCGCGGTCGGCGCGGGGTGCGTTCGAAAATAGTCACTGCCGCCCTCATGGCGCGTGCATCCCTACCCGAAGCGGCAGCGCGAGAGGAAACCACGCGGGTCGCAAAAGGAGAGCTGGCTGATGCCCGCTCCGGCTTGCGCGCGCTTGAACTGATTGCGACGATTGCGCCTTTGCTCGGGCTTCTGGGCACTGTTCTTGGCATGATTTCGGCCTTTCAGGCGCTGCAGGAGGCAGGCGCACGCGCCGATCCGGCGGCGCTTGCCGGAGGCATCTGGGAGGCCTTGCTGACCACGGCTGCGGGCATGGCCGTAGCGATCCCGGTTTCCGCGGCGCTGACCTGGTTTGAAAGCGTGATCGACCGGCTGCGGCTGGATATCGAAGACGCCGCAACGCAGATTTTCGTGGGCCGTCCGTCTATGCAGCAAGCAGCGCGGGCGACGCGGGATGACCGTCCGAAAGCCGGAGTCACCGGCTTTGCGGCGACGCCTGCGGAGTGACATGATGATCCTCGATCTCGCCCCTAGGTCCCGACGCAAACCATCGCTGACGCCGATGATCGACGTGGTGTTTCTGCTGCTCGTTTTTTTCATGCTGGCCGCGCGCTTTGGTATAGATCAGGCGCTGCCTCTGCCGCTTGCGGGTGGGGGAGAAGAGCCATATCGCGGTGCGCCCCGTCTGGTCGATGTGCGCCCTGAGGCAGTCGCGCTCAACGGCGTCCAGATGTCGAAGGCAGAGATCGCGGCGGCGCTCCAACCACTGGCTCCGCGTCCCGGCGATGTTATCGTGTTGCGCGGCCGGGATGGCGCAACCCTCCAGCGTGTGGTCGATATCGCCGAGGACTTGCGGGCGGCGGGCTTTGGCACGCTTGTCCTGGCGGAATAAGAGATGGAATTTCGCAGCGATATCAAGCGCACGCCGTCGGAGCCATTCGTGCCGATGATCAATGTCGTGTTTCTCCTCCTGATCTTTTTCCTGATGACTGCGCAGATCGCGCCACCGCCGCCTTTTGAGACTGAGCCGCCGGTTGCCAGGGATGGGGGCGATCCAACCGGGACGGCGACACTACATCTCTCGCCCGAAGGCGCGTTCGGCTTTGCCGAAATACGCGGCGAAGCGGCGCTTGCAGCCGCCCTCACCGCAGCGGGCGGTGATCCGTTGCGCCTTACGGCCGATGGCGGGATGGAGGCCGCAAAGCTTGCGGCAGCGCTTGCGCAACTATCGGCGGCAGGCATCGACGCGGTGGAGCTTACAACCATGCCGAGGCGCGACCCATGAGCCGTGCACCCATAAAAATGGTCGAAGCCAGTCTGTTTCTGGCGCTCGCCGCGTTGATCCATCTGGCATTCTTCTGGACGCAGGATGGCATGACCGGGCAGGTGTCCGGCGGCTCGGGGGGTGCCTCATCGATCACGATGACTGGTGCGAGCGCCGCGATGGCCGAAAGGATCGCGGAATGGGAGGCAGTGCCTGATGTGGTCGATCCACCATCGGCGATCGCACCTGACCTGCCAGTCGACGCGCCGATGGATCAGATAATCACGATGAGCCAAGCCGCAGAACCCGTGCAGGCGGCAGATGCGCCGCCGCTGCATTCACCGGCCACGGTTACGCCGCAAGCCTCCCCACCTGATGCACCGGAGGTGGCTGTCGCCCCAGCACCCGCGCCAACGGATATCCCGCGTGCGGGGCTTGCAATCCCCACGCCAAGCGAGACGACAGTACCCGAGCCCGGTACGCCTCCTCCACCGCAATCCCTACCACCGGACGCGCCCCCGGCACCGGCTATCGCGACAGCAGAGGTCACACCACCTGAAGAGGTGATCCCCGAGACGCCGGCCGCCTCACCCCGATCCGCGCCAATGCCCCGCGCGAAGCCGAAGCCGCCAGCGCGTCCTCGCGTGGCGCGGGCCGAGCCAGCGAAAAAGGCACCAGAACAGCCAACCCCCCCGGTGAGGACGGCCCGCCCGGACCCCGCTCAAGTCAAAACCCCACCAGAGCCATCATCGGGTGCCGACGCCGAAAGCACGCAGCCCAGCGTCGCGGCTGGCACCGGGGGTGGAACCGAGGAGGGCGATGGCAATGCCGGCGAAACCGCTGGCACAGAACCGAGCGGTGGTGCCGAACTTGCACAGATCTGGGGCAGCCGCATCCGCCGCGAGGTTGAGCGCAAGAAGGCAATGCCACGCACCCTCCGTCGTTCCGGCGCGGTTCTGGTTGCAATGACGGTGGAACGTGACGGCCGTCTGATGAGCGCAAAGATCCAGAAGAGCTCAGGCTCGAAGGGGCTCGATGCCGCCGCCATGAAAGCGGTCGAGGCGGCTGCCCCCTATGTCCCGGCCCCGGCGGAGCTGACAGGAACGATGTTTCAGTTCGTCCTGCCGGTCGTGTTCAGACGCTGAGCGCAAGCATCTGGATCCCGTGGCGATCCGCCAATGTAACATCCAGGCCGGCAGCGGCTTACGGTCACAGTTCCCAGAACGCCTGTCTTCGCAGGTTGAAGGAGCGGGAGCGACGAAAGCACTTGGCTGATATGTACCGACATCCAAGGCTCTGACAGTAGCGGTTCAGGGATCATGTGACGATGCCGGCTTTGTCACGACAGACATCCACGTTAATAGGCGCGCAGCATCCATGCGAATTTCTCGTGTGTCTGACCGCGCGCGATGCACAGGTCTTCGGTCAGCGTATCGCCATGCCCCGCGGCAAGCTCCCCGGCACCGGCGAGGGTGGCGGCCAGTGTCTCCTGCGCGTCTTTTAGCTTGGCAATCATTGTCGCAGCGTCTGCTTCGCCGTCATGCTCCGCGACCTTCGAGCGTGCGATCATGCCTGCGAGGGTACCCTCCGCATGCGCATCCAGCGCCTTGATCCGCTCGGCAAGGTCATCCTGAGCGACAAAGTGGTCCTCGTAGATCTCCTGAAACAGCGTGTGCAGCGGGCCGAAGGCCATGCCGGTCACGTTCCAGTGGAAATTCTGCGCAAGCATCGTCGTCACCGCGGTTTCGGCAACGGACTGATTCAATGCTTCTGCGATGGCTTCTTGTGCGCTTTCGCTCAAGGTGGTGGCGGTCTGCGTCATG